>JABJJN010000017.1 GCA_018660835.1 Gemmatimonadota bacterium | reverse complement strand
TGGGGATGGCGATGCCCACCCACAGGAGCGACGATTGGCACAACCGTGGCAGAAGCGCGTCGGGAGCGCGATCGATGAGCGCCAACGATGGCTGCATCAGTGGATACAACAGGCGCTCGTGTTCCATCCACTGTCGACGCAACAACACACAGATCGCCACCATCACCAGATAAAGGGCGCCGAGAAAGAGTCCCCACGCAAGCAGCGGCTCGATCCATGCGGACCAGGGAATCTGCGTGACACCGCTTGGATTTCCCTCGAAGTAGCGCTGCACGGCCGTCGCGTCTTGAACGATCATCCACGATGGCACATGCTCGAGAAATAGGGTCGCCCACTCATTCTCGGGACTGGCATAGTATTGCGCTCCCGTCAGGTAACTGAGGAAGAATCCCGTGAGTCCCATAGACGGGATCGCCGTCGCCAGCAGGGCCATGACATAGACGACGGCGATCTCTCCCGGCGCCAGTTGCCAGCTACGTCGCAGAAGTCCAAGGGCTGGATTCAGCAGGAAGACGACCACTGCCAGCATCGCCAGCGCCGCAGGCGAGCCAAAGTCGAGAGCCAGATACGATCCACGAATCGCATTGTCCGCATAGGCGACACCTGCACCGATGCCAGCACTCAGGCCCGCACCCAGCGACACACTCCGGAGGGTAACCAACTTGGCTTAACGTAAGGCCAGCGCCCAGAGCTCGGCGCGTTGGTCTTCGTGTCGCATACGCCAGCGCAGCAGTTGCTGCGTCAGCTTCAGCAATGTCTCGGCGTAGGCAGGATCGGCGAGGACGTTCATCCATATTCCGGTCTGCAAGGATGGTAGAGTTACACGATGACTGCCAAACCTCCACTGCCACAGGCCCCGGCGTCAAGGCATGCTGCTTGACAGCTTCTGCCCCTGAGCCATCTTGTCTCCTCATCCCCATCCTGTCGACATGAGAAGTGAAAGAGAGTGTCCATGATCTGGTCACGTTCGCGAAGAATTCGAGCTCTGCTGGCGGTCCTTGTCATCGTCATCATCGGCGTTGATCTGAGTACCAACGGCGCCCCAAAGACATTCGTTATCACCTCTCTCAAATCTCAGCCGTCAGTAGATGAGCCGCTGCAGGTGGACGGACTTCCCTTGCTACGCCCCGGCACACTGACCCTCGGTGAGGGGCGCCCCGTCGTGGCCGTCGTCGCCTCCGACGATCCAGCCTTGTCACAACCGGCACCGATCGACGCGAGTCTCAGCTATGAGCAAGTAGACGACATCGTCCGACGCGCCCTCGATCTCGATCGTTCTGGCCGCTCTCTGCGCGATGTCATCGCCCCGGGTGATCGTGTCCTGATCAAAGTGAACAGTGTCAGTAATCGTGGCGATCTGGGCTCCCAGGGCGATTGCTGCTCCCGTTACACCCACGATGGCACCGAACATCCGGGACAGATCACGGATCTGCGTGTCGTGAAGAGTGTCGTTGACTACCTGCTCGACCACACCCAGGCAGCGACGATACATATCGCCGAAGGCGGCTCCGGATCACCCGCTCGTGGCAAACGTGGATTTCCCAGCTACGCAACCGACGACAGCTGGTCTGCCTCATATCCCGAATTCGCTGACCTGTCATACGAGCGCATTGTTGCCGAAGCCAATGCGCGTGGTCTGGCAACCATCGTCGATACCCTTGACTTGAATTACGCACCTTATCGACGCGAGCCGATTCCAGGCGGCCCCGTCTCACGTACCGGGGTCACCCGCTCGACCTACCAAGGCGCCCAGTATGGTTTCCATATCGATGGCACGGGAGACTTCCGCAATGAAGGATTCTTCGTTCCCGAAGCCGTCCTCGATGCAGACAAGATCATCTCCGTTCCGGCGATGAAGACGACAATTTTCGGCGCCACTCTCGGCATCAAGAACTATGTCGGCACGCTGGCTCCACTCGCCTACGGAACCGGGATTGGCAAAGGTGCCCATGCTGCCAACAATCCTGAGCAGGGCTACGTCGACCTATTCTCGTACAATCCTGCCGCCTACACGGTCATTGAGGGATTCTGGAGCACAGAAGGCAATGGGCCACAGCGCGGTGACAATGTGCAGCACAATGTCATCATCGCCAGCGCCGATCCCGTCGCTGCAGATGCCGTCGGCAGTTTCGCCATGGGCTTCAATCCCTTGGATCTGGAGCATTTGCATCTAGCCGCGGCCAAGGGCTTGGGCACGCTGGACATGCGGCGGATGACCTTCGTCGGACAACCACCCGAGCACGTCCGCCGTGACTTTGTGAAATCCGAGGCCGTGGGCGCCGCCGAAGGCCGCACCATGTTCTATGGTCGCGGAATACGGCGCTGGTTGTTAGCTGGCCCCTTCCCAGGGATGGATATCGAGTTGCGGCGCCTGCCGAACGAAGAGAGTCTGCGTCCCATCGCCGGCGCACCAGCAGGCGACGGATCGTGGGAGATTGTGGAACATCTGGGTTACTCGGCCGAGAGACTGCAGATCAGCGAGATCCACGGGACGGCGAGCGATATCCAGAGCATGGCCTTCACTCTCGTAGATTCGCGTCAGGCCCAGGAAGGGTTTCTCTGGCTTGGATTCGACGACGTCGTCAAAGTGATCTGGAATGGCGAAACGATTTTCACCGACAATGTGCGACGCAACTATCACCTTGCTGACGTGCAGATACCGATTCATGTGCTGCAGGGAGAGAATCGGCTCTTGCTCAAGGTCGGCAAGGGATCGGGGCGCTCTTCTGCATCGGCCCACATTGTCGATGTCGACGGCGATCGCCTGCCAGGTATCGCCTTTCGGTTGCCGGGGGAGATTCCTACAGCCATCGAACAAGTGGCCGATGGACCGCAACCGCAGCAGTCGGCCCTCGTAAATCTCTATCCGAATCCCTTCAACTCTGCCACCCAAATTCGCTTTGAGCTGGCCCGTAATGGCAAGGTCGATCTTGCCGTTTGGGATGTACTCGGACGTCGGGTGAAAACCCTCGTCACATCCGCTTTGCCGGCTGGTATGCACCAGATCGCCTGGGATGGTCGTGCCGATGACGGCGGCATCACAGCGACGGGTGTGTATTGGGTCCGTCTGCAGACACCTGGTGGGCTGACATCGACGCGTCCCATCACGTTGCTGCGATAGTGCCCTGTTGAGGAATCAGCATTGTGAAATTCGGCAGTCGAGGCGCCTGGCTCACAAGGCGCGTGACCGACGTGGGTCAGTTGGACCCAACGAGGGAGCGCAACGCAGTGAGTCAGGATGGATCGGCTGTCGAATACAAGGTTCATTCCTCAACAGGGCACTAGATTTGGGCGATTCCCGCCGCCGTCGGCTCATCGCCTCCTGCCTGTGCTTCTGTCTGCTGCTGCTCGGAGCTGGTTGTTCCGAGAAAGACACGCAGGAGGGGGACATCGTTCTCGAATTCTGGACGATCGCCCTCGGCGATGCCTTCGCCGACTACATCAATGGGATGATCGCCGACTACGAAGAACTGAACCCTGGCGTCCGGGTTGAGTGGGTAGATGTCAGCGGTGGCGAGGTGGCGGAGAAATTTATCGCTGCCCTCGTGTCGGGTGATCCGCCCGACCTGGCGAATGTCTACGACCTGCCGCGTTTCCTTGAGCACGATGTCCTGAGCAATCTGGACAGCCTCGTGAGCGGCACCGATCAGGATCGCTATCTGCCGAACTTCTGGCGTGGCATGGGGCAGTATCAGGGCGCCAACTACGCCTTCCCATTCTATGGCAGTGTCAACATGATGTGGTACAACAAGGAGATCTTTGCTGCCGCCGGTCTCGATCCGGAGCGCCCTCCGACGACGATGACCGAGATGTTTGAGATGGGGCGTGTCATCCGTGAGAAGACGGGGAAATATGGCGTCTCCTGGCGCCTGCACCCTTCCCTGGTGGGACCTCCTTGGTGGTTGCTTCGCATGGACGATGTGTGGCCCTTGTTCAATCCGGATGGAACTGCCACAACCATCAACAACGCTGAGGCATTGGCCCTGTTTGAGCAGTGGGTCGATGCCTACGCGATGGGCGTGCTCCCCCCTGAGGCACTGGCTGCTTCTAGCCGCGACGAGGTGAACTGGTTTATCGAAGGTCGGGCAGCCATGCTGCCCTTCTCGGGCGGTTGGATCACCCGGTATTTCGATGAGTCCTTTGAGACCAAGGCGGGTATGACCTCGCACCCACTTGGCAGACTGGGCAAGGTACCCGCCAATAGTCAAGTCCTCGTCGTTCCCCGTATGTCGCCACATGTAGAGCAAGCCGTCGACTTCGGCTTGTTCGTCACCAGTCCCAAGTATCAACTGGAATTCTGCTCCTATGTGGCGATTCTGCCGACGACGAAGGAGGCCGCAGCAGATCCCTTCTTTCGCCAACCGCCGCGAAATCTGTCTGATCGTGCAAATCAGATCTCCTATGCTGATCTGCCCAACTCCTTCGTCGCCGCACCACCCGACGTGAAGGGTTGGAGTCGGATGGAGGACATTCTCTACGAGGAGTTTGCCAGGGCCCTTGCTGGACAGCAGTCCTCGCAGGCCGCTCTCGACAGAATCGAGAGCAAGTGGAATCACCTGTTGAGATATACGAACCCATGAGCAAACGGCTCCCTTTGCGCCAGCGCGCCATCCCCTATGTCTTCATCGCCCCGGGCCTGCTCATGTTGGCGACCTTCTTCGCCTACCCGCTGCTGGACACATTCTGGCTGAGTCTGCATCGCTACAACATCTTCAACCCACCCGTCTGGGCCGGTCTCGATAACTTTGAACGTGCCTTCGGCGATGAGTTATTCTGGCGTGTGACGGCCAATACGCTGCTGTATGCGGCAATGGTCGTGCCAGCGCTGGTGGTGGTTTCGTTCTTTCTGGCGCTGTTGATGAACAGCACGATCCGTGGCATCCAGATCTTCCGAACCGTCTACTACATCCCCGTCGTAACATCCATTGTCGTAGCGGGTATCGCCTGGAAGTGGCTTTACAACTCTGATGGACTGATCAACGCTGTGCTGAAGGGATTTGGCATTGCGGGCCCTTCGTGGCTCGCCGATACCCGTGGTGTCCCCGAAGCTTTGTTGAGCTTCTTCGGCCTGGAGGTCACGTCCGGCTGGTTCTCCGAGCCTTGTGTCGCGCTGGCCTCGGTGGCGATGGTCACCATCTGGAAGGCCTCCCCCTACTACATGATCATCTATCTCGCTGGATTACAAGGTATTCCACCACAGCTAGAGGAAGCGGCCCGTGTCGATGGCGCCGGCAGATGGCGCATTGTCCGACATATTACCATCCCGTCGATTCAGCCCTATACACTGGTCGTCAGCATCATCGCCACCATCGGCGCTTTGCGCACCTTCGGCGAAGTCTATGTGATGACCAGCGGCGGTCCCTTTCATCGTACCAACCTTCTGGCATACTACATCTATACACTGGGTTTCAAATATCTCGAAGTGGGATACGCTGCCGCCGTTTCTCTATTACTGCTGGGATTGATTCTTGTATTCGCCGTGATCAATTTTCGTGTCGCCGGTGGGGATGCCGACAGATGACACCCCTTGAGCGACTCGCCTGGATAGCTCGATTACGGCTCGTCGGCCTCTATCTGTCCCTGCTTGCCGTGGGGAGCGTGTTGTTGGCGCCTTTTGCATGGCTCCTGGCGACAGCGCTGAAGTCTGAATCGGCAGATCTGTTTGCCTATCCGCCAGAGTGGATCCCAGATCCCATCGTCTGGGGAAACTTCGCCAAGGCGTGGTCGATTCTGCCTTTTCCTCTGTACATCTTCAACACCTTCTTTATCGCCATCACCACTGTATTGATTACTCTCTTCCTGTGCAGCCTCACCGGATATGCCCTGGCGCGTATGCGTTTCCGTGGTCGCAAGTTCATCCTCTATGCTGTACTGGCAACGACGATGGTCCCTTTCCAGGTGCTGCTGATTCCCCTCTTCATCGTCACCCTGCGTTTGGGTCTGGTGGACTCCTATGCTGGCGTGATCCTGCCCGTTGCGGTCAATGCCTTCGGCATCTTCCTCATGCGCCAGGCCTTCACGACGATCCCCATCGACCTGGAAGACGCGGCGCGGATCGATGGCTGTGGTGATTTCACGATCTATGCGAGAATCATGCTGCCCCTGGTGAAACCAGCGATGGCGACACTGGCGGCCTTTACATTTGTGGCACAGTGGAATGACTTTCTCTGGCCTCTTGTGGTGCTCAAGAGCCGCGATCTGTATACACTGCAATTGGGTCTGGCCAGTCTTCAGGGGGTCTTCGGAGTCAATTGGCGATATATCTCCGCCGCCTCGATCATCGCCCTGGCCCCAACCATCGCATTTTTCCTGCTGACACAACGTTTTTTCACTCGCGGTCTGGCTGCGGGTGCCGTAAAGGAGTAGTCATCCATGTCTCGATTGATCGTCACCCTCCTGTTGTTACCAACCATGTGCCTCGGTGGTGAGACAGGCCAAGATTCCACCACGTCCGCTGTCGCTCTGGATGTCCCGCACTATGTCATCGAACGGGCCGCAACGAAGGTGACGATCGACGGGGTTCTCGATGGCGCAGAGCCCTGGCAGACGGCGACAGCCATCGACTCCTTCCAGTTTCCCTGGTGGACTACAGGTGCTCGCGAAGGCACCACAGCGCGGCTTCTGTGGGATGAGAAGTATCTATATGTCGCCTTCGTCGCCACAGATGCGTACATCTCTGCCTATCTCACAGAGCGTGATGCACCCGTCTCGCGTGACGACGCGGTGGAAGTCTTCTTTGCCTGTGATCCGGCGGATGTCAGTATCTACTTCAACTTTGAGTTCAACGCGTTGGGCACGATTCTCGACCGTTCGCCCCGTGACAGCCGCAGTAGCGAGTGGAATGGCGAGGGGGTTCAGGTCGGGATTGCGATAGACGGCACACTCAACGACTCAACGGACACTGATCGTGGTTGGACAACGGAAATCGCGATTCCCTTTGCTGACCTTGCCCCCTTTGCGCCAAACCTGCCGCCCCACGATGGTGACCACTGGCGGCTTAATCTCTATCGGATTGGTGGTGAGGTGAACTCACAGTTCAGCCTGTGGTCGGACACCCGCACTCAGCGACCACAGTATCACAAGCCAGACCGCTTTGGTCTCGTCGAATTCTCGACGAACCTGGCCGGAAGTTCTCTGACTTCTCCGTGAGCCGATCTCTGCTTGACCTCTCTATAACCTCTGTCCTGCCGTGGATGGCAGCGGCTCTCGTCATGTTCGTGTCTGGTTGTGAATCGACAACCACGGACCAAAGGACAGCGCCGACGGCATCCGCGCCATTTCACTTCACGCAGATCGCCGCACAAAGTGGCCTGTTGCATCACAACACGTCAGGTAACGCTGAACAGCGATTCATTGTGGAGAGCATTTCCGCAGGTGTCGCGGTACTCGACGTCGACGGCGATGGCTGGCTGGATCTGTTCTTCGTCGATGGCGTCAAGTCTGATGATTCTGCGACGACGACACCCTCTTCTTCTTCAGGGCATCGTCTCTATCTGAACGAAGCGGGCGCAGACGGGTCGCGACAGTTTCGCGATGTCACGGAGGAGTCCGGCCTTGCTCAATCGGGATGGGGTATGGGTTGTGCCGTCGGTGACATCGACAACGACGGAGATCCGGATCTCTACGTCACCTATTGGGGACGAGATCGTCTGTGGCGAAATGACTCTTCAGATAGCGAGGTTCGCTTCACTGAGACGACCTCTGAAGCAGGATTGGGAAGCGACGCCTGGGGAACCTCAGCAGCCTTTGCCGACATCGATGCAGATGGGCTGCTCGACCTCTACGTGGCGAACTATCTCGAGTTCGATCTCACCGCGCCGCCGGCGGATGGCAACTGGTGCCACTTCAAGGAGGTCGAGTCATTCTGTGGCCCCGAAGGCATACCGGCGCAATCGGACAGACTCTATCACAACCTCGGCCAGGGCCGATTCGCCGATATCAGCCGCAGCAGCGGCATCGACGCAGAGGCCTATCCCGGACTCGGCGTTCTGTTTACTGACATCGAATCCGACGGCGATCTCGACATCTATGTCGCCAACGATTCCGAGCCAAACTTCCTGTTTCGCAATGACAGCGCCAACGGCGACATCCGCTTCACGCAAGTGGGCACACGACTGGGTGTCGCCTACAGCGAAGGCGGATTGGCACAGGCCGGCATGGGTGTCGATGGCGGCGACATCGATAACGACGGAGATATCGATATCTATGTCTCCAACTTCTCCGATGACGTGAACACCCTGTACGCCAACGATGGTCAGGGTTGGTTCGACGATGGCACGTCAGCTTCTGGCATGGGACGGGTCGTGCGCCCCTTCCTCGGTTGGTCCACGGCCTTCTCTGACTTTGATAACGATGGCTGGCTCGATCTGTTCGTTGCCAATGGTCATGTATATCCGGCGTTACAGGATGTCGCTGGCGGTCTTGCCTATGCTCAGCGAAATCTCATCTACCACAATGCGACCGGTCGGTTCAGCGAAGTCGGCACCGAATCTGGGTTGC
This sequence comes from Gemmatimonadota bacterium, assembly GCA_018660835.1. Classification (GTDB taxonomy): domain Bacteria; phylum Latescibacterota; class UBA2968; order UBA8231; family UBA8231; genus UBA12574. The sequence continues at coordinate 31,347 of JABJJN010000017.1, read as the reverse complement.
GTCGAGTGAGCGCCAGTCGCGCAGCGGCTATCATAGACTTCGACAATGACGGCGATGCGGACATCGTCGTGGCGAATCTCAACGACACCCCAAGCCTTTGGCGCAACAACACAGGCAATACGTCCAACTGGATTGGCCTGCGCCTGGAAGGACGTACGAGTAATCGCGATGCGATCGGTACTCGAGTGACTCTGCATGCTGCTGGTATCAAACAGACTCGACAGATCCAGCGTGGGCGTGGCTTTCATAGTCAGTTCGACCCGCGGCCACGTTTCGGCCTGGGGCAGAACGCAGCGGTCGACAGCATCGTCATTGATTGGCCCTCCGGGCTGCGTCAGACCATCGCCTCCGACGGTACGCCCATACTGCGCCGCTATCTGCACATCGTCGAAGGCAAGGCACCCATCGCGGGGACGCTGATTCCGCCCCCCGACTACTCAGTACCCTCCATCGACTACCCAACGCCCCCAGCTGACGAGCAGCCGGCGCCGATCCGGGGATCAGCGGCCTCCGACCTTGGTCAGCTCAGCGACGATCCGGACCTTCTGCGCCAGCAAGCAGTAAGGTTGTATCAACAAGGCCGCTATCCTGAGAGCCGGCGGCACCTCGAACGTGTCATAGAAATGGAGCCCGATGAGGTGGCCTCGCGAATAAATCTCGCGATCCTCTATTTCTCAGGCATGGGTGACTTCGAGAAAGCCGATGGTGTTCTGGCCGAAGCGCTGGCGATCGACCCGAAGCGGGCGGAGGCACATCATCTGCTGGGTAAGATCCGGCTGCAGCAGGATCGACTCGATGAGGCGATCGGCTCACTCGCTCAGGCGAGCCGCCTGTCTCCAACATCGGGGGAGTACGAAGGTTGGTTGGGCCTTGCCAGACAGCGACACGGTCTCCATGTCAAGGCGGAGGCATCATTTCTTACAGCAGCGCGACTGGCGCCATGGGATCCCCGTCCGTATCTGAATCTTGGCAGACTTTACCAACAGACCGGGTTGCGAGACAGCCTGGCCACAGCGCGGTCCTTTGCGACATTCGAGCGCCTGTCACCAGCTCAACGTCTCGTCGATCACTACAAGCGAAAACTGGCAGAATACCCCGATCACGCCGCCGCCCCCTATCTGTTGGGCCGTGCTTATCACGAACAGGGTCGCATGCAGTTGGCCGAGCAAAACTACGCCAGGGCACTGGAATTGGATCCGACCTTCGCCGACGCCCTGCACGGGGCAGGCCGTCTGCTGCAAGAACGTGGTCAGCTACTTGAAGCAGCCAACGCCTATGAGGCAGCCCGCAAGCAGAATCCAGATCTACCCGGTATCGACAACGAATTGGGACAGATCTATCACCATCAACGTCGTTTTGACCTGGCTGTCAGCGCCTACCGCCGCGGACTCGACCGCATCACTGACCGTGCAGCGGTACCAACCTTACTGGCAAACCTGGCCATGGCCCACGCAATGGGCGGCCAGTTGGATGACGCCAAGGGTGCCTTTGAGCGCAGCCTCGAACTCGACCCAAACCAGATCGACACACGGGACGCCTTTGCTCAGGTCCTGATGGCCCAGGGTGATACAGAAGCAGCTGCCACTCAGTGGCAAGAAGTGCTCAGGCGTCAACCCACTCATCAGGGCGCGCAGCAAAGACTGCAGCAGATACGTTAGCACGCACGACTTGCACGTAAATATGTTCCGCCGGTAGTAAGGGCATGGAGAGCACTCTTGGTGTCCGGGGTGACGTAGAAGCCCCGCATGCAGATCGTCAGAAGAAAAAGGGGACGTCACCTGTTGTTGGGTGACGCCCCCTTTTTACTTCCAAACTGAGCGAAGCTCAGTCGTCGGCAGGATCGTCCGTCGCCAGAGGGATCTGCTCTATTCCCGCACGTTTCGCCGCTTCGAATAAATCGAGTACATGCTGGTGTTTCGTCTCTTTGTCGGTACGCACAACGAGCGTCAGAGAGCGCGTGCTCGCTTTCGCACGGCGCAGAACCTCATCCAGATTTGCCAGAGTCACGGGCTGACGATTGATCTCCATCGTCCCATCTGCCGCAATGGACGCAACGAGTTTCTTCTCTTCCACGATCTGCGCCTGCTGCGCTTCAGGCAGTTCGACGCGCAGACTGTAGGGCTCTTTGAAAACGGTCGTGACCATAAAGAAGATGAGGAGCAGAAAGACGCAGTCGATCATGGGCGTCATATTCAGCTCTTCATCCTCCAGCAGAGGGCGATGTTTTGGCATATCGGTCCCCTATTCCTCTTGCTCACGAGCGAAGGCAATGCCCTCGACACCTACGCCGCGAGCTTCATCTACGACGAAGACGATGTAGCGCTGTGGACAATCACCATCACCGTTGATGATGATGTTCTTGTTGTTTGCTTCTTCCATCGCCTTGGCCAGGCGTTCGGCCAGTACGTCAGGCTCTACATCAACGCCCTGGATCTGTATCTTGCCGGTCGCATCGACAAAAAGGTTGATGTCCTTTTTCTGCTCTTCCTGGGAGTCGCTCTGACTCGGCATGTCGACTTCGAGCCCCTTCGTGTGCAGGAACACAGTCGTCACCATGAAGAACACGAGCAACAGGAAGACACAGTCCACCAGCGGTGTCAGATCTGGCTCGCTCTCATCGAGCAACACCTGTCCGTGCCGAACGCGGTGACGTGCCATCGTCTGACTACTCGCCGCTTGCCTGAGTGGTCATGATCAGACTGTTAGCAAAGGCATGGCCATAGACCTCGACCGTCTCCAACAACGATTCAGCTTTGCGAGCCAGGTAGCGATAGGAAATGATCGTAGGAATGGCGATAACCAGCCCGGAGGCCGTCGTTACCAGTGCCTGTGAGATACCACCGGCCACGACACGCGGGTCTCCAGCACCAGCAACGGCGATCGATTCGAAGGCAACGATCATACCGGTAATCGTGCCGAGCAGTCCCAAGAGGGGGGCGATATTGCCGATGGTGTTGAGCATGGCCAGATGGCGCCCCAAATAGCCACGGGCAGCCTCCTCCGTCTCGATCACCAACTCCTGCTTCAAATCGCTCAGTTCCTGCTGCATCACCATGAAGCGCCCCATCTCACCGGAGCCACCCATCTCTGCCCGACGGATGATCTCTTCATTCGTGTCGCGAAACTCGCGCTGCTCAATCATCAAAGTATTGTGACGTCTGAGAATGCGGGCAAAGACGAAGTTCAGTACCCCCTTGCCTTCATCGCAAACGCTCACCGCCGCCTCCTGGCCTCCACGACTCAGCGCGGCCTCCAGGGCGTCGAGTTGCTGTTTTGCTTCATCCGGCGAAGGCATCTGGCTCAATACCCAGAAACGTTCGATGGAATAGGCAACCACGAGGAGGGCGGCCAGGATGAGCGGTACCATGAGCGGGCCACCGCTCTGAATTGTCTCCCACATACGTGACTCCTTTAAGTGTCCCTTAGTCTCTCGTGTTACGTCAGTTCTGATTCAACGCATCTGGTGCCAGGCGTTGGCCGAGTCGGTGCCCGACCTCGATCACACCGACCGAGTCGCCAGCAGACTCACTCGTTGCCTGCAAATCCTCTGCTACTTCCCTGTTCCGCAACGTCGCGCTCGACAAATGCGGCCCGATCATCTCCACGACCTCTACGAGGGCGACGCGATCACCTTCGCCGTCAAGAATCGGCAGTATGTCCCCAACTTCGAGGAAGTCTTCAATGCCGATCCCGAGGAAAACACGTTCCCCATCCACGGCGAGTACTCGTGCCCCCTCGCGACTTAAGATCAGAGGACGACGATCATATATGGTACTGATGATGGTCGCCGCCAGATCGTCGAGAGCACCACGTACATAACGGCCAAACTTCAACTCATCAAACTCTTCACTGCCGAAATCGGTCTTGAGCAACTGCTCAAACTCGCGGTCGAGGGATGTGGGACGCCCGAACAGATTCAGTTCGAGAGGACGAATCACGCTGTCCCGCACGACACTCATCGTTCGCACGACCGCCGACGTCGACGTTCGCGTCAGCTCCACATCTTCAAGACCTATGGCGTACGTGAACGAACGATATCCTCCCAAATTGGGATCGCCCGCCACAACTCTTCTAATGCCACAGGCACTCACAACGCCGGTGACAACAAAGTCTGCCTGTAACTTCTCACCAACTGCAATGGCCAGCTCCTGCCCACGCTTCCCGTCACTGCGGCTGCTTTTCTCAGCAGCCCGCACACTGTCCGCTTCGATGACCTGCAACGACGACATCCCCATAAGATGTTCGCCGAGAGAGATTGGCACCGCTTGACCCAGATCCCAATCTCCCTGAAAACCGGCCTCATCGGAAAAACTCAGGACTGCCAATCGGGGCCCAGCCGCAGCAAGGGTGGTGCTGCCTGCAAGCAACCACGCCAGCATGAGCCGAGATGCAACGACGCCTCGTCGTCGCGATGTCTTATTCCTGAGCGCCAGTCGCCACCTGCACTTCGCTGACTTCGAGAGTTCGATCGAAGTCCATGGTGATGTCAACCGCTTCCAGGGGCTGACCAGACGCGTCGAATCGGAGCACGAAATCCTGCAGGACAAGGCGCACCTGTGTGACATCTTCAGGCAATGGGTCGAAGGCGATCAACCCGCTATAGGATTCGCCCTTGAAAACCCTCTGGTCTTCCAGATACGCCGAACTCCGAACATTTCCCATGCGTAGATCGAAACGATAGAACTCGTTTCCGCTCTGACCCCGCAAGGCTCGATAGTAGCGTTCAAAGCTATTGTGTGGCGACCAGGAAGGAATGCCGTAGCTATTCAGCACTTCACCGCGATCCGTATGCAGGACGGCTTGCAGAGGGTCCAATAAGACCTTGGCATAGATGTCGTTGGTAATCGACACCTTGAAGACCGTAAAGCGCACCGGCGTATAGCCAACCAATGGATTGACCCAGTCGCCATACGTATAAGGGTTCGTAGAGAATCGATCGCGCTTGGAGTCGCCTGGGAACAGCGCATTGAGGCGCTCGTCCGTGAGGGGCTCAACCTGGACTCTCAACCCTTCGATGGAATACACCGCCCCCGTCTCATTGCCCTCAACATCAGCTATGGGCACCGCGGAAGCGGCCAAGGTGCTGTTGTATTTGATCTGGGGCAGGGTGACGCTACACGCCACAAGGGCAAGAACTGCCATGGCGGCCATCGTGCGTTGCATGTCAGCCACTCCCTTCGCTGTAGAAGTCGATCTGTTGCTGCGCAATCGAGCCTTCCTGAGTAAGGGCGAAGATGACAGCATTGATACCGAACCTTAGCTGCGGTTCGTTGCCGTAGTTCCGCGCCCAGGTATGGACATAACCCTTGTCTGAATAGATGGCAACGAGGCGACCATCGACGAAAACACCCTCGAGATGATACGATTGCCGTGCGATGGAGATGCTCTCATTGTCGCGCTGCTGGCCAGTCGATTGCACTTCCAACTCCGAGCCGACGGGCGGCCCGTCGAAGTCATAGTAGGTGTGGTAGATCGGATGGTCGTTGGGAATAATCTGCAAAACCCCGTCGCCACGCAGTGCATCACCGAAGATTTGACGCAGTGCCGCCTCCGCCTGGCTGAATTCCGCCGTGGGATTGGCATTGTCGGTGAAGACAAAACCGCCGCGTCGCATGTACTCGCCCAGATTCTCAATCTCGCGGGCAGTCAACTCGAAGGCTTCCTGCGCCGTCAGAAAAACGAAGGGCGTGCGGAACAAGGCTTGTGAGTCGACGAAGAGATGCGCGTCTACCTTCGCCGTAATTCCTGTTTGCTCGTTGAGGGCACGTACGAGATTGGGCACAGCCTTGGCCGCCGAGTCAAAGGTCGGTTCGAGATCTGTCGCCCATGCAGTACCCAGATAGACAAAACCTCGAACGTTGCGCCGATCAGAGGGGTCCTGAATGATCAGGCCCTTGAATTTCCCCGTATCAAGAGCTCGTAGATCGATCAACTCTTCGCGCATGGCAATGCGCTTCTCGGGTTCCTTGGTACCGGCGATGCGCGTCGCACTCAATTCGATAGGACCCGTATCGAGTTTCAGGCTTGTTCCTGTATCGAGGGCGTAATCGAAGCTCTGCACACGCCCCAGTCCGCTCAGGCCCTGCAATCTGGGTGCCGGGCGCTGCAGTCTTGGACGCAAGGCGGTGACTTCCTTGGTCATCGCCCGTGGCCTGAGTCGTTGCCGCTTCAGGACGAACTGTTTCGTCGATCGTGGCTTACGAATCACGAGACGGGTGAGCGCCGGTGGTGGTGGCTTACGCTCCGCTGCGTAATAGATGCTGTAGAGAACTCCCCCACTCAGCAGCGTCGATGCAATCAGCAATCCATAGATCGTCAACCGGCGCGTCTCTAGGATCAGACGCCGGAAATTGATCCGATCGGAAGGGGAAGAAAAACGGTCTTGGGCGGAAGCCATTGGGTTGCCGATCTTCGCCGTTACTCAACGACCAGTGTGTCGGGCTCAGACGTGGGTCCAAAGAACCCCACGTCATCGACCGCCCACAGGCGAATGATATAGAAAGTACCCGATAACAACTGCAGACCCGCTTCATCGTAGGAAGTCGCTGTCGAGTCATCGACAAAACGCGTGTCTTGCGCGCCCGAGGTGTCCGTCAGACTCACGACGTAGCCCTCGACATTCGCCGTGGATGCCATCTGCCACGTGACGGAGAAATCCGACCCTTCCAGCAGCGACGTGACATCCGTCGGCTGATCGAGAACACCATCGTGATATTTCGCGGGTAGTTTGGTGTCGTTGCTGCAACCAAACACCATCAGTGTCCCAGCAGCCGCCAGTAGAAGCAACCTTTTCATCATCGCCATCTCGCCACCAGGGCCAGGCCCGGTGCCTCCCCGATCTTGCGTGGGCTCAGGGACATACGTCGATCCTGAGGTGGCTCGACCCCGCCGAGTAGAAAGACATCTACGAGATTGTAGCCGTATAAGATCGCCGTCAGAGCAGCGAAGGTAACCCGCGTCGTGTGTGCCTGGTCGATATCATCCTTGCGATCACTCAACCGCCGCCAGGCCTCAGTGGCATCTTCAAAGCTTCCACCCTCGCGCAAAGACAGATACCGTGCGCTCTCGAGATCGAACTGATCCTCGTGGGTGCCAAAGTCGCTGTTGGAAGACAACCAGGCGACGAGAAAGGCCGTGTGTCCGACGATCATCGCCGTACCGCGTTGGCGATGGCCCACGGCCAATTGGCCAAGCCCCGGATAGAGGACTGACAGCAACCGTGCCTGTGTCCCGGACACCTGATCCTGCTTCAGCTGGAAACCACCACCCTGCGCAGTTGACCCCGTGGCCATCAGCAGCAGGACAAGACCAGCAGCAACAATGATTCTCTGTAGACGCCACATGCGGCGCTCTCCTCTTCCAATCCCGCTCATAGTCGAGTACTCACGATCCAATCTCGGTGCGCCTTGGCAAATTGATACGCCTCGCGTGTCGCCCGTTCCTGCTCGAAGAGGACGATGACTTCGTCATATAGATCCACCGCTTCCTGCCAGCGGCCAATGCTTTCCAGGCAGACACCCATATTGCTGATTGCGCCGATTTCGCTCTCCGTACCTGGATATGCTTCACGAACCTGGTCGAAGACCTCGATCGCGCGGCGATAGTCTTGCTCTCCCCCACCGCCATCAGCAAGATCCATCAACTCCAACCCCTTCTCGTATTCCTGGTACGCCAGGGCTTCTTTTAGTTCGTCGATCAACCTCGGTACTTGAGCGGCCACCGTAGCCTGCGGATAGGCTTCCTGCACCTTGCGATATGCTGTCAGAGCCTCCGAATACTGCTGCCGATTGTAGGCATAGTCACCGAAGGTGAACTGGGCGGCGGGGGCGAACTCTGATTGTGGGTAATTCTTCAGAATCCGGCCAAACTCAATCATCGCCTCGTCCTCACGATCTAGTTCGATCAGACACCAGGCGAGATTGTATTGTGAATCGTCCGCGGAGGTCTCATTGGGAAACTCCGCAAGAATCGTCCGGTAGTGGCCGCTGGCCTGCTCAAACTCGCCCAGTTGATACTTGCTCTCTGCCAGTCCAAACAATAGATCCGGTCGCTCAGGTGCATTCGGATCTGCTACCAGTAGATCGGCAAACAGGCGATGCGCCTCGTCGAACTGCCGCAAACTGTAGCGTGTATTGGCGAGATAGAAATCGACAGTGTAGGACTGTTCTCGATCCAGTGGACGCTCCCGCAAAACCTCAAAGGCCACGGCCGCGTCCTCCAGCTCGCCACTGGCGAACAACTGCGTTGCTCGATTGAGACGCACGGGAACCTCGAAAACCGACCCCTCGAACTCGTCCAACAGGCGAGCGAAAGCGGCGAGGGCGCCAGTGCCGTTCTCCTGACGCAGGAGGGCATCTCCGAGCAGATAGAGGGCCTTTTCTCTTAACGTAAAGGGGCGCTCCGCCGTGGTCCCATCGGCGAACTCGAGAGCCAGCAATCTTTGCGCGACGCCGGCCGCCTGCGCGTAGTCGTCCTGGTCATAATACAGATCGAGAATTCTACTTAGCAGCTCCGCTTCTTCTTCAGGCGTCTGCGCTGTGCGTGTCATCTCGTCGAGAACTGTCAGCGCATCCGCGCCGCGATTTTGACGAAGATAACTGATCGCCAACGCGTCGCGCGCATACTTCACCTTGGAGGGATCGTCGACTTCATTGATTACCCACTCGAGATCCTCGATGGCCGTTTCGAGTTTCCCCGTCAGCAGGGCAGCATTGCCACGGGCCAGACGCAGTGCCTCCTCCAGATCACGTGGCGGCTGCGCTGCCAGCCCTTTGCCAAAGTGATCGAAAGCCTGTTCGGATTCGCCCAGAGACTGATGCGACTGACCGATGAGATACTGAAAGCTGCTGAGATACGCATCCTCTGCGACGCCGACACCGGCCTCGAGAGTCGAAATCGCTTCCTGCGGACGTCCGAGGCTCAACAGGGCATGGCCACCGCCCATGGAGGCCCGTGTATATAGCGCCGGATCTGCGCTCGATACGCGCGCGAAGGCGCCGACTGCAAGCTCCAGCTCTCCCTGTGCCTGATGAGCCAGTCCCATCAGCAACAAGGCTTCATTCGTCAGATCACTGGCGGGAAACTCGTCGAGCAATCGTTGAGCCGCGGCAATTGCTGCGGCATGATCTGAGCGCTTGCCGTGCAATTCAGCCAATTGCACCAATGAGCGTTCGACATATGTAAGGTCGGTGGCAGCTGCGACCAGACCCTCATATGAGCTCTGTGCAGCGCCCAGACTCGCATCTGTCCCCATTGCCTGCAGCGCGACCGCCCGGTTGAATGTGGCATCAACGACGTATGCGCTCTCAGGATCCTGCACCAGGAGCGTATCGTAGTGGGCGATCGCCGCTTCGAGACGAACCTGAGCTGCCCCGGTACCAGCTGCTTCGAGAGCAGTCTGAGCCCACCGCTGGTAGGCGCTGCCGAGTCGATAGCGTACGCGGGGTTGGCTGAACCCCGCTTGCGCGGCTATGTCGCCATAGGCTTGCAGGTAAATGCGGAATTCGGAGATAGACCCCTCGTATTCGCCGCGCACAAGAAGCCGCTCGGCCAGGGCATATTGAATACGCGCGCGCAAGGTTCGATCGGAAGTTTCTCGAATGGCCTCGCGATAGGTTTCCACCGCCGCTTCTGCATTGCCCCCATCGTCGTACAGACGAGCCATCTGCAGATAGGCTTCTTCCACCAAATTGCGCTCGGTGGCGAAGCGATCGATGACGGTTCGATACGCCTCGACACCTTCGTCGTATCGCCCGAGTTTGGCGTAACACGTGCCGACACGAATCTGAGCCTTCGCAGCCAGTTCCAGCGCTGTTTCATCAACCAGACCTGCCAGCTTTTCACGACGGATCTGCTCGAGTTCGGCGTCGGTGAGGTCGTCAATTCGTTGTCGACTAACCAGGTCACGGTAAACGTCTATGGCCTTCTCGTAGCGTTCCAGAGACAGATAACACTCACCGATCTGGAACCTGCTGCGGTCCGCCTCAAAGCCAGCAGGAAACCGTTCCAGTAGCGTCTCGAAGGCTTTGATGGACTCTTCATATCTCTGTGTTTCATAGAAGGCCCACCCCGTGTTGTAGTACCCCGTCTTACTCAACGGGCTCGAGCCAAAGGCCTCGATCAGCTGCGCCGAGGTTTCGATGACTCGATCGAACTTCCCCGCCTCGTAGTTGAGTTCGATCAGCCGACCGTAGGCTTGACCCCGCAACTGGGTGTTCGTTGCCGTATCGATGACCTTGCGGAAGGCGACCTCGGCATCCGTCAGCGACTCCTCTGCGAGGGTAGCAAATTCTTCGCGGGTCTGGTCATCGCTGGCACTCTCCGAAAAATTCCGATAGTCAGAGTAGAGTTTGCCATTGGCATTTCCTACCTGATAGAGCGCCGCTTCCTGCACCGGATAGGAGGCCTCACCGACCGTCACATCAAGGGATTGTGTATCGAGAACGCGGCTGCGGACCTTTGACACGGCATCATATTGGCTGATCGCTTGGTCGTAGGCACCCTCTGCGTAGAACCGCTGCGCCTCGCCAAAGCGATCGAGCAGTTCCTTCTCGGACGGCGCCTGGAAAGAGACGTAGGTCCCGGCCAGTGTCAGAAGTGCGAGTAGGAGTCCCATAACGATGCCTTACTCGTCCGCGAAGCCGACGAATACTTTGACGAAAGCTGACACGAAGTCCTCATCACCAAATACGGCGATCACCGGATTAGAGAACTCCTTGCGGCGTTTGCTCATCCCCATCGTCGTGGTCACGATGTAGCCAAAGTAGTTGGAGTTGTTTGTCAGCATGAGAACCGTGTCGTTCTGCTCGAAATCGATTTCCGGATTCACCAGATCTGAGACGCGGTAGGGCAACCATGAGCCGAATCCCTGCAAGCCCAATTGGAAACGGGTTCGCGCGGTAATGCGATACTCCAACTTGCTCAATGGGATGGAGTGACGCTCGTGAATGCTCGGCGTGTCTGTACTGCCGAGCCATTCTTTGCGATAACGCATCTTGTAGCCGGTGAACAACGTCCATCGCGTGGAGATGTCCCAGCGATAATCGATAGTATGGACCATCGTCCATCGATTGAGTTGGTCTCCCTCTTGAACCGTGCCATCCCAGAGCTTGCCATCGCGTTGATCGTTGATCTCCAACTTCACCTTGTTGCGCATCGACAGACCCGGGATCGACAACCACTGAGAATCAGTATAAAAGCGATACCAGTTCGAGTTCTGGAAAAGCAGTGGGTCGCCCCGGGGCTCTTCCAGGAAGGGCGCAAGCTGGATATTTCGCTGCAAACCGGCGAAATCCAGATCAAACTGCTCTGACAGGGTCAACACACGATCACTATAGATACTGAGAGAATCTGGCACACTGTCCTCGACGCGTTCAACCGCCGCATGGGCGTAAAAACGGCCAACGGACGGCTTCTGCGTACGCAGTTGCAGGCGAGCATAGGTCGAGTTGTTCGGCGAGCCCCCGCCGATTCTCTCGCCGCGCATGACGCCCAAACTCATTTCCAGATCCCGCAGCAGGTGCAGACTGCTGTAGGCGTGGACTCCACTCAGATCACGATCGTAGGGGAGATCGGCATAGATATCGTTTTCACGAGCATCGATGAAATCATTGTGATTCAGATCGAGACCGAAATCATAGATCTGTGGATCTGAAGAGTACATCAGGAAAGGTTCCTGATGATCAGGGATCGCGTCGAAGTCCTTGTTTGTGTCAGGCACGCCGTCGGAATCTTCATCCAATCCTGGAAAGATCCCGTCCACATCTGACTGCCCCTGCAGCGCGCTCGGGGTGTTGTTGTACCAGCTGTCCGGATAACGATCATCATCGTCGTTGTCTTCTACCAGACGATGGATCATGGTGTTGTTGTAGGCGATGGGATTACCAGACAGATCCACTTCATCGCGGCCGATATACGTTCGCAGCTCCGTCTCGTACAACGGTCCTACGGCAAACACCTCAGCACCGACGCCAAAGCGATCGAAATCACGCTCCAGCGTGAAGTAATAGGCGATATCGCTGATCTGTGACCGAGCCCCAGGACTTTGCTCACGGGCGAGGGCATTCAGACTGATCGATCCCAGGGCAACACGTGGCTGAGCCAGCCCGCTGGCAAACTGATAAAAGGACGTTGAACGGCTCACCTCACCGTTGATCTGCCAACCCTTATACACGCCATACATATTGGCACTGGCGATATTGAGACCCGTGGGTACCCCACTCTTCACACGGATGCGTCGCACACTGTCATTTCGCGGATTGCCATCAGCCTGGGCAACCGTGCGGAAATAGGTAGCATAGCGATACTTGTCCCGGTAGTTGTCGCGGATGCCCTGATTCGTCGATCCAGCCATATCCATTTCGGATAACTCGACCTTGTAGTCGCCTGAAAGTTCCAAATCGACATGGACGGACTGGATCGTCTCTCCCGCCTTCTCCAGATCGACGTAGAGGATTCCGTAGGTCTCGCCGTCCATCGCCTGGGGCAAGTCACCCATGGCGGCAAAGCCAAAGTCGCCAGACGCCTCGACCTCTTCGTAGGCAAATTCCTCGCCCACGATGATGTCATCTTCGAGTTCGTCATGCCCTTCATTGATCACATAATCCGGGCCATTTTCCTTGTAGTCTCGGTAGTAGAGGTGGTCGATGAAGTAGGGAAATTCGTAGCCGCGATAGTAGACATCCACATCGAACAGCGCATAGTTGATGTAGCCATCATATGTATTGAAGGAACCACCACGATTGATCGTCTGGTAGTCATTTGCCAGGGGCGGCAGAGGCCGGCGATCGCCGTTGCGCAACAGGCCGGCCATATAGCTCTGCCGCTCATCTCCACGTTTCTGCTGCAACACGACAAAAGGTTCAAGATCGGGTCGCTCGATACCATTCACCGTCACCGTCACACCATGAAGCACCGGCCCCTGGCCATCGGTAGGTGAATCATCGGAGATACGAATCGCCATCATCGACGTCGTTCCCTGAATGGCGCCGGGCACGCCCTTGTAAGACAGTGCGCTCTGCTGCATCAGTGGTTCATACTGGTGCGCATTGACGAAAGTCGAGCCGAAATTCATGAAGCCGACTTTACGCTCGTAGTGCATGCCGAAGAGCATCGCCTTCGCCTTGACCGATCGATCCCCTTCCGTTCCCGAGGAATTGATCGGTGCATGCAGACGCGAGAACATCATTGAGAAGCCATCAAGCTTGGTTCCCACATCCACGCGCAGGCCATTGAGATTTGACATCTTGAATGTCAGTGGTGTTAACCGCGTGCGAATCTCATTGGCATAGATAATTCTTGATTGCCACGCATCGGTCCCGTCTGTGCCGACGACAACATAGTTGAACAGCTGCCTGAAGCTGGCGCCGGATTCTCCGTGCACGCCGCCCTCACTCAGCGTCGTGCCCGAAGCGAAGCGTTGTACACCCAGTCCCCGTCTCTCAACCCAATTGATTGATTCTGATCCGTAAACAAGAGGGTCCCCGAGAATACTGTAGACATTGCGCAGATTGCTGGTGACGCCTGTCAGGCGCGGATAATCACTCTCGCCCCAGTTGGCATACTGCTTGCCGAAGCGACCGACAAAGGGTTGCGACGCGATGATGCGCTGCGGCCCAATCGTTGGAGATTCCGGCGTGTCTTCGTCTGCCTCGTCCGCGGCGAACGCATCAAAAGCAACGAGGGCCAGCAACGAAGCGAGCCACATGGGTGAGCGCCGTATCGCCCTGCGCATATGTCGTCGAATGATCATCATTAGAACAATGGCCGTAGCCCGGCGATGACACGTAGGAAGAAACGGTGGTAGTCGAGATCCTGATCCTTGCGTGACCGATCCAGGAAACGACGTTGACGTCGTTCAAAGCCCAGATTCACGTTGACCTCATACCCCACGTAGTTAGATGTATTGTTCAGTTGCACGAGGTAGACCTTCTCATCGAAATCAACATCTGGCGAGATGTCGTTTCGGTAAGTGCTTTCCAGGAAAGGAAACCCCTGTGCACCGCCCTTGATCGATGTACGACTCGAGATCGGATATTCCACGCGCAAGATGGGGAAGAAGAACCGCTCCTCCACCTCAAGAATCGTCCCGTCATCATCGCCCAATTGCTGGCTCATCCACTTCACCTGCGGAATCACGCGCAATTTCCGCCACGGACGCCAGGTGTAATCCGCTCGTGCAACCAGGGCGAGATCTGTGATCGTGTTGGCCGATTGTTCTGCCACGGACTGTTGCCGATTTCGATCGTAACGACTACTCACGTCGATGTGAAGATTCTCAACGCGCGAGAATTCACCCTTGACGTAGAATCGATTCATCCAACTGTCACGGAACAACTGCGGATCCTCCTGCAGCACAGGAATACCCAGTGGATTCAAGCGCTCTTCGTCGGAGAGACTCTCCGGAGGCAGTACATCAGGCTCCAGATAGATCGGACTTCGACCGAGACCAAAGACGGGATCTGGGATATCATCTTCGATCCGCTTCAGCTTGTAGATACCGAGAAGACTTCCGACAAATGGGAATCGGTGATGAATCTCGCCGCGCAGGTAGGAGACCTGCGCCTCCCCCCCCTGGAAAGGGGCGGTCGTCCGGTAGTGACCGATGCTGCCCTTTGCTTCGGGAAGCCCCGGAATCGGCATCTCACCGAAGACATGAAAACCTCGTCGGTCTGCGTCATATGGATAGTCGGGCAGTTCGTCATTTTCCCGCTCGTCGATCACGCCATTCCCATTCATGTCCTCACCGAAATCGTAAGCATCCGGATTCACATTGTAGAGCAGGAAGGGTTCATAGTAGTCGGGAATGAGGTTGTTGTTCTCATTGATGTCCGGACGACCATTTAGATCGGAATCGAGACCTGGAAACACACCGTCGGGGTCCTCGATGGCGCGACCACCCGTCGCCAGATCTGTCGTACGCCGGAGGAAGTAGCTGTCCGGATACTGATCCTTGTCGTCGTTGTCGTCGACCGTGTTGAATTCGATCGTATTCGTCGGCGACGCACGTTCCCCGGCGATGAAGTTTGCCAGACGTGGCTCGTTGAAGTTGGTGGGATAACTGAATGGGCTGGACAGGAACTGGAAGTAGCTGCGCAGATCGTCGTCCTGCACATTCAGTGCCGTCGAATAACGTCCATCGATATTGTAGGCTTCACCACCAATGCTAAGGGCGCCCACATCGCGACGCGCATTGATGAACCATGCGTGCGTCTGATCGTCAAACACCTCGAGGGCACGTCGATTCAGCCCCGGGTAGGCACGGAAGCTATAGTTGCGAACTACCTCGCTGTGCAGCATCCAACCTTTGATGTCCAGATTCACATGGGCACTCACCAATGTGCGGCCTGTCTGGCGCCCGTAGCGCACGCGGACCCGCCGGAAATTGCCCATGGACGGCCGTCCCTCCGATTGGGCAGCGGTGTAGAAATACGTCGCCGGATTGGATGAGGCACCGTTGAAAACCTCGGACAACTCAAGTTGGTAGTCTCCGGCGACTTCCAATTCGACCTCTACCTCTTGAACAGGCTCACCCAAAGCGCCTTCGCCAGGGATGGTTGAAGGCACCTTGAACCACAATAACAAGGCATCCTCCCCTTCCGTCTCATAGAAGCCCTGCGGCGTGGGTGACTGATGCACTTGCTCGATCACCAACGAATTCGAATTGTCGCGTGCCGCCGGCGGAATCACGGCTCGATCGGGGTCAATCGTCACCGTCAGGGTTAGCCGGTCCGGCGTCAACTTGTCATAGGCTGACAACTCGGGTCGGTGCGGTTGCCCGTTGAGATATAGGATCGCGCCGCGGACGCGTGCCCCGACCGCATCGGCAGAAGACTGGTCGGCAACGCGCACCACGACCCATTGTGGCGGCACGCCCGTACTGGGCAACGTTCCCTTGAAGCTATTCTCATCTAGATCGCGCAGACTGTCCGTGCGGAACTGATTCACCCAGGAAACACCCGCATCGAGCCCTTGAAGCTGTGTGCGCAAATCCGCCCCCATCAGATACGTCGCCCAGCGAGGAATGAACTGCGTCCCTTCCGAGCCATGGATTCGATGGTCGTTGTTCTGGATCGCCTCGAAAATCGGCTTGTCGATGCGCGAGGTGACCAACACCAGGGAGCCGCCCTTGAAATGCGAATCGAGACGCATGCCATTCATCGCCGCCAGATCAAGTGTCAGGGGCGTGAACTTTGCACGGACCCGATCACCGATGATGAAACGCGTCGTCACGCCCTTGTAGCTGTCATCGGCTACGACCAGACGATTCAGATACTGTCCGTAACGGAATGGCTTGCGGATGATGCTGCCGGGTGAAGGACTGATGGAGCGGAATTCCTGCAACTCGAAGACATTGATGCCATTCATCACGAACTGACCCAGTGCATCAAACTGCGGCGTTCGGTCACGGCCAAAGAAGATGGAGTCATAGGCCCGGTAGCTCTCGTATGCATAGTTCACATACGGCTCGCCCGGCTTAAACAGCAGTTGCGCCACCGTCTTGCATGGCATCACCAGCAGACTCGCCCCCACAACCAGACAAACCATCCCCCTGGAGAGTCGTGGGGAGAGAATGCGCAGCATTCTCCAAATGATGCGTAGCGTCATCGTCTTCATTAGCCGATGAACACCCGGAAGAAGTATTCAAAGGTGCCGAAAGACGGCCGGGTTGTACTGGTGTAATTCTGCTTCGTGCGATAGATACCCATCAACACGGTCAGGTCATAACCCTGATAGTTGCTGCGATTCTGCAGGAACGCTGTAAACGTGCGCCGCGTGAAGCCCTGTTCGGGATTGGCGGGATCGGTCACACGCTCCTGTAACACCGGCAGCCCCTGAAGACCAGTCTTTAGGACCGTTCGCGGTCCAATCTGCAGATCGGCCCGCAGGATCGGCATGACCCAGCGTCGCTGGCGCTCTGGAATGTCGCGTTCAGGCACCTTGGTCAGTTGGTAGATGTGTTTGATCTGCGGCGTGATCGTCAAACGACCTCGCTGCCAGGTGTAGTCTGCTTTGGTGACGGCGGACAGTTCCGTCACTGAACCGGGACGAGTAAACAGCGGATCTTCAAGGATCTCACCATCGATGTCCGTCAAACCAAGGGAAACAATGTTGCGGACATTGAAATGCGGAATCGTCGTCAGCCCCCACTCGACGTAGGTCAAACTGTTGCGGCTACGTCGTCCCTGGAGCAGATCATTGTCGAGGACATAGGTCCGCGGGAAGGGATCACTGATGACGGACGGTGAGTACACCGTATTCGGTACGTCATCCTTCAGCCACTTGAAGCGCTGATTGACGCGCAGATAGCCGCTTCCCTGCCATTGCCGCAGATAACGTGCTTCAATGTATCGCGTGTCGTTGCGCCGACCGAGGTCGGGCTGGTCGATCGCATACCATCCCCCGCGCAACTGAATCCGCGGCGTGGGCTCATAGTGGGCCTGTGCATGGTATCCCTTGTGGTCGAGGGGATACAGATAGTCGGGTAGATTGTCATTCTCGCGGTAATCGGCGATCCCATTGTTGTTGAAATCATCGCCGTAAACTAGCTCCGGTGGTTCGGCGACGTAGCCAAGAAATGGCTGGAAGGCGTCGGATCCGCGTCCTCCGTCAATATTGAAATCCAGGACACCGTCGCCATCAGGATCCAGACCGGGAAAAACGCCATTCCCTGCGCCAATGGATGTGGGCACCGCCGCCAGCGGATCATTGTGTTCGAGTTCATCCTCCCACTGGTCTAGATCGTCATTGTCAGCGACCAGTTCGACGTCATCGTAGAGTCGGCCACCAATCGTCTGCCCGACGTTCGACAGTCTGAATCGGGAGAAACTCGTGCTGTAGTCCGCCGGCACATCGAATACTTCGAAACCGATCCCGGATCTTTCACTGAGTTCGCGACCGATCTGAAGATAATATGTGTCCGCCTCCTCCTGAGAGCGGTCGCCGCCGGCGACAGGAACTCTGTAGAAGCGAGTGCTTCGTGCAAACTCTCCGCGTGCTTCAAAGCCAAGAATGTCCGCTTCAAAATTGGCCCCAAGGATACTCAGAGCGGTCGGAAAGCCATAGTCAAAGCGGATCCGTTGTAGATTGGCCCCGCCACCGGGTGCCCCTTCTGCGCGTGCGACATTCTGCCAGTCGTAGTAGAAATCTGTTTCGCGAGAAGCGAGGATCGGCACGTGCATTGCGCCCGCGACGTCGATGCTGTAGTCGTCACTGACGACCGCTTCAAACTCGAGGGAGCGTGTCGTATCCGGGACTTCGAATTGGTAGACGACGACATTGTCCCCCGCCGCCTCCAGTGGCCCGCCCAGTCGTGCTGCCGCCACAGGACGCGAGATGTTGCCAAGTACGGCTGTGAAAAAGGGCGTATTGCTCGCCCCGACAACGGGCTGCAGCCACGGTCCGTTCTTGCGGAGAAAACTGACCTCATTGCGCTTGAGCAGGATCGTACTCGTCAGATCTGGCGTGACCGGGAGTTGCTCCAGCAGGTGGTCGATCACGGATACCCTGATGGGCTCCACAACGGCGCCATCGGCAAACATGGTCAGTTCATGGATCGATGCCCCAGGTGCGTCATCCTCAGGATTGTCGTCGGTGACAAAGACAAAAAGTTGTCGTAATCCACCGTGCATGACCCGTGGCACGGCGCCGCGCATGCCATTCACGTCGGTGCCTGCCTCGGAGTCGAAGCGATGGGTATTCACATAGGTCGTACCGATCCGCAGCGCACCGCCGATCTGACTTTCCCAGTGCCCTGCCACAGCGGAGGTCCCGAAGATCCTGCGCCGAGCGAAGTCGGCGTCGGTGCCCGCATTATTTGGTACCAGGACGGGATCTGTAAGATGAGTCGCAATGACGCTGAAACGATTGCTACTGGAGGCACCGTCCCAGCGAATACCACTGAAAGAGGGCAGGTTCAACGTCATCGGTGTAAAGTGGGTGCTTATGTGGTCGCCGATAATCAATCGTGTCGACCAGGGGCCAAAACCTTCATTGGCGATGACGAGTTTGTCGAAGAATCGATCGTAGCGGCCATTGCGCTGCTCGTAGCTACCACGCAACCCGGGTCGGTCGCGACGGACCTCCTCCAGTTGGATGATATCCACGCCGTCGACGATCAGATCACCGAATAGATCGAAACGTCGATTCTCCTCGCCAAAATCGTAGTCACGATAGCCGCCCGGACCGTAGTTCTCGAAGACCTCATTCGTCCACAATTCGCGAAAATCTCGTGATAGAAATTGCGCGGACGCTGGTGCACACAGGGCCCCTAAGAGGCATACAATAAACCCCACAAGAAGGGATTTCGACCAGGTCAGACGGTGTAGACCGTTGTATTGCATGCGGAGGCTGAGACCAGGCTCAGT
This sequence comes from Gemmatimonadota bacterium, assembly GCA_018660835.1. Taxonomy (GTDB): domain Bacteria; phylum Latescibacterota; class UBA2968; order UBA8231; family UBA8231; genus UBA12574. The sequence goes on along the minus strand of JABJJN010000017.1, from coordinate 11,983 downwards.
AGGCGACGCCGACGAGGCCGACGGACGATTCGTCATCGGGCTCAAGATCTACCACGATGCGGTAGACATAGTTACCGGGGGGAACGAGATCCCCCTTGTCGTTGCGGCCATTCCATGCACCTGGATGTGAGGGATCGTCTACGGCGCCCCCCAGATAGGTACCGGCGCCAAGCAACTGCTCGGGTAGCCGTCGTACAAGACGTCCGCTCAGGTCAAAGATCTCTACACTGACAGGCGCACTGGTCACACGACCCAGCACGAAGCCGATCGTCGTCAGCTCGTTCTCCCCGTCATTGTTTGGTGTGACAACGGCAGGCATCGCCGCAACTTGCGACAGCACGGGAAATGAGAGCTTCAGCGCCTGGACGATCGTCGACAGCGTATCAATCGCGTCTTCCCGCGCCACAACCAGCAAAGGATTGTCCGAACCCGGTGCTGCCAATAGAGCCCGGAAAGTATGGCTGCCCGAAAGCAGGCGTGAGCTAAAATCGAAACTAACCTGGGTGGACTCTGCCAGGGGTGGATCGAGGACGATCACCAGGGAATCATTGGTGCTACGCGTTGCGGCCAGATCAACACTGGCCGCGCCGAGTCCCGTCATGGAGGCAACATCCAACTCGGCGGGATAAGGCGTGAGCACAATGATTCGATCAACGCCTTCGCTGCTGCCATCGACAACCACGTCAAGGACATAGCTAAAGTCGGTGTCGACGCCGATATCTACTTGCAAGGGCGTGATGGAGCTCGCCGCACTTGCAACAGGAAGATTTCCGGTGCTGAAGCCAACGGCGACACTGTCAAGACGTGGTCCCAGAGTGAGACTTCGCGTCGACATGCGCACTTCGTATTGCAGCCACCTCGCTGGTTCAGGCACTTGCAGGGCAAATGTGGTGTCTGACTCCCATGCGGACCATTGGCTCCACGTTACCGCGTCGCCTCCCGAACGGAATCTAAGTTCCAGTTCGCCCGTCTTTCCAGCCTCGCCAAACCAGGTGACATCTGAAAAATTCTTGAGTTCTGGTGTGCCCAGGTCGAGTGCCAGCGAGCGGAAGGTGCCGTCCTGATCCAGTCCGACGCCGAAGACCTCCAGTTCGCCAATCTGCGGTGACGCGTCCCGTGCCGAAAACTCCGTTACAACCAGGCGGACATGACGCGCCGCGATGGCCGCGAAGGAAACCTCCGTCTCACGAAAGTCTACGATCTGATTCCGCGCCGCCACCTCGGTGAAGCTCACACCATCCTTGCTGACAAGAATGCTGTACCCACGCAGCGAATTGTCTTCGTAGGAACTCGAACTACTCGGCGGCTGTGTGACGACGCGAACTCGATCGATGGTGATCAGCCGACCAAGATCTGTCTGCACTGACTGCAGCAATGATGTGGCGCCACGCCGGAATGACACGGCACTCGACACATCACCATCGACTAGCCGTGGCTGATCGGATAACGAGTTATAGGCGATGTTCAACCCGTCCAGGGACCGCAGCCTGAGTCCTTCGACACTGCCATCCATGCCACCGCCGTAACCGGCGATGCTTGCGGCACGTGTCAGATCGAGATCGGCCAAATCCGTAAAATGGGTCGGATCGAAGGTACCCGTCTGCACGGGAGCGAACACGACGGGGGTGTCATCCAACTCCACTTCGTCGAGGCGACTCAAGCGGACCTCAGTCCAACTGCTACCTGCTTCGTTGGGTAGCGCCGCATCACTCCAGAACCAGGGAACGCTACGATCGAGGGCCGAACTGAGGTTGGTGCCCTGGGGACTCTCAATAACGACGAAAAGACCAAAGGGTGAGGCACTGCCATCGTGGTCAACGACGACGGCGATGACATTCTCGCGATTCTTGAACGATACGTCCCAGACTTCTACGGTCGAGGAATCCGCGTCGGCTCCTATGAGATCGCCATTGAGATAAAGCGTGTAACCACCGGCAGATGAAATACGGATCTGCCCATCGTCAGCCCCGGAAAACTGGACGAAACCCAGATAGTTTGTCGTCGATGGCCAGACGTTTATAGTGCGGGAAACGGTTTGCGCATCCACGCTCGCAAAGAGAGCCATGGTAAGCAGCACCAACCACCAGCCGCTGAGACGAATCCGGGGCATGAGAACCTCAATCCAGGAGGAGCATACGATCAGCCACTGTCTCGGCCTCAGATCGCGCAGCGCTCACGACGAACACTGTATGTATCAGTGGATGACAGAATCTTAGAAGAACAGCCGGGTGTAGAAAAGGGGGCCCCCGTTGCCGGGAGCCCCCTCCCTGTGAAATCAGACAACTACTTCAGGAGCGTAACCTTCTTGTGCGTGCGAAGGTTTGGCCCTTCGATCAAATACAGATACGTGCCCGATGCCACAGAGCGGCCACTGTCATCCGTGCCGTCCCAGGTGATATCGAACGTCCCCGGACCAAGCTGCTGGTCAGCCAAGGTGCGAATGGCCTGACCCTGCTCGTTGTAGACGGTGATCTTGAACTGCTCAGCTGATGGCAGCTGAAAGCGGATCGTCGTCTCGGGGTTAAAGGGGTTGGGATATGCCTCGCTCAGAGAATAGCCGTCTGGCACTTCAGCCGACTGCTCAAGAATGGCAGTAGGTGCATTGCCAAGCGGAACACGCTTCTGATCGTATGGCAGTTGGACGACTGGGAACATACCCAGGATCGGTCCCGCGGCTCCGTCTTCGGCCTTGGGGACAAAATCGTTGGCGAGGCTTGCATCACCGAAACCACCGACCTGCATATACATGCCGTCCCATGGTCCGTCCTCATCGACGATCATCGACAACTGCGGCCAGGTAATCGGAATCCGCTTAGGCTCGAAGCTGAACAGACCAGAGCCGTCCTCACCGAGGACGAAACCGTTGCGTGTATTGTCGCTTCCAGCTTCAACATTCGACACCCAACCATACTTCGTGGCATAGATGGCATACTTGAAAGCAGGTGCTTCCGTATGTCCGTAAGCGAAGTCACCGAAGGTACCGTCGGCAAAGATGCGGGAGTCACCGAAATTGTCACCGTTGCGGTTCATGTATTTGATGTTGCCATCATAGTCCATACGCGTCGTCAACGACGTGTGGTGACCAGACATCGTGATTCCTGCCGGATCAGACTCGCCATTGAACATGCGGGCGAGTGTTCCCGGACCACCGGAGCGATCGGAACCATTGTTGTCATACAGGAAAATATCTGTCAGATCCCAGTCCTTGGCAGGAACGAACGCACCGTCACCGACACGCCACGTAGCAACCTTGGACACTGTGCCGGAGACACCAGCCGAGACATACACTTCGCCCTTGGCAGGATCCGTCACACTCTGATAGGCGCGGCCGGGCAGAACGTCACCCGTTGCCAGAATACCATTCTCGGCGCCATTGTCAGCACCCCAGTCCTCGTTCATCAGGACCTGACGAGTATCCCAGTTGTAACTGAAACGCTTGAGGAAGTGGCCGCCCGAATACTGGTTGCCGATGAATTCGGTCTGTTCTGCATTCAGCGGCGTCCAGCTGTGAACCGTGGCATTGCAGCCCTCACGCTCGGCGCATGCATCGACGACGCTCTGGTTGTCGACCAGGTCGAAGCCTTGGAGGTTCTCGATCCAGTCGTTCTCCATGTTGTTGACTTCGCCAGCGCCGAAGTTCACGAACTCACCACGCTGCGTGTTCATCATCATGGTGACACCGGAACCAAAGGCGCGAGTGAAGTTACCGACGACGTGCGGTGTGGCCTCGTCATCGAAAGCAGCCAGGAACAGGTTGTAGCCGCCGCGAGGAACCGGATTGCCGTCCATGTCACGGCCATTCCAGTTGATCGTATTGGCACCCTCGCCGAAACGCTCACCCGCTGACTTGAAAACCAGCGTGTTCACGCCGTCAAATACATGCCAACCGGCACCAGCATGCTCAGGATCTGCATATGGGCCGGGACCCTCACCCTTGATGGTGAAAGGCGCCGGACGATCGGCTGTATAAACGATGAGCCATACTGTGGCGCCCGAACCGTCCAAGTTGAAGGACACATTCAGAGGCGCACCACCGAAGGCATAATCGGCGGTACCCGAAATGTCCGAGATGGACAGCGTGTTCGGCTTGCCGCCACTGGTGAGATCCGCCAACTGCACATCCGGATCACCAATATGTAGGAACTGCGCGCTCGCTGTGCCTGCCATCAAGGCGATGGCAGCAGCGGCGATCGATAGCTTCCGCAACATAAGGAGATTCCCCCTCAGGGATGGTGGTGGTTACTGCGCCGACGCCGGAACACGGAATTGCACCGACGACGGCTATGATCTTCGCGAAATGCGAGGTCAACTGATTGAAGTGCCGTGATTCACAAGTCAAAACACGTTCATAAGTTCGGGAACCATAGCTCCCCAATTTGGGGATGTCAAGAAAATCGTTTGCAAAGTGTATCCTCAGCGTACACGTATCCCGTAACCAACTGTAAATAAATTCTTTACGGAAGTATTACCAGGGGACTCCGTCGTCTGGTGAGACAAGAACAGAACGGGTATCAAGGGAATCATTGCCGCTGAAAATGGCGCTTCACATCTCCCCAGCCGGTCGGCGCCACGAGCGAAGCTGTCAGGTTGTGCCAGCGCGCCTCGCTGCCGTCTGCGTCGACGAGGATCAAAACGCCCTGCTCCAACCGATATGCCGTCGCCTCCCCCCCACTCGCAAAGGCCTGATCCGTCACATCCTGCTCCGACAGATCCTCTGCCAGCAACTCGACGAAGGTTGCGATGACAGTGGGCTCTTGATCGGCCGGTAGGTTCAGCTGTTCGATGACGGCCTGTGCCAGTGAGGTAGCGATGGTGATGAGGAAGGCCTCGAAGGTGCCGCCATTGATGAGTAGATCTGGGTCGGGGAAGCTCAAGGTCAGTGAATCGTCCGTGGCAACCCATGTACCGTCGGCGATGATCTGAATCTGTAACCCCTCAGGGAACAAGTCGGCGAGCTGCTGCACATCCTCATCTGCGGATCCAGCAAGAAAACCCTGACTGAAAATACCTGCCAGTTCGACATGGGCCGCGCCGGCCGCAGCCAGGGTGAGTCGACTGTCGAGGTCCGTCTCGTCCGTATCCTGTACGTTCCGCCATTCGCCGACCAACGCTTGTGGCTGAGCCCACACGTCGGACGCCAGTGTTGACAACAGAATGGCAACCACACATTGGAAGATTTTGCCTCGACGAATCATGTGCCTCCTGCCCCAGTTGGTGTCTCGTCCTCCGCAGAAATGATCAATCGCAACCGCTGTCCCGCTGCAGCGTGACCACGCAGCAGCGTCGCTCGTGAAACGCCGGCACTGATGACCTCCTGTACTTCAACGACAGCAGCTTCGTCATCCCCAACGACAGCAGCTTCGTCGTCAGCGACAGCAGGGCGAGTGTCACTCGGATCCACAGTAAACCGATATCCCCGGCGAACCCCATGATCAATACCGACATCAATGAAGACTTCGCCACCTGACACGGACAGGACCGTCGGCATGGTGTCGACGCCAACCAGTCGCCGGGGCTGAAGAATCTCCACGAGCTCTGAGGTGATCTGCCGCATCATGTTCTGCGTCGCTTCGCCCAGCGCCGTCTGCAAGAATTCAGGACCACCATACTCCATTTCTTCCAACCGCACGTAGTGAAGATCCTGCTCACGTGGCTTGCCGAGCAAATCGAGACCTATTCCACGATTCTGGGTAACATGCCTCGCCTGCGACTGATGTCGCAGACCACCCCCCGCCAGGCGGACCTCCAACTCAGCCGTTCCTTCCCATGATTTGTAGCCGCCCAGTAGCGGATCACCCACATGGAGACGCTCGAAGTTGTAGTCAGTCAGCACACCGGAGATGACATAATCGGCGCGCAGGCTGTCAGACAGTTGCGTCTGGAATGCCTCGCTCCACTCGGCGTCACGGCCCGCAATCAGTTCCGCCGCCACCTCGGGCGGCACGATCCGGCAAGCTTGACTCTCCTCAAGAACCGTGCCCAGCATGTTGGGAACGTCCGTCGAAAGTTCAAACACACCACTTCGGAATCCGGATTGATCCTCGAAGGGCAGCAGGATCACCCAGGGACGATATACTGCAGAGGGATCAATCTGTGCTTCACCACGTGCGTCGAGATAGGCTCGTAGAGCAGGACCACCGACGATTCCCACTCGTTCGCTCTTCACAGGGTGGCGGACACCCCAGACACACCCTGAGGCGACCGACATGGAGAGTGTCGCCAAAACGATGAGAATTCCGGTTGCACGAAGCGAACTTGGTTTTTGCATGAAGTGGAAGATCAATGGCTGCACTGGCTCAAGCAAGCGCGCGTGAGGCCTTGCGGTGGCAGAGGTTCTTTGCTGTGTTGTCAGATAGATGCACTGAGATAGACCGATGAGCGCCAATGGCTACACTGCTTCATCCCTTGGGAGACGACGATGACCGACGTTGAAGGCAATGTGAACACGAACTCTCGCCCCAGTGAACTGCGCATCACGGATATGCGTATCTGTGACGTGCGCAGCGACCCTCTGCGTGGCTTGATTCTGCGACTTGATACCAACCAGGGCATCAGTGGCTATGGCGACATCCGGGATGGCGGCAGCAAGACCTATGGGTTGCTATTGAAGAGTCGTATTCTGGGGGAGAATCCCTGCGATGTCGACAGAATCTTCAGATCTATCAAGCAATTCGGCCATCACGCCCGTCAGGGCGGTGGTGTCTGCGCCATTGAGATGGCGCTCATGGATCTGGCAGGGAAAGCCTATGGTGTTCCCGCCTATCAGTTGGCAGGTGGCAAATTCCGCGACAAGATCCTCTGCTACTGTGATACCCCTTCAGTCTCAGATGGTCGTCAGATGGGTCAGCGTCTGAAGGAGCGGATGGACTCAGGCTACAAGTTCCTCAAGATGGATGTCGGCATCGGCCTGCTGCGGGACATTCCCGATACCCTGATCGCTCCACCGCAGATGCTTAGTTCGTCGAATGTCATGCATCCCTTTACTGGTATTCAGATTACGAACAAGGGCATAGACGTTCTGTGCGAGTATGTCGCCCATGTGCGCGATGCGATTGGTTATGAGATTCCTCTCGCCGTCGACCACTTCGGACACATCGGCGTCGAGTCCTGCATTCGCCTTGGCAAGGCACTCGACCAATTCGCCCTGGCCTGGTATGAGGACATGATCCCGTGGCAATTCGTCGACGAGTGGAAACGTCTTGCCGATGCCGTGGACACCCCTGTGTGTACGGGTGAGGACATCTATCTGAAGGAGGATTTTGGCGCCCTCTTCGAACAACGCGCGATTGCCGTGGCGCATCCCGACCTGGCCTCCTCCGGGGGGATCCTGGAGACCAAGAAGATCTGTGACATGGCACAGGAAGCTGGGGTCGCTATGGCTTTTCACATGGCCATGTCCCCCATCGCCGCTCTCGCCGCCGTGCACTGCGCTGCCGCGTCGGAGAATTTCATGGTCCTGGAAAACCACAGTGTCGACGAGATCGACACATGGAGTCAGATGGTCGAGGGCTTACCCGTGCCGCTGATACAGGACGGCTATATCCAGGTTCCCGAAGGACCCGGACTCGGCTTTACCGATGTGAACGAGGAGGTCCTGCGGGCCCATCTCAATCCGAAGGACCCGGGATACTTTGAGTCGACGGATGACTGGAACGACGAGCATGCCCATGACCGACTGTGGTCCTGAAGGCACGCCCGTCTAATCCTTAAGATTCAGTTCCCAGCGTAGGCTGATTCACGCAATCCTTTGATGTAACCAATGGCAAAGAGTCTGCCGAGAGCCGAGTAAGCCGGGTTGTCATTGCTGTCCCCCTCCATGGTCGGCACGTGGTCGGGGCGCAGGACGCCGTCGAAACCAATGTCACGGTATGCCTGCATGCAGGCATTCATGTCCGTCTGCCCCTCATCGTGGAAGGTTTCCTCGAATTGAACCGGCGTGCCCCGCACATCACGGAAGTGGACGAAGAAGATCTTCTCCTGCTTGCCGAACTGGCGAATCGCACTCGGTAGATCATCGGTCATGAGGGTAAAGTTGCCCTGGCACAGACAGATCCCATTCACCTCGCTCTCCACCAGATCGACGAGACGCTGGTAGTTTTCCACAGAACGCATGATCCGTCCCAAGCCGCGAATCGGTGACAGCGGCGGATCATCGGGATGCATGGCCAACTGTACGCCGGCCTTTTCGGCGACGGGAATCACTTTCTCGAGGAAATACTGCAGATTGTCCCAGAGTGCGTCCTCCCCGACCTCTCCCGCTTCCGTGAGCGGTGCATTTTCCATAAGGCTGTGATCATATGCGGTGACCAGTGCTCCACCACGGCCGCGCTTGGTGGATGAGGTCCGACTCCAGTTGAACACAGGCATCCATTCATAGCACCAGACGCCGATATCGAGAGCGCCGAGGTTACGGATCAAGTCACAGGCGGTTTCGATTTCTTCGTCTCGACCAGGCAGACCGAGTTTCGCCTTGTTCAGGGGCGGACGAGATTCGAGAACATTGAAGTTGAAACCAAAGTCCTCGTAGGCAGTCTTGATGCGCACGATGGAGTTGTATCCCCAGGGCAGATCTTCGCGCGCGACATTCTCGGTCCCACGACTCATATCCATGGACCCAACGACATGATCAACCCCGCACTGCTTGACCATATCCCACAATGGTGTGTATCGGGGTGGTAGCACCTCGGCAATCTGAATCATCGCGAACTTCAACTTTCGAAAGATGGTTGGAATCTGCTGCTTGACGCGGCGCCCTCATTCAGACACCCTGTGCATTCATGATCGTCCATACTAGATCCAACGTCCAGATGCGCCCTTCAAGGCCCGGGCAAACAATCGCGTGTCCGCAGATATCCGACGGACGTTGTCTCGGCCTCGCTGTGTTCACCTGGATCCTCCTGTGCATGGTCGCCTACCATGGCGAGGCTCATGGCGACGAGGCCGAATCCGGCCTTGCCCCGCTACCTGAGATACTGCCTCGTCATTTTGGCGTGATCGGTGTTCGCCTGCAAGGCGAGGGCAACAGACTTCGCATCTCCCATGTGAGGGTGAGCAGTCCAGCGGACTCGGCGGGCGTTCTGGCGGGCGATCTGCTGCGTGGAGCAGACAGCTACCGACTGACCACGATGCAGGAAACAACCGACTACATGCAGAGCCTGCCACCGGATTCGAAAGTCGTTCTGCATCTGCAGCGCGACGGTGAACCCCTGCAGTTGGCGTGTGGTGTCACAGATCGTCGTCGCCTCTATGGTCTGATGATCGAGGAGGGCACACCACGCCCAGACCTTGGTAGGCGGCATGATGAGTGGCTCGCCAAACCAGACGCGGTCACAAGGGCCCTCACTACCCTCGTCGCAGATCTCGAGAGCGAGGACTCTCTCGACAGCCTCGTGCAGGCATTTGCGGCGGATGCCGCGGCCTACGGTTACGATACGCGCCTCGCGGACGTTGAGTTTGCCCTCCACCACCCCTCCTCCGCAGCCCGTCCCATTGCCGAACTGGCTGACCAGCTGGACCACCGGACCATCGTCGACCGTATCGGCGTCATGGCTGAGCGACTCGATCTACCGCAGGTGCAGCTGTCGACGGGGGCGGCGATGGATTCTGTCTTCGCTGATTCTGTCTTTGCCAATTGGGCTGGGACTCCCCTCTTCGAGCCATTGTTCAGCATGATCGCACGCGCCGGACAGCTGGCGCAGTCGGCGCTTCCTGATGCGGCAGCACCCACCTCACTGGAGAGTGACATTGCTTCCCTGCTGAAGCAGTTCGACGAGGACTTCTACCTTGGTGAGGGGGATCGAGACGAGACGCTGCGCCACACGTCCACCCTGCGCTGGGCAAAGCAGGTCAACCTGGGTATGATGGCCGCGGCGCTGAGTGAGTTGGCCCAACTTGCCGACAAGGACGCTTTGAACAAGGTCCGCAAGGCAGCCAAGTCCCAGCCTCGATCACTCTCTTCGGACCTGCCATCGAGCTTTGATGGACAGTTCCTCTTCGCCCAACCTTCGCGCTGGGGCTGGATCGTTGTGGGTGGCAACGGTCCGAATGTGTATGCGGAAGACGCCGCCATCATCATCGATCTGGGAGGCGACGACCTCTATCTCGGCGGGGGAAGAAATCTGGGCCTCGGCCCCGTGAGTGTCATCATCGATCTGAAGGGTGACGATCGCTATGTCGATCGCCGCACGGGGGGTGTTGCCGGTGCTGCGGGAGGTGTGTGCGCGATCATTGATGCAGCAGGAGACGATATCTACGAAGGCGGCACGCTGGGCGTGGCCGCAGCCTTCGCCGGTGCGTCCTTTCTTCTGGATCTTCAGGGCGATGATGTCTACCTGGGCCAGATCATGACGCAGAGTGCCGCCTTCTTTGGTCTGGCACTACTCGTCGACAGCGAGGGGACAGACCTCTACTCGGCGGCACAGGTTGCCCAAGCCTTCGCCGGGCCTCACGCCGTGGCAGCGCTGGTCGATGAGGGTGGCAATGATCGCTACGTCGCGGATCGCTCCAGACCATCAGATTACGGCACGACAGGCGTCTACAAGGGCTGGGCTCAGGGCGTCGGCTGTGGCCTGCGTGGATACGCCGCGGGAGGCCTGGGCCTGTTACTCGATACGTCCGGGCATGATGAGTATCTCGCCGGGAACTTCTCCCAAGGCGTGGGATACTTCTTCGGTCTCGGTGGACTTGTCGATACACGCGGCGACGATCGCTATCGAGCAACCCGCTATAGTCAGGGCAGTGCCGCTCATCAGGCGATCGGCATCCTCATCGATGCGGCGGGTCATGACACATACGAAGGTCGGATTGCGGCGAATCAGGGAGCCTCGTGGGATGCGAGTGTTGCCTACCTCATAGACTATGGCGGCAATGACGACTATCAGGGTGCCGGACTGAGTCAGGCGGCCGCGGCGATGAATGGTTACTCCGTGCTCTTCGACGCGGGCGGCGATGATCGCTATCGCACACCCTCGGGACAGGCGGATGGCGGCAGTACTAGGTATTGGGGCGGGCGCAAAGCACCGAATATGGCGATCCTCATCGACGCAGCAGGTCAGGATGAGTACGATCGTGAAGGTCGAGTCAACGGCGCCCGGTTGCGCCGATCGCACGTCGGCCTCTTCCGAGACTTCGAATAATCCAGTGACTGATCCGGTTTCTCACTGACCCGGGTCCTAACGGCAGGACGCAGTTTTCATGCTATCGCATCGATTTTCTGACGTGCTTCGTTTTGCACAGATCGCAACCGCCATCAACCTCATGGTACTTCACGTGCCCACCTCGGCGAATGACAACACAGATCTCCTGCCGGGTTTTGGCCCTGACGCGCAGAAACGACAGCGGCAAGTCGAAGACCGATTCCTGCGTCTTCCTGAGGCCGACGTCTATCGCGCTCACCTGGAGCGCCTCACACGCGATCCTCATCCCAGTGGCTCTGCAGCCAATTATGCCCTCGCCGACTATCTGGGTGAGGTCATGGGCGATGCGGGATTGGAAGTCGAGCGACATGAATACGATGCGTGGATGCCGCATCACCTGCCGCAATCCAAGGTAGCCCTGGTCACACCGATTCGGCTGCCTCTCAACGACCAGGAGTACATCCTCGCTGAGGATCCCTTCTCGTCGCACCCACAACTGACGCCCGGCTGGAATGCCTATTCCGGCTCTGGCGATGTGACGGGAACCGTCGTCTATGTGAACTACGGCCGCCGCGAAGACTACCAGAAACTGCAGGAACTCGGTGTATCGCTCGAAGGTCGTGTCGTGATCGCCAGATATGGAGGCAACTTCCGCGGCTTCAAGTCCAAGTATGCGGAGGAAGCCGGCGCCATCGGTGTGCTGATCTATTCTGATCCAGCGAACTATGGCTATCGCGGCGGCCCGGTGTATCCCGAGGGCAAGCAGTGGAGCCAGAGCACGGTGCAGCGTGGATCGATCAAGACCCTTGCCTACAGTGGCGATCCACTGACTCCCTTCGTCGCCGCAC
>JABJJN010000041.1 GCA_018660835.1 Gemmatimonadota bacterium | reverse complement strand
TCGGCAGCCGGGTCCACGCCGCCCCACTCGACAGCTTCCTCGAGACGCCGTTTCACCAGTTGGTAGTAGGCGTAGTAGTGATCCACCCGGAAGACCTCTGGCTGGAAACCCTTGCCTGGGGACACGACCATGACATGGTCGGGCCGACGTCCCTGCAGTTGCCCCACGAGCTCGGCGTAGAGACACAGTTGCAGCACCGTGCCCGCCCGCGTCTCGCGAGCCAACTTGGTGTCGACCACCTCATAGTGATAGTCGCCCAGATCGCTGGTGCCCGACGTCTTGAGAAGGAAGTCCGCCCTACCCGTCCAGCGACCTTGATTGAGTTTTGCCTGGAAGATGACATCGTGGCCCTCACGCATCGCCGCCAGCGTGTCATCCGTCGTGGGGCCATGATCGGGGAATTCCTTCAGAGAGAGCCCCTGACCACGCAGATACTCGAGATACGCTTCCTCGTGCTCCGTCCCCTTCTGGCGCAGTAGCTCGAGGGTGGGATCGTCGTAGTAAGGACGTTTCAGTTCGCCCTTCTTCACCCGCACAGAGAACTGCGTCAGGTGGTGGCAACCCAGATGCGAGGACAGATCGGTGGCTGAGAGGGAGAGCTGGTCTTCGAGAATCTTCATGCGAACGAGCTCTCAGAATGTATCGTTTCAGATATGAACACTCTCGCCCTCCTACATGAGCAGCGTGACCCCATTCTTGAGGTCACCGGGCGACACGGCACCCGCAACGTCCGCATCTTTGGCTCGGCGTGTCGTGGCGACGACCGCCCGGATAGCGACATCGATCTACTGGTGGATCTCGATTCCAAAGACGTCAGCATCTACCTCTGATTTCCTGCGCTCTCGACTAAGCACTTGCCCTCGTTGTCTTCAATGCCTACAGTGTAGGCATGGCGATTCTCAACATCAGAAAACTGCCCGACCATGTGCACGCCGAACTGCGTGTCCTGGCCGCCCGCAATGGCCGCAGCATGGAGGCCGAGGCCCGCGACATCCTCGCCCGAGCCTGCGCCGCCCCCTACGAAGCTGTCGAGGGCAGCAGCCTGGTCAGCGATGCGGCCGATGGTATGACCATCACCCTCACTGAGCAGCAACTGGCCGCCGCCCGTACCTACGCCGCGCAACACCAGATCGATCTCGAGCAGGTCGTCGCTCACATGCTCCAGCAGCACTCACCCATCGACACCGAATGGGCCGACCGTCTCTTCGCTTATGCAGACGACGCCGGATTCGACTCTGGTGGCGTCACATGGACTCGCGACGAACTCTACCGTGTCTAGTTCTGTTCGTCGCAGCAATTGCATTTTCCTCGACACAAACATCCTCGTCTACTGCGTCGACCCGAACGACCCGCAGAAGCAGCAAATCTGTCGCCGTCATCTTCGCGACCTTCAGACCTCAGATCGAGCCGTCATATCGACGCAGATCCTGCAGGAGTTCTACTCCGTCACGACGAGCAAATTGGCGATGCCTCCAGAACTCTCTCGCCACTACGTCAGCGAGTATCGCCTCCTCCCAACTGTCACGGTAACCCCCAATCTGATCGATAACGCCATCAGCCTGCATCAGGCTCACCAGATCTCCTTCTGGGACGGCCTCGTCATCGCCGCCGCATCGGGCGCTGGCTGTGACGCTTTGCTCACAGAAGACATGAACGCTGGCCAGATCATCGCAGGCGTCGAGATCGTCTCACCTCAGCTATTCAGCGCGGCCTAGGTCTCTCCCCCGACGTTCATCTGCTCAACGGGTTCCAATGATATGTCTTGTTCTATTGACCTGTCCAAGTGACAAGTGTCTTTCTTGGAACTCAAAGCCTCTTGTTTTCTATGATATCTGAACATATCTGAGGTAATAACTCTGCAGTGACTAGAGTGTCAGATCCTACTCATCGGCCCGGTCTCCATCTCCTGAGCGAAGCCTCTGGAGGATGGGCGTTATCCACCTTCAACAACGATCCACTTCCCATCTCCTACGTCGGTCCGACAAGGACCGCCCCAGGAATACCTCACCCCGCATCAGCAGGCCCCATCCATAAGAGGCAAAGCCGAAGGAAATGGAGCCGGGCCGAGGATAGCAGATATAGCCTGTAACTACAGCGGCAGTCGTGTGCCGACGCCCAGCTCAATCGCCCGCTCATAAATCGGCATCGCCGTCGCCATGTCCTCCAATGCCAGGCCCAGGTTGATGGCGATCGTGCGTTCATCCTCCCTTTCGCGACCCGGTTGGTGGCCAGCCACGATCTGTCCCAGATCAGCATACGGAGCGGGTGTGTCACTGAAGTAACCCGCCTCTCGATAGTGTTCGAATTGCGCGATATCGTCCGTCGCAAGTTTGTCTGCCTGACGCAGGGCGCCACCCGTCCAGTACGAGTCAAAGTCTACCGGTGAGGCGAAGGCACCCGGCGCCAGCCAGTCCGTGTCGATGACGGGTGTCGGCGCTTTCAGGATCGGGCCACTGGTGACGACGAGGTCGGCGTCCACGACAGCAGCCCGTGGTTCGGTGACGACTTCCACCTGCACGTCGAGAGCCGCAGACATGTCCGTCGCGAAGGTCTCTGCTACCTCGCGATTCCGATCGTACGCCCAGACCTTTTCCAGCGAAAAGACGCAAGCGAGGGCCTCCAGGTTGCTACGCCCTTGCACGCCACAGGCGATGATCCCCGCTGTGCTGCTGTTGGGACGCGCCAGATGTCTTGCGGCCACGGCGGTGGCGGCGCCCGTGCGTTGCGCCGTCAGCCACGTGGCGTCCATGATCGCCGTGGGCACACCCGTCTCCGGATCGTTGAGGATGAGCAACCCCGTGATGTATGGCAGCCCCTTCGCCTGGTTACCAGGATAACCGGAGATCCACTTGACGCCCGCCGCCCCGAGGCTGGGGATGTAAGCGGGCATGGCGTGAATGAAGGCATCCGGTTGGGTGTGGATGCCGGGTTTGGGCGGCATCTCGACGCGGCCCTCGCCTTTTTCGCGAAACATATTCTCCACGGCGTCGATGATGGTTGGCATCGACAGACCCAGATTGGCGACATTTTCACGGCTGAGATAGAGTACGGAGTCCGGCCTCATGGATTCATCCTACGCATGTTCGATGTGGGAGTGACGCTCACCTCGTCTTGAGTTGCTCTCTTGCCCTGATTTTGCTATTCTCGAGCAGTTCATTGCCCTCTAATCCGCTGACGCAGATCGATGTTTCTCGACGCGATTCTATCAACTGAGACCATTGCAGGTATCCTCATCATTGGTGCCCTGGTAATGGCTGTCCGTTCAATCCTGTTCTTCACTCGTGAAGCGGCCACCATGGCGCCGCGACTGCAGAAGATTGATATGGATCTGAATAAGCGCCGCGAAGGCATGGCAGATAAGAAAAAGGCTGTGAAGGATCTGAATGTGATCGTTGATCCTTTGAAAAACAGCGAGGGCAAGTTACGTGCGTACTATGAGGTGCTGCAGAACATCGAGATCTCGCACGAGCGTACCGAAGCCGAGCAGGGCGAGAAGGAAGAAAAAGAACGAAGCAAGCGCATCCAGCGAAAGAAAATGGGCTTCGACTAAGAACCCGCCGCCCCTATCGCTCAATGTGTAAAGCCAGGACGCCCCGACGGGACGTCCTTTTTTTTGTGCTACGTCGACAGTCTGTAGAAGCTTGTTGCCGTCTTCTCGAACAGCGAATCCTGCTGCTCCATTGTCGCACCTTCGATCAATTCATCTACTACATCGAGCCAGCCTTTGTAGTCAACGGCGAGGGTCGACACGGGCCAATCGCTGCCAAACATCAGCCGATCATAGCCGAAGGCATCGATCACGGTCTGCGCGAATGGCTTGAGTTGATCAACCGTCCAGGCGTCCCAGTCCGCTTCCGTTACCATACCGGAGAGTTTGCAGTACACGTGTTGCAGACTCGCCAGTTGCTTCAGATCGTGCACCCAGGGTTCGAGTTCCCCCTTGGCGATATCCGGTTTGCCCACGTGATCCAAGACGATCGCCGTCTGCGGACACGCACGCGCCAGCTCGACGACACTCGCCAGTTGATGGTGGCGGATACGTACGTCAAAGGAGTAGCCACGTTCCCCCAGAGTGCGCACGCCCTCGATCACCTCATCACGCGCCGCAAAATCGGCCGCCTCAGCCTGGATGAGCCGCCGGAATCCCTTGAGCCGTGGGTGTTCTCCCAGGTCGTCCAGATACTTGCTCAGCTCATCCTTCTTTTCCACCGGTGCCCAACCGACCACGGCCTCCACAGGGCCCTCATCATCAGCGATACTCAACACCCAGCGTGTTTCTTGCATGGCGAAACACTCGTCCACGTCGGCTTGCACGTGCACCGAGCGATCAACGCCGGTATCTTCGATGGCCTGCGCATAATCCCGCGGCAGGAAGTCACGATCGATCGCCGGTCTTTCCGCCAACCAGCGATAGTGAAATCGGCCCAGATCCCACAGATGATGATGCGCATCGACGATCTTTCGACTCATGTCTGTCCTCATTGAAGAATTGATCGAATCGCTGTGACCGTTCATGATCTTCCCACGCTCAACGCGATCCTCAACACTGCATGCACGCTCTGCCTGAGTCTCGGTTATGTCGCCATCCGTCGCCAGGATCGCCTACGGCACCAACGCTGGATGCTGGCAGCGACGAGCTTCTCAGCAGCCTTCCTTGTCAGCTATTTGATCTATCACCTGCAGGCAGGTTCCGTGCCCTATCCACTGCACGATTGGACGCGGTATGTCTATTTCGCCGTCCTGCTGCCCCATATCGTGATGGCTGCCGTGACGGCTCCTTTCATCCTTTTGATTCTCTTCTTTGCCTTGAGGGGCCAATTCGATCGGCATGCACCCCTGGCCAGACGCGTTTGGCCTGCATGGATGTTTGTCTCTCTGAGCGGTGTCGTCGTCTACCTCTTGCTATATCAATGGGCAGGTGGTAGCGCCGGTTAGAACGATCGCAGGATAGAACGAACATAGGGGACCTCCCCCCGGAGATCCCCTCGTTCGATCACGGAACTTTGTGGAGCCGTCCTTCAGGCGCGCATGCCGGCTACTTCCAGGCATTCGGGACGAACACTGTCCTGTCCCAGAATGATTGCCTGCCACGCCTCATAGAGATCGTGCATGATCCGGCGAGCCTCATTAATGGCGCCCCGATCCAGTCGCACATTTCCTTGAATCAGGCGTCGATACACATACAGGTAGAGCCGTTCCAGGTTGTCGGCGATCGCACCGGCGCTCTTGTCGAGAGCGTCCGAAAGCTGCAATACGATCTCCTGTGCGTGAATGAGACAGTCCCCTTTGCCGATCATGTCACCTTCTTCCATCCGCACCAGAGACTCGTCCATGCAACTGATCGCCTTGTCATAAAGCATCAGCAAGAAGAGCCCCTTGTCCGACAGTACAGCCGGGGCCCAAGGCATCTGGTCGACGAACGAATCGTCGGCGCTCTCGACACGACCGGGATGCTCGAGGTCGGAAGAATCTCCGAATCCATCGGAGCTGCCTCCGGGAAAGGGAACGCGATTGTGATTGACCATCCTTGGCCTCCTTCGGTAAACCGGTCACCACACGAAGCGGATCAGACCGGTCGATGACGCTCGGCATCGTGCCTCACGCCATCCTGTGATTGTGGGTGCTGAACTTGCCACCGTAAAACGACAGGATATCTCCTGCTCACTTGCAGCTGAGTCGGTCCCCCCTCCTAAAAGGAATCGTCTCAGCTTGCTTTGTTCATCAACTTCACCAAACTTGATACCAAGTTGTAGTAAGTGTATCGACAAGAACACAGGAATCTCCAGCAGAAAATCAGAGCCACCGCGCTTCTCGAGTCAGCCCCATCACACGAACGTCGCTATATTAGGAAATCATGGCTGACAATCTCTCTGACGACGAACTACACAACCTGATTTCTGCGGCGCGCGAATCGCGGGCGGGCGTGGGCCCCGCGGACACGGGCGGCGCGGCGATGTCTTATGATTTCCGGCGACCCCAGCAGGTTAACAAAGACCATGCTCGTCGCATGGAGAACATTCATGAGCAGTTCGCCCGCCTGCTTGCGGCGACGATGTCGAGCAACATGCGGCAAGTCGTCGATGTCGATCTCGCCTTCTGCGATCAGCTCCTCTACCACGAGTTTATCAGTAGCCTGCCGAGCCCGGGATCTGCCTACACCTTCGTGATGGCGCCCTTTGGTGGACAGGCGATTCTCAGCATCGCCAATGAACTGGTCATGGCGATCATCGATCGTGCCTTTGGCGGACAGGGCCGCTCCTTTGTGGGTAGTGATGATCGCACGCTGACGCAGATCGAGATGAACATCATCAACAAGCTTGCAAGCCGGATGTTTGCCGATCTGGAGACCACCTGGGAACCGGTGGCACGGGTGGAAACCACAGAGGTGGGTTTGGAAACAAACCCGGAATTTATCCAGATCGCCGCCCCGGGAGACGGTTGTTTCGTCGTCGCCTTTGAGGCCAATGCCCGCTCCGCCACGGGCCTCGTGCATCTGTGTTACCCTCTCGGAACCCTCGAACCTCTCGCAGAAAAGATCTCACCCGCACCGGGCACACGCACACGCGACGCCGATCCAGCGCAGGTAAGTCGTCAGCGTCGCGCCCTCGGCAAGATGAAGATCCCTGTTCATCTCCAGGTTGCCCGTGGTGCGCTGTCGTTGAATGAGGTCGCCGAACTTCAGGAAGGGGATGTCGTGAAACTTGACACCCAGAAGGACGAACCGGCCGTGCTGTTCGTCGGTGGCAGAGCTAAATATCTGGCCCGCCCGGGTCTTCAGGGCCGCAAGCGAGCAGCCCAGATCATCGAGGAAATCGACCGTGACTCGGAAGATCTCTACGGATAAGGCGCAAGTCGCCGATACTACTCATATACGCCCG
>JABJJN010000030.1 GCA_018660835.1 Gemmatimonadota bacterium | reverse complement strand
CGTCGAGCCGATCGCTGGGCATCATCGAATAAATGACGAATCATCTGCAACCACAGTCCTGGTGGCTCTGGCCAACGGCCTGGCCAAGATGCGCTTCCCCTTTCCTCAGTCTCTCAAAGCAACTGGCGACACCGAGTCAGAAGATTCGAGAGATGACTCAGAGAATCCCCTGCTGTCTACATTTGCCGACATCTGCAAGAGCTTCAGCGATGCGCGCAATGACCTGGAAGTTTCTGATGAAGAGCGGGAGACGGGCAAACTCGAGCCGGAGAATGTCGAAGCCGTGCTTGCTACAGCGCGCCGTGTGAGTGCGGAGCACGAAACGGCTGTTGCTGACTTTTTCACAACTCTCGCAGAGCAGTCACCCGAGTTCCCAGCCGTGTTGAAGCAGGTGGGTACGAGCCCCCAGGACCTGGTGGCGTTGATGCTGACCGTTGACGACTTCGTCGGAGAATTGGTACAAGGACTGTTGCACGGAGTGCGACTGAAGACCTGACCTGCGTGACGCCTGCTTTAGACCGTCAACTAATTGTAGGCCGTCAGCGCCGCCTGATCTGACGCAGGAAGCTCCAGCACAACGCACGATCCTTCAGCTCGTCGCCTCGCATACAGCTGACCGGCATGTGCTTCCGCAATCGATCGACAAACGCTCAGCCCGAGCCCAGTTCCTTTGCCATGCCCCTTGGTCGTAAAGAAGGGTTCAAAAACCCGCTCACGAAGTGGCTCAGGGATCCCCGGGCCATTGTCGACGACCTCGATCAGAATCTGTTGATCCTGCAAAGCCGTACGGATGGTCATTTGCCCGCCACCAGAGACGAGCAATGCATCGTGACTATTCTGCACCAGATTGATCAAGATCTGCTGCAGTTGACCGCTGTTGCCACGAACGCGCAGCAGTAGCGGACTGAGATCGTCGACGATTTCCACATTCTCTTTGAGAAACTGACGCTGAACAAGGGCCAGACTCTCGCTGACGAGTTCGTTTACGTCGATGATGGTCTTTTCGCCTTCGCGTCCTCGTGCCAGATCCAACTGCCGGGCCATGATACCCGTCGCGGCCTCGGTCGCACGAAGAACTCGTTCGAGGCTATCGCGAGTGACTGCATCCAATTCGTCCAACAATAGCAACTGACATTGACCCAAAATGATGGTCAGGCAGTTGTTTGCCTCGTGGGCATGACCGGCAGCGAGCTCACCAACAAGCTCCAGACGCTGAGCCCGTGCCACTTGCTGCATGGCAGCCTCAAGTTTTCTCAGGTCCTCCATGCGCCGAAACAAAGGCACAAGGGCATCTGCGAGATCGCGAAGGATCTCGACATCTCGTCCACTGAACGCAGCGACGTGTTCGCTGGCGACGGCCAAGACCCCGTTGGCAAAGGGCACTTCTACAAGACTCTTGATCGAACTGCCAAAACGAATTTCCAGTGTTGCTTCCAAGCCGGGCGCATCAAGCGGCACATGCTCCAGATAGCGGAGACGTCCTTCCCGCCAACAAGCAAGGGCCGCGTCACGATCATGTCCTGCCAGGGCGCGCTCCCAATCGCCTTGGCGGAGTAGAAACTGACCATGTGCCGTCGGCGAAGCATCTGCTTCGTCAACCTGGTATATGCCAATGTGTTGGTAGGGAATGCGTAAGCTCTGCATACCATCCGTTAACGCCGTCAGCGGCCCGACGAACTCGTCTGAGTTCCGCATACTCCAGATCGCCTCCTGGAGTATGCGCAAAACAACACGCAGTCCTTCGCGGTGCATCGGCATACGCCAATCTGCACTCATTCGAGTCCTCCCATCATGAGATCGCTTCGGTCGTCAGCTTCAGGCGACCTCGCGACGTCCCCCTACCCAGATATTCTGAATGGCACCTTCTACACGGCGAACCTGTGCCTCGGATCCCAACTGGCGAAAACGCGCCGTCGCTGCAGTCCACATCGCCACTGCCTGCGTTGACTCACCACCACGTGCAGCGAGATTTCCCAGACCTACGTAGACCTGAGCTTCACCTTCAGCATTCGACGAACGCTGATAGATAGAAAGACTCTCTTCGTAGAGTGCGCGGACCTGATCAACTTGAGCGCCTGTCTTCAACCGGGCATCTGCCAGTCTCTTTCCCCAACGAGCTGTTGCCATCTCGTCGTCAACATCAGCGGCCAGCACGTGAGCCTGCTCCAACAACTCCACAGCCGTGTCCACATCGTCAGCCCGCAGACGAAGACTGCCGAGGCGACCACACACGCTTGCCAGATGACGCTTGTGACCTGTCTTCTCTACCAGTTCGACTGCCCGTTGATAGCAGGCAGCTGCCTGCTCATGACGAGATTGACGCTCATGCACGATGCCCAGTGTCTCTTGGTCGAGCCCTTCCCCGAGGGCCGATTGACCATCACGATGCATGATGGTTGCCGTCTCGAGTAATTCAACCGCTCGCTCGTGAGCTTCCGCTTGCATCGCCAGACGTGCCAGACTGCGATACTGATTTCCCATTCCCTGTTTGTCACCTGCCAGCTCGTAGAGTTCCAGGGCCTGGTGGTGAGCATCTCGCGCCTGCACCCCGTCTCCTTGAGCGGAGAACAGATTGCCGAGATTTCCCCAATCCTCGGCCTGCTTACCATTGTTTCTCAGCTGCTGATGCAGAGTCAGGGCCTCACGATAGTGCGACTCAGCGGCTACGTGGTCGCCTTGCTGAAAGTGCACGAAACCGATGTATCCAAGATCATCTGCCAGCCCGCGTAGATCGTGGATCTGATCGTGTCGCCGGCGTGCTTCCTGCAAGAGAAATTCTGCCTGACCGAAATCACCAAGAATTTCATGCAGCAGACCGAGGCGGCAATAGGCCATCGCCACGCCTTGCACATCTCGCAGGGCTTCACACAACACCAGGGCACGGCGGATACAATGGATGGCCATGTCGATCTGGCCCTGAGCCTGATAGAATGCGCCGAGCTGATAGCAGTCGAGGGCCATGGCCTTCCGATCGCCAGCATCTTCATGTTGGCGCAACGCCTGCACCAATAGAGCCTCTTTTTTTGGATCAAGCACAGCTATCATAGGTCACCTCAACTGGGATCAGGGGAAGTTCTTTGGGATGGTGGGCAAGGACGAGTTCATACTCGCGCCACAACACGTCGGAGAGGTCGGCGTAGAGTCGATCGAATTCGAGCAGATCGGGAATCACTGCCTCCTCGGGGATGTAGGGGTCAGGCCACAGCTGCGCATACCAGAAGTAGACCATGCGGATACGCGGGTCGGCATGTCTGGCGACCATGTGCTCGATCGCGTCATAGCGATCACGTATCTGTTGATGGCTCTCAAAATCGTGATAGTGATACAGGTGGTACGTCGACGCGTGAGTCGTCTGTACAAAAGCCCCTTGCTGGCGCTGCAGTCGGTATGCCAGCTCCCACCCTTCGTTGAAGGGGATCTCAGCGTCAAAGCCACCGGTAGAGCGCAGCAAGGAGGTCGTAATGGCGCCATTGTGGGGGATAAAGGCCAGCCAGCCCGTCCTGCTCCGGGGGCACAGGTCAAGTAACTGTCTTGCCTGAGCCTGGCGCTCGATGGTACCAGGGTTCGGATAACTGCCTTCGACACCACGACGTCGAACTGTATCGAAATCCTCGCGCACCGTTCGCTCTGTGAGACCAAAATCTGCAGGCCGTGTCTGATGCAGGTCGCGGACGACACTGGGCACATCGATATGTGTCAGCAGCTCACCGGTACGCGGATCGTGCAGGAATTCCAATTCGGGCAAGTGATATTGCATGCCCGTGAGGATGGCCATACCACCATGCTCAAGGTGACCCTGCCAATACTTGGCCAGCAGTTCGGGTTCGGGGAGAGCATCAGCATCCAGGAAGACAGTCAATACGCCATGAGCGGCTTCGATACCCAGGTTTCGTGCGGCATTGCGTCCTACGGGCCGCCCGCCGATGCGTCGAAGACTGAATGAACTTCGGCGGTGACCCAGCATCTCTACCGTTTCGTCCTGGCAACCATCATCCACCACGATGACCTCGAAGCGATCCGCAGCGAAGGTCTGGACATCAAGTCCGGCCAGAACCAGCGCCAAGCGCGGCGCCTGATTACGGGTGGGAATCACGACGGATATGTCGAGGCGGTCGCTCACAGGCAGTCTACCCTGAGTGAATTATCGTAGCGCAGTTCAGGTGCAGAACGCCATGGGCCACGCATGGTCTCCCGCTCTTCCGGATGTTCAAGCAAGAGCGTGTGCATACGTTTTACGGAGGGCGAGCAGAGAATTCGTTGATGATCGAGATGGCCGAAGTAGTAGTCGAGGTAGGGTTCGGTGTTGGCCTCGATCTGCCGACGCAGTCGTCGATCTCGCACGTTGCGACCAGTCATCGCCTGTTGGCCGATGACAATTCCGTGAAACTCCACGGGTACCCAGCCCTTCTCTGACAGGAAGATCTCCACCCATGTATGACCGAAGAGCGGTTCATTTCGGCTCGCGTGCAGATAGGTCTTTTCGTCGAGGGGGTAACCGATCAGAGCCCCGTGCACTTCGCGTGTCGGGATTCCTTCTGCTCGGCAGAGGGTGGCAAATGTGCGAGCCAGTGTTGTGCAGTGGCCTCGCTCCGATCGCAGAACAAGGCTCGTGCAGTACTTGGGACTCTGAGTGCGATCGTGGGTCTTGCCAAAGCGGCGGGTAGTGGCCAGGGCTCTATAGATGGCCCGTGCCGTAGCTTCGTCGGAATCATCAGGGGCGCGATCGAGTTCGGCGCGAAACTTCAAGACCTCAGGCAGATGTAGGATCGACTCATCCACCTGTAGTCGATGTGTCCTTTCGCGTCCGGAGAGCTCGTCCCTGCGGACAGCTTGTTCATCGCCGATGGCACGGACATTGACTTCGGCATCGTAGCCAATCGTCAGTGGAAGCGAGGGATCCTCAATTGTTACGATGGCGCCGTAGATGAAACCCAAACCGTGAGCCACTTGCTCAGTCAATGCACTTGGTGTCGTCTGCAGAATGTTGACACCACGCTGATGTCCGGGACGATCGACGGGGATCGGCAGAAAAACCTTGAGCCGCTGACCGGCCTTGAAGGCAGGCTTTCCTCCGGGTCCGAGTGGATCCAGCGTCAGTCGGTATCTAAGACGGTATCGCTGCCAACGGTTGCGTGAGACCACCTTTTCTCGATCCATGCGATGAAAAGCGTGTCTCTTCAATTCCAGCGCACGATAGTCAGCCTCAAAGAAGATGGGCTCATTCTCGTAAAGCCAATTCCACGAATCGACGCGGTCGAAGACCAGCGAGTCACCGACCCAACGATGCGGCAGACCACGTCGAAGATTCCGCAGAAGCATTTTCTGGATAACGGCACCCGACAGTTGCGTTGGCGTCGTGGCCTCGAGATACCGGACAAATTCTTCACCTGAAATACCGAAGGCTGCGTTGAATCGATACTTGTCGTCCCGATGCAGGAAGTGCTGATCTACAAGGTCGACTGCCGCCACTCCTGCCGCATAGGGTGCGAGGCCTGCGGCAAATGGGGCACAACGTTCATGGAACTCAGATTCATGCAGTAACACATGGTCGATCGCCTGCAGAATCGAGTCTGTGCAGAAATCAGCTCGATCAAGCTTGATTCCGAGTCCGAGATCTCTGACACGATTGAGATGGAACTCCTGATCCAGATGCTCTGGCGCACCGACGATAGGCTTGCCCTGAGAGAGGGCCTGGTAGATGGCCCCCACACCGACGATTCCAACCAGCATAGACGCGTGCTGGAGAATCCACTCACCTGAAAGGAATGGCACGACTCGCACATTCGTTGGCAACTGCCGATCAGGACGCGGTGTCCATCGATTTGCCGTCGTAACCAGCAACCGATAGGGGCGATCTCTTACTGCCTCCACCAACTCGGCGAGGTAGTCAGGATCTCGCCCACTGCTCCCACATGTGAGATATACAAGCGGCCCTTCGTCAGACCAGTTGTCGAGTACGTCTACATGTGACGGTCGAGCAGGTTGATCGAGAAGTGGGCCGATGAAGTGATAGCCCGGTGCAGGCCGTTCGACGTCGTGCAACTGGGGCACGTCGGCAAGGAAGAAGAATGACTTCTGCGGTCGCGTGCGCGGCGCGTGAGTCTCGAGATACGCGTCAAAAGGCCCCGCAGATGGATCAAATCCAGCGGGGAGACGCAAAGGATGAGCATAGGCGGGATGGTTGTAGGCCTGCGTAATGCGAGCGTCGTCGACGCCCTCAAGACGCGCACTGATATGAGCTGTTGGCTTCATGTCGTGAACAATCAGCGAGGGCCGCACCATCTGGATAATCGTGCGCTCTGCCGCCACGCAACGGTCAATCCAGTCTACATCGTAGTAACCATAGTCACCGCGCTCGACATACTGATCCATTCGAGATTGGGGCAGAGTCTCGACATCATGGACCTCGAAACCCTCCTGGCGAACGCGAACCACGTGCGGGCCACGTCCTGCCAGAACAACCGGATATCCACGATTCCGGAGTGCCCTCGCCAGAACCAGAGGACGAATCGTATGAGCGAGAGCTTGCCCGTGAAAGAAGATCAGAACAGGCAAACTGTTCCGATCTAGCCTGAGGGAGGCAGCCTTAGTTCGAAGACCGTCCGCCAGGGCTCGAGCAATGTCACGTGTCGCCATGGGGAGTAGGCGCTACGTATCCCTTGAACCTGCCTTACTCAGATTTCGGTGCCGGATCATCGTCGTTGACAACATCGTCTACATCTAGGTATGCCATAGCCCCGCCAACGAAATCCACTGAACTCTCGTCTACTGGCTGATCAGTGAGGGCGGCTTCCGCACGCCCTGTGGCGGCTAGGACTACGAACGCAACAAGTCCGATGGACCACTCGAGAATCCTACTCACTTTGTTCTTCTGACCCTGCATGATCATGTGCTCCTGTTTTTACACGGCTGGGTATCAGCCGTGTCGACGGGAACAAAGAGAGCACAGAGTGTGCCAGAGATCACATGTCGGTGAAAACCGTTTCTATAGTATTGTTTATTCTAAGGATAGGTACGGAATACCGGATACTGTTGATGCTCATTCGACGTTTGACAGTTACGAAATAACGTGACAACTAAGACTTTCCAAGAATCGAAAACTCGGCAAGAGAGTAATAAAACAAGGCCTTAGGTTGCTTCTACGAAATATCGTCGCGTTTGTCACAGTTACGATATTTCGCTTTATCTCAAGGGTCGCTTCACTCCTAGCTTTTCGATGCGGCTTCTGAGAGTAGTCGGTTTCATTCCAAGAAGCTTAGCAGCCCCTTTCGCGCCATGAATCACGCCATCGGTGATCCGAAGAACCCGCTCGATATATTGCTTCTCGTAAGCTGACAAGGGAATAATCATTCCTTGATCACCCTGGGGTGCCTCGTCGGAAGAAACCATTCCCAGATGCTCCCTTCCAATCACCCCCCCCCTCGCCAGCAACACAGCCCTCTGAATCGTGTGTTCAAGCTCACGTACGTTGCCTGGCCACCCGTATTCCATTAGTGCCCTTTGAGCGCTTTCAGACATGATCGGCATGGGCACATTCAGGTGATCAGAAAAGGTATCAGCAAAGTGGTTCGAGAGTTGCGAAATGTCTTCAACTCGTGCTCTGAGCGGTGGAATCGTAATGGGAAACACGTTGAGCCTGTAGAAGAGATCGGCTCGGTACTCCGCTTTTCGGACAGCCTCCGTCAGATCGCGATTGGTGGCTGCGATGACGCGCACATCAATCGGGATTGTCGTGGCCCCACCTACACGCTCTATGCAACGATCTTGAAGCACTCGTAACAGTCTTGTCTGCGACTCTTCAGGCAGATCGCCGATCTCGTCCAAAAAGATCGATCCACCTTCCGCGAGTTCGAACTTTCCTAGCTTCTTGGAAATCGCGCCAGTGAAGGCCCCCTTGTCGTGTCCAAACAATTCGCTGTCAACCAGACCCGAGGGCAACGCTCCACAATTCACGTGAATGAAAGGACCGTTGCGCCTCTCACTAAGCTCGTGAACCAATCTAGCTGCGAGGCCTTTGCCTGTCCCGGTCTCCCCCAATATCAGAACGGTAAGGTCGGTCCAACCCACCTCTCGAACCTGACGCCTAACTTCCTCTAGGGCCTCACTCTCGCCAATAAATTCTCCGTGACGAGCGTCACTCAGCGCCGCCGTAAGAGCTCCAATTCTAGGATCCTCTGTGACGTCGAAGTCGATCGCAAGAACTTCTGAGTAGTTTAGGTCGGGATCGACTGCTTGAAGTTCGAATCGGTAATTTCGCGGCCTCAGCTTCACGAATTCGGCCTCGAGTTCGCGAGTCTGTGTCCATTCGTCAGAAAGCCCGACTAGCCGATGCCGATATACGAGATCCGAAGAAACAACCGAGCGAGAGAGTCCCCTAAACGAAATGGAAACACGCCCTGCGGTGTCAGGAAGCTGAAGCCCGTCCCGAGGTAGGTGATCACGGTCGGCTGACACCTGTAGCATCTCGACAGTAGGGAGAACCCTTTTTTGCCGATATCGAACGACGCCGCCGTTTGTTGCGAACCAGATTTCGTCATCGACCGCCTGCGAAACTGAAACGACTGAGTTTAGTGCCGGATTGGAGGGAACTCGGACCGTCTGAAAAACCCCTCCGTCGTAGCATGCAGCGCCGCCCCCCTCAGTCCCTATCCAGAGAACACCTCTTGAATCCTCGAAAAGGCACGTGACGAGGTCAGAAGGTAGACCGTCAGACATGTTGTAAGTAACCGCAAATTCGTTGTCCAACCTGAGGACACCCTCTGACGTTCCGACCCAGAGTATCCCTTGCTCATCCTCGAGCATAGCGTTTGCTGACACGCCCTGCGTTCCAGCAACACGATGAACCTCACCGTCGACATATTCCCACACCCCATCCCACTCGCCGAATCGCTGTACTCCGAGATAAATAGATCCGGTACTCGACGGCGCCACGCAAGCAACTCTTGAGGGTCCTCCAGGCACCGAGACCATAGAGATCGTCCCCGACCGGTCGAAGTACCCGAAACCATCAGAGTAACCCAAGCAAAACCAGACATTCCCCAGATTGTCTTGCGCAAGATCACGTATTCCGTACCCCTCAATACTGTCGTGAGTCTGACACTGCGTGATATCGCTGCGCTCGATTCTAAAAACTGTTCCGTTCCTCTTGCCAATCCAGAGCGTGCCATCGGAGTCGACTAGCAACGCGGTGATTGCGTGTGAACTGATCTCTGCCGGCCACGTCAGAACCTCCGGAGCAAGATCGTTTTGAGAACGGATTAGCTCAGATCCTGAGCCGATCCAGAGGTCACCGTCGCTGCCAACCGCAGCCGCTGAGGCTATACCTGCGCCTCCTCTCGCTGTCACTGGAATCATCATCCTAGTTGGATCGTAACAGAAAAGACCGTAGCCGTACGAGCCCACCCAAATCCTTCCTTCGGGATCGACAACAACCCCACGCCACAATGGCACGCCGATGTTGGACTCGGTAACCAGACTCGAACCTCGTGCGCGATACAGGTTCCCGTCATGGCCCGTCGCCCAAAGATCGCCCGCATTACTTTCGACCATGCCCTGGATTGTCTCTGGCCCCTGTAGTGGTTCGAACTCACCATCTCTGATGCGGAAAAGACCTGAATCTGCCGCTCCCCATATTTCGGACGAGGTCTCCCGAGCACAGAGGACCCTGATCTGCCCTAGGTCCCCTGGAGTATCCTTCCTATCGAATTCCTTTCCGTCATATGAGTAGAGATGAGTCCCTCCACACCAGATGTTGCCATCCCCTGCCAGCGTCATCGCCGTAACACTCATTCCGCGAGCGTCAGGCTGATCGTCAAGTTCTACAACATTTACACTATTTTCATCACAGATTGCGATTCGCGGAGGCTCCCCCGATAGGCGATCAAGGCCGAAATAGATCCTGTCACCATGGGTCGCACAACCCCACAGTACTGGACCATGATCACCATCCAAGCACTCCAATCCGCCGTTGGCATATCTGGCAATCCCGTCATCTGTAGCAAGTAAGACGGTGCCGTTCCCTAGTGAGCGAATAGCATAGACACCGTGCCCCGGGAGACCTTCCTGCCGAGAGAGACAGGCGAAACTCGACCCATCATAGAAGGCGACCCCCTTGTCATGAGTCCCTGCCCAGACAACGCCTCTTGAGTCGATGCAAAGCCCCTCCACCTTCATGTCGGGAAGGCCGTGAGCCAGGCCGAATGATTGCCAGATCCCTTGGCGGGGCCATACCGAATCAAGCAACGAATCCACTCCTATTTGCCTCGTCGTGGTGCAATTGATCTTGCGCCAGAGCGAAACCTCTTAGGTGGAACGCCAACAGCTCTCGAGAACGCCTCACTGAACCTTGCCGGGGACTTGAAACCGCATTCTTCCGACACGAGGTATAGCGGCTCGTCAGTGTGGGTCAACAGATGCTCAGCATGTCTGATTCTATGGTGCAGCAGCCTCTTACCGAAGCCCTTCCAAGGCGCCAAGTTCATCAGTCGGGACACATATCCGGGTGAAATTCCGAATTCCCTTGCAACTGAGGTCGAGTCAATTGAGGTTGTGGAATGATTCTGGCTGAGGTATCTGTCGATGCGGCGAGCTAGGTAGTGCGGAGATGGAAGAGTCTGAAGCAGGAGAGTATCAATTCGCTCAATGGCCGTTGGGATCGGGATCGTCGTTGTCCAGAAGTCCGTGACCCTCAGTTTCAATGCCAGCAATGCGGCTTCGTAGTCCCCCTCTTCGGCGACGAGTATGAGCGGCGGTCGACACTCATCGCCTGAATACTCATGATGGAAGAGACTCGCCTCAGCAAGTCCGATATCGGCACCGGAGGTCCGAAGCTCTAAGCCGTCCCGGACGTGGGTCACGTCAATACGAAGACGGGATAGCCCAACCGTCAGTTCGTCGATCCAATGTAAATTCTTCTGAAGTATGGCTACTGTCGACATGGTGCACCTTTCGGTAGAGGGTTGTGCCATTCGACCTATCATGAAGCGTGCCATCCACAAAAAGTAGTCATAAGTGCCGGAAACTATGACACATACGGACATTTACCTGAATCTCTGTTTCGCCATGTCTAAACGACATGTCGCGTCGCGTTCATTTGACGGCCACGCCAAACCTGTGATTCCACAGTCGGTTAGGGCAGAGCACGGAATATCGCGTCACGTGGAACAGATGCACGATATTTCGTCTCACAGGATACCGAGACGCTTCATGCGGCTGCGAAGCGTACTGGGCTTGAGTCCTAGGGCTGAAGCAGCACCACCTTCTCCGGCAACAACCCCATTCGTCGAAGCGAGCACCATTTCGAGATATTCTCGCTCGTGCTCATCCCAGCTCACTATTGAGGGCCCTACGGTTATCGGCTGAGGGGCCTGACGCAGAGCAAGATGATGTAGCGTCACCAACCCCCCGCTCGATAGAATGACCCCTCTTTCGATGACGTGCTTGAGCTCCCGAACGTTTCCTGGCCAATTGTGAGCGAGGAGCCCGCTGAGCGCTTGGGGATCCAGCATGGGAGAGGGTAGCGACAACCTATCTGCGACCTGCCGCATGAAAACCTCCGCAAGCAACTCTATGTCCTCCTCCCTCCGATGGAGCGCCGGGACTTCAATCTCGAATGCGTTTAGTCGGTAGTAGAGGTCCTCACGAAACTGGTGTGAGGCGATTGCCGCGTCTACGTCCCGATTTGTAGCACCTATCACGCGCACATCAACCCGCACCGGCTCAGACCCGCCGAGTGGTTCTACGTATCCGTCATGCAGAACGTGGAGAAGCTTCGCTTGAATTCGTTGGCTTAGATCACCGATTTCGTCCAGTAGCAGAGTCCCCCCATTTGCCAACTCGAATTTCCCAACTCTATCCCTGACAGCGCCGGTGAATGCGCCCTTGACGTGCCCAAACAGCTCAGATTCAGCAAGAGAATCGGCTATCGCGGCGCAGTTGACAGATACAAATGGCCCCTTTGATCGGTGGCTGATATCGTGGAGCATTTTCGCCGCCATGGTCTTGCCAGTGCCTGTTTCGCCCAGAAGAAGCACAGGGAGCTCACTCAGGGCCGCTTGTGTGAGTTCCTGCCTTAGATTGTCACTCGCCTCGCTCCGACCTATGAGTTCGGCAGTCGGCTGCCCCTTCAAGGCTTCTTCTATCATCAGGTCAACTCTCCGCGCAGTGACATGAATCTGGGTTCTGAACTCCTGGCTGCGATTCAGATTCCGGTCTCTACCGTATGCCTCAATCGAATAGCTACCTTCGGGTAGTCTCGGCAGGGTGACCGATCGTGTCTCTGAAGTTACCCAAGCCAAATCAAACTCCGGTATTCTCCACCTGATGACGCTTCCTATTGATGGCCAGCCATGTCCGCGGACAGCAAATCGCAAGCTGCACTCTTGGTGAGCTTCAATGGTGACAATTGAGTTGGTAGCACCTTCAGCTATAACCTGAAGAGCAGGTAATTGTGCACCAAGCGAGCGCTGGGTGTATAGAGCGAGCCCTCCGGGCGTAGCAATCCAAACACCTTCACTTGAATCAACCTCGATCGCATCAATGATTTGCCAACTTATTCCCTGTGGGAGTCGGATCTGACTCATCTCAGCATCACGACACAGATACATGCCCGCGCCCTCCGTTCCAACCCATAGCCTCTCACTTTGATCCACGCAGAGGCATTTCACACAGAAGTCTTCGAGACCTCCTCTATCAAGTTCAGAACTACGTTCCCGTAGTATCTCCAATCCTCTCGTAGTGCCGACATATATCTCGTCACCCAGTTCCACGATAGCGGTTACGGGGTGTGTCATTTCGGCGAGGGATAGAAACTCCCCATCCTTGTAGGCAATAACTCGGTCGCTATCTCCCGAATTCGTACCTATCAGTAGACCACGGCTTTGAGAATAGCAGAGAGCTCCGACCCAGCTAGGTGCGCCATTTACGACCTCGTCTACTGGGGGGTCGCTTTGGGCTCTTATTCTTCTGAGGCCAAGTCCTGGAGAACATGAATACCAGACATCGTCGTCGCCGTGGGCAATCGTAGAAACCCGAAAACCTCTTACTTCGGCCGAGGTAAAACGACGAAACTCCTTTCCGTCCCTTACTAGACTCACCGCCCCATTTCGCTCTCCCATCCATACACCGTCCGAGTCATCCTGACAGACCGCTGTAATGGCGTATCTAGATTGGACTTGAGGGTTGCTCCAACCACTCTCAGTCGCGGTCCCGAGACCATGGGTCGACCCAACCCATACACCATCCTTCCCGTTTCGCCTTGTGATGGATAGTGGAGACCACTCAGGTCCGTCGCCATCGAAGAGACGCCAGACGCCAGGCTCTGTACGAGCCAGACCTGCCCCGAAAGTGCCGACCCAGAGATTTCCTGCGCTATCGGTCAACAGAGATTGGATAGACTTGCTGATTTGGAGTTCATTGTCACTCTCTTCGTTGGAGACCCTCTCAAGGCGACCCGCGTGAGAACCCAAGAAGTGAACGTCGTCGTGGACTGCGAACGAAGCGTATCCAGGCATGTCAGCCTTAGAGATCTTCCTGAGATCAGAGCCTTCCCATGTGAAAGCACCAGTTGACGTCAGCACAGTGAGGACTCCAGTTGACCCAAATCCCAGACGGTTGAAGTGATGGTGAGCACCCTCTTCAATTGGCCACCTGAGCTTGGACAAGCGACCGCTTGATATGTGATACAGATCGTTGGCACACAGGTAAATGCCCCTTTCAGCAGAGCATGCAACACTCTTCACACTATTCCCTGATATCCCCTCAGACCCTTCGGCCTCGATGAGCTCCAGGTCACTGCCATCCCAACGCACTACTCCGGCCGGCCTACCCGGCCGCCGATCGAGTCCGAACCAGAGGTCACCCGACTCGT
>JABJJN010000034.1 GCA_018660835.1 Gemmatimonadota bacterium | reverse complement strand
TTGGAAATCAGTTGGGCCGCCTCTTCGGCGAAGTCGGCATCGACGGCAGCCAGTTCCCCTCCCGCACTGGCAGATCGGGCGGTGCATTCTGCCATACGGTCATGTATGTCCGCAAGCGCATCGTCATGGACGTCGCTCACGCTGACGAGATCCGCCAAGCTCTCACGAGCACGCAGCTCACCCACCTGGCAAATCGCTGAAAGGAAAACCGTTCCGAAGCGATCCGCGAGAAATCGACGCGCCACAGTGCCGCCGATCACATCACTCACTGTCGAGCGATAGGATGTGCGCCCCCCACCACGCGGATCGGTGAAGCCCATGGACTTGTGATATTTCACCAAATCCGCATGTCCGGGCCGAACGTCACCACCGGCACCGAGGAATTGCTCGTAGTCGGCAGAACGTTTCGCTGCAGAGAGCACGAGCGCTGCGAGAGGCTCACCCGTTGTCCGCCCCATCTCATAAGACGGTACGTGGGTCTCGCTCGCACCGACGCGAGTTGAGACCTCTGCTCCTCCCAGGAGGGCGTCGTGGTCCTCGTTGTAGAGGCCAGAAAGGATGACGACTTTGTCCGCTTCGCGTCGTGGCGTACCCAGTTTGCTGCTGCCGGGTCTGCGCCGATCGAGTTGCGCCTGCAGATCTTCACGGCGCAACTGCTGCCCGGGGGGACAACCGAAGACGATGGTCGTGATTCCGGGGCCATGAGATTCGCCAGCTCCGGCGACGGAAAAACACGATCCGCCGAGCAATTCCAGGGACATTTCGATTTTCCCGTTTGATTCTGGTGACATCGTGAAGGTGGGCCGAATTCGGCAGCGAACCTCAAAATCGGGGTTTGTTCAATGTAAAGTGGGCCGTCATAAATGGCAAAGACAAAGACACCTAAGTGATGATTTGACAGATAGTTATTACTATTTTATTAGGTTTCTCTCTGGCTTCTGCACACGTGACTTTCCGTGGGAAAACTGGGCAGAATCACGTATATAAGTAAGCGACAGCTATACAGATCACTCCCACATTGTGAGGGGCCTCACAGCTTTTGCTGATTTTCTTGCCATCTTTCCTGGCAGACTGATCCGTTTCGTGAATGAACATCACCTACCCAATGGAGGACATCCATGATCCGTAAGCTCACAATGACACTGGCACTGCTGGCGGTTCTGGCAGCACCCGTGCTGGCAGACCACCACATGAAGGGCGAGCCACCGATGCATCCCGAGATCATTCTCGGACCACCCGAAGGTTTTGAACCACCCGAAGGCGACGAGCCTCCCCCAATGGACATGGCCCCAGAAGAGATGGAAGCCATGATGGTTGGCAGGTTCTTCGAATTGATGGACGAGAACGGCGATGGCGTCATCGGCTTTGACGAATTCATGCCGTGGGTTCGCGGTTCGCACATGCCGCCGATGGGTGATGGACCTGCGATGGGTGATGGACCGCCGATGGGTGATGGACCTGCGATGGGTGATGAACCACCGATGGGTGACGAACCGCCGATGGGTGACGATGGCACGACGGGGGACGGAATGCTGATGGCCGGCGAAGGCGATCTGGCTGGCCTGCCGTTGGCCCCTGAGTGCTCCAATGCTATGCGC
Organism: Gemmatimonadota bacterium; assembly: GCA_018660835.1. GTDB lineage: Bacteria > Latescibacterota > UBA2968 > UBA8231 > UBA8231 > UBA12574. The sequence goes on along the minus strand of JABJJN010000034.1, from coordinate 1,695 downwards.
GACAGCGAGTTGGGTCCGCAGGCTGTGAACGTCCCATGTGGTGATCACGAAGGCAATCTGATCTTCCGCACGATTTGCAATATGCCCGGCTTTCAGTCACAGGCGATCAGTCTCCCCGGTGGCCGCAGTGCCGGTTGCTTCGACCTCGAGGCCCTACGTGGTGACATCGCTTTTGAGATTGTTAGCGAAGACGGTATGCACATCTTCGATACGAGCATGGGCAAGGAGGCCTTTATGGACCTGCGTTTGGAAGGCCCTGGCACCTTTCAGATCAAATCGACCGATGGTTCGCCGGACGGTGGTGTGACGATCAAGTTCACCGACATCCCCATGGACTAAATCGATCTGAGCAGCACCGCTTTAGTATTCGGCAATACGACAAGGCCGGACATCGCGTCAGCGATGCCCGGCCTTTTTTTGAGAGCGATCGAACTATAGCGCGTGTGTCGAGCCGGTAACCCCAAGTAGACGCTGCAAATCCGCGTCAGCTACGGCCAGATCGTAGCGCGTGCGCACCAAACTGCTGCGTGCCTCCGTGAAGCTTACCTGTGCATCAAGTGCCTCAAGCAGGGTCCCTTTGCCGACGCGATAACGCTCTTCTGCCAGATGCAGATCTTCTGTCGCCAGCTCGACCGTGTGGTCGGCGATTTCGAGAATTCGCCGCAATCGGTCCAGTTCGAGCCAGGTCGTTTCGACGGCCAGTGCCACATCGCGTCGGCGTGCCTCGAGCGTGAGACGCGCCGTATTCAGGGACGATGTAGAACGCTGCACATTGGCAGAGCGAATCCCACCATCGAAAACATTGTAGCTGACGGACAAGCCCGCATTCAGTCTGTATTCCTGGGACAGATCACCATAGACGCGATCAAAGACCTCGTTGCTGCGACTATAGGAGATATTGCCGGAAACCCGAGGTGCGTAGCCTGCCCGCGAAGACTTGACGAACAACTCGGCCGCCTGCACAGAAGTCTGCAGACGCTTCAGGTCCGGATTTCGCGCCTGCACCTGGTCAACGAGCTCAGGAAGTGGCCGAGGAAACTCGACACTCAGATCCTGTTCACTCATCGGTTCGACGTCCAGTGGCGACAGCACATCTCGGCCCATCAGATAGTTGAGTTGGGCAATCGCCAGACGTTTCTGCTGCTGTGAATTGATCAGGGCCGCTTGTGTGTTCTCTGCCGCGACCTGCAGACGCAACACGTCGACACGTGTGCCGGCACCAACCTCGAGACGTGCCTGCGCTTCGTCGAGACGTCGTTTACTCAATTCCAGGCTCTCCACCTGAACCTGTGTCAGTTCACTGGCTTTGAGCAGAGAGTAGTAGCCCTGCTTAACGGCGAACACGACCTGCGCCTGGCGGGCATCGAAGTCGAAACGTGCCCCCTCAAGATTGGCACGGGCGGCGTTGTGTGAGTGTCGTCCTTCCCCCGCGTCGAAGAGCGTATGGCTCAGATTCGTACTCAACGAAAAATTGTCGCGGTCGATCGCAGGAATCCGGGTCTCCTCTTCGACGAAGATTCTCTCTCCCGAGGCCGAATCGATCCCCGCCGGGTTGTCCTGGATGCGCACGGAGGGTCCCGTACGCGATCGTGAATAGCCAAGCAGATTGGCACTGACACTCGGCAACCGTCTTGCAAAAGCTGACTTGGCGTCTGCCTGAGATCGCGTCAGCCCTTCCTCAGCGAGGCGGACATC
>JABJJN010000053.1 GCA_018660835.1 Gemmatimonadota bacterium | reverse complement strand
TGGACACCCGCTCAAGATCAATCGGGCACCTACGAGCTCGTTTTCACTGTCAGCGACGGCAAGGGCGGTGAAGTGTCAGAGTCCGTTTCGATCACCGTTTGGGTCCAGATCCCGACAAGCATCGTGAGTGGTGACAGGAGCACTCCGACACAGTGGACTGCAGAGAATTTCCCGAATCCATTCAACAGCGAAACGTCAGTGATCTACCATATTCGACGAGCTGGCACGATCCGACTCGAAGTGTTCGATATCAATGGCCAGCTGATCAGGTCGCTTGCCCAAGGATACCATGAGCCCGGCAGGTATAGAATCGCTTGGGACGGAAGGTCGAACGACGGTCTTACCGTATCGTCCGGAGTCTACCTAGCGGTGCTTGAATCGAAGACAACCGCGGTAACCCGTAAAATGGTCCTGATCAAGTAGGCAAGGGGCGACATGAAGAAAGGGGCCGTCATTTGGGTATTTTTGCTGCTCCCCGCAGGAACCCTCCACGCAGGCCCACCACCTGGGTCTGTTCTTGTTGAGATTCACGTTGTAGGCGCACAGGGACTGTACGGATGGAACGTCGATCTATCATTGCCCGATCCTCCTCTCACGTATTTACCAGGTAGCTTCAGGGCTAGTGGAATCATTCCAAGTCTGAGATCGGGGATTCTAGCTGCAGCAGGGAATGTGTCCGTTGGCGGCCAAGCTACCGAGGCCGAAGCCGTAGACGCACAGAACAATCTTCTTGGCACCATGCGATTAACGCATAGCGGGCCACTTGAGTTGAGTTTCGTCATCGTCACTGAATTCTCGCTGTTCATAGCAGGCCATGGAGAGCATCGAAGATTCATGAGCACGGAGGTGCACTTCGCCTTGGAGTCCTTGGACAGTGATTTCGATACCAACGGTATCGTGGACTTTACAGATTTTTTCCTGTTTGCGAACGGGTTTGGCAGCTCAGATGTTGGCCTGGATCTCGATGGTGACGGCTTTGTCGATTACAGTGATTTCTTCATCTTCGCTGGTCAGTTCGGGTCTCGCGCAGAAGTCATTGGCCAAGTGATCTTGGCGTTTTCGGAGTTAGGCAACCTCGAAGGAGTCGTTGTCATCGGATCCATCGAATCCGATGGTGGTGGCATTGCAGAAGTGACAGGCTCCATTGCGCCGGAGGATACCACCAGTGTTGATGTTGTTGGATCCATCTCTGAGTAAGCGACTTGTAGTCGCTGTACTTCTTGTAATGGTGGCTTCCATAGGCTGTTCAAAGGAAGTGCCCATAGCCGTGGAAAATCCCGATGCGACGCCGGCAACTCTCTCAGTTGGAGTTGGAAAAGCGCTGATCCAAGGACTCACACGGGTGGAGCTGGTGATAACAGGGCCAGGGATGGAGGAGCTTCGCCAGGATCTACAAATTGATGGAGAGAACGCCGTTGGCACCGTGGAGGTACCCGTTGGGCCAGACCGTGTTTTCACACTGAACGGCTACGCAGCGGATGGGACACTACTCTACACCGGCTCGCAGGAAGCAGATATCGTATCCGGCGAGAAAGTCCGTGTCCCGATTGTAATGACACCCTTCGTCGAGGGGCAATCAGGCGAGAGGGAAGGACCACCAGGCCCACAGGGAGATCAAGGTCCAGAAGGGCCGCCGGGACCACAGGGTGTGGATGGCCCCCCGGGACCTGAGGGTCCGTCTGGAGCGGAAGGGCCGCAGGGCCCTCAAGGACCACCAGGTCCAAGCAGTGGCGCCGGAGTAAACTGGGCGGATGTCATCGAGACACAGCGAATCGATCAGAGCATCTACGCCATCGGCTACAATGTTCTAGGACTGAACTTCCTGATCGGAACCGGTTTCAGCGCTCATTGGTCTGACGTTATTTGGACTAACGCACACGTCGTCCGTGGACTTGGAAGCGTATTGAGTGTACTTGCTGTTCTAGAACCGACGCCATTTGCTGTTAAGTCTGGTACCGTGATTGGAGGCAGCGAGACATACACGCTCAGCACGTTCTTTGAACACCCTCAGTATGACGGGACCACGCTTTCTCCTGATGTAGCCCTCCTCGTTGTGGATGCCGAGTTGACTGATCTTCTTTATTTCCTCCCGCAAGACATGGCAGCACAACTCAGAACTGGGCAGCCAATTGGAACGATGGGTTTTCCTGGAGAGATCGAGGAACTCAACACTTCGGTTCCTATCGCCACCTTCAAAGACGGGACCATTAGCGCGCTTCGTCCCTACGACCCAAACACGACGCAGATGGCGGCGACAAACAACCGGTTTGTTCAACACAACCTCAACCTTTCAGGTGGCACCAGCGGTAGCCCCGTGTTCGACCATCTAGGTTGGGTCGTGGCCGTCAACAACTCAGGTACTGAGGCTCTTGTGATCAACCAGAACACCGGAGAGCCGACTCGAGTCGGGACAGGAAACATCGGATTTGGCGTGCGTGTGGATGACGTCTGGGACTTCATCAATTGGTTCTCATCCGCGAAGCCCGCCTCAGTGCGAGAGGCCAGTTGGCCTGAGCCCTTGGTCTCAAGGGCCTATCCCGGCGAGTATCAGCCCTTTCCCTCGAATTGCGAGGACGGCGGTCGGTCGCCCTGCGATTTCAGGACGTCATGGGAGCAACCACGTAATCTCAGTGACGATGTAAACGTGCGTCTACACATCAGATAAATCTCGCTCCCCTGGTTTCATAGGGTGACCGACGAGAGAATATCAGACCAATTCTACATGCACAATATCTGACACACTCCATGCTCTGCCAAAAGCAAAGAGAGTTGCGTATTACTCCCGCAACTCTCTTATTTACAACCATTTATATGTGGAGCCGCCCAAGGGACTCGAACCCTCAACCACCTGATTACAAATCAGGAGCTCTACCAATTGAGCTAAAGCGGCTCTACAATAGCATTACTAGCGTATTCCTACATTGCGAATGTGTCAAGCGCCGAACTGTCCGGCAGCGGCGATCGCCGCTTCTCCACGGCTCGTTTTGCTGGCCAATGTTTCAGACTCGACACCGCCATCCACTAGTTGCTGTACCAAATCTGGGGAGATCGCCTCATTGGGGCGGAAGAGCAAATCGTCGGTCGAGCTCATGGTGACACCTCTTGCCGCCAGTTTCTGCACAGCGGCGAATCCTGGGTGGCTCAAGGGGATGTCAGTGAACCAGCCCAGTGGCACACCTTGCTCTGGAAGGCCTGCCTGGAAAGCCCGCAAATGCCTCGCTGTACTGTGCACTGCCGCCGGCGTGACGGCCTGATGCAGGCAATAACTGACAAGGGCACCGGCTGCCTCGCCAATGTTCCATTCCACTGGGTGAGACCGATAACAGCTGGTGGTTAGGTGGGTGGTACCGATGTTCTTGCAGGAAGCCAGCAGATTCCCGGGCCCATCTGCGGGCAATAGTGCACCAAGGGGTATCTGAAATGGTCGCGTCTTGCGACGCAAGTCGATATCCCCTGGCGCCGGGTGGATGGCGAGGGGCGACCAACCAATCCCCACGCTGTCATCGCAGAAGGCGGCTCGAACCCCTGTCTGAGATTCAATCGAAACATCCTGCTCGCGCACGATCGCGCGCCCGACGATGCGCCTCGATTCGCGAATATAGGGCGCCATGGCGAGCCCATCATGCGTCCCCATCGCCTCGGATAACAGTCGCAGCTCAGGATAACCAACTCCGGCGCCATCGTCTCGTGGCGCCTCGGTCTGCAACCAGTACAGATATCCAAGGCTCAGTTGTTTGGCCTCGTTAACCAGCTGCTGACGGCGGGTGTCATCCGCCTCAATCAGATTGCCGCCGGCAAAGTCAGTGCCTGGGCATATGATGACGGCCAGATCTTGATGGATCTGCTCAGGCATAAATTGATGCGCCGCCAGCACTCGCCACTGCGACCATACCGAATCAAGAAAGCCGGTCCCATCGGCCGCCCCTGTCGTGTAGGGTTGGCGGCCCCGATTCGCCTGATAACACTCAGGGCATGGTATCGTGTGATTCTCCCCGGACTTCGAGAGGCCCACGACGAAGGGAATCGAGAATCTCTGCACCAGTTGGGGTGCAGGACCATCGGCGCGAGCATGAGGCTCTTGCGTTTGCTCAACGCTCTCGGCGCCGCTGCGCCAGGGGGCGCCAGCCAATGGCAGGAGATCACCCAACTCGGTGGCATCCAGTACATACGCCGCCTCGATCTGCAGCATCCGATCGTGGGATGGCTGACAAAGATGGACCCGGGAAATGTTGCCCTCTGCAATCTCAACGTCGACAGGATGGGCGTCGTAGAAAATCTCCAGACGCTCTTGGGCAACGGGCTCACGCAGCATCTCAAGCAAGGCAATCAGACCAACTCGGGGTTCGAAGCGGCAGGTGTCCGCGCCAGCACCAGGATTGAAATAGTCGGCCGCCATCGCTACAGGGCTGAGCGCGTAACGATCAGGATAGTAGTCGCGGATCCCTTCGCGCCACTGGTAGTAGGTGGCGGTCCCACCGAAGGTCTCTATGTGATCGTGTTCGTCGAGGATGGAAACACCCTGCGACGTTGCCTGTCCGCCCAGCCAGCGGGTTGGCTCCGTGATGCAGACCCTATGACCGCCTCGACATGCGGCCAGAGCCGCTGCCACCCCCCCGAGACCACCGCCAACGATGAGCACATCACATGCATGCGAGGTCACCGAACTACGAAACTGGGTCAGCCCTCTGCCTCGTCGGTTTCTGCCGGCGTCAGATCGCTTGTCTCTACTTCAATCGCATCCGTGGGGGACTCGGCGTCAGCAGGCTCTTCGAGTATTTCCTCGGGAGCGGAGTCCGTCGATTCGTCGCCCTCTTCTGCCGTCGGACTGAAAAAGCCACCCTCCTGTTCCCCGCCCTGATCTGGATCGTCATCGTCGACGTATTCCTCTGCACCTTCCAGGGGGCCCAGTTGCTCTACATACGCCTCTACATCGCGTCTCATGTCGAAAACGCGAAGCTCAGTCTCAGAGCGCCGGCGCTCCCAGAATTCAAGCGTTCCACGGGCGGAGGTGCGCTTCAACTGCACCTCTTTCAGACGGCTGCCAATGTCCTTGCGCCGTGCCTCAAGCACAGCAGAAGACTTCTTCGATCGCTGTGTGAGATTGGCCGTAATCAGCTTCCCGACGATCGCCAATAACATGAGAATGGCGGCGATGAGGACTGCGGCGTCCGCTGTGGCTGCGTCGGGATTCATCGTATCGAAAGAGTGTCGTCAGACCGAGGTATAGAGCGTGAATACTGCATGAATATAGTGTGGGAGAGTCGGTTACGCACACCTCGACCCTGAGGTCGCACACCTCGTCCCTACGAGGGTCAGGTAGCCCTATGGCCTACAACCCCTCTTGGATTATCCTGCGCGTCCTTCCACAGGCGCTTCCATTCGTCATGGCTGATCCTGTTGGCAGGATCCTGTGAACGGACGACGAAATCGGGATGTCCCGTCCGGCCTGTATGTTGGCCCGTCGGTTGATAGCGCAGGTCCAGGGACCACCGGCAGTGTTCGGAGAGATTTGGTCGCGAACGATGAGGTGTGAATCGACTCATCAAGACGATGTCCCCCTGTTCACAATCCATAACAGTCGCCTGTTGTTGCGGCAGCAACTCCTCGACAATCGTCGTGCCCCCTTCTTTCTGGTGACGTAGATATCCGTCGCCGACAATACCGGGCATCACCTCCATACACCCCATCTCGGGCGTCGCTCGCAGCAATGGCATCCAGCAGGTAATCACGTCCGAATTCTCTGCCTCGGGCATCATCACGGCAGCATCTTGATGCCATGGCGCCATATGGAAGGATGGCCCCGTCTGGGGTTCAAATTCGTCAGGTGGTTTGGCGCGCAAGTGCTGGATGGGGTTACAAGTAATCTCCCGTCCCAGAAGAGACTCCAGTGTGTCCAAGAGACTTTCCGTGTGCAGAAAGTTGAACATCCGCGGACCAAGCATCTGCATGATATCAAGTCCCTTGCCCATTTCACGCGATTGGCCAAAGAGCAACCCATATCGACGCTGGAAGGGTTCATCTGTATGCAGGTCTGTTATCTTGCCATCCTGATGCAGTTGTAGCGCTCGACGATCTATGAATTCGGCGATCTCGTCGATCACCGGCTGCAGATCCTCAGGGTTCAGAACCCCGCGTACGCGCAGTAGGCCCTGTTCACGAAATTCAACGATCTGATCACTGCGGAGAGTCATGATTTTCCAATTGTTAACAAGCTTGTAAAGCTCTGCGGCACAGGGATTTGAAGTTTTTCCGATTATCCGTAGCTTCGTTTCATCCGGTTCGGCAACGTCCGAATCCTACAGATTTTCTTTCAGACATGAATACCCGATTCGAGGTTCGCCATGACCACATCGAAGAGCGTTTCTAAATCACGCGTAAATTTCAAGCTTCACGCTCCGGAGGCCGAGCAAGTGTATGTCGCCGGATCTTTCAATGAATGGAACCCTACGTCTAAGGCACTGCGCCTGGGAAAGGATTCCGTCTGGAGGACGTGGACGACATTGCCCGCCGGCGAGCACGAATATCGCTTCGTCGTTGACGGTAAGTGGGTCGAGGACCCTGCCGTCGAACAGCGTGAGGCAAATCCTTTCGGTTCATATAACTCTATTGTGAGCATCTGACATCTGCTCTGCCGGCCTCCTTGAAAAGGGAGGCCGGCGCGCGCTCAGTCCGTGCGTCGCCAGCGCTGACGGTTCCCATCCGGCACTTGCAGCACCATAACGCTATCGCCTTCCACAGACCACGTGGCCTGCGCCTGCCCATCGGGTTCAAAATAAGTCCCCGTCAATACAAGTATCTGTTCTTCTACCATCCAGACGCCGGCAAATCGAAGTGTTCCCCCAGCGGCCAGTTCGACGGTCACCACCAACTCCCCCATTGGTTCCAACTGCATACGAACCGTCGCCTCACCGTAACGTTCGTCGACACCCGTCGTCGTCCAGGCGCCCTCCAACTGATGCGCGACAACCGGGTCATCTTCGTCGTCGACAGACGCGGAGTCTGAACCCGAACAACCACTCAGTACAAGTACTGCCAGGACCATCACACTCTTACGCATGATCAGTTGCCCGAATCCAATCGCCCGGAGCCCATCGCCTGCGCCCTGGCGACAAAGGCAAGCAGCTCTTCGCGAAGGTCATCTGGAAGTTCCTGGACAGTGACCTTCTGTGCCCCGGAGGGAAGCGCCGCTGGCGCCGAAACCCAGCGATCCGCTTCACGTCTCCAGCACAGGTCCGGCACGCCCACGACGCCTCCGAGATAGTAGGCCTCGCCCTCACGATGAATCGCAGCCATGATTCTTACGCGTGTGGTCCGCGTGTACGAATGATGGACGTCGCCAGATCCGGATCAACTTGGACGATCATTTCGGGTTCGATCCGCACGTGCCCAGGTAAATCGAAGCCAGCCACGGCGGAGCGCGCATGCCAACCGGAGAACGAGGCATCACTACCGTCCTCGGCGAATTGCGACAGAGGTCCACCCAAGACATCGTGAAACACCTTGGTATACCCGTCAACGACCCGTGGTGATTTTGAGAATGCACCGCCACCGGCACTATTGACCATGCCGATACACTTCACGCAATACCAGATGTCGTTGAGCGTCCCTTCCGGATGCAATCCCCAGTGCAGAACACGCAGGTGCTTGATGCCCGCGTCACGACCAGCCTCATACCCCTCCTCAACATCATCCGCGTCATTCGTCACCGCCCCCCGACCGCCTCCCGTACCAGAAGTAAACAGCAGACCCGACGGCGTCAGGGTCAGCATACAGATCCGACGACCCTGACGGGCGGGGATCACCTCTTCCTTCGTCTTGAGATCTATGCCAAGTTCCTTGATCCGATCGTATACATCGAAATCCCGTTTCCATGCAGCGGGTAGCTCATTCATCGCCATTTCTCCTGTTTATTTTTCGTTTTGCTGTGCGAGCGAAGATAGAGGCCGTCACAGACTGACTCAAGCCTGCGGGCCGTGGCACAATCGGTTCTTGAACAGTAGCTTCCCAGCGCCAACTCCCCGCTAAAAAAGGACGTCGAACGATGACGTTACAGTATCAAGACATTGCAGCAGGGCCACTGCAAGACACGATGAATCACGCCATGGCGCAGATGCGCGAGCAGCGGATCGTAGCACGTATCCTGGACCGTGACCACACGGTATGGAAGCAGCAGCCCGACGAGATTGCAAACCGACTTGGGTGGCTCGACTCCCCGGCAGTGATGGCAGAAGAAGTGCAGGAGATCGACACTTTTGTCGGTCAGGTGCGCTCGGCAGGCTTTACGCATGCACTGTTGCTGGGTATGGGTGGATCCAGCTTGGCACCCGAGGTATTTCGACAGGTCTTCGGTGTCGCTGACGGCTTCCTCAACGTACGCGTCCTGGATAGCACCGATCCTGCTGCCATCAGCAAATCCTTCGGTGCCAGTGACCCCGCGTCCACTCTCTATGTACCAGCAACGAAATCGGGTGGCACTGTCGAAACCTTGTCATTGCTGAAGTACGCATATCGGCAGGCAATCGATGCGCTCGGGCCCACTGCGGGAGATCATTTCGTCGCCATCACTGATCCTGGCAGCGGCCTGGCCGAGCTGGCGACGCGTCTGGATTTTCGTCACATCTTCCTCAACGACCCCGACATTGGGGGTCGTTACTCGGCGCTATCCATGTTTGGTCTGGTCCCCGCCGCCCTGTGTGGTATCGACATTCGAGCCCTGCTACAATCCGCCAGGCAGGCCGTGGATGAACTGACGAGTCTCGACGTCGATGCACCATCCGTCCTGTTGGGAACCCTGCTGGGTTGTGGCGCCCTGCATGGACGCGACAAGCTGACCCTATCGGCGTCGCCGACACTAGAGCCTATGGGCGTCTGGATAGAGCAACTCATCGCGGAAAGTACGGGCAAGCAGGGCCATGGCATTGTGCCCATCGAAGGTGAGCCCCTTGTCCCCGCCACGTCCTATGGTGCAGACAGACTCTTTGTCGTGAGCCAATTGGCGTCCGAAGCAGTCGATGAAGTTCATTTGCAGACGCTTGCGGATTCGGGACATCCCATGGCCCGCATCGACGTCAGGTCAAAGGCGGAACTTGGCGCAGAACTCTTGCGCTGGGAGGTCGCGACCGTGATCGCCGGACACCTGCTTCAGATCAACCCCTTCGATCAACCCGATGTTGAATCAGCCAAGATTCAGGCTCGCTCGATGGTGAGTTCCTACCATGAGCAAGGTTCACTTCCGCCGACACCTGTCGCCTTCACCGACAAGGGAATCAGTGTCTCCACAGACCTGGATCCCACCGTTTTTTCGGCCACAACGATCCGGGCTGTTTTCCAGTATGTCCTTGAGTCGGCGAGCGACACTGAAGCTGCTGACAGCTCAAGCTACCTTGCTTTGCAGGCGTATCTACCACCGTCTACCTCAACGAACGACGCCTTGCTACAGTTGCGGCAGGGACTTCTTCGCATCAATGGCCAAGCCACGACTGCAGGTTATGGTCCCCGTTTTCTGCATTCGACGGGTCAATTACACAAGGGCGACGCTGGCAAAGGGCTCTTTGTCCAGATCACGTGCGACGATACGATGGACCTGGGCATCCCCGATGAAGCTGAGACAGATTCTAGCGCCATGAGTTTTGGCGTCCTCAAGCAAGCTCAGGCCATGGGTGATGCAGAGGCCCTCATCCAAGGCGGGCGACGAGTCATACGACTGCACCTTGGCGCTGGAATTGAGGCGGGATTGCAGACGCTGTGCAGCAGCATCGATTCATTTTCGAAATAGAGAATCAGAAACACACTGACACTGACATCATGTACGGGGAGGCAATACGATGCGAATTGGTATGATCGGATTGGGACGAATGGGTGCAAACATGACCACACGCCTATTGGCGGGGGGCCATGAAATCGTTGCCCACGATCGCAGCGCAGAGGCAGTCGGAACGGCCGTTGCGTCAGGTGCGGAGGGGGCGGACTCGCTGCAGAGCGTGATCGCCGCTCTGCCTGCGCCACGTGTCGTATGGGTGATGGTGCCCTCCGGTGAACCGACAGAGGAAACGGTCACTGCCCTGGCCGATCTGATGCAGTCCGGTGACACCGTCATCGACGGTGGCAACAGCAACTACAAGGAAACCGTTCGACGCGGGCAAAGCCTCTCAGAACGTGGGATCCACTTCGTCGATGTAGGTACCAGTGGCGGCGTCTGGGGTCTGAAAGAGGGTTATAGTCTAATGATCGGTGGGGCAAACGATGCCGTCGGCTCGCTGTCGCCGATCTTCGAGACCCTGGCCCCGACAGCTGAGTTGGGCTGGGGGCACGTGGGGCCCACAGGCGCAGGACACTTCACCAAGATGATCCACAATGGCATCGAATACGGTATGATGCAGGCCTTTGCCGAGGGCTTTGCGATCTTGAAAAAGAAAGAGGAATTTGGTCTTGATCTACATCAGATCGCTGAAATCTGGCAACATGGTTCCGTCGTGCGATCCTGGCTCCTCGACCTGACAGCCGAGGCCCTGAAGCAAGACAGCGAACTGGCCGACATTGCCCCCTTTGTCTCTGACTCTGGCGAAGGACGGTGGACGATCGCAGAAGCGATCGATCTCGATGTACCCGCTCCCGTCATCACGCATTCGTTGATCGCCCGCCTGCGCTCGCGTGATGAGGCTGGCTATGGGGATCGGATGCTTGCGGCGATGCGAAATCAGTTCGGTGGCCATGCCATCAAGAAGGCTACCTGAACCTAAGCCCACGGACCCTTAGTGCAGGCCACGCTGGCCGCTGAGCCCCCTGTTGGGGCTCGGCGTCCACTCTATGTCGTCAGTACCGACGAGTTGGTCGCCCGCAATCCAGGCTGTGTCACCACCATACATCTGCGCCACGAGGATCTGCTCAAGCTCGCCGAGGCGTCCCGCATAAGCTGGATCATCGGAGAGATTTGTCAGTTCCTGAGGATCCTCCTCCAGATCGAATAGCTGACGGCGATTACCCACGGGATAGTAGATCAACTTGTGTCGTCCATCGTGGATCATGCGCGTTGCCGTGGCCCCCTCACCCATCTCACCATACAGATGTGATCGTGATGACTCTCCCACCATACTGATGCCCTCCACCGTATCGGGGACCTGCAGCCCTGCCATGGTGAGCAGCGTCGGCATCACATCCTGCCAGCCGACGAGTCGCGTGTCGATTTGGTCGTTTCCGATCTGCGCCTGTTGCGCCGCCGTACCGCACAAGATCATCGGGATCTGAGCGGACTCCTCATAGAACAATCGCTTTCCCCACAGACCATGTTTGCCCAGCATGTCGCCGTGATCTGAACTGAAGAGGATGATCGTGTTGTCCAGCAGTCCCTCTTCGCGCAATGTGCCGATGATGACGCGAATCTGATGATCGATGTGTGTACACAATGCATAGAAGGCGCGACGTGCGGTCCGCGTTTCGTGATCGCTCAGGCGCTCGCCGTCCTCTCGCCGTCCGCGCAAGGCGAAGGCCAGCTTTTCCGGGTCATCGGCCCATCCCCCCATACTCGGCGTATCGATCGGTCGCTCCCTGTACATCTCGAGATAGTCACGCAGCGGGATCAACGGCGGATGAGGATGACAGTAGGACAGATACCAGAAACCAGGGCGACTGGGGTCTCGCCGTTTGATCATCCTCGCCATTTCACGCGTCGTCCAGTTGGTCACGTGATGTTCCTCAGCCAAGTGCCAGGGGCGATTCACATATTCGTTGTTCCCCATTCCATGTAGAAACTGCTCGCCCCCAAGACCTTGCCCACGCAGATAGGCCTCATAGTCATCCTCGACGCCCCACTGCGCCCGCCCCTCCTCGGCCAACAGCACATCGTCGAAGCCAATACGTGCCCTTTGCGGGTGAACGTGCAGCTTGCCCACGGCGTATGCCTGGTAGCCTTGGTCACGAAAGGTCTGCGCCATGGTCGGCAGATTCGGCATAGGCAGATCGGTGAAGACACGATCGCCATGGGTCCGCGGCGGACATCCTGTCATCAACGTCCGACGCGCCGGAATACAGACAGGTGTCTCAGCATAGGCACGTGGAAAACGGACGCCATTGCGCGACAGCTGATCGAGCGTCGGCGTCTGGATGCATGGGTGACCATTGATACCAAGCAGCGAGCCGAACCAATGATCAGTCGTGATCAGTAAGACATGAGGACGATCTTCGGAAGGCTCATTCATGGGGTCCTATCAGCTCCCGGCCGAGCTGAACAGATCGCGTCCTTCAACCAATGCTTCAATCTTTCGATCAGCAATCGAACGCTTCAGCATCCAGAAGCCACAGTCGGGATTGACGTAGGCAATACGCTCGATACCAACCGCTGCCGCGGTCTCCTCAATCTGGCGGGCAATGTCTTCTGCCGACTCGATAACATTTGATTTGATATCCACCACACCCAGTCCAAAACGAATCTTGTCATCGATCGCCTGCAATCGCGGTAGTTCCCAATTGCCACGATGGGCAAGCTCCAGCAGCACGTGATCTGCGTGCAATCCACTCAGATAGTCGATCAATTGCTCCCAACTGCCTTGCTGAATCGTCTGTCCACCATAGTTGCCAAAGCACAGATGTACGGCTGGCGTGGTCTTCACCTTTTTCAGAATGCGATTGATGCCGTTCAGGGCCCACTCCCACTCATCGGGGTGGCCGGGTAGATTCGCCTCGTCCACCTGGACCACCTCCGCATCAATCTCAGCGACCTGTGCCGCGAGCACATCGGCCAAGGCAGCGCACAAGGCTTCTCGTGATCCATAGTGGTTGTCTAACAACGTTTTGCACAGCATGTGCGGACCTGTGAGCGTGAACTTCAAGGGTGCTTTCGTCAACGACCGGGCCAGAGAGAAATCGTGTGGAAGATCGAGACTGCCCTCTTCGATGGGTCCATCGACAACGGCACTTGGCCGGGCACGAAAGGACATACCCGAATCACGACGGAAGGCGTCGAGGTCAGCACGGGAGATATCGGATCTGACATTCCCAAGAGGCCGAACGAAGTACTCGATCATGCCATTCGTATCGGGGTGATTGATGTCGAATCGACCCAACTCACCATCTGCAAGCAGATCGATGCCGGCATTCTCCTGGGTTTTTATTACGACGGCCATTGCATCAGCCAAGGCCTGCTCTGAGGGTAGAGCCGAGAGCCAGTCGGGGACGGGATAACTACCCACAACTGTCGTCAAAATTCCCATGAAACCATTATCTCCTGAAGTGGTTGTTGAAGAGCAAGATCATTGGTTTTGAAATCGTGCTGCCGCTTCGTCAATCGCCGCCGTGACCAGACCAGGGGTGATGACTTCGGGCAATATGATGGGATCATCGCCCGTGCCACCGGCGAAAATCACGTATAGTGGGACGCCCGGACGCCCAAAGGCATGTAGCATCTTCGTGATGTCAGGCTCACGGTGTGTCCAATCCGCCTTGATCAGGGCCACATCCGCGGCAGCGAAGGCATCCTGTACCTGCTTGTCAGCGAGAACGACGCGCTCATTCACCTTGCAGGTCCAGCACCAATCCGCGGTGAAATCTATAAAGACGATCCGCCCCTGACCGATCAGATCTTCCACCTCGTGGCGATCGAAATCCGCCCATTGCCCTGCCTCGTTCTGCACGTGTGCCGCCAACGGCCGAGGATCGAGCAACAGTGGATGGATCAACAGGCGGTAGGAGATGATGACGAGTAGGATGGCGCTGCCCCATATCAGGCGACGGCGACGAGTCGTTGAACGCAGGTCGATCCATTGTCCCACCATCGTCGAAGCGGCGGCCAGACATAGAAAAAACGCCGTGGTCCACACGACGGCCTCCATCCCCAGTTGTCTTCCCAGCACCCACAGAAGCCAGACCGTCGTCGCCATCAGCAGGAAGGCCATGGACTGCTTGAAGTACTCCATCCACGGGCCGGGTGCGGGAAGCCAGCGAACCCAGCCAGGGCGGGCAGCAAGCAGCGCATAGGGCAGGGCCATGCCGAATCCGGTGACGGAGAAGATGGCCAGTGTCGTGAAAGCTGACTGCGAGAAGGCGAAGCCCAGAGCAGTTCCGAGAAATGGTGCTGTGCAGGGGGTCGCCAGAATTGTGGCAAGAATACCATTGGCGAAACTACCGGCAATCCCCTTCTGCTCTGCCATCACCCCGAGTCTGCCCGTCTCGCCAGGTAGACGCACCGACAATACGCCGAAGAGACTCAGACCAAGCACGAAGACCAGACTCGCCAGGCCGATCACAAAAAGGGGTGACTGAAACTGAAAGCCCCAACCAATCAACTCGCCCGTTGACTTGATGGCGATCACGACGAAGGCCAACAGCAGGAACGTCGTCACCACGCCGGCACAGAAAGCGATGCCGTGACGGCGGATCCGCTCGGGTGCCTCCCCCGCCTGCGACACAAGGGACATGACCTTCAGCGAGATGACGGGCAAGACACACGGCATCAGATTGAGGATCATCCCCCCAACCAGAGCCATCAGGAGATAGACCCACAACGAGCGCTCGGACTCATTCTGAGAATAGTCGGTGGCGAACAGATCGACCGAAGAGGAAGGCGTCAGCTCTATTTCGGTTCGCCTATACTGAATCTGCCCCTGTGCATCAGCGACGGCGACGACGACGTCCATCGCTGTCGGCTGCGACTCTCCCGCATAGGGCACAACACGGAATTGCACTCGTGCACCGGTGGCTGCCGCCTGACGTGCATTTTCCTCAACATAGGTTCCAGCCGGTTCCGTGGGATACAGATCCGGCAAGCCGCCGCCGACATCCGGGCTCTCGAGTTCCACCACCACATCGAGGTGTCCTGCGTCGGTCACGCGCACGGTGGCGGCCAATGAGACTCGCGCATCGTCCGCGGCTGTCCATGGTTGGATCAGATGCTGGCGAGCGTCGTCGATGAGATCGGCATCGACATGATCAGATGTCAATTGATCGAGTCCGACACTGAGCGTCGTATCTCCTGGAATGCAGATCTCCGCACACACCAACCACGAAACCCTTACGGTCAGATCAACATCATGCGACCGCGCAGCGTCGCCATCCACGGTCAGCGGTGTCAGCAGCACCACCTGATCTGCGTAGCCAAAAACTGTCAGATCGCCAGACTCGGTGTAGCGCGTCGGCCCCGCCCACTGCAGGGGGCCCGCTTCGACCCCCTGGGGCAGTTGCCACTCGAGTTTCGTCGGCAAACCGGCATCGCCACTGAATTCCCAATAGGTGTGCCAGTGGTCATCCATCTGCAGGACAATGGCAGCCGTGAAGGGCCCTCCCGCAAGTGGATCACTCTTGTTCAGAACCAGGCGCGCCTGCACGGGATGGCGATCGAATCGTGACTCACCTTGAAACCCTGACCCAGAACGCGCAGACTCGGCCTGACAGACGGAGGCAAACAAACCCGCTGCGAGGATGAAGAGGTTGAGACATCTTCGATAACTGCGGTTCATCCAGCTTCTGGCTTGGTCTGAGAGACGAAGGAGGCCGCCGTCCGACCGACAAAGGCAATGCCGAAGGCGACAAGGGTGCCGATGACGATGAACCATGGCCAACCGACTGCCGTTGAGTTCTTGATCAACAGCACGACGACGACACTCGCGACAGCACCCAAGGCATTGCTGAGGGTATTGCCTCTGCCTGTCGTCATGAAGCCGAGAAGAAAGATACCGAGCAGCGCCCCATAGAAGAAGGTCATGATCCCGAGGGCGATCGACAAGAGATCTGTCTCGGGATTGGCATCGTAGTAGTGGACGACAAGCAGTGCCACCCCAATCAGCAGGACACCGGCGACCGCCGTCGCCCAGCGACCGACACGTAGATAGTGACGCTGGCCAGCACCTGGTCGGAAGAAAGGCTGATAGAAGTCACTGACGAAGGTCGCACTCATCGCACTTAGGGCCGAATCCAGACTCGACATGGCCGCTGCAAACACGGCGGCAAGCACGAGCCCTCCCACACCGACGGGGAGAACGTCGACGATGTAGTAGAGGAAGACGTGTCCGTTGCGTCCCTGGGCTGCAAGCTCGGTCGCTCGCTGCGCCATGTGATGAGATGGAGCCAGGTGTTGGATGTAGACAAACAGCAACAGACCCACACCCAGGAAGAGGCACGTGACCCCGACGCTGACGAAGCCGCTGACCCACAGCGACCGTTGTCCCTCTGCAGATTCATTGCAGGTCAGCAACCTCTGCACCATGTCGTGATCAGTGCCATGGGTCGCCATGGTCAGAAAGAAACCACCCACGACGGCTGGCAGGATGTGGTAAGGATTGTAGAGAAATGCCAGAGCCCCATCGGCGGTGCGCCAGTCAAGATCGAAGACTCGAAGCTTTTCGTGCGCCGCCAGGAAATCCCATATCTCACCACCTGACAGCGGCGTACTGCCGTACAGATGCACGAGGGCAATCAACCCGCCCCCGAAGAGGACGATCGCCTGCAGCACGTCTGTCCAGATGACTGCCTTGATCCCGCCGAAGAGGGTGTAGGCGATGGCGACGACACCCAGCAGCACGATACACATGCGCATATCAAGCCCGGTAGCCACCTCGATGGCGATGGCGGCGATGAACAGACGCGCACCGCTGGCAAACAATCGGCCCACAAGGAACACGGCGGCCATCGTGCCTTGTGTCGGCGGCCCGAATCTGGTCGTCAGGTAACCATAGACCGTAAAGACACGAAGCCGATAGAAGGCGGCAATGAACACCGATGCCAGCACGAAGCGTGCTGCAACGGTGCCGATGGAGAATTGCAGATACGTCAGGTCTCGTGTGAGACCTTGCTCAGGTGCTCCCAGGAAGGTCGCTGCACTGGCCTCAGTGGCTGCCATCGACAGCAGCGCCGCCCACCAGGGGATACCACGCCCCCCAAGGTAGTAGTCTTCAAGGTTGTCTTGCTTACGACTCAGCCACGCACCCATGGAGATCGTGGCAGTCAGGTAGACGACAATGACAGCCCAATCAATGGATGTCATTGTGCGACACCTGTGGCGACGGCATGCTTGGCGACGACCTTGGCGTCGAGTTCGAACCCAAGGCCGGGCGTTGAAGGCACGGCCAGATATCCGTCCTCAACCATCTCAGCAGGTTTGAGTAAGTCACCACGCCAGGGCACTTCGCCGAAGGCCCACTCCAGGATGAGAAAATTCGTAATTGTCGCCGCCACGTGAACGCCAGCCATCGTGGAGACGGGCCCCGCCGGACTGTGTGGTGCGACAGAGATCTGATGCACCTGCGCCTGGTGGGCGATCCGCCTGCATTCGGTAATCCCCCCCGCATGTTTGACATCAGGCATGAGGATGTGAACGTCCTGCTCCTTGACGTAGCGCTCAAATTCAGCTCGGCCGAAGAACGATTCACCACCGGCAGTGATCTGACCAGAATGAGCTGTAATATGTGCATTGGCCTTGATCTGATCGCGTGGAACTGCTTCTTCGAACCAGAACAGATCGAGGGGCTTTACAGCCTCTGCAACACGCAAGGCCAGGGGCAGGTCAAAGCGGCAGTGGCAATCGACGAGCAGATCGATGTCGCCACCGATCGCCTCCCGCGTTGCGTGTAAGCGGGCCAGCCCCTTTTCAACATCAGGCCACAGGTCATCCCGATCCTGATGTGCTGCTCGAACCTCATCAAATGGCGTCGCCTTGACTGCTCTGAAACCTGCCGCGACGGCAGCCTGCGCCTGCCGGGCAAAACCCTCAGGTGAACGATCTGTCGTGCCCCGGTTCAGATTAGCATAACAGCGAACCCGCTCACGCCGACGCCCGCCAAGCAGACGCCAGGCCGGCAGATCTGCCGCCTTGCCAGCGATATCCCACATGGCCTGATCGATGGCACTCATCGCCGTCGCCCCGACGCGCCCGGACTTCCCTGAGAATACATCGCTCGCCCCCGCCGTCAGTTCCCACACCACCTCGGGCTGCGTCGGATCGGCACCCTCGATACGTTCTGCGAGTTGGCGCAGGCACACGCGGACCAACTCATCATTGCCACTTTGACTTGCTTCCCCCACACCTTGAATTCCTGAATCAGTATCGATCACAACGAAGAGCCAATTGCCACGAGTACTGGCATCGACCTCATAGATGTGTAGATCTGTGATCTTCATCTAGAACTCCCCGGTGCGGGATTCGTATTTCGTTGGCTTCCCGTGACTGACCCCACCGGACCGGACCCAGTGCGCCATCCAGTCGACGACCTCATCAATGGCGGTCTCTGGCGGGCCCAATTTCTCGACGAGGGCCGTGGTGTTCCCGAGCAGCGCCGTCGGGCGTTCCTCGCCGACGAATGTCGGTTGGCGCTCAAGGAGCCGGCCAAATCCAATCGCCAGATCTCGCACGGACAACGTCTGGGTCCCCGTCATGTTGTACACAGCAGGCGGACTCTCGCACAATGGAAAGGAACGGGCCAGATAGGCATTCGCGTCACCTTGCCATATCTGATTCACATGCCCCATCGACAGATCGATGGGTACATCCTGCCAGACCTTCCAGGCAATATCGTGGAGGATTCCATAACGCAGCTCCGTCGCATAGAAGAGACGTGAGATATAGAGCCGTGTTCCGTGCTTAAGGGCTGCATACTCGGCCAATCGTTCCCCACCGAGACGTGACTGGGCGTATTCTCCAACCGGCTCGAGACGCCCATCCTCTGCGGCACCTGTCCCATCCACATCACAGTAGGCGTACACATTTCCCGAGCTGACATAGATCACCTGGGATTGGCGATATCTTTCGACCACCTTGGCAGGTAGAAGCGAATTCATCGCCCATGTTGTCGATGGATTGCCAGTGGCTCCGAACTTGAACCCTGCCAGATACAGCACGTGCGGTGCCTCCGGCAGATTTGCCAGCGACTCGTCATCCAACAGGTCTGCCTTGACGGGTTCGACGCCGATGCCTGACAGATGGTCTGCTACCGCAGGGTCTGAGAAACGAGCGACACCGAGAACTCGACGGGATCGGTTGGTTGCACCTGCTCGCACAAGTAATTCGGCTAGGGTAGGTCCCATCTTCCCCCCCACGCCCAGGATCAGGATATCGCCTTCAAGAGCAGCGACGGCTTCTTCGACGAGTCGTGAGGGTCTCGTCATACGCTCAATCAGAGCGGTTTCGTCAGTGATCGTCGGTTCTGTCATTGTTCGGGCCTGTTTTTCCGGTCTACATGTTCTCGGCAGACATCTCGGCGGACATGTCTGCCGAGATGCCTGAAGGTTCGACTGGTTGTTGGTCGGGCAGCCGGTTATGTTACACGCCTCTATCTTTCCCGTCGAGTGGCGACAACAATTCCCCCGATGTCAGACTCCCCACACAAGAGCGATCGAGACTCTCTGGACCTGTTCGAGTCTGGCCGTCGCGCCGCCAATGAGCGTGATCAACCACTGGCTGCCCGTCTTCGTCCTCGAACGTTGGATGAATTCGTTGGTCAGGACCATATCCTCGGCCCCGGGCGACTGCTACGTCGGGCGATTCAAGCGGACCAGATTTCTTCGCTGTTGTTCTACGGTCCCCCGGGAACGGGCAAGACAACACTTGCTCTGGTCATTGCCAATACGACACGCTCTCATTTCATCACGATCAATGCGGTACTGGCTGGCGTCGCCCAGATCCGCGGCGCCATCACCGAGGCCAAGGAACGCCGAGATCTGCATGGTCACCGGACGATCCTGTTTGTCGACGAGGTGCACCGCTTCAACAAGGCCCAGCAGGATGCACTTCTTCCCTGGGTCGAGAATGGCACGGTCATTCTGATTGGGGCCACGACGGAGAACCCCTACTTCGCCGTGAATCGTCCCCTCGTATCTCGCAGTCGCGTTTTCCAGCTGACTTCGCTTGTCGAGCAAGATCTGCGTCGCATCATTGACCAGGCCTTGGCAGATCCGCGCGGGTTTGGCGATAAACGTGTGGAGATCGATGCCGACGCACGGGAGCATCTTGTCGGTGTTGCAAATGGCGATGCGCGAGCTGTGCTCAATGCACTCGAGCTTGCTGTAGAGACAACACCCGTCGATGATCGAGGCATCGTCCGCGTCGATCTGACGGTGGCTGAGGAATCCATTCAGCGACGAGCCGTCCTCTACGACAAGGAAGGCGACTATCACTTCGATACAATTTCCGCCTTCATCAAATCCATGCGCGGTTCCGACCCTGATGCGACAGCTTATTGGCTCGCCCGCATGGTTTATGCGGGGGAAGATCCGCGTTTCCTGTTTCGGCGAATGCTCATCTTCGCCAGCGAAGACGTGGGTCTCGCTGACCCGAATGCCCTCAGCGTCGTCAACACGGCTGCTGAATCCTTCGACCGCGTTGGCCTGCCCGAAGGTCGCTTTCATCTGGCGCAGGCGGCCCTTTACCTCGCGACTGCCCCCAAGAGCAACTCGGTCTTCGCCTTCTTCGACGCCCTCGCCGCGATTGAGAAGGAGCACGACCACCAGGTACCCGATCACTTGAAGGACGCAAGTCGAGACAGTGAGAGCTTGGGGCATGGTGCCAATTATCTGTACCCGCATGCATTTCGCGACCATTGGGTCGCACAGCAGTATCTGCCAACAGCCATGCACGGACGCGTCTTCTACCAACCCTCAGACCAGGGCCGGGAACGCGCCCTGGGCGATGAAGTGCGTAGGCGTCGCGAGCTACAGCTTGCTGCCGTCGTCGATGCCGACGATGGACAGATTCTCACGACGGCGCCCACAGATGATGCTCGGGATCAATGGCTGATTCGCGCGGCAGGTGAGCTAAGCGCGCAATTGGCAGACACGCGTCAGCGACTGTTTGCCGAACTCAATATCTCGCGCCACGATCGCATCCTTGATCTCGATGCAGGTTCCGGGCTGTTGACGTGGGAAGCCCTGCGCCGTGTTCCGGAAGGCGGTGTCTGGTCGCGCAGCCGCGACAAGACCAGTGCTGTCGCTATACGGGAAATGTCTGCTCAGCAACTCCCAGAATTGGACCGCCCCGCCGTTCTGGAAGGCCCACTACCGCAATTGACCGATCTGTTGCGTCTGCGGGATGAAGCGGATGTGCGTTTCGACATCGTCCTGGGCAGAAATTCGCTGGTGGATACCACCGAACGGCCTGCAGCCCTGCGCGCCGTCGCTGAGTTGATGGCGCCGGGCGGCCGCCTTCGTCAGGCGGAGACGGTCCCACGCCTGTCTCAGAAGCTCTGTGACCTGGTCAATCTCGATCTGCTCGGCAATGCCGATCTTGCAGGCCGCGTACTAAAGGTAGAAGCAGCGATCTACGCGGACCTGGACAATCCTCGAGTCACTTGGACACCTCAGGATCTGTGTCGAGGTTGGGAAGAGGCGGGGCTGGTAGATGTCGAGGTCGACGTTCATCAGTATCACTCTCGTCGGCGACTGACTCACGCCCACCTGGGTCAGTGGTTCAACCCTGGCGGTGAACTACACAGGACCTTCGCCAGTTATCTGCGTCGTGAGCTGGCGACGGCAGAGCTAAAGACTGTACGACACTTTTTTGAGGAACAACTCATCCACAAAGAGGTGGAGTGGACGACGAGTGTCGCCTTTGTTCGCGGGCAAGCCCCAGCTTAATCGCTGCTTTTTGAAGCTTCAGGGCAGCTCGACGTCCTCAGCGGCCTGCTCAAGAGCGCGGACGTCGTCCAGGGCGCGGCGCCCGTGTTCTACCAATCCCTCATAGCGCTGCATCAGCTCCTCGCCGATAGGCGCTAATTGATCGGGTCCAGACCACGACGCGGCATAGTCGCGGAAGAACTCGTCGAAATGATCCGGCAATAAAGGAAGAAGCTGGTCGAGGATCTGATAGACGATAGCCGCCGACTGAGTCGCTTCGAGCCACTTGACCCCATTGGGCAAAAAGCGGCTGATCAGCAAAACTGTGGCAATCACTGCCAGCGAAGCGATGGCCAGCCCCAGTACGGTGCCCAGTGCCCGATCAACCACACCAAGAAATAGGGCATCTACGGCTGTCTTCAACACCCGCGCCAGCAGATTCACGCTCAGGGCGATACCGACGAAAACAAGTGTGAAGGCGGCGATGAACTGAAGAACGGAGTTTCCCAGGTCAGGCAGCAGGGCCATGGCGGCACTGTGCAGATAGAGGCCACCGAGCAAACCGGTGACTACAGCAGCCAGGGCCGACAATTGCAGAATCAAACCGCGGCTGAAGCCACGCAAGCCGAAAATGGCAAGAAGTCCGAGGGTAGCGTAGTCGAACCAGTGCAAGATGGGATACTCTCTAGGCTGTGAGCAAGATCTCCTGTGGAGGCAGATCGGGTGCGTGGCCATCCCGCAAAATGGCCGCAGTGGGTCGCGTGTGGTATAGCGCAATGATAGGGACGTACGAGGACCTTTGCGTCGATGCTTCGCCAGACCCTCAAGCAACAGGCTCAAGTCACCCTCAACCAGTCGATACCGTGGTGAACTCCTTCTCTGGTTGCTCCCTGAGGGTGTATCGGCATAGATTGTCCGAATCTGGCATTTCATTTACCGTGTAGGTCCAATAGAATTGATGAGTTACGACGTCAGGACGAGATCATCCACGGTGACCTTGTCCACGGTATCGCAAAACTCTGATGGAGAGAGTCGAATGCGTAGTCTGCGCCATGGGTCGTTAGCCTTCCTGGTGGTCGCGTTGCTTAGTGCTTGCTCAACGACGGAAGAGCAGGTCCGCGATCAGATCGAGACGATGGCTGCCAACGATATTGGCTCGCAAGGCTGGGTCGACGGCGTTGACGAGCTCGTCGCTCTCGGTCGCCCCGGGGCCCGCCAACTGGTGTTGCTCCTCGATCCAGCTCAATATCGCGGCCCCCGCTACAGGGAGTTTCGTAGTGAGCGAGAGAGGGCTCGTACGGGTGCTGCTACTGTGCTGGGACGGATTCGTCATCGTGCCGCGTCCGCCAGTATGGACGACCGCATAACCATTGCCTACACCTATCCTGAACGGCACGCTGCGTTGCGTGCCGTCGGCGACCTGGGTTTTACACAGATCGCCGTGACGAATGTGACAAAGCAATTGGCAGACTCGAATGAAACGATTCGCCTCCTCGCTGCTGTTGCCTTGTTGAAGCTGGGTGAGGCGACGGCCGTCGACACGATTCGCGCCGCCATTGCCAGTGATCGTGAGGCGGAGGCTCAGAGCGCGATAGAGGAACTGCGATACGCCAACCACTTTGGCGTCGGTCTCTTGGTTGAACTACGCGATGAAAATCCACAGCGAAAAGAGCGACTCGATCGTGCATTGGATGTCGTACGGAAGCAGCTGGAAATGCAACTGGCAGACGACGACCCCGAGGTCCGCCGCGAGTCGGCCAAAGCCCTGGGCGACATAGGCCACAATGGCGCACGTGAACCGCTGGCTGCTCTTATTGATGATGCAAGCAATCTCGTCCGTTATGCTGCGGCCACATCACTGGCGCGTCTGCGCGATCCCCGTGGCGTTGAATTCTTGTTTACCGGCTTAGATGATGAAGACCCGATTCAGCGACTCAATGCGGTCCGATCTCTCATTGATGTAGAGCGCAAGTCCGGTGGCATTGCTGCGAGGCTGCTGAGCAGTCTTGATGCATCAGACCCGCGTTTGCGGTCGGCGGCGGCACAGATCCTCGGTCAGGCGAGTGTGGATGACGCGGTCCCTGCGCTGATTGAGGCGACGACGGACAACGACGCTCAAGTTCGTTGGAGCGCCGTGATTTCTCTGGGTCGACTCGGAACAGCCGAGAGTCGTCAAGCACTGCAGGCGTTGCTAGACGACGATGACGATACGGTTGCATACTACGCGCAATGGGCGCTTGATCACCTCGGAGCAGGCTGATGACTCAGCTCACAACCACAGGGACGTCGAAGATCAGAATGTCAACGCTCACTCGCCTGCTGCTCCTTGTTGCAGCGCTATTGCTTGTCCTGCCCACACAAACAAGAGCAGCAGAGACGGCAGAAACCATTTTGATTCGCGCCGCACTCGGTAAAGATCTGTCAGGTCGGCGTCGAGGCGACGTAGAATTGCTTGTCCAGGCCTACGACCAGGACCGCTTTGTCGTCTACGATGGCGGCACAAGTGCAAGTGCCGCAGGTTGGACGCCCTTGGTCACGGGTGGTGACGCGTATGGTGAGCACGTCGCCCAGCAGCTTCAGGCCCATCGTTTTGACATCAGTCGAGCCGTCGTCTTCATCAATGTCTGGGACGACAAGGCCTTCGTCACAACCACAGATTCTGGTTCTGTCATCGATCGCGAATCTGGGGTCAGCTCGGACTATTTTGAACGCCGCTTGTGGACATTCTTTAAGCAGGACGAAGAGTGGCTCGCCACGGGCCTCATCAACGCCTACGGGGATACCACCGATAGCGCCCCAGTGACGGGGATTGCTGATGAGCAAGTGGCGCAAATGCTGCGTGACGAAGCGGCAGCGTGGACCGACGGTAGCGCCGGCGATGCTGCAGGCGTCGTCGACGAGGAATTCGTCGCGGTAGAGTCTCTTTTCAGCGCGAATCCGGCGAAGTGGCTGATCGTTTTTGGCGACAAAGATGAGTACCGCGAATGGCTGGATGAGCGTTTCGAAAGACTCGACTACAACATTGAGCGAGAGATCCTGCACGTAGCAGTCGGCGCGGCTGGCGGCGAGGCAGTTGCCGTCACTCGCGATCAGATTCGTGCCACGCCCAATGCCGGCAGCTCTGCCCACGAACAGGAGCGCGTCAGTTATTGGCTTCTCCAACAGCAAGGCGGAAACTGGGTTGTTACGTGGGTGTTCTGGAAGTCAAAAGCAATCCCAGGAAGTACTGCCGCCCTTAACTAACGAGCAGAGCGTCCACCCAGGGCGAAAGCCTCTGGCAGTGATCCGGTGGTGATTACACCGACTCACCCGACCTCATGTGCCGTAAACACTCAGGGAGATCTCGCCTCGTGGCCGAGAAACTTAACAATTACGAGAACACCAATCGCCTGTTTGATAAGGCAGCGGATGTCATCGGCATCGACGAGGACATTCGCAAGATCCTCAAGACCCCTTTTCGCGAGGTCAAGGTTGAGGTCCCTGTCCGCCTGGACTCTGGCGACATAGAGGTCTTCCTCGGCTATCGCGTTCAGCACAATGGTTCACGAGGTCCGATGAAAGGCGGTTTGAGATTTCATCCAGAGGTAGACTTTGATGAAGTCCGCTCTCTCGCATCCTTGATGACCTGGAAGACTGCCCTCGTCAACATCCCCTTTGGCGGCGCCAAGGGCGGCATTACCTGCGATCCCTGGCAGATGTCTCAGCGCGAACTGGAAATGCTGACCCGTCGGTTCACGACTCGTATGGGGTTTGCCTGGGGGCTGCACCGTGACATACCCGCTCCCGATGTCAACACGAATGCACAGGTGATGGCCTGGATCATGGACCAATACAGCCAGCGTTATGGGTATACGCCGGGCATTGTGACGGGCAAACCACTGGAACTGGGTGGCTCGCCTGGCCGTGAGGCGGCGACGGGAAAAGGTGTCAGCATTGCCACACGCGAGGCAGCGCGCGATGCTGGCATCGACCTGCGAGGAGCTCGCGTCGCCATCCAGGGGTTTGGCAACGTAGGATCCTATACGGGCAAATTTCTCTCCGAAATGGGGGCAACGATCATCGCCGTCAGTGATGCCAGTGGCGGCTTGTATGCCAACGCAGGGCTCCCCATCAAAGAGTTATTCGACCATACCTATGAGCACCGAACGATTGAGGGGTTTGGACAAGGTGAAGCCCTGTCCAATGAGGATCTGATTACCATCGACTGTGACATTCTGATTCCTGCCGCCCTCGGTGGCGTGATCACTCAGGACAATGCGCGTCAGATAGAAGCAAAGATGGTCGTCGAAGCGGCAAACTCACCGATCACGACGATTGGTGACGCCATTCTCAATGAACGCGGGATCGTCGTCGTCCCGGATATTTTTGCCAATGCCGGAGGCGTCACGGTCTCCTACTTCGAGTGGGTACAGAACATCCAGGCCATGACGTGGGATGAGGATCACGTCAATACAGAACTCGAGAAAATCATGGTGAGAACGTACAACGAAGTAACTGCCATCATGAAACAGAGGCATGTGCCGATGCGAACGGCCGCCTTCATGATCGCCATCCAGCGCGTCGCCGACACCGAAAAGATGCGCGGCGGTTTCTAGGATTCCTTCACGGGGAGCGACAGCTTCATGGAGAAGTTGATCTGGCTGGTCCTGTTTACGGTCGGCTACTGGTCATATTGCATCTTCTGGGGTATCAAGGGGGCGCGACAAGCAAAAACCGCGAGCGATTATTTTCTCGCCGGTCGTAGCATCGGGATCTGGGTATTCGTTCTTGCTGCGACAGCAACCTCGTTTTCAGGTTGGACCTTCGTCGGCCACCCTGGGTCGATCTACAATGTCGGCCTGCCCTACGCCTTCGCCTCCTTTTACGCGATCACCATCCCCTTCACGGGGGTCATCTTCCTCAAGCGCCAGTGGCTCCTGGGGAAACGGTATGGCTATATCACGCCGGGAGAGATGTTCTCCGACTACTACCGTACCGATTCGATGCGAGTGCTCACCGTGATCGTGGCGATGATCTTCTCTGTTCCTTACCTGGGGATTCAACTACGCGCATCGGGAATTCTGTTTAGTCGACTCGTGGAAGGCACTGCGCTGCAACAGAGTTTCCTCGGATCCATTGAGGGTGGCGCTATCCTTTTGTCCGTCGTCGTGTTCCTGTACGTCGCATCTGGCGGGTTGCGGTCCGTCGCCTACGTGGACTGTGCCCAGTGCATTCTGCTGGCCCTCGGCATCATCGCCCTGGGCGTAGTGGCCTTTGATCTGGTTGGCGGCTGGAAACCCTTTACGGCGGGGCTGGCGGGATTGGCAGAACAGGCGCCGGACATGGTCGCCATCCCGACGCGACCGGAGTCGTCATCTTTCCTTGAGAGACAGGGCACGATGTTCCTTGATGCCGCCGGCGGCCCGTGGACGGGTGTCATGATCCTCACCTACATGTTCGCCCTCATGGGTATTCAGTCGGCGCCCGCCTTTAGCATGTGGGCTTTTGCGAACAAGGATCCGCGTCCCTTTCCCTTGCAGCAGGTGGTCGCATCCTCCCTCATCATCGGTGCGATCCTGTTCACCTTCACAGCCGTGCAGGGACTTGGCGGTACCATGCTGGATCGAGGTTTGATCCCCGGTGCGGAAGCACTCGGCGTGCCCTCCTCCGACTACCTGGTTCCCTATCTGATCAGCACGCTGTCGGACAAAGCACCCTGGCTCGTCGGCCTGTTGTGTGTGTGTGCCCTGGCAGCGATGCAATCGACGGGGGCCGCCTATATGTCGACCGCCTCAGGTATCGTGACACGTGATCTCTACCGACATTTTTTCAACAAAGAAGCGTCGCACGCGTCGCAGGTTTTGGTGGGAAGAATCACAGTGTTCGTTGTTGTTTCCATGGCACTTCTCGTGGGACTGGCCTCCGGCGACCTACTCGTGCTCTTGGGTGGTGCAGCCGTTTCCTATGGTTTTCAGATGTGGCCTGCCCTGTTGGGAATCTGCTATATCCGCTGGTTTACCTCGCGGGGCGTTGTCGCCGGTCTGGTGGCGGGTATCCTGGCAGTGACATTCACCTACGTAACACAGCTGGGAGGCCTGATCGGCATCGGCCGCTATCCCTTAACAATTCATTCAGCCGGGTGGGGCATTCTCTTCAACCTCGGCACGTGCTGCCTGGTCAGCTTCTTTACGCAGCCCTCAGAAACAGCTCAACGCCAGCACCGCGACGACTTCCATGATTTTCTTGCCAAGCACACGATTCTGCCACCGCAGATGCGTCCATGGAAAATCCCCATCTGGATCTTCACGATCGTCTGGTTTCTGGGAGCCATCGGCCCCTTTGCTGTGCTGGGCAATGAAACAGACCCGGCGCAGTGGGCATTTGGCATTCCGACCATATGGCTTTGGCAGGTGTGCTGGTGGCTGGCGGGCGTGGCCATGATGTATCTGCTCGCCTACAAGCTTGAAATGTCAACGGCTCCCAGCGGCGAAGTCGAGCCACTCGCCGACGCCGGATGAGGTAGTCGGCCAAGTTGCGGAACCTGATGCTTCGCTATGGGACCGCAGCGGGGGCGGCAGTCCTGATCGGCTGGCTGCTGCCTTCAGGCGGCACGCCGCACGCAGGACTGAGCCTGTTGCCACCGTTGGTGGCGATCGCCGTTGCGATCGGAACGGGACGCTTGATTCTGGGACTGTGCACAGCACTGGTTGCGGCAGCCCTGCTTATTGTACCCGCGAATCAGGGGTTCATCGAGGGGGCCTTCTGGGTGGTTCGCACGACCACCATCGACTTCGTGTGGCGTCCCTTGAGCGACTCCTTTCAGCTTTACATTCTCGCCTTTACCGCAAGTCTGATCGGCATGGTTCGTGTCATCTCGATTGCTGGTGGCACACGGGGAATCGCCGAAGCACTCGCTAAGCGCGCCGATGGGGCTGCCACAGCGAGACGAGCCACCTTCCTGCTCGGACTGGCCGTATTCTTCGATGACTATTCCAATACCATCGTTGTGGGCACGACCATGCGGCCTGTGGCGGATCGATTTCGTGTGCCCCGCGAAAAACTCGCATACATCGTCGATTCCACGGCAGCCCCCGTTGCCGGGATCGCCCTGATTTCGACCTGGATAGGCTACGAGGTTGGCCTCTTTCAGGATGCGATGGATACCCTTTCGACCGGCATTTCGGGCTACGAGTTGTTCTTTCGCGCCCTCAGTGCCCGTTTCTATTGCTGGTTTGCCCTTGTTTTTGTGGCGGCAAATGTCTGGTGGCAACGAGACTTTGGCCCCATGCTCCGCGCAGAGCGCCGAGCCCATGAGCACGGTCAGATTCTGCGTCCTGGCGCCCAGCCAATGGACGGGCATGAAGCGGATGGCATGGACATGACCGAAGGCCTTGTGCCCGACTGGCGCTGGGCTGCGGGGCCCGTGGGATTGGTCATCGCAGGAGTCCTGGTGGGAATGCAAGTGGATTCGTGGTCAAACCCGACTGTCGTGGCGGCGCGTGAAGAGTTCTCGCTCCTGAGCCAGAGATACTGGAGCACCGTCTTCTCAAATGCCAATGGTGCCAAGGTCATGTTCCTGGCAGCCCTCGCAGGTACCGTGACCGCCTTCTTCATAGCCGTCACACGTGTGCACGAACACCTCGGCCATCGATTGATTTCGCCAAAACAAGCAGCCATCACCTGGTTAGGTGGTGTGACAGGCTTCTATCGGGCCCTCGTCATCCTGGTTCTGGCCTGGGCTATCAAAGAGGCCTGTAGTGCCGTCGGCACATCCGACTATCTGGTCGCACTGCTTGGTTCGTCCCTGCCCCCCCTGACGGTCCCTTTGCTCGTATTTCTTCTCGCCGCAGCAGTGGCATTTTCGATCGGTACTTCATGGACAACGATGGCCATTCTGCTACCCACAACTGTGCCCCTCGCTCATGAACTGGGTGGATTGCCCTTAACGATTATGACCGCCGCTGCTGTTCTTGATGGCAGCATCTTTGGCGACCACTGCTCACCTATCAGCGACACAACGGTCTTGTCTTCTATTGCCGCCGGATGTGATCATCTCGATCATGTGAAGACACAGATCCCCTACGCCATGGCGACGATGATCGTCGCCGCCATTATCGGCTATCTCGGCACAGCCGCCATCTATCCTGCTGAAGTCGGCTTGATTCTTGGCACGGTCTGCATTGTCTTGCTCGTACGATTTGGTGGCCAACGCGCCCATCACGACTCGAATACGTAAAAGAGACGACCTTGACTGACATTCCCATTCGAGCGCTCCTGATAGGTTGTGGCGGTATGAGTGGCGCCTGGCTCCGCGCTGCATCAACCCTGGATGACGTTGCAATCGTCGGTCTTGTCGATCTCGACCCTGCGCGTGCCGAGGCACGACGTTCCGAGTTCGATCTCCCAGACGCTCAAATCGGCACCGACCAGGAGGCCCTTCTCAGGCAGTTACAACCGGATGTGGTCTTTGACTGCACTGTGCCCGAGGCGCACACGCAGGTGACGGTCACTGCATTGGAACATGGCTGCCACGTGCTGGGCGAGAAGCCTCTGGCAGATTCCATGGCCAATGCTCGAACCTCTCTGGCGGCGGCGGCGAAGGCTGATCGGATCTATGCAGTGATCCAGAATCGACGTTATGATCCCAATATCCGGCGCTTACGTCGCCTTCTCGCCAGCCATGCCATCGGGCCGCTGACGAGTGTCGACGCGGACTTCTATCTCGGTGCACACTTCGATGGCTTCCGTGCTGAAATGGATCATGTGCTGCTTCTCGATATGGCGATTCACACCTTCGATGCGGCGCGCCTGATCAGCAACGCCGACCCCGTTTCGGTGTATTGTCGCGAATGGAATGCAGCCGGATCGTGGTTTGCCCACGGCGCCAACGCCGTGGCAGTCTTTGAGATGACCCAGAACATCGTCTTCACTTATCGGGGCAGTTGGTGTGCCGAGGGGATGAACACGAGTTGGGAAAGCAATTGGCGCATCGTGGGGGAGCATGGTTCGGTGTTGTGGAATGGTGCCGAGGATATCCAAGGTGAAGCGATCGAAACCTCCGGAGAATTCCGCTCCGAGATGGCGCCGATTGTCGCACCCTCCCCCGCCCCCGAAGACCGCATCGGCCATCACACAGGGCTCATGCGCGAGTTCATAGATCGGGTAAGAGACGGTGGCGAGCCGGAAACTGTGGCCCACGACAATATCAAGAGCCTGGCCATGGTATTTGGCGCGATCCATTCTGCCGAGCAGGGCAGAGAGATCAAGATCGATCTGTAACACGAAAACCGAGAGATAGACACAGGATGGCAAAAATCACATTCATGGGAGCGGGATCTTCGGTATTTGCCAAGAATATTCTTGGTGACGCCATGCTCAGTCCCGCCCTGCATGACGCACATATCGCGCTGTACGACATCGACGCCAAACGCCTGCGTGAATCAAGCAGGATGCTGCGCACCTTGAACCGAAACATCAACAAGGGACGTGCGAAGATCTCCACCCACCTCGGCAAGACGCAGCGAAAAGCTGCCTTGCGTGACGCGAAGTACGTGGTAAATGCGATCCAGGTAGGAGGCTATGAGCCATCGACGGTGATCGATTTCGACATTCCCAAGAAATACGGATTGCGCCAGACGATTGCTGACACGATCGGTATTGGCGGTCTCTTCCGCACCCTGCGCACGGCCCCCGTAGTGATGGCTTTTGGCCACGATATGGAGCAAGTCTGCCCGGATGCATGGTTCCTCAACTACACCAATCCCATGTGCGCAGTCACGGGCGCCTTGCTACGCGGCACCAGCATTCGCGGTGTAGGCCTGTGCCATTCGGTACAGGTTTGTGCTCCGCGTCTGCTGGAGTATGTCGGGATGGAGCCAGCCCGTGATCTGCAGTGGAAGATCGCCGGCATCAACCATCAGGCGTGGCTTCTGGAAATCACGGATGGTGGCAAGGATCTCTATCCGGAAATCAAGAAACGGGCGGCCCGTATCGTGAAGGAGGCTCGCAAGAAGGGGGCAGACAAACCCCGCGACATGGTACGCCTCGAATTGATGCGCCACTTCGGCTACTACATCACCGAGTCCTCCGAGCACAGTTCAGAATACATGCCCTACTGGATCAAATCGAACTATCCCGAGCTTATTGAGGAATTCAATATCCCCCTCGACGAGTACCCTCGCCGTTGCATCCGGCAGATCGAGCGTTGGAAGACACAGAGCAAGGAAATGACGGGCAACACCAAACTCAGCCATACCCGAACGCACGAGTATGGCTCCTATATCATGGAAGCGATGGAGACGGATGTTCCCTATCGCATCGGCGGCAATATCCTCAACGACGGTGACTACATCACCAATCTGCCGCGCAACTGCGTTGTCGAGGTCGCCTGTCTCGTCGATCGCAATGGGGTTCAGGGAACGCATGTAGGTGACCTGCCGGAGCAGTGCGCCGGCCTGAATCGGACGAATGTCAGCCCGCAATTGGTCACCCTCGAAGCGGTCTTCCACCACAATCGAGATGCTGTCTACCAGGCAGCTATGCTCGATCCACATACGGCATCCGAACTGTCAATCGATGACATCCGAAAGATGTGCGACGAAATGATTGCCGCTCATCAGATGGAGAGCTACTTCAAGAAAGGCAAAGCCTTCCGCATTCCGACGATGTGGAACGCGTGACGACGCCATGACACATACTCCATCCTTTGATCTGAAGCTTCGCGGTGGTGTAACTGCGGGGCAGGAGTGGATCCACGATGGTGCGACGCCTATCGCTCATCTCGAGCATGCCATCGTTGAACAACCCGAGCAGAATCTGCGTTACTTCAACAAGAATCCTCGACCGGTGGTCCTGCGGTCCCTTGCCCTGGCGCCCGGGCAAGAGGCACTGGTTGATGGCGTCCAGCTGTATTGGGTTCTGGGTTCGGACATTATCACGAGTGAGCTGCTCAGAGTGGAGGTGGAAGGGCGAGGCAGCGACCACCTGACCCTTACCATCGTCACCACCGACCCTGGTGGCGTCGCCACGTCACGGCGGATCATTGACGTCACCTACGACGCCGACCATGGCAGCTACGTCTATGACTTCACGTGCCATCTGACACTGCACTCACCGCAGACCTTCGACCAACCGGGTCTTGAGACGCTGTCCTTCGAATACAGCGATCCCTGGTTCAGCGACATCCCCGCTCCCACCGTGGCTTTCGAAGGAGCATGGACAAGCAAGGGGTATGATCGGCTTCTGGCCCGCGCCGTGGACGGCTCAGCGTGGCAAATGCCTCTCAACCACCTGGCGACGGGTCTGCCAAGACCTGAAGGATTTGCCGCCGACTCATACTTTGCCCTCGCAGATGCGGATGACGCCGTGCCCAGCCCGGCTTTCCAGTTCGTCGGCGACTCCGCCCGGCGCACACGCGTCGGCGTGTGTAACTGGGGCTACGATATACATCTGGCCAGCCGTTACGATCGCGATGATCTCTACCAGGACATCTGTGAGCACTTCCGAGTACGACTCTGCCCCACAACCATCGTGCAGAGCATGCGTACAGAGGCGCCTGCCCCCCCTGCCGTCCTCTATGGCGGTTTTGATGAGCTACCCGCCTATTCCCGGCAGTCCAGCTTCGCCATCGGCCAACGCTTGAACGAAGCGGCGGGTGAGCCCGGGCCGTGGCCCTGGTTGCCTTCTGGCGAGGGGGCCGACTGGTGCCACGACGTGGGAAAAACTGACGACCACAGTCTGAAGATCGAACGCCAGACCCAGGGAGTGAGCCTCTGGTCGATGGACCGCGAAGGCGAAGGCGCCTTCACGCAGCGCTGGCGGCAGACCACCGGGTTTCGTGTGCAGATCTGGGTGCGCACGCAGGCTCTGGTGGGTCGCGGTGCCTGCCTCGGCCTGCGGTGGATCATCTTCAACGTACCGGAGCGATATCCAGTGCATGTGAGTCAGTATGTAGCCGGTGATACAGACTGGACGAGATTGAGCCTGCAGATCGATGGCCCACCGCCTGCCGATGCGAGTGCTGTCGAGATCAGCCTGCGGCACGATGGTGTTGGCTGCAGCTGGTTCGACGACATCGATGTAGAGGTACTCTCATGAATGTCGATCATCGCGACTGGTCGGCGCTGAGTGTTGGCGATCGAATTCGGCAGATCGAATTAGAAGGATACCTCATCGTCCCAGACCTGCTCGATGCAGATCAGATTGCGCAGTTGAAGACGCAGGCCGCTACGTGGGAGACCGTTGCCAGGGACTATAGCCCGCACCAGCGCGGGCGAGGCGATATCCAATGGGAAGGGGGTGTCGCGACGGATTTGATCGCCCACGAGCCGACCCTCGAGGTTCTGCGAACCGTCTTCGGTGATCAGATCGTGTTTCTCAGTTACGGCTATGACCGCTCTGAACCGGGAACACCTGGCATCAGCCTGCACACAGACGGCCAACCTTATGGCTCAAGAATCTTCGGCATGAATGGATCCTGTCCCGCGACGATCCGCGTCCTCTACTACCTGGACGATCTAACGCTGGATGTGTCACCCTTTCGTGTCGTACCGCGCTCCCATCTGAGTCTCCACGCTGAAGCCAACCCCTATAGCCGCTATGCATCTCATCCAGAAGAAGTCATCGTGACCTGTAAAGCGGGTTCAGCACTATTTCTGAATCACCGGGTCTTTCACGGCACACTGCCGAACACGGGAAGCCGCGAGCGTTCCATGTTAGCGGTCGCCTACCGCCCCGCCTGGGCGGGTCCCATCGCCGATGTTGAGTCATGGGACCCTGAGCGACTGGTCGACCTGCCAGAAAACGTGCGCCCCCTCTTCGCTGATCCGAACACGCGTGAATGGGATTTCGACGCGGCGAACAAGCCTGAGAGCATGCCGCTGCCAGGACCGGGCCTGGGACCGAAGCGCTGGGCCTGATCGCGAAGAGCTAGCGGAACTGCACGTCCACCGTCGCCTCACCGTCGACGACCAGTTCCATGTCCACGTAGGTTGAGTCCGCCACTTTGACGCAGCGATTCGACACCGCTTGGCCGCTCACCGTCGTCGTGAGCGCCTCCTGCCCCTCGGGCAGGAGCAAATGCAGATCAACAAGACACTTGGATGACTCTATGGTGAGTTGACAGCGGCCATCACTTTGCTCGTAGTGATAACCGATGGCAGAGCCACTGGCAGCATACTCGAGCTGGATATCTGCCGTCTTGATGTCGGCCGCCGCCCATCGAGGCGAGAGGGCGATCTGGCGAAAACAGGTATCTGTATCAGTGATGCCGGCAAGTCCCTCAACGAGGGCATAGAGCATAGCCGACGAGCCCCAGCCATCCGTCGACATGGCTTCAGGACTGGTACTGGCTTCCTCAGAGGAAGGGCGCCCATCAGGGAAATACCAGAGATAGGTCTCGCCGCTGTCGACGATCAGGTCACTGTATTGACGTAGAATGTCGACGCCAAATCTCTCACGACCGTGAGCGAAGGCTGCGCGGGCCAGCTCGCCGCCGACGAGGGGAAAGATCCCACCATTGATGTATGCGCCGCCTACCAGAAGTGGGTCGCCGAAACACCCATCCGGGAATGGCGGATCAATCGAATACCATGGCGCAAAGGTGGCCTGGCTGCTGCCGCGACGGATGTATTCGTCGAGCATCGCCTGAGATTGCTCTGCCGTTGCCATCCCCCGATTGATCGCCATCGGATTTGACAGACTCAACTGTGCTGCCTCATCAACGCCCTGCACGCGAAATTCGTCCAGCGGCACGCGATGTGTGTAGAAGGAGCCATTCCAGCAAAGATCATTGGCCCGCTGACGCAGTCCCCTCGCTTGGGCCGACCATCGCGAAGCGGCTTCCGCATCACCCAGATGGCCATACAGCTGAGCAAGACAGAGAAATGCTTCATAGTAGCCGGAGTTGTCGCCGTGGAAGATTCCCCAGTGGGTCTGATCGGTGATCTGGAAATTCAGCCACGACTGATCTGCACTCACATAGTCAAAATCCCATGTATCCATCGTCAGTGCCCGTTTCACCAACTCGTGCTCCTGACTCCATCGCCAGGGGTTGGTGCACACGTAGGCCATCGCACGTTCAGCATGGGGCAGCATCGATTCCATCCACTTGTCATCGCCCGTTGCCTGCCAGGCCAGGAACAGGGCCTTCACCCATCGATACTCCACGTCGGCTTCCACGGGCACGCGGACATACTTTGTCCAGTTTTCCCGATCCATGTTGCAACTGACAAAATCGTGAAAGGACCCATTGCCCAGTTGTGTCTGCGCAAAGTGGGTGACAGCGCTGGTCATGTCTTTGTCGAAGTATCTTGCACCACGAAGCATATCCGAGTGGTCACGAATCCAGAGGGCCGGACAGTCTGGGCTGCGATAGCCGTGAACGATTTCAGCGTCAATGCAGTAGTCGACGGTGTCCTGGGCGAGGAAGTCGCGGACGCTGGGCAGCAACGCGTCGATCTGCTGATCGCCGGTGGTGATGGTCGGTGTCATGGTCTCATTCCGATGGCTTGTGAACGGGCATAGCGAGACTACGATGTTGGCGCTGCCAACTCCAACGATCACTCCCGGAGAGCAATGCTTGATGTCGAGGCTCTGCAGCGGCTACAAATTCGGCACTCGGCTCCTGACCATTCCAGGCCTGAAACATGGTTGGCGTGTATCCACCGATGACGATCACACGTTCTCGATCCGAACGGATGTGTCCCGTTGCATGGATGAGAGACTCGCCAAAGAGCAAGGTAGAGCCCGCAGGTGCAGTCACCTGATGAATAAGGGAGCGATCTTCCTCGGCACAGGCGATGATCTGCTCGCGTGGCGCCTTGATCTTGTGACTTCCAGCGATACAGACCGTACCACCATCGTCGGGTTCCAGGTCTGTGAGATTTGTCAGCGTCTTAACGAAAGTACAGTGGAACAGGCCATTCTCTGTGTAGGTCCCCTGATCGACGGCGGTACCCGTGTGAAAGCCAAAGGGAGCGCCGGCATCGGGTGCCGGATCAGGGCGATGGTTGATGACGGCTTCCGATTCCTCCAACCGCACACTTCCACCGACCAGTTCTTCGGCGAAACCCACCAATCGCGGATTCGTGAGGTATTCATAGATCGCCGGATCCGCTTCGAGAATGTGAGCAAAATGACAGTGATGTGCGTGGCGAGCACTGAGACGACACCCACGAACCACCCCACCCTCGCCCGCTGCCAGCAGGTCTGTCTTGAGTCGTTGCATGGCCTCGTGCAGGCAGCCAACCTGCTCAGAAGACAACGTGTTCTCGACGACGACATATCCGAAGACGTCAAGATGATAGCGTTGTGACGGTGTGAGCGCTGGAAAGGGTCTGGCGAATGTCTCTGACGAAGTCATCGTTCCTCGCTGTACAGTTGTAGAGCTGCGCGTGACGGGGTGCGTGGCAGCAGCTATGTTGAGCCCAACATGGAAACCCTACCCATTATCGATCACAGTAACTGCGACGACATCGAGTTAATCGACTATCTCTTCGACGTCCACGGCTACCTCGTGCTCAAGGACGGTGTTGCTCCAGGCGATAT
The DNA here is from genome assembly GCA_018660835.1 of Gemmatimonadota bacterium. Taxonomy (GTDB): domain Bacteria; phylum Latescibacterota; class UBA2968; order UBA8231; family UBA8231; genus UBA12574. Next base: position 227,005 of record JABJJN010000053.1, on the reverse strand, counting down.
CAACGAACTCAATGCCTGGGTTGATGCACATCAAAGTCACATGGATGGCCCACGTCGTCAGGGCAGCGACACAGAGGGTGCCTGGATCGGTCATGTCGAAACCCACACCTACTCAGGTGCGGATGGTATCAACTTTCAAAACATCATCGAGGCGGGCGGCGTTTTCGAGCGTCTCATCGACTACCCTTCCTGGATCGACCACATCCGCCGTTTCGTCCACGTGGAGCGCAATGGTCTATCCATTCATGAGTGCCTGCTCAATCTGCGCGGCCGCGGTGGTTTCATCGGCATCCACAGTGGCGGCCACCTGCCGATCAGCTATATGACATTCCGGCAACCCAATACAGGGGACTGGATGGTGGGACAGATCAACGTGATCACAGCCTTGCAGGACATCGGCCCCGGTGATGGCCCGACGACACTCGTTCCAGGTAGCCACAAAGCGTCGCGGCCACACCCGCGGCTGGCCGAGGTCGCCGGGGCGACCTATCGCAGCAACGAGGCCGCCGGCACTGCGGCCGGTATGCGCGAGCTGTACCTGGATGCAGGTGACGTGTTGCTCTTCACAGATGCCATTACCCACGGCTCGGCGGCACGCACAAATGACGGCTATCGACGCATGGTTCTGTATCGCTATTCACCACGCTGGATTCGCTCACGCTTCCACTATGTCCCTTCAGAGCAGATGTTGGCACGCCTGACCCCCGAGCAGCGCCAGATCATTCAACCGATCCCGCCACGAAGACCGCCGCCAGTTTCTCTCGGCTGACCTAGCGCACTTCGACAAACTGGATCCACAGCGGCGCATCACCGACATCGAAGCGGTTCGTCTGTGTCAATGCACCTGACTCCTCTATTCTGTAGACAGTCATGCTTCCTGACCCCTGTCCAACGGACAACATCCACTTGCCTGTCGGATCGAGGTCGAAAAACCGTGGTGTCTGCTCGGTGGCGTAGTGATCACGCAGGCTCAACGAACCATCTTCAGCCACGTCGAACAGGGCGAGTGAATCATGACCACGATTCGAAGCATACAAGTGCCGCCCACTTGCATCGATCTTGATTTCCGCGCACGTGTTGTCCTCTGCATCGAATCCGGCAGGCAGCGTAGAGATCACCTGAAAGGATGACAATGTCCCCTTCTCAGGATCAAAATGGTGGGCCGAGACGGTACTGCCATTCTCATTGACTGAATAGAACACATCTTTCTCAGGATGAAAGACGAAGTGCCGCGGCCCCTCGGGTGTGGCAGGTTCGATCGTCGCAGGATCATTCGCGGTGAGCGCACCTGTCGATGCGTCGAAACGAAACTGATAGATCGCATTGGCGGGATTCGTGTGCGGCACAAAGGCGAATCGATTCGAGGGGTCCGTCTGAATGCTATGGGCATGCGTAGCTGTTTCAATCCACTGCAAGGGCTCGGCCGACAAGGAACCATCCGCGCCAATCGCATGCACCGAGATATGGCCCGCACCATAGTATGACGCCAATAGATACTGGTCGGTATCGTCAAGGGAGACGTAGGGGGCGCCATCGGGAACGTCGACGACACCGATCTGGCGCAAGGCGCCTGTCGCCGAATCTATGTCGTAGCTGGCAAATTGCTTCTCTGATCTGAGACAGACAAACATGCGTCGACCTGCAGCATCTGTCGCCAGAGGTCCCGGCGCTGCGCCCAGAGAAACATCATCCTGTGGCTCAATCTGTCCGTTGGACGAGTCAAGCAAAAAGTGCGAGAGGAATGTGCTGCCACTGTTTGATATGTAGACGTGATAGGTCATGGATTTTTCGCTTCTGTCAACGTGAGAATGGGCTTGAACGGATGTGACCAAGGCAGCTGTCATCCATGCGCTGGTGAGCAAACAGAACAGGTGTGTCTTGGCTGTTGAGGTTGGCATCACTGTCTACGTTACGTACGCTTCGCCCCCGACAACAGCCCCTCGGGTCATTCACCTCTGCCCAGGATCCAATCAATGAACACTGAGTCTGTCGATCCAACCTGGCACGCCAGCAGTCGCCATGGTGTCGTCGCCGCCGGTGGTGTCGGCGCGGTTGATGCAGGTATCTCCATCCTGGAAGCAGGCGGCAATGCCGCCGACGCCGCTGCCGCGACCATTTTCGCACTGAACGTGACCGACCACATTCAGTGCAGTATCGGCGGCGAGGTGCCCGTTCTGATCTACAGTGTGGATCACGGTCGCGTGCAATCTCTGTCGGGTCAGGGTCGCGCCCCTCGATCTGCAGCGGCGATCGAATGGTACATGCGCCATGGCATTCCCGGCGACGGCGACATGAAGATGGCACCGGTACCATCCGTCGTCGATCTGTGCATCACTCTTCTGCAACACTATGGGACCATGACCCTCGCCCAAGCGACGGCACCTGTGCTGGCCCTGCTAGATGAAGGGGTCGAGGATTGGCATCCCCGCCTCGCACACACGATGCGTCGCATGGTGGAAGAAGAATCGATCACGACCGGTTCGCGAGAAGCATGCCTGCAGGCCGCCTGTGATCGTTTCTACGGCCGCCATGAAAGTCGCAACGACATTGCAGAGGAATTGGAGAGCTACTACGTCGAAAAGGGCGGCTTCCTGCGACGGGAAGACCTGGCTGGCCACGTGACGACAATTGAAGAACCCATTACTGCTGAGTATCGCGACCATACGATCTGCAAGTGTGGCCCATGGACACAGGGCCCGGCGCTGTGTCAGGCGATGCGTTTGCTCGATGGCTTCGACATGAAAGCGATGGGAGCCCATTCCGCTGATGCCATCCATCATGCGGCAGAGGCCCTGAAATTGGCCTTCGCCGACCGCGATGCCTACTACGGTGATCCACAGTTTGCCGGCGTTCCCTTGCCGGCTCTGCTCAGCGAACGCTACACGAAGCTTCGCCGGCCCCTCATCGATCCACAGCGTGCCTCAGATGTGATCAGACCGGGCGACCCGTATCGCATGGAGTCTCTGGCTACGGCAGGTCACTCGCCTCCCTCCCCAGGCGGTACAACGACCTGCGTCATTGCCGACCGTTGGGGGAATGTCGTGTCAGCCACACCGAGTGCAAATGTTCCCAGGGATCATGACGGTGGCGGTTCTGCGGGTGTCACTTTCGGCAATAGGCTGCGTAGTCTCAATACCATGGCGGGTCATCCAAACTGTATTCAGCCTGGCAAGCGACCTCGGATCACGCTGACGCCAACCCTAGTGCTCAAACGTGGCCGACCGGTTATGGCGATCAGTGTTGCTGGCGGTGATCTACAGGATCAAACGGCTCTCAACCTGTTGCTCAATGCGATCGATCATGGTATGCGACCCGCTGAAGCTGTGACAAGTCCGCGTTTTGCGACAGATCATCACGAGGACTCCTTCGATCCAAGTTCGGAACGACCTGAGACGATCAAGAAAATGCGATCACTCACGCTCAGCGACACGACGAGCGCGGAGGTCCGCAAAGACCTTGCTCACCGTGGCCACGATATTGCCATCAAGGATGGCCCTATCGGCACGCCCGTCATGTTGCAGATCGACGACGGTGGAGAAGCCTTCGCCGCAGGCGATCCAGCGGCCAATCGCCACGCAGCGGGTGTGAGAGACTGACTTTGGCGCAGTCTGTGACACAGCGCCTGGTGGCGGCCATCGATACCGATTGGATCGAAGAGCAGGCCTGGAGGATGCTCGAGATCCCGAGTGTCACCATGGACGAGGCAGAGGTATGCGCCCTCTTCGAAGGGCAGATGCGCGATCTGGGCCTGGATGTGGATGTCCGCCCCGTTGATGACGAGGGTCGCAACAATCTCTACGCGCGTATCGCCGGCCAGGGGACAGGACCCACACTGCACCTGAACGGGCATCTCGACACCATTCCCCTCGGCGACGCCTGGCCCCCTGAGCGCCGTGCAGACCGCCTCTACGGTCGGGGTGCGACCGATATGAAAGGCGGCATGGCTTCAATGCTCGGTGCGGCGAAGGCGATCATCGACAGCGGCACCAGACTACGCGGCGATCTCGTGCTAAGTGCCGTCGTCGGCCACGAAGAGACCATTGCTCGCAAGGATGGTCCCCTCGCTCTCATCGCTGATATCAACAGTGGTAGAATCGCGGCAGACCGAATTCTCATCGTCGAGGGACGCGATGCACTGTGGGTCATGAGCATGGGGTCCATGGTATTCACCATCCACCTCGACTCAGATCGTGGCGGCATGCACACCCAGTATGTCCCCTTTTCACAGAATCCTCTGCGCCATGTCGGTGATTTGCTTGCTGCGATTCAATCGCATCAAGAGCATCTGGATGCAACGACTGACCATCCCCTGGCGGGTGCAGAGCGGATCGATGTGGGTTCAGTCCATGGGGGCGACTACTTCAACCGTACGCCAACTCGGTGCACCTTGATGGGCACACGCCGCTGGTGCCCTGGACGAAATGCACAACAGGTTCTGGAAGAGATCGAGGCGCTCGCCAAACCCTTCGCCCTCGCAGGCAATCTGCATCTGACCGTCGAGATGGAACACGAGCGTGAGCCCTTCGAAACGCCCCGAGAAGACGCGGCCGTGTGCGCAGTCTCTCACGCCCACGAGATGGTCACGGGAGATCAGGCGGATCTTGTGGGTCTGCGAATTGTGGGTGATGCCAACTTGTATGTACACGGCTGTTCGGTGCCGACCTTCTACTACGGTCCCTCAAATGAAACAGCCCATGCGGACACCGAATGGGTAGATATCAAACGACTACATGATGCCGCCGCTGTCTATGCCTTGACTGCGGCCGATTACTGCGGCCTTGCCGCAGAATAGAGCAGCCGCTACCAGGAGGCTGTCGTCCGGTCGACGATCTCTTCGATCACCATATCCATCGCTTTGTCTATCGCCGGTTCACGACCTTGCTCGTCTTCATCCGGCAAAGCCGCGTCGTAGGTGCCAAAGCCTGAGAGTCGTCCCATTTCCAGCAGCACACTGCCACCTGCGCGTTCCAACGTGACCTCGACGAACAAGCGATACCGATATTGTTCGGTCACCTCCCCCGCCGTGTAGGTGAAGGGTTCGTCTTCCAACTCTGTCACACGCAAAAGCAAGAGTGCATCGGCGGATTCTTCATCAACGACGCGTAGTCTGCTGTCAGCGAGAAATGCATCCACGGCACGCTCGGTCAAGCGTTGCGCCACATCGACCTCTGCTGTCTGATTGCCCGCCGTCGGGATCGCGACAGTACGAATCCCTCCCACGAGACCTGCCGTTGTTGAATAGTGTGCGCAGCCGCTGACCCCAGCCATCAGTGTTAGCATGGCCGCTGCTATCCAGCGCCGCCCTCCACGGCGCCGCCAAATATGCGTCATGCGACGTCATCTTTCGATCCATCTTCAGACGTTTCTTCTGCAGATCGGGCTGCCTGCCCCGCGTATGCCTGGGAGGGTGGATCACCGCCACTGTCCAAATGAGCCTCCGCTGGAGGGTCCATGGTATTGTGGGGGACCAAGCGCACGGCATCTCCCACCGCGATCGGAGATGTTCGAGGTCTGCCAACGATGTCGCCCTGCACGACTTCGAGACGCTCACGCTCTCCCAACTCTGAGCGCTCGCCATAGCGACCAAAGGAGTGACGCACCATCATCTCGCTGAGTGTACCGGACGTGCTGACATCTGGCGAGAGAGGCGGTTGTGCTGTGCACATGCGCTGCTGCACATGCGTCACCATCACCCGTGCCTTGACGATTTCCCAATGACCCAGATCCTCTCCACTATCCGGATCCGCAATCTGCTGGTGGGCGGCGACGATGGCGAAGAGCATTCCCTCTCGAACACCATGTTGCTGACCGATGTTCAGTACCAGTGTCGTCGCATCGATGACGGCGGCGATCTTCCCTGTAATGGTCGCGTGATCGGTCACATTCGACTCCTGATGAGAGTGTCTGATCATAAATGTAAAAAGCTGGACCACCCAGGGGGCAGACCAGCTGAAAATAGCAGGATGAAATAGACTGTGGGACTAATCGCGACAACCTGGGCGGCCGTCCCGGACGCCGTGCCCGAGCACTCTGCCTGGCGCTATTCGTCGCCTCGCGAAGCCATGTATCCGGAGACGGTGTCGTCATCGAGCCAGTCCAGGAGGAAATCTGCTGGGTCGGTGTAGCCCTTCGTCCGCGGCGCCAGACGCCGATCCTGAAAGCGCACCGCATAATGCAGATGTGGCGCCGTAGAGCGACCCGAGCTACCCATCAGCCCGATCACCTGCCCACGTACCACGCGCTGCCCTTTGACCACCAGCCTCTTGCTCATATGACCATACTCGGTTCGGTAGATCCCCGCGCGCGTGCTCTCCACACCGTTCTCGTCAACAATCAACGGATCATGATGAATGACGACGGCCTGACCCAACCGAGCATCTTCATAGGAATAGTAGACGACCCCATCCGCCGTTGCCATGATCTCGATGCCGGTCCTGCCGGCGAAGTCGATGCCTCCATGACGTGCCGGACGTCCGGTGAAAGGATCCGTGCGGGGCCCAAACAAGGATGACTTCCAGGTCTTGTCGCGAGCCACCGGAGCAATGGCGGGAATGTATTTGAGATCTGCATCATCCTGGACAAAGCGAGCCTGCAAGCTATCGAAGCTGACCACCTGCAGTCGAGCCTCGCGCTGCAGCCGATCGATCTTGAGCGTCAGGTCTTCGAGCAGGGCGCGTTTCCGTACCGGCAGACTCGTGTAGTCTTCGGGCAGATCATCAGGCACTTCGGGTCCACCGACACCCACCGTTGGCAGAGGCTGCATATTGTGGTGGGCGCGCAGACGCCGATCGAGGGCGGCCACTCTATCCATCACGTGCTCAAGGTCACCGACGCTTCGTTCGGAGCGCTCAAGCCCGCGGACGAGATCCTCATTCTCTTCCATCAACTCCGTGATCCGCCCTGACTGGTCGGCTCGAGTATGGAAGTCGAAGGCGTAGTAGCTGAGTGACCCGACTGTGAGAAGGAGTATTCCGATACCTAACCAAAGCAGTCCAGAGGAGAATTTATACTCCTGCATCTGCCCATCGTTAGGGGGGATAACAATGAACGTAATCCGCTTTCTCGGCATATCTCGTCGGTCTCCGCGGCGCTCTTAGACAGTTCCGGCAGGAACTTGTGTGATGGACGAGGCGTCGTCCTGCCACCTGGAATATACCCATGCCAGGCGCTGGCTTACAACCGGGAAATTATAGACCCGCCTGAACTAAATGTCAATAATCACTATAGGATATGATCGATCGGCAGTGACTGCTCTTGGCGGCCTCAGCCACGAGGTTGCGGCACGACCACACCTGTTTGTTGATCGGTCCTCCGCGTCGATTACTTGAGTAGATCCTGCGTTGCACAGATCGGCGGACCTTTAGTATCTTCGGAAGCCTTCGTATTTTACGGTGAAATCAAGACTTACAAACAAATACTCACCCCCCTCGTCCGTCGGAGTCAGCTACATGCGACAGCACCTACGTGCCGCCTCACTAGGCGGCGCTGTTGCACTATTCGCGGTCCTGACAAGCACCGCCTTCGCTCAAGCCGAGCAAAATGAGTCGACGCTGCCTGAGGAATTGAAGAATTCCTTCTTCCCCGTCGTCAACTACATCAGCAAATATTACATGTATGAGATCTCGCCCGATTCACTTATGCGGGCTGGGCTTCGTGGCATCTTCCGTTCTCTCGACCCGGCGTCGGACTACGAATTGACCCTTGAAGGGGCCGATTGGCGGGAGAATTTCATCACCTTCGAGCAAATTGCCCGTACCGTCGATGCTCGAGCCTACTACAGCGTCACACCGGACACGCTGGTTCGCTATGGCATCGCGGGAATGATGTCGATTCTGGATCCGGACACGGTCTTCATGGAGAACGTCCACCTCGACAATTTCCGCATTGATGTGGACGGCGAATATGGTGGGTTAGGATTCCGAATCCAGGTGGTCTACCCCGATAGCGCCATCGGCGTCTGGTCTCTCGTGCACCCCAATGCCCCCGCCGCCCGGGCGGGCGTGAGATCCGGTGACCTGATCCTTGCGATCGATGGCGAGTCGACGAAAGAACTAGACGCCAGCGGTGCGGCTGACAGGATGCGTGGCAAAGCTGGAACAGATGTGACACTGACGCTGTCACGAGCGGGCCAAGATGCGCCCTTCGACCTGACCGTGACGCGGGAGGTCGTCCACCTCAACAGTGTCCCCTATGCGGGTATGCTCTCCGACGACACGGGCTACATTCGCCTGAACGGCTTCCAGCACAAATGCTCCGACGAGGTGCGTCAGGCTCTTGAGGGCCTGCTGGACAACGGCATGGAGCGGCTGATCTTCGATCTGCGCGGCAATAGCGGCGGCTACTTGCACGAAGCGGTCGCCATCGCCGATCTGTTCCTGCCGAAAGACCGCTTGGTCGTCTACACAGCAGGCCGCGCCTTCGAAGACACGACCAAACTCTTCACCGAGAAGGACGCGCTCTTCGGCGAGGGGCCGTTGGTCGTGCTCGTGGATGGTCGCTCTGCGAGCGCCTCCGAGATCGTGGCGGGTGCCATTCAGGACTGGGACCGTGGTCTGGTACTGGGCACCCAGACGGTCGGCAAAGGGTCGGTTCAACAGCCCGTGAAAATCGGCGATCGTGCCGAGTTGAAACTCACGATCTCCGCCTATTTCATACCGAGTGGTCGTTCCATCGATCGACGCATGCGCAAGGACTCCACCCTTGTTGCGATGGCTGAAAAGGACTACATGACCCTCGGCCTGGGTCGACGTGTGCGAGGTGCTGGCGGTATCACCCCGGATATTCATATGGAGCGCCGGCAGACGACGTCATTGTATCGACAACTTGAGGGATGGCGGACGCTGAACAGTCACTTTTTCCGCTTTTCCCGCGACTATGTCGCCACCAACGAAGTCGGTGATGACTTTGTCGCCGATGATGACGTGGTGGACCACTTCCGCAAGTATGTCGGAGACGCAGGGTTTGAATACATCAGCTCTCTCGAGCACCAGTTGCAACAGTTGCGTCAGAACCTGTCCGAGGAGGACGATGCGGGCCGGGCCGATCGGCACCTGTCAGACGTGGCGGAGGAAATCGAACAGATCGAGGAGCGCCACTGGCTCAACGATGAAGAACTGCTGCGCTGGAAGTTGACTTTTGATATTCGTGAGAAGGCGCACGGAATCGGCAATGCGTACGTCTATGACACACGCGTCAATCCGCAGGTCGTAAGAGCAAGACGAGTCCTGACGGACGATGTGGAGTACAGTGAATGGTTTGCACGTGCCGTGATTGGCTCGACCGCCGTCGCCGCCAACGGTGACTCAGTTGATGTCGACGAGATAGCAGTGGTAGGCCACTGATTCCGCCGCCGTACCAACTTCAACGATCTCAGTGCCATATTGAGGGAGAGCGTCCATCTGGATTCTCTCCCTCGTCTATTTCTAGGCGCCATGGCCGAAACCTAAGTGCCTGCCTTGACACGTACTTATGCTACGTTACGAACTCGGTTTGAAAAGGCACCTGCGAATACCTTATATTATATGGTTGGGTCAGTCTTGACCGGAAACTACTGTAACAACCTGTAATGACAGCAACTTATGACTGAAATTCCGACAAAATCGAGCCCCAAGACGCAGGTCGAGCCGGTAACAAGGGGCGGACGACGACTCCCCCGTTGGCTCAAGGCCCAGGCTCCCGGTAGTGAAGGGTATCTACGCCTCAAACGGCTTATCAAGTCTCAGCGCCTGCATACGGTCTGCGAGAGTGCCCACTGTCCCAACATCGGCGAGTGCTGGGGGCATGGCACGGCGACCTTTATGATTCTCGGCGATGTCTGCACCCGCAGTTGTGGGTTCTGCGCCATCGCCACGGGCAAGCCCGATCATGTGGACGAGGGCGAGCCCGAGCGAGTCGCTGAGGCGATCTCTCAACTCGGCCTGGAACATGCTGTCATCACTTCTGTAAATCGCGACGAATTAGCGGACGGTGGCGCCCGCATCTTTGCCGCAACCATTCGCCATGCTCGGCAGCGTTGCCCCGAGACCTCTATCGAGGTGCTGATCCCTGACTTCCAGGGTGATTGGCAGGCGCTGGCGACCGTGATGGAGGCAGGACCCGACATACTGAATCACAATATTGAGACTGTGCCACGTCTCTATTCCATTATGCGACCACAGGCCAAGCACGAGCGATCATTGGAACTACTCGATCGTGCTCGACAACTGAGTCCTGCACCGACAAAGTCAGGCATGATGCTCGGCGCAGGAGAAGAGCGCAGCGAAGTTGAGGACACACTGCGCCAGTTGGCAGACGTGGGATGCGCGATCCTGACGCTGGGTCAATATCTATCCCCTTCGTCAGATCACGTGCCAGTCGCCCGTTTTCTACATCCAGATGAGTTTGACGAATTAGGAGAATTTGCTCGCGCCCTCGGCTTCAACCACGTCGAATCGGGTCCGATGGTGCGCAGTTCATATCACGCAGAACAGCAGGTTACGGATCTGGAGCGCCGTGCCGTGCGGGATGCAGCGCAACCCGCCCACGATCCAAAAACCGTAACTCAGGGCCCAGGGCTGAATCCGTCTCTGGGCTTACTCGACATCGACAACACCGCCGTAGATGGGAATCCTACATGAACCTGAACAAGAACAACCTCACCGGCTATCTGAGGAAGAAAAAGTGTATTGGCTCCAGCGAGCCGATCCTCGACATGCGTCAGATCGGTGATGGCCTGAAGAATCAGATCTATCAAGTAACGACTCCACAGCAACGTTTAATGGTCAAGCAGGCTCACTCCAGAGTTCAGATCAAGGAACGCTGGTGGACGGATCGTAAGCGCATTTTTGCCGAGAATAGTTGTATTGAGATTCTCGCCAACATTCTCCCACCGGACACTTTTCCCGATGCACTGAGTGAAGATCGCACAAACTTTGTCCTCGTCACGACGGGGCCCACAAAAGATGCGGTCGTGTGGGAAACCGAGCTGAGCGGCGGGCGAGTAGATCTGCAGATTGCCGCCCAGGCGGGTGAGCTACTGGCAGCCGTACATAATGTTACGGCAGGACAGCGCGAACTGAAGGCCATGTTCAAGGACCAGAAGGCCTTTGAGCAACTACGTATCCAACCTTTGTATGAAAGCATCGCCGGCGCCTTCCCTGACATTCAGAAGCAGGTGGAGTCCCGAGCGAAAGAGTTGATGAAGCCAGGCAAGTGCCTCGTGCTGGCCGATCTGCGTCCGCGCAATGTCTATGTCAACAATGGCGAGATTTTCCTCGTGGATTTTGCCACTGCTCACTACGGCCATCCATCCTTCGATTTGGGTTTCTACGCCGCCGATCTGTGCCTCAAAGCGATGCTCAATCATCCGCAGAAGGCTGCCTTCCTCGAAGCGATCAATGTTTTCTGGATGTCCTATTTCCGTATCGCCGAATATCCAAAGACGGAAGAGGTAGAGCGTGAGGCCCTCAGCGATTTCGGCTGCCTGCTCCTGGCTGCCGTCGCCGGGCGTGCACCCAGTATCGAGGCTGATGAGGCCTTTCGGGACATCACCTACCGGATTTGTCAGAGTCTGATGTTTACAGAACTCGAAAAAATCGAAGACATCACCGAGTTCATTAACCGGACACTCATCGACGGCTGACGGGTTGAGATCGTCGCAGCAGCATGAGATCCAGTGAGATCCCTTCGAGGGTAGCGGGGGCTATGTTCCATCGGCCACTGAACCGGGTGCAGGCCATCGGTGTGTTTGTACTTGGCACATGGTTGGGTAGCTGTGCGCCGGCAAAAATGTTGGCCCCCTCACAGGCGCGCGGGGAGAATGCGACGATTTCACTCCCCATGCGGGAGTTTCGTGCAGTGTGGGTCGCCACCGTCGATAACATCGACTGGCCTTCTGAGCCGGGTTTGCCGACGCACGTACAAAAGGCAGAGGCTGTAGCCATTCTTCATGGTGCCGCCGAGATGGGCCTCAATGCGATCGTCCTGCAAGTTCGCCCGCACTGCGATGCATTGTATGCGTCGCAGCTGGAGCCCTGGTCGTCCTACCTGTCCGGCGTCCAAGGGCAGGCGCCTGATCCCTATTACGATCCCCTGCAATTCTGGATCAGCGAGGCCCATCTACGGGGTCTCGAGTTGCACGCTTGGTTTAACCCCTTCCGTGCCGATCATCCCGCAAATCCATCGCAGCTGGCAGCCAATGCAATCGCCCGGCAGTCGCCCGAGCTCGCCGTCACCCTCGGCGACAAGGGATACCGCTGGCTTGACCCATCGCGACAGGAGGTCCAGGATCACAGCCTTGCTGTGATCCTCGATGTCGTTGAGCGCTACGACGTCGACGGCATCCATCTCGACGACTACTTCTATCCATACCCATCCTATAACGATCACAACGACTTTCCCGACGATCTGTCATGGGCAAGGTATCTGGATGGAGGCGGCGAGCTAACACGCAGTGATTGGCGTCGCGCTCATGTAGATCGCTTCGTGGAGCGCCTCTATGCAGATGTGAAGACGGCGGACTCATCTGTGAAGGTGGGAATTAGTCCCTTTGGGATTTGGCGCCCCGGCATCCCCCAGCATACGGATGCCGGATTTGATCAGCACGAGATGATCTACGCAGATGCACGACGCTGGCTGCACGAGGGATGGGTAGACTACTACGCTCCACAGCTGTATTGGCCGATCTCACAGATACCGCAGAGTTTTCCCGTACTACTATCCTGGTGGACCCGTCAGAATCCTCATGGCCGGCATCTGTGGCCCGGTCTGTATACAGGCAGGGTGAAACCCAACGGTTGGGCAGCAGATGAAGTGGTGAATCAGGTCATGATCACACGAGGTCTGCAGCCGGATGCTCCCGGGCACATTCATTTTTCAGCTCGCGCCTTGGATGGCGAGCGCGTAGGAGCTGATGATGACTCCCTGACGACGGCTCTATCCCGCGGCCCCTACGCCAAACCGGCATTGGTTCCAGCCTCGCCGTGGCTGGATGCTGATCCGCCGCCCACACCCGAACTAGATGTCAGTGTACGTGGCGATGCAGTCCTCATGTCCTGGAGACGAGCGGGTGGTGAGCGCCCCTTCCTCTGGGTCGTCTACGCCGAGCGCAAACTCCGCGGCTGGGAACATCATATCTTACCTGCTGGGCGGACCGGCTTTCGTCTGCCTCTGACCCTGACTGAAGAACAGAGCGGGACCGAAGAGAACGGACAGTTGTTATCCGTCGCGGTCAGCGCCGTTGACCGGCTCGGGAATCTGAGTGCCCCACAACCACGAGCGATACCATGAGTCGTTTGCAGGATCTGGGTCGTCGAGTCGAACTGCAGTCAATGGACCCCCACTGCAGTGATATCAGTATTGCTCTCTATCGCGAACTCAACGGTACGGTGCCTGAATACACCGTCCATTCGTATTCAGAGCTGCCCGGAACCGCAGAGCGGGTCCTCGCCGTCGCCATCGGCATGCAACGACTCGGTGCGTTGCAGTCTCGCCAGACCGACACGACGTTGCAATTCGCCTGCGGTAACGACCACCCCCTTGCAGTTCGTCGAACATTCCTTGAATGCTGCAAGTTGGCAGATCCTTCGCAAGTACCGGCCGGTGAGTTGTCCATCGTCGATCGGAAGTCCGGCTTGACCATTGTGGCTCACTGCCTCGGCGAGGGTCAGTATCGTATTGCGGCTGACGTTGATTCTGCGGTACCGACAGACGTTGCCCTGGGTGCCAGGCGTGTCGCCGTCATTGTGAATGGATTGCGCAAACTGGGAGAAATGCTTCCAGTCGAGGATGCCGACGGGAACCTACATGAAGACTGTGTCAGTTTTCCCTGCGGCCAGGATCATCATCCACTGGTTGGTCTGCTACTGCAGCGTGCCCCGAACGTACGAGCCTTGGTACGTGAGCAAGAAGCCGCGGCGGCTCGTGGCGTACTCGCCGCACCAAGTGCGCAGAGCTGAGAGGATGTGTCTATGAAATCTGCTCCACGCCCCCCGTCGATCACGGGCCCACTGCCGTCGATGACAGGCCGCCAGCGCGTCCTGGCCGCCCTGGCTGGTGAACCTGTAGATCGCACGCCGATCTGCAACCCGACATCCGTCGCCACCGTCGAGCTGATGGATCTGGTAGATGCTCCTTTCCCACAGGCAAACAGGGAACCGGAGCGCATGGCTCGCCTCGCCGCCACAGGCTATACCGAACTTGGATTCGATTCGGTCATGCCCGTTTTCAGTATCATCCAGGAGTCCTCCGCTCTCGGCTGCAATATCCAATGGGAGCAGAAGGACAACTGGCCGACTGTCCGCATGAACCAGCCGATCTGGAAGACGGCGCAGGATATCGAAATCCCCCGAAATCTGCTCACGCACCCGGACACAAGTTGTGTTCTGGAAGCAATTCGTATTCTGCGCAAACAATATGGTGATGAAATAGCCATCATCGGCAAGACCATGGGGCCATGGTCACTCGCCTACCACTGCTTCGGCGTCGAGGCCTTTCTGCTGATGTCTCTTGATGATCCCGATCAGACACGCAGGATCCTTGATATACTCAAGCAAGTCACCGTCGATTTTGGTGTTGCACAGATTGAGGCCGGCGCCGATGCACTCACCCTGCCCGACCACGCCACAGGAGACCTCGTGAGTGGTGAGTATTACGAACGATATCTTCGCGACCTGCACATCGAATTCGCCCAAAGCCTGGCGTGCCCGATTATTCTCCACATCTGCGGTCGTACTGTAGATCGCATGGAGTTCATTGCCCAGACGGGTATGGCGGCCTTCCACTTTGACTCCAAGAACACACCCGCCGAATCGATGGCCATCGTCGACGAGCGTATTGCCCTGGTGGGCAACATCAACAATCCCGAGACCCTCTTTTCCAGGGATCCTGAAGACGTGGAATCCGAAGTGTTTCTTAATCTTGACGCCGGGGTCCCACTCATAGGCCCCGAATGTGCCATCCCTCTGCAGACATCCTTGGAAAATCTGCAGGCCATTCCGCGAGCTGTGAAGACATGGCACGCTGAGCGCTCCAATGGCTGAGCTGACGGACGTTGCCAACGAGGATCTGCGCTTTGAGATCGAGGAATATGTCGAGGAACCCGCAGAAATCCAACGCTTCATCGATATGTTCAGCGCCGCTCGTCCGCTTCATCAGGAGATGGCGGCAGCGCTGATCGCCGGAGACCACCACCGCGTCGACGAACTTGCTCTGCAGGCACTGGCTGAAGGCATCGAAGCGCTTGAGGTCATGGATGATGGACTGATTGCCGGTATGGGAATCGTCGGTATCAAGTTCAGAGAAAATTTCATCTTTGTGCCTGAGGTCCTAGCCTGCGCGCGAGCAATGAAGGCAGGAATGGCACATATCGAACCCATTCTCTCCGCCGCCGGGATCAAGAAAGCAGGCACTGTTGTGATGGGTACGGTCAAGGGAGACCTCCACGATATCGGTAAGAATCTGTGCAACATGATGCTGCGAGGTGCAGGCTTCGATGTCGTGGATCTCGGCGTTGATACGTCGGCGGATGAATTCATTGATGCCGTCGAAGAATCGGGCGCAAAGGTGATGGGTATGTCTGCCCTGCTGACGACAACCATGCCGAATATGGGAAAGACGATAGAGGCTTTCATCGATGCAGACCTGCGCGACGAGGTGCAGATCATGGTCGGTGGCGCGCCGGTAACACAGGAATTTTCCGAGGATATGGGGGCCGATGGCTATGGCAAAGACGCTCTCGACTGCGTTGCCCTCGCCAAGCAGTTGCTGACAGTCGACGCCTGACGACGATGGCTGCGATCGACCCGCGTGAGGTGCAAAAACGGTTCGACCGCCTCACGTCCATTCTTGGAGATATTGCCAGCCATGCAGACTCACAGGCAGCAGAGCGGTGTCCCTATCGGGATCGACATGATCAATGCACCGCCAAATTCCACTGCCGAAATCAGACGCCCACCGAGGCGAGCGACATGCAGCATTGCGGCCATGACGGGCGCTTTGATTATCGCAGCGCGTGGGAAACGGATCCAGCGGCAGTAGAACGTGCCCGCCAGAAGCTGAAGAAAACTCGAGAGAAGCGGAAAGACGATGTCTGATGTATTGTGCGGCGACGACCAGGCTCCCCTGACCACGGGGCGTACGCTGTTCGACTTTGCCGACGACTTAACCGCACAGGTTCCCACTTCCTGTTTGCGCAATGGGTATTGCCACGAATGTGTTGTGTCTGTCGAAGAGGGTAGCGAAAGCTTGTCCGCCCCGACCGACGCTGAGTCCTTTCTCAAGCCACCGTATCGTCTAGCCTGCCAGGCACGGATCGTCGATGACGCCCTAGATGTGCGCTTCACACCTCTGCGACGCACACCGCAGATCCTGTCCTCCAGTCCACCACGAGTCATCGACTTAGATCCTGTCGTAACCCTCGATGGGGATCGTGTGCTGTACGACGCAGAACCGGTCGATACTTTTCGGGGTCATGTTCTCGGACTGGCCATCGATCTGGGCACCACGACAATCGTCATGGACCTCGTGGATCTGCTCACCGGTGAGAGCCTCGCCATTGCGGCCTTTGAGAACCCCCAGCGCTTTGGCGGTTCGGATATCATGAATCGCATTTCGTATGACGGCGGTCCTCACAAAGGTGAACTGCAGAAGGCGGTGACGACGGCGATCAACCAACACATCAGTCGCTTAGGGGAAGAGCTGGGATTTCGTCGGCAGGAGATCTACGAGATCACCATCGCCGGCAACTCAACGATGCGCGATTTGTTCTTTCGCCTGGACGTGCAACCCATCGGCACCCGTCCCTACAAGTCCACCATAGAGGAGGCATTCCGCAATGGCGAACTGCCGACGACGGCACTGCTTGAACGATCCCGCCGACTCGGCGTGCGTGCCAATATTCACACGCGCGTGTATGGTCTGCCGTTAATCGCCAGCCACGTCGGTGCGGACACGGCGGCAGATCTGGTGGCCATCGATCTGCTGGAAGCCCCACAGGACCAGGTGGTGATGCTCGTGGACGTGGGTACCAATACGGAAGTGATCATCGCCGGGCACGGACGAATGCTTGCCGCATCTTCCCCTGCCGGACCCGCATTTGAGGGCGGCCTTGTTCTGCACGGAATGCCCGGATATGAGGGCGCCATCGAGAGCGTAACGATCGACGCCGAAGGAGCCTTTCAGTGCGGCGTGATTGGCGATTGTGACCCCGTCGGCATCTGTGGATCGGGACTCGTTGACCTGCTCGCGGAATTGCGTCGAAGTGAATTAATGTCGGAGCGTGGCGTGATTGGCGACGGGCTTACACGAAATCAGTCCATCCTCCTCGACAAGACGCACAACATCAGCTTTTCCTCTGAGGATGCGTCACACCTGGCCCAGGCGAAAGCAGCCAACTACTGCGGCCAACAGTTACTCATGCGCCAATTTGGCGTCGACGCGAGCGCCATCGATCGGTTGTTTCTTGCGGGCGGATTCGCGAACTATATCGACGTCAGCAATGCCATGGACATCGGCTTCATCGCGCCAGTGGCGAAAGACCGCGTCACCAAGATCGGCAATGCCGCCCTTCAGGGTGCCCGCGAGGTCTTGCTGGATCGCCGACGGAGACGCAAGCTGGAAGAGACCGTGACGACGATTGAGCATGTCGAATTGGAGACGGACCCCACCTTCTTCGATTCTTTCGTCGATGGCTGCATGTTCCAACCCATGATTCCCTAACGGCACGAGGTTTCCTTGTCCCGATTTACTGAACGTCTTGCCGACCCACGTCCCCTGTTGTTTGATGGTGGATTCGGCACGCAGCTATTTGCTCGCGGCGTCGAGCTACCTAATTCGGCGCTGGCCAACAAATCGCACCCAGACGAGGTCGTCGATGTCCACCGAGCCTATGTGACGGCGGGTTCAGAGCTGATTGAGACCAACACATTTGTCGCCTCGCCTCTGCATCTGGAGATGGCTGATGCAGGCGACGCGAGCCCGCAGGAGTTGGCGACCCTGGCAACCGAGCACACACGGCGCGCCGCCGACGAGGCCGATCACGAGATTTTTGTCGCTGGCGCACTCGGCCCCTCCCCCGGGGCCATCGAAGCCGATGCGGGTGACACCGATTTTGGCATTGCGGACGTCAAAGTAAGGGATGCACATGAACGCATTGCCTCAGCCCTCATTGAAGGCGGGGTCGACTTTTTTCTGGTAGAGACCATGTTCTCTGCACGAGAGGCCGCCATCGCAGTCGATGTGGCCCGACAGTTCGGCCTGCCCATCGGCGTCAGTCTGACATACAAATTCACTCAAGACCGCAAGACGAAGAAGACTCACTATAAGACCGACTGGGGACACGGTCCTCCCGATGCCCTCGACATCCTGGCGTCGGGGCAGCACTCAAATGGCGTCGACCTGCTGCCCTTTGTGCAGATGATTGGTCTCAATTGCGGTGCCGAGGCGAGCCGTGAGGATCATTCGGGCATGGCGTATGCCATCGAGGGTACACGACAGACCGCCGCCGCGTTGCAAGCACGTGGCTTAGATGACATGCGGCTCGCAGCCTATCCAAATGCTGGACTGCCCAAAATGGATCGCAAGACGCAGGAGACCTACTACCTGCAAGGGCCCGACGACATGAGTGCCCAATTACGATCTCTGGTTGACACAGGTGCCTGGATGGTGGGTGGCTGTTGCGGCACGACGCCCGAACACATTAATGCCTTCCGTCGAGTTCTCGACGCAGACACACCTACGACCAACTGACGACGCACCTTGCCGCAGATACAGATTCTCTATTGGCGCAACATACCTGCGCAGGTGCGCGTCTTCGCAGAGCGACGGCCAATATCAGCGCAACTTCCCGAACGCTTCCAGCTGCACATAGATCGCGTCGCCATGCGCGAAGGGCTGGCTGGAACTGACGAATATCTGGCACAGTGGCAGTGGTCGGACAAACAGGAGTGTGACGGCGATCCACACGAGATCCTGCGCCAGACCATCGATACATTGATTCGCGAACAGGACGTTCGCGAGCAGGACCCCGACGGCAATCCCGCAGACAACCCCGATGCCTCCGACAACACCCCCAATGACTGAGCATACTGACCTGCCATCTTACGATGTCCTCGTTATTGGTGCAGGCCATGCTGGAACGGAGGCAGCCCTTGCTGCTGCAAGAATGGGTGCATCGACCCTACTGCTGACGATCAATCTCGACACGATTGGGCAGATGTCCTGCAACCCTGCGATTGGCGGAATCGGCAAGGGGCACATGGTAAAGGAGATCGACGCACTCGGCGGCGAGATGGCGATCAACACCGATCGTGCGGGCATCCAGTTTCGACGCCTGAACACACGCCGAGGGCCAGCGGTGCGGGCGTCAAGAGCACAATGCGACAAAAAGATCTACCAATTCGAACTCAAGTTCGCCTGTGAAGAGCAGGATAACCTTCATGTGCGCCAGGGCTTGATGGAAGAGCTTCTCGTAAGCGAGGGGCGCGTGAGAGGGGTTGGGGTTCGCGGTGGAATTCGCTATCTCGCTCGCACCGTCATCCTGACGACGGGCACCTTCCTGCGTGGCAAGATCCATGTAGGCACCGTGAACTACAGTGCCGGTCGCGCCGGAGAAACCGCCGCTGTCGCCGCCGCCGAGGGTCTTGTGAGTCTTGGCTTCGAAACGGGACGCATGAAGACGGGGACTCCGCCCCGCGTCAATGGCCGAACAATCGATTTTGACGCCATGGAGATCCAGCCCGGAGATGAACCACCCCAGACCTTCTCCTATGCGATCAGAGAACCACAACTTCCCCAGGTGCCATGCTGGATCACGTATACGGATGCAGCAACGCACGATCTGATCCGTGCCAATCTTGAGCATTCGGCCATGTATAGTGGTCGCATCGAAGGCGTCGGACCGCGTTATTGTCCGTCGATCGAGGACAAGATCGTGCGCTTCGCCGACAAAGATCGACATCAGATATTTGTCGAACCGGAGGGCCTGCGGACGCACGAATTCTATATCAATGGCCTGTCGATGAGCTTACCCGAAGATGTGCAGATTCCCATTCTGCAATCCCTCCCAGGTCTGGAGCGGGCGCAGATGATGCGCCCCGCCTACGCCGTCGAATACGACTACGCGCCACCTACTCAACTACACCCGTGGCTGGAGACAAAGCTCGTTGCAGGGCTCTTCTTCGCCGGCCAGATCAATGGCACAACAGGCTATGAGGAAGCTGGCGCACAGGGCCTGATGGCGGGCATTAATGCGGTTCTTCAATGCCGTGATCAGGATCCCTTTGTCCTGAATCGGGCAGATGCGTATATCGGCGTTCTGATTGATGATCTGGTGACGAAGGGGACGGACGAACCGTATCGGATTTTCACATCACGGGCCGAGTATCGCTTGCTGCTGCGCGAAGACAATGCAGACGAACGGCTCATGACTTTTGGTCGTGAGTTCGGTTTGATCAGTGACCGACTGTGGAATCAGTTCACCCACAAGCAGAGCCAGACGACGGCCGAAATGTCGCGTCTGGCGAACCAACGAATCTCACCGGGTGCCGCAGTGGATGAACTCTTGCAAGCACGAGGCACAGCACCTCTGCGGGAGTCGGCGGCGTTGATCGAATTGCTGCGACGCCCGGAGCTGCGATACGCAGATATCGTCAAGCTCGCACCGCCACCCGAGGTTCTCTCGGCGGATGCCGGAGAGCATGTTGAAGCAATGGTGAAATATGCCGGTTATGTTGAGCGGCAAGCCGATGAGGTGGCGAGAGCGAAACGTCTGGAGACGCAGCGAATTCCGGTTGATTTTGACTACGAGACCGAAGCCCAGCATCTGTCTACCGAGGCGAGACAGAAGTTAGGCCGCATCCAGCCGGCGACGATGGGTCAAGCAGCTCGAATCAGCGGCGTGTCACCGGCAGACATTTCAGCCTTGATGGTTTTGATCCATGCCCGAGGACAGACCGACAGGCACGAACAAGGGACGACCTCTGTTCAGGGCTAGTCGCCCCTCACACCTCAGTCATCGGCTATTCACCTTGCGTGTGCGTGAATCCTTTTCCAGCAGCCAGCGACTGATCTGCCCATCTTGATGTATATCAACGACCTCTTCGACCCACGCCTCATACCCATAGTCTGTCGCCTGCAGGACAGGAGGCCACAGAAAATGCTCCAGGATCCTGTGGCCCACGCCCAGCGAGTCCAGGGATCCGCTGTAGTAGCCATGCTCAGCCAGGTGCTCTCGCTGCTTGTAATAGATCTCGCGCAGCAGGTGTTTGCCCTCTTCCTCGGGAGGCTTGACGAAAGCTGGCGGCGGTGTTCCCGCCTCTGCGGTTGAGAACTGTACGAATCCCCACTGCTCCGGGACGTGCATGTTGATCAGTCCCTGAGGTGTCCACACCCAATTGTCTTCTCGTTTCCCCGGCACCTTTACATACCCCTCGCCATCCTCAGCGGGATCGATCTCCCACTCGACACGCGAGAAATTTACCCGCCACACATCACCTTCCTTTGGCGGCACGGGGCGTCCTGCGCCCTGACGCAATCCCTCCCATGGGAAGGCGATCTCCAGCCCCCAACCCTCATCCATGTCGCTGGGCTGATTCAATGTCCCATAGATCGTCACACCACTGCGCAGACCGGGAATATCCCATCCGTGATAGGGTGGTCCACCATCACGATATGCCTTGCCCAGCAGAAGATCCCACTCCGTCGCCAGGGCATTTACTTCATACTCGAAATAGTTGTGCGTGTCTCCATCGGGATCGATGAATACTTCGAAGTCGTTCTCGTGAAAAATGATGGCATCCCGATAGTCATAGGTAGCCCAGACATGCGGCTCCTCCATCAAGGCGGCGACGTAGAAATACTGCTCATCCCAGAGCATCTTTGCGCGGGTGCGAAATCTGGGTGCTGGCTTGCGATCACCTTCGATGTCCACGAAGACCGCCGTCCACGGCGCCGCCTGCCACGAAGGCTCATCAAGTCGCCCATCCACCACGATCGGTCGCGACGAATGCTGGGCGATATAGTGGTGTGGCTCGATTGAGAGCAGATAGTCCTCATCCAACTCATCCGCTGCCGTGAGGGCAACACTCACCAACAGACACATGACGAGGACGGATCTGGATGCATAGAGGGAAGGTTCCAACATGAGACGCTCCTGGGATGAGAACCGGATCCGGAAACTGCCGATCCATCGCGATGTCGAAGAGGTCCACTCACTCACTCTGGCACTTGCCGGGTCGACACCGATGGGTATCATTATACGGCTCTGTGCGGCTCTCAGACAGCCTCATCTGTGACCGACGCGGTGAATCCGCCGCACCACACCATGGTTGATCCGATTATCCCAGACAGATCAACCAAAATCAACCCAGACGAAAGTGATCGCTGTTTTGCATCTGATCCTTATCGGTGCGCCCGGATCGGGCAAAGGCACTCAAGCCAAGCGCCTCGTATCGAAATTCGACATTGTCCATATCTCCACGGGCGACATGCTCAGAGAGGCAGTCCACTCCGGATCTGATCTTGGAGAATTGATCAGCACCTACTTGCGTGCTGGACGCCTGGTCCCGGACAATCACGTGACGGCCCTTGTGGAGGAACGTGTAGACCGCGGTGACGTACCTAATGGGTTTGTCATCGATGGTTATCCCCGCACGATCAATCAGATCCAGGCCTTCGCAGATCTGATGAAGGCGCGTAGTCGGCGGCTCGCGGCGGTCGTATGCATCGACGTGCCAGATGTATCCGTCATTAGCCGCATGGCCAATCGCCGTATCGACCCGGAGACTGGGCGCATCTACAATCTGAATCTCAAGGCAGACTGGCCATCTCTCGATATTATGGAGCGTCTCGTTCAGCGTGACGATGATCGCCCTGATGTCATCAAGCAGCGACTCGACACGTATCGCGCCGAGACGGAACCCGTCATCGAGGCCTATCGAGGAACGGGCGAACTGATCGAAGTGAATGGCTCAGGCACCCCTGATGAAGTCTTCGAACGGGTTACCCATGGGCTTGCGACCGTCACGGAGAGTTCGTGAATAGCGATGGCGACAAAATAGCCCTGTATCTCAGTGGCATGGATCGATATGCGGCGCAGGATTTTGCTGCAGCGCAGGCCGACTTTGAACAAGCACTGCGCATCGATCCGGACTTTGGCGATGTGCATCATTCTCTCGCCCACGTCTTCGAAAAACTCGACGACATCGATGCGGCGCTTATCAGCGCCCGACGCGCCGTTGAACTGAACCCAGAGGAAGTGTTGACGTATACGACACTCTCCGTCATGTGCATGCGCAAGGGACTGATCGCCGAAGCCGAAGATGCCAAGGCAAAGGCTTCTGAGTTACAGCGCCAGCACGACAACCAGACCTGAGTCTCGCGCCACTGTGTCTACCTCCTCGCCCCTGACAACCCTGCAGGAGGCTTCACCTCGAGTGGAGCCGGCTTTCTTCATCGGAGATTTGCCAATTTCTCCCTTGGCCCCCGGGATGCCGGTGCTGACGCTGGCACCTATGGCAGGTGTCGGCAACTGGGCCTTCCGGTTGATCAGTGCCAGCCTCGGAGCACGCATCGTCGGGGTTGAGTTCATCAATTGCCGCATCGTCCACCATTCCGGTCATCGGATTGAACGACTGCTGGATTTCTCAGATGCCCCCGTCTACGCTGACGGCGGACACAGCCTGCTCGCCGCTCAGATTTATGGCAATGACATCGGCCTTCTTGCCGCGGGAGCCCAGGAATTGGAGCGCCGCGGTAGTCAGGTCGTAGACATCAACTTCGGCTGCTCCGTTCCACAGATCACCCGCAAAGGTAGCTGCGCGGCGTATCTGTTGGACCTTGACCGCTTTTACGATGCAGTCCAGGCAACGGTGCAGGCCTGTACGGTCCCGGTCACTATCAAAACGCGTATTGGATGGGACGATGACTCCATCAACATTGTTGAAGTCGTCGAACGCGCCCAGGATGCCGGCGCCCAGGCGATTGCCGTACATGCTCGAACGGTGATGCAGAAATACGGTGGCCAAGCCCAATGGGAATGGATTCGCCGTGCAGCCCAATCCTGCTCAGTGCCCCTATTTGGCAATGGCGACGTGCGGCGCTACGAAGACGCTGTAGAGATGGTCGAGCAAACAGGCTGCGACGCTGTGCAAATTGGCCGCGCTGCCATCGCAAATCCATGGATCTTCGCTGGCCGCAATGGGGCGCCTCTACACGAGCGACTGCGACTGGCGGCTGAGCAGTTGCGCTTGATGGTTCAATACAAGGGCGAACGCGTGGGTGTCCCGGAAACACGCAAACATCTGGTGCATTACTTCCGCGATCTCGATCGAGGTTCCCCGGAACGCACCCGCCTGCTCACGACAACAGATCTCGGTGAGCTGGTTCAGTTCCTCGACGAATGGCGGGCGAAGTTGCCAAACGATGTCGGCGATGAAGATCTCAGTCTCAATGCTGAGCAAGCTGGAAAACTGGCCTGGAGTGGGAACTAAAATCCAGGAATTCGGCCAGATGCAGGGCGAGCGAACCCACGCCTCCTGTGTGTATGTTAGAGGCTGAACCTTAAGCTCGAGGACGCATAACCAATGACCAGACCACTACGCCTTACCCTCTTTTTGATGCTCGCACTTGGGACCGTCCTGGGCGGCTGCAGCAGTGAAGAACAGGCGATCGATCTCAACGTCTATGCGGCCACCTACGATACCGATCCCACAGCAGAGCCCCCCGAAGGCTGGCAGCGAGTCTCCTTTGAAAGCACACTTCGCTCACGTGCAGCGACGGTATTGGTGAGCGATGAACCGCTGTTGACTGGCTGGAATATCGTTGCCTTTCACGCGGCGACCGAAGCAGACGACAGTCGGGCCATCAGCATCCGACTCAATGCCTATGGACAGGGAAAGATGAAGTCCTACTGCGCTGATGAGAGTCGGCTCAAGCAACCTCTGGCACTACAAGTCGACGGCCGCTGGGCAGATGTGAGCCCCCTGCTGAGCGAAGTCACAGATCGAATGACGCTGTATGGACTGACTGCCGCCGAAGTCGATCGCCTCGAGCATTGGATCGAAGTTCGGTAGAGTCTTGTCGCCGGTGACGCCGACCTGCAGGATCTTGCCTAACCGATCTCCCAGCTTTTCAGCTGGTTTTCGATGAAGTCGATGACCCGTTGGTGTTCGTCGTTGCCGCGACCTTCCACATGAAAGGGTGCACCGAAGACAAATCTCACGGTTCGTGTCGGATCAATACGGCCGAAGTCCTTGATCCATTTCCCATTCGCCCAGGCATCCGAACACAAAGCCAGAGGAATGATCGGTGCCTGCGCGCGCTGTGCCAGTTTGACGCCAATCTTGCTGAATTGAGTCGCGTTGAATTGCATGGACCGCGTCGTCTGCGGAAAAACGACGATGGATGTTCCCTTGTTCAGTCTCTCACTCCCACCGTCCAGCACAACCTTGAGATCGGCACGTGGATTGGTGCGGCTCACACCGATGGCATCGATCGTTTCGACAATGTCACGGAATATGGGTGTGTGAAACAGACTGTCCTTGAGGATGAATGTCACACGCCGCACGCTGCCAATCATTGCAGGCAGCACCATCGTTTCCAAAGTACTCATGTGGTTGCCAATGATGACGCCCCCGCCTTGCAGATTCTGCAAATGCTCGACGCCGCTCACTTCCACACGTACGCCGACGCGTTCAAGTGACCTGAGCACGTCCACACTGCTCTCCACCCAGTCGTCATAGCCGTAGATCCCCTTGCGAGCCAGGGCACTGGAGCGCCAGACGTTGCGCAGGAAGGAGGGATAGAGACCGGCTGTTGGAAATGCCCGCCTAAGGAAGCCAACCGAGGCCTCTGGTGACCGATATCCGCCATTCTCGTAGGCGACTCTTGGCTGCAGGATCCGCCCCCTCTGCCTTAGACTATCGGCTGACGCTGGTTGACACTCCGCCTGTTGACGATCTGTCACGTTGACGACCTGTCACGGTGACCCACCTGTTGACGATGTGTCACGAAGCCAGCTCCGGATCCAGAGGCGTTTGTGTCAGTTCCACAGGCCCCGTATCGCTGATCCAGATCATATTTTCCACGCGCGCTCCTCCGAGACCAGGAACATAGCAGCCCGGCTCGCAAGACAAGGCATCACCCTTTTGCAGAATCTCGTCACTGCCGCGAGCCACAATCGGCACGTCGCCGCCCAACCCGAGCCCATGGCTCAGGTGATGGACGAAGAACGACGCCCAGCCACTTCGAGCATATAGATCGACGACGGACTGATAGATATCACTTGCACGCGCTCCATGGTGCATCTGCTGGCTCGATTGTAGATAGGCTTGCTGCACGGTATCGAGTAGATCACGTTGTTGGCTACGACCCGGTCCCACGATCGCCGCCCGCGTCATGTCCCCAAGATAGCCATGAACCCAGATCCCCATATCGATGAACACCATGTCTCCCTCTTCGATCCTGCGCCGGGGATCTTCACCACTGTCCAGGTAGTAGGTCCCCACACCTGAGGCTGGGGCCATGGCCACACTCTCTGCGCCCGCTGCAAGCATCGCACCCGTACCTGCCGAGATCGCTTGTGCACAGGTTGTGCCAGGTTGGATCTGGGCAAAGGCGGTCTGCATCCCCAGATCTGCGATTCGCGCGGCCTCGCGCATTCGTGTCAGATCCTCTTCGTCCTTTCGTCGCCGTAGCAGGGTCGTGACAAAGTCATCCTCTACCAGTTCGATGGACGGCGCAGCGGCAGCGATGGCGTTGGCCATCGGCTCGGGAAGCTGATCAAACAACACGCGGCGTGGCCCCATCGAGGCAAGGCGATTCGCCAGTTGCCGCTCTGGTGGTGGGTCAGACAGATGATTCTCTACGACTTCACAATCCTTGAGAAGATCGCGGCAGGCGTTACTGATCCAAGCACCGGGAAAGACCACTGTCTCCCCTGCTTCGGCGGCTCTGTGATGAAACAGGACCGCCGCGCAATTGCCGCGACTGATCACGCAGCTGGGATCCTCGTGTTGCGAACCTGCCAGCAAATACAGCTGATTCGGCCGTTGTGTGGCGATGAATATCTCCGCTCCACGGAGGGCGGCTGCCGCAGCGAGGCGCTGTCTTCGTGGTGGCAAGACCGATTCGGTCATGATCTCTTCCCATGTGGGTGCAATTCTGGCGGCTGCCTGCGTTGACGAGACTTCGCAGGTCCCGTTGCTTTGCCGGTCCATTGCGCGCCATTGGCGAGCTGCGGAAATCTAACCATTCAGCGCCAATCAATACATCGCCCAAAGGGACAAAGCGCCATGACGAATAAGCTTGCCCGCGGAATCTGGCCTGCCCTGTGCACGGCTTTCGACGACAGTGCCGAGCAGGTACATGCGGAGCGCGTCCGCTCTCTGCTACGCTCCCTCATTGACGCGGGATCGCAAGGATTTTTTGTCTGCGGTGGCACGGGCGAGGGACGTGTGATGAGTGTTCCCGAGCGGATGAACATGGCCGAGCTGGTCGCGGATGAAGTGGCCGGTGTGGTGCCGCTGATCTTGCAGGTGGGCGGCACCACGACCCAGGAAGCCGTCGAACTGGCCCAACATGCGGCACATGTGAAGGGAATCGACGCCGTCGCATCCGTCGCTCCCGCAGACCAGCCAAATGATCTCGACGCCGCCGTCGCCCATTATGCGGCCATTGGTGGGGCAACGAATCTCCCCTTCTATGTGTATTGGCTCATGGGAGAAGCAGATCAGCGGATCACGGCAGATCATTTTCTTGAGGCCATGAAAGGCGTGCCGAACTTTACGGGCATCAAGTTTACCGATCACAATCTGTATATGTTCGGCCAGTTGATCGACCGTTCGGATGGAACCATCAATGCCATCAGTGGCCCCGATGAGATGGCACTACCCGCCATGGTGATGGGCGCCGAGGCTGCCATCGGCACAACCTACAATGTCATGCCCCGCCTGTATCTGCAGATGCGTGCCGCCTTTGAGGCGGGTCAGCTCGAGGAAGCCATCCAGTGTCAGCGACGAGCCAATCAGGTGATACGAATTCTCATCGAGCATGGTGTCTTAGCCAGTGTCAAAGCGATGCTTGCCTGGCGCGGCACACCGGTGGGGCCTCCACGCCTCGTAGAGCCATTGAGTCCGCAGGTAGAATCCGCCTTGCGCGCTGACATAGACACACTCGAATTCGAGGTCGCGTGACAAACGTCCTGTTCTGGTTTGATGTCGAGGACTACCTGACGCCGGAAAGCGACGATGCTCTGCTTGGATTGCTGCAGTGTTTCGAAAAACATGGTGCCCAGGCAACGTGGAAGGTGGTGACACAGAAGGCACGAGTTCTGGAGGAACGCGGCCGTGATGATGTCATCCGCGCACTTCAGCGTCAGGACATCGGCTATCACACAGACAATCACTCACAGCATCCGGTGTTGGCTGAGTATCTGGCAGAGGCTGGCTGGGACGACGGTGTAGAGGAGATCATGCGGCGAGAGCGAGCCGGCTACGAGGATCTCGTCCGTATCCTGGGTCCTGCATCGACATTCGGTCAGGCCGGTGGATCATGGGCACCACAGATCTATCCCTTCCTGCGTGACGCCGGCATTCCCCTCTTCATGGATGAGGCGGGCCATATCGGTCTCGACGGTGGTCCATTCTGGTATTGCAACGTGCCGCACATTAATCGCATGGAAAAGCGCTCCACGCGCATGGAATTCGATCAGGGTGAGGAAGGATTGGCAGCGGGTATCGATAAATTTGATGCCATTCACCGTGGCGTCGTCGAGGACGGGGACGGACTGATCAGCATCTACTACCACCCCTGTGAATTCGCCACGACGGCCTTCTGGGATGGTGTGAACTTTTCCCGCGGGCGTCAGCCGCCCCTTGCGGAATGGAAGCCGGCCCCGCTGCGTGGTGCCGCGCAGATGGCGACGGCTCTCGACCTGTTCGATCGCTATCTTGCCCATATTGTCGCGCAGCCAGACGTTGAGATCTTGACGGGTCGTCAGATCTTGAATCTGCTTCCCGATGCTGCCGCTGAACGTGTTTTCTCCATTGCCGAACTCGCCGAGTTGCTCACCTTCTCCACAGGTGCCATCGAGCATCGCTTCGTGGACGCCGAAACGGTTCTGGCGCCATCGGAACTGTTCGCCCTCGTCGTCGAAGCACTTCTGCAGATTCTGATGACGGTTGCCGAGCAAGGCAGCGAAGCACCATTGGACCTCGAGCAGATGCATGTCCTCGTGGAGCAGGACACGCCTCTGGGTCCCGTACGCCGTCAGGCGACGACCGTCTCGCCGTCTTCGTCTATACCGACAGATATGCTACTGGAGAGTGCCGCAGATGCCCGCCAGTATCTTGGTCATCATGGACGGATGCCAGATTGTTTGTGGTTAGGCGCGCAAGCCATATCACCAGCCGACTTTCTTGTCACTGCATCTGCCATGCTGCAGAAACTGGCCAGTGTGAGTCGAAGTCGTGCCGTCACGCTCCCCACATCGGTGGCGATAAAAACAGGGCAACTGGCCAGCGAGCGCTTTGTCGGCGAAGACGTGTGGAACTGGCCAATCTTTGAGGAAAATTTTGATGCCCCCGCCATTATGGAACTTGCCCGCTTGCAGACCTGGACGCTGAAACCAGCTCTACTGCTGTCAGCAGCTGGGTAGGCGCACACGATGAGCTTCCTTCGCCAATTCTGGCACATCCTCGGCGATTGTCGCCGACTTCTTGGGCTCTCCGTGCTGTGCGGTCTCGCCTTTGCCGGCGCAAATCTTCTACCGCCCCTGTTGATTCGTGAACTCATTCTCTGGATCACTGAGGGCGGGGGCTCTGCCAGTGAGCTGCTTGGCTTGAGCGGTGCCCTCCTCGGCGTCTATCTGGTCCGTGGTGTCACGCGCTACGGCTATGGACGCTTTTCCCATGCAGCTGCCTACCGCGTAATGGATGACCTGATGGTGCGCGTCTATCGGCACGTACAGTCATTGCCGCATCGCTTCTTTGCCCGCGAACGCACGGGCAGTCTGATTACTCGTTCCGTCAACGATATCGAAGCGGTAGAGGACTTTATCGCCCACGGCGTGCCCGAAACGATTCTAGCCTTCGTCATTCCAACGGCGATGATCGGTGTGCTCTTCAGTATCGACGCCGAGTTGACCCTCATTACGCTGGCACCCATTCCTATCGCCGGGTTTCTGGTCTTCCGCTTCGTTCGACGCGTACGCCAGATGTGGCGTGATGTTCGCTCACGCTTGTCGGAACTGGTCGCCGTCATCCATGACCAGTTTGCCGGAATGCGCGTCATCAAGTCCTTCGTCCAGGAAGAATCGGCTGCCGCTCGGGTCACTGCTCGCTCTGCCGCCTTTCGCGATGCGTCCATCCAGGCAAACTCTGTGTCCCTTATGCCGGCGGGTATCGTCGAGGCAGCCGGAGGAATCGGCATCGTCCTCGTCATATGGTCTGGTGGAACAGCGGCTCTTGCCGACCGGATCAGTATCGCGGATCTATTTGTCTTCATCGTGTATATGGCTCACATCTATCAGCCTTTTCTCACCCTGGCATCGATTAACGACGTTCTGCAAAAGGCCTCGGTGAGTACGGATCGGGTATTTCAGCTATTGGCCGTCGAATCCGACATTGTCGACGCCGCAGATGCACGCATTCCTTCCAATCCCGGATTCAGTGTGCACTTCAACCAGGTAACTTTCGGTTACGACCCGGCAATCCCTGTCCTGCACGACATCAGTTTTGTCGTACCCGAAGGGCAAATCGTCGCCCTCGTAGGTCACACAGGTGCCGGCAAGACGACTATTTCCCATCTGTTGCCTCGCTACGATGATCCGCAGGCTGGTAGCATCCATCTTGGAGACGAAGATCTTCGCCAGATCCCATTGGAGTGGCTGCGCACCCAAATTGCCACGGTGGAGCAAGACATTTTCCTCTTCCATGGAAGCATTGCTGACAACATTCGTTTCGGGCGCCCTGATGCAAATGACCAACAACTGCGCGCCGCCGCAGATGCGGCCAATGCGAGTGAGTTCATTGATGGTCTCGAGGACGGCTTTGACACCCTCGTCGGCGAGCGTGGTGTGCGCTTGTCTGGTGGGCAGAAACAGCGACTGGCAATTGCCAGAGCCCTGCTGAAGGATGCACCCGTCCTCATCCTCGACGAAGCGACGTCGGCAGTAGACTCGCACACGGAGTTGCTCATCCAGGAAGCGTTGCAGCATCTGATGCGTCAACGTACGACGCTGGTCATCGCCCACCGTCTGTCGACGGTCAGGCACGCAGACAGCATCGTCGTCCTCGATCAAGGGCAGATCGCAGAACAGGGACATCACGAGCAATTGCTAAGCGCCAAGGGGCGCTATCACCGTATGATTGAGGCCCAACAGTTGCTGGCCCACGCGTGGATGCCAGACGACCAGGACCCCAGTCAGTCCCATGCCGCCGGCTGACCTGCACATGCCACCGACCACCGAACACCGAACACCGACCAAGGGGCAGCAGAAGTGAGAGTCTCCAGGAAGGTCAGCTTCACGTGACACAGCTGCGTATCGCCATTGTCGGCTGCGGCTCCTTCGCACAGTCATTCATCCGCCTGTTTCAGCTGCATCCATATGTAGATGACATCGTATTAAGCGATCTCGACGCGGACAAACTCGCCGACAATGCCGATCGCTGGGACGTCTCCACGACCATCAGATCCCTCGACGATATCTGCACCGATTCGTCCATCGATGCCGTCGCCTTGTTCACGCAGAATTGGATGCACGCGCCGCAGGCGGTGCAAGCGCTGAATGCGGGAAAACATGTGTACAGTGCTGTCCCCACAGGGATCGATGTCGATGAAATCCGAGCACTCGTTGATACGGTGCAGCGAACTGGACTCGTCTACATGCTCGGCGAGACGAGCTACTACTATCCCGGTGTCATCTACTGCCGACGGCGCTTTCGTGCCGGAGACTTCGGGCGAGTCATCTATGGTGAAGCCGAGTATATCCATGACTTTGATCATGGTCTCTATGATGTCTATCGCTGGCGCGGTGGCGACGCGTGGCGCAGTGTAGCTGGCGCTCCACCGATGCATTATCCCACCCATTCGACCAGTGAGATCCTCTCGGTTTCGGGTGCCCACATGACTCACGTCTCTTGCCAGGGTTTCGTGGACGATCACGAAGACGGTCTGTTTGAAGCCGGAGTGAATCGCTGGGATAATTCATTCAGCAATCAAACAGGCCTGTTCCGGCTCAGTGATGGGGGTAGTTGCCGCATCAACGAGTTCCGGCGCGTCGGTCATCCGGGGGCCGTGCGCTTTAGTCTCTATGGCACCCAGGCCTCCTACGAGCAGCACGTAGCGGGCGCCTCATGGTTAACGCGCGACCGGCAGGCAACCGAGGACCTCACAGATGCTCTTGCCTGCACCGGCGTTCCCGTTGCGGCAACAGAGGCGGATGGCATGGGCCGTGTCACCGCCAGTGATGGCACACATGAAGGCATGTCCGCTCAGCATGCCGTACACCGCCTGCCACTGTCCTATGCCGATCTCAAGAGCGGTCATGCCGGTTCGCATGCATTTCTCGTCGATGACTTCATACGCTGCGTCGCCGACAACCGATTACCACCAAATCATGCGTGGGCCGCTGCCCGATACACCATCCCCGGACTCATCGCACATGAGTCCAGTTGCAGCGAAGGCCAGTTGCTGCAGATCCCCGATCTGGGAGATGCCCCCTCAGACCCTGTCGAATTCGAGGCTCGGCCATGAGGCATCGACGATGAAGCATCGGTCTGAGGAAACGGATAACCGAACGAGGTCTCGCCCCCAGGGTCTTACTCTTACCGTCGGCCCCGGTGGCGATCTGGAGGGCAATGATGACCGCATTCTGCAGGCAGGGATCGACTATCTCGCCCGCCTTGGCGGCCCTGGCGTCCTGCAAATCCTGCCCGGCGACTACCAGATGGCGAATTCGTTGTATCTGCGTGGTGGGATCACACTTCGGGGCACAGCGCACGAAACGACCCTGCACAAACCACCCAGCCATTCGACCCCCATTACCCGAGAATCCGACTGGTACGAAAATCGAGTCACCGTCGAGGACCCTGCCGGCTTTCGCCCCGGTGGTGGCATTATGTTGCGAGCGTACACAGATACGGGCGCTCTGCGCGACGTGGTTCGCGACACGATCGTGGCGATAGAGGGTCACGAGATTTTCCTCAGCCGCCGACCGGAGAAAAATTTCTGGGGTATCGATCACGCCACGGCGGCAAGTCTCTACCCTTTGCTCACAGCGTGTGAAGGTGTGCATGATGTGGTTGTGGAGGACCTGATCCTTGATGGCCATCGCAGCGACAACGAAGAGATCAATGGCAACTATTCGGGTGCCGTCTTCCTGCAGCAATGTCACCGCTACTTGTTTCGCCGCGTCACCGCTCGAGACTATCATGGCGATGGATTCAGCTTTCAGATTTGCGATGATATCCGCTTCGAAAATTGTCAGTCTCTCGGCAATGCCAACCTGGGCTTCCACCCTGGCTCTGGGTCGCAAAGACCGGTCTTTCGAGACTGTGTCGGTGATGGAAACAGTCAGGGGCTTTTCTTCTGCTGGGGTGTCACCGATGGCAGAGTCGAGGGTGGTCAATTCTGCGACAACACAGACTACGGGATGTCGATTGGGCATCGAGACACTGACAACCGCATATGTGGAGCAAATTTCACAGGAAACCACAAGACAGGACTGCGCTTCCGCGAGCCACTACACGGCTATCGCGGTGGTCATCGAAACACCATCGAACAGTGCGGATTTGCTGACAATGGCTTCGCCGAAGACGGTGTCGCCATCGATGTCCGCGGTCTTACACATGACACGACGATTCGTGGCTGTCACTTTGACGGTCTTGCCGGCCAGGCACGGCAGCGGATTGGCATCCGAATCGGCAAGCAAGCCTTGCGGACCGAGATGGCTGGCAATCAATTCGATGGCTTGACGGATGATGTCATCGACCTGAGCAGCAAGTGAGACCGCATTTCCTCGCGATCGACTTCGGTACGACGAGTACCAAGTCGGCTCTGATCGATCTCGAGGATGGAGCCTTCGTCGGCTTGCAACGCCGATCTGATGGTGCCCCCACCCTATCCAGCTCAGGTCGTGGAGGAATTCAGCGACATGAACTGTCCCTGAGTGAGTTGCTGCAACGATTCGATGATATCTGCCAACAAGCTTGGGAAGTGACGCATTTCGACGGCATCGTTCTGTGTAGCGAAATGCACGGTTTCGTCGTCGTGAGTGAAACAGGTGAACCACAGACCGACTACGTTTCCTGGCTCGACGCCAGGTCAACGGAGCAGATCGATGGAATCTCAACGCACGATCTGATCGTCGACCGTCTAGGTGATGACTTTCGCCTTCTCACGGGGATGCGTCCACGGCCTGGTTTTCCGCTACTGAATCTGGCACACACAGGACGAATCGGAGAACTCACCACCGATGGCTGGGCGCTGTCTCTACCTTGTGCCCTTGCCCGACTCACCCACGACGGCATTCGTGAAGGGGCCATCTTCGAGCACCCGACCATGCTGGCTGCCATGGCATTGGCCCACGTAGGGGAGCAGGTCACACCAGCAGCGCAGCTTCTCGACCTCGTCCACGAGATCGGCCACTGCCGAATTCGAGTGGGGGCGCCTTCTGGTGAAGGTCAGATTGCTGGACATTGGCCCTCGCCTGAGGGTTTGATTCCGATCTACGCGGGCGTCGGCGACCATCAGTGCTCAGTCCTTGGTGCCAACCCCAGACCCAAGATGGACGCAAATCTAAATTTGGGTACTGGATCACAGGTAGGCATCGTTGATGGCCCCTTGGACGATGCCTTCGAGTTACGTCCCTACTTCGACGCACGACATCTGACAGCGATCACCCACATCCCCGCAGGACGAGCCCTGAATGAGTTCGTCGGATTCCTGGAAGCCATTGCTCAGTACGCCGGTGCGACGGGTGATTTCTGGGGAGCTCTTGCTGCCATCACACCCGGGCAAGTTCGGCACACAGCTTTGGCGGTGGATCTGTCGATCTTCGAAGGCGCAAGGGGATGGACAGATGGCGGCAGCATTCGACAGATTGTCGAAGGATCCTTGGATGTCGAGGCATATCTGGCCGCCGTGCTCGCCGCGTTCACAGGTCAATATGTTGACGTGCTCGCCGCAGTCGACGCGCAGCAGGAACTGCAGCAACTGCTTCTATCTGGAGGCATCGCCCGAAGATTGCCGCAATTGCGTCACATCTTCGCGCACGCAATGCCCTACGATGTGCAGCCAGCTGCCGATCTCGACGAATCTCTGCTCGGCCTCCGTTCTCTGGCCTTACACGCCGCCGGCAGATCTACCGCGGTTTGCGAGGCAGCCGCGATCTTCCAGCGACAGTGTGTATTGCGCGACCAACCGATTGCCTGATTGCCCGCGTGTCAGGCCTCGACATATCGTTCGAATAACAACGCACCCACACCGATCCCAAGCCCCGCAAACAACGCCGAATACATCAGCAGCAGGTGCGCGTCAGATGTTGGCTCCATGCCTCGATGGATGGCCATATCCATACGCCATTCGCCGAAGATCCGCACCAGCGCCCCCACGACGGGGCCCTGAAGTTTCGCATACAGATAACCGCCGACAACGAAGACACCCACTGTCGCCAACCCTTTGAAACGCTTTGCCATCACGCGCACACCGGCGGCGGCACAAGCGATCCCGATCAGCGGTAGCAGCATGACACCGTAGACGATAGCGGCAAAGCCCCAGACACTGGACGCACTTGCATGAGGTTCCATAAGGGACAGGAACCCACCTTCCTCATTGGTCACAATCGCCGCCGTCATGCGCTCTGAAATCAGTTGTAGAAAGACGGTACTACAGACATAGATCACCAGACCAAGGCTGAGCACGACGGTGACCTTTGCCAGCAGGATCATCCAGCGTGGTACGGGGAGCGCCAGAATCTGATAGTGTGTCTGCGCTGTCCATTCGCCCGAGATCGTGTGCACAAGCAGAAAGGGCAGCCCCAAGGCGCTGGCATAGGGCAGGACGATGAGGGCGGCCCTTGCCGAGGGATTCTCCCCCGCACCGGTTAGCGCATACACAGCGATTCCCAGGGTGCCGAGCAATAGCACGGCGGCCACCATGCGCTGCGCCCGGAGTTCCTTCATGTAGAGTGCGGCGAAGTATCTCATGACAGCACCTCCTCAAGCATTTGCGAGAGCGATTCCCCGCGATCCGTGCGCAATGCGTCGGCATTCCCCTGCAGTGCCACCTCACCGTCGTGCAGAAAGACGACCTGTTCGACGAATTCCTCGATCTCAGCGACCAAATGAGTCGATATCAGGATTGTCTGTTCCTCAGCGCGGAATTCCTGCACCATCGCTCGCATGATTCGCGCCCGTGACGGCGGATCGATCCCGCCCAGAGGCTCATCGAGAAGGATCAGTCGACTGGGCCATGAGAAGGCGACGATGAACTTCAGTCGCGCTCTCTGTCCCTTGGACAGTTCGCCGATTTTCGCCTCACCCTTCAACTTCATGAACTGTGTCAGCTCTCTCGCCTTCGCCTGGTCCCATTCTGGATAGAAGCTCGCCAGGAACTCCAATTGTTCTTCGATGGACATCCAGGCGTAGAACGCATCGACTTCCGGCAGGTAGGCTGTGATGCGGCGTGTGTCCACGCCAATACGCAGCCCGTCGATCAGCACCTGACCCCGTGTTGGTCGCGTCACACCTGCAAGGATTCTGAATAGCGTACTCTTGCCACTGCCATTCTCACCGAGAATTCCCGTCACGCACCCCGACGCCAGACGCAAATTGAGCCCACGCAGGGCCTGGGTGCCGCGATAACGTTTTGCGAGATCATTGATCTCAACAGTCGCCATTATTCGTTTACCTCCTCTTCAACACGCTGTAGCAGATGGCGGGTCGTGGCCGCGTCCAGCGCCAGATCACGCAACTGGACAACAAAGTGAGCGCATGCGGCCTGTGCCAATCCTGTTCGCTCAGACTCGATTCTGACACTTTCGTGCGTCAGGAAGGATCCCTCCCCACGCTTCGTGTGGATGAATCCCTCGCGCTCCAGCTCTTGATAAGCACGACTCATCGTATTGGGATTCACCCCCATCTGCGTCGCCATGTCCCTGACGGAGGGCAGCTGCTCGCCAGCAGCGTAGTTGCCTCGCACCGCACGTTTCTTGACCTCCTCCATGATCTGCAGGTAGATCGGTCGGGTTGGGTCGAAATTCACCGCTCGTTCCTCCTCTCCGGTGGCCACGATCCGTCACCATCGGGTATCACCCTATCTCAATACTGTACCAGTTATCTAATACACCAACCTGGACCTTGTCAACCTTCCTTCCGCGACCTATCTCACTGCGGCAGGATCTTGCCACTTCCCTGGTTTGAGGGCAAGGCAGCTGATGCACTCCAGCTAACGTCAGAGCGGGTGTCCTATGACATGCTTGATAGCCAGATCACAAGGACGTGAACATTGTTCGACAAAACTCGTGCGAGCTTGCGCCGTGAGGCCTACAGCGTGAGGCCCCACAGACCCATTGGCGGCGACGCGTTGTTTGCGCTCAGAGCAAGATGAACCTCTATCGCCAGTTGGTTCGCCCCTTGTTGTTTCGTCAGGATCCAGAGAAAATCCATGAGTCCACCCTGCGCATGGCGCAACGCGTGGGACGGTCTGGTATCGGTCGACGGGTCCTTCGCAGCATGTACCACTGTCGGGAACCTCGACTGCACACGACGGTCGCAGGGCTGAATTTCCCCCACCCCGTGGGCCTGGCCGCTGGTTTCGACAAGAATGGCATCGTGGTTCAAGCGATGGCTGCCCTCGGATTCAGCCATGTCGAGATCGGTTCAGTCTCCGCCGCCCCCTCGGATGGCAATCCGCGACCACGATTGTTTCGTCTTGTGGAAGATGAGGCGATTGTCGTCAACTACGGGGTGCCAAATGAGGGTGCAGCCATCATTGCACAACGCCTGGCGAAGACACCAATCGATGTGCCTCTGGGTGTCAATATCGTCGAGACCAACACCGGGTTGCCGACAGATCCGGAGGATGTCGTAGCGGAGTTTGTCGAAGCAGCGCGGCCCATGTGCGAGATCGCCGACTATCTGACATTGAATCTCAACTGCCCGAATACGACAGCAGGAGTCAGTCCTTTCGATGACATGGGAAGACTGCGCGAACTTCTACAGGCATATGAGACCTTGGCCAATCTTCCCCCTGTGTGGCTGAAGTTCACGGCCCATCAGAATGCAGCACAGGCAGATGCAGTGATGGCCTGTGTCGCCCCCTTTGCTTTTGTCGCCGGGTTTATCTTCAACCTCCCGCATGGAACATCCTATCCGCTGCGTACATCTCCGCAGTTGGTTTCTTCCTTGCCGGGGACACTCTGCGGTGCACCAACTCGTCAGATGATGGACGACACCCTCGCCTTCTGGTATCGCCGTATCGACCGAGCGCGGTTTCGCTTGGTTGGCTCAGGCGGAATCACGTCTGTGGAAGACGCCTATCGAAAGATTCGTCTCGGCGCCTCGCTGCTGCAGATCTATTCGGGACTCGTCTACTCTGGACCCGGACTGGTCCCGCGTATCGTTCGCGGGTTAGCACGTAGACTCGAGGAAGATGGATTCGACCACATTTCTGCGGCAGTCGGCATTGATGTGCGCTCTGACACGTCGCATCGCGAGCCCCAATCGTAGCACCTCTCACTGAAATCAGACCATGACACAAGACGAAACTACCCCGGCCATAGACTCTGCAGCAGGCGCCGAACAGCAGTTGGCAGACAGGTGGGCTCGCGATGGGTTTGTCATCGTGCGCCAGCTGTTGCTGCCTGAAGTGACACGCCAACTGGGAGAGATCGCTGAGGTCACGCTGGCTCAATGGCGCCAGTGCAATCCCGAGACCGGAGAGCCAGGGGGTAACGATGAAGCAACAACCATGCGTCACCTCAATCATCCCGGCTACTATCGGCAGAACCCGCTTGCCCTGTCGCAGATGCTGTCAGCTTGTGCAGACCAGCGAATTCTGCGCGCTGCAAGTACCCTGTTGGGTAGCACGCCTTTGTTCCGCTGTACGAGTCTGTTCTTCAATCCACTTGCCAATTCCCGCGATGGTGGCTGGCACCGGGACTCGCAATTCCACTGTCCCGATGAAGCAGACGAGAAGCAGATGATTCTCGCCGGAGGCGATGTGGGACGTTCGATCCAATTGCAGATCGCTCTGGTTCCGTCGGACGACGTTGAGGTCGTCGCGGGATCACATCTACGCTGGGATACGGACGCTGAATACGCGATCCGCCGCGCCGATGGCGGTAGCAACAACACCAGTGGTGACATGCCAGATGCGACACGCGTCACCCTCGAGCCGGGTGACGCCGTCGCCTTCAATCCCCTGGGTCTGCATCGTGGACGTTATCACACAGATCGACCAAGACGCACGCTCATGCTCACCTACACGTGTTCACAGCACCCCCGTTTTGACTACTTCTCGAATCAGCCCTGGTTCGACGAACCGGACTATCTCGACGGGCTGCAGCCTCCGGCGCAGAGATTTTTCGAAGAGTTCGTGGACGAATACGGACCTGAGTGGCGTCAGAATGGAGATGAAAACTAGTGCGAATTCTCACTTACAACATCTATGGAATGCAAGGTTATCCCGCAGAAGCAGCGCAAGTGGATCTGGGACAGCATGGTGGTGAAACACACGTCTCGCACTTTGCCAGCACCCTTGCTGCCCTGGATATCGATGTCATTGCACTGCAAGAGGGGGTCACGCAACCCATTGCTCGTGGTCTCGCGCAACGCCTGAACATGCACCTGGCAACGTTCCCCTCTCCCACCGCCTACCCTGGGCACGTGCTGAGCCGATGGCCCATCATCGAATCACGCACATTCAGTCATGTAGACCCCCAGGAACCTGTACCGCTATTCAGCCGCACAGCTGGCGCTGCGCTGCTGCAGGGTCCGCACGGCGAACAGTTGTGGATCGTCGATCTGCATCTGCATCCTGGTGATGTCGAAATCCGCGCCCGTGAGGGAGACTTGCTGCGGTCACGACTAGAGCGTCTTCTGGCCGAGTGTCCACACGCGGTCGTGCTGGGTGACTTCAACAGTGCAGTCGAGGAACCTGGTGTCCATTCGCACTTGGAGTCACTGAAATTCACCAATGCCATGACCGCCGTGGGTGGTGGACTGCAACTGACGATGGACACAGCGGGGATCAATGAATGGATCATCGACCACATCTATGTCTCCCCCAACCTGACCACGCATCTTGTGGACGCACAGGTTATTCGGGACGAGGGGTTTCGCACCGACGCACCTCGACCCGAGGGACGCTGGGATGCGTCCGACCACCTGCCAGTACGCGCGACCCTTCAATGGCCTTAGCAAGTCAGTGAAGGTGGGACACAAGAGGGCCTCACATCCGCTGGCCGCTGAGGCGGCATTGCTGTTCACTGCCGCCATATGGGGATTTGCTTTTGTCGCGCAACGACAGGGGATGGACCACATGGGTCCCTTCTTGTTCAATGGCTTGCGTTTCGCGCTCGGATGTTTGCCACTACTGCCATTTCTCTTTCTACATCTCCGGCAGTCCAGGAACGCCCCAGAACACACTGAACCCTCTCAGCAGCGGCGTCTGGCGTACCATGGCGTGTTTCTCGGACTGATCCTGTTTGTGGCGGCTTCCCTGCAGCAGGTGGGGATCCAGTACACGACGGTTGGCAAAGCTGGTTTTATCACAGGACTCTATGTCGTGCTCGTGCCCCTACTAGGCCTCTTGCTTGGGACGCGAGTCGGCCCACGAGCGGGCATCGGCGTCGCCCTCGCTGCCGTGGGTCTATACCTGCTCACCCTTGGAGAGGGTGCTACCGGTGACGCACGGACCACGGCGAATCTTGGTGACTTGCTGATGTTTGTCTGTGCCATCTTCTGGGCACTCCACATCATCGCCGTCGGACGCTGGGCACCACGGATTCCATGGGCGCCGTTGGCTGTGACCCAGTTTGCCACCTGCGCGATCGCGAGTCTGCTCGTTGCTGCTTTCACCGAACCCATTCGTCTGGCGAATATCCAGGCGGGCGCCGTGCCTTTACTCTATGCGGGCTTCATCTCCGTTGGCCTCGGCTACTCGATACAGGTGATCGCCCAGCGCCAGGCACCTGCGACGCCAGCGGCGATCATCATGAGTCTCGAGACGCTTTTCGCCGTATTGGGTGGCTGGTGGCTACTGGCTGAGTCTCTCGGACCCGTTCAGGTACTGGGTTGTGCACTGATGCTGTTGGCGATGGCCATGGCGTCGGTGCGCCCTTCTCAGGGACTTGCCGCCGACCCGTCTGTGCCTTCCATTTCCCTCTCACCAACTCCCGGAGAGCAACATGACGATCCCAACTGATCTGGCGCCCGACGACCTGCACCGTCTTGATCGAGATCACTGTTGGCACCCCCTATACCAGCACCAGCAGTTGCAGGACGGTGCTTCACAACTCACGATCTTCGAACGCGGCGACGGCTCGACCCTGTACGATGCCGAAGGACGCGCCTATCTGGATGGGTATGGTGGCCTATGGAATGTCAATGTCGGCTACGGTCGCCAGGAGATTGCTGAAGCCGTTTTCAAGCAACTTCAGCGACTACCCTACTACCCACACTCCCAGATCAATGAGCCGGCGACGCTTCTAGCCACCCGCCTTGCCGAGCTTACACCCGGTGGTCTGCGGCATACGTTCTTCTCCAACTCTGGCTCCGAGGCGAATGAGACCGCCTTCAAGATCGCCAGACAGTATTGCCAGCAACGTTTTCCGTCGCAGCGACGATACAAGATCCTCTCACGCTACCGAGGCTATCACGGATTTACTTTCGGTGCCATGTCTGCCACTGGACAGATGGCACGGCGAACGAAGTTTGAACCACTCGTGCCTGGGTTTCTTCATGTAGATCCGCCCTACTGCTATCG
This sequence comes from Gemmatimonadota bacterium, assembly GCA_018660835.1. GTDB lineage: Bacteria > Latescibacterota > UBA2968 > UBA8231 > UBA8231 > UBA12574. The sequence continues at coordinate 185,044 of JABJJN010000053.1, read as the reverse complement.
CTGCCCGCTGCATCTGTCCTATCCATCCTGCGGTACAGCCTGTGTCGAGGAATTCGACGAAGTGATCAGACGCGAAGGGCCAGAGACCGTCGCGGCGATCGTTGTCGAACCGGTCATTGGTGGAGGCGGCGTGATCCCCTCGCCAGACGGCTACCTGCAGCGCCTGCGTGAAATCTGCGACGAACATCAAGTGCTGCTGATATTCGACGAAGTGATCACCGGATGGGGACGGACGGGCAAGCTCTTTGGCTGTGAGCACGAGGGGGTCACACCGGACATCATGGTCATGGCAAAAGGGATCACCTCCGGATATCAGCCCCTGGGCGCCACGATCGTTACCGATGAGGTTTTCGAAGCTTTTGCAGGCGAGACGGCTGACCGACGCGAATTTGCTCAGGTATGTACCTATGGCGGACACCCGGCGGCGTGCGCCGCTGCATTGGCAAATATCGAGATTCTGACGTCAGAGAAATTATGGGAAAATGCCGCGAAAGTCGGGGCCAAATTACTGGCGGGTCTTCGTGGGTTGTCCAGTCCCAGAATCGGGCAAGTGCGTGGCCGCGGCTTGATGATCGGGCTGGAACTGATCGACGACGAGGGTGAACTGCTAGGTGTCGCTCAGACGAACGCGATCAAGGCTTCCCTCAAGCAGCAGGGCGTGCTCGTGGGCCAGATGAGCCACGTATTGCAGGCACCTGAGAGCATCCTCTTTCTGGCACCGCCGCTGATCCTGACAGAGCAAGAGGCACAACGAATCGTCGATGCCTTTGCTGTCGCCCTACAGGCGTAAGAGGCTTGGCACCTTTCTGGGATAGGTCTGATGCCTGAGTTGCCCGACATTCTGGCGTATCTGGCAGCCCTAGATCAGCAGATCGGCGGTAAGCAGTTGCAGGCTGTACAACTGCGCAGCGCCTTTCTCGTGCGCACACCGACGCCGCCACTGGATCGTGCCATCGGCCTGCGTGTCACTGGTTTTCGGCGTTTGGGCAAACGCGTCGTCTGGTGTATGGAACAGGATCTGTTCCTCGTCTTTCACCTGATGATCGCGGGGCGCTTCCATCTGAAGAAACCGGGCACCCGTCCCTCACGAAAAATCGATCTACTCGCCATGCACTTCGAGGACGTGACGGTGATGGTCACCGAAGCGGGATCCAAGAAACGGGCATCCCTGCACCTGATCGAGAACGAAGCAGATCTGGCCGCCCATGATCCGGGCGGCTTGGAGGTTCTGGGCGCCAACCTGGAAGACTTCGCCGCGGTCCTGGCTAGTCGAAATCACACGCTGAAACGAGCACTGACGGATCCACGCCTGTTCTCAGGAATTGGCAATGCCTACTCCGACGAAATCCTGCATGCGGCACGACTGTCGCCGATCAAGTGGACATCCCGCCTGACAGATGCAGAGGTGGCCCGTCTATACGAATCGACGCAGGAAACACTGCGCACCTGGTGTGATTGCCTGCTGGTCGAGGCGAATAAGGCCTTCCCTGAGAAGGTGACTGCCTTTCGACCGGACATGGCCGTCCACGGTCGCTTTGGCAAGCCTTGTCCCGTATGCCAAACGTCGGTGCAGGAGATCGCGTACGCGAGCAATGAGACCAACTACTGTCCGCGTTGCCAGACGGCGGGAAAGGTGCTCGCAGATCGACAGCTGTCGCGACTGTTGCGTGATGATTGGCCAAAGACGATTGAGGAGTTGGAATCTCGCCAATCCGAACAGGACGCAGACTCCTCATCGCCTCCGGCGGGTCGATGAGCGCACCCTCTCCTGCGACCGTCGTCGGCGTGGGGCTGATGAATGTGGACGAACTATTTCTCGTCGACTCCCTTCCGGTGTTGGGTGGCTCGCGCAAGGCAATCGCTCACTCACGCCAGTGTGGTGGACCGGCACCCACCGCCATGGCCTGCCTGGCAAGATTCGGTGTCTCCACGCGAATCCTGGCCAGGATCGGGAGTGACGCGAACGCCGATTTCCTCTGCAACCAGATGGCACGACTCGGCGTGGGCATCGATTTCATCCAACGAGACAGCGGTGCCTGCCGGGTGACCGGTGTCTTTGTCGATGCTGCCAGTGGCGATCGAGGCTTTCTGGCGACTCCGCAGGATGTAGCAGATTTGACGGCGACCGATATCAATCCGCAGGCCATGGCCGGCGCGCAGGTCGTGCTCGTCGACGATGCGGACGAGGCGGGCATCGCCGCCGCGCGATACGCCCGTGAGGCGGGGCAACGGGTCGTCTTCGATGGCACCTGGCAGAGCGAGAAACTGGACGAATTCCTGCCTCTTGTCGATGTGGCCATTGTCTCGGAATTTTTCGCTCGACGCTGGATGCCAGAAGCGCCGGATGAGGAGATTGTCGGCGAGCTTCTGGCACGTGGCGTCGAGACGGCGGTGCTGACCCTCGGGGCACTCGGGTCCATCACTGCGACGCCTTCCGGCGGATTGCTGAAAACGCCAGCCTTTCCCGTAGATGTCCTGGACACCACGGGGGCAGGAGATGCTTTTCACGGTGGTTACATCTACGGCATGCTGCAGTCCTGGCCCTTACCTGAGGTCCTGCGTTTTGCGAGTGCTGCAGGTGCGCTCAATTGCCGCCAGCTTGGAGGGCAAGGAGGGTTACCAAGTCTGGTCGAGGTGCAGAATCTTCTCACAACGCACGAGAATCTGGTGTCCGTTGTGGGATGAATCACATAGTCCGAGCCCAAACATGCCGATGATACCAAGTAGTATTTGGATCATTTGCCAGCTCGGGAGCCTGTTATGCGTCGCCTCGCCTACACGTTGTTTCTGTACTCGATCATCTTCTTCTTCTTGTTCACCACACGGATTCTACTCGGCTGACCCTGGCCTTTTGCTGGACTGGTCCTGACCGTCTGGCCCACAGGTCAGCAACCCTTCGATCGCTTGTCCCCCCTGCAGGGCAAGGGATTGCCGATCATGGGGGTTGCGACCAGTAGGGGGCTACTGCTTTTTCTGCCATATCCATTTCCGGGTCTGACAGAAATCAGGGTACGATGGCTCGCGGTGATGTTCTACCATCCGAAAAACGAAGCTTCAAGCAGCAGGAGACGGGGGTACGCGTTGTCCAACTGACGGATTCGCCTGGTCGCAATCAGAACGCCTACTACAATGAGGAGCAGTTCACGGCCGACGCCGAATCGCTGATTTTTCGCTCGGATCGTAGTGGCCGACGACAGTTGTATTGTGTCGAGATCGATTCCGGCCGTATCACCCAGCTTACGGACGCCCCCAGCGAGGGCGTAGGCGGTTTCACCGTCGATGCCCAACGTCGTCTGGTATATTTCGGCGACGGTCTCGGAAACATTGCGCGACTCAATCTGGACACACTGCAGGAAGAGGTTGTTGCGGAGCCACTCGAGGGATGTACGCCCCTGAGTGGCGGCGATCTGTCATCATGTGGGCGCTATCTGGCAGTGAGTACTCGCCCCCTCGACGCACGGATCCATCGTTGGCCGAATCATCACTTCCGCAATGGCACGGAGACGATGGCTCTTGTGTGTGATGTGGAGGCACAGAAGCAGGCTGTCCTCTATCACGGGCCGTCTCCCGAAGTACCCGTTGCCCCCGACAGCCATCTCATGCTCAGTCGCGGCGATCCGTCCTACCTGTGGTGGGGATCCTACTCACGCTCCCATCCGACAGGCTTCAAGACAATATGGGCGTTGAAGTACGAACCTGAGTCTCTGATGCCCCTGGCAGATCCTTATCCACTTTTTGACCAACGTCCGTGTGAATTCATCAACCACTACTATCCAGTGGCTGACTGTCACGTGCAGATGCCTTTGTATCAGTACACGCAGGTCGATTCAAAGGGCGTACCGACGGCGACGACGCGCCCGGGAAATGTCAGTCGCGCCGGTGCGTATATTCCATACCTGCTGGATATTGACCTATGCTCAGGCATGACAAAACGCTGGCCATTTCCCGGGCAACCGCCCTTGCATTTCCAGCGTTGTCATGCCGGGGATTTATGGGCCGGGGACTGTGCTGACCCAGGTTTCCTCTGGTTTGAAGGCCGTGATGCAATGGATCTGTGGGAAGAGAAGGTCGATCCTGCTCGTTGTCCGGCCATCCCCGGAGACCATTCCCACCATTGGCTGGGATCGGGGGCCTGGATCGGTGTGTTTCGATTGCGCGGATCCTATATAGAGGTCCGTCCCCTTGTGCGCCATGACACTGAATGGGCTTCTGTCCATCCTCACCCCGTGTTTTCGCCCGACGATCGCTGGATCGCGTATGCGTCGGGCAATTCGCGGGACTCACAGATCTTCGTCGCCGAGGCAGTCTGGCCGGCGCAATTCACGTGATAATGATGATGCCAAAAATTGCTGTGTCCCATCTGGTCACCCTCTGCCTGTTGCTGGCTGCCCCCATCGCTGCGCAGGAGACGACACCAGCAGTCGAACTCGAGGCCCGGGCCTTATTTACCTCCATTATGAGTCCTTACTGCCCCGGCTCCCTTTTGAATGAGTGTCCCAGTTCCCAGGCTGCCGTATTGCGCGAAGAAATTCGTGCCCGACTGCTGGCAGGCGACACGCGGGAGCAGATCGAAGCCGATCTGATCGTGACCTATGGTGAGGGCATCCTTGCATCACCTCCGTTCTCGGGGTTCGGCGTGTTGTCGTGGCTTGGAGCGGTCGCCATCTTTCTCGGCGGCCTCGGAGCCGCCAGCAGTTGGTTGCGCCGTCGTCGGCAGGCGGCACCCAGGGAACCGACGATACATGGCGATGACACGGACCTGCAGCAGCGGATGCGGGACGAAATCAACTCCGATGATGAAATCTGAAAGATCGAAATCTGAAAGATTGCCGCCGTTGATGTGCCTGTGAACTCTGGGATCCACCTACGACGACACGTGGTAGGTGCATTTCTATTGGAGCACGTCTACCATCGGCTACGCCGCAAGTTGACGCGTTGGCGTTATGCGGGTCGACGTTTCCATTGCCCTGTGTGCGACAGTTGGGTCCGAACCTTTCTGCCTTTTGGCCTGCCCCCCAGACCCCACGCCATGTGCCCGGTCTGTGAGTCGGTGGAGCGCCACCGACTCTACTGGCTCTACTATCAACGCCGCACGGATCTACTTGAGCCGGGTCCATCGCGACGCTTCCTACATTTCGCCCCTGAGATGGGCCTGCAGAGAAACCTCCGGACGCTGACCTCACTTAGGCACGTCAGTCTCGACTTCGTCAGTCCCTTCGTCGCAATACGGGCCGACCTGTGTTCCCTGCCACTGGCAGACAGTTGTGCCCAGATCGTTCATTGCAGTCATGTTCTGGAGCACGTGGCCGATGACCGAGCGGCGATGGCAGAACTGTACCGAGTTATGGAACCCGGTGGCTGGGGCCTGATCCAGGTTCCAGTGTGGTCTGATGATCCAACCTTCGAAGACCCCTCCATCATAGATGACGTTGAGCGTGAGCGGGTCTATGGCCAACACGACCATGTCCGCATCTACGGCCCAGATGTACTCGATCGACTCCGTGAGGCGGGGCTTCAGGTGACCGTCGTCCCTGCGTCGCACTTTCTGTCACCAGACGAATGCGAGCGCTACGCCATCTCCTCCTCCGAGGAGATCTTCCATTGCCATCGCCCAGCGGGAACGACGCCGCCCCCCGCACGTCCTTGACCCTACGCCTGCTGCCCTATTGACTTGGCCTGCCCCTGGACCTTGACGCTGTACCGCCTCCAGCCCTGAGTCGCTCAAGATGAACATGCCGCAAGACATTTGGCGGTCTGTGCAGTCCTACGGACGCTACCCGTTCTGCAAGACACTCAAGTCCTGCACCACAGGTGTTGTCGTCTCCGCCCGACGTCTGTTGACGTGCTTCACGTCCCTTGTTCTACTCGGTGGCTCAACTGCAGATGCATTGGAGTTGGAATTGCTGGCGGCCCTCCCGATTGATGGTCTTGAGAATGCCCAACCATCGGGCCTCACCGTCGCCGGAGGTGTCCTGTTCGCCGTAAGCGATAAGCATGATCATGCCATCTGTCGCATCGACATTCGTGGAGACAATGCGCGGATGGAGCCTTTTATCACATTCAATGCACCATGGTCAGGCACTTGGGCGAAACGTCTGGATTTTGAGGGACTTGCCTATCGGGATGGCAGTTTCTATCTCGTCAGCGAGTCCTGCCTACGGGTCCTGCATGTGAGTGAAAACGGCGGTGGTCTGGAATGGATCACACCCAATGTTGGCGACGCAGCCGCAGAGGCAGGTCTGTTCGGCGTCAAGAATGCTCGTCTCGAGGGCCTTGCCATTCTGTCACCACACAGATTCCTGCTCGCTGCGGAACGTGGCCCCCGCGGCTTAATCGAGGTCTGGTGGGAAGAGACCGACGAGCAAGACAAACCACACATCCAGGCATGGGCAACTGACATGACCATGCTGACCCTGCCTGAACCACGTGAAGTCGATTTCACAGATCTGCATTTCGACGGTGGTGGCCTGTATGCATTGGTGCGAAATGCCGATGCAGTCGTGCCCGTAAACTGGTCGGATGGCGAACTAGAAGAATTGGATGAGTGGTCCTTTGGTCACGTTGTCAACGATCCGACCTATGCATACGAAAACCAGACCTTTGGCAAAGCTGAGGGACTCGCGATGGACGATGAACGGGTCTACATCGTGCTCGACAACAATGGCCAGGCGCGCTTGGCAGACGATACCGACCATCGCTCTCAACTGCTGATTTTCGCTCGCCCCGACTAGTCGCTTCTTCGTGCCTCCGGGGCGAACCGTTTTTCAGGGACCGAATCCTGGAGCACCGTCGAATCCAGCGGCCTCCGTCCCGAAGCGCACGAACCCTTCAGCGTATTCACAACCCTTCATCCAGGCAGTGGATTGAGCTTCCAACGCACGGTAGCGTGCCAGCCAGCCATAGCGTTCTGCCAAGCCCGGTTGCGCGTCAAATTTCTCAAGGGCCTCGCGTTTGCGTTCGATGGTGCTGGTGATATCGACGAACAGAGATGGGATGTAGCGCGCCACGGGGGCTGTCCCCAGGGTCGTTTCGTAGAACACAACCTCAGGTGCGGGCACGGGCGGTGCCTCACCGTCGATTCCTGGTCGAAAGCAATACCGACTGGCCCAAATCACAGCTTCCGTCGCCGCCATATGATCTGGATGCATGACATCCCGATGCCAATGGGTCAGTAGAAGATCTGGTTGATGCCGACGCAGTAGATCGAGCAACTGCGTGAGCCGCTCGGGGCCAACAACGAGTGGACAATCGTCGAAGTCCAAACACTCTGACGTGGCACCCAATACGGCGGCAGCGGCTTCTATCTCCCGCGCCCGGATCGCCTTGATCTGCGCAATCGTTGGCACCGGCTCGCGCGCCCATAGAGCGGGAGACTCACAGCGTTCTCCGTAGGTGAAGTCGACGATATGAACATTGCTCCCCGCTTCGGTCAGCCGGGCGATGGTACCACCCGCGCGCGAACAGAAATCGGCGGCATGCGCGCTGAACACGAGCACTCGTCGATCACCACGAATCATATCACTCATCAGACCCTCTCGTATGTGTCCCCTAAGGGGTAGCAGCCTCCCTACGTGTGCACACACAGTGCGGCGAGCCTCGGGAGGTGTCAAGCAGCATACTCCGGAGTCTACCTGCTGGCTGGCTCTGGTTCGATGACGAGTTATCTTTGCCCGAACCCAAACCAGTAGGATGCCATGAGATATGAACTGCTCCTAAAGGGCGGACACGTCATTGATCCCGCCAACGGTATAGAGACGATCACGGACATCGCCATTCGCGATGGCAACATTGCTGTCGTTGACACGGACATTCCCGCCGATTCAGCGCAACAGTGCCTCGATGTCAGCGGGCTGTACGTCACACCTGGTCTGGTGGATATCCACGTTCACCTATATGCCACCCCCGGCAACCGGGACGCCTGGGCCGGTGACAACTCAATCCTGCCAGACGGTTTCAGTTTTCGCGCCGGAACAACGACGATGGTGGACACCGGCTCGGCAGGTTGGCGCAATTTTGCAGACTTTCGCCATCGAGTGCTGGACCGCTTCACGACTCGCACATACGGCTTCGTCAACATTGCGGGTTTTGGTATGGCAACGATGATGACGGAGCAGAATGTCCACGATCTGAATGTGGACGAGTGTGCCGCCATCGCTCGTGAACATGAGGACGTCGTCGTCGGCTTGAAGACCGCTCACTATGTCATGCCCGATTGGACCTCCGTCGATCGTGTCGTTGCAGCGGGCGAGAAAGCCCGGATGCCAGCCATGATCGACTTCGGTCACTTCAAGCCGGAGCGCCCCTACTATGAGTTGGTCTCAGAGCGACTCCGCCCGGGAGACATTTCCACGCATATGTATCGGGGCCCCGTCCCTTGCATCGACGAGCAAGGTCATGTCTACTCATACCTGAGGGAAGCAAGAGAACGTGGCATTCGTTTCGATGTCGGCCACGGCGCCGGCAGCTTCTGCTTTCGTAATGCCGTTCCCTGTGTCGAACAGAATTTCTGGCCTGACTCGATCTCGACGGACTTGCACAGAATGAGCATGAATATCGGTATGCTCGACATGCCCACGACGATGTCAAAGTTCCTGGTGATGGGCATGCCCCTTGCGGATGTCATCCGTCTTTCGACGATTGAGCCCGCCCGAGTGATCGGCCGACCACAGCATGGTCATCTGAGCGTCGGTGCCGCTGCGGATGTCGCCGTATTGCGACTCGACGAAGGGGACTTCGGCTATATGGACTCTTTCGGTGGTGTGCTGCGAGCAGACCGTCGTTTGTTCTGTGAACTAACGCTGTGCGATGGGCAGATTGTGTGGGATCTGAATGGCCGCTCCGGCGCCGACTACCGAACATTGGATCCCGAATACGGTGTGCGCGACGTGGAGGAGCTGATCCGGCCACCGCAGGCATAACGTGGTAGGCAGATCGCCAGTCTTCGTAGAATGGGATGGGGAGGAAGAGGAGAATGAGTCAGACATCACGAGAGTTGGTCAACGCAGCCCTTCGCTTTGAGAGTCCGGCACGATTGCCACGCGACTTGTGGACCTTGCCGATCGGTGAAACAGCTGCACCCGAGATCCTTGCACAGATTCGCCAGCAGTATCCTTCTGACTTCGGCGGCCCGGCGTCGGTGTATCTGCCCTCGGCCTGCCAACAAGGCGATCCCTATACGCCCGGTACATTTACCGACGATTGGGGTTGTGTCTTCGTCAATATCCAGCCGGGTGTCATCGGCGAGGTGCGTGACCCCATCCTCACCGATCTCGCAGCGACACATCAAGTGCAGCCGCCGTTGGAGACACTGCCCCATGACATGAACGACGCGAGAGACGCAGTGAATCGGTCGTGCACAGCGAGTGACCGGTTCATGAAGGCCAGCTGTTGCCCTCGCCCCTGGGAGCGCTATCAGTTTCTCCGAGGTACGATGAATGCGATGATGGATATCATGGACCCAGGGCAGGGCGCTCGATCCGTGCTGTCACGGATACACGAATTCTATTTGCGCGAGCTGGAATTCTGGGTAACCACCGACGTTGATGGCATCATGTTCATGGACGATTGGGGCTCGCAGGACCAATTGCTTATTCCCCCATCCATCTGGCGTGACCTGTTCAAACCGCTGTATCGAGACTACTGCGACCTGGCCCATGCCAAGGGAAAATCCGTCTTTATGCACTCAGATGGTCATATCAGCGAGATCTATCCAGATCTCATAGATGTCGGCGTCGATGCCCTGAACTCGCAGCTGTTCTGTATGGATCTTGCGGACATCGCTGCCAAAGCGAAGGGACGTCTGACATTCTGGGGCGAAATCGATCGACAGCATGTTCTCACGGACCCAGATCCGGAGGTTGGGCGAAATGCCGTGCGCTATGTCGCCGAGCATCTATACGATCCAAGTGGTGGGATCATTGCGCAGTTTGAGTTTGGCGCAGCAGCAAAAGGAGAGACTGCACTGGCAATCTTTGAGGAGTGGGATCGTATCGATCGGCAAACCCTGGCTACGTCGGCAGTCTCCTCTTGATGCATCGTTACGGGGCGATCGAAGCAGGGGGCACCAAATTCGTCTGTGCCGTGGGCAGCGGCCCCGAGCAGATCACAGATACGATACGCATTGATACGACAAGCCCGGGCACGACACTGGGGGCTGTGATCGATTTTTTCCGCCAGCATCACGCCAGCGTTCCCCTGGAGGCTCTTGGCATTGCCTGCTTCGGTCCGATTGAGCTGGACAAGTCATCCCCTGCCTACGGGTATATCACCACGACACCGAAGGCAGGTTGGGCACAGACCGACATTGTCTCAACGCTGCAGAGCGCCCTGAACCTGCCTACCGGTTTTGACACTGATGTCAATGCAGCGGCTCTCGGTGAGCATCGCTGGGGTGCGGCACAGGATGTCGACAGTTTCATCTACCTCACGGTGGGCACCGGAATCGGCGGCGGCGCCATGGTGGAGGGAGAGTTGCTGCACGGACTGCTCCATCCTGAAATGGGACACATCCTTCTGCCACGTCACGACAGCGACACAAACTTCAGTGGTGTGTGCCCTTTCCATGGGACGTGCTTCGAGGGGCTCGCATCGGGGCCCGCCATCCAAGCTCGATGGGGGCGCCCAGCGGATGAACTGGACAACGATCATGACGCCTGGTCCCTGCAAGCACACTACATGGCCGTCGGACTGTGGAATCTGATCTGCACTCTGTCTCCTCGACGGCTGATCCTGGGTGGCGGTGTCATGGAGCAGGAGCACTTGCTGCCGGCCATTCGCGCCAATCTCCAGTCAGTGGCTGCTGAGTATTTGCAGGTACCGCAGCTGGGGGTGCAGGTCGAGAATTTTGTCGTCGCCCCCGGTCTGGGTTCCCGCGCCGGCATCAGTGGTGCCCTGGCTCTGGCCGAGCTGGCCGCGAGGAATGTCCCATGATCTTTGGTGCCCATGAATCGATCGCGGGGGGCGTCGATCTGGCCCTAGACAGAGGCCAGCGCGCCACGTGTGATGCGATCCAGATCTTCAACAAGTCGAACAGCCAGTGGAAGGCTCGGCCCCTCGACGCAGATCAAGTCGAGCGTTACTTCGCCGCCATCGAGGCGACCCAAATCAGTGTGGCCTGTTCGCACGCCAGCTATCTGATCAATCTCGCCTCCCCCGACAGATCTCTGAATGAGAAATCACAACGCGCCTTTCGCACAGAAACTGAGCGCTGCAATCTGCTTTCCATTCCAAACCTCGTCTTCCATCCAGGGTCACATGTGGGCTCTGGTGCGGATGCAGGGATGAAGCGAATTGCCCGGAATATGAACCGTGTCCTGGATCAGGTGACAGACAACTCCGTCACACTGTGTCTTGAGGCGACAGCCGGCACGGGGGACAATCTGGGCAGAACCTTCGAAGAGTTAGCGCAAATCATTGATCTGATCGACGACACCGAACATGTGGGTGTTTGTCTGGACACGTGTCACATTTTTGCCGCTGGCTATGGATTGCGTGACGAAGGCGAATACAAACAGACGATGAAGGAATTTGGCTCAGTCGTTGGCTTCGACAAGCTGAGAATCGTACACGTCAACGATTCTAAGACCGAACAAGGTTCGCACAGAGATCGCCACGAACATATTGGCGAGGGCTGTATCGGTCTGGATGGCTTCCACCATCTAGTGAATGATCGTCGACTGCGAAAGGTGCCGCTGATTCTCGAAACTCCAAAGTCGAATGATCTGTCCGAGGATGTAACGAACCTGAAACTCCTACGCAGTCTGATGAGAAAAGCCCCTTGAGCAATCCCGAAGATTATCTGCAACAGCACGATCAACGATTCGTCGACGAACTGGTCGAGTTATTGTCGATTCCCAGCATCTCGTCTCTTCCAGAACACACGGCAGATGTTGCCCGCGCCGCAGACTGGGCGGCAGACCGCTGTCGCGCTGCGGGCCTTGAGGACGTGGAACTTCTGCAAACCGCCGGACACCCAGCTGTATTTGCCCAATGGCTGGGCGCCGGGGAGCATGCACCGACGGTCCTTATCTATGGCCATGTTGATGTGCAACCCGTCGACCCGGTGGATGAGTGGACAACGGCACCCTTCGAACCACGTATCGACGGCGAGGACGAAGAGGCGCGCATCTACGCTCGCGGCGCCAACGATGACAAGGGGAATCTGCTGCCCCCCATCCTGGCGATCGAAGCGCTTCTGCAAGAGACGGGCCGCCTACCGGTCAATGTGAAATTGCTGCTCGAGGGTGAGGAAGAAATCGGCTCGCCCAATCTGCTGACCTTACTCGATACGCAGAAGGAACGCCTGCACTGCGATCTGGTATTGTCGGCTGATGGTGGCGGCCTCGGTTGTGATGGCAAGGCACCCGTCATGACAACGGGATACCGCGGGCTGACAGCCCTTGAGATCGCTGTGGATGGACCCACCGGTGATCTACACTCGGGCGCCTATGGTGGAATCGTAGAGAACCCGCTGCGCGCCCTCAGCCAGTTGCTGGGCGGACTTCACGACAGCGCGGGCCGGGTCCTCGTCGAGGGATTCTACGACCAGGTCATGGAGCCTACGGCAGAAGAGCGAGAGTTGCTGGCGGCGGCCCCCTTCAATGAGGCGGCATTGATGGATGAATTGGGTGTCGACCACCTCGTGGGTGACCCCTCATACAGCGCACGCGAACGACTGTGGGTGTTGCCCACACTGGAAGTCAATGGCATGTGGGGTGGCTTTCAGGACGCAGGGATCAAAACCGTGATTCCCCGCGTCGGCCACGCAAAAATCAGCTGCCGTCTCGTGCCTTATCAGGACCCTGACCAGATCAGAGCGCTCGTTGAAACGCATCTTCGACAACACCTGCCGCCGGGTGTGCGTCTGCGTATCACCGACGAAGAGAAAGGGGCGAATGCGTATCTGCTGCCACCAGACCACCCAGGATTGATGACGGCGCGGCAAGTCGCCGCTGAGATATGTGGTCAGATGCCGTTCTTGTCCCGCTCTGGTGGGACCTTGCCTGTATGTGATCTAATGCTGAAAACGTTGAATACCTATACCGTCACATTTGCCGCCGCGTGTTATGACGAAAAGGCACACGCGCCGGACGAGTTCTTCCGCCTCGCCAGTTTCCGCCGTATGCAACGAGCCTATACGGCGATGTTCCTGCGTCTGGGAGATACACCGCTGAGCACCGGACATTGAGTAACCCGGTGAACATCGTCTTCATCATGACCGACGATCATACGGTGCAGGAAATGGGATGTTATGGTGCCGCGATGCCGCCGACACCAAATCTGGATCGGATCGCCGCTGCAGGCACGCGTTTCGATCGTGCCTTTTGCACCAACGCCCTATGTGCACCCTCACGAGCGACGATCCTCACGGGCGTCTTCTCACACATTCATGGAATTCGTGGCAACTCGGAAGGTGCTGACAACATCGAAGAGTTGAATCCTGATATTCCCACATTTCCCGAATTGCTGCAGGCTGCCGGATATCGCACCGGCCTGGTGGGTAAATATCACATCCGCCAGGATCCTCGCGGCTTTGACCATTGGTGTGTGCACCCTGGACAGGGTGAGTATTTCGACCCGGAATTTATTCGTAATGGCGAGCGCCAGCGGCTCGAGGGTTATGCAACCGATATCACGGGAGATCTTGCGCTCGAATTCCTCAACACGGTTCCAGAGGAAGATCCATTCTGCCTCGTATACCAGTTCAAGGCTCCACACCGGCCCTTTCAACCTGCGCCCCGTCATGCGACCGCCTTTGCTGATATCGAACCGAGCAAGCCATCGACCTACGAGGATGACTATGCAACAAGGGACATTGCCGGCCTGGCTCAGGATATGCGCTTCGATGTGAGTCTCGCATCCGACTACGATGATCTACCGGCAGACCTGGACGAATCCCAGCGCAAAGACTGGATCTTCAACCGCTTCATGCGAGATCGATGGCGCACGATGGTTGGGGTGGATGAGAATGTCGGTCGGGTACTCGATTGGCTGGACGCCTCTGGGCACGCCGAGGATACGCTTGTGATCTATACCTCCGACCATGGCTACTTTCTCGGTGAACACGGCTGGTATGACAAACGCTTCATGTATGATCCCGCGATCCGGATCCCCTTCGTTGCTTGCGCGCCGGCGTCCTGCCCGAACGCTCAGGTTACGTCACAGATGGTGATGAATGTCGACGTGGCCCCAACGATTCTCGATTTCGCCGGTATAGACATTCCGGCCACGATGCAGGGCCGCAGTCTTCGCTCCCTCATGATGGGAACCACACCCACGCAATGGCGTGACGCGGTGTATTACGCCTACTACGAGGATTCCTGGCGGTTGCGCGATACGCAGGTAGAGCAGATGTCGGAGCCGGGATTCCAATACTTCACACCGCACCGCATCGGTCCTCACCGTGGCGTTCGCACGGACCGCTACAAGCTGATCGAGTATCTGGGTGAAGCAGACGAAGAGGGCGAACCACGCGTGTATTGGGAGTTTTTTGATCTGGCAGAAGATCCTCACGAGCTGAACAATCGCTATAAGGACCCCACCTGCGCCGAAGGGGTCACAGACCTGCGACAGCGACTGCGGGACCTGCAAGCAGAGTTTCGCGACACGTAGATGATCGTGGGCTTCGAACAGGCACTGCACCCAAGAACGCAAACGAGGGACACCGACAAAAGCCGGTGCCCCTCGCTAAACGATTTTACATGTCGTGGCAGTGTGCGGGTCAGGTGGTGTGGCTCAGCCCCCCACGCCCATTGCTTCTGCCAGCTCCGGAAGAGACCGGTATCGCTTCGGGTCTCGTAGCCTCGACAGTGCCCGCTCCTTCAATTGACGAACTCGTTCGCGGGTCAGGCTCATGAGACCGCCGATCTGCTCCAGGGTCAGAGGCTCTTCACCATCAAGACCGTAGTAGCAGCGACAGATATAGCTCTCGCGCTCGTCGAGGGTCTCAAGCACTGCATCGATTCGTGCCCGACCATCGCGATCCATGACCCCCTCATCCGGGGAGGCCGCCGCTTCGTCGGCGAGCACACTCATCAAGTTGCGCTCGTCGCCCTCTTCGAAGGAGAGATCAAGGGAAGCATCGGGGCGCCCCTTCATCATGGTCTCCAGGATTTCAGCTTCCGCAACACCTAACTCTTCAGCAATCTCTGCTGTGGAGATATTGCGCCGTCCCTCTTCCCCGAGTTTGGCTCGAATTCGAGAGATATCACGCAGAAGATTCTGTCGCGTCACCGGCACACGCACGGTCCGCGTCTGATCAGTGAGTGTTTGCATGATCGACTGCCGTATCCACCATACAGCGTAGGAGATAAATTTAAAGCCGCGCTCACCATCGAAACGATCGGCAGCCTTCATCAGCCCCACGTTGCCTGCGGCAACCAGCTCAGCCATGCTCAGACCACGACTCTGATATTGTCGTGCGACATCCACGACGAAACGTAGGTTCGCACTGGCCAATTCGTCACGGGCGGCCATATCTCCCTTGTGAATGCGGGCGGACAACTCGACCTCGCGTTCACGTGACAGTGGTGTGGAGTCCTCAATGTCAGCGAAGTAACGGCGTAAAAGATCCGTATCTTCGTCGGCGTGAATCGTCATAACCTCTTGTCTTTGTTGATGTTCAACGGGACGGCGATGCGTTTCCAAAACAGCTGGGATGTCCATTTGGGATACACTATGGAAGCAATCGCTTTGTAGAACATCTACAAATGACGCAGAAGCGCAACAGTTGTATTTGTCTAAGTTGTATTCTTACAAACACTTACCCAGACGCAGACAAAGATCCGGGGAGGATTTCAGGCTGCCATGGCCTCGCGCAGGCGACGACTGAGAATCCTCATCATGCTGAAAGCGATTGAGGAATATCGCCGCAGGATACGCTCGAGGTCACCTCGCTGAAGTGACAGGAGCCGACATTCCTCTACGGCGATGACGGATGCCGAGCGCGGTTCGTCATCAAGGAGTGTCATGTCACCAAAGACCTGCTTGTCCGCCAACATGGCCACCTGCGTCCCGGAACTATCCCCTTCCGCAAAAACCCGCACTTCGAGTTGGCCAGCGACGACGATATACATCTTGTCGCCCAGAGAGCCCTGTTCGATGACACAGGTCCCTTCCTTTACTTCCTCTTCCTGAACAGACAAGGCAATATGGTATAGTTCCTCAAGTGGAAGGGCGGCGAAGAATGGTGACCCCTTGAGGAAAGTGATCTTTTCCATATTGGTCAGGGGCTGCTCGTTCACATCAACGCTTGTATCATCGTTCATCTGATCCAGGATCTCCTTGACCTGTGTCGGCACTTGGTCGCCGAGCCGGTCACTCAATTGCAGCAAAAGATGCGTATGCCCGAGACGCAATGTCGTCCATGCAGCGGCCATCTGAGTCCATGGATCCGCCGCGTTGAGAACGTGGATGAGCGCCTCGTCGATATCGAGTCGGTGACTCGTGTTGTCCCACTCACTTAGAGCCCACGCCTGTTGTCTTGCCTCCTCCACATCATCAACGAGCAATGGCAGGAGCAGTTCTAACAACTGTGGGTCACCGATATTTTCCAATAATTCGATCGCATTCTCACGCGCCTCTTCATCCTCCTCGATGCGTTCGACGAGATCGGCAACAACGTCTACATCCCCGAGCTGCCCGAGCAGACGCATCGCCGACTGCCGTGCACTGTCGATCGTGAGCTCCAGCTGATCGAGCAACAGACGCGTATCTTGCTCGGGCGCCGCATCCAGCAGTAGATCCGAGACCAGCCTCGCTCTGTGAGCTTCGATCAGTTGCATGCGTGTTGCAGGGATTAATTGCGCAACCAGATCGTCATCTCCCTGACTCAGGACAGTGACCAGCCCCTGCCACTGCTTCACAGAGGCACCCGACAACGACTCCAACAGTGCCTCCCCCTCGTTGGGGGCCACCGACAGGCGCTGTGAAAGCGTCGACACAGCGGCATCGATGACGTCACGATCGGGATCTGCGAGGGTAGCGATGAGAAGGGGCATACCTTCGTCCTGATCCATCACCAGGGTACCAACCGCGGCTTCCCGAACAGCCGGATGTTGATGTTCAAGATGGCCGCGTATCGATTCCAGAAATCCACCGATTTGCTGAGTGCGCATGGCCACGTCGATACCAGCGACGATTTCTGCGATCTCCTCCGACTCGATCAGCGATTCCAACATCAGGCCACGTGGCGTGGATGAATCGTGGTCGTTGAGCGTTTCGAGGATGACCAGAAACTCCGTTTGCAGCTCGGCATTGCCTGCATCCGGCACCAATCGCGGTGCAACCGTGTCGATGACGCCCTGGCGTTGCGCTGCCTCCAGCTCACAAGCAGATACCAGTTGTGACAGCCAGCGCGCAGCATGGAGGCGGACCTGCCCATCGGGATCATCGAGATGCCGCTGCGCATGTTCGAGGATGGACTGATCAACAGTTGACGCCCCAAGGGTCCTCCAAGTGGCGGCTCGAATGCGGGGATTCTCGTGGTCGATGAGTGGTTCACAGACTTGCGCTGCAGCGGTCACATTCTGCCGCAGAATCTCGATACCCATCTCACGTACGCCATCATCGGTGTGCAGCAGAAGACTGCGCGGAAACTCGACCGACTCGGCCACGACTTGCCGCATCGCCTGCATCGCCTGCTCGTCTTCCACATCAAAGTCTTGATCCCTCACCGCCTGTATCAGCACCTGACGATGGCTCTGGCGCAGACGCCAGCCGACCCACGCCATCACCACACTGGCAGCGGCCAACGCCGTAAATAGCTGTGAAAGACTCAAGATGCTTTGTGCATGCAACGCCGTCACCCCAGCTCCCAACAAGCCACCCAGGAGCATAAATCCGCCCTCCATGATCATGCGCGTACCGTCTGCATGACGATCGGGTACCAATTTCATCAGAACCTGATATGTAGGAGCGATCACCGCATCGAGCAGAACATAGTTGAGCAGATTGATGGCGAAGATGACGGCCAGGACGGGGAGAGGTAACAGATCGCCAAATACGACGACCAACAGGAGCGCCGCTGCAGCGTGGGCGATACAGACCCACAGATAGACATTGCCAATCCCAAGCCAGCGAAGCAGGTGTCGCAAAAGGAGCGTCGTCGTCAACATCGTCGCCAGACCAGCAAGAGCAAAAAATGCCCCGAACATCCCCATGATCTGCGCCTCATCCGGGAAACTCTCCCGGGCGACGACATTGAAGCTGTAGTGGATGGCCGTGTAGAGGGCGAACAGAACCAGTGACAGCAGAAAGAGCGAGCGCAGATACGGCGACCGCGCAAAGTAGTCAAGATTCTGCCGCATGGATGCTGCGCCACTGGAGGACTCGCCAGCGGGCGTGACAAAGTAACGACGTATCAAAGGGCGAAGCAGACCCACCACGAGAGCCGTGTTGACAGCTGCCAGGCCATAGATCTGCCATGAGGTCCAACCAATCTTGCCGAGGCCACCAACAAGAAACCCACCACCAATGTCACCGAGGGTGGTACTTGCCGCCAACAACGGAAACAGCACCTTGGCGCGCGAGGCGAAACAGATTCCCCCTGCGACGATCCAAATCTGGAAGCCGGCGATATTGCGGACAAGCTCGGAAGAAATGAACAGGAACGAGTAGAACTCATCGCCCACACTCCAGCCACCTTCGACACGATAGAGGGCGAGGCTATTGGCGGCCAGCACGGCGGCGAGCACAAAGAAGAGACCGAGAACCAGCCGGTTGCGTGGGATCCTCGTCGTGAGCCACGAGAGGATGGCCATGGTGACGAAGAACACGATGGCGATCCAGCTGTACATCGCCGGTAGATGATCGGGACCGACGCGGATATTGAACACGCCAGAGGCGACGGCTTTGACGATTCCATCGTCAACGGCAACCAGAAAAAACGCCAGTGCCGCGAGGCTCAGGCGTGGCACTTCATTTCTGCGCAGATTGAGCAGTTTCAGAAGTCCCTGCATCGTCGTGGCCCGGCTTGACTCAGCTGCGGCCGAGTCGGCTGTCCTCGGCTGCAAGCCATTCATTGTAGGGACGTGGCATGGGACCCGGCTCGGTCAATCCATGCTGCTGGCGCCACTTGAGCAGAGGATGCTGGCGCTCAGTCTGGGGCAGGTCGATTGCTAGCCCCTGCGCGGCACTCTCGAAGATTCCCATCATGATCTCCATTACGTGCCGGCCCTCGTCGCCATTGCAGCTATGGGGCCTGCCCTCATCCAAAGCCTCAACGTATTCGTCAACGAAAGCATAATCGGCTTCCGACGCTGATCCTTCTGCGTCATAGGTGGCAGGCTGTACCGGCTCCAGACTCTCCCAAGGGATGGCAGATGCAGGCTCGTCGTGGGGCACCGGCAGGAACCACGCACCATTCGAACGCCAGAACAGCCGCCCCTCACTGCCATAGATTTCAAGGGCATACGCCGTCGAATCGACCTTTGGGAATCGGTGTTGCAGCAACGTCGCCGTCACAGCATCAGCGAATGTAAGCTGCGCCGTGATGTGCTCTCCAGCGATCCACCCCATGCCACTGGCCGCTGGAATCACGTCGTCGGGCGTGATCGGCCGGTCGTCGACGAGAGCCGTAGCACTCACACTTTTGCAGTGCCCGGCCACTCCAATCATGTTGTTGAGTGTGTGTGTGCCAATGTTCATCAGACCGTAGCCGGCGTAATAGCCTTTGCCACTTCCTTGCAGGTAGCGGACCCGACCGATCCTGCCCTGCGCTAGAGCCAGTTGTAGTGCCCGCATCTGGCCACCGCAGCGCCCCTGATGGTGAACGGCAATTTGTAGATTGTTTTGCGTCGCCTTCGCCAGAACGCGATCAGCCTCATCGAGGGTTTGACACAGAGGCTTCTCGATGTCGATATGAACACCGAGATCCAATACTGCCATGGCCAATTCGTAGTGAAATTCGGTTCCTGTCGGGATGGCGACGATATCTGGCCTCTCTACTTCGATCATGCGCTGAAAATCATCGTAGCGTGCCATCACGCCGAGCTCGTCGCCGAGAGTATTTCGTCGCTCCTCGAGCAGATCGCACATGCCGACCAGTTCGGTCCGAGGATGCTGATGGTAGGCACGTGCCGCTGCCGTTCCTCGTCCACGACATCCAAGGATTGCTGCGCGGTAGGTCTTCATTCGTCCTCTCCTGAGCTCTTCGGATCGCTGTCTGCCTCATCTGACTTGCCCCAGATGTCCACCATGGCTGGCCCATCGGCGATATACTCACTCGAAGTGACCTCCTCCATCGTTCTGAGACGTTCAGTGACGTCGGAAATCCGTTTCACCTGATTCTCAATTCGCTCGATCTTCTTTTTTGACTTGTCGTCGAGTTCCTTGTTCATCAGTCGCAGAGACTGTGCATTGGTTGAAATGATGACAAGTGGATTGTTGATTTCGTGATTAACGGTGATCACCATCTCACCAACTGTCGCCAACTTCTCCATGCGGATAAGCTCCCCCTCCAGCCGCGCCTGTTCGGTTACGTCTTCAACGACAAGAATCACACCTGTCAGTTGAACTCTATGGTCGTGCAGTGGCTGCGCTTGGGCAGAGATGACAAGATCTCCATCGAGTAGCGTCTCGCGCTCATCTTCTTTCGTCGCATCGGCTTCCATTGCCACGGCACAGATCGACTGCCAGCGTGTCCCCGTCGGCTCAGGCGCCAGCTGCTCGATGCTGGCGCCGATGATCTCGATAAGATCGCCTCGCCCCGTCAGACGATTGCACAACTCGCGCATTTGCCGGTTGGCGAATGTGATATTCTGGTGTACATCAAGCACGGCAAGCCCAAGAGGAATGTCGGCGAGGATCGCTTCCAGGTAGTGACGCGCGTCCATGTGAATTCGTTCGGTCAGGCGAGCGTCGGTGACATCGATGAGGAAAACGAGAAAGTGCTCGCCATCTGCTTCCCAGCAGACACTGACTTCGAAGTGGCGATCAGCATTGCGCCACTCGAAGGTCTCCTCGTCCGCTGGCCCCGTCAGAGTTGCCGTAGCCAGAGCCAACTCGTCGCCAAGCTCCTGCGTAGCGAGCCATTGCGTCAGCTCGACCACCAAATCAGGAGAATTGCCGAAACCGAACAATTGGGCCGCTCGCAGATTCGCCGCCAGGACGGTGAGGGCATCATCGACGAGCAGTGCCGCTCGCGGGAATCGCTGCAGGAATTCGTCCATCTCACGTCGCCGTGTGGTGCCGCGGTATATCGGTGAACTCACGATGCATTCTCGCCATCAACCTCTCGACACGAGGCAGATCGAAACCGAGCACCTCAAGGGCCTCGGGGTGCAGTCGCGGGATCTTTCGATCTCCGCCATTGCCAAAGGCTTCAGCCCGAACCAGGACGTCTGCCAGGTGCACGGCTGCCGTGCGTTGGGCGTGATCGCGCTGTGGACGGAAATCGTGATGGTCGGCAATCGGATCAATGAGCTTCGGTGGCAGGGCCCACTTTGCCAGCAACCACGCACCGATCTCCCCGTGATGACAACCGAGCAGATCTAGCTCAGCCGTGACAAACAGTGTGTCTGCCCGTTCGGCACGGCGCTGAATGTTGGCAAACTCGGCCTCCAATGTCTGGCACAGGATGACTTTCCCCAGATCATGCAGCAGGCCGATTACGCTGACTTCCTCGGGTGCATCCAGCGCTGCTTCCTCCGCGATGATCGTGCACGTTTTTGCGCAGGCAAGGGAGTGCTCCCAGAGGCCCGGCAGGGCCCTGTCCATCAGCTCCAGCACGCCAGAAGACAGCACCAAGCTCTTTACTGTGTCGAAGCCCAGCATGGCCACGGCATGAGGAATGGTCGAAATGGGCTGACTGAATCCGTAGAACCCCGAATTTACCAGCTTCAGAACCTTCGCCGACACCACCTGATCTTTGCCAATTTCGTTGCCAAGTTGACGAGCCGTCGTATGCTCGTCGTCTACCATCTCCACGATCTTGGCGACAACACTTGGCAGTGTGGGAAGACTGCCGGATTGCTCTATTCGTGCTTTGACTCGCGCCTTGCGCTCAGCAGTTCGATCGTCTGTGATGGCCAAGGCCTACCCTCCCGTCGCGTGGCGCAGAGCAACCGCCTTGATAGCCATCATCAACTCGTCACTCTCCCACGCAGCGAAACGATGATCGATTTCGTCCGTGGTGCCGCCAGTTTCGGGACCCTCGATTGTGGCGTCGGGATCATCGCCCTCAATTTGCAGAGACAGCACACCCCAGCCGGCCAAACGGGATAGAACAGCAGGTGACAGCTTCGCCCCCTTCGGCAGCAGGATACGCCCCTGATCATTGACGAGGGGAACCGCGATCACGTCACCTACCTGGGCCTGTGTTACTTCAATGTCCTTCACCTACGTATCTCACTCCTGCTTGTTAGTCCAGATCGTTCAATTGTGCACGTTTCCAGTAGCGCTTGAGATATCCCTGAATCCACGAAGCAGAGGTCAGATAAAGTGTGTTGTATCCCCCCCAGGTCCAGCGCGTCGGCCATCCGCGACGTCGTATCTGCGAACGCACTGCCTGTCGCCTGTCCGGCGACACCTGTTCAAAGACCGTTCGACTCAAGCGCGCCATCGTGCGCTCGTAGGTATAGGAAATGAGATTGTGAATGTGCCGTACAAGCTTGTCGGGCTGGGTAAGTGTCACGCGAGGACAGTGCATGGCGGACTCGCGACGCACAAATCCCTTGATCCATTCCTCCGGCATCTCGTCAGCATGTTGCTCAGCAGCAGCGGCGATCGTCTCCTGGTCAAGCACTGCATAGGTTCGACAGATCAGCGGTCGAACCGGATAAATCGTGCATCCCCGCTGCTCGCCAAGAAATGGACACTGACGAGGCCGTTCCTGTGTGTGCGCCAACAGGCGTTGAGCTCGCTCTGGTGATTCCTCTATGCGCACAAACTCGGCGATGCGCACGTACTCGGCCAGATAGAGGGGGAACATCGTTGCATACCCCTCTTGCATCTCCTCGTCCGTCAGGACGCAACACTCGCCTGATCCGGCACAGCAAGTGGACGGCACCTGATCGTAGACAGCGTCCAGTTTCGAACTCAGCTCAGCCAGCTGCGCCGCAGAAAGGGACGCACCAAAGTCTTGGTCAGAATCAGGCTCTATGTCGGGGATGGCTTCAGGCATTGTCGGTGGCTTCAAGGGTTGGAACAGAGAGGAGAAAATGCCTATACGTCGAGACGCCGGCAAACGCCGTGTCTTCTTGATTTTCGATGCTTGACGATTTGGGCACGGCCGTATTATCTCAGAATAGACAGGAGGCGTCGTCCTTTGGCAGAGTCACGGAAATATCTAGGCATTCACTTTCAGTGCTGCAATGTCTATGTCAGAGCGTATATCGACAAGCAGGGCAAGAAATACACGGGACAGTGTCCCCGTTGCCACAAGCGCGTCGACGTAAAAGTGGGAGAAGGCGGTACCAACGCACGATTTTTCAACGCGTCATAGGTCGTCGGCTTAAGGCCCATTTACGAGAGTGATCTGAGGGCTCGTTGCATCGCTTCAACCACGAGCGCTTCAGATTCTGGTGCTACCATCAGAACGCTCGGATAGACCTTGTAAGCGTCGTCGATTTCGTAGCCACCACGAGGGTATTCGTCAGCAGTCGGGACATAGCCGATGCAACCACCAGTATACCCACACAGCCAGACCTGTGGTTGGCTTGCCTCCAGATCGATCTGATAGCGCGCGAAGATCTCCCCTTCCAGTCCGAGCAATCGCAGGTCACCGATCCGAATCCCGTGCACGGCAAAAGGCTGAACCTTGGATGCATCATCGGCCAGTGATAGCAGCTCTCGGGCCCATGCCAGCCGCGCCTGCGGCACGCGTCGCAACGATTGATCTTGACTGAAGGCAGCTTTCTTGATCGCAAGTTTCAGCGCATCGAGAGACGCCCCAGTCGCGGTGCGTAGGGACGACGGTGGATCCAGCAGTGGCAGATCAATTCGTTCGTACGTCGCGGCAAGTCCGGTGCCATTCACAGGTTGCCCAGACGACAGCTTCGCTACCACTGCCTCGCCTACAAGCACACCCGCTTTCTCAACGGTATCGAAATCAGCGTTGCCCCATTGTGGATTCAGATCCCCACAGGCACCATTGACGAACATGGCCATGTCAACAGAAGCCGATGCTTCGATATGGCGCATCGCCACACCAGGCCATTCGGCACTGATCAATTGGTTTGAACCACCCAATACGACGGGATGGCATGCATAGTGAACGAGGACTGCTCGTCCACTGGACGTCTTCACGTCTAAAGCATGGGCCGCCGGTGGCACAAGCGTCGCAGGATCCCGCCCGTCGCGCAGACTACCCGAACGCTTAGCGCGTCGATTGATCGCCAACGATGTTTCTGCAGTAGAGGTGGACAGCTGGCAAGGTTCGAGGCGCAGGGCCGCCTGGCGGGCTGCCTTGATCAGCTTGGGCGTGAGGCTATCAAGGTAAGCAGATGGCATGTCCCCCATGCCACGGAATGAAAGGGTCAGAGGGCCGCTGTGCGTGTGCGTCGAACACAACAGCAGGCTCGCAGCTGTCGTATCGATTTCCTTCGCAATGGACCGACGCATCGCATCTGCATGCTCTGCATCAAGACCGACGAGATCGACACTGATGACGGCAACCCGCTGCCCATCAGCCTCGAAGAGGAGAACGCTTCCGCGAAGTGGATCATGGACGCCAACGCTTGCCCCTGGACGTGCCCAGTAACCACCCATATCTGTGCCGACGGGAGGCGTGATTTCGACGGTCGCCCAACCTGCTCGAATCGTCACGGGGTGACATCTCCCGAAGCCCATCCCTTTGGTAGGCGCACGACGGGCGTGCCATCCGTCAGTGCATCAAAAAGCGCCCGTAGATCGACAGACGAAATGGTTGCACCTGCAACCGCTCCCCAAACCGAGTGCTCGTCGGCAACGGCGTGGATGAGCGTCTCGTCAGACAACAGAAGTGCCGAATGTCGGGTCGCCGCATCCGAGAGATATCTCTCCCAGTCAAAAGGTCCGACCGATGGCGAGACATAGGGGCTCGCTGACCGCAGCCGACGCAGATGAGAGCTGACTGTCAGGGAGTCGGTCACGGCCGCCACCGTCGTAAGATCAGCCTTGCAAGTGCGCAGTAGGGCCGTGTGATGGTAGAGTCGCAATTCGTCAACTTCGTGATCTATGACGAGGAAATGTGTATCCCGGTTCGCCAATTCCAGCCATCGGGCGAGAGACGTATTGATACGCAGCAGATGAGCTTCATTCGTTGGCGTCTGTGCCGTACCATCCGAACCGGTTGGAGCCCCAATGGCGAACACAAGAAGGGCACCGACCCAACCTAGGCACTTCAATAGATGTAGACGGGCCATCCGACATCGACATTTTCATAGAAGAATTGCAGATCTTCTGCACCAACGCGGACGCAGCCGTGGGTGATGGACTGACCAAGGTTGATCTCGTAGAGTGTTCCGTGAATCATGAGATCCTTCGCAAAATAGAGAGCATAGCTCCCCAAGATTCCGCGCTGGAATCGACGCGGGTCTTCGGCGAAAACGGGCACTTCTTCTCCGACCTCCAGAAAGTGCCAGTCGGGTTTTACCCACAGTGGATCACTGACTTTGCGAAGTATGCGGAAGCGTCCGGTTGGGGTCGCAAAACGCCAGCTCCACTTCCACTTCTTCTTGTCACCCTCGAAGCGGCGTGCGGCTCCCGTGGCAGCAACGGCAGTGCGCATAAGCCGATGATCCCGGTCGCGGAGTTGTACCACATTGCCACGGGTATCAACGACGAGATACGGACTCGCAGCGCGTCGAGACGCAGACAGCTCGCCAAGCAATCTAAGGTGTTCCTGTTTGAGTGCCTCTTCCGGCGAACTGGACGCGTCGGTCACTGAGTATGAGGTGACAACCCACAGACCCACCAGAACACAAAACGACCGGAGAGGAGTCCCTCTCCGGCCGATATTGTGTGTGTTCATCGTTGGCGCCTGACGTTATGTCAGACCATCGACTCAGCTACCCCGCATATACCAAGGGGTGTTCTTCTCAACCAGCTCTTCGTATTTCGCAACCGCGCCGGCAACACCCATATTCACGGCGTCGGCCTTTGTGCGAGCGCTGGCAGCCTTCGAACTGGCAGCGGCGAAGTCTTCACGGGCAGAGGCTGAACGCGCGGCACTTAGGTCGGCATCCGCGGCGTCAAGGGAGACACCCAGTGCTTCGATGTCGCCTTCGGTTCCCTTACCTGCTGGTGCAGCATCAAGCGCTTCACGAGCACCGGAAACAGCCGCTGCAGCGGCGGCGATGGCACCATCCGCGCCACTCTTGGCCTGAGATTTGGCTGACGAGGCAGAGCTTCTGGCACGATCAGCCTTGGCTTTGGCATCAGAGATCTGAGAAGCGATCGGCTCCCAGTCCTTGAACATCTTGCCTGCCTCTTCGTCGAAGGCGCCCTTGGCGGTGCCATAGGCACTTTGCGCAGCCGACAGTTCACTGCTGGCGTAGGTCTCGGCGCCTGCTGCCTTGGCGGCGTCAAGAGCTGCCTTGGCGGCGTCAAGGTCCGCCTGGGGGCCGTCACCGCCACACGCAGCCAGCATGGCTACGGCACAGAGAGCAACGAGCGAAATCCACCGGGACGATACCCGCATCATGAGTCCTCCAAACAGGTCATTCAATTAAGCGCCAAACGAGAGTCCAAACCAAAATTTTCAGGCGAAGCCTGAGAGCGGAATTTGATCCGGCGATATGGCGGTAACTGCTTGTTGTGAATATGGCTTATGTACAGTAGGCACAAACTACAGACCGAATGGAAGGCTTGTCAAGGCCAAAGAGGGCGCCTGACGTGCCTCAACGCTCCAATTTAGTGTTTGGCCTCGTCGGTCGTTGTTGGTCGGTCTCCAGGCGAACCTGGTTCTGCAACTCAGAGTACTCACGCTCCAACTGGGCCACCTCTTCCCGGGCCGGCTCAAGAGTCGACCGGGTCTGTTCCAGTTGCTCGTTGGCGTGTTCGATTTTTCCCTGCAACTCTTCACGCAACTCGTCGGCCCGATCCAGGCGTGGCTCAATCGCACGCTTATAGCGGTAGTAGTCGATCACGACCTGCGCGGCGAAGAAAAGGCACCCGACTGCCAGTAGGGCAAGAACCCATTCCATGGTCTACAGATCCCGTTCCAGGGCAGGTACTAAGATATTTTGCATCATTTCGATCTTATGAGGCCCAGGGACCTTCGATCTCGTCTCCTGTCGCGATCGTGTCATCGTCGTCATCATCTTCGACGTCGAAGATCCAGCCACACTCAATGCACAAGGGATGATCGCCCTGTCGACGCGCTGAGCACTGGGGACAGCCCGTCGGTTTGGGCGCCAGATATTTGATGGCCACAACGGCAAGAAGAAAGACGGCGAATGCGACGGAGCCATAGAACACGCTCCCTACCCTTGGCGTGACAATTCGACAATACGCGCATCTGCTTCGCGCAGACGCAGGGACAGAATTCTCGAGATATTCAGAATGAGTGTCATTTGCACTCGCGGCCCTGCAGTGAAGACAGCGGTCAGGCCCTGCTTTGGAAAAGCCACGACCGATGTGGATCCGCAGGCCCTGATGTCGGCTGAACGTGGCATGATATCGATAAGTGACATCTCTCCGAAGAATTCGCCCACTTGCTCGAGCCGAGCCAACGGAACGGTCTGGCCCCCGTCTCGGTGTTCGACCTGGACCGCCCCACCGGCAAGAATGAATAGACAATCCGACGGTGTGTTCTGCTCAACGATGATGGCCCCATCGACATAACTACGATGTTCACCCGCAGCGAGGAGAGACTCGGCCTCTTCGGCGCTCAAGCCAACCAGAAGGGGAGAATGTTCGAAACCCGTGTCTGCCACTTTCTGCGGCTCCTGGATACCTGCCCTAAGCACGATGACCTATCGCGAAGATTCGGCGATGGTCGCCCAAACTCCGCTATCAATATAACAGGCTCGAATTCCCATCGTCAAGCTTGAAATCGTCGCAACTACTTCATAATGCTGGACTTGTGACGAGAAGCAGAAGGAAAATATCCGCTCACACGCCGCAGCTATCTTCGAATTCTGACAGGACGCGATTCAGTCGTCCTGGATCATTCGAGATGATCCCATGGACTCCGAGGTGTGCTTTGTCCCACATCGCAGCCTCATCGTCCACGGTCCAGACCCAGACGCTGATCGCGCATCGACGCAGGTGTTCGAAAAGTGCGGGAGTCAACGCTTCATGCCAGATCGCCAATGCATTGGCACCGATAGCCAGGACCTCGGCCGCTAACTGACGCATTGCCGAGGCAGACAATTCATCTGGGTTGCGACCCTTCAGCAGCGCCGTCGGCACGGATGGATTGATCTGATTGACGCAGCGAATGGTGTCTGCATGAAAAGACTGTATCACGACGTCCTCATCGACACCCAATGCTCCGACCTGCTGCAATAGAGTCTGCGACAGATGCTCTGCCTTTACCTCTATGAGCACTGGCACACGATGTCGTGCCAGATCGAGGACTTCTGTCAGCATCGGAACTCGCTGATCAGCAAACTTCGGATCAAACCAGGATCCCGCATCCGCTTCTCGTAGCAACGCCAGGGGAAGCTCGGCGATGGCACCGATGCGATCGGTTGTGCGATCGAGACTCGCATCGTGAATCACGACCAGTTCGCCATCGCGACTGGCGTGTACGTCAATCTCGATCAGATCGACACCCTCCTGTATCGCCGCCTCAAATGCGGCGAGTGTGTTTTCAGGTGCCACCAATGAGGCACCTCGATGGGCGATACGCAGTGGGCAAACCATTATGTCGGACTAAGCGCCGAATTTGCTCAGTCGCCCGGCGTGCGCCAGAGCGAGTGCCATCAGCGAAGAGGAGGGTATGTGACCCAGTGATCCGGCAGCACAGCAACGCTCGTCGAAGGTCGCTGACCCCATCGGCAAGGCATTCCTACTGGCGATGGCCACCGGTACTGGATGCCAGCTATGGCTGCCCATGATCGATGGCGTTGAGTGGTCGCCGGTCACGATCAACACATCCGGCTCGAGATCCGTAATGGCCGGCAAGTACGAGTCAGCTTCTTCCAGCAACTTCACCTTTAGGTCAAAGTCGCCATCCTCCCCGGCAGAGTCCGTCTTCTTCACATGGACATAGTAGAAATCAGCGGGCGTTTCTTTCCAGCGTCGAGCAAGCAGCTGGGTTTCGGAAGCCAGATCGTAAGCGGTTTCGGGAGTCTCCATTCCTACAGCACGCGCGACACCGCGATACATCGGGTAGCCAGCGATACCTACTGGATTCAGGCCATAGGCCTGTTGCATCGTGGCCAGACTTGGATACGCGCCAAAGCCTCGGATGAGCACCATGTTGGCAGGTGATTCATTCGCCAGCAGATCTCCGGCCTGACGCAGAAACTCTTCAGCCACTTCAACCATGCGTTCGTCTGCCACGGCAGAGGCACACAATGGACGTGTTGCGTGACCGGTCACTTGTGGATCGGAATCTGTGACACCTGCAGCGAGGCCGGCACCACGAAACACGACGGCCGCCCGATACTCCATTTCAGGCGCCACACGGATCTGCACGCCATCGATATCAACCTGCCCGAGAATCGCACACAAGCGTTCGCACTCCTGCGTCGGAATTCGACCAGCTCTTCGATCGGTGACCAGTCCAGCGTCATCGATTGTGCAGAAATTGAGGCGCGCCGCCACGTCGGCAGGTGCAAAATCCAGACCGAGCCCGAGCGCCGACAGGGCCCCCCGACCGATATGGCTTGTCCACGGATCGTATCCAAACAAAGCCAGGTGAGCCGGCCCACTGCCAGGCGTAAAGCCCGGTCCAAGTGGCGACAACACACCGCACGAACTTCGTGCCGCAAGGGCATCCAGATTTGGCAGGGAGGCTGTCTCTAGTTCGGAGCGTCCCGTATCCGGGTGGGGCAAACCGCCCAGGCCATCGACGACAAGCAGGACAATCCGCGAAGTGGCGTCGCGCACACACAGATCTGCTGTGTAATTGGCACTGATCATGAGACAACTTTCTCTTCGTGTGAGCGCATCATTTTTCTTGACTGCATCATTGATGTGAAGACGGATCAGGCTGCAACGACACCCGCTTCCTTCGGTTCCGGCTCATTCACAACGACGCCCGCATCGAGGTCCTTCAACAACATCTGCACAATGCCCGTCCCATTGAAGGTGTCCTCTGCGAGTTCGAAGGCGACATCGACACGCTGACCGATGCCTAGTTCCCGACCACGCTCTCCCTGGCGAAACCACATCGCTGTGCGCGGGCGACCATTGACCTTCAGACTGAGCTTGAGATGCTCCCCTTCTTTGCCAACCCGGGTCAGTGCCACGATCTCCAGACCGCGCGAGCAGAAAACGGGTGTTCGGTTCCCTTGTCCGAAGGGTTCAAGATCTCGTAGCTGCTCGACGGTGGACATATCGATGTCGACCTGGGCGAGTTCTACATCGATCTCCAGATGCGCCTGTAGCTGCTCTGGGGTAATGTGCTGATTCGCATGATCGATCAACTCGGCGCGAAAGGCCTCGTAGCGATCCGCTTCCAGTGAGAAACCAGCGGCGGCGGCATGGCCACCGTATGTCACCAGATGCTCGCGGCAAGCGACGATGCCATCGTTGATATCATAGCCTGGAATACTGCGCGCAGACCCTACGTACAACCCATCACGTCGCACGTCAGTGACGGCAATGGCGGGACGCCAGTGTGCTTCGGCAAGCTTGCTCGCAAGCAGACCAATCACACCCAGATCCCAAGACTCTCCGAGGGTACACAGGAGGCGATCTCGCTCCAGATCTTCATCGGTCACCAGGCCTATCGCTTCCCGCATCCCCTCCTTCTCCAACTTCTGACGGCGTTGATTGAGTTCGTGCAGATAGGTCGCTCGCTTTCTCGCATCTTCTGCATCGGTCGTACGCAGCAGTTCCAACGCCAGATCTGGTTTCTCCAGACGCCCAGCAACATTGAGTCGTGGTCCCAGATAGAATGCAATTGCCTGTGTATCGAGTGCGGTTCGATCACAACGAGCCACACTGCGCAATTCACGCAGACCCGGTCGTTTCGTGCGTTCCGCAGCACGCAGACCGTATTTCACCAGAATTCGATTCTCGTCCAGCAGTGGCACCACATCGGCCACAGTTCCAAGCACGACGAGATCCAGCAGATCGTTGAGATAGCGACGGCGCTCGTCTGCAGCGAGAAACGCCTCGCTCAGCAACTGGACCACCTTGAACGTAACGCCAACACCGGCCAATCCCTTGAAGGGATAGTCGCAATCGCGGCGGTTCGGATTGATGATGCTGTGAGCCGGTGGCAAGTCAGCATTTTGGCGATGGTGATCAATCACAATGACATCCACCCCCTCCTGCTTGGCCAGTTCCAGCGCCTCGAAAGCGGAGATGCCATTGTCGACGGTGACGATCAGGCTCGCCCCAAGAGCCAAAGCACGTTGGACACCAGGCGGCTTGAGTCCATAGCCATCTGTGTGCCGATGCGGCAGCAGATAGTGGCAATTGGCGCCGGCGCGTTCGAGGAAATCGATAATCAGGGCGGTGCTCGTCACACCATCTACATCGTAGTCACCATACACAACGATCGTTTCACCGCGGCGTATGGCACGCTCGATACGCTCCGCACCTCGCTCGAGATCTAGTAATAGCTCTGGACGGTGCAATGCTTCAGGTCCAAGCTGCAGATCGGTCAATTGCAGTTGGCGCGTGGCCAGCAGCACATCCAGGAGAGCGTCGTAGGCTCCCTCGTGTGCCACCTGCCACACTGGGAAAAGGCGCATGTGCGACCAACTCAACGGGGAGGCGTCGAGGGGAATGGCACCGGATGGCGCCAGCAGATGCACAATGTCAGTCTGGCGAGAAACCGGGTCAAGAACGGTCCGTCGTGAACGCGGAATTCAGCGCGTGGTTGTGGGTATTGGCTGTCAGCCTATCTTTGCCGCCCCATGGAAACGGATCAATTGGAAACGGATTAATGTCAACAGCCGTGAAAAGCCCCAAGGGCGCCAGTCCTATCGCTGATCCGGCGCGGGCGGCGGCGCTGCAATTGCTCTGCAGAGCTGAAGAAGAGAACAAGCCCCCAGACGAAATGATCGAAGCCCTCGACGAGTCGGCTTCCGATCTGGATCGACGGGACTTGCGTTTCATACGCCAATTGGTCGCTGGGGTCACGAAATGGCGGTTGCATCTTGATTGGATTTTGCGCCCTCATTCGAAGCGCCCCCTACAGGAATTGACGCCGACCGTGCGCCAGGTATTGCGCCTGGCCCTGTTTCAGATTCGCTGGCTTGATCGAGTCCCAGATCGGGCGGCTGTGCATTCGGCCGTGGAGTTGACCAAGCATTTCGAGCATCGCGGGGCAGCGTCCTATGTGAATGCTGTGCTGAGAAATCTCATGCGTGCCGTCGACGAAATCTCCTATCCTGATCCGGCGACGGAACCCGGCAAACATCTGTCCATCGTGCATTCCCATCCTCAGTGGCTCGTAGAGCGGTGGCTGGCCCGCTGGGACTACGCGCAGACCGAGGCCTTGTTGCGCGCCAACAATCAACATCCTCTGCTCTATGCGCATCGCAACGGCCTGCGCGCCGACCATGAGCGTTTCCTCGAGAATCTGCCGGCCGGTGCCCATCCAAAGCGAGTTGACGACACGACATACGAAGTATCTGCCCCCGAGGGCTTCTTCGAGAGTGTTGCTTTTGCTGAGGGACAGGTATACGTGCAGGACATCGCCGCCACGGCAGCAGTGCGTATGCTCGATCCCCAACAGGGGGATCGCATGCTGGATCTGTGTGCTGCCCCGGGCAGCAAGTCCGTGCAGGCAGCCATTGCGGCGGAGGATAACATCGAGATCATCGCCTGTGATCGATCCGCCTCGCGCCTGCAATTGCTACGTCAGAGCAGTCGACGACTGGGGTTGCGTTCGATTCACTGTGTGAGCAGTGATGGCAAGCGGGTCGCCCTGCAATCGACGGATCGCGGCTTCGATCGAGTGTTGATCGACGCTCCGTGCAGTGGCACCGGCGTCTTCCGACGAAATGCCGACGCTCGATGGCACAAACGCGCCGAGGATCTCACCCGTCACGCGCAACGGCAAGTCGATCTGTTGCGCACGGGTTTCCAACATCTGCGGCCAGGCGGCACACTCGTCTACAGCACTTGCTCGCTGGAACCGGAAGAAAATGACGACGTCGTGGATACCTTCCTCGCCCAGGAGTCAGCGGCGAGCCTGAAGGTCGACACGGAGTGGGGGGCGCGATTCGAAAGTGTGCCAGGGCGTGACGACGGCGATGGCAGTTTTGCCATTCGCCTGCAAAAAGATCAGCACGCATGCTGAAGAAGACGCTGAGAAAATTGCTGATCGCCGCTGGCGTCGTTTTCGGATCGGGTGCCCTCTTTCTGATCCTCGTTGACAATCTCATCATGCCGCGCATCGTCGATGTCACGCGCGTCACGGTAACTGATGTCCGCGGTCAGACGGTCGCCGTCTCCAAACGCCTCGTGCAGCAAATGGGACTGCGCCTTGCGGTACGCGACAGCGTGTACTCTGAGGTTCCCCTTGGCCAGGTGCTTGAGCAGGAGCCCAGCCGCGGCGACTACATCAAGAGAGCCAGACGCGTCTTCGTAGACGTCAGTCGTGGTCCACGACGCTATCCGGTTCCTGACGTCACTGGGGGGTCGCAAAGGGAAGCACAGTTGCAGATTCTTGGACATCAGCTAAGCATTGGCTCGATCCGGCTCGAATCGTCGACAGCCATCCCTGCCGGTGTTGTGCTGAGCCAGCAGCCACTGGCCGGAATGGAACTGCCGCGTAGTAGCCGCGTGGATCTGGTTGTCAGTAGTGGCTCTCCCTTCGAGCCGAAAGCTGTACCCGACGTGATCGGTCTGTCGATCGACAGCGTGGAGGACACATTGGCCAAATATGAGATGCGCCTGGGCGATCTCGACGAACGTGTCGCTGAGCATGTCCTCCCAGGCCAGATTCTGGCCCAACAACCTGCCGGGGGCGTGCTCGTCACCCGACATACACCCATCGACCTGGTCGTAAGTGTGCGACCTGTCCCCAACCCCGAGTGAATATGATGGCTGGCGACAAAGACGCGATTCGTATCGCCCCCTCCGTGCTCGCAGCTGACTTCTCACGACTCGCTGAGGAGATCGATCGCGTAACCGAAGCCGGCGCAGACTTGCTGCATCTGGACATCATGGACGGCCACTTTGTGCCAAATCTTAGCTACGGAATCCCCGTCGTGGAGGCCATCAGGCGTTGCACGAAACTGGCATTGGATACGCATTTGATGCTCTCTGAGCCCTCTGACTACATCGGTCCCTTCGCTGATGCCGGGGCAGATTCGCTCACCATCCACCTGGAAGCCTGCCCGGAGCCGGCCGACACCCTGCAAGCAATCCGGGGTCGGGGAATCAAGTGCGGTTTGGCCGTCAACCCCGGAACGCCCGTTGACGGCCTTTTGCCATTTCTCGATCAGATTGATCTGGCCCTGATCATGTCCGTTGAGCCGGGATTTGGCGGCCAGTCTTTCCAGGACCGTGTGCTGGCGAAGGCCCAGATCGTAAGGCAGCAGATCGACGAACGTGGCCTAGAAGTGGCCCTCGAGATCGACGGCGGTGTCGGCCCCGGCAATGCCGCCGCATGCCGTGGGGCAGGTGCTCGATGGCTTGTGGCCGGATCTTCGGTTTTTGGCGCCGCAGACGCTGCCGCTGCGATTCGGAGAATCCGACAGGGCTGAGCACTGATCGGCCTGTTCATGGCCGATTGATACTGCCTGGGCGCACAGGGCGCTCAGGAGTGCCCTCCTCTTTCCAGATCTCCTTCCGGCTCCTATATTTAGCAGCTTCTACTTGGTGTCATTCGACATCCGGGCAAGACAAGTTTGCCCAAGATTCATTGTCCCACCCCCTTCCGCACGCGACAGAAGGGTCATTGTGCCTTCTCCTGGAGAGACTTAGGGCTTGTTCGATCGCCTCACAGATCGGTTGGATAGCGTCTTCCGCCAGCTACGCGGACAGGGCAAGATCACTGAAAAAGCCCTCGACGAATCGCTGCGTGAGATTCGACGTGCCCTTCTCGAGGCAGATGTGAACTTCAAGGTAGCCAAGGCATTCCTGGCAAGAGTTCGTGAAGCCGCTGTCGGCCAGCAAGTGATGAAGTCGCTTACACCCGGGCAGCAGGTCATCAAGATCGTGCATAGCGAGCTCGTGCAATTACTCGGCGCCACGGCTGAACCGGTGCGCCTGTCGCCGCACCCGCCGACGGTGATCTTGCTCGTCGGCTTGCAGGGCAGCGGCAAGACCACGATGGCAGCCAAGCTGGCGCTTCATTTCAAGTCCCAAGGTCGACTCCCCTTCCTGGTGGCAGCTGACACGTATCGTCCAGCTGCGGTGGATCAACTGCGGACCCTGGGCGCTGACATAGGTGTTCCCGTCTATGGTCCA
The DNA here is from genome assembly GCA_018660835.1 of Gemmatimonadota bacterium. Classification (GTDB taxonomy): domain Bacteria; phylum Latescibacterota; class UBA2968; order UBA8231; family UBA8231; genus UBA12574. The sequence goes on along the minus strand of JABJJN010000053.1, from coordinate 149,575 downwards.
GAAGACGCAGGTTCAACCAATCCTGTGGATATCTGCCGTGATGGTTTGGAAAAGGGCCGGGTCACCAATCGAAGTCTGGTGTTGCTCGATACGGCGGGCAGACTCAGCATCGATGAAGAGATGATGGCTGAACTGACGCAGATCAAACAGCACGCAGCGCCGCACGAGACACTCTTCATCGCCGATGCGATGCTCGGTCAAGACGCGGTGGAGACAGCAAGCCGCTTTCACGAGCAACTGCCCTTTGATGGCATCGTTCTCACCAAGATGGATGGCGACGCCCGTGGCGGCGCCGCCCTGTCCGTGCGCGAGGTGACAGGGGCGCCGATCAAGTTCATCGGTACCGGTGAAAAGGTCGATGCGCTTGAAGCATTCCACCCGGAGCGTATCGCCTCTCGAATTCTTGGTATGGGTGATGTAATGTCCCTCGTCGAAAAGGCAGAGGCCGCCTTCGACAAGGAGCAAGCTCAGAGCATGGAGGAGAAGCTGCGCAAGCAGCGCTTCACCTTCGATGATTTCCGCTCGCAGCTACAGGCCGTGCGCCGCATGGGCCCCTTGGATCAGATTCTTGGCATGATCCCCGGCGCCGGCAAGGCTCTTGCCGGCCAGCAAGTCGATGAGTCAGCTCTGGGCCAGGTCGAAGCGATCATCAGTTCCATGACCAGTGACGAACGCACGCGTCCACAGATCCTGAATGGCAGTCGGCGCCGCCGGATCGCCAAGGGCAGTGGCACATCGGTACAGGATGTCAATCGCCTCGTGAAGCAGTTCGGCGCGATGCAGAAGATGATGAAACAGATGAGTAAGCCGTCACGTCGTGGCCGAGGTGGCCCAAAGATGCCCTCTCTGCCCGTGTCAGGCTGAGCCTGAAACCCAATTTTGATACATGATGCCCCACACCACCAAGGAGTGAACCGTTGGTCAAACTTCGACTGAAAAGAATGGGACGAAAGAAGAGTCCCTTTTACCGTATTGTCGCCATGAATGCGAATGCACCTCGCTCCGGCCAGGCACTTGCCGAATTGGGTACGTACGATCCCATGGCGGCCGTCTTCGACGTAGATGAAGAGGCGGCACTACAGTGGCTGCGCAATGGTGCTCAGATGTCAGAGACCGTCCATGACTTGTTCAAGAGCAAGGGCGTCCTCGCTCGTCATGCCGGTGGCGAAGGCGTCGAGAAAGAGGGTGCCCTGAGCCACGACAAGCCCAAGCGCCGCAAGAAACTGGCCTCTGCATCTTCTGCTCCTGCAGTCGAGGCCGCCGCTGAGGCTGCACCGGTTGAGGCAGTGGAAGCCACTGAGGCACCAGCAGCCACAGAAGCGGTTGAAGCCGCTACAGAGGCACCGGCAGCCGCAGAGGCGACGGACGAGTCGTAGAGCAGGAAGGCTCAGTGGACGATCGCATCGCCGTTGGTTACCTGACCCGCCCCAAGGGGGTGCGTGGTTGGGTCGTGGCCGAACCGCTGACGGATGACCCGCAGAGATTCGAGTCGCTGCGTGAAGTGATTGTCGAAGCAGATCGTCGACCTGCGGCAAGAATGAGAATCGACGATTGGCGCATAGAAGGTTCCAGCGTGTTGTTGAAGTTCGCCGGGATCGACACACCTGAGATGGCGCGGGAAAAGATTCTGAAGGGATATGTCACCATCCCTCGGGAGCAGTTGGCTCCCCTGCCAGAAGGACAGCATTACGTCTTCGACCTGATCGGTTGTCAGGTCCTGGATGCGCAGGATGTCGACCTTGGGGCCGTCACTGAAGTCTTACCCATGCCCTCTGCCGACATGATGGTTGTGCGGCGGCCCATGGGAGGTGAGACGATGGTGCCCATGGTTGGTGATTTCGTCGAGTCCGTCGATACGCAGGCTCGGCGGATCAAGGTGCGCGGCGTGGAGGAACTCTTCGAGGACTGAGGCGGGATGCAGGTCGACATTGTCACCCTCTTCCCTCGCTACTTCGGCGAACCGCTGGCGACGAGTATCGTGGGACGCGCCATCCAAAGCGGGCAGTTAACAGTCGGCGTGCACGATCTGCGCGACTACACATATGATCGTCACCATACGGTAGATGACACGCCGTATGGCGGCGGCGGTGGCATGGTCATCAAACCGGAGCCCGTCACCGCCTGTTGGCAGGACAATGAGTTTTCCGCGGGGCATTGCATCCATCTGAGTGCTGATGGCGAGCCCCTGACGCAGGACTTGGCAGCGAGGTTATCGCTGCAAGAGCACTTGGTCTTGCTCTGTGGCCACTATAAGGGAGTGGATGAGCGTGCACGGCAGGCGGTCATCGACCAGGATATCTCGATCGGTGACTATGTTCTGACCGGTGGCGAACCGGCGGCCCTGGTGCTGATCGATGCGGTGACGCGACTGATTCCCGGCGTACTGGGAAACTTCAGTTCCGCCATGGCAGACAGTTTTCATGATGACGGACTGCTGGACTGTCCGTGGTACACTCGGCCCATCTCACACCAGGGTGATGAGGTGCCGCAGGCTCTGCTTGGCGGCGATCATGCACAGATCCAGGCTTGGAGACGTCGCCAGTCGCTGCGCCGGACATTTGAACGACGACCCGATTTACTGGCTCGGGTCGAGTTGGACGAGCAAGAACAACGACTGGTTGCTGAGTGGCAGCGACTGCAGTCAGAGAAGTGATTGTGTAAATTGAACCGTGTCCGCCTTCAGGCGTATGCTTGAGGCGACCCGTTACAACAAGAGAGAGATCAACCAATGGATGCCACCCTCCTCCGCGAGATCACCGCGGACCAGATTAAGAGTGACCTGCCTGAATTCGGCCCTGGAGACACGTTGCGCATACATGTGCGCGTCGTTGAGGGCGAGAAAGAGCGCGTCCAGATATTTGAGGGCGACGTACTGCAGTGCAAAGGGTCCGGAGTTCACGCGACGTTCACAGTGCGCAAAGTGACTCAGGGAATCGCCGTCGAAAGAATCTTCCCTCTGCATTCGCCCCGGATCGCAAAAATCGAGCGCACCCGACAGGGCCGCGTTCGTCGTGCTCGCCTGTTCTACCTGCGTGATCGCAAGGGCCGTGCTGCCCGTATCCGCGAGAAGCGCTGAGTGGCCCAGGCATCGAACCATACAGAGCTACCTTTCGGGCGTCGCAATTGGATTCTCTTCGGAGCATCCTTGGCCATTATTGCCCTTGGGTATGTACTACTGAGTATTCCCCCGGCGGACGGCTTCCTCTCGCTCACTGCAGCGCCGATCTTGTTGGTGAGCGGTTATTGTGTCGTGCTTCCTGCAGCCATACTGGCGCGTGACACCGAGGGAACAATCGTCGGCGCCGACGAGGATACTGCCAGCGCCTGATCCACCTTGCGAACCCGAGGTGCCAGACCTGAGACCAGTCGAGGTGTGGCACGTCTGACCTGAGGTTTGCCACATGCGCATTCTGATCGCCGAAGACGAGGTTACCTCTCGCCTTCTGCTCGTAAAGTCTTTGGAGTCCTTCGGTCACGAAGTGGTCGTCACTGAAGACGGGCTGCAGGCGCAGGCGGCGCTGCAGGAACAGGACGCTCCGCATTTGATCATCCTCGATCGAATGATGCCCGGCATGGATGGGATTGACGTCTGTGCATGGCTCCGCCAACAGCCCTGGGGTCAGATTCGTTATGTCCTGATGCTCACGGCCCTCGACAAAGAGGACGACATCGTCGAGGGGCTCAATGCGGGAGCGAATGATTATCTCGCCAAACCACTTCGTCGCAACGAATTGGAGGCTCGGGTCCGTGTTGGTGAGCGTGTCCTGGAGTTGCAGGAACAGTTGGCACAGCGAGTGGCCGACCTCGAGGCGGCACTTCTGCAGGTAAAAACTCTACACGGCCTGCTACCGATCTGCTCCTATTGCAAGAAAATCCGCGACGACAAGAACTACTGGACCCAGGTAGAGGGCTACATCGAAGAGCATGCCAATGTCAGCTTCTCGCATGGAATCTGCCCGGACTGCTATACCTCGATTGTCGAACCACAATTGCGTGAACTCGAGAAGCAAGCTGGCCAAGGCGGATCAGACGACGACACGGTCATCGGATGAGTTCTCCCGTCGACTACGACACGGATCTGTATTCCAATGACCTGGGCACGGCTACTCACGATCGCGTCGCAGGTCTTCTCAAGATCGACGCCCACTCGTTGGCAACATTTCAGCGGCACGGATTCCTCGCAGTCGAAAACGCCTTCAGCGCCGAACAGATAAGTAATGCCATTCTTGCGGTGGATGGCCTGATCGCCGGTGAGAGGGCTGATTTTCGAGGTATCCAGTTTGAGCCTGGTCACGGCGACAAACAATTGCTTGATGGCGCGCAGCGACGCGTCGCCGTTCGCAAGTTGATGAGTTTCGTCGATTTCGACACGCGGCTGCACGAGCTGGCATTTGACGCTGAGCTGCTGAAGATTGTCTCCCAACTGATGGCGGGGGCCGACCCGGAACTCTTCCAGGACATGGCATTGCTGAAACCACCCGGCGGCAGCGAGAAACCATGGCATCAGGACATGGCCTACTTCAATGTCCCCATCGAAACGCCCGTCATCGGCGTCTGGATCGCGCTGGAATCTGCGACGGTTGAAAATGGCGCACTGCGCGTACGGCCCGGCTCACACCATTTGGGACCGCAGGAACACTTCAAACGACGCGACTGGCAGATATGTGACAGCCAGATCCCTCGCGGCCATGATGTCGCCATCCCCTTGCAGGCCGGTGGCGCCTTGATCTGGCACGGCCTGCTGCAACACGGTAGCCCAGCCAATCTTTCTAGTGCCCGTCGACGAGCATTGCAGTTCCACTACCGTCCCTCGATGACTCAGCTCACCACGATCGAAGAAAGAATGGCGATCTACGGTGGAGAAGTGCGCGGTGCCGAATGCTGATGTTGGCTGACAACTCCAACTGAAGGAGTCGCATGATGGAATCGCGTCGCTCACGTCGCAACCCGGATGGCTCCCCCGCAATTCGCAGTGTTGATGACCTGTTAGCAGAAGCGGTCAAGCCAGAGTCGATCGAGCACCTGTCAGGCAAGGGCCGTCCACTGAACCTGGCCGGGTATTTTCACGCCGATCCCGAGCAGCGCGTGGCCAGTCGTCTCATGCGCGACAACAACGTCCTGCCGCAGCCACTCCAGGACCGCCGGGACGCAGAGGTCAGTCGCCTTCGTATCGAGGAGGCACTAGACAAGGCCCAACAGGAACTCGCCGCGCTCGAACGTGAGATCCATCAGCTGAGTGCTTGCCTGCTGGCGTTGCACCCACAGGCGCGGAGTCATTTGCCCCAACACATGCTTCATCCTGCAGCGAGCCCCCTCATGGCTGATGCTACCACTGTGATTCAGGAACTGGTTACCAGCATTGAGGTGTATCGCAGTCGGCGGCGACGGGATCGCCAACGACAGGTCGACTTGGCGGTGACTGCACGCGACAAGACGCGCGAACTCAATGAGCAGGTCATGTTGAACCGTCACTTGCCTGCGAGCTTGCAGATGACGGGCGTCGACACCCAGTCATGTCTTGCCACCTTCGACGCAACCATCCGCGACATCGCTGCATTGCCAGAACAGATCATCCAGATGGTGCCACGTCGTCGGTCGTGGTGGCATCGACTCCTTGCTGGAAAGACCACACTGTGACACAGCCCCCCGCGCACGATCCTGAGAGACCGATCTTTGGCCGCTACGAAAAGATGAGACCAGATGATCTTGCCGCCATGGTTTCCAGATCTCCTGTCGCCTATTGGCCACTCGGGCTTCTCGAGCATCACGGTTGGCATCTGCCCATTGGCTTCGACGGGCTAAAGGCCGATGGTCTGTGTGAACGCCTGGCCGAGCGAGTTGGCGGCGTCATTCTCCCCACGATGTGGTGGGGCGGCGGTGGTGGCCATCATGTCTTCAAATGGACTCACTATCAATCCCAGTCTGCGTACAGCGAGATTGTGACAACGACCATCCGACAGCTGTTCGATGATGGATTTCGTGCGATCGTGGTACTCGCGGGCCACTATCCCTGGCAACAGACCCTCGATCAAATCATTCCGCCGTTGCGCGATCAGTTCGCGGATCGGCTACTTCTGGCAGGCACGGAGCTGACCATCGGTGGAGATCTGGGACTGGCCGGTGATCACGCCGCTTTGGAAGAAACCTCCTATGGCCTTGCTCTGTTTCCGGATCTCGTTGATATGAAGGCGATGACCTCAGGCCGAGGAGAGGACGTTTGGCCGCAGTCTGGACCACCAGCTGCGTCAGATCGACACCCGGCGGTTGAGTTTGATCCGGCAAAACCACGATTCGCTCAGATGGGCGAAGACTCGCGTATGGCATCCGGTGCCCGAGGCACGCAAGCGGCTGAAACTTTACTGACGGCGCTACAGCAGCAACTGGATGACTTTCTGTCTCCATGAGCAGGATGAATTCGCAGCTCTATGAGCTGGTTAACTTCTATGGCTCCACACATATCACTGCATGATCAAGAATCCGATTCCCGATACACACCCCTCACCAGGAGCCGTGACGATGGCCGACCGCGTCGAAATCCAATACTGCGCCAGCTGAGGATACATCTCTCAGACCGTCAGTTTGGCGGAACAGATCTTGGCCACGAAGAAACTCGATCTCCAACAACTGCTCATCATACCTCATAGAGGTGGACGATTCGAGGTACTTGTTGATGGGGATCTCGTGTTTTCGAAGCTTGAGCAGGGCCGGTTCCCTGAGTTTGAAGAGATCAAACCCCATTTGTAGCCAAATCCCATGGGTGGGGGTCGAATGTCTTGACACATTCGATATCCCAGGGATACCTTCGCTACAGCTTTATCGCGAACCATGATGTTTGTCTCACTCGATGTAGGAGGCCCTCATGGAACCGGACTACGTAGGGTGGTCGTAGGTCACTTACACGACTATGGCCACCGAAAACAACCCCGCGATGTAGAGACGGCGGCAGCACCGTCGCCGATCTAATCGGGTTGATATGATCCGACGCATTATCAGAGAGAGGATCCGAATGGATCCTCTCTCTCTTTTTTCACTGGAAACTGACCGATGGCGCCTCCATACGTACCAAGGTTCCGCAACTTACGGACGCTGCACCTCGGCTCTCGTGCGCTGGCTGCTTGTTGCCTGATGTTACTGCTGGCATCTTGCGCCAGTGATTCACCTACGGCCGCTGGTGGGGATGGCACGTCGGCAGACGCAGACTTTACAGCCCTGTTTCTACCGCCGACGCAGGTCGAGAAACAGCAGATCCTTGCATCTTGGGCACAACCTGTTCCCGCCTCGCAGATCCAGATTGAAGCGATCGACACGGTCATGATCGCATCAGATGCGGTCGTTGTCCGAATCGTGTCACACGAGATCGAGGGTGAGCGTCATGTGGGGGCGATCACTCATCCAGTCGGCGTGACCGATCCGCTACCCGTGCTTCTGTACTGCCACTTCGACGTAGAGGGGATTCAGTTCGAGAGTGCCGTACTGGTGCTGACGGCCGTCGCTGGACTTCGCGGAGGGCAGTTCGCCTATGTGATTCCCGCGTACCGCGGACAGTCTATGCGCCTGGGTACCCGCAGCTTCAGATCTGAGGGAGAGCGCAGCCCATGGGATGGTGAAATCGCCGATGCCATTGGACTGCTGAAGGTTGCGTGGACTTTGCCAGAAACAATCGATGGACGAGCCGCCGCTCTGGGACTGAGCGCGGGAGCGACCGTCGCGCTGCTGGCTGCAGTGCGTGAACCAGGCATTGAGGCCGTCGTCGACTATTTCGGACCCAGCGATTTCTTTGGTGCTTTCTCGCAAAATATGCTGCGACAGATCGTCGACGATGAGATCCCTGAGATTCGACGCATTCCTCTTGTGGCAGATCTGCTGGTTCTACCTTGGGCCAATGGCCGTATTTCGACGCCGCAGATGCGCCTTGAGTTGTTGCGTCGATCACCGGCACAATTTGCGGATCGGCTGCCAGAGATTCTCGCCCATCACGGCACACAAGACGATATCGTTGATCAGAGTGAAACGACGCGCTTGCAGGCAGCCATGAATGGCGTCGGCGGGCACATGCAATCCTGGTCCTACATCAGTGCTGGACACAGTCCCTTTGGGATGTACGGTGCCCTGGCTCGAACCGCACAATTTCTCGCCGACTTCGCTGCGTCACCTTAACCTCCCTCCCTCCCTGTCAGTCAATCAGTCCAGGTCGGGTCAGTCCAGGTTCAGGTTCAGGCCAGGGGAAGCCCCATCTGCTTTTGCGCTGCGACGGTGTCCACCGCTTCCACCTGCTTCAGGTCATTAAAGGGGTGCTTGCCACCGATGCAATAGGTACACAGATTGCCGGCGTCCATTCCAAGGCGCTCGAACCCTCTGTCCATGCCAGCGAGCGAGATATACACAACAGGTAACCCCATCGCCTCGCTGATCTGCCCCGGATCTCGACCACGGGCGACGTATCCCTCCCCATCGGGAGGTTCGGGTGGCATGTCGACACCGAACATACATCCACGCGGTATTCCATCGGCAGGAATGATCCCGATAGGTGGTGTATACGACACGAGATAGACCTTCTTCACACCCGCCTGATCAATCAACAGTTGCGTCGCGCGTACTGAGTTATTGCCACGCACAATGCTGTCATCTATCAGGATCACCGTTTTTCCACTCAGATGCTGCTGCAATCCCGGTAGCAGATGCAGATTCTCATCGATCGAACGTTTCCGATCCTGCGCATTGGACCCCTGAAATGAACGCTCGCCGCGCATCTTGTAGAACACGGGTTCGAAGGGCAGATTCGACATCTTTGCATAGCTGCGTGCAGCCACCTCGGGGCATCGTGGTAGATAGGTCACAAGATCGGCATCAGAAGGCTGGAATTCCTCGGCGAGGACCTCGCCGAGGGTCTCCCGAACGCGGCGCGCACTCACCTGGTTGAGATTGGAATCAACGTCTGCAATGTAGTTCCACTCAAAGAAACAGTGACGCACATCGGGTTTCACGAGTGGCTCTTTGGAATAGTCACCCTCGGGTGACAGATAGTAGACCGTCCCCGGATCCAGATCCTCGATGTAGTCACCGCCATTCTTGCGAAAAGCGATGTCCTCTGAGGCGACGCCGTATTTGCCGTCCTTCCAACCCAGGACACCCGGCTTGATTCCTGTGCGATCGCGTAAGACAATGACATCCCGCTTGCGATAATCAGCAATCGCCATGGTGTAGGCACCGGGTATCGTGCGGAGGAAATTGTGTTCGCCGTCGCGTCGATAGAGATACAGAAGCGCTTCTGTGTCACAGCTGGATTGCATTCGACTCAGATCTAGGTCATCCATGTGACTCAGGTCGACTTGGCCATTGTGGACTGCCGCCATTTCGCAATCGCGGATGAGAATGTGATTTCCGCGTTCCTCAACTTGCCCGCCGAGTGTATGCGGGTGCGCGTCGGACAGAATCGAATCCTTGCGGCCTCTGGTTGCGTAGCGCACGTGAGCCATGTAGGTGTGATAGGACGGGCTTGGAAAGATCTTATGAAGATCTGTTACGTCGAAACGATCGACACCGCCGGCCCATTTGATCACATCGATGCGCCCTTCTCCCACGGCGGCAATGCCCGCCGCCTCACGACCACGATGCTGCAATGAGCGGATGAATGCGTATGCATCGTGCAGTGTGTGGGCAACGCAAAAACCGCAGTTGTGGCGAACTACTTCCTCCATGAGGGTCGGGCTCCCGTATCAGAGGTTGGTCGTTATCGACGCTGGACGAACCACATCCGCTGCAAGCGGAATAATGGCCTAAGATGATTGCAGATCGACGCCATCGTCGCAGTGCTACTGTTGGCACATCGTGGGGAGGGCTGAGAATATAGGGTGCGAATCAATACAGGGATACCTGATGGTCATCGGGCCGTATAGTCGGCGGCCAGGACGCATCCCTGGCGACTGCGTGAGAGCAAGGCTGTACGCGCCAGTCCATGTAAGAGGAAGCCGGGCCCCATCTGCGATTCGTACCAATTGATTCCCGACGCCCCTGCTGGCAGCACACGTTCGAAATAGATATCGACAAGATTGACAGCCAGGCGCTGGGCTGATTCGATCCAGCTGGGTTCGCCAGTTTGGTCGTACAGATCAGACAGCAATCCGAGACCAAGACCCGCATCCATTGCCGGCACATTGACATGTCCGGGCAATGGCTCAGCGACGTAGCATTTCCCCACGGACCGGGCCCAGTCCAACAGGCGTTCATCCTGCGTGTGACGGAAGCCAAGCAGAGCCGTCAGGGCAACGTAGGAAGCGGGCCAAACACCATAGACACTCCCCCAGACCGGCATCGACTGAAATACTTCGTTCGTCGACCGTTTCGACAGAATGACGAAGACGCCCGCATCCAGATCGTGCGGGGCGGCGAAGAAGGCATCGATGTAAACTGAGGCTCTGCTGCGCATCCGACGCGCGAGATCTGTCGTAGAATCCAACCGTGCTGCCGCCTCCAACAGACTCACTGCCAGCGACAGGGTCTGAGCGGGTGCATTTACATCGTGGAAGCGATCGTTTTGCTCCGGTGTGCGACTCTCGATCTGTAGCAGACCACGCTCATCTCGCTTTGACCACCAATAGTCGAGCATGGACTCGATCTGATGCAGCGTCTCTGCTCGTGGCTGTGTCTGGTAGGCGAAGACCCAGTCGCAGATGAAGAATCCCCCATGTCGAGGAAAATCACAGGAACGATCGCCCCGTGGATGGAGTTGACGTGTCTCAATGGTTGCGTGACGGATGTATTCGGCCGGTTCCCCCTGGGTCCAGTGGTACTGCAGACCGTCTGCAAAGGCCTGGACGCAGGATGGATTGAACTGCTGGAGCTTTTCCCAGAGCCAGAAGGGAGTCGCACGCAGGTGATCATGGATTGCGCTACCCGCACGTGATGGATCCCGTCGCTTGTGGCTGTCACCGATCGAATCGGCATCCAGATCCCAGAATGCGTGCTCCCCCCAGGGGAACAGTCCGGTAGGTGTAACGGCACAATGCGTGGCAAATCGCTGCAGATAGCGATCCGCAGCGCCCCGCAAGTCGTCTCGCCCCCGGGCAAGCGCCAGCGCATAGAGCGTCGCAAGGGTGGCCTCATCGTGAATCGTATTGCTGCCCCGGAAGGCCCTGTCCCCGTCCCGCTGTCCCTCGATAGCTGCCGGCATCTCCTGTAACATCTGGGTCCCATCGAGATCGAGGATCGATGGAATCAGTCCTTCATGTTTGTCAGCAAGGCGGACCAAAGCGCCCAGGGCATCCTCGACGCGCTCAAGGATGTGCTCCATCACGTCTTGCCCATGCCCATTAACCGACGCATCTCATGGGCATCAGAGGGGATGCGGCATCGATGCCAAAGTCGAGTTCGAGGCGCTCTCCATCATGTTCAAAGATGATCCTCCCATCGCCCAGCTTCGCCTGCGCAATGGATGGCGCCTCGTAGAGATCGTACTCATCATCAACGGGCTGGTCGTCGATCTGCCGCACAGCCTCACCCGACGCAGGCCAGTCCATTTTCAGCCGGGTTCCGCTCATCGTCCTCATCGTCGCCCTGCCTTGTGCAGGCCAGTTCGTCACATCGAGTGCCCCTGTACGGCTGGACACGAACGTATCGAATCCGCCATCTACTGCAGCCGCCTCAACCGCCTCGACTGCGACGCCGGCACATCGGTCATCTATACGTAGAAGCCAGCCATCGATGAAGTCATCTTCCTTGATCACATCCCATCGATAGGGTCCAATCGGTCGAACGCCAACGAAGTGCGTGTCATTCATATTCGCACAGAGCCAGCCATTGCCTGTGTCTTTCCACGCCGCCGTCGCCGGTAGATAGAGATTTACATAGGGGGCCTCATCGTCTTCGGGGATACGATACAACACCAGAATCGCCCCTTCGTGTTGGACGATCCGCTCATAGGGTGATGCGCCGAAGAGACGATCAGGCCATTGGAGATATGGTTTGGGCGCAGCGATACCACGTCGAATACTCTGTGGCAGGCCACCGAGAAAAGCGGAGAACCGCAAGGGGGATCGATAGGGGTGATTGGCGACAACCTTGGCACTGTGCTTGGGGCCTCCCCAGCCCAGATCCCATGATACCAGGTCGATGGGACCCGCTGGTGGATCTATGCCAAGTTGCGTGCTTCCAAGAGCAAAGGATGTACTCAGATAGGTGTATTTTCGCACGGCACGGGGCGCTTGATCTGCATGCCGATGGATCTCCCGTGGTGCCTTTGTCTTGCGCACGACGTGGGGTAAACTGCTTTGGTCGAGAGCGATGCGAGCAACAATTTCGGGAGGTCGCCATGTAGCGGCGAGAGCGATTCCGCCAAGTGGGTGGGAATGTCGATCAGCAGCGAAGGGCTCACCACCGAAATACAGATACTGCAGCACACCGAGATTTCCGGAAACAGTCCATGTGTTCTCCCGATAACCCTCTCGGGAGTGTCCGCCTGCCCATCCTCCCTGAGAGTATTCCAGCGCCATATCAGCCGTGTAGAGGGTTGCCGCCTGCGCCGCCAACTGTCTTAGGCCGGCATCCTTGGCGTGATCGGCGAGCACGACCATCGGCAGCAGATGCCACGGGTGATATTGAGGTGAATCGTATTCGTGGTGTCCGCAGCGAGCCGTGCGGTCGATGATGCCGCGCAACCACCGATCAGCCTCCCCATGGGTCGCGGCCGGTGTCATTCCATTCCACCAGAGGGGCTCATCAGGCCATCGTTCGCAGGCAAGCAGACTACCCACATAGTGCATCAGCCAGTGATTTTCCGTATTCCCACGACTCAGCACACCATCGGTGAAGACGGTACGGACATGATTGAGGGACTCTCTGGAGAGTTGATCTCCCCATCGACATACGACGCTCATCGCTGCCAGGACGTCAAATGTTCCAGCCGCATTTCGCGCGAAGGCACCGTCGCCGATGGGGCCGAATTTTTCAGCCAGCAAGGTGGAGGCGGCTTCTGCGTCCTCGCCACAGATCATCGATGCGTGAATACTCCAGACTGATTTCGCCTCACGCGCGTTGATCGCCTCTGCAATCTGCAGAGCGCGGGAATCGACATCCTCTGTATATGTAGTCATTGCACCTGATCCGGGGGTAGTAGATGTCGAATGCTCTTGGGCGCTTCGGCGGCCTGCTGCCAGGCGTCGCCATCCTCCGTCCACCAGAGTCCACCAGGCGACGCGCCGGCGACCCAGGTCGAGGGACTGCGGGTGTCGACGGCGACGGCGGCCATTGGTAGGGTGGGACCCGTCGAGCGCCAACGATCACCATCGCTGACGACGATTCCCCCCGTCGTTCCTGCTAACAAGGTCCCGTGATGATTGGTTGCCAGAGCGAGGACCGATTCATTGAGTGCCGATTCGGCGGTCGCCAGACGGGAGTGATGCTGCCAGGCAAGTCCATCGGCTGCAAACCAGATGTCACCATTGTCGGTCCCTGCCCACACGCCCTCATCCGTAGACAGCAAGGCGCGAACAGCCACTTGCGCTATTGACGTTGCGGACCAACGATGCCCGTGCTCGGCGCAGACAAACAACCCGGTCTCGGTGCCAACAAGCCAGGTCTCCGAATCCAGCAGATGCAGAGCGGTACTATAGCGGGCGCTCGGTGCAGACAGAGCCTCGCTGCAGTTCGACCAACACAGAACATCCTGCTCTGTAACGGTGGGCAGATGCACACCGTAGCCCGTGGCCACAACGAGACTTTGGAGTTCATCACTCGTCATGCTTACCGCCTCGACGAGTGTCAGCACTTCATCGTGAAGTTGCCGCCAGCGGGGCCCACCCCGCGTAATGAGCCAGAGTCCCCCATCTGCGCCTGCGACAATCCCATCGGCGAAACGCGTCAGACTATTCAGCGAATGCTCGTAGGGCCCGGAGCCACGCCACATGGCACCCGGGCGTCCCAACCATAATCCACTCTGAGTTGCTGCGAGCCAATCTCCATTATCCCATTCAGCCACCCAACGATTGGACTCATTAGATTCGTTGCCTGGGCCGCTCCCCTGCGCCTTCATCAACAGCGCACCTCCCTTCCCGTGTTATCCACTAAAATGGTTGTCAGATCGCCGCCTCACCCGTTTCACCCGTGCGGATGCGGACCACGTCCTCGACGGGCAGAACGAAGACCTTGCCGTCGCCAATGTTGCCCGTATTGGCCGCTTCTTTGATCGCATCAATCGCCCGCGCCGCAATGCTGTCGCCGACGACGACCTCAATCTTGAGCTTTGGCGTGAAATCGATGTTGTATTCGGCGCCACGATACACCTCTTTGTGCCCCTTCTGACGGCCGAAGCCTTTCACCTCGCTCACGGTCATTCCCATAATCCCAAGAGCGCTGAGTCCCTCTTTCACCTGTTCGAGAGCGTTGGGACGGACGATACATTTCAGCAGTTTCATAGTCGCTGTCCTCGTGGTGTGGTTCCGCGTGCCATGACGCGCCGATTCGCGCGCATCTCACACCTCGGAGTAATACCCTTGCTCGTTGTGTAATGAAATATCTAATCCGCGTTCCTCGTCATCTTCTGCCACACGTAGACCGATGACGGAATCAACGATCTTGAGCAAAACGAAAGAGACGATGCCAGCGTAGAGGATGGTGATCACTACACCCACCAGCTGCGCCCACAGCTGGCTTGCAATGGTCATGCCCTCCGCAAGTCCCTGTCCGCCGAGTGACTCGGCGGCGAAGGCACCCGTCATAAGGGCACCAACGATCCCACCTACTCCATGCACGCCAAAGGCGTCGAGAGAGTCATCGTAACCCAGTTTGTGCTTGAGGCTGGTGGCACCCCAGAAACAAGCGACGCCAGAAACGACGCCGATCGCCAGAGCACCCATGGGGCCCACACTACCAGAAGCGGGTGTGATGGCAACCAAACCGGCAACGGCGCCGGTGACAACACCCAGCACGCTCGGCTTCCCGTGCTGAAGCCACTCGACGAGCATCCAGGTTACCGCCGCTGTTGCTGTCGCGATCTGCGTGACCAACATCGCCATGCCCGCCGCACCATTGGCGGCAAGGGCGGATCCCGCATTGAATCCAAACCAACCAACCCACAGCATGGAAGCGCCAATGACGGTAATCACCAGACTGTGGGGTGGAATAATTCCGGGATATCCACGACGCTTGCCGATCACGAGAGCCGCCACCAGCGCGGCGATGCCGGCATTGATGTGGACGACAGTGCCACCGGCAAAATCAAGAATTCCCTTGTCCCAGAAATAGGCACCATCACCACTCCAGGTCATGTGGCATATGGGTGCGTAGACGGCGGTCGACCACAGGATCATGAACAGCATCATGGCCGAGAACTTCATTCTCTCTGCAAAAGCACCCGCGATCAGAGCGGGCGTAATGATGGCAAAGGTCATCTGGAAAGTGACGAAGACCGTTTCGGGGACGGTACCCGTCAGCGCCTCTATTCCTACCCCCGCCAGGAACGCCTTGCCAAAGCCTCCCACAAAGGAACTCAGATTCACGACACCCGCTTCCATGCCGCTCGTGTCGAAGGCGAGGCTGTAGCCCCAGAAGACCCACACAAGGGTCATCACACAGGTAAGGGCAAAGCACTGCATCAGAACAGACAGCACATTCTTCGCCCTGACCAGTCCGCCGTAGAAGAGAGACAGACCTGGGATGGTCATAAACAGCACCAGTGCCGTCGCTGTGAGCATCCAGGCCGTATCGCCTGAATCGAGTCCCTCACTGGCCATGACAGGCTGCGGGTAGAAAAGTGCAGCAAGGATGGGCAGTGCTCCCATCAGAAGCAGCCAGCTGCGTGGTGACCAATTCAGTGGAATGCGCATTACGTGGCCTCTCCTGACCAAACCGAATGGTGGCGAGCGTGATCTGTCGCACAGAAGGTGGATGTATATGACACGAGAGCGGGTCTCACAAGTTCATAGATCGAAGCGGTAGGCGGCCTTCGCATTCTTCCACCAAATGTTCTCCTCCAGATCGGGGTGTTCCCCGACGAAGGCTTCTACGGCGCCCACAACCGTAGCTAACGACGCGGCACGTTCGCACACCGGCCAGTTGCTGCCAAACACGAGACGCTCACCACCGAATGCATCCAGCAGAGCGGCGAAGGTCGCCTGGTAGTGCTGCGCATCGGTGGGGGCTGGTTGCTCAGTCGACAACTCGACGAATCCCGAGACTTTGACATACACCTGCGGGTGGGAGGCCAGCTGTCGCATCCATTCCACCCACTCCGGATCAGGCGCTGCACCGTCTATGGGCACGTGAGCGACATGGTTCACGACGATTCTCAGATCCGGATAAGCCGCTGCGATCCGTGCGACACCAACAACCTGCTGGCGACCACGGATCAGGACATCGAGTGTCAGATCTCGACTTGCCAGTGCACCCACTGCCGCATCGACGGCAGCTGATTCCGCGTCAAAGTGGCCACCGCCAAAGCGCAGCCCGAGGAACAGTGGGTGATCGGCGTGGTCGTCCAGCTGCGATGCAAAGTCGTCCCCCGGATCGATATGGCCGATGAACCCAGCGATCCAGGGCTCCTTTTCGCCCAGATCCAGAATCCAACGATTGTCTTCGACCCAGGCGCTTGCCTCAACAACGACCGTACCCGTGATGCCGCAAGGCTCGGCCAATGCCCGGTGGTCTTGTGGAAGACATGTCCTGTACAGCAGCTCGTTGTCAGCCGGTGGCCAGGGAATTCCCTGATCACGAGTGGGATCATAGAAGTGGGTATGTGTGTCAATACGAATGGTCACTGGCGTGCTCCTTGTTGCAACCGGGTATCAGTGTGCTTCCAACCATGTGTCAGCCGTACCCATCTCGATGACAATGGGCACCTTCATCGGAATCGCCGTGCTCATCGCTTCTTCAACGACCTGACGGACCTCTTCTTCTTCCTCGCGATAGAGGTCGAAGACAAGCTCATCATGCACTTGTAGCAGCATCTTCGTCTTCCATCCGCGGCGAATTTGCTCCTGCTGGATGGTGATCATGGCGACCTTGATCATGTCCGCGGCGGTGCCCTGAATGGGCGAGTTGATGGCATTGCGCTCGGCGGCGGAGCGAATGTTGCGATTGCGTGAGTTAATGTCCCGCAGGTAGCGTCTGCGTCCCAGCAACGTCTGCACAAATCCGTTCTCCCGGCAGAATTCGACCGTTTCATCCATGTATTTCCTGACACCGGGATACTCCTCGAAATACTGTTCGATCATCTGTTGTCCAAGATTCCGCGGGATGCCAAGACGCTCAGACAGACCAAAAGCTGAAATTCCGTAGATAATCCCGAAGTTGACGGTCTTGGATTGCCGCCGCATGTCTTCGTCCACCATCTCCGGTGGCAGCGAATAGAGACGGCTCGCCGTGACGGTATGAATGTCCTCGTCATTTGTGAAGGCCTGGTTCATGCGCTCATCACCACAAATCTCGGCGATGATGCGCAGCTCAATCTGTGAGTAATCGGCTGCCAGCAGGGTCCATTCGGGGCCCTCGGGCACAAAAGCGCGGCGGATCTCCCGGCCTTGCTCGGTTCGAATGGGAATATTCTGCAGATTCGGATTGCTTGACTGCATCCGACCCGTCGCCGCCACGGCCTGCTCGTAGTGTGTATGCACACGGCCCGTACGCGGGAAGATTGCCCCGGGTAGCATGTCCAGATAGGTCGACTTGAGTTTCGTACACAATCGATAGTGCAGGATCTGACGAGCGATCTCGTGTTCATGCGATAACCGCGTCAGCACCATCTCATCTGTCTTGTACTGCTTTGACTTGGCCGTCCTGCGAGCATTGGGATCCAGTTGCAGCTTCTCGAACAGGATCATGCCCATCTGTGAGGGAGAATTGAGATTGAATGGTTCTCCCGCCAGTTCCTCTATGCGCTGCGCCGACGACTCGATCTGCGTCGCCAGATCATCTGAGATGAGCTTGAGACAAGCAGCATCCACACGAATACCTGCCAATTCCATCTTGGCCAACACCGGAATCAGCGGTGCTTCGACCTCATCATAGAGCTTCCGCTGTTCACTCTCGTCGAGCAGTGTCCGTAGGGCCGCCGCCAACTGCAGGGCGATGTCTGCATCCTCCACGGCGTATTCGGTCAAGGCCTCCACTTCGACCTCACGCATGCTCTTCTGTTCGTCTCCCTTTGCACCAATCAGATCGGTGATAGGTATCGGACGATAACCAAGCAGGGCCTGTGCCAGATAGTCGAGACTGCGGCGCAGATCGGGAACGGCGAGGAAAGCTGCCACCATCGTGTCAAACAATGGCCCCCCCACCTCGATCCCCTGCCAGAGCAGAACGGTGATATCGTATTTGAGGTTGTGTCCGACCTTTTCTACAGACGCATCCTCGAACAACGACCGGAATTCCTCCAGAATCGCCTTTGCCTCGGTTGCCTGCTCTGGCAACGGAACATAGACGCCGTGTCCTGGTTCGAGAGCGATCGCAATACCCACAATTTCACAGGTTTTGGGATCCAGACTCGTCGTCTCCAGATCGACAGCAAAACTCCCGCTCTCACGCGCCGCGTCGATCAGTGCCTGCCGTTCGTCCTGAGTCGACGCCGTCTTGTAGTTGTGCTCAACCTCAGCCAGGGTGCGGATTTCTCCGGCGTGTGCAGTATCCCCGCCGACGGCGACGCGCTGGACGACCATGTCATAGTCATCACCAAACAGACGCTGCCCCAGGGCATTGAACTCGAGTTCGGCGAACAGTCCCTTCAATGCCACATCATCTGCCGGTTTGCGGCGCAAATCTTCGATCTGCATCTCGAGTGGCACCTGTCGATCGATCGTCACCAACTGCTTGGACAGCAGCGCTTGATCATGGTGATCGATGAGCAATTGTTTGCGTTTTCCCTTGATCTCCTCGACTCGATCCAGCAGGGCCTCGACGGAGTCGAAATCGGCGATCAATTTCTGCGCCGTCTTTTCACCAATACCCGGGACGCCGGGGATATTGTCACTCGTGTCTCCCATCAAACCCATCACATCCACGACCTGGTCAATGCGCTCGACTTTCCACTTCTCCAGCACATCCTCAACACCCAGCAACTGCGGCGGCGCCGCCCCACGACCTGGTCGAAACAGGAACGTGCGCTCTGCTACGAGCTGTGCATAGTCCTTATCAGGGGTGATCATGTACGTCGTGACGCCGGCCTTTTCCGCCTGCGTCGCCAGTGTTCCGATCACATCATCCGCTTCCCAGCCGTCGATCCGCAGCACGGGAATCTGGAAGCCTTCACAGACCTGGATGACATATGGAAGCGCGATGCCCAGATCCTCAGGCATCTTGTCGCGCTGCGCCTTGTATTCGGCGAAGGCCTCGTGCCTGTGTGTGGGTTTCGGCGTATCGAACACGGCCGCAACATGCGTCGGGTCGAAGCGTTCGATGATCTCCAGCAGCGTGTTGGTGAAGACCAGGGGCGCCGACGTATTGATGCCTTTGGCATTCATGGTCGGATTGTTGATCAGTGCAAAGTGCCCTCGATAGGCCAGGGCCATGCCGTCAAACAGACACAACACCTTGCGATCTTGCAGTTCTAGCTCACCAGTGATACCGAGGGCACGGCTGGTGGCATCCATCGTTGTCATGAAGCAGAGCCGGATCGTGAAAGGTGGGTCGTGACGGCGGATCCTGATGCCCGACGCCCGGCCCTAAAGAACGCCCGACTGCGTACCGGATCAAGCGACTAAAAACTCCACACGCTTGCCGCTGCCGGCCAACCCGGCTTGGTTACCAAGGGTGTACGTGCTGCAGCGACTTTGAACAGGTGAGGAGTTAAGCGGTGGGAAAGCGTGACAAGAAGGCAAAAGACCCGGTGAAAGTGGCCGTCGGGCCCGGTGGCAGGTTGCAGAAAGATGGATACGAGAAGGAACTTCGACGACTGCAGACGCACCTGGTTCGGTTACAGGAATGGGTGCGCAACGAAGGCCTCAAGGTCGTCGTCCTGTTCGAGGGGCGAGATGCCGCCGGCAAGGGGGGCGTCATCAAACGTATCACTGAGCGTCTGAGCCCTCGAGTTGCTCGTGTCGTGGCCCTTGGAACACCCACCGAACGCGAGAAGACGCAGTGGTATTTCCAGCGCTATGTCCCCCACCTGCCCGCTGCCGGTGAGATCTGTCTCTTCGACCGCAGTTGGTACAATCGTGCCGGTGTGGAACGTGTCATGGGATTCTGCACACCCGAGGAGGTGGAGGAGTTCTACCGCTCCTGTCCGGAATTCGAAAGGACCCTGGCCCGTTCTGGCATCATTCTGATCAAATACTGGTTCTCCGTATCCGATGATGTTCAAGAAGCGCGCTTTCAGGAGCGCATGGATGACCCTCGCAAACGCTGGAAACTGAGCCCCATGGATTTGGAAGCTCGGGTTCGGTGGGTGGAATACTCCCATGCGAAGGACGACATGTTTCGCCACACCGATATCAAACAAGCTCCCTGGTATGTTGTAGACGCCGACGACAAGCGCCGCGCCCGTCTCAACTGTATTCACCATCTTCTCAGTCTTCTCCCCTATGAAGATCTGCAACCCCCCAAACTGACTTTGCCTGCTCGTCAACCAGATACGGGGTATGTCCGTCCCCCTCTGGACGAACAGACCTTCGTCCCGCAGGTCTACTAGGTTTGACAGAGTCTGCAGATCTGATCGTCGTTGGCGCTGGCAGCGGTGGATTCGGCGCAGCCTGTGCAGCAGCCCGACTTGGCTCGAAGGTTTTGCTGGTCGAAGCAGGAGAGGGTGTTGGTGGCACCAGCACCTGGGCAGGCGTCAACAACTGGGAGCCCGTCGCCGGCGCCACGAGCCTGCCCGCAGAGCTCTACGCAGCGCTGCTGCCGATGCGGGACACCAGCTTGCAGCGTCGACGCTGTGCCTACCACCCCGATCGCCCGTGGGGATGGTATGACCGTGATCCCGATAACACAGACTACCGCTACAGTCTGAGCCGCTACAGTGGCATGCCGATCACCTTCGAACCTCAGGCCCTCGATCAAGCGATGTGCACAATGCTTGCGCAGGCGGGATGTGAGTTGAGACTGCGAACGAGATTCGTAGATGTCGAGATCGATCAAGTCAGTCGACGCATCCGTGCCATCATCGTCGAGGATTCAGATGGGCAGCGACAGCGCCTGGAAGCGGATCGTTTTATCGACGCAACAGCCGACATCCATCTGGCACGAAGTGCTGGATGCGAGAGCCGCCTTGGCCCTGAAAATCCGACGGCCTACGGCGAACCCTCTGCCACTGACGCAGAGGGGCTGGTTCTGAACAATGCCAGTCCGTGCTATCGCATCACCCCACTGAAGAAGTGTGAAGGTGCCGTCATCGAGCCCTGGCCCGATCAAGTCGATCGCAGCATCGACGATCTGCGTCCGGTCACCAGTATTCGCACCTATCCAAATGGCGATCTCAACATGAATCCCCTGCACTTGATGACGGGTGCAGAGGCTCTTGAATTAGGCACAGATGCACACGATCTCGCCTTCCAACGGGCGCGAGGACACTGGCACCTGCTGCAGACACGACACGGCTTCGATAAGTGGCGGCTGCAGTGGATGAGCCCTGTCCTCGGCATTCGCGAAACACATCGACTTGTAGGCCAGTATGTGCTGTGCGAGCAGGACCTCGACGCGGGACTGGCGAACCAGGACCATGAGGACATTGTCACCTTCGCCGATCACGCCATCGACTTTCATGGCTCGCGCCCTTCGCGACCGGTACCAAATGGCCCTTATGGTGTGCCCTTCCGTTGCCTGCTTCCCAAAGAGCTGGACAACCTGCTCGTTGCCTGCCGTGGGGCCAGCTTCAGCTCCATCGGAGCGTCGAGTTGCCGCTTGAGCCGAACCATGATGATGCTGGGGCAAGCAGCCGGCACGGCGGCGGCCTTATTCGAGGCAGATGTGCCATGGGGCGACGCAAACATGGAACGGCTGCGCAGGCAATTGGCGACAGATGGTGTCGCGCTGAGCCTGGAGGAGGGCTGGTTGGATGCGATGCCGGATCTTGACCCCATAGATCCTGAGTTGGTCGATGCCGGGGATCCCAGATTGGCTACAGACCCCGCTCTACCCTAGACCCAGGCTGCCATAGCGACCTACCACTGGAAGATGACACCAAGCATCGTCTTTTCGCGCTCATAGGCCATCTCATAGGCTTCAGCCATCCGCTCGAAGGGCAGACGGTGCGTGATCAGACGACTCGGTGCCAGGCCACGTTGCATCCAGCCCAGCGTGTGTTCACAGGTCCGCACCGCATCAAAGCGATCCCCAGACCTGGCTGGATATTGGTCTGCAGCCTGCCCCGATACAGCGATCAGGGAGATACCCTTACCGTAGAACCAGTCCATGGAAACGGGATTGAAGTCTAGTGGCGGCTCACCACGACCTGGTAGGGCAACGACCGAAACACGTCCCTCGGGTCGAACAATCTGGCAGGCCGTGCGCCAGGCGGGCCAGGGATTGGCTGTGAGGATGACCAGATCTATGCCGATGCCACCGGTGAAATCGTTGAGCTTCTCCTGTAGATCTTCGTCGTCCCACATGAACGCCGCATCGGCGCCTATGTCACGCGCCATCTGCAACCGCGTCTCATGGTTGCCAATGCCCACAACCCGAGCTCCCAGGTAGGGTGCCAGGGCAACGGCACCTAATCCCAGGACCCCGAGACCGACGACAGCAACAGCTTCCCCTGGCACATAGTGAGCCTTTCGATAGCAGAAGGCCGACAGCGTATACAGATGCGACCAGACGGCATCCTCTGACGAAACACCCACGGGGACCCGAACCAACCCCTGGCTCTCCTCAGCGACGTATTCAGACTGATGTGGTTGTCGGGATACGACGCGATCGCCGATAGACAGACCCGTGACCTGTTCCCCTGTCGCCACGACAATGCCAAGATTGCTGTCCCCAACCCAGCGCGGATAGTCAGGGGCCCCGGCGACGGGCTCCGCACCCTCGTAGTTGCCGCGATCTGTGCCGATCTTAAAGGCTGATACCTGCGTCTGCACGTGCACCTGTGTGGGACTCAGGTTCGTATCGAGGGGATGTTCTTCGATACGCAGGTCACGTGGTCCATGGAGCATAGCGATCTTCATCAGTTATCTCTATCGTGGATCGCCGACACGCCAGCGATGCGCCTCGACGCCCTCCATATTCAGTTTTACCCCAAGTCCCGGGCCAGTTGGCACAAGCAGCCGACCTTCTTCGACACGCAGCGGTTCATCGATGATCTCATCGCGCCAGTCGATGCCGGTGACAAACTCCATGGGCGCAGGATTCGGGATGGAAGCCTCCAGGTGGGCGGCGGCGAGAATGCCAATGGGGCCCTTGGTGTTGTGGAAGGAGATGGGCACATGAAAGGTGTCGGCAATGGCCGCAATCTTCTTAGCCTCCGTGAGACCACCCGAATACATCATGTCGGGCTGCGCAATATCGATCCCATCCAACTCCAGCAGGCGTCGAAACTGGCTCTTTGTGTTGAGTCGCTCTGATCCCATGATTGGAATTGAAATCTCCCGACGGATCTTCGGATAGGCTGTCAGATCATCTGGAGCGACTGGATCCTCATAGGCGAACAGGTCGAGATGCTCGAGTCGCTTGGCAAGGCGGATCGAGTTGGCCACGGTGAAGCGTCCGTGACAGTCGATAAAAAGCTTCGTCTCGGGCCCGACGGCATCTCGCACGGCCTCAAAATTGGCCTGCGTTGTGGCTGGATCGCCGTCGTCGAGATACGTATCCCAGTCCAATGCCGCCCGATCACGCCAGGAAGCTCCCCCCTTCAGGGCGAAATAGCCCTCTTCCTTCTTCTGTAGCGCCATCTCAGCCTGCTGCTGGGGCGTGGCACCACCAAAATGCGTGTAGACATCGACCCGATCGCGGAAGGCACCACCGAGTAGCTCGTAGATCGGCAGTCCAGCCACCTGGCCTTTGATGTCCCATAGGGCGATATCGATGCCAGCCATCGCGCTCATCCACACGGGGCCTGCCATACGCCAGATTCCACTGACGGAGGAGCGACGATAGATATGATGCCAGATCCACTCAATCCTGCTTGGATCCTGACCGATCAGTTCGGTCTTCATGTGCTCTACTGCTGCACAGACGACGGGTTCCTTCTGTGAATAGGTCGCCTCACCCAGTCCAATGAGTCCGTCGTCAGTGTGGACGCGCACAATCGTCCACTTGCGTCCCGGGGAGTTGATCATCAGCGTGTCGATATCGGTGATCTTCATTCAGATGGCCTCGCAGGCGCCGATAAACTCAGACGCCGTGGTGGTGTAACCGATCAGGTGCTCGAAATTGCGCAGAGTAATACGATTGATCCATCCCCCTTCGGGCAGTGACTCGTCGACCGTATCAGGGAATTCGATCGTACCCGGTGGATTGGAGCAGTCCCGCAGCAACACGACACGATAATTTCGGCCCACTGCTTCGGCGCATGTGTAGTGCAGACAGGCTCGTCTGGAGTAGCCGACGACAAAAAGCGTGCGAGTGCCCCAGCTACGCAGGTGCTGATCCAGGAAAGTGTCGTGGAAACCGGACCAGATCCATTTCGGAAAATTCGGCTCCGAGGGGCCCGGCGCGACCTCCGCCAGATACTCAGGTTTGTAGTCGGGTCCAAGACCGCGCCAATGATCCATCACATTGCTGTCATCGGCATACTTGGTCTTGCTCCAGAATTCGCCAACGATGTTGCCAGGATCCGCCACCAAGCGCAGATCATTGTGTACGTAAGCGACCCGCAGCGAGGCCGCACGAGCCGCTGCCAGCGCTGGCGCGATAAACTGCTGCGTCGTGGCGTTGGGTGCGGTTCCATCTACGTCCACCAACAGAAAAGCACTCTCCTCCAGCGACAGATTGAGCGTTTCATAACCATAGTCGTAGCCACCTGGATAGTCTTTGTAGTAGCGCACAGGTATGTCGATTTCAGCCACAGAGCCTCCCTCAGTATTCGTTGCCAAAGATGTTGCGAGAAGGGTAGCCTGCCTGTCCAGCAAGAGCAATGGTTCTCTGAATGCCTCGTCAGGACAGGCGGCCAGTACCCTGGTTGTGGGCTGGCCGGTATCGTGCGACTATTCTCAGCCGTCCGCTTTCGATCACATCCGACCAGATCACCACGACTAGGCCACGACCTGACCCTTCTTGGAGCATGACAGATGACACCCCATCGCATCAGCCTTCTTGGCGCCGGATTTATCAGTCGCTTCTACACGACGACTCTGCATCAGGGACGCGGCACCGATCGTGTTCACACCGTCTATTCGCGCTCCGAGGAAAGTGCTTCGGGTCTGGCCAGCGACTTCAATCTGCCGCGCTACACGACCAACATGAAGCAGGCAGTAGAAGACCCCGACACCGATGTCGTCGTCATCGGCTTACCAAATGACCTGCATGTCGAAGCCGTCTCCATGGCCGCAGCGGCGGGCAAAGCCGTGCTGTGCACGAAACCCCTTGGGCGCACGGCGGCAGAGGCGAAACGGATGCTGTCAGCCGTCGAGTCGGCCGGGGTCTTCGCCGGGTATTTGGAGGACCTCGTCTATCCACCCAAGACGCTCAAGGCGATTGCGTCAGTAGAGGCGGGAGCCCTCGGACAGATTCTGTGGGTTCGCTCCCGCGAAACACACCCTGGACCACACTCAGACTGGTTCTGGGACGTGGAGCGAGCCGGTGGTGGAGCCATGATCGACATGGGGTGCCATTGCGTCGAGATCATCAGGAATTTCGTCGGCAAACAGAACCGACCCGTGGAAGCGATGTGCTGGAGTGACACCCTCGTCCACCCCGTCACAGCTGAAGATCATGCGATCGCTCTCGTGCGTTTTGAGTCTGGTGCGATGGGTCAGATCGAAGTGAGTTGGGCCTTTCGTGGTGGTATGGATCTTCGCGATGAAGTATCGGGCACGGAAGGCACCATCTGGCTGAATCACTGGCTGCGTACTGGCTTTGAAATGTTCACCGCTGCCGGTCAGGGCGGCTATGTCGCTGAAAAGGCGGAGCAGGACACAGGTTGGCTCTTTCCGGTGGGAGATGAAGCAGGCGAACTGGGTTACACGGATATGTTCAATGACATGTTTGCCGCAATGGATGAGGACCGCGCACCACGAGAGACCTTTTGGGATGGCTATGTTGTGAATGCCGTCACCGATGCCTGCTATGCGTCTGCCAAGAGCAAGCGCTGGGAGCCGATCGAAATCGATGGTTGGCAAGATGGCGAAACGAGACACATTCGCGATTCGATCCCGCGCCAGCAGATCGGGGGTCTCGAGCTGATCAAGGAAGAGGTGATGCCGGATGGAACGACCAAGCGCCTCCTGCACGACCCGAAGACGGGACGCGTGACGCAGCAGGTCGACTAGTTCTCACTCGACTGCGACGAGTAACACGTCAAAGGTCAGGGTTGCATTCGGTGGAATCGTCCCCCCCGCTCCGGTCTGACCATAACCCAGCGCTGGAGGAATCACGAGTCGTGCTCGTCCCCCCTGGCGCAGCAGGGCGATCCCTTCGTCCCAACCCGCGATCACTCGGCCTTGCCCCAGAAGAAACCGGAAGGGGCCACCGCGTGGATATGAACTATCGAAAATCGTCCCGTCATCGAGCATTCCCGTATAGTGGACGGAAACGATGCTGCCACGGCCTGGTAGTTTGCCTGTTCCGTGCTCTACGTGGATCACGGTCAGTCCAGTCTCAGTGACCAACGCCTCCGCTCCCTCAGCAATCTCCCAGATCCCCTCGGCAACGACGGCGGCTGGACTTGTGGGCGCATCTTCGTCACACCCACCCAGAGCGAGACACAGCAAGACACTGACAGCCAGCCGCCCCGTGCGCCACCGTGAGATTTCGATCGTGGCGCCAGACACAGTTCGTGATAGCGTCATAGTCGGTGATTCAACCGTAGTCCGGAGTCGACGGCACGAATTGCGACGACCCAACCAGACGTCGCGTCGCAGTAGGCGAGGGCGCCATCGTCCCAGGCACACAGACCGTGGGGTTCCGGTTCAGAGGTTGGGATCGTGATTCGGTCCAGTTCGCTGCCATCATCAACAGACAGCAGGACGATGACCCGTTCGCTGGTATGGATGACCCAGACGCCCGTCTCGGTACGAACCACACCATGAGCGCGTGTATAGGGTAGCGGAATGACACGCTGTGTAGACCAGTCCTTCGTCCGCACCTGCGTCAGCGTCTTCTCCTTCAACGTGGTGATCCAGAGATGACCCGGGTCCACGTGGTCGTAATCGATTCCATGCACGCCACCACCAGTGGGCACAGGACGTCTCTGCAGCGTAGCCCCCGTGTCGGGGTCGACCTTGAAGATCTCTCCGATACCCGGCTGGGCGTCGACTTCCCGTGCTTGTCGCCAAAGTGTCGCTGCACAATTTGCCGCCAACCAGAGCCCCTCTTCGCCAATGGCCATGCCGCTGGTATTGGATGAGTCACTGGGGATCTCACGCTGACGAAATGTGACGCCGTAATCACCTGCGGGACCGATGTCTACCAGAGCCAGTCTGTCAGAGATCTGATCTGCGATCCACACGCCTGAGTCGACGCGCTCCAGTGCGTTGGGCACCGCATAGGGTGCCCGGAAGAGCTTCTCGAATTCCACGTCCATGTCAGTTTCCTCTCACGTCAGATTGGCGCATTTCGTGCTCCTGCAGCGAGCGATTCACACGTTCATCGTCCCACCGTTCAAAGCGTGAGAACTCACCCTTCGTGCCGTCGCGGAAGGGCGGATTTTCGCTACTGGTGTAGCAGCAGATCAGTGCCCAACGCGGATCGCAACTCCGGTTCGCGTCCGAGCGGTGGAGTAGATTGCTGTGAAAGAACAGGACGGTCCCGGGCGTCATCTCGCAATACACCCTCTCAAAGCGATCTTCAACGGCGGCGATGCGATCAGGATCTGCTCCCGTTTGGTCGCCTGCCCGACCATGCTCCAGGCGCCCCATTCGATGTGACCCCTTCAACACCTGCAAGCAACCATTGGTCCTGTGCGCTCGGTCGACGGCGATCATGCAACTGGCCATGTCTGGATACAGGAAATTCGCGTGCCAGTAGCCGAAGTCTTGATGCCATTCCCACGCGCCTCCCGTGTGTGGTTCTTTCATCATCATCTTGTGATGGTAGTGCGAGACTTCGCAACCCATCAGTTGCTCCATCGGCTCTACAATCGCACAACTGCGCGTGTAGGCCGCGTAGGCATCATCAGGCAATTCATGACGCAGAGACAGACGGCTCGTGCGCCCTTCCCGATCGAGTCGATCGTTGGCAATCGAGGCGAGTGCGTCATCGTCGCGTGCCACGCGTAGCAATTGCTCCATGTCAGCGCTGGGGAAGTAATCAGGCAGGAACAGGTAGCCCTCCCGAAGGTATTGCTCGACTTGCTCAGCTGTCAGCTTCATTGGCATCTGGTGACTCTCCCTTGCAGATCGCCAGTCCGTGCCGTGGTCCCGCTCCAAATGCCATTCATTTAGAATCTCGCAGTGCGACTTCACGTCCTGATTCGGCACTGCGCAGCATCGCCTCAAGCATTGACTGCACCTGCAGACCATGGCGCAGCGGCGCCGAGCAGGTATCGCCGTCCAGAATACAACCGACGAAGTGCGACGCAAGTGCTTGCCACGGGTCAGCTGCGTCCTGTTGTGAAAGCGCAACGCTGACATCCTCCTCGCGCCCTTGTGCATCCGTCGTGTATAGAGTCAGTGGCTGGAGACGAGCGCCCGCTTCGGTCCCAAACAATTCGATCTGTCGCTCCGCAGGCTGATGAGATGCCCAGAAACTCTCGATCTGCAGTCCCGACCCATCTGCAAAACGAATGAAGCCACCGGCGAAGTCGTCGGTGTCGAATTGCCGCCACACCTTACGCGGAGTCGGCCGCGAATAGCCCCGTCCCTTGGGGCCGAAGATGGCACCGGACACGCCCGATACGGTGACAGGCCGCGGATGTCCCATGATGGCCCATGCCGCATCGAGATAGTGGACACCCATGTCTCTGAACGCACCGCCGCCGGGCTGAATGAAGCCAAGATTCCACGCTGGGATGCCATTGCGGCGAACACTACGAGAACGTGCATAGTAGATATCGCCAAAATACCCCGCGCGGGCCTTGTCCTGCAGGTAACGATTCTCTGGGCTGAATCGTGTCGACAGAGACATCATGTTGACGACACCAGCCTTTTCCGCCGCCTTGACGAGACGCCGTGCCGGCGCCTCACCATCTGCCAGCGGTTTGGTCACCATCACATGTTTGTCACACCGCACAGCCTCAAGGGCAACAGGTACGTGCCACTGATTCGGCGTACCGACGAACACGGCGTCGATCTGAGGGTCACGACACATTTTGCGGTAATCTGTGTAGCGCTTGATGGGATCTCCCGCGACAGGCCCTGCCTCCAGCTCGCCTGCAAACTCTTCCATGCGATCGGGTTGTAGATCGCATAGCGCAACCACCTGGGCGCGAGGGTCTGCGTGCAGGGCGCGGCCATTGGGTCGACCGATGCCCATCCCCACAATGCCGACGCGAACGATGGCTGAACTCATTGGCTCTTCACACTCGCTGGCTTACCGGTTCGAGCCGACTCCCAGGCGGCCTCTGTCAGTTCGATCACTCTGAGCCCACAGACAGGAGGAACCTG
Organism: Gemmatimonadota bacterium; assembly: GCA_018660835.1. Classification (GTDB taxonomy): domain Bacteria; phylum Latescibacterota; class UBA2968; order UBA8231; family UBA8231; genus UBA12574. Next base: position 119,960 of record JABJJN010000053.1, on the reverse strand, counting down.
GACCTCATCGCGCCCGTAGATAGCATCGACGAAGTTGCGATCTGGCGACGTGGCACCTGGCAGATTCGATGGCTCACTCGGTTCGGCACCAGCGGCTTTGTATGTCAGGTGACCATTGCGGATGTAAGCAGCCGCCTTGGAACCATAGATCGTTATATCCTCCCACATACCACCAGAGGGCGCATTGCCGATGACGGAGATATTACCGATCGCCCCACCCTTGAAGCGCAGACTCAGAGCTGAGTTGATGTCAACTTCTGATTCGAAATTCTCTACGTAGGCCTGCACCTCGTCGACGGCAAGTCCCGTCATCCACAGCACGATATCAAGTAGATGCGAGCCAGAGTCATTCAATTGCCCACCGCCAGACAAAGACAACTTCTGGCGCCAGAGTCCCATCGTTCCGCGATACCAGCCCTGGTCCTGCATGGCCGAGACAAACTGAATTTCTCCCATCTCCCCACAGGCAATCTGATTGCGCAGGTAGCGGTAAATTGGCTGCAGGTGACGCTGGTAGGCGACCATCAGAATTCTGTCGGCCTTCTGCGCATGAGCAATCACTTTGTGCGCATGGTCAACGGTGCAAACCATCGGTTTCTCGGTCAGTACGTGGAGCCCACGATCCAGTGCGTCCGTAATCTGCTCAAAGTGCAGTGTGTGGGGAGTTGAGATCTCGACGGCATCCATCTCCACCTGTTCCAACATCTGCTTGTGATCAGAAAAAGTGGGTATGTCGTCTGGAAGGGTTGCATTGCGCTCTCGAGCGCGCTCAAGACTTGCCGCACTGGGGTCACACAAGGCCACAACCTGAGCATCTGCCATCTCATGGATCCGACCGATGTGCCCTGAGGCATTGCCGCCACAACCGATGAATCCTACGCGAATACGTTCCATCTGGCTCTATCTCTCTCGTTTTTGTCTGACGAATATTCGGGCTCAATATATCGGCGCGGACACATCTCAACCACCCGCGCCCGATGAACAGAGCTGCGCTCAAGCGAAACCAAGGAAGTATCCAAGAAAAGGGGCAGATGCCATCCGGCACCTGCCCCATGCGAATCCTGCTGGTGTTCGTTTTACGTCGCTAACGGACGGTGGCGCCAGAGGCCAACTGCTTATCGGGTTCCACGAGGGCCAGATTGCCGTCGTCGTCCTCCGCCGCAAGGATCATTCCCTGCGAGACGATGCCACGTAACTTCGCAGCCTTGAGATTCGTCACGACGACGACGCGCCGCCCGGCAAGATCAGCGGGATCATAGAACTGGGCTATCCCACTCACGACTGTGCGAGATTCCTCGCCAACTCTCAGCTCTATCTTGAGCAGCTTGTCCGTCTTCGGCACAGCTTCAGCATTAACAACCTCGGCGACCCGCATTTGCACACGGAAGAACTCATCAATACTGATCTCCACCTCGTCGGCAGATACATCCGAGGAAGGACTGGTCTTCTTCTTTCCCTTCGCCTTCTGCGACTTACCTGCCGCAGCCTTGCCGGCGGCCCCTGAGTCTGCCTCAGATTCAGGCACCTCCGCCTTCGGAAACAGATTCTCGGCCTCTGGGGGAATCTGTGCACCCACCGGTGCCAGCCCCCACTGTTCGGCAGCTGCCAGATCTCCACCTTGCAGGGATAGACTCTGGCGCAGCTGTTGAACTTTTGTGGGAAGAGCCGGCTCCAGCAGAATACTGACGATGCGCAGGCCCTCGACACAGGTGTACAGAACCGTACCAAGTCGCTCGCTACCGTCCTCCTGTTTGGCCAGTTTCCATGGCTCCTCGTCGTTGAAATAACGATTGAGGCGGCGCACGAACTGCATGACCTCTTCCAATGCTGCCCAGAAGCGAAGTTGGCCAACCAACTCCGATACCTTCGGTGTCAGCGAGATCCCCTGGTCGACAATCTCCTGCTCCGTGGCAGTCGGCACGGGGGCCGGCAGTGTGCCGTCATGGTGCCGCAGCAAAAGGGCCCGCACACGTGACACGAGATTCCCTAAGTCGTTGGCCAGATCCGCGTTGTAGCGACCAACAAGAGCCGCTTCGCCTATGGAACTGTCCTGACCGTAGGGCACGTCCTTGATCAGATAGTAGCGGACCGCATCAGGACTATATCGCTGCGACAACACAAAAGGATCGACGACATTCCCGAGAGACTTGCTCATTTTCTGGCCATCGGGGCCCATCAGGAAACCGCCCACATTCAACCCCGCATACAATGGTGCTCCCATGGCATGCAACATCGTCGGCCAGAAAATGGCGTGCGTCTTGAGGATGTCCTTACCGATCAGATGGCGCGCACTCGTCCAGTAATGCTGATAGCGGTCGCCATCTGCATAACCAAGGGCTGACACATAGTTCAGCAGCGCATCGAACCACACATACGTGACGTGTTTGTCATCCCACGGCAAAGCAATCCCCCAAGGCACTCTTGTTCTGGGACGTGAGATTGACAGATCCCCTATCGGTTCGGATAGGATCGATAGCACCTCGTTGGCGTAGCCGACAGGTCGGATAAAGTCGGGTGTGTCACGAATATGGGCGGCGAGCCACTCACGATGCTTCTCCATGCGAAAGAAGTAGTTCCCCTCGCGGCGAGTCTCAGGTACCGCGTTGTGATCTGGACACTTGCCGTCCACTAACTCGCGGTCCGTCAGGTAGCGTTCGCAGCCGACGCAGTAAGCACCCTCGTATTCGTCGTAGTAGATATCGCCCTGGTCATAGACGGCCTGCAATACCCCGCTCACGACGTCTTTGTGACGCGTTTCAGTCGTGCGGAGAAAGTCGTCATTTGAGATTTGCAGCACCTTCCATGCGTCGGCGAATTTACCTGCCAAGCCATCCACATAGGTCTGCGTCTCCACGCCGGCCTCCTGAGCGGCTTTGTGGATCTTCTCTCCGTGTTCGTCAGTCCCCGTCAGGAAGAAGGTGTCATCACCAGCCAACCGGTGAAAACGGACGAGAAAATCGGCCACAACCGTCGTGTAGGCGTGGCCCATGTGTGGTTCGCCATTGACGTAATAGATTGGCGTCGTGATGTAAGTCGGTTTTGTCATTGTTCGTCTTGTTTCGCTCTCATGTACCAGGTGAGTCCAGCTATTGCCAAGCCGGTCCGATCGTAAATCATGTCAAGCGGACGATCTCGTCCTGAAGTGGTGTCGTGACGATCGGCCCTGCCTTCGGATCGACGTAAACATCGACCTCGAGGCGCACGCCAAAGTCGTCGGGCAGATAAATTCCAGGCTCGATCGTGAATCCCGTATGCGGGAGTAGCAGGCGTGTATCGCGGCTCTCGAGATCGTCGAGATTGACCCCCATTCCGTGGATCGCCGGCCCAGGAGAAAGGCTGTGACCTGTTCGATGAACGAAGGCCTGCCCATATCCGGCCTGATCGATGTGATCTCTGGCCAATCGGTCCAGTTGCCAACCTGCAGTCGACTCCCCCGCCTGCCATGCACGTTGCATTTCTTCAATTACTAGATCGCGGGCGCGGCGCACGATGTCAAACACCTTTTGCTGGTGTCGACTCGGGGTTCCGGCACACGCAACCCAGGTGATGTCCGCGTAGACATTCTGGTCGCCAGGCACGCGAGCCCACAGATCGATCAGCAGCCAGTCACCTTGCTGAATCAGCGTCGGCGCTGTCGCGGACGGTGAAAAATGTGGATCTGCCGCATGACCATTTACACCAACAATGGCCGGGTGGTCCGTCTCAAATCCCTCAAGTTGCTCGCTGATTCTGCACTGTACTTCATATTCGTCGCAGACGTCGCCGGTGGACAGCCTCTGTCGAACAAATTCGAAGGCGTCTTCCATCGCCGCAGCGACAGCAATCGCGGCACGATGGTGTCCAACAACAGCGGCCTCATCCCAAGTGGCAAGAACACCTTGCAACAAATCCGCAGAGGAGACAGGTTCCAAACCAAGGGCCCTGAGCATCTCGATTGTTCCTGCGTCGACCCAGGAAACCGTTGGCAGTTCACCCATGGGGGAATACTCCATGGCAACTCGTCGTGCCGGGCCGAGGGCCTGCCGGAAGGCCGCCTCCAATTCGCCGCGACTGCCGTAGGTGATGACGTCGAGCCCGTGCTGTGCGAATCCTCCGGCTTCGATCGCGTGACAGATCAGACGAGGAGACTCGTACGCAGGAATCACCAGAGCAACGCGCCGGGTTGCCATGGGCAGTGTTTCAGGTGCCGGCAACAGTCTCGGCAAGACGGGATTGCTGCCGCGAAAATCGTGGATCAACCACGCATCGAGACCCGCTTCGGGAAGCAGAGACTGTGCTCGAGTTAGCAGCTCAGACATCGGTGTCCTGTCCTCAGATCCAAGATTGTAGATAACTCCCTGTCACGGACGCCGCACAGGCGGCGATGTCCTGCGGTGTGCCATGGATGACCACTCGGCCACCGGCATCACCTGCCCCCGGTCCCAGATCAAGGACGTAGTCACTGGCGGCAATCAACTGCAGATTGTGTTCCACGACGATGACCGTATTGCCTCGATCCACGAGACGCTGCAGCAATTCAACGAGATAACCGACGTCATGAGGATGTAATCCAGAGGTTGGCTCATCCAGAATGTAGACTGTTCCGGCCATCATTGGGCGACCAAGATCGGCGGCGAGCTTCACTCTCTGTGCCTCGCCACCAGAAAGTGTACTGGCCGATTGCCCGAGCACGAGATAGTCGAGCCCAAGATCCGCGAGCAATTGTAGTCGCCGCGACGCCTCCGGAATCGCAGCGAACAATTCGCCTGCCTGGGCAACATCAAGATCCAGAATATCGGCGATCGAGTGCTCGCGAAAGCGCACTTCAAGAACCTCCCGGCGATACCGCCGCCCACCACAACTTGCACACACAGCCGTGCCGCCAGACATCATGAGACCATTCGTATCCTGGCCACTGCCATCGCAACTGGGGCAGGCTCCTTCGCTATTGAAACTGAACTGCCCCGCCTTGTAGCCACGCAGACGGGCTTCCGGTAGCTCACTGTAGAGATTGCGGATAATACCGTGGAGCCCCGTATAGGTGGCCGCATTGGATCGTGGACTACGACCAATCGGTGACTGATCGATGGCGACGACGCGTTCGATTTCGTCGTCTCCCGTGCACGTATCGAAGCCGAGAGGCAGACGCTCCCCTCCTTGATGACGAGCTGCGAGCAAAGGGAACAACGTATCATGTACCAGAGTGCTCTTTCCAGAACCAGACACACCGGTGACGGCCGTCAGCAGCCCGAGAGGGAACTCTACATCGATCTGCTGGAGATTGTGCCCCGCAGCGCCTGTCAAGGTGAGCCAGCCTGAAGATCCCGCAGTCCGTCCTCTGCGCGTCACCGGCTCACGACTGGCAGGGTTCAGATACTTGGCTGTCGCCGTGTCCTGAGACAGTTGTGCGGGTGAGCCCACCGCGACGCATTCGCCGCCATGACGACCTGCTCCGGGCCCCAGTTCCACGACCAGATCCATCCCCGCAATCAGTGCCGGGTCGTGTTCAACAACCAGGACGCTGTTGCCCTGTGCGCGCAGATCAGCCAAACACTGCAAGAGCCGTTCAGCGTCGCTGGCATGCAGGCCGGCACTGGGTTCATCAAATACATACAGGACCTGCGTGACACCAGAGCCCAGGGCGGCCACAAGTTGCACGCGCTGGCGTTCACCTGCTGAGAGTGAATCGGCTCGACGATCGAGAGAGAGGTATCCCAGTCCAAGGTCGATGAGAGACTGCGCGCCTCGTTCGATCGCTGCAAGCAAGGGCGCCGCGACAGGGGCATCGTCGGCTTCCAGAACCCAGTGGTGAATCCGCTCCGCGAGGCCGACGAGAGACTCACCCGCCAACATGTCAATGCTATCCCCCTGGATTCGTACCGCTCGCGCCGCCGCACTCAACCGTGTCCCCTGACACTGAGGGCAGGGCGTATCTATGGTCGAGTGCGCATCGAGCCACACTCGTAACTCATCGCTTGCTTGTGCGCGTAGTTGCAGCAACACTCTTCGCAAGCCGATGAACCCGCCTCGACGAGAATCCCCATCCCACAGAACCGAGATGTTTTCATCCGACCATTCTGACAAAGCTGCACCGGTCTCCACCTTGAGGCGTTTGCACAGGGCCTCTATCTGTGATTTCAACCGGGTCTGGGAAAACCGCTCAAAGAGTTCGTCGAGTGTGACAAGTGGACTCTCGCCGCCATTTAATAACCCCTCACCCACTACGGTGGCGGTCATGCCTGAACCTCGACACGCAGAGCAGGCGCCCTGCAACGAATGAAAGGAAAACAGCGCCGACGTGAGAGGCGGGAAAGACGTGCCGCAGTCGACACATGCTGGTCGCACGGCGAAACGTTGCTCGGCACCGGTATCGTGATTCAAGAGAACCAGCTTGCCCTCACCAACTTCCGCTGCCGCCTGCAGGGAACCCTTCAGGCGTCGACCGGTCTCGTTCTTTACAACGACACGGTCGACGACGACCTCCACCGCCATATCGATCAATTCGTCGACGTCTGCTTCTTCAACCAGCAGCGTCTTGCCATCGACTCGAAGCCGCCGGTAACCACGCTGCTCGATTTCAGCAATCCGCTGCGCCACCTGCTGCGCATCGTGAGCGATGTCCACGGGGGCCAATACCACGAGACGTGTACCCTCGGTGACACCTCTGGCGTGCTCGAGGACCTCCTCGAAGCGGTGGATCTGGACCAAGGCCCCACACGCCAGGCAATGGGCCCTGCCGATTCGGGCATAGAGTGAACGTAGATAGTCATAGAGTCCGCACAGAGTGCCCGCCGTCGCCCGCGCTGAGGGTCGCAGTCGCTGCTGGCCAATAGCGATCGCCGGTCGCAGACCGTCTATGCTCTCCGCCGCGGGCGGCGGCAGCCGTTCAACAAGAGCCTGGGCACCCGGCTCGGTCAGCAAGAAGCGGCGGCGCGCCTCCGCGTAAATCGTATCAAAAGCGAGGGTCGACTTGCCCGAGCCTGATACACCCGTCATGGCAATGAGCGCATCATGTGGCAAGTCGACATCCACACTGCGCAGATTGTGTTCGCTCGCTGCGCGCACCTCGATGGCGGGCCGCTGTGACAGGAGTTCACCTTGACACATACTCGACGTCCCGGTTATCTACGAGCGACGATGAGAACACGAGAATTTCGGTTCACGACGAACCTGAAGCGGTTCACGACGACCTGCAGGATGGCCATGTTCCGAAAAAGCGCACTATTGCTCACGATTCTGACCTTGCTCAACCCCGAGTTGGTTGCCGCACAACGCGGCGCCCGCGGCACAGCGGCGGAAGGGCGGGTTCTGTTTCATTCACCATCTCTGAGCACGAATGGGTTGGCATGTATCAACTGCCACAGCGACTTCGACGAAACGCGTGAGCCAGATGGTCGTCTTCGGGCCGGACACCCGCTCTACAATGCGACGATGCGTGCGACCTACTGGGGCCAGCAGGAAAATGACCCTGACCGCTATCAAAGTATCGGTGATGCCGCCGTTGTCTGCGTCGAGCATTTCATGCAAAACCCCGACAAGTTGACGGCAAGGCAGGTCGAGTCTCTGACTGAATATCTGAAATTCAAGAGTCCGAGACCGCTATCCGAACCACTCGCCCTTGCCCCCGCAGCAGACAAGACCGGGGAATATCTTGGTCACGATGGGGGCGATCGTATCCGCGGACGAGACCTATTCTACGCAACATGTCACGTTTGTCATCCGAATGCCAATGCGGGAATCGGCGTTGCCATCCCGCGATCCAAGGACCCGACTTTCTATGCACAGAAGGTGCGCGAAGGAGATGGCCTCGGCGCCGTCCTGAGTGGCCTGGATGCTAACGCCTTCACGCTGTCAGCGGGTGAGTATATGCCCTTCTTCGGCGCTGATCGGCTGACCAAGGTCCAACTTCGCGATATCATCGCCTATCTGCGAAGTCTTCCGGCTCAATAGGCAACTATTACGTAGTCTGAGCGAGTCATTCACGTCACGTTCCCCGATGACAGCAACTGCGGTGCACATTGCTCGCGCGCGTCATCGTATTCCTGCACCGAGTCGATTTCCGCCCAAGGCACATCGGCCATGTCCACGCCCGTCAGACGCCTGTCTTCGACGAGTGGACCATAGGCGGCCGTCGGAAACGTATCCAGCGCGTTCGCCTCGACCAATGACCTGACTTGCCCAGCAACCTGTTGGCCGTCGCCATTGCGCAGCAGGACGATTTGCGCACTCACAGCCTGGGTCGTTGCTGGGTCCAGTTGCTTACTAATCGCTTCCACACGTTGATGCTCATCCAACCGGACATTCATTTCCCCCGGCAAACGATCACGCTGTGCATCCACAGCGATTGCGGAGCCCTGGCTTGCCGCCAATCGCTGCAGCAGGCGTGCATCGAAGAGGATGTCGCAGTTACACAGGTAGGTTCCCGCCTGATCCCAGTCATCGAGCGCCAGGAACAGCGAATAGATGGAATTGGTCGTCTCCCAATTGGGATTCTCGACGTAGCCAATGCGCAGACCGTAGCGCGATCCGTCGCCACAATGCTCGCGGACCATCTGACTCAGATACCCGACGACGAGTCGAATATGATCGACACCAACGGCCGCGAGGGCTGTGATCTGATGATCGAGAAGGGTCCGATCCGCGTCGATGGGGACCAGGCATTTCGGGCGTGACAGGGTGAGAGGCCGTAAGCGCGTTCCTGCACCGGCGGCGAGGATTACTGCGTCCATGATTCGACTCGGATTCGGAGGTGGTGGTCAGGAACCCAATATAGGGGAGATATGAGGGCCGTCTATGCTTGGTTCTGAGTGTGTCAAACATGTCCTATCTCGTTGACCACACGTAGGTTAATGGGTATCTTAGTGCAGTTATCTCGGAGACGCCTCTGACGACAGTCCAAGACTTGCCTGACGCAGTCCAAGACTTGTCCGGGGCCCTTTTTTTCGTACATGATGGACGTCATTTGACGCGTCCGCCTCGCCGCGTGACCTGCAGACTTTCATATCCTGCGCGTGCGGCCGAAACTACCCCCCCCCGATGCCCAAGCGTTGCGAGTGCCCCCGTTGAAAGCCCTCATTCTGGCCGCCGGACGTGGACGAAGGTTGCTTCCTTACACGCGCCAGACGCCCAAATGCCTGTTGGCACTTGAGCCACAGGTGACCATCCTGCAGCGACAGATCTCATTGCTGTCGGCTGCCGGGGTTGATCGCATCGTGGTGGTGGCAGGATTCGGCTTTGACCAGATACGTGCGACCACGGCAGGCGATTCACGGGTGCGGGTCATGTACAACCCGTTCTATGCTGTCGCTGACAATCTCATCAGCTTGTGGGCGGCGCGTGGTGAAATGGATGATGATCTGCTCATCATCAATGGCGACAATGTCTTTCACCCGGATCTTCCCTCTTTTTTGTTGAAACCGGTCGCCGCCGATTGCCAATTGTTGGTGCAACAGAAGTTGGCTTACGACGACGATGACATGAAGGTCTGCATCCGCTCTGGTCGCTTACAGGCGATCGGCAAGGACCTGCCCGTACAACAGACCGACGCCGAATCTGTCGGTCTGCTGTCGTTTCGTGGACAGGGCGTGGCACAATTGCATGGCATACTAGAGGAAGCCGTGCAGAGCGAACGGGCTATGACCAGTTACTATCTGGATGGCATCCAGAGACTCGCCAGCAGTGGCATCGGCATCCAATGCGTCGATATCGGTTCCCTTCCCTGGGAGGATATCGATACACCTCAGGATCTTGCCCGGGTGCGCAGAAATCCTGGTCGTTTTGGTCCCCACCATGTAAAAAACACCACACTCACCTCCACGAGGCTCGCGTGAACACCGCCGGGATTCTTGCCTTCGAGGACTCCGCGCAGGGGCGTAAGATGGCGTCTACCTCCTTTGGAGGTCTGCGACTCTTGGAACGAGGTATTCGGACCATGGCCCGCGCCGGCGTGCGACGACTGCTCGTCATAACACCCGCCGAGTCGAACACGGCCATTGGTGCCGTGACCCGCAAACTCGATCTGGAACTTGAATTTGTCGCTTGGGGGCAGCAGGCGGACATGCACTTCAGTTCGGGCGAAGATGTCTTGTGCCTGCTTGGTGATCATGCGCACCACCACACATCCCTCAAACCCTTCGTCGCGGATGGCACGGGTGCGGATGACGTCGTGGTTCAGATCACCCCTCCAAGTCAGCAACTGGCACTACTGGTCCCAACGATCAACGCACAGACCTTGCAATTCGACGATGTCCAAGGGGCTGCTGTCGAAAAGGTCGACGGCGACGTCAGCACGGGTGCTTTTCTGGTTGATGGCGGACTGTCTCCACATGAAGTGGCCACCAGCGGTGCTTCCCTGACCGATTTTCTGCGTGTGCGCAGTGCCGGGAGAAGACTGCGTACCGCCACTGGGCAACCGCACCTGTGGCGGCGCGTCATGGATCGTTCTTCGGCACGAGCGGCGAAGAAGATGCTCTTCAGTCAGGTCACCAAATCGACGAGTGGACCCATTTCTCGTCATCTGAACGCGCGTCTATCCATTCCAATCAGCAAGGCACTCATCGAAACAGGGATTTCGCCACATATGGTGACCGTCCTGTTTGTGATGTCCACAGGACTCACGGCGGCATTCCTCATGTCCCACCCGCTCCCATACTGGCGTCTTGCTCTTGCTGGCTTTCTCTGGCATATGGCGGCAGTTCTGGATCGCTGTGACGGAGAAATTGCCAGAGTCAAGCTGTGCGAATCGCAATTTGGAGCCTGGTTCGACACGGTCACGGACAACATCGCTTACCTATGCGCCTACGCAGCCTTCTTAGTAGCTGTGACGAAATTGCATCCCGACCAGCCTCTGTATCTGTACGCCGGAATCTCAGCGGTTATCGCCATGCTCGTGAGCCTAGGCATCATGTACAACTATGCTCTTAGGACAGGCAACGGGTCGCTGCAGAAATATCTCGTCGGCTATGCGTCGCTACCACCCGAACGCAAAGGTGCTATGTACCGCACCCTCGAGAAATACTCCTTCGTTGCCAAACGCGATTTCTTCGCCTTCGTGCATTTTGTCTGCGCCGTACTCAATCAGTTCGAGTTGCTCTATCTGTATACGGTCGTAGGCCTCCACTTGCTCACACTTGGCGTCGTCATCTCGCAACGCAAGATGCTCGCTCACCACCACGAGCAGGATGAGCCAACCACCACACCAGCCGTTGCCGTTGCGGCGGCGCAGGACGGTCGATGAAGCTCCTGCGTCTATTGCTCCCGGCCCTTGGTCTGCTGCTGCTGGGGTATCTGGTTGGCACCTTGGGACTGGGCGACATTTTCAGCAGTCTTGCGGTGATGAAGTGGGCCTTTCCCGTTGTGCTGTTGCTGGCCAGCGGCTGGCATGTAACCAACTCCATTGCCTGGTCTTTTGCTTTTCCGACCGGTGCATTCCGACCCGGATTGCTGACGCTGATCCGCGCCAAGTTGGCCGGCGAGGCGGTCAACCAGTTGACACCTTTGGCCAATCTAGGCGGCGAACCTCTCAAGGCCTTTCTGCTGCGCCAGCAGTCTCCGACTTCCAGAGGCCTCGCCTCAGTCGTTATCAACAAGACGGGTCAGATTCTGACGGGACTCGCCTTCTCCACCATCGGACTGCTGCTGGTGGTGCTCCATTGGGAGCTACCACAGGCACTTCCCGCACCCGTGCAGGGCGGTCTGCTGGCACTGCTGTCTGTGGCGGCCCTGCTCTTGTGGGCCATCGTTCGCAAACAGCGACACATGTTCACGTCCCTGCTGAATTTCCTGAAGCGCTTCGGCCTGCACATGGAAGCGTTGGAAAGCCGCATGGCAAAAGCCGGCCGCATTGATGAGAACATCGCCCGCTTCTACCGCGAGTCGAAGGGGCGGTTCGGACTGGTCATGCTCTTTCATGCCGCAGGATGGATGCTGGGAGCCTGTGAGACCTATGTCATACTTCGGGCCCTGGGTGCCTCCATCGATTTCGACGTCGCTTTTCTGATCACCGCGCTGACACTGCTGATCAACAGTCTGTTCTTCTTCATGCCCTCCAACATTGGCGTCCTCGAAGGTGGTCAGGTGTTTCTGTTCATGACCCTGGGCCTCGATCCTGCCATGGGCCTTTCGCTGGGTATTACCAAACGCATGCGTAAGATCTTCTGGATCGGCCTCGGGTGGTTGTTTCTTACGCAGTTGAGTCGATCCTTCGGTGCCAGTGACCGTCTCCATGCCTCGGTCTCCGAGCCACAGTCCATCTCAGACTCAGAGGCCTCCTGATGATGAAGGGGCAGTCACTTCTTGCACGATCTGCACGATGGGCGACGATCCCCATATGTCTGCTCGCGGGGCTGGCTGAGGCACAGACATCGATCTATTCGTTGGATGATCTGATAGATCGAGCTCTCCGGCACAATGCCGAGATTCTTGCGGGGCGTGCAGATGTCGATGAGGCGCAAGCGCAACTTCGACAGGCTCGGGGAGCCTTCATCCTTCCCCGCCTGCGCCTGGAGAGCATCGGCGGCCTGACGCCCGATGCGGAAGGTGACGTCTTCAATCCTCCTTCAGACACATCAGGCGTCCGTGACCTGGGCCCCTTCGCGCGGGCCCAACTTGAATTTGTCCAACCCCTTTATACTTTCGGGCTGCTCAGCAATTTGCATGGGGCCGCCAAAGCAGGTGTCGAGGTCGAAGAGGCGAAGCTGTCCAGCACACGGCTCGGGGTGGAACATCAGATCAAGGAGCTGTATTTCGGTATCCTCCTCGCTCAGGATCTGACAAGGCTAGTTGAGCGTCTGCGAGAAGAACTCGCCGCCTGGGAGGATGATGTGACACTCGACAATCCGGACATTCCTGTTTCTGCCCCCTTCAAGCTGAAACTGGCCCTGCTACAGTTGCGCAAACGCTCAACACAACTCAACGATGGGCTCCAGTTCGCTCGATCGGCGTTGGCGTGGACAACGGGCCTGCCTGAGGACCAGGCCTTTGCTGTTGCAGGCGACCTGAACGCAACGACGTCCATCGTACCACCAATCGACGAACTCTATGCGCAGGCCTTGCGACAGCAGCCGGACCTACGGCACCTGAAGGCTGGACTTGATGCTCGCCAGCGCCAGGAGCAGGCTGCCCGTAGCGCCTACTACCCCCAGGTTTTTCTTTCGGGGGGCATTCGCTACGCCATAGCCCCTGGACGCACGGACCAGCACAATCCTTTCGTGAAGGATGAGTTCAATCTCTTCAATGGCGGCGTATTTCTTGGACTACGCCAGTCCTTCGAGTGGAACATGCTGGGTGCCGATCTCGACAAGGCACGCGCGAAGCGGCGTCAGTTGGAGGCGATTGAAACAACAGCAGCGCAAGGGATCCGCGTTGAGATTCGGCGCGCCTACGATGCCTATCGGCAATCTCAGCAGGATGTCGTCAGCACCCGCGAAGCACGCAACCTGACTCGCGAATGGCTGCAGTTAGCGAGAGACGAATACGAATTGGAACCCAGTTCGGTCAAGGAACTGGTCAGCGCGTTTGAAGCCCTTGGGGCCACAGAGGAAGCCTACTACCGTGCCTTACACAAAGACAATCTCACCCTCGCCGATCTCGAATTGGCGATCGGCGGGAGGCTGACTCCATGAGGTCCACCACAACAACTGTGCGTGGCTGCTTCGGTGTATTCAGCATCCTGGTGATATCGGCATCCGCCGTTTTCTCTGCTCGCGCCGATGGCCACGCCTGGTTTGTCGAGCAACTCGAATACCTCAATGGTGCGCGGCCACTGTCTGCTCCCAACACACTGGCGACAGAAATGGTCGCCAGACTCGCCGACATTGAGAGCTTCTCAGATCGCGCCTATGGCGACTACATCGAGCGCAGTCTGGAGGATTACGAACAATTCCTCGCTCCCGAGGAGTTGCTGCACCTGGTGGGACGTCATCGGGAGCAATTGCATGAGGCCATCGAGACTCGACTCGTGGAGGACATCACCCGCTGGCTCAGCAAGAGAGACTCCCCCTGGACGCTGACGCACTCAGACTTTGAGAAGAAAGCCGGCAAAGTCACCATCTCGGACGGGGCACAGTCCATCACCCTCCACCTTCGACTGCGAGAGGGCCGATGGGCCGTATCCGACGTAGATGGAGTGTCAGGCCTTCTGAGCAGGTACTACCGTGAACTGGCCGCCGACATTGTAGACGGAGATCACTCCCTCGCCGTATTGAAGGCACGTATGAAGGGACGCGAAGATGTCGTCATCGAGGATTTCTCAAGATCGACCCCAGGCCTACTGCCAGAGGGCTGGGGTTGGCGTCGCAAGCGCGATGATCGCAAAGCCAAGCTCTACCACGTGCGCGAGTCCGCGAACAAGCGCTATCTAGCTGCTCAGGACACGGGCGCCTCTGTGATTCTGTTGAAGTGGTCGCATTGGAATCCCCAACAGCACCCCATCATGACCTGGTGTTGGCGAGCAGATGCCCTGCCTCCAGGCGGGGACGAGCGTTTCAGCCACACAAACGACAGTGCTGCCGGGATCTACGTCATCTATAGTCAGAATTGGCTGGGTCTGCCGCGGCAGATCAAATACGTGTGGAGCACAACACTGCCAGAGGGTACCGTAGATCGACGTGACATGATTGCCCGACCCTATTTCTTCGTTCTGGAAAGCGGTGATGAACACAAGGGCCAATGGGTATTCGAGATGGCGGACGTCGTTGAAAACTACCAGAGAGTCTTTGGCAGTGAGCCGAAGGATCGAACGCTCGGCATTGGGCTGCTCACAGATGCCAATTCCACCGACTCCTATGCCGAAGCATACTACGCTGACATCCGCGTGTGGTCACGAGAAGCACGCGATCGTGGCCAGATCACCGACTACTGTGGCGACCTGCGGGAACCCACCGTTGGCGAGGGTGGTCCAAGCCGCATCACACCTGCGGAAGAAGGCTAAAATGAATCGTCGTGTATTGTTCGTCTATGTTCTCGCCATCAATGCGCTGTTGCTGACCTCAGCACGTAGTACCCATGCAGAAACTGCCGAGAGCGATACCGTGCCGGCGCCCACGTCGTTCCTGCGAGCGCTGGACACAAAGGTCCAACAGATCGTCAGAAGTGAAGGGTCGGACACACTGTCTGCGGCCGACAATGCGCGTGTCCGCAATCTGATCAATGGTGCCTTTGACTTTGAGGAATTGAGTCGCCTGTCCCTCGGCGAGCATTGGGATGGCAGAACGGTGGATGAGCGCCGCGATTTCGTCAGTGTCTATCGCGGGATTATCGAACGCCGCAATTTCGACATTTTCGTCCAGTACTACCGCGAGGGTGACATCAGCTATGTCGCCGAGGCGATCGACGCTAGCGGACGGGCACGAGTTGAGGCACAAGTGCCGATGAAACGAGAGACGAAGCAGATCGTCTATGCAATGCATCAGCCCCAGAGCCAGGACTGGCGGATCTTCGATCTGTCCATCGATGGCGCCAGCACCGTTGACGGCAATCGTCGCACGTACGGGCGCTACATCGCCAGGCATTCCTTCGAAAAATTGCTTGAGAGACTGCGTGTGCAATTGACGCAGCTTCAGCAGGACGATCGGTAGACCCTCCATCAGAGCTTCCAGGCGCACATACGAACGAATCGTTCACTACGTCTATCATCACCACATCAGCATTCTTCTGGTGTCTTTGGTGCTGTCTCTCGTGGCCGGTTCCTTCGCTGCACAACTCAAGATCAAGGCCGATTCGGCAAATCTTCTACCTGACGACTACATCAGCGTCAGTGAACTGAATCGGATCAAGGAGCGCGTTGGTGGCATCGGCCCACTGATGGTGATCGTCAACGGTGAAGAACTCTCTGCTTGCGTCGATTTC
This sequence comes from Gemmatimonadota bacterium, assembly GCA_018660835.1. Classification (GTDB taxonomy): domain Bacteria; phylum Latescibacterota; class UBA2968; order UBA8231; family UBA8231; genus UBA12574. Next base: position 104,135 of record JABJJN010000053.1, on the reverse strand, counting down.
ATACATGCCCTCGCCGACTCTCTCGAGGGCAGCCCGCTGATCAATTCAGTCATTCGGGGTCGTACGGCAGAGATGGAGTTTCTCAGCCACAATCGACTCCTCTATATGGATCTGGATGATCTGAGCGATTTACATGGTCGTGTCGCCGACAAAATCGAACTGGAGACGCTGAAGAAAAATCCCTTCTATATGGGATTCGAGGAGGACGAGGAAGATCCTCTCGATGTCAGCGACATCGAAGCGAAATATGAGCACTACGAACTCAGCGGTTATGACCGCAACTACTACCTGACGGAGGAGGGCAACGGTGTCATCCTCCGGTTATATCCGACCGGCGTCATTACGGATGTGAAGTTTACCAAGCGCCTGCTGGCACTCCTCGATCGAACGATCGAATCCCTCGACGCCCAGCGTTATCATCCGTCCCTCGAGGTAACGTACAAGGGCAGCTTCAAGAACGCCTCGACCCAGTACACGATCGTGTTGCAGGATCTGAAGTCGACGGCGATGTATGCCTTTCTCGGCGTGCTGGTGCTGATCAGCCTGTACTTCCGCAGACTGCTTTCGCCGCTGTTCATCGTCTTCCCTTTGCTGATGAGTCTGTCGTGGACCTTTGGCGTCACGTATCTCGTCATCGGCAATCTGAACCAGATTACGGTCTGCCTCTTCGCCATCCTCTTTGGCTTGGGTATCGACTTTGGGATTCACATTTTCGCCCGTTATCGCGAGGCACGCAGACGCGGACTGGATATCGAGCAGGCTCTCATTGAGACGGTGTGCCACACGGGCAGCGCGCTGACAACGACAGCCCTGACGACGGCGGTCGCCTTTTTCTCTCTCCTGTTCTCTGATTTCAAAGGATTCAGCGAGTTCGGCTTCATCGTTGGTACAGGAATCTTGTTTTCATTGGTGGCGATGGTCGTCGTTTGCCCTGCCTTCATCGTCCTTGCCGAACGGTTTGGTCTCGTGCGGTTGCAGCAGGCGAGTGTTCCCGAACACCTGATTCGCCGGGGGCGTTATCCAATCCCCCATTTGACTTTGCTGCTTGGCATATTGGCGACTGCGTTCTCCCTCTACCACGTCAACGATCTGAGCTTTGAGTATGACTTCAAGAAGCTTAAGCCCGAAGTGGTCCAAACGGGGCCGCAGGCGAGTCTGCCCGATAAGTTGAAGGAGACGCGCTCGCCCGCCATTGTGCTGACGGAGAGCCGCGCTGAGGCCTTGGCCGTCGTTGCGGAGGTGAAGAGGATTCAGGCAGAGCGGGGTGATAGCTCCACGGTGTTGTCAGTGAAGAGCGTCTACTCCTTCCTCCCCGCCGACCAGGAACAGAAGCTCACTTTGATCGCTGATTTACGGCAGATGATCGACGCCAATCTCGATTTGCTTGATGAGAACGACCGCACGCGTGTCGACTCGCTGCGCCAGTATCTTGATGTGAGAATCCTGGAACTGACTGACTTGCCCGAGGACATGACGAAGAGTTTCTCGAGCAAAGAGGGTGAGATCCTCAACTTCGTCCAGATCAATGCCTCTGTGCCTCTCCGTGATGGTCGCAATTCGATCAATTTCGCTCGCGAGGTGAAGGTGATCGAGACAGACCTGGGTACGTTCTATGCGTCGAGCCCCCATATCATCTTTGCGGAGATGCTCGAGTTGATGCTGGATGACGCGGTGATCGCCGTGATCGTCACCCTTTTGGTCGTCAGCATCGTCCTCGTCATCGACCTTGGCAGTGTCCTGAGTGCCGCATTGGTTCTGACGCCGTTGCTCACGGGCCTCGCCTGGGTCACAGGGCTGATGTATGTGCTCGACTTCCGCATCAATATCTACAACATGGTCGCCTTCCCCACCGTCATCGGGATGGGCATAGACAATGCGGTCCACATCTTCCATCGCTACCGCGAGGCTGGACCAGGTTCCTTACGTCTCGTGTTACGTACGACGGGCGTGGCTCTAATGGCCACGACGCTGACGACGATGGTTGGATTTGCCGGGCTTGTGCCCGCACACCATCCAGCCCTCTACTGGATCGGCACCGTATCTCTTCTTGGGCTGGGTTGCGCCTTCATCACAGCAGTCACTCTCCTACCGGCCCTTTTGCAGCTACTCGAGGGTCGTTCAGACTAGATCCATCGTCGATCTCTGCTGCAGTGGGAAACTGTCTGCCCGTCACGATACTCACATGCGACAAAAAAAACGGCCCGTCGTCACCGACGGGCCGTTAATTTTTAAACGTGATCTTTACAAGAAAATTGGAGCGGGAGACGAGACTCGAACTCGCGACAACCACGTTGGCAACGTGGGGCTCTACCAACTGAGCTACTCCCGCTTGCAACAGAGAGGAAATATAAAGGTGGCAAAAATCAGCGTCAAGAAGATGGTCGGGTTTACTCTAGCAATCTGCCTGGCATTGATGGCTTGTACACCCGCCGACGAAGACCCGCTGACCTCTGAACAGGTGCAATCGCGGTGGCACAACAGCCAGGGCGCCGTGTATATGGACCAGCACAACTATACACGTGGGCGAGCCGAATTCGAGCAGGCACTGACCATCGACGCCGAGTTCGCCACGGCCCACGCCAATCTCGGTATCGCACTCTATAGTCTTGGGAAGTTTGACAGCGCCCGAGCCCAATTGCTGACGTGTCTGCGACTCGCGCCGCAGCATTTGCACGCGAATTACACGCTGGGGTTGATCGACCATGCTCTAGGGGGAAACTACGAGCGGGCGCTGGATGCCTTCTCCACAGTGGCCGACGCGGATGGAGAGGACCCCCTCGTGCAGTATTACCTGGGCCGAACACTTTCCAAACTCGGCCGTGCAGATGAGTCGTTGCGCGCTTATGGGCGAGCGATCGAACTGGACCCCAATTTCTTATCTGCTCACTACGCCCGCGCCCACGAATTGCGCCAGCTCCAGCGTATCGACCAGTGGCGCGAGGCACTAACCGTCTTTGATCGCCTGTCACGGGCGGGCTTTGAGGGTGTCAGCACCACGTATCAGGGCCAGGGGAAGTACGCGGAAGCACAAGCAGAGGGCACCTCTGGCCCCCGTCGGGACGATCGATCGGCTCCTATCGAATTTGCGGACGCCCTACAGATTCAATCGCTTCACACGATCCAGTCCAGCGTCGACATCGACCAGGATGGCCAAAGCGAACTGCTTGGCGTAGATGAGACAGGTGCTCTGAGGTTGGTCACCTTCACAGACGGTGCCTGGCAACCGAGTGATGCATGGCAGTGGCCGGCTGGTACTGCCTCGACCTGCGCGCCTCTGATTGGTGACGTCGACGATGACGGCGATACGGACCTGGTCGTATCGATTCCGTCTGCTCGACTGCTCAGACAACAGGACGGCACCTTCAGCGTGGAGAATCTCGATCTGGATGGTGTCGCTCACGCCTTCGGGGACATTGACCATGATGGAGATCACGACCTGCTGAGCTTTGGCGCACATCTACTGCTGGCGTCGAGCGACGGGGCGGGCGCCTTCGTCGACATGACCGAGACCGCGTTGGCACCCAGTCTGGCGGCGCCAACAAGTGCCATCTTCACAGACAGCGACAACGACCGAGATGTCGATCTCATCGCTGCGGGGGCAACGATGGCCGTGTTCACCAACAATCGCGATGGTACGCTGAGTGACGTCGGCGCCGACCGTCTTTCAGAACAGATGCCCGGGGCGATCCGGGATCTTGCTGTCGCAGATATCCGCCCTGATGGATATCTGGACCTGATCACCCGATCTGCCGACACGTTATACGTGTCGAGCAACGACGCAGGCAAACGCTATACCGTCGTTCAGAGGCTTCCTGTCGGCCAGGTCACGGCGATGACTACCGCAGATCTGGACAATGACGGTGATCTGGACCTCGTCCTTGCCGGTGCGCAAGGACTCCAGGTCGCATTGTCAGTCCAGGGGCTTTTGCAACTCCAAGGTGAGGGCCGGGGAGAGCCGGGATCACATATCTTCGCAGAAGACCTGAACACTGACGGCCGCATAGATGTGGTGACCGGGCATTCGATCCACCTGAATCAGACTCAGGGCACTGGGCATTGGGTCCGCATCGGACTTGAAGGACTTAACAGTGTTGGCGATGGCTATGGGGCCAAAGTCGAGGTACATACGAAGACGGGCCTACAGAAACGCGAGCTGCGTGGTGGCGGCGGCGACTCCCGAGTGCTACATGTCGGCATGGGCGAAGCGGATTCGGTGGAATTCATTCGTATTCTGTGGCCCAGTGGCGTTCGCCAGTCGGAGTTGGCCCGCGGCGGCGATCAAACCCTTCGCTTCAAGGAATTGAACCGCAAGGGAACCTCCTGCCCGATTCTCTATGCATGGGATGGTAGTCGCTATCGTTTTGTATCTGATTTCCTCGGCGGTGCCATCATCGGCTACTTAACCGAACCCGGACAATACTACACGCCAGATACCGACGAGTATGTCGCCATCCCCCACCTGGCTCCTCGACAAGGACGATACGAATTTCAGGTAGGTAACCAACTGGAGGAGATCCTCTATCTCGACGCGGCCGAACTGATCGCCGTTGATCATCCCCCAGGAACAAGGCTTTACCCAAATGAGCGCCTGCAGTCATCCCCCCCCTACCCAGAGAACCATCCATACGCGTTGGCTGACCTGCGCCCGGCACACCGCGTTGTCGATCATGCAGACCGAGACGTGACGGCCTCCCTGCTCGCTGTCGATGACGTCTGGTATACGGACTTTGGACATCGCCCGATTCATGGCTACGCCGAACCATATAGCCTTGAACTCGATTTCGGCGATCTGAGTAACTGGGCTCATCCAGTGCTGGTGGCCCACGGCTGGGTCGACTATGCGCACTCCACCAGCAACTGGGCGGCAGCGCAGCGCCAACTTGACTTGATGCCCCCACGACTTGAGGTTGCCGATGCTGACGGTGTCTGGAGATTGCTCAGCGATGATATGGGCACCCCGGCAGGCCTGCCAAAAGACATGGTCTTTGACCTGAGTGGCAGACTTGGTGAACAACTTGAACACGTTCGTCTGCGTGTGACAACCTCGATGTCCATCTACTGGGATCAGTTCCAGATTGGCAATTCTGTCGGTACCGTCGAACAACAGCGGAGCTCATTCTCCGCGGCTGACCTGCATTGGCGTGGCTACCCCGTGCATGAGTCAATTCACGGCACCTTTGCCTTCCGCTACGACTACGACCAGCTCACGACACAAGCCCCATGGGGCACGCATGGCGGCGACTTTACAGGCTTCGGTGAAGTCTCCCCACTGCTTCAGCGCGTGGACGATCGCTATGTCATCATGTTTCACGGAGATGAACTGACACTGAGCGTCGATGCCGACCAGTTCAGGCCGCTGCCTGAGGGTTGGCAGCGATCCTTCTTGTTTTATGCCGACGGCTTCGGTAAAGACATGGACTTCCATTCAGCTCATTCGCTGACCGTGGAGCCTTTGCCTTTTCATGGCATGAAGCGTTATCCCTACGGCCCGCAGGAAACCTATCCGCATTCGCCCGAGCACATCAGCTATCGCCTCGACTACAACACTCGGCGGGTCCAGGGGTACTACGAATAGACTGGATGCGCATTGCACACAGCGATCGGATGGAACGCCTGAATCAGCGACCTGGCATCAACCAGGGCCTCTGGATTTTTCAGTCTTCTTCTTCCAGCGACTCATCGAGTGCGCAGCGGAAGCCGATGTAGTCATTGGAGACGCTGGACATGGCCATGTGACGACTCTTGGCGCGAACCCCCATGCGATTCTCGTGGTAGCCACCACCACGGTGACACTTTTGATGACCACCATCGGGGCCCTTGGGGTCACTCTCCGGACTTGTCTGGTAGTATTTGGAATCATACCAGTCAGCGACCCATTCACTGACGTTGCCGCACATATCCCAGGCACCGAGACCCGATTTGCCATTAGGATAACGATCGACGGGCGTCGTCTTGCCGTCCGGGTTATCGAAATTCGCGTTGTCCGCGTTGGATGAGCCACGCCATGAATACTCATTGCGACCATCATCCAATGCCGCTCTTTCCCACTCGGCCTCGCTGGGTAGACGTTTACACACCCAGTCGCAGTATGTCTTGGCGTCATCCCAGGACACGTTGACGACAGGGTGGTCGGCCAATCGCGCATCAGGGAATGTGTTGTTGCGCCAATGACTTGGTGAACGATGGCCCGTTACTTGGACGAATTCCTTGTATTGCAGATTCGTCACTTCATACTTATCGATGTAGTATGCTTTTACGCTGACTAAATGTTCCGGGTTCTCATCCTCGCGCCCTGGAGTGTTCGTGCCCATTCGCAGGCGACCGGCTGGAATCATCAGCATTTCAAGTGGATTGAGTTGCAGCTGCAACTCGATACGCCTTTCCTCCAGATCATCGAGTTCCTTGCGGGACGACGCCATCTTTCCAGTAATCGACTGGAGTGCCGTCGCCCCATCATCGATTTCTTTGGTAATTTCGTTGCGCCGCGTCGACACTTGAGAAACAGTCGGCATGATCTTGCCAAGTTTTCGACGATAGTCAACGAAGATCTGAATCCAGATGACGCCAACAACCAAAATACCCAGAGCGACGGGCCAATCCCCTGTCAAAATTCATTCCTCCGGTAAATGACTCGACAACTACAGCAGCTATGAATCGTATTCTCGTAATGAAAATAGCCCTGGCGGGCATCGTGTGCACCTGTCTTTACGCCGTAGGTGCAGTACTGGTCTATGCCATGTTCAGCAGCAATCTGCCGAATATTGACGAGTTGGAGACCACGCAGCCAAAACGCGTCACACGCGTGTACGCCGCAGATGGTCAGCATTTGATGGATTTCCGCGAGGAGAATCGCGAGATCATCCGCGAGTTTGACGAGATCCCTCTGGCCATGCGCGATGCCCTGATTTCGATTGAGGATCGCCGCTTCTTCACACACTGGGGTATTGATCTGCGTCGGATCTTTGGCGCCATCATTCGGAATATCCGCTTCCTCGACCCCACCAAAGAAGGCGCCAGCACGATTACCCAACAACTGGCGCGGAATCTGTATCAGAAAGTGGGTGGGCAGCGATCGAACGACTCTCTCGAAGAGGTGCTCGGTTCGTATGCCCGCAAAGTTCGTGAGCAGATCGTCGCCGTTCACGTGGAGCGACTGTATACAAAACGCGAGATTCTGGTGATGTATCTGAACACCGTTTTCTTCGGTCATGATGCATGGGGGCTCAAGTCGGCGGCGCGTTTGTATTTCGACAAGGAGATCGGCGACCTCCAGGTGGAGGAATGCGCCATGCTGGCGGGACTGCTCAAGGCGCCAAACACGTACAGTCCCCATGTAAATCCGGACAGAGCCCTCGAGCGTCGCAATCTCGTGCTGCTCAACATGATCCGCGCGGGCAAACTGACCAAGGCTCAATACCAGAGGCTGAAGGACGAGCCAGTTCATGCTCGCAGAGGACAGCGGGCCGATACCTATGGCCTGGCGCCCTACTTTGTGGAGTATCTGCGCAAAGGCCTGAATGAGGAATATGGCGGCGCCCTCTATCGCGATGGCTTCTCCGTGCAGACGACGATTGACGCACAACTTCAGCAGATTGCCGAACGCCACTTCAATGTGCGCCTGAACCAAGTGCAGCAGAAAGTCGATGCCGCCTTCGAACCAGCCGATTCAGCAGAGGCCGCCAATCCTCCGATCGTGCAGGCAGCCTTCGTAGCGATGGATCCGACGACGGGCCACATTCTGGCTATGATCGGTGGACGTGATTTCCGCGAGAGCGAGTTCAATCGCGCCACACAAGCACTGCGACAGGCGGGATCCTCTTTCAAACCCTTCGTCTATACTGCTGCCATCGACAATGGTCGCTTTCCGGTGGATGTCTTCGATGACAATGCGATCGTCGTGGAGGAGCAGAATGGTGACCGCTGGGACCCGGAGAACTACGATCGCAAGTTCAAGGGGCCGATGACACTGCGTCAGGGCTTCAAGGAGTCGCGTAACATCATCGCTGTGAAGCTGGCGCGCGAGATTGGCCCGGGACGTGTCCGACAGTATGCACGGGCCATGGGTGTCACGTCACCCATTCCGGAGGTATACGCCATCGGCATCGGCGTGTCCTCCGTGCGCCTACTGGAGATGGTTGCTGCCTATGCTGTGTTTCCCAACAAGGGCATCCATGTAGCGCCATCCGGGATCTCTTCAATTTCGGATGCCGACAGGAACATAATCTTCGAATCCACGCCCGTTCGACGCGAGGTCCTGCGGCCATCTGTGGCCGTCGTTATGACGGATCTGATGCGCTCAGTGATGGATGAAGCCGGTGGGACCGGCTACGGCGCACGAACACGCTACGGCTTCCGGGTCGCCGCAGCGGGCAAGACGGGCACGACCAACGATTATCGAGATGCCTGGTTCATTGGCTTCACGCCGCATCTGGTCGCCGGCGTGTGGGTTGGCGTCGACGATCCAACACACACGCTGGCCCGACAGGCAGGATCCTCCGCCGCCCTGCCTATGTGGGCGGGATTCATGAAGGATACCTACAACGAGGTTGAGCGCTACCGAGATCGCCGCAGGGAGACCTTCGACTATCCAGAAGAACTGGTCGCCTATCAACCCGTCTGCGCGGACAGTCACAAACTGGCAACCCGCTACTGTCCGCGTCAAGCAGACGAGATCTTCCTTGCTGACGGGATTCCACCTATTGGTTGTCCCCTGCACGGCGTCGCAGAAACACCCACACGTCGTCAACAACGCTTCTAGCTGATACGGCGAGCGGGGCAAAGAGAAGGCGTCACCGAATGTCTCCCGGTGACGCCTCTGAGCTGACTAAAGTGTAAGAATATCGGCTGACATTACTCTTCGAGTTTGAATTTCGTCGGCTTACGACGCTTCTCACGCTCGCGATACTCGTCGACTTTCTTCTGCAACTCACCTAGTTCTTTCTCGAGTTCCTCGATTTCCTTTTGCAGCGAACCCACCTGGTCCTTGGTGTCCTTCGTTGCATTCTGCTCCGACTGGATCTTCGTCTCGCAATCGCGAATCTCAGACTTCGCCAGATCTGCCTTCGGCTTCAGGCCAGCCGAGACCTTGAGATAGTCGATGACGATGAAAACGAGGAAGCCTGCGGCTCCTACGGCAATACAGATGAATACCCAAGCCATGGCTACTCCGTAGCAGTCCCGCCCTGTTTGGCACCGCCCCAAAGAGCTGTGCAAACAGACGACGTTAGGTGATCAGAGAAAAATGTCACTCCAGTTCCTTCATCAGATTCGTGATCTGAGCAGCGAATTCCGGGTCCATTGCGGCCATAATCTTGGCCATGTGCTGCGCCTGTAATTGGCGCATCAGTAATCCCACTGTTGTATCGTCGAGCGTACCGGTTTGCAGGATCTCGGCTGCAGGTGCCGGTTTCAGCTTGTTGTAGAACGTTGCCAACTCGGCAATTCGCTCCTTACGGAGGGCAACCATCGTCGAATCGGTCGTCTTACCAAAAGCGACCTCAAGAGCAGTCTGAGCGGTCTCACGCGCTGCGAGGGTCGTCTGCGCCATGCCGAGGCTGTCGAGCTGATCTTGCAGGCTGTCCTGCTTTGTCTCGTATTCGCTGCGATAGGTCTCCAGCAGAGATGCGAGTTGTCCCAGCTTGTCCTCTTCGTCGACAAAACTTGCGTCGAGCCGACTCGGATCATTCTCCCCGCTAAGGATTTCCTGTAGTTCCTCTGGCGATTTCACTGTCTCTGTGAAAAACAACATCGCTAACATGGCTGTCGTGAAAGACACGAACATACCGATAATCAGCAGCGGAACCAGCAGGAATTTCACCGACTCACCATCCTCGCCCTGATTGGTTCAGTTCCTGTCACGGTGAAAAGAATACGAAAAAGAGTCCGCCAACGATAAGACCTGACAATCCGACCTCCAAGGGGCGCTGATTACCAGGCACGACGGCCTGGTCAACTGCGTCGGCGCCGCCGAGCAAGGAGGATGCGTCTGAACCGACCTTATCCCAGCTATGCGTTGAAACGCGCTGCGCCCATAGAATCTGTCCCTTCGTATCCAGGAGGCGTGCGTGGGCGATAACCTGAGCGTCTCGTGCATGACGGGAGCCGAGGGGATTCCAGATGGATCCGCTGGGTTCATAGGTCGCTTGAGAAGTGGCGATCTGAAAGGCGAGCTCATAGGTCGTCGTGTCATCATCCATTGGCAACCGATGTCCACGTTGCAGCAGTGCAGTTGTCACCGCCTCCTCCACCATCCAATTCGCATCATGCCGCCCCTCCGCCTGCAAACGCACGGCAGCCCCAGCGTCAATTGGCAGTTGCCCCAGCGCTTGCGTCCAGGCCCGCACCAGACCACTGCGCGCCAATTCCAGATCGGTCGGCGCCGAAGCAATCCTCCCTGCGCCGGGATTCTCGTCTTCCAGCACGGCGACGACGGCGGTCTGGCTGATGCCGATCGACTGTTGGCGATCTGCCGGGGTTACACTTGGCCGAAATGCCAGAGGTCCCGTATGCCGGGGTACGAGGCGAAGAGGGATCGCCAGCGTATCCCCTGGAACCAGGTCAACGTTCGTCAGGATGATCTGGGCACTTCCCGTAGAAACGTCAAATTCAATTTGTGCGTTGGACATCCCGGTGTCGGACACGACGATGGAGTTGAGACCATCTATCGAGACTCGCAGATCAGTCGCCTGCAAGTCTCTGGTACCACTGAGCGTCCAGACGCACTGTGCTGCTCCCTCCTGATTTCGTCGCAGCGGCTCGGAAACCTCGACGCGGAGGCTGGGCACAGGAACGATGTCAATCGGCAGTGGCTTCAGCTTCGACCGCAGTCCGCCAGAGGAAATGGTCCCGCGCAGAGTGAGTCGTCCCTGATCCATCACTTCGCCCAATCCCGTCAGGGGGCGAGGGAGAATGTGCGCCGTGTAGCCAAGGGTCGCTTGTTCTCCTCCGACGATCACAGGCGAATCGACCGTCACCGAGTCTCCCCTGACTCGGTGTGGCCAGGCAAGCCAGATGCCTTCCAGCGGGCGCGTGTCATCATTGATGAGGGCCACCTGAAGTTCCACTGTCTCACCGACATACCATTGATCGGGAGCTACGCTCCATCGAGTTTGCAGTGGAGCTGCAACTGGCAGGGACCATTCAGCCCGATGTGATGCTTGCGAATCGGTGTCCAGAGTCGTTACCAACGTCGACGCCCAGGAGACGTTGTCCACGACACCTGCTGCAATCTGCAACAGCAAGGTGTCGGTCTGAACCGAACCGATCGGTGCATGTAGATAGTCGAGGATCATCTGGTCTGACGTGTGCTGCACTCGCCCGCGACTGGATGTGGCGGCGAGGATCGTCGCCCCCTGCTGCAGGTCGATGGTCGATGCCGTCACAGCTTCCCCGTTACCAGGGAAATACGTCACAAGTAGCGCGACAGACTGGGATGTGCCAGCTGCGACCTTGGGCGGATCGAATCTCGCCGAGGCGGAACTCAGCGCACCGACCGCCACAGGGTGAGCGGCACCAAGAGCAAGTAGCAAGGCAGCACCTAACTGCATCGATAAATGAACGCTATGCCTGGCTCTGGAGGGCCCCATCAAATTCGCTTGAACTCCTTTAGACACATGCACTTGCGTCATTCTACCTTAACATGGCCTGAGAAGACTGTCAAGGAGCAGAATCGGAGGCACAGGCTCGGATATGGCACCGCAGCTTTTCTTGACTCTTTTGCGCGTCGCAGACTAGGTTCCTCGATACACAATGACCACGATTTTCCCAAGATGAGTGGCCGTGCATGATCGCTGACATTGTGCCCATCCTACTCAGCTGCCTGCTAACGGCACTGCAGCTGCTGCTGCTGCTCGTGGCGGGACTTCTGGGTCTGCTCGCATCTATCATCTTGGTACCCGTCGTCATCCACGTGGATGCCCGCCGGGGAGCCGATCCGGAAGCGACGCCGGATATTTCGGCCCTCATCGCGCCTTGGCTTGGCGCCCTCGGCCTTGAACTGCGGCAGACAACCGATGCCTGGGAAGCAAGAGTTCTGCTCCTCGGTAGAATCAGCCTCTACCGCCGAGAACTGCTCACGTCCTCTGAAGAGGGTCCGTTGTCATCCGTAGCGACAACGACCACGACTCCACTTGTCACCCGGCAAACACCTGCGCCGGTCCCGGCAGCGAGCATTTCGCCAATGTCAAGCAGAGACGATGCAAAGGGCAAGGGGCCACAAACCCCCGAAAACCTGGACACAGACAAGAAAGAATCGTTCCCGCAAAAGACAGGTCTGCTGACGCGGGCATCCCAGGGTTGGACAGAGTTCCGCCCCTTTCTGCCTCCCACAGTCCGTCTCCTGAAACGACTATTGCGGATCGTGGGGCTGCGGCGTTTGCAGGTGGATGCAACGATCGCCCTCGCTGACGCGGCGGCGACAGGGAAACTGGTGGGGCAAGTTCAAGCGGTTCTCCCCTTCCTGCCGAAGTGGGCCCGCGTCGACATTGGTGCCGACTTCGTGCGTCCTGTTTCTCATGGCCGGGCGAGCGTGCGACTGCACCTTTCTCTTGCGCGACTGCTGGCCAGTATTGGACGTTTTGCCGTCAGTGCAGGATATCTTTGGCTGCGCCGCTGGTGGCGGCTGCGGCAGACGGCTCGTACACTGTCTGCTGTAACTGACTGAAAGGACTCAATGGCTACATCTCTCGAATCGCTGGTGGAACGCGTCCTCGGCGAACTTCACCACATCGTGCAGACCCAGACCGTTGTTGGCGAACCTGTTACCGCAGGTCCAGTCACACTGATTCCTGTGTCTAAGATCTCCATGGGATTCGGTGCAGGCGGCGGCGAGGGCAAGCAACATGCCGGGACGGGAGGCGGTGCCAGTGTCGAGCCGATCGGATTCATCGTCGTCCACGCGGATGGCAAGGTGGAGATGATGACACTTAAGGAAAAGGAAGTCAGCTGGGGCCAGCTGGTAGAAATGGTCCCAGATGCGGTATCCAAAATCAAGGGATTCGTCGACAAGCGCCGTGGCGACGACGACGAGGAAGTGGAACCTCAGGAAGACGACAGCTAAAGCTGCGACGACAGCTAAAGCCGCTGACAGTTGCTGGATTCAGTCCAAATCTTGAGGGAACAGGCGAAAGAGCCCGTCCAGCAGAAGATGGGTGTACCAGCCCAGGACGGCAGCAGAGTAGTAGAGGATGTCGAGTGGAGCGAACCATTCGGGCGAGATTTCTTCACGCCAGGCCAGAGTGGCTCCCACGCCCAGTATCGCCGGCGCGATCAACGGCATCCAGCGACCATGCGTCCAACCTCGATGATGGTCCAGCAGTGGCAACATCGATAGAATGGCCAGCGACAAACCCAGTCGCTGTTGCCCCGTCAGGGCAAGCGCGATGAGCCCCAACACAACAAATCGATAGAACCACCTGGCTGGCAGAGAATCTGTGTCGACGTCAGGGAACAGCGAGAAAAATACAGCCGTTGCGGCAACGGCCCACCAGTGAGGGTGTAGCACGCTGGGGATCTGCCCCACGAGAATCCCAATCCCTGCTATCCCGGATCCGGTAACAAGACCACCCACAAGATGTCCACGGGCGCGCACCGGCGATTCAGGCAGTCGCGGGTGACAGAGATTGCTGCCCTTGTTCTTCTTTGACGCGCCGATACAACTGCCCACAGGCAGCATCGATGTCACGGCCACGACTGTCACGCCTTGTCACCGTATGTTGCGTGGCCTGCTTGAGTCTGCGGGTAAATCGATCCACGCGGGCCGAGGAGGGCCGCCGGAAAACCTGGTCACTTCCTTGCAGGCCCTGATCACTTCCTTGTAGGTCACTTCGGTGTAGGTCACTTCGGTGTAGGTCACTTCGGTGTAGGTCAGGGTCGAGCTCATTGTATGGAATCAAGTTGATCTTGCAGGGAATGGACGTGGTCAGGGCAGCGAGACGATCAGCGTCTTCATCGAGATCTGTTACGCCGTCCATCAGCACATACTCAAACGTCACTCGTCGGCCTTTGCGATCGAAGTAGACCGCCGCGGCTGCCAGCAACTGGGCGATGGGCCATTTCCGGTTGATCGGCATAATCCGTGAGCGCGTCTCATCTTCGGTCGCATTGAGGGAAATCGCGAGACCCACGTTCAGATCCTCCTCCTCCGCCAATCGCAGGATGCCAGGAACGTGGCCAGCCGTAGAAACGGTCATCTTACGCCCGCCAATACTGACCTCCCCTTCTGTTGCTCGTGCAAGCCGCAGGGCAGATACGACGGCCTCATAGTTGAGCAGCGGCTCTCCCATGCCCATCATAACGATATTTGTCAGCCGCTCCCCGCGGCGCCGGGCCTCCTGATGCAGCATGTGAACCTGTTCGACGATCTGCCCCGCCGTCAGATTCCGCAGAAAACCCATCTTCGCCGTCGCACAGAATTTACAATCGAGGGCGCAGCCGACCTGGGATGATAGACACGCCGTTCGACGGTCACCGTCGACGATCAACACCGCCTCCACCTGCCCCTGGTTTTGTCCAGACGAGTCATTCCCCAGGTCGAAGAGGAATTTCACCGCCTTGCCTGACCCTGAAGCGCTGGTTTCCACCAGGTGAAGAGCGGGTGTCCCGGCGCCCGCCTCGAGCAAAGCGTGACGAAAGCTTGCGGGCAGATTCGTCATCTTCGTGAGGTCCGTTTCCTGGTGAACCTGAAGCCATTCGAACAGCTGATCACCACGGTAGGCGGGCTCGCCCATCTGGGTGGCAATCTGACGCAGCTGGTCGGGCATCAGTCCTTTGAGATCGTTGAGCGGAATCGTCACGGTGCATCGCTTGTGGGGAGGGAGAAGGGGCCAAATTTTCTTGACGCAAAACGGCCATAGGTGTATAATAATACTCGGTTTGCAGCAATATTGCCAACCCTGACACCTAGCAAAAAATCCGACAACATTGCCATGATAAAGCCGCCGCGAGAGCCTCTCGCTACGACGAGAAATTCCGTCTCACCCGCACGACATTCCCTCGTTTTCTGGGGTTTTCTTGCGTGCCTGGCAGGGCTTACCTGGTTGCGTATCGACTTGCACAAGGGTGGTACGAGCCTCATCGAGTCAGCAGAGGCTCAGCAGGTTGCTCCTGTCATCGCAGATGGCGTCATCGTACCCGTCGTTACGGCACCCGCGGTCTTTGAAGAGCACATCGTCGCTGTGGTGCCCCAAATCCTGCAACAGGTCGTCCACGATACACTCGACGGTGATGGCTCCATCTATCTGTCTCTAAAAAAACACGATGTATCTGAGTTGCAGATTGCGCTCCTCAGCAATGCGCTGCAACCGGTTTTCGACGCAAAGCGCTCTTCGCGCGAAGGTGACAGCTTTGTCCTGACGCTGGACTCGGCTCACGTCGTAGCACGTTTCGAATACACACCGGTCGCCAATCCACAACATCCCGTACTCGTCGAACGTGAGGGGGATGAATTGGTTGCCAGTGTCTCAGTCCTACCCCTCATCGAACAGACCCGCGTCTTGCGTGTTGTCATCGAAGACAACCTGGCCAATGCCATCCGTGCCGCAGGTGAGGGCGATGCGCTGACCGACATTGTCGCCGATGAGATATTCGCCGCTGTCATCGACTTCCACAAAGATCCACGCCAGGGGGATGAACTGGAGTTGATCGTGAGCAAGTCCTATCTGGGAGACCGATTCATCCGCTACGATGAAGTATTGCTTGCCAGATATCGTGGACAGGTCGTCAACCACACCGGTTTTCACTATCAGGATCCGACCGGTGTGAACGGCTACTATGATGAGCGTGGTCAGTCCCTGGCTCGCTTGTTTCTTCTCAAGCCGATGGACTACCGACGGATCAGCTCACACTTCAATCGCCGGCGTTTCCATCCGATTCTGAAGAAGAATGTCCCCCATCTTGGCACGGACTACGCTGCCAACCCGGGAACCCGCGTCCACGCGACGGCAAGAGGGCGTGTGACGCATGCAGGCTGGAATGGCGGCTATGGCAAGATGGTCGAGATCTCGCACCCAAATGGATACCGGACGCGTTACGCTCACTTGAGTCGCATCCATGTGAAGAAGGGACAGTCTGTCGAGCAGAAAACGCTCATTGGCCGTGTGGGTGCCACAGGACGTGCGACGGGCCCACATCTGC
Organism: Gemmatimonadota bacterium; assembly: GCA_018660835.1. Taxonomy (GTDB): domain Bacteria; phylum Latescibacterota; class UBA2968; order UBA8231; family UBA8231; genus UBA12574. The sequence continues at coordinate 88,004 of JABJJN010000053.1, read as the reverse complement.
ACTATGAGTTGATCCGCAACGGCCGGCACATGAATCCTACGAACGTCAACGAAGACCGACGCGGTGCCCCACTGGGTCCCGAGAGCCTGCCCGCCTTTGCCGTGCACCGCGACAGAATGCTGGCACGATTGCCAGCTGTCACCTCCACTGCAAGCATCCAACTGGCCGATGTCGGTCCAGCGAGCCCTTGACAGTTCCCGTTACGAAGGGCTGTCTTACGACTACTATGGATGATGGATTCCTTCAGGAGATCGAGGCGGTTGCCGAGCAAGATGGTCGCTACGCGCGTGCGGCGTATCTGTTTATCTACGATGCACTCCAGCATACGGTAGAGAAACTCGGCAAGACCTCCATGCCACGAGAGCAACGGCACGTGTCGGGTCGAGATCTCGTCTACGGAATCAGCGAGTACGCGCTGAATCGGTTTGGTCCCATGGCACGGACCGTCTTCGAGCATTGGGGTGTGCATCAGACGCGTGATTTTGGCGAGATTGTCTTCAATCTCGTCAACGGCAATCTCATGAGTCGCACGGATGATGACAATATCGAAGACTTTGATGGTGTCTTCGACTTTGCCCACGAACTCGACTGGGCTCGACGACGCGACGAGTTTCGTCGCACATCCGCACCATCTCCCGCATCTACGTGATCCCCATCCTGACGGCCCGTCACTCGTCATGATCGGCTACTTCGATTGTCAGTCGGGCGCGTCCGGCGACATGATCCTGGGTGCCATCATTGACGCGGGACTTCCTCTCGAACAACTCCAGCAGAGCATCGATTTGCTCGACATCGGGGCACGCCTGCGCCATGAGCGTGTGATGCGCTGCGGTATTTCGTCTTCGCGAGTCGAGGTCGAGATCGATGGTCAACCCGTTCAGGAAACCCAGGAGCATCACCTGTCTGCGGAGACGATTTCGGGCACACAGCACAAGCATCCACATGAACACAAGCATTCGGCCGACGGCCATCACCCTGACCCGGGTGAGCCCGCTACGGATGGCACCGAATCCCACGGCACTCACAGCCATTCACACAGTGACCATCACCACGATCATATCCGCGTGTCGGCGCTACTGGAGCAGATCGACCGCAGTGGCCTTGCTGACGAGATCAAGGAAACGGCTACTGAGATCTACCGACGCCTCGCCACAGCGGAGGCATCCGTCCATGGTGCCGACGTCGACACAGTGGGGCTTCATGAAGTGGGTAGTGCAGACGCTCTCGTCGATATCGTTGGTGCCGTAGCAGGCCTGAAGTCGTTGGGCGTGACGCAGATCTTTTCTTCTGCTCTGCATTGCGGCAGTGGTACGGTTCGCTGTGCTCACGGACGTTACCCCGTCCCCGTGCCTGGCGTCGTCGCCCTCTGCCAGGGCGTGCCTATGGTGCAGACTGACGTACCTGCAGAGTTGCTCACGCCGACTGGGGCAGCAATTCTGACCACGATCTGTGCAGGATATGGTCGGGCGTGCCCTCCTCTCACCCTGCAAGGCAACGGCTATGGCGCCGGCCGTCGGGATCTTGAAGGTCGCCCTAACGTCTTACGTCTACGCCTGGGCGTGGCCGTGGAGGGCACCAGCGACAGCGATTGCGTCTTGATAGACGCCAATCTCGACGATATGAATCCGGAGATATTCTCATTTCTCTTTGACCGTCTTTTTGAGAGCGGTGCTCGCGATGTCTTCGTCACGCCGATTCTAATGAAGAAGGGACGCCCCGGTCACCTGCTCAGCGTGTTGTGCGATCCTGTCGATGTCGAACCACTGACCAAGATTGTGCTGTCGGAGACAACGACGTTGGGGGTCCGCACGCACGGGGTGACGCGACAGATCCTCCCCCGTACATGGGAAACAGTTGCGACCCCCTTCGGAGATGTTCGCGTGAAGGTAACGTCCGTTGATGGCCGCAACCGGGGCGCCCCGGAGTATGAAGATTGTGCTCGACTTGCCAAACAGCTGATGATCCCGATCTTGAGCGTATACACGGCGGCAATGGCAGCACATTCTGCCAAGCAGCCGACCTCCTGACTTTGGAGTTGCCCATGCAGATTCGTCGACGCCTGAGCCTCGTTTTGCTCGTTGCCGTCGTCTGCCTGCCACTGTCCGTTGCTGCGCAACACCATCTGCAATTGGGTCGTGGTGCTCTCGGCGAATTTGGCGCAGCCGTCACGCTTCCGGCGACAGAGGATCAGCCCACTCGTCTAATGATGGGCGATGCCCACGGATTTGTTCATGTATACGAGCAGCGTGGTGAAGAGGAGGCTTTCGACGAGATCTGGATAAGCGAGTATTTCGAAGGTCCCATCGCAGGGATCTTCATTGCCGACATCAATCTCGACGAGCTTGACGAGATCATTCTTTTCACAGAATCCGGGCGCTTCCATTTCCTCGATCGAGCAGACTATCACACAATCTGGTCAAATCCACCGACCGACTACGAGCGCATTACGGCGATGCATTTGCACAACGTCGACGATGATCCGCAGGAGGAGATCCTGTTTGTCGCTGACGGTCGTTTGATCGTCTACGATGGACGTGACCAATTCGAAGAGTGGCGCTCAGATCAGGACAACATCACGGCAACGGAGATGCTCGTTGGTGATGTGGACGGTGACGGAGCCGAAGAGATCGTCTTGAATGATGGCTTCGTCTTTGACGCCCGCTACCGGGATCTCGAGTGGCAATCACCGGAATCCTTTGGTGAAAGAATCGGATTGCTTGATATAGACGATGACAGCATTCCTGAGGTCATCGGTGAATTCTCTGGCCGCTTGCTGCGTGTCTTCGATGTCGACTTGCGTCGGATGAAGGCGGCCAGGCGCTGATCCAGACGAACCGCAGTTGACACCCGCCCAGAGGCGGCGTATTTACAGCACTCAACTGGGCCAAGGCCCCGACACATTCACCAGTAGCCCCCAACGTCATCAGGAGAGCACCGCCCATGGCACGACCCGTCACTCTATTTACCGGACAATGGGCAGATCTGGGCATCGAAACGATGTGCCAGAAGGCTGCCGACTTCGGCTATGATGGTCTTGAGTTGGCCTGCTGGGGTGATCACTTTGAAGTAGACAAGGCGGACGAAGCTTACTGCAATGGCCGACGTGAACTGCTGGAAAAATCTGATCTCCAGCTGTTTTCGATTTCCGCACACTTGGTGGGCCAGGCCGTCTGTGACAATATCGATGCTCGGCACGAGGCAATTCTGCCACCCTATGTCTGGGGCGACGGTGAGCCTGAGGGTGTAAGGCAGCGAGCGGCTGAAGAGTTGAAGAAAACGGCTGCCGCTGCAGCCCGACTCGGTGTGGATGTCGTGAATGGTTTCACGGGCAGTTCGATCTGGCACCTGCTCTATTCCTTTCCACCGACACCAGACTCCATGATCGATGATGGCTTCGCCGATTTTGGCCGTCGTTTCAAACCAATTCTCGACGATTTTCAGAAGCATGGCGTGAAGTTTGCCCTCGAGGTGCATCCCACGGAGATCGCTTTCGATATCGCCTCTGCAGAGCGCGCCATCGAGGCCGTCGACGGGCACCCTGCCTTCGGCTTCAACTACGATCCAAGTCATCTCGGTTATCAGGGCGTTGACTACGTCGAATTCATTTATCGCTTTCCTGATCGAATCTTTCACGCCCATATGAAGGATGTCGGTTGGTCTGCCTCGCCCACCGAGGCCGGTGTCTTTGGTGGCCACGTGGCCTTCGGCGATCGCAGACGTTTCTGGGACTTTCGGTCCTTGGGTCGAGGCAACATCGACTTTGAGGAGATCATCCGTGCCTTGAATCGCATCAACTACCAGGGACCTCTGTCAGTTGAGTGGGAAGACGGAGGGATGGATAGAGAACACGGTGCTGAGGAAGCATGCGCCTTCGTCAAGGATGTGGACTTCGAGCCATCCGATGCTGCCTTCGACGCTGCCTTTGCAGAGTAGCCGAGCCAGGCAACCCGTGCGGGCAGTCACATGCCGATGGCGAGGCCAGTCACGTGGTATGCGGCTGCTTCATGGTGTATGCCTGGGTGTCGTAATACTTCTGTCTTCTCGCACCTCAGCACAGGAGGTGTTGTCACCAGCCGAGCTGGACTCGGCGTCCTCCTATCTTCGTTCAGCGATGGCAGGTCCTAATGAGCGTGCCTATCTGCAAGTACTTACGCAGGTCGTCGTCGAACCCGATTCGACAGACACGGCAGTCGTGTATGATCTCATCGTCCGCTACGATCCAGAGCGCTTCCACGACCCTCACCTGGGGCTTTATCCGCTCACCTTCGAGGATCAGTTTATACAATGGGGAAAACGCATCGCCCTGCTGACACGCAGCACTCGTTGGCCGAGTGGACGATTCTACTTGCAAGACATGGCTCACGGCCATCAGGCATGGATCTACTCGAGCGAAGCCCGGATACTCTATCCGGAACAGGACAAGGGACTGCCTGGGCCGGTCGCTTTCGACAACAGTGCGGGAAAACGGCAGTGGCTGCGTCTCATGCACAGATCTCTGGTGGCGACCAATCTGCGCTCCATGACACAGTGGCTGCGGCTGATGCGACGCGAGCCTCGAGACATCGTGCAGTTGCGCAGTGCTGCCGAAGTCGCAGCTCGCGATACCGCAAACTCACCTTGACTTCGATAAGTCAGTTTAGACGTGTCCTGCTCGGCGCATGTCTCACCGTCCTGGCAGCGTGTGGTGGCTCAGGCCACTCCGCGGACACCTTGGTCTTCGGCAGAGGCTCAGATTCGGTCGGGCTTGATCCGGCGCTTGAAACGGACGGCGAGTCCTTCAAGGTCTGCGATAATCTCTATGAGACCCTGGTCACGTATTCACCTGGATCGACACAGGTCGTGCCGCAGTTGGCGCGAGAGTGGTCCGTCGACGAGTCAGGCCTTGAGTGGACCTTCCACTTACGCACAGACGTTCAGTTCCATGATGGCACACCCTTCAACGCCGAGGCAATGTTATTCTCCCTCGGTCGCCAATTCTTCCCGGATCATCCCTTCCACAAACTCGCCGCCGGCTCGTATCAGTATTGGAAGGACATGGGGATGGACGATATCATCGCCGATATGTCGGCGCCAAATGATTCGACCTTCGTCGTGCGTCTTGCGGCGCCCAATGCTCCCTTCCTGTCGAATCTAGGTATGAATTTCTGCGCTGCCGTGAGTCCGACGGCCGTGCGGACCCACGGCGCTGATTACTTCAAGAATCCCGTGGGCACGGGACCCTTTCGCTTCGTCGAATGGTTGAAGGATGAACGCATCGTCTTGGCTAGAAATGATTCATACTGGGGTCCTGAGCCGCAGATCAAGAGACTTGTTTTTCGTTCGATCCAGGATCCCTCGGTGCGTTTTCTTGAGTTGCGAGCCGGTGCATTGCATGGAATGGACAATCTGAGTCCAGAGTTCCTCGATGAACTGCGCGCCAATGATCAGATCAATCTGCTGACGCAACCAGGAATGAACGTAGGATATCTGGCGATGAACAATGACAAGCCTCCCTACGATGATCGTCGTGTCCGGATGGCCCTGAATCACGCCATCAACAAGCAATCCCTTGTCGACAATTTCTATGGTGGCTTAGCAGAGGCAGCCAAGAACCCGATTCCGCCGATGATGTGGAGCTATAACGACGACATCGAACCCTACGCCTACGATCCTGCGCGTGCCCGAGCGTTATTGGCTGAGGCAGGTTTTGCCAACGGCTTCGATACCGAATTGTGGGCAATGCCCGCACCTCGGCCCTACATGCCTCAACCTGAGAAGATTGCTCAAGCGATTCAGGCAGACCTTGCACAGGTCGGAATACGCGCGCGCATCGTGTCGATGGAATGGGCGACCTATCTCGACAAAGTATTCAACGGCCACCATGATCTATGCTTGCTCGGCTGGACCGGCGACAATGGTGATCCGGACAACTTCCTCTACGTCCTGCTCGACAAGATGGCGGCGATCAAACCTGCACAGAATGTTGCCTTCTATAGAAGCGACGAATTGCACGACATCCTTGTCGCCGGCAGAACCCAGACAGACCCCGCAATACGTACGCAGTTGTATCGTGAAGCGCAGCGGATCATACATAGAGACGCGCCGTGGGTACCCCTGGTTCATGCGACACAGACAGCTGCATTCCGCCGGCAGGTCGATGGCTTCCAGTTGCACCCCACTGGCAGCAAGTGGTTTAGCGCCACCCATATCACAACGTCAAATTGACGCGCTCGGGCTGATCGAAACTTCACGTGCACGGATTTATCTTGCGCCGCTTGGCGCTGCTGATACCGAGCCTCGCAGGAATCTCCATTGCTGTCTTCTTGATGATCCATCTTGTGCCTGGCGATCCGGCCCAGGCCATGCTCGGCGAGCGGGCCAACGCGGAGACGCTGACTGCTCTTCGTCATGAGATGGGGTTGGATCAACCTCTTTACAAACAGTTCGGACGCTTCGTCGTCGACCTGCTCCAAGGCGACCTTGGGCGTTCCTTTCGCACACACGAGAAAGTGACGACAGAGGTTTTTCGTCGCTTCCCGGCAACGTGTGAACTCACCCTCGCGGCGATGTTGTTTGCCATGGTCGGAGGACTTGGGTTGGGACTGTTGGCCGCAGTTCGTCGCGGCAGCACGGTGGACTACTTCAGTATGGCCGTGGCGACGGCAGGTATTTCCATGCCTGTCTTCTGGCTCGCCCTGGTCCTGATCCTGTTGCTCGCTGTCAACTTTCCCATTTTCCCCATCTCAGGCCGACTGTCGTCATACACCTATCTGGAATCGAGGACCGGATTCTATCTGCTGGATGCTCTTCTGGCCGGGGACCTGCGGGCCTTCGGTGATGTCCTGCGTCACCTGGCCTTGCCAGCGGTGACACTGGGAACGATTCCATTGGCCGTGATTGCGCGTATGACTCGTTCGAGTCTGCTGGAAGTACTTGGCGAAGATTACATCCGTACCGCGTGGGCGAAGGGTCTACCGAGGCGTCTGGTTCTTCTACGCCACGCTGTGCGCAATGCCTTTATCCCCACCCTAACTGTCATCGCCCTCGAATTCGGCTATCTACTCGGAGGAGCAATCATCACTGAGACGATCTTCGCCTGGCCTGGGATTGGGCGCTGGCTCTTCCTGGCCGTGCAATCGAGAGATTTCCGCGCCGTCCAGGGAGGGGTTCTGCTGCTGGCGAGCCTTTTCATTCTCATCAATCTGCTTGCCGATATGTTGTATGCCTGGTTAGATCCGCGGATCCGCTACGACCGCCGCTGATGATTTTGGCAGGCTAGTGCTCGAGCCCCTTGAATAGGTTCGCACGGGAGAGATCCCGATTCACACGCCACTCGTCGTATTGAATATCGAGTGACCGTCCTCTACTCTCGATGCGCACATGCCGTGGCAGGAAGATTTCTGAATCACTGACGCGTGCATGGTCACTTAGCTCTCGGCGCCAGCGGCGCTGGCCACTTGCGTCGATTCTCTCTTCTGCGACGATCCAACCAGACAGTATATCGACCCACAGGCGACGTTGCCCGCCAGGCGCCTCACGAATCACGGCCACGGCGCGATCCGCCCGCGGGTATTCGACATCCACGACATCACCAGTGCGCGTCGAATCCATCAAGCCAAGCAGCGCAATCCGCGGATCATCCCCCATCAAGTCGAGGTCCAGCAGGTCGACGAGTCCTCGACGGGCCGCAAAGCGTGACAGTCTCCCTTCAGCAAGGGACCACAGCGTGTCGGCATCGAACACGGCTGTCAGGACATGCCTGAAGAGTGGCCCGCGTACATCTATCCGCAGGAGCTCTGGTGGCAGATACTGAAAGGATGCACTCAGAGATTGGGTGGTCTGCTCATCGGCGATGGTGACGCGGGCGGCGGCAGTGAGTGTCTTGATGTGACCCAGAGAAGCAGTGCCCCCCTGCAGCAAGGTCGTCACATCAGTGGCAGGTTCCCAACCGGGTCGCCGGATAGGCTTTGGCGGCGGCGCACAAGCGTCGATGCAGAAACCGATCAACATCAAGGTTGCGGCCCTGCGTATCAGGCTCACGGCGTGTCGAGCTTACGCTGAATCTCGCGATCGCCGGGCGTCAGTTCCAGAGCCTGTCGCCACAGATCCAGCGCTTGCTTGTGTTTACCTAAGGCGGCAGCGATATCTCCGGCGTGATCGAAAATGACCGCTTGCTCCTCATCGTCGCCATCACCCGCATCGATCATCTGCGTGATGGCTTTGCCAAGATACTGCTCGGCTTCGTTAAACTGTCCAAGCTGGTAGTATGCCCATCCAAGACTATCGAAGAACGCACTGTTTTGCGGATCAACGGAGATCGCCCGATTCAACAGAGCGATTGCCTCCTCGAGGCGAACACCGCGTTCAGCGAACATGTAGCCTAGATAGTTGAGTGCATACGCGTCTTGTGGCGAGGTGTCGATCAACTCCTCGAAGACCTCCACCGCGCGCTCGAAGAGCGCCTCGTTTCCCCCATCGCGAGACTCGCGTTCGAGCACACTCCCCAGGTAAAACATGACGGTCGTCGATGCTGGATTCATTCTGTGTGCCATCTCGAGACGCTCGATTGCGTCAGATCGACGACCGATTCGATCCATTGCAATCCCAAGGTGCAGATGTGCATCTACAAAGAGTGAATCTATGGCTGCCGCCTTACGATACCGGTCGACCGCCTCGTGCCAACGCTCTTGGCGACTGAGGGCGATCCCCCAGCGTATGTAGAGCTCGGGCACCTCGCCCAAGGCGACCATCCCGTGTCGATAGGCGTCGATTGCTTGCGGCCATCGACTTGCCTGCTCGTGATGGATTCCCCAATAGATGAACAGATCCAGTTCCTTGATGCCTCGCTGAGCGAGTCCCTCATAGACAGCTGTCGCTTCCTCGCTGCGACCCGCACGATCAAGAGTAGATGCAAGGGCCAAAGAGATATCGAGACTGTCTGGCATCACCGCCACGGCCTCTTCAAGGATTCCGAGCGCCCTGTCCACGTCATTTACCCGTAGGTAGTAGGTGACCGGATCGAGCCATCCTTCAACGGTCTGCGGCCGCCGTCCGACAATCTTCTCAAAGACTCGCGTTGCCAGATCAAAGCGTTCCAAATCTGACAGGGACGCACCCAGGCGATACAGATAGGCCGGATCTTCCGTTTCCAATACGGGCCCCAACTGCGCGGGGGTCTCAATAAGTCTGGCCAATTCATAGATCAGGAGAGAGCTGTCAGGAACATGGCGGGCGCCTTGGCGATAGACCTCACGAGCTGCGTCCTTCTCCTCGCGTGCAACGAGAGCCTCCCCCAACCCGAGCCAGGCATCTTCGATGCTTGGATCCGTAGTGAGGATCGAACGAAAGACCTTGACGGCTCTGGCCCGACGCCCACTACGCGAGATGACATAGGCGGCATTGACACGAACGTCGGTGGGTGTATCTGGCGCCTTCAGCAGCCGATCGAACAGATCGTCGATCTGATCTTGTTTGCCGATGGCCATGTACAACCGGGAGAGGTGAGAATAGAGTTGCCAGTTGTGGGGATCCTGTTCAATGAGAATCTCCACATGGCGGGCGGAGGCCGCTGCGTCCCCAAGCCCATCGTACCAACGAACCAGCCGCAAGCGCAGTCCCGATTGATCAGCATCCAACTGCAATGATTTCTCTGCGTATGTCGTCGCCATCCGATGGTCGCCGATCTGGCGATAGTTACGCGCCAGCTGGGCAAAAATGGTCGGCGACGTCGGATCCAGATCGGCAGCGGATCGCAAGGCGACGATCGCGCCGAGGTGATTGTCCTGCTCTTCGAAGACCTTGGCCTGAATGAAATACTGTGTCGCCTGGCTCTGATCTGACAGCCCCTTGGCCGAGGTTGATCTCGACAGGTGTGGGGCACAGCCGGCCAATCCGAGAGCCAGCAGCAGGGCCCGCATCATGCGAAGGCGACTCACGAATTCACCTTGACGCGACGCGGATCGAGGGCATCGCGCAGACCGTCACCAAACAGATTCAAGCCCAGGGCAACGGCGAAGATGGCCAAGCCTGGGAATGTCATCACCCAGGGTGCCTTGAGCAGCAGTTCACGACCACTATTGAGCATGGCACCCCATTCCGGTGTTGGCGGTTGGGCACCTAACCCCAGAAAACTCAGCCCTGCTGCGTCCAGGATGGCAACTGCCAGACAGAGTGATGTCTGTACGATCAATGGCGCTGCGCAGTTCGGCAACACACTGCGTAGCACGATGCGGGTACCACTGGCGCCCAGTGCCCGTGCCGCTTCGACGTAAGCCATTTCGCGGACGGTGAGAACCTGGCCACGCACAAGGCGTGCGTATTGAGGGATCAACACAATACTGACAGCAATCATGACATTGTCGATCCCTGGTCCGATCACAGCCACGATCGCGATGGCCAACAGGATACTCGGAAAGGCGAGCATCACATCCATGACCCGCATAATGACTGCATCCGTCGCCCCCCCGCGATACCCGGAGATCAATCCCAAAGTGGTTCCGCAGGAGAGGGCGATTGTGATACACAACAATCCGATGCGAAGAGAAATCTGTGCCCCATAGATCACACGACTCAGGATATCGCGACCGAATTCGTCTGTTCCCATCAGATTCGTCCACGAGGGGGGCGACAACCGATGGTAGAGGTCCTGTGCGATCGGATCTTGCGGCGCCAGCCACGGAGCCAGAACGGCGACCAACACGAGGCCGACGACAATGCCGAACCCGGCGAGAGGAATCGGCCGGTGGCGCAGATAGGTCCAGATGGTTGTTAGCAGAAGCAAATCAGATCAGTCCGCTGCTGGGCGCCCCTGCCCGAGGGTGGTTTCGACGATGTGTTGGAGGGGCTCGAGAGACAGCGGTTTCTCGATAAAACCGTCGAAGGCATGTTCCGTGGCTTCAGCGGCATCCATGTAGCCAGACGTGGCAAGAACGGGTAGATCAGGATACTGTGCACGCAGGGCCTCCAGCAATTGAATTCCATCCATCTGGGGCATGCGGATATCGGTGATGATGAGGTCGAGTTTTTCCTCTCCCACCATGTCCAACGCCTCGGCCCCATCTGAGGCTTCGATCACGTCAAAGCTGGGCAGGCCATCTTTGACCAGCCGACGAAACTCAGCTTCGTCATCCACGACAAGAATGCGCGGAATCAGGTCCTTGACCTGCTCGTTGACATGCAGCTCCAGTTCGGCATGATCTCGACCACTGACCTCGGCAGCCAGATCCAGGGCGATCTCGGCGCGCCGCTCTTGCTCGGTCAAGCGTCGCTCGAGAACGGCGATACGTCCTTCGAAGCGGCTCTTTTCCTGTTGATAGTCACGCAACCGAACATTGTCGTTCGACAGTTTCCCGGATAGCACGTCAATGATCGCTCGGTACACTTTGGAGCGAATTTCATCGTCCTCCCGCAGAACCGCATCGAAGGGCCCCTTCTGTATGATGAAGGTCGCTGTGGGCTTGGTTGCTTCCACCGTCGCCACACGTGGCTGACCGGTGATCACCCCCATCTCCCCTACCATGGTCACAGGTAGGATCGTGGCTACCCTAAGGCCCTCGACAGTGATGATCCCGACCTCTCCGGACAGCAGCACGAACATCTCGTCAGGAGGTGTCCCACTCACACATACTTTGTCCCCTGGGGCATAGGACTTATGTACACACAGTGCCAGAATCTTGCGCACCTGTGTCGGGGCCAGGCCATTGAAGATGGGAATCTTCTTCAGCACTTGGAGCAGGAGCTTTTCTTTGTCTCGATCTGCCATGGCCATGGTCGCTTTGCTCAATAAGAAATCGGCTTGGGCGAAGTGGGGCTGCCGTCCCCCAACGCTAATATAGCAGTCGGTCAGCTCTCGGCCGCTAGAGGAGACAGAACGAGGGCTGCCAGGGGTGGGATGTCGAGAACCACCGACCATCGTCGCCCATGAGATGCCACATCATCGGTGTCGACGGCCCCCGTATTCCCCACACCACTGCCGGCGTAGTCGGTGGCGTCGGAGTTGACCACTTCCGCCCAAGTCCCTGGGCGAGGCAACCCAACTCGATAGCCACGTCGGACGACGGGTGTAAAGTTGCAGATAAAGACCAGAACCTGATCATGGTGGCGCCGCTCGAAGGAGAGGACACTCGCCTCGACATCCTGGTGGTCGATCCATGCAAAGCCACTGGGTTCGTGATCACTGGCGTGCAGAGCAGACTGCGAGACATATAGATGATTGAGATCCCGTAGCAGATTCTGGATTCCCCGGTGTTCTTCGTGCTCGAGGAGTGCCCAATCCAATTGGGCCGCATAGTCCCATTCGGATCGCTGTCCCAACTCCGCTCCCATAAACAGGAGTTTCTTCCCCGGGAAACCATACATGTAGGTGTATAGCAGCCGCAGGTTGGCGAATTGCTGCCATTCATCACCCGGCATCTTGCCCAGCAGAGATCCCTTGCCGTGCACGACTTCGTCATGACTCAGGGGCAGCACGAAGTTCTCGTGATAGGCGTAGAGCATGCCGAATGTCATGTCGCCATGATGAAACTTTCGATGTACGGGCTCTTTCGCCATGAAGCCAAGTACATCGTTCATCCATCCCATGTTCCACTTGAAACCAAAGCCCAGCCCGCCCGAAAAGGTTGGGTGGGACACACCGGGCCACGATGTAGACTCTTCAGCGAGGGTCATCACACCGGGACAATGTTCATACACGAGGATGTTCATCTCGCGCAACAGATCGATCGCTTCGAGATTCTCTCGACCTCCGTCACGATTTGGAATCCACTCTCCTGATTTGCGGGAGTAATCGAGATATAGCATGGAGGCCACCGCGTCGACACGTAGACCATCCACATGGAACCGCTCAAGCCAGAACAATGCATTCGACAGGAGAAAACTCTTCACTTCGCTACGACCAAAATTGAAGATGAGGGTCCCCCAATCCGGGTGCACCCCCTGCCGCGGGTCTTCGTGTTCGTAGAGTGCCGTACCGTCGAATCCTGCCAACCCGTGTGCATCGACGGGAAAATGGCCGGGAACCCAGTCGACGATCACGCCGATTTGATGCGCATGCATCACGTCGATGAAATACGCGAAGTCCTCGGGCGAACCGAAGCGGGATGCGGGAGCGAAGTATCCGGTGACCTGGTATCCCCAGGAACCGTCAAAGGGATGCGCTGCAATCGGCATGAGTTCAACGTGGGTGAATCCCAGATCGACGATGTATCGGGCCAGCTCGTCTGCAAGGCGACGCCAGCCCAGTGGTTCGCCGTCCTCACGGCGCCAGGATCCCACATGAAGTTCATAGATGGCAATAGGTTCGCTCAGCCACTGCTTTGAGCGACGTCGGTCTAACCAGTTGGCGTCTGTCCAGTCGAATTCGTCGGCAGCGACGACGATGGACGCTGTGCGAGGTGGGATCTCGCAGGCTTGTGCATACGGATCGGCCTTCTCCAGCACCTCCCCTTCCGGCGTCCAAATTTCGTATTTGTATATGGTTCCCGGGTGAAGATCGGGCAGGAAAATTTCCCATAGCCCACTGTCGCCAAGGCTGCGCATTTGATGCCGTCGCCCATCCCACTGATTGAAATCACCCACCACACTGGCGCCACCAGCACCGGGTGCCCAGACGCAGAAATGCACACCATGGACGCCAGCGACATCTCGCACGTGAGCCCCTAATACCTCATGGATCCGATGGTGAACACCGGCGCTGAACAGCCCCTGGTCGTAACTGCTAACCATGGACCAAAAAGAGTACGGATCGCGGCAATTGACCTGTGTCTGGTCGTGATGCGTGATACACAATTCGTAGGCAAACAGTTCCTGGCCCTCAATCCGTGCCTCGAAGACACCGGCCTCATGGATCTTCACTGTCGGGATGATACGATCGTCGCCAAGTCCGATGAGATCCACAGATTCGACCTGTGGCAGAAACACGCGCGCCACAAGCCCCTCAGCGTCATGGTGCATGCCCAGGTAGGCGAAAGGATCGGGGTGCCGCGCCTGTAGAAGGGCCTCAACGTGATTCATGGCTTCTGACTGTCGGGTTTTTCGACCGCTGTCAGCGCTCCCTCACAGTTCGTCTCACTACAGCAGGAATCAACCTGATGGGAATGCTCAAGATGGGGGTGATCATGGCCATGCGCGTGTTCATGATCATGACCGGTATCTACGCCATCGTCGCCATCGGCGGCGAAGAGTTCTCCAACGAAACCCCGGGGTCCGCGTCGAAACAGCGATCCCGCGAACAACACAAGCAACCCTACCAGACACAGATCGTTCAGGCTCATCTCTGCATCCACAGCCAATGACAGGGACGGAACGCCGGGGCCCAGATCCAGTAGCCCATCCACCAGATGCCCAAGTCCCACGGCCAATCCAACAACCGTGGCGGCAAACATGATCGCAACTCGACGACCATGTAATCGTGTGAGTACGCCAATGGTGGTAACATTCGTCGCCGGCCCTGTCAGCAGGAAGGCCAGTGCCGCTCCCGGTGAAATGCCATTCGCTATCAGAACGGCGACCAAGGGTGTTGCGCCAGAGGCACACACATAGGCAGGCATCCCGAGCAGGGCCAGTGTTTCTATCTCGAGTCCCGCCGGCAGCAGGTCAGGCAGGCGCGCCCCAAGCAGGGCTTCGGCTGCGCCCGCCATTGCCAGGCCCACGAGAATCCACGGCGCCGTCGTGTCCACGACCTCACCAAAACCGAGTCGCAAGCCACTGCGAATGCGTTGGCCAAGACTTGCCACAGAGCCGATATCGGCTGCATCGTTCTCGGTCGCCGGCACTAGAGTAGGCGCATAGCGGCCGATGGCCCATCCCGTCACGAGGGCGACGATGGCGGCTGCGGCGACGCGGACGATTGTCAACTCCCCACCTAGCAGGGGCAGTGAGATCAGAACCGCATCGAGACTCAACTCGGGTGTCGCAATCAGGAATGCCATCCCTGCAGTGCCTGGAACACCGGCCAGCACGAGGGAGCGATACACTGGAATGACACCACACGAGCAAATAGGCAGAGGCAATCCGAAGGCCATGCCACGCAGGGCTTGAGACGCGCGTGAACCACGGCGCATCCACTCGACAGTACCGCGGGGCATCAATGCCCAAACGAGACCGGCCCCGATGTAAGCCAGCAGCAGAGCTGGGGCCGCTTCACGAGCCAGAGCGTAGAAAGCCTGAGCGCCTGCCGTGATGGCCTCGGCGTGGTCAACGGTCATACTCCACAACAGGCCAATACCGACCACAGCGCCCAACGCCGCACTTCGCCGCCCTGGCGCTGGCCCTCCCGCTGTCAGCGGATAGGATCTGTGCAGCACAACATGGAGTAATGTGCCCGCCACAACTGCCTGAAACAGCCCCCATGCCCTGCTCTCGATGGCGTCCAGGACCGGCACACCCGCAACAAATCCAGCAGATGTTGCAACGGCGATCAGCACCAGCGCCGCCGCTGCCAGTCGCAGACCATAGAGGGGGCGCAGCAGAAACCAAACCGTGAGGCCCACGGGTAGTCGATGCAGAACGACGGCGACGGGTAGAACGCTGCGCACACCATCGGCCGCACCATGATCTGTGCCGGTTCCAATCGCCAGACCATCGGCGAAAGCATGCAACCCGATGGCGAGCAACCCGAAGACCAACGTGACAGTGTGTACTTGCTGAGCGAGGCGATGGATTCGCTTCTCGATCAGGGATGGCAGCCAGATTCCAGCTGCGGTCCCCAACACGGCCCACCATCCTGCCAGCTCGACGCTTTCTGGAAGGATGTGGAGGAAGACGAGCCCGCCTATGGCGACGAAGATGAACCCGTCGAGAGCGGACATCATAGGCCCCGCAAGGCGAGCCATTTGATAGGCAGCCGGGCCGAGCACGAGAGCAACGAGGCTCAAAAAGAAGAAAATTGTCT
Source organism: Gemmatimonadota bacterium (assembly GCA_018660835.1). Lineage (GTDB taxonomy): Bacteria > Latescibacterota > UBA2968 > UBA8231 > UBA8231 > UBA12574. The sequence goes on along the minus strand of JABJJN010000053.1, from coordinate 72,136 downwards.
GGGAATCCATCAGGTTGCGCCCCTTAGGCGGCGGACACAAATCTATGGGTGCCACCCAGATAGGTCCACGGCTGGTGCGACGGGAAGGTAGCCCGCCGTTGACCTATCTTTCCCCGACCCTCAACCTATAGATGGCAATGAATACTACCTATCCCCTCGCGTTGAGGCTGACTCGATGACGGGCATTCGGCTCAAGCCCCACCCCACCTGTGGCTGGGGCCGCTATCCAGTGGTGACTTCTGTCGTGCAACGCGCCCGCTGGTTGGACGATCTGCGTCTAAGCCTCGACAGGCAGGCGACACTTGCCCAGGGCCAACTGCGCTCATATGGGGATGCCGGTCTGGCCCCGTCTGTGGTGTCCACACTGGAACTGAACCGAATACTTCATTTCGAACCCGACACGGGGGTACTGGAGATCGAGGCGGGCATCACCCTGGATCAGATTCTGCGCTTTGTCGTACCGAGGGGCTGGTTCCTGCCGGTGACACCTGGCACGAAACACCCGACCATCGGTGGATGCGTCGCTGCCGACGTGCACGGCAAGAACCATCACGTCGATGGCTCCCTGGTAAGTCATGTAGAGGCCCTGACACTCGTGACGGCCGAGGGAGACACGATCAGGTGTGACAGAAGTGACTATGCCGATCTGTTTTGGTCCTGTTTCGGCGGCATGGGTCTGACAGGGTTCGTTTACTCCGTACGGATGCAACTGCTCGCAATTGCCAGTGATCAGATCGGCGTTGTGACGCGGCGTACTCGAGACCTGGAAGAAACCTGCGACATCCTCAAGTCGACGCAGACTCAACACCGTTATTCCGTCGCCTGGCTTGACGTGCTGCATCGACGGCGACGGGGCCGCGGTTTGGTGATGCTCGGCGACCACACGCAAGGCGCGTCAATGAAGGCGCATGGAGCGCGCACAATCAGATTCCCCGCAGTTGGCCCGCGTCTATTTGCTCGCCCGGTCATGCAGGCCGGGAATGCCGCGTACTACCGCCGACAACTGCGGCGATTACACCATTCCAAGGTGCACTACGACCCCTACTTCTATCCCCTCGACGGCCTGCGCGATTGGAATCGTGCCTATGGACGCCCCGGATTCCTTCAATATCAGTTTGTCGTGCCCTTTGCCGGTGGCCTTGATTGTATTCGGGCATTTCTCGACCGGATCTGCAACACGACCACTTGCACCCTGGCCGTACTGAAGACCTTCGGTGATGGCCAGACTGGGCCTCTTGGCTTTCCACAGCGAGGCTGGACCCTGGCGCTGGATTTTTGTCAGACCCCAAAGTCGATCTCCACCCTCCAGGACGCGACGTCACTGATCACCGACGCCGGTGGACGCCTGTATTTGGCCAAGGACGCCATCATGCGAGCAGAGCACTTTGCGGATATGTATCCTCGTGCGGGGGAATTCCTCGCCGCCAAGCGTCGCTATGACCCTGGCAAGCGCCTGCGTTCGGCTCTTTCGGATCGACTGGGAATCACATGAGACCTACGCCCACATCTCGGGCTCTGATTCTGGGAGCCCGCTCCCAGATCGCTCAGGCCCTCGCGCACCAATTTGCCGCCAAAGGCGTGGCGCTGGTCTTGGCGGCACGGCAGAGCGAACAACTGGCCCCCATCGCCGCCGATCTGCGCCTGCGCTACGATGTCGATGTCGATTTGCTGGAGTTTGATGCCCTCGATCTGGACAGCCACGTAGCACTCGCGGATCGAGTCAGGCAAGAGGCTGGCCCTTGGGAGCTGGCCATCTGCGTCGTCGGCAGCCTTCCAGACCAACAGTTGGCGCGCCAGGACGGCCATATCGCTCAGCAGGTCCTGGCCACAAATTTCACTTCCGTCTGCGTGTGCCTTGGTCATCTGGCGAACGATCTTGAGGCACGCCGCGAAGGAGGACTGATCTGCGTGTCCTCCGTCTCCGGAGACCGCGGACGCCAATCCAACTACATCTACGGGGCCGCAAAGGGTGGCCTAAGCGTATTTCTCCAGGGCCTGCGCAATCGCCTGGCACCCGCTGGAGTTCATGTATTAACGGTCAAGCCGGGGTTCGTTGACACGCCGATGACACAAGGACTGGAGGGACTCTTCCTCGTTGCCTCCCCTGAGGCAGTTGCCGCCGATGTGCTGATCGCCTGGAGAAAAGGACGGAATGTCCTCTACACGCCCTGGTTCTGGCGTTGGATTCTGCTCATCATCCGCCTGATCCCCGAGTCGATTTTCAAGCGTCTCTCCCTTTAGGGTCAGCGAACAACCAACTCCCGGTCACACGTCCGCCTTCAAGCGTTGCGCAAGGGCCGTGTGGCGACGAGCCTGACGATCATTGCTTAAGGCACGCCCCAGGGCTCTGCGACCACCGACGATGACGAGAAGATCTCTAGCCCGTGTGACGGCCGTATACAACAGATTGCGCTGCAGCATGGGGTAGTGTTGGGTTGTGAGCGGCAGAACAACGGCGGGGAATTCGGAGCCTTGGGCGCGGTGGATGCTGATAGCGTAAGCGAGGGTAAGTTCATCGAGTTCCGCAAACTCGTATCGTTGCAAACCCCCAGCATCAAAAACGACCTCGGCGAATCCGTCTTCTTTCTCAAGCCGTGACAGTCTGCCCAGATCACCATTGAAGACACCCTTGTCATAGTTGTTACGAACCTGAAGAACACGGTCGCCCTCACGCAGTTCACGGTCGCCCACCACATGCGATGCTCGCCCCGGAGTCAGTCGAGCTTGTAGACGCTGATTCAGCGCGATCGCTCCTGTATCGCCACGATACATAGGCGTTAACACTTGGATCTGCCCCATATGAGGATCATATCCTTTCCCTTGGGGCAGGCGACGGGCGACTAGATCCTCAACCAGTTCAGCGACCCGCTCCGGATCCTCCTCCTCTATGTAGAAGAAGTCTCCTTCACGGCTATTATCAATCTGAGGCCACTCACCGGCGTTGATCCGGTGCGCATTCGCGATAATGAGGCTCTCTCCGGCCTGACGATAGATCTTGGATAGTCGCGCCACCGGCACCACACCAGAGACGATGATATCGCCCATCACAGCGCCCGGCCCGACGGATGGCAACTGATCAACGTCCCCCACCAGAATCAGTCGGGCCTCGTCCGGGATCGCCCGCAACAACGCATGCATGAGAGACACATCTATCATAGAACTTTCATCGACGATCACCGCCTCCGCCTCGAGCGGATTGTCCCGATCGCGACGGAATCCACCCTCAGCGGGCGCGAATTCGAGTAACCGATGAATGGTTCGCGCATCGCGTCCCGTCGCCTCTGCCAGTCTCTTTGCCGCTCGACCCGTCGGTGAGCACAGCAGGACGCGCATTCCTGCCTTCTCGAGCAATTGGACGATATGGCGTGTGACGGTGGTTTTGCCTGTTCCGGGACCTCCCGTCAACACCATCGCTTTCGCAGAGCGTACCAGACCAAGCGCCCGTATCTGGTCCTCTCCGAGGTCTGCATTCTCATCGTGATTCGGTGTCTCAGCGTCGGGATCCAGCTCCTGATCAGGTATCTTATGCCCAGGAGCATCCAGCAGGCGTTGCAGATCGGCGGCAACGCCGACTTCGGCACGATGCAGATTCGTGCGAAAATGCCGATCTGCCTCGATGACGATGTCGCCGTCTTTACGCAGACGATCCAGAGCAGGGGCGATGAGTTCGACATCCACCTCGAGGAGTCCGGTTACAGCGACGTGCAGATCTGCCAGAGAGATAAATACGTGACCGTTGCCGGCCGCTTCCTCCAGGAGGTAGCGGATTCCTGCGCGCACGCGTGACGGCGCGTCCTTGGCGACACCGAGATGCTCGGCGATCTCATCGGCCGTCTGAAAACCGATGCCGCGGATGTCGCGCTCAAGGGCATAGGGATCGGCGCGAACCGTGTTGATCGCTTCGTCGCCGTAGCTCTGATAAATTCGCACCGCGTGGGCGGTCCCCACTCCGTGTGACTGCAGGAACACCATAACGTCACGCAGTTGGCGCTGCTGACGCCATGCCTCGGCGATCATCTTCACGCGCTTGCGCCCCAGGCCCTCCACCTGCAGCAGTCGCCGAGGGTGCTGGTCGATGATTTCCAGTGCCTTGGCTCCAAAGCGTTCGACGATCCGCTCAGCCATGACAGGCCCAATCCCGGGAATCATGCCGGAACCGAGATAGCGCTGGATCCCTTCGATCGTCACCGGATAGGCCGGTACGTAGCGCTCCACCTTGAACTGGCGCCCGAATTTGGGATGCTCCACCCACTCGCCCTCGGCCTCTATGCTCTCGCCAGGACGCAGTGTCATGGCGCCAACGAGGGTCACAGGGCTCTTTGCCCCATCCGGGTGCATCTGCGCGATCGTAAAGGAGTTTTCAGGATTGTGGAAGGTGATCGCGTCGACCACTCCCCGTAGCCTTGTCGGCTCTGGCCCACCTTCAGAGGGCGATGTAAACAGGTCACTCAATGAGCAGCGAACTGACAAAACCAGGCCACGGCTGCGCCCAGCAAGGTGCCAGAGATCACCTGTGACGTGTTGTGAGCCCTTCGCGCCAACCTCGCCCAGCCAACGAGAATGGGGAGTCCCAGGGCCAGGGGCCATCCCGGAGCGGCGGACAGAAAGAGGATTCCAACTGCTCCTCCAACACCGGTCGCGTGGATGCTGATTTTCCAGAAGAAGTTGACGAGCCAGACAATTGCCGCTGCGGCCAAAAAAGTTGCCCCTGCCCATTTGTATTCACCAGGGGCCCCGAGGGCCCACAGGAGTGCAGCCGATACAGCATAGATGACTACACCAATCGCCAGCAGCCTGCGGCGATGTGACGGATCTGGCTCATAGACGTCACCGGTAGGGTCGCCTCTGCTTGAGAGAATCGCCGTGGCACACAGGGGGACGGCCACATAGAGACCCAAAACCAGCCCCATCCATCTGGGATCACGAGCCTGCACGGGAACCCCAACCAGCACGAGAGCAGCCATGCCTGCAGGGCTCAGAAAGTGCGAGACGATCCGGGCGATGGCATCTACCGGTATTTTATTCAACATATTGTCATGAAATACTATGTGTTACCTCTTACCCTGCCGATATAGTATACAGGAACCAGAATCCTGGAAGGCTACAGGACGCTGAATTACCTTCACAGGATTACTTAATTTGCTGTTTTAAATGGAGTTATATCATCTACGAAGAAAAAAGTGTAGATGAACCAACTCTTCGTCGATAAAGTTCATATAGATATTACACAGTATCATTTGCTACACATTGACCTTATGAAGCACTCTGTAAATCAGACACTATGTCTGAGATAAGGTCACTTGAAGGAGCCACGAATACAGTCAGTAAACTGAACAAGACAAAAACGTAACTATCACGGACGATCAGGCGTGTTTTAAGATACAAGGAGGTATCGAATGCCTTTACGGATAAATAACAATATTGCGGCGATTAATGCCCGTCGCAACATGAATGCAAATTTCCGAGATCAAGGGCTGCGACTTGAGCGGCTCTCCTCGGGTCTGCGGATTAATCGTGCCGCAGATGATGCCGCTGGTCTCTCGGTTCGAGAGGGTATGCGGGCTGAACTGAGTGGTTTGAGACAAAATGTCCTCAACGCCGAACAGGGCAGCAACCTGCTACAGGTCGCAGAAGGTTCGCTCAATGAAGTCAGTGCCATGCTCATTCGCATGCGTGAACTGTCGGTTCAGTCCGCATCGAGCACGGTGAACGACCTCAATCGCGAGTCGATTCAGGCCGAGTTCAACCAGATCATCCAGGAAATCGACCGGATATCTCTGTCGACGACCTACAACGATCAGACGCTGCTCACCGGTTTCGGCAACTCTATCGACACGGCTTCCACAGTCGTCACCGGCAGTGCCACCAGCGGTGTGGTCGATGTGAAGATCTCCGGGGCATCTTCGGGAACCTACACATTCGTTGACACGGGTAGCGCTGATGCAGAGATCACTCTGGGCAATGGTGTCGTCACGCAGACGATCAACGTCGGCCAGATCCTCGACACGGCATTCAACGTGGCGACAGGCACGTCGGTTGTAGCCAACTTCGACCGTCTCGGTGTCCAGGTAACACTGGCTGGCGACGGCGTTGCGAATGCGACCGGTTCGTATGTCGACGGTGACCTTGATGGGCAAACGCTCATCGTGACCAATGGCACCGGTGGTTCGTTCCAGGTTGGTCCGGACGACGGGATCAACAACCGAATCGAGGTATCAATCGGCGACATGCGGGCATCCGGTCCCACGCTGAATCTGAATACCACGTCGGTGGGCACGATCGGTTCATCCCGTTCCTCGATCAGTCAGATCGACGAAGCCATCAACAAAGTGTCGTCACAACGTGGTGATCTCGGTGCGGTGATGAACCGCCTCGCCTTCACCATCTCCTTCACAGAGAACTCGATCGAGAACATCCAGAACTCGGAAGCCTCGATCAGTGACGCCGACATTGCAACAGAAGTCTCAGCCTTCACCCGGTCGCAGGTGCTGTCTCAGGCGGCGACCGCCATGTTGGCCCAGGCCAACGTGGTGCCGCAGACGGCTCTGTCGCTGCTGCAGTAATTGCCTCGGATGCGGATCGGGCTGCTGGGCCCGATCCGCACCAGAGCAGGCTAAAACGAACACACACTTTCAATACGCGAAGACAAGAGATACAGCCACACACTCTCGACCGGCGCCCCCCCCGCGCCAAAGTCTACGCGGCAACATCAGAAAAGCCAGGAGCGAGTCAAATCGCTCCTGGCTTTTTCTACATTCTCAACGCCCACGCGATAGCACGCTATTCAGCGTCTTGGCGCAGTCTGCCAAAACTCAAAGAGACCGGAACGATCTCCTACCACTTCTTGCCGCTCGCCTTGCCCTTGTCAGAACCTGCAGACTTACTCGGTTTATCGACCAGGAATCCAACGAAATTCTTCTGCCCAAGTGTCTTCAGATAGGACAGCAATGAGACCTCTGCCTCCTTGCGGTCCAATTTGTACCGATCCTGCAATCCCTGAATCATCTGCGACACGGACGTATTGCCATCACACATCTTCCACACGTCGGTACCCACACTGTCGAGGGTAATCGTTCGTTCCGTGGGGATATAAAAGACCTTTGACAGGATTCTGGTTTTCCAAGAATCGGAGCGTTCCACCTTGATCTGGGCTTCCCCTGTCTCCGTGCTCTCCCAGGTCAACAGCTCATTGCGGGCCGGACGCGAGTTCAACATCGCCTCGCGCGTCAGCCGTGGTTTCTTCCGTGTGGCAAGCATAGTCCCTGCTGAGCGCGTCTACGAGTCCACCTTCGTCGTCACGCGTGCGATAGAGGTGTTCGATGAGGCAAATACGATTGGCCTGCTCACAATGCCATAGCACCGCGTGCAGGTATTGCCGAGGTCGTGGATTGACCAAAGGTAAGGGCCGTAGCAGCATTCGCAGCCGCGAACGAGGGACACCCGAAACGACGAGTCCCTCATGCTCAACGTGGCCGATTTGAATGGATCGTGGTTTGGTCTCGATGGAGACCTCCTTCAGATCCTTGCGGAAGAAGGCCCGATACCACGTGTCCAGATCTGTATCCTGCAACAACATCTGAGCCATGCTCACGCGATGCACATGAACCAAACGCCGGTCGCGCCCACTCCCCCGCTCGAAACTCAGACGAATGTGTCCGGAGCGCAATTGGTGCTCGTGCAGATTGAAATCCACAGGCATGTGGAAGTCAACGCCATAGACACCCCAGTACACGCCATGTCCGGGTCGAGGCTCATCTTCGAGAGAACGGAAAATCTCGTCTGCGAGGCGGACCATACTCGCATCATCTTCGTCGTGGCGGCCCAGTATCCTCAGCAACACGACGCGGCGGGACGTTGGATGGGTGCGGGCAAGATTGTAGGCGCGAAAATCCGCATCCCAGATGAAGGTTTCATAGCTGCAACCTTCAAGCCAACGCTTGTCCGAGAGAAATCGGGCGCGCCGCTGGCAGGAGAATTCCAGCCCGGTCTTCTTTGCCTTCTTCTCCAATTGGGAAATGTATCGGTCGACGAGGTCTTCCACCGTCACGTGTCCGCCGACAGGCAGTGCTCGCCATTCGATCTCGGCACGAACCATCTGCTCGTCATCCAGGCGCGCGTAGCCACTCTTCGCGTCACCGTCGACCTTACCGAGATTCCACTCTTCAGGTATGCGTAGGCGCAGCCCTTGCCAACCAAATTCCTTGGTCGACTTCATATCTTCTCGGACATCAAGAGCGCCGTCTCCCGAGCGAGATCAGGGGATGTGGGAGAGTCAGCACTCAGAAGATGAGGACGGAAACAGACTTCTGGATCAGGGCGATCGAGATCGACGCCATACCCATCAATGCCATGCCGCAGGCAAACCCCACGGCAAGCACAGGTGCGTAGGTCCGCCACTCTTTACGACCATACTTGTTCCAGAAATAGTAGCGCGCCAGCAGGGCACCGATGATCTCCGTCACCATCCAATGTGGAATCGTCGTCAGCGCCCGCACATATCCGAAGACAAGCAGAATGGGCAAGCCAAGAATCGACAGAATCACATAACTGGCGAGACCGACTGCAGTACCAGCCATGATGATGTTTGGCTTGATCGCACGGAATAACCACGGCTCGTCCGACGAGCGCTGAATCCAAGGACTTGAGAAATTGGGATCAGTATCTACAGCGAAGTAGAACTGCCAGCCCGCCGGAACTGCCCGGTCGGCAACCACACTCAGGGCTGGCCGCGGTGACGCCATCAAACCCACTCGAAGAGCGGTCGGATCGCTCAATGCGGCGATTTTATCAGCCGCTACCGCTTCGGCAAGCAGTGACTGCATGGATGCAGACAGCGGCTGCAGTCCCTGGGGTGAAGAGGCACGCAGCGTCACGCCATCCGCCTTCGGCGCATCGGAGATCTGCAGCGCCCCGGGAGGCATGGGAGGCGGCAGGATGTCACTGTCAGCAAAACGGGTGTAGAAAGCGTGTGTTGTCGTCCACGGCCCGGCACTGCCCTGCTTGCCTCCTGTGGTGATCCATTCCTCATCGGCCACTCGTGCCTTCCAATACCACCACTCCTCGCCGACCAGATTCGACGGTTTCCAAGTAGCCGCCGCGCCCTGTGGGGCCACGGTCATCTCACTCTTGAGGGTTCCCGTAAACCATATACAGGTCTGCAACGCCCTCAGTCGCCACATCACTTGGGCATAGGGGTAGGAAGCAGAAGGGATCGGCGCCAATTTCCAGATGTAGGATGAATACATGAAGGTGGCGAACAGAACGATGGGGACCATCACCAACTCGGCTCGGATAATGCTCCGGAAGCTTGTCCCTGTCAGTTCGATTTCTCGAAACTTCTGCGTTTGCGCCCCATAATTGCCAACTGGAAAGGGCATGAACCATATGTCGACGCCCTGATATCCAGAAAGAATGATCGTCGCTTCACGGACGTAGGGAATCGAAATCGTCTGCCCCACCATCCCCACCAATCGTGCGTTCACGAATGACTGGAACGGCGTGAAGATGAAGCCGAAGAAAATGAAGAATCCCCAGAATTGTGCGAAGCTTGGCAGGAAGATCCAGGCGATAAAAATCAGTCCACAGGTGGCAATCGCATATAACCCGAGGGCGACCCATATGGGAAAATCCCCACGCCCCGCAGGCGGTGCCCAAGTGCGCCCCGCACCGCCGGCAGCCTTGTCCACCGCGTTCTTACGCATACCGCTGATGACTTGCCAGATGCCGATCAGGGCGATTGAAATCGTTGTGCCAATACCGAAGCTCATCCAGAAGTCGACGGAATTGACAAAGAACGTCTCGATGGCACCCATGCCTGGCTGCCAGATCTCCAGGTAACCGTAGGCGTGGAGAATTGGATTGGCGACCGAGTGCGCTACGATTCCTATGAAGGTACCAACGACTCCCCAGAAAGGCATGACCAGCCCGGCAAAGATCGGGCCCAGATGAGCCGTGAAGCCCAGAGGTGTCGCGGGAATGAAGTTCCCTGTGATCTGCGTGAAATCGACAAAGGGAATGGGTATCAGTTGAATCGGCTCTGTCAGCAGGGCACCGGAAATCGCCGGAATTGCTACGTAGAGCGTACCGAAGACCATACCGATCATGGCTCCAGCGGAGAACACGCGCCAGCGCCAGGAGTCTACCCCTTGCGTTGTCTCCGCCAATGCCGTGGCTCCCTGAGCAGCAACCGGAGCAAAGGGAAAGGGCAAGCGTTCATAATCTGAGTTTACGCGAAACAACACGTACGCCATCGTGAACCACGACACACGGGAAATCACCATGTGTGCCATGAGGATGGCGATGGGAACGATCCAGTCAGGGTGGAAGAACGTGCGTTGGAGGAGTGCAGGTGAGTTGAGAGGCGGCGCCCACCAATCAGGGATCAGATTGGCAATACCGAATTGCTGTGCAGCCGGTGACTGTCGCAGATACTGATTCCACAATAGCCCCTCGAAAGCACCCGTCTCAGCCGCAATCAGACCGGCGGCTACGTAGTAGAGGACGTAGACTTCTTGCCGGGACAGAGACGAGAAGGACCGTTTCGTGATTTCCGCAAAGAGGATGATCGTCACCCACTCTGCAGCGGCGCCTAGGTTGCCACCTACCATGAGACTGAGGTACATGTTCCCCGGAATCATGACGAAGGCGACGAACAGGACCCCTACGATCGCTTTGCTGGTGAAGCCGTCGGCATATTCCGTCGGCGTCGGCAGCAGGTCGCGGTATTCCTCGACTTCCTGATTTGCGTTTTTGTTACGTCCCAACAACGGGGCGTTCTCTCCTCATCGAGTGATCATCTAAAATACACGATGCGCTTAGCGCCGTATTCTTCGCACGCCCAAGCGTTTGCTTCTTCACGCGCGCCGAAGCGCTTGCTCCCTAAACGCCGACGTCCGTCTGCTCACTGGCAAGGATGGCCGCTCCCTGAGCCCGGTAGGAACTCTTCGAATCACCGTCGACAGTGCGCCAGATCAGGAATTGCTTACGAATCACGTTCATGAATCGCTGATTCACGCGACGCCATGAGGCGTCTTCCCCACTGAGTCGAGTAATATCCAATTCGACCTGGAAGATATTGTGCTCGCCCACGGGGAGGGCTCGAATCACAACGTGCTGGCTGACCCCAAGATCAAATGGCGCGAGCCAGATGTTCATGTCGATCGTGTATCCCTCTCCCTGAGGTGTCTCCTGATGACCGAGTTCGGCGCCGTCGGTATAGAAGGTTCCGATCGATTCCTCTGAATAGGAGTCGAAATAGCCGATCAGAAAAACACAGAGGCCCAACACGTCCTGGCCAGATACGGTAAAGGGAAATTCAAAGTGCCAGCGATCACCGTCCGGAGTAGGCAGTCGCCAGCGTCGTGTCACATCAGGAACGGCCAGCTGTGAAGCCTTCCGAGATGGATACACGGTAGAGAGCATGACGACGGCCATCACCAGGATACAGGATAACACGGCAGACAGAGACGAATAGTTCAAAGTGAAGCCGGTGACGAAGCCCAGATAGATGAGTGCAGACGCGGTGACCTGCCCCACCAGATATCCAGCAACGACCCCCAGTACGGCATACACGCACGACTCCGCCATGAACAACCAGGCGATGTGCCCAGGCGCCAAGCCGACGGAGGAGTACACGCCGATTTCACGAAAGCGCTCGTAGACCGAACCCATCATTGTGTTGAGGACGATGAGTGCCGCAATCAGGATGGGCACAAAAAGATTGGCCATCCCCGACAGAGACGTCATACCGAGAGATGAATAGATCGAGACTTTGACATAGTCGTCACCGGTTTCGCGAATTCCCGCGAAGAGGGTGACTGCAAGACGCGAGAGGAATTTCTCGATCTCAGCGCGCTCGTCCACGCCTTCCTGGAAGCGCACGCCTACTGACTGCAGAGGATTACCGGAACCGATCGTGCGCAGTGTGTGATAGGGCACCAGCAGTGTGTTGGCGGGCTCAAGGTGGACGAAGGGTTTGATGACGACCTGTGCGTCTTCGAGGCCCTGCTTCTCCCGCTGCTCTTCTTCGGCGATCTCTTGAACGGCCTGGCCACCAGTCACGGCGAAGTCTGCCGGCGTCATCGTCTCGTCGTCGAGATCTTTCAACTCTTTCATGCGTTTCGAGTTGATAATTCCAATGACAGTAAAGGTCTGGCCAAACACACGAATCTGCACCGAACCATCCTGCCGATCTACATCCTCGACGGCGATGTTCAGCGCCGCGACAGCAATCATCTCACTTGGCAGAATGCAGACACGCTCCTCCCCCGGGCGGAACCAGCGCCCAGCCATCAACGCCCGATCGAGGCCGGTGACATTTACCTCCTCGGGCGTGAGTCCAAGTACACCCAACGCGTTATGCGCGTTGTTGCCGTACTTGAGTTTGATGTGTGCCTTTTTCCTGTTGTCATACCAACTGCGGGGCGCAATCGATGCGACATCGCCAAAATTACTGTGAGCGTATTCGAGGACCGATTCTTCAAGAGGCGTCCACGCCTTGCTGCGGATCAGAAGTCCCTGGTAGAGCCCTTCATTGTCGCGCTCGATCTGATTGAAACGCAATGCCGTCTGAATCGAGGTGAAGGACAGCACGGTGAACGTCAACAACAGCAGCGTCAAGAACGTGAGCGCAGTGCGCGTCTTGCGCCGCTTCATGTTGGAAATTCCGAGGAGGAATGCCGTCATCGACGCCCCGGCGCGGCTCACATCTGTATCGTGAATCACGGCAACTTCCGTGCGCAGCTTCTTCATCTGCTCGTTAAATCGACCCGAGATAATCGACATCACAAGAACAGCCAGAACAAGGATGACAAAGGCCAACAGAATCACGAAAGGATTCGACAGTTCGAAGGCAGGGTGGACAACGGAAAGGATCATCCAGATGACCAGAAATACTGCCGAAAAACCCAGAATCTGATTACGGATCGTTGCTGCGGTGAACAACAGGCGCTCGGTGAAGTAAGCGCAGGGCAAGACGAGGGCCATGAAGAAAATGATGCCCTGAATTACATCATTCTGAGTGGCCTTCACATCCGGATAGGCACGAGACTCGAGTCCGATCGCCGATCTCGTGTGGCGCACAAATCCGCTCCACGTACGCGTCGCCAAGGCCGCCTCGGCTTGATCCAGCTCTTCTCGTGCCCGGTCGTGGAGATTGTTCAAGCGCTGATTCTCGATGGCAAAGCTCTTGAGCTCTTGCATCCGGGCTTCGTCCAGCGTCCACATATCCCTGGCTGCCAGGTAGGAAGTCCGGGCAAAGTTCGTCTGCGGCTCTATCGTATAACCAGCGCCCAGAGCCAGTTGCTTGCTATCAGCTGATGTTGAGTTCAACAGGAGCGAGCGAAAACCGAGCAAACCTGCCCCGAGCCCCATTTTCAACCTGGCACCAGGACGGGCAAACATGACGCCTACAGGTTCGTCTTTGGCGGAGGGTCCCTCGCCAATTGTGTAGCCATATTCGACAGGCGCCGTATTGGTCTCATCAAAGACGGTCACCTGTGACAATTTCGTCAGATATCGTGGATCCACGATATCGTAGAAGTTGTAGGCCTCGCAGGGGAACAACACGACCATCCACTCTTTGTCGCGCCAGTCCATTTTGATCAGCATCGGATACGATTCGTCACCCTGAATCCCACGATCTGGGGCATAGGTGATTCGACCCGTTGCCGGATCCATGTAGTATCCTTCGATCTGGACCTGATTCACGCGCAAGCGGTTGACGTAGAAAGCACCTTGTTCGTCAACGACTTCGAAGTATTCTCCCCGCACGCCCTTATAGGACTTCTTCTTGCCATTGCGGACGACGGCAACAGCGCCGGTCCGGGCCAAATCGGGGACAATACTGCGCCGCGGGAAGACCATCGTCTTCGCCTTCAGAGACCGCAACGTATCCTTCAGGCGCATCTTGAAATCAGGAAACAACTCGGGATCTTCCAACGCCATGTGGAACATGCCCGCCAGGGCCCTGATCTGCCGACCAAGATTGTCATAATTGACCATCTCGGGTCGATCCAGAGGCGTATCAACAAGAAATCGTGCGTCATTGACAGTTACAAATGCCAACGCTGGTGTACCCGTCGTCAACACAAGCTCACTGTTCACGGAGATCTCACCGGGAACGAAGGTCTCCCAGCTCTTGCCCCCCTCGGGGCTGATGCCGTTGACGAGAACATCGCGGAAGGTATAGCCCAACTCACGGCTGACCTGACGCGAATAACGCATGAAGTTCTTACCAAAAGGCGCGAAGTATCTCTTGTAGTAAAAACTGGAATTGCTGTTCCAGATGCCCAGTTCATCGGTCTGCGACGAAAGATCAAGACTGACGAACAGCTTTACATCGAGGGAATCAACTTTCGGATCGACCCAACTGCGATAGAAGGCCAGGCGTAGATCCTCATCCTCGATCAGCGCATGCGCCAATTCCGCTTCATCGTCAAAATTCTCGGTTCGTGTGTCCTCCCCGTCACGCACGATCAGGTCCAACCCAGCACCGTGGGGTTGAATCATCGCTTCCCGGTCTGCTAGAGCAGAGGTCAGAATCTTGCGTACAAGTACGGTGTCCTCGTCGGCGACATGACGAATCAGACCTTCCTTGCCAGTGAAAGTCTGCTTACCGATGGCATAGCTGATGCCATCGGGCTGCTCGGTGATGTAGCCACGGGCGAGAGAGGCTTCCACGATCCGGCGAATCACCATTCTATCGATGAATGGATCCTCGTCACGTAGATAGCGCTGGATGAAATCGTCGATCCCGCGCATCGCCAGATGGTGGGCCGAGGTGGCCAGGAATACGACTGATCTGGCAGGTGGATGAGCGCGGAAGTAGTGCGCCAGTTCCAGCAACCCGGTGATCCCTGCCGCCTGTTCGGCCCCCGGCGCCAAGGCGGGAACAACGGACATGGCATCATAGTAGGACTCGATGACGATCACATCATGTTGTAGTAGCGGATCGTATCCGGGAATGAAGCCCATGACATTCCAGGCAGGTTGGCGCTCCCAGTCCATTCTGTATTCCAGATGGACACGCCCCTCCCCCCCCATGGCAGCGTCACGCAAGCGGTCACCCGCGGCTGAAGACACCCAGAAACGAGGCAGGTCCAGGGGCATGGTGAGAAACTTGCGTTCCCCTTCCAGATAGACAGTCGAATCAGGCTCTGAGAAGACGACAGCCGATGCGCCCAGATAGGCACAGTTGAGCCAGTTGTCGCCAGAGTTGAAATCCAGCAACACCACGGCGCCTTCTACATCGAGCCCATCCAGATCTTCATACTCACCACTGCGACCGTATAGTAGACGCCCATCCAGACCGCCATCGGGAAGGGTGGACGTGCGCACGAGATTTGGCCACAGACCATGTAGCTCCAATCGCTGTCTATCACCTTCGATCTGGAGATAGCCGCTCTTCTCGATGGGAACCGAGACGTCGTACTTGTGGAAGGTGATATCGTCGAGTCCGATATCCCGGAATTGTTGCTGTACAAACAATGCCGCCTGTTCAGCACCGGGATAGCCGGTAACACGGGACTCGAGGCCAGCCAGATAGCCAATGGTCTCGCGCAGTCTCGACTCGGGTGCAAGGGCTCGTAACTCTTCGTAGTTGACACTGGCCATAGTGCCACTGGTCGTGAACAGAATCGTCACGAGTGCCAGCATTGCACGTGTTGCCCGACCGCCTGAGAATCGCAGTTGTTGCATTAGTCGTCGTTGAAACAGGTGAGCAGACTAGGGACCGACCGCACGAACACAGTCACGAACACTGGGGGAAGATACGATAGGAACGCTCTGCCTCCGAATCCTCATCGACGCACAGGTGCCAGAATCCTGGCGCCGTGCGTGGCGGCGCCATTAAAGGGACACGAGCCCTTGCGGTCAAGGGCGAGAAAGAGATCTTGGAATACACTTTGCCCTCTGTTTGGCATCCCCATCAGGCCTGTACCCCCTGCAGTTGACGGCAGGCGAAGTAGGCGACGAGACCTGTCATCGAGCCCGCAATAACGCCGCTGACGATAAACAGGGGCAACAAACCCCACAGACCATCGTGGCCGAGATAGACGGATGCGATGCATAGTTGGCTGACCTGGTGCACGCAGGCTCCCACGACGCTGAGCCCAAGGATACTCAGCCAACGTTCACCAAGACTCAGGCTTGTTGCCATCAGAACCAGACTGGCGACACTTGATCCTGCGGCGAGAACGAAACTGGGGCCGCCGAATGCGCCGGTCACAAGGCTCCCGACCAGAACCTTGATCAGCATCACTGCAGCAGCTGACCGCCAGTCGAACATTACGAGGGCGATCAGAACAGCTGTGTTCCCGAGACCGATTTTCATCCATGGCAGTGGGCGCGGTATGGCCACTTCGAGGACGAACAGAATCAGTGCCAGGGCTGCCAGTAGGGCCAGACGGGTCAGTTGACGGGTTGTCATCGGGAGATTCCATCGACACGGATCTGCTCCGGCTGGTTTTCGCGACGCCCAACGACGCGGGCTACCAGACGATTTGGCACACACGCGGCGACATCACCGGCGCTGGACAACCAGCCACTGAGTCGACAGATCTGCTGACTGCATGGTGAGGCGAGGACCCGTGCTTTCCCTGGCGCAATATCGACGATGGTGAGACCGACAGGACCTTCGAAGCTCAGTTGCTGAGGCAGCTGATCTTGTGCCAGCATTACCTGGTGCTCGGAGCCGTTACTCCACACGATCAGCCGCAACGGTCCCTGCTGAGCACTTCCGGGCTGCGCGTAGAGACTCCAAGCAGCCAGAATCAGCCAGCTAACCACCAGCAACGCGTCCGCCACGGTCCCCGGTGCTCGCCGGAGAATCGGACGCGACATCACTTGACACTCTCTGAGGGCATAGCTATGATTCTCCGGCAGTTGATCTGGGCGTATCTTGTTGAGAGCGTTGAACTAACCTACCACCGCGAGTCGTTGCGAGTGTGCGACTTTGAGCAGCGGTCGACATCCGGTTGAAAGGGCTTCGATGGTCTGGTGGATTACCACCGTCGTCTGTATTTGTGGCGCCTTGCTGATTCAGTATCTGTGTTCCAGCAAGATCCTGCGCATGAAGCAGGCGATCTCCATCAAGAATATGGCCCTTCGAGATGTTCGCGCCGAAGGCGAGCGACTCGATGAACAGGAAACCGAGTTGAGCAACCAGCAGACGAGTCTCACTCACGGGATTCGTCGACTACGAGGCGACATCAAAGCGCTCGGCCCGCGCCTTCGCGAACGCGAGATCACCGTACCGGAGCCTGACTTCCCACTCAGTGAGTTGGAAGAGGGCCTCGACGGCTGAACGCTGAAAAGCTTCCAACCTACATTTGCTCTGTCGATAACGAGCCTCCTGTTGTCGGTGTAGACCAATGGGGTGACGACCATGAATACCTGTGTCTCTGGCCTCCCCCTCTGCGAGCTGTTTCAGATAGACACTGTTTGGTCGTAACTATGTGTGGGAACTTCCGCTTAGGGCAACTTTCGATTGGTCCATGGGCGTGATCTGAGTATATTGGGCCCGAGTCCGCCATGGAAAGTCATCTCACATCTCCCCCCCTGAGTAACAGGCCCGATACGGGTGAATCCGTGTCGCCACGCCTCGACGATTTACTTGAGGACGCAAGCGACCATCTGCAATTGCAGATGTTGCTGATCGAAGTTGCCTCGAGCAACGAAGCAGCCGATTTCGAACTCATCATACGCGCCTATCACGCAGCTGATCGTGCCCATCATGGTCAGATCCGCCGTTCGGGTGAGCCTTTCTTACAACATTGCGTTGAGGTTGCACGAATCCTTGCGCAACTGCGTCTCGACTCAACGACTGTGGCAGCCGGCCTGCTTCACGATGTGCTGGAAGATACCACTCTTGACGCCGAGCAGATTGGCGCAGACTTCGGACCCAAAATCACGGCACTGATTGACGGTGTCACGAAAATTGAACGATTCCGCTACGAAAGTCGAGAAGCTCGGCAGGCTGAGACGTACCGCAAGATGTTGCTGTCGATGGTGGAGGACATCCGTGTCATCCTCATCAAGTTCGCCGATCGATTACACAACATGCGAACACTGGACGCTCTCGACGCCGACCAGCAGAAGCGGATTTCTCATGAGACCATTGAAGTATATGCCCCGCTGGCTCATCGCCTTGGTTTGGCGCGAATTCGTTGGGAACTGGAAGATCGCAGCCTGAAGTATCTCGAGCCTGAGATTTACGGAGAGGTTCGCGACAAGGTCGCCATGAGGCGCGATGAACGCGAGGCGCTGATCGAAGAATTCAGGACGCCCCTTGCCCAAGAGTTGGAGACCAATGGTATCGAGGCTGACATCACCGGCCGAGCCAAGAATTTCTTCAGCATCTTCAACAAGATGCGCACCCGCAAGAAACCCTTTGAAGAGATCTACGATCTGACGGCTGCGAGGATCACCGTCGGCACGGTCCGGGAATGCTACCACACGCTCGGTCTGGTTCACACTCTATTTCGCCCCATTCCGGATCGCTTCAAAGACTATATCGCCACACCCAAAACGAATATGTACCAGTCCCTGCATACCGCCGTCATCGGCCCGCGAGGTATGCCAGTGGAAGTTCAGATCCGAACGTGGGAAATGCACCATACAGCTGAGATTGGTATCGCCGCACACTGGCGCTATAAGTCAGGTGAGACCCGGCACGAGAGTGGCGAACTCGACCAGCAAATGAACTGGCTTCGGCAGGTCCTCGATTGGCAACGAGATGCGACAGAGCCGGCCGAATTTATGGAGAGCCTGAAGATTGAGTTGTTTCAGGATGAAATCTTTGTTTTCACACCCAAGGGTGATCTTCATCAATTACCAAATGACGCGACTCCCTTGGACTTTGCCTTTGCGATTCACACAGACATTGGCTTCCACTGCCTCACGGCAAAGGTGAATGGCCAGGTCGTCCCATTGAGCGCGTCCCTGCAGAGTGGAGACACAGTACAGATCATCACCTCTGCACGTCAGAAACCAAATCAGACATGGCTTGATGTCGTGCAGACAGCCAAGGCTCGCCAATCGATTCGACGATGGTTTAAGGAGGAGCAGTATGCTGAGAGCGTCCGCCTTGGTCAGGAGATCCTGGAGCGGGAGCTGAAGAAATACCAACACAGCGCCAAGAACGAAACACTGGAAGAATTGGCCAGCGATTTTGGCCTCGCAGATACCGAGCATCTGTATGCCGGAATCGGCAGCGGCGACCTATCGGTCAGTCGCGTCGCCAATCAGCTCGTCCCCGATCGTCCCCAGCGGCGTGTGCGACCTGCAACCCGGGACGAGCGCGGGATCCGGATTCAGGGCATGCACCATATGATGATCCACTTTGGCAAATGCTGTACCCCCATCCCGGGAGATCCAATTATCGGCCTGGTGACAAGAGGCCGTGGTATCTCCGTACACCGAACGGATTGTCCGAATCTGTCTGATCTGGCCGAAGATCCAGAGCGACTGATGACCGTCGAGTGGGATATTGACGAGGACAAGGCATTCACAGTTCAGATGCGTATTCGTGGCAACGATAGGAAGTATTTCTTGTCGGACATCACCAGAGTCATCTCTGACACGGGTGCCAATATCGTCAGCTGTGCGACCAAGACAGTTACCCACGTAGCTGAGGAAACATTCTGGATTGATGTCCACAACACACGTCAGCTACACAGTATGATCAGCCTGCTGCAGGCGATCGAGGGAGTCATGGAAGTAACAAGGGTCGACGAATCGCATGCCGTCGATCCTCCTGCCCCAACGTACTGAGTATCAATCCCAGCCGAGAGCGGCCCGGATTTTTCTCAGGATTGCCTCTTCATCCGGATTCACGACCTCGCCGCCACCATAGTGACTTCCCCACCATTGTTCTGCCCAGGCGAACAGGATCTTAATCTGTATTCGACTCAGCGTCGGCGTGCGATTCTCCTCCAGAGCCAACTTCAACTTGCGTCGAACCCGCTCCTCGTCTGGGAACAGCTCCCTCGACGCTGACCACGTCATCAGCAAGCGGATCTGTCTATTCGTCAGCAGAATGTCACTCATCGAAGCCCCACGTGCGGCGTTGACATTGTGCAAACAGCCAGTCAGTTTGGTTCATAACCACTTACCTATGCCTGAGTCACCGATGCCGAACCAGCCAAAATTTCTTGACCACATTGATCGAATGACCGGATACATTCCCGGCGAACAACCTCGCCAGGGACAGGTCATCAAGCTCAACACGAACGAAAACCCCTATCCGCCTTCGCCGAAGATATTGGAAACGATACGCGAGAGCGTTACCCAGGACCTGCGAAAGTATCCTGATGCGGGCGCCAGCGGCGTAAGATCTCGACTCAGCAATATACTTGGAGCGCCTGCTGAAAACTTCGTCATCGGCAATGGCTCTGACGAACTGCTCAACGTGATCCTGCGGTGTTTTGCCGGACCGGGCGACCGAGTCGTCTTCCCGACACCGACGTACCCCTACTACGATAAACTCATCGCCCTGCAGGACGCAGTCGGCGTCCCTGTACCTCTGGATCATGACTTCAATCTCCCGTTAGACGATCTGGTCCAGGAAGATGCACGTGTTACGTTGCTGGCGAACCCCAATTCGCCAACCGGAATCGGACTTTCCATCGATCAACTCGATGAACTGGCACAGCGTGTGAGTGGTATTCTCGTCATCGATGAGGCCTATGTCGACTTCTCCCAGCACCAGGCGATCGGTGTGGCTCGCAAGCACAAACATGTGATTGTGACACGCACCCTATCCAAGTCATTTTCACTGGCCGGCATTCGTGTCGGATTCGCCTTTGCGAGTCCGGAGATCATAGCAGGGCTGTGGAAGGTAAAAGAGCACTACAATGTCAGCAGCCTGAGTCTGGTTGCTGCAGAGGCTGCACTCGATGACATTGGATCGATGCACGATCACGCCAGGCGCGTCGTGGCGACCCGCGAACGACTCGCGCAGCAACTTCGGCAACGTGATTTCTTTGTATGGGAGTCACAGGCGAATTTCGTTCTTGCCCGCTTGCCAGCCGGACCTGATCAGCCTGGCGATGCAAGGCCCCTCTATGAGGGTCTCAAGGACAGGGGCTATCTGGTTCGCTACCTCGATGGTCAGCCGCGGTTGACTGATTGTTTGCGAATTTCTATCGGCACAGATGATCAGATCGACGGCTTGCTCGGAGCCATTGATGAGACCAACAGTCAGACCTAGCGCGCGGCGTCGCGCATCCTCTTGAGCACGTTGACCTCGGCAATCCCCAGACCAACCTGGCGGGCCACATCCGTCGTCGACATTCCTTGCTCGAGCAACTCGCGGGCGAGTCGATAGGCATCCCGGCTGCGCTCAGCCATTTTCTCCCATTCCTTGTCCTGACTCGGCTCTGTCACCCGCGACGGCGAAGGCGGCACATCCGGTCGACGTATGGCCCGGGTAGCCGATGATCGCCGCGGTGGCGGTACCGATGCGGGCGCGTCTCCCAGGGTGGGCCGCGACAGGGTGGGGGCAGCCCGTTCGATCGTTCGACACGCGACCGACAGGCGCTCGGCAAGTTTCTCGAGATCGACCTGATGTTTCTTCAGATCGTCGATCCGCTCGTCCATCCGCTGATTCTCCTGACGGAGCCAAGCACGAATCCACCACGCCATGCCACCGACAAGGAACAGAAACAACAGGTCGATGAAAACCAACTGTATGGTCTGATTCTCCATCACTGTTTGTCCATTAGCCCGGATGGCTGTGGCTCTTTTCCCGGGACAGGCAAGCGTACGATAAAGGTCGATCCGTCACCCGGTACACTATCAACTGTGATCGATCCACCGTGATTCTCGATGATTCGATAGCTGACAGCCAGACCGAGCCCCGTGCCACCATCGTCAGCATGGGTGGTAAAGAAAGGCTCGAAGATTCTATCAAGGTGTTCAGGCCCAATCCCCGACCCCGTATCTGTGAATCTTGTCTCCAGCCAGGAATCCTGCAGATCGGCGTTGATTGTCAGGCGTCCGCCGGAACTCATCGCGTTGGCGGCATTGAGAATCAGATTGATGAAAACCTGTTCCAGTTCGCCAACACTTCCCATCGCCTGCGGCATATCCTCTGCGATCACCAATTCCGTATCGATGAGTTTACTCTCGAGCTGGTGTCTTGTCAGAGCACAGGCCTGGTGCAAGGCACTGGCCAGTTCGAATGGCTGTCCCTCGGCATCGGCGCGATTGTGTGCGGCAAAACCGAGCAGTGCACGAATGATTCGAGAGATCCGCTTGACGTTGTTCTCGATCAGCGCCAGCCCATCGCGCAGTCTCTCGTCGTCACCATGTCGCACAACCATCAATTGCACACGAGACAGGATGATCTGCAATGGATTGTTGACCTCATGGGCGACACCGCCGGCCAACTCACCTATCGCCGCTTGCTTGGCGGACAGTAGCAATTGTCGCTGTGATTCCTGCAAACTTCCGTGTGCGGTCTCAAGATCAGTGTACAGTCTCGAATTCTCGATGGCCGCTGCCGTTTGGTTCGCAAGAACGCCGAGCAGTTCGATTTCCCCGAGCGTGAAGTCGTCCTTGGCGCGTGTAGAGTGTAAGGCAACCAGACCAATGTCCTTGCCACCGACGATCAATGGAATCAAGACGAAACACATGTCGCCTGAACTCTCCATGTCGTCGAACACGATGGGCCGCCGTTCGCGTTGGACCCAATCGACGATCCCATCATCCCATTGGGATTCAACGCGTGCCTCAAGATCCTTGCCATTGCCGCGCAAGGCCATCGACTCCAGCCCAGGACCTTCTCGACTCAAGGCGAAGACACCTGCCGCATCAAAATCGACGACACGTGCGGACAACCTCATCAATGCATCGAGCGTATCGGCGAGATTCAGACTGGTGCTGATCGCCTCAGATAGTTCATGAAGATTGAGCAATTCGTCCATGGAGGCGCGCAATTGCGCGTAATCTTGATGACCTCGATCCAGACGCTCTTGCAGCGCCCGGTTTTCCTCTTCGAGGGCATTCACGCGAACGTTAAGTTCGCTGCGTTCTTCTGTGAGTGAATCGAGGAGCAGTGTCAGCTCCCAGCCGACATCACGATCTCCGGCGGCTGCGGTCAATTTCCCCAGCAACTCGCGGGCTCGTTGAGCCGCTTCGACAGGCGGCGTCGAATCGGACGACGCCATAGGTTCAGGTGTCGCCATCACCATCGCCAGGCGTGGCGCCTGACTGCCCAGCCGACCCGTCGTCGTCCGGTGGGGTCGGCGTGTCATCGTCCTGAGGCGTTGACGACTCCTGGGTTGCAGACGTTTCGCCTGTTGAGTCATCCTCATCCCGGACAATGTTGGTAAAGGCGTCGGCTTTTTCCATCTCACGCTGCAACTCATCGCCGTAGCCGAAAATGCGTTTCAGCGCCGCCCGTGGCTCCTCATGAATCCCGAAGGTTCGCAGGGCCGCGGGGTCGAGCTTCGGTAGGCGATCGCCACCGCCGTCGCCAATCTTTTCACGACGACACAGAAAATCTGCCAGATGAATCAACGAGGGCAGGTCGTTGCCTCGGCCGAGTCTACCCGGTGCATGATGAAAGGAGATCGTCTCCTCCAACTGACGAGGCAGATTCCATCTCTCGGCTAACCACCCACCGACGTCGGCGTGGGTGACGCCCAGAACCCGTTCCTCCGCATCGCCAATGTAGAGTTCCTCGTCATGCATCAAGCGCAGGACATTGTCGAATTCGTCGGGGAAATACTGACTGAGGATCAGACGGCCAATGTCGTGGAGGATGCCAGCGGCGAATGCCTCACCCGGCACCCTGTAACGAAGTTTGGTCGCCAACAGTCTCGCCGCCACACCACAGGCGATGGAGTGCTCCCAGAACTTCTGCCGATCGAAATTGCCCGTGTCACCGTCAGCACCCGCGAATCTCTCGAGAACAGAGACACTCAGGCCTAAATTCTTCACCGTCTCGAATCCGAGTACCACCACAGCAAGATCCACCGTCGCGATTTCACGGGGAAAACCGTAGAAGGCGGAGTTGGCCAGCTTTAGAATCTTCGCTGTGAGGGCCTGGTCCGTTGAGATCAGCTGGGCCACATTGCGCGCGGAGGTCTTGGGATTGTCGATCAGGCTGATCAACTGCGTGATCACCGTCGGCAGCGTGGGCAGACCAATAATGCTCTGCGTAATGCGCTTGAGGCGCTGCTGCTTATCGTCGTCCACAGACGCTCGCAACGTAGCAGAGCCCACGTCGTGAGTCTCTGGATGGGAAATGGTCTGCCCCATGTGTGCTTGCTGGTTCACCGTCGTATTCGATCGTGTGAATGGGCGGCCTCGTCGGGGAGTAACGGGTTCCGCTGATTGGTTCAAGTCGTTTTTGGCATCCGGTCCCTGACATTTCGTCACAGTTCGCGGGTCGTGGGGAAACGACTCGCGCAGGAATGCCTGACACGGTTTGAGAGGACGGCCAAACGTTGCCTCCCAAGCTCGTGGGTACTGCTCAACTCATGAAGCGTTTTCGTAATTTGACGCGCAGACTGAGCACGGCCTTGGTGTGTAATTGCGACACACGAGACTCCGATAGTTCAAGGACCAGACCAATCTCTTTCAGTGTCAGTTCCTCGTAGTAATAGAGAGCAACCACGAGGCGCTCCTGCTCTGTCAGTTGCCCGAGAGAATCCGCCAGCAGGTTGCGCATCTCTTCGGCCTCAAGACGGGTCAGGGCCGTATTGGGATCTGGTGATTTCAACGTATCCACCAGAGGAACTTGCTTGTCATCATCATCGCCATGTGTCATATCGTCGAGGGACAACAACGACGTCGAGCTGACATCATCGATCATCGTGTAATAATCCTTGAGCTCGACACCCAGACCTGCAGCCAGTTCCGTCTCCGATGGGCTCCGGCCCAACTCACCCTCCAAGCGTGAGATCGCACGTTCAATTTCTCGTGATCGTGCCCGTGTCGAGCGTGGCACCCAGTCCATTCCTCGCAATTCGTCGAGTATGGACCCTCTAATGCGCAAAGAGGCGTAGGTCTCAAATTTTACGCCCTTTTCGACATTGAAGTTGCTGTAGGCCTCGATCAATCCGACGACACCCGCATTGATCAGGTCATCAATCTCAACGGAGCGAGGTAGACCAATGGCGAGTCTGCCGGCGATATACTTCACCAGCGACAGATAGTCCTCAAGGGGACCACGTTCGGTCTTGGCTGCCCCGGTTTCACCGGTGGCCTGCTGCTTCTCATATTCACGGGAAGCACGTTTGGCTGTAGGCTTAGCGCTCATACGATCAGTGAGGGCTCCTGGGCCTGACGCATTGCCAATGAACCGTCAGGGGATGCTGACACGAAGTCGGCAATCCCCTCGAGGTAGGCTCGATGGCGAGGAAGCGTCACGATGGGATGTCTTTCGGTGAGCTCGCTGGCGAGGGCTGCGACAGCCAAGGCCGCCTGGGTGGACGGTTTTGCCAGGCAGAAAGGAGACTGACTCTTGGCTGCGTCGCGAACCGTTCGATCAAAAGGAATATAGCCCCGATTGTCAATCTTCGCCTCGAGGAAACGATCAAGGAGATCTGCGAACCCATGGTGGAGATCTTCAGCCTCTTCCTCGTCCTCGGCGGCATTCACGAGACAGCCCAGTCGAGTGGCGGGTTCAAAGCAGAGCAAACTCTTTGCAGTGGCGTAGCCATCAGCCACGGCAGTCAATTCAGGTGTGATCACAACCCATGAAGCATCAGCTGCTCTAGCGGCGGCTTGGGCAGAGGCGGCGATTCCGGAGCCCGTATCGGCGATGATGATGTCATAGCGAGACTCGAATGCAGACAACGCCTCCCCATCTATGTGCAATGGCTGGCAGCGAGTATCCTCCGTAGCCGCATGGAATTGCAGCAGGTCCACAGACTCGCTCAGGGCCAGGGTCTGGGTGATACCCAGTGGCAGAAACGACTCGGGCAATTCGTAGCCGGCCAGCAGTGCCAGATGCCCCGGATTCGGATCGGCATCCACCAGCAACACCCGCTGCTCAAGTGCACCAATGGACAGGGCAAGATTCAGCGCGAGACTCGAACGCCCCACGCCTCCCTTGCCGCTGATCAGGGCGAGAGCCGGCGGGTAGCTCGCGGGCCGAGAAGGATTGGAGGCGACCAAAGCTTTAGTTGTCTACCGTCTTGGAGAGGGCGCCGTCGGGAGCGAATGGACTGGGACAGCGTCCAACCACCCAGTCGACAAGTCGACGCAGATCCCCGGGACAGATGCCACCGGGAATAGCAGGTCCTGTCGTGAAGAAGGAGCTGGGCATGGTGCCGGCGATGGCGGCGCTCAATGCCGCGCCGGGGTGCATCGCCTCATCCATCTTGGACAGAAGCAACCGCCGTGGCTGCTCCCCATCACAGACCTCGATAATATCAAGCATGTGATCATACCCTGTGCGTCCGTCAAGCACGACCTGGACCTCGTCGACGACAGCCGTACTCAGCAGCGCGCGCAATTGTTCTCGCTGTTTGACTTCATGCGGGCCGATACCGGCCGTGTCGATCAGGATCAACCGCGCTTTGTCGTGGTGTGCCAGTATGCGTGCCAGATCCTGGGCATCGTGGGCATCTTCGAGGGGGACACCGATCAGATCGGCGTAAGCACGTGCCTGTGCGAGGGCGCCAACCCTCTGTGTATCGGTGCTGACGATGACGATCTCCCCTTCTTTGTAGTCGGGCCTGCGGCTGCGTCGACGCACGAACCCGGCAGCTATCTTAGCGATAGCTGTTGTTTTCCCGCTGCCTGAAGGGCCAACAAAGGCCACAACTTTCTGCTCTCGACCGATGCGCAGGTCAGCACGCGCAGGAAGTTGCTCGTAGAGTAGCTGAGCCGCCGCCGTGACAACCGCCTCGCGATTGTCCAGATCTTCCTCCGGCACTCGCCGCAAAACCTTGGGCAGCAAAGCCCGTGTCACGTCTTCGTAGACGCCGACGCGACGCAACCGCTCACCAAGTCGTGCCACCTCCGGTGGTAGGTCGAAGCTGCTACTGTGGCGTGACATATGCCGCACCGCATCCTCGATCTGTCGCAGTCGGCGCAGAACGGGAGCGCTTTGCTGGTTCGTGTCGGCAACCGGCCTATCGACGATCGGGTCGTCGCTGACGTCCTGATTCGCCAGGGGTCCTTCGACGGCAGCAGGTCGTGGCTCAGAGTCGGTGCCAAGACGGTCAGAGACGGCTGGCAGACTGGCAAGCCAGGCAGCGGCGCCTGCAGATTGTCCATCCTGCGGCCGCCGGGTTGCCAGACGATCTGACAGCAGCGGCAAATTGCGACTCGTGTGCCCGACGCCCGACAAGGTCGAGCCTTGCCCTCTACTCATTGCAGGTGATGGCGACGCAGACTCCTCCCACCGCGGCTCGGCGCTCAGCTCCTGGCGACCTGGCGCCGAACGACCGTATGTCCTGCCCAGCAGATCGCCACGAGCCGGCGCAGCGGCAACAGCCGTAGCCGCCGTCGATGCGCTGCTAGCCACGTTGGCGACGGGCGCAGCATCCAGAGCGGCCGTGATCTCTACGTGTTGCCTGCCACTCTCACCTGGAATCTGTCTTGTATTGAGGATGACCGCCTGGTCACCCAAATCATCACGCACTTGGCGCAGCGCTTGCGGCACGCTCGGCGCTACGAATTTCCGGATCTTCATCGTCTACGAGCCTTATGACACCGACAGCGCTCACTTCCACCTCTGGCGCGATCTCATTGTAGGAGACCACGTAGAGTGTGGGGAACGACGCTGCCGTCAGCTTGCGGAAGGCCAGACGGATATGCGGTGCGGAAAGCACCACAGGTTGCTGACCGTGAGCGATCATTCGATCGATTAACGAGGTCATATTGCGGAAGACGCGGGTCGCTACCTCTGGAGCGATGGCCACGGTGAGTCCGGCCGGTGTCGCCTGGACAGACTCTCTGATAATCTCTTCGACGTCACCGGAGATGGTGAGTACGGCGATCCCTTCCTCCGGGGCTTCCTTCAACAACACATTGCAGATGGAGCGACGCAGTGCGGTGCGCGAATACTCGGTCAACACCTCCACGTCCTTGATTTCGCTGTAGTCCGCGAGCGTCTCCAGAATCGTCCGGAAGTCCCGCACGGGAACCCGTTCAGACAGCAGATTCTGCAGGACACGCTGCAGTCGTCCAACAGGGACAACATCTGGAATCAGTTCATCAATGATCGCGGGATGGGAATTGCGAAATTCGTCGACGAGATGCTGCGTCTCCTGACGCCCGAGCAATTCGGCGGCATTGGCATTGATGACTTCCGTGATGTGCGTCGCCAATACAGCGACGGGCTCGACAACGTTATAGCCGAGCAGCTCCGCCTTCTCGCGCTGGTCTGCGGAGATCCAACGCGCAGGTAGGCCAAAAGCCGGATCAATCGTTTCGGTGCCTTCGACACTGCCCTCGGCGATACCCGGATCGATCGCCAATAGCGCCTTCGCCTGCAGTTCGCCGCGAGCGACGGGGTCCCCCTTGATCTTAATCTGGTATTCGTTCGGCTTCAGCTGAACATTGTCCCGGACACGTACAGGAGGAACGATAAAACCCATCTCCATGGCCGCCACTTTGCGAATCTGGACGATGCGTTCGATCAGATCTCCGCCCTGCTTGGCATCCACCAGGGGCACGAGCTGATAACCAATCTCACACTCCAGCAAGTCGACTCGGAGGTAGTCTTCCGGACGCTCCTCTGGCTTCTCTTGCTCGATACGATCGGCTTCCTCTTCGTCGTCGCGTTGCTTGCCGAGGTATCTAACCACCAGACCGATTCCCGTCATGGAACTACCAACCATCAGGAAAGGCCATATGGGTAGCCCTGGAATCAGACCGAGCCCAATGAGCATCGGTCCCGCCACAAGGGCAGCCTGCGGACGCCCAGTAAGCTGCTTATTGATATCGGCGCCCATGTTGTCGTCAGAGGAATGACGCGTGACGATGATACCGGCCGCCGTCGATGTAATCAGAGCAGGGATCTGGGTCACCAGACCGTCGCCGACGGTGAGCAATGTGTACGTCGACATGGCCTCAACCAGCGTCATGTCGCGCTGCAGGACGCCAATGGCAAAGCCGCCGATGATATTGATCAGCGTAATGAGGATACCCGCAACGGCGTCGCCGCGGACAAACTTGCTGGCACCATCCATTGAACCGTAGAAGTCAGCTTCACGCGAGATGTCTTCGCGTCGCGTTCGCGCCTGCGCCTCGTCAATCAGTCCAGCATTCAGATCGGCATCGATCGCCATCTGTTTGCCGGGCATGGCATCCAATGTGAAACGTGCTGCCACTTCAGCAACACGACCGGCACCTTTCGTGATCACGACGAATTGAATGATGATGACGATGATGAAGATGATGAAACCGATGATGTAGTTACCGCCAACGACGACATCGCCAAAGGCGTCGATCAGCGTCCCCGCATCCGCGTTACTGAGAATCAGCCGCGTTGAAGCAACATTCAAGGACAGTCGAAAGAGCGTCATCACCAGCAGCAGTCCCGGAAACACTGAAAGTTCCAGAGGTGCGGCGATGTACAGAGTGAGCATGAGCACAAGCAGCGCCGTACTGATATTGATCGTCAGCAGGAAATCCATGGCAAGCGTCGGCAGTGGCACAATCATCACCCCGAGGATGACGACGACGCCAATGGCAAGCATGATGTCCGAGTGTCTGGCAATCGCTTTGAAGAACCTGCTCACGAGTTTCTCATTCCCTCTTGGATCAGACGCCCGTCGTACTCTGACGACGCTTCAGTTGGAAGACGAAGGCTAGGACTTCGGCTGTCGCCCGGAAAAGTTCCTCAGGAATCTGCTCACCGATCTGCACTGCCTTAAACAGAGCTCGAGCCAATGGCTTGTTTTCTACGAGTGGGACACCGGCTTCACGAGCCAATTCCTTGATCCGTTGTGCGATGAGTCGCTGCCCTTTGGCCAGCACGACGGGTGCATGCATGTTCTGTGTATCGTATTTGAGGGCAATGGCGACATGTGTCGGATTCGTGACAACGACGTCTGCCTCTCCCACATCAGACATCATCCGTTGCTGCGACATTTCACGCTGCAGCGATCGGATACGGGAGCGTACGATGGGATCACCCTCTTGCTGCTTGAGTTCCTCTTTCACTTCTTGCTTCGTCATCTTCAGATTCTGTTCATAGTCATAACGCTGAAAGGCGTAGTCTAGCAGTGCCATCACCAGCAGCAGCAACACGAGGCGCACGCCGAGTGTGAGGATGAGATCCGCGCTCAAGCCGAAGATCTGCCCCACCTCCATGTGCATGTAGGCAAGCACACCGTCAGCTTCAGCCGTCATGGTCAGATAGGTCACGTAACCGACGACGAAGACTTTGAACAGACCTTTGGCCAGTTCGACGAGCCCCTTCTTCGAGAAGATGCGCTTGAGGCCGCTGAATGGGCTGATCCGATCGGCCTTCGGCATCAGCGGTTTACCCGTGAAGATG
Source organism: Gemmatimonadota bacterium (assembly GCA_018660835.1). GTDB lineage: Bacteria > Latescibacterota > UBA2968 > UBA8231 > UBA8231 > UBA12574. Next base: position 41,670 of record JABJJN010000053.1, on the reverse strand, counting down.
ATTCCCACCTGCGCGACATTAACCAGCAGCGCCACGACGAAGAGAATTCCCATCAGAGGTGCCACAACCATGGCAAAGTCTTGCATCCAACTGACCATGTGAGCTGGTGCGGACATGGCGTCCAGATTGATGGCGTAGCCCTCGGTGAAGGTCTCGATCATCACGCCCTGCATTCCAGACACCATCCAGCCTCCGAGCCCCCACAGACTCAGCAGCGCAGCGGCAAGGATCGCCACAGAGGACAGCTCAGCACTGCGTGCCACCTGCCCTTTCTGGCGGGAATCCTCACGACGCTTGGGCGTCGCCTGCTCTGATTTTTCCTGGAAAGATTCTTCAGCCATGACTGCTCAGTGCATCAAGTCGACCATGACCAGTAGGTCACGGCGCATAACAATGATGAGACGTTCTACGAGCATGCCGAAAAAGGGCAAGCAGACGAGAAAGGCACCGAGCCCGACGGTGATCTGCACGGGAAAACCCACCATAAAGACATTCATCTGAGGCACTGTTCGTGCGAGCACACCAAGGGCTGCTGTGACGAGGAATAGCGCCGTCATGATCGGTGCCGAGATCTGTACAGCGATGACAAACACCTGGGTTGTGAGGGTGATCATTTTATACATCAACCCCACCTTCAGTTCGACACCCCCAAGTGGAATGGTCTCGAAACTGGTAACCAGGCCGGTGAGTATTGTGTGGTGACCATTGAGACTCAGCAGCAGAAGAATGGCCAGGACATTGAGAAACTGTCCCATGATCGACACTTGGTTCGATGACTGCGGATCGATCACATTGACGATTCCGAAACCCATCTGCAGGCCCGCCAGCTGTCCGGCAAACTGGATGCCGACAAACAGAAGCAAGACGACGAATCCCATCACGACCCCCATCAAGACTTCCTTTATCATCATCAACGCATAGGGCAGAACCCCTACTGGAATCTCAGGCGTTGATTCGGCGACGAGGGGAAACAGGATGATGGAAACGGTGAATGCGAGGCCCACCTTTGCTCTTGCCATCCAAGTGCGATGGCCGAAGATGGGCGCCACCATCAGCAAGGCACTCACACGTAGAAGTACCAGCAGAAAGACATGAAATTGTTCGAGCCAGTATTCCACTTCGGCGCCGCTATCCGATCAGGGTCGGGATGGCCAACAGCAAGTTGGTCGTGAAGTCGATCATTCTCTGCATCATCCATGGCAGGATCAGGATGAGCGTCATGCCCACTGCGATGATCTTGGGAATGAACGTCAGCGTCATTTCGTGTACCTGTGTGACTGCTTGGAAAATGCTTACGGCCAGACCGACTACGAGGGCGACAATGAGAATTGGCCCACCGACATAGAGGATCAGGGTCAGGGACTCTTGACCAAGCTTGATGATGAATTCAGGACTCACAGTTGATGATCCTTCAGTTGAATGACTTGACGAGAGACTGGACCACCAGATTCCAGCCATCCACCAGGACGAAGAGAAGAATCTTGAACGGCAGAGACACCATGATCGGTGGCAGCATCATCATACCCATCGACAGCAGGATGCTGGAAATGACGAGATCGATGATTAGAAATGGGATAAAGAGGATGAAGCCGATCTGGAAAGACGTTTTCAGTTCACTGATGATGAAGCTCGGAATCAGGACCGAGTTCGGAATTTCAGTTCGATTGGCTGGCTGTGGCATCCGCGCCAAACGCATGAAAAGTGCCATGTCCTTTTGACGAGTCTGCTTCATCATGAACTCGCGTATCGGTTCCATACCGCGGTCGAGGGCCTCCTTATAGGGAATCTCATCCTCGATCAGTGGCTGGATCGCGTCGTCGTTCACCCGTTCCCAGACGGGCGCCATGACAAAAAAGCTGAGAAACAAGGCCAGGCCGATGATCAGTTGGTTTGGAGGCATCTGGCCGTTGGTGCCGATTGCCTGACGCAGAAACGAGAGCACGACCACGATACGCGTGAACGAGGTCATCATGATCAGAATGGATGGTGCCAGAGACAGGATTGTCAGCAGGAAGATGATCTGCAGCGAGACCGCCGCGTCTCCCCCGTTCTGAGCATCTCCCAGCTCCAAACTGATCTTGGGTAGCCCTTGAGCATCGATGGGTTGAGCGGCGGCGATCGTCAGCATCGCCAGCATGGCGAAGACGGTGATCCAGCGTGAGGAGGCCATTTATGCGCCAACTTCCACGGTATCACCACGCTTGAGCAGGGATTTGAGTTGGATCGCGAAGTTTCCAGGGCCAGCCATCGCGGGTTTTGAAACGTCTATCTGCCCCTCTTCCCAGGCTGACAGAACGCTGATCTGTTCGTCTGTTACACCCAGGGCCAGTGTGCGGCCAGCAACATCTACGAGGAAGATCGCTTTCTTGGGGCCGAGCCATGTGCGCTCCACGACCTTCACCAGAGATCCAGCACCGACTGCACCTTGCCCCAGGGCGGTGCGACGCAAGAGCCAGACCGACCCCCAGGCCAACCCAACCACCAGACCAAGACCGATGCACACCTTCGCAATCAGAGGAAACATCGACATCTCGCCAGCGGCCTGATCGGCATTCCACTGCACTGTTTCGGCGGCGAAGACGGTATCACCCACCAGGACCGATTCAGTTGGTTGGATCGATTTCGTTGACGTTGCGGCGTCCACCACGTCAGCAGCCGCGACCTCAGATTCAGCCTGCAACTCACCGGATGGAACACTTTCCATGATGGTCGCGGCAGCAGGCTTCACCTGTTCTGAGGTCGAGGTCGGCACATCTGCACCAAAGACCTCGAAGGTGACGGCGATCACCAAGACCGGCACCAACCACAACGCCGGTCCTCGACCACCTGCCTGCGGTGCTACCTCGATCCCTTCCTGGGAGCAACTCGGCATATCCTTGTCCATCCAGCAGCAGTTCGGTTCGCTTGAGGGCGACACCACTGTCGATCCATCGACGTGTGTCGCACGAGCCCCGCGAGAGCGGGTCATCTGCAACAGGCTTCGAAGCAGACAACAGCTGGATGAGCAACATGCATGCCCCAAACCGAGCAGCGTCGGCGGGAGCACAGACCTCACTTCTTAACTTGTTGTTTTTACATCAATTGAGACACTGACAATCGAAAGGCACACCAGGCGGCAGCCTTGGAGAAGCGATGGCAGATACAGTGCTACAGGAAACAATTACCCATGATGGGCAAACCCTGCCGGTGGTCAGAGGTCTGACCAGGGGATGCGGGAAACACCAGCTGTGCAACAGACTCTATTCGTGCAGCGGATTCACCAACTCTGTAATACGGACACCGAAGTTCTCGGAAACAGTCACCACTTCACCTCGGGCGAATAGTTCGCCATTCACGAGTACATCAACAGGTTCACCGACGGTACGATCCAGTTCGATGAGCGACTGATCCCCGTATTCCATCACCGTCTCGATGGTTTCACGAGTTCTTCCCAACTCGATCGTCACCGTCAGGCTGACGTCCATCAAACGTTCAAGATTGGGTGGAATGGATGTACCACCGCCGCCACCGAGTTGAAGAGCGCCTCCGCCACCACCTCCAGCGGCACCACCCTCCTCCTCCATGGCTTTGAGCATCTCCATTTCCATCATCTCGTCGACGTCATCACCACCACTGTCGCCGCCGCTGTCGTCGCCCTCCTCCTCCATCATTCTGAGCATTTCCTCGGCGAGGGGATCGAGCTCATCCTCCCCATCGTCCTCGGAGCTCAAAGCGTCCTCGAGGGCAGCAGCGTCTTCAGCCAGTTCAGCGACGTCGTCCAGCATGTCTTCGCCGCCTAGGACATCGTCCTCTTCAGCCATGGAATCTCTTCCTTCGCTCTGGACGCGCCAGCGCCCGCTCTCTAAGGGGGGATCGTGCTTTCATGCTACTTTTCCCCGAGGAATGGAACCGGACGTGACCGGTTCTTGTGGATTTCCTCGCTCAGCGGCTCGATGGGTGAAATGATCTGCACCGCGCTCCTACGACCTACACGTCCAGGTCTGCCGGTGAACTTCGGTTCGTCATCTATGTAGATGAGGGATGGCTCATCGATCTCTGTATCCAGTTTGAGCGTATCACCCACCTGTACCTGTTGTAACTGCTGAAACGTTGCTTCCCCCGCGGCCAACTCGGCACGGATCGGCATGTAGGTCTTCTGGATCCGCTGCCGGTTCGAACGGATCGTCTCCTCCCTGTTCTGTCTGCCTTGGCGCACATAGGTCTGTTGACCCAATCGCGGCAGAATCGACTCGAGAGTGAAGAAGGGATAACACAACGACACCAGCCCCGAAGCGTTCGTGGAATTCACTTCGAAGGCCAGCAGGATGACAATTTCCGAGGCCGCTGTGATCTGCATGAACTCGGGGTTGGTCTCGAGTTCGATATCGGAGATCTCGACCCGCAGAATGGGTTCCCATGTCGCTTCGAGATCCTCGACGACGCGCTTGACGATCTTGGCGATCACGCCCATCTCGATCTGCGACAACTGGCGAGCATCTACCCCCTGCGACGACCCCTTGCCGCCAAAAATCCGATCGACGAAGGCAAACACGACAGGCATGGCAAAATCGATGATTGCCTGTCCATTGGTGGGCCCGAGAGTAAACTGATACGAGCACGATGGATTCGACAACGACATGATGAACTCGGCATACGTCGTCTGATCAACGAAGGCCGTATCTACATCGACCACAGCTCGCATCGCACCAGAAAAAGTGGAACTCAAGAGGCGGGCGAAGTTGTCGTGCAGGTTTTCGAGCGTCCGCAGCTGATCCTTGTTTACGCGAGCTGGGTGCTTGAAGTCGTAGCTGGTGATGATCCGTTGTGACGCGGCGTCATCGAGACCACCGCCACCGCCACCACCACCCATGTCGCCACCGAGATCACCACCGCCCCCCCCACCGCCATCATCAGCTTCTGTCGCTGACAGCAGGGCATCGATCTCGTCTTGTGATAGAATGTCACCCATCTAATGAGACTCCAGTTGGCTGCACGAATTCCCTTCAGCCTGTGAACACCACGTTGCGATTCCAAGAGGGCCAAAGGCCCTCCTCTTACTGTATGATCAGCTTCGTAAAGATGACTTCCTGAATCCGGAATGACTTCAGGTCGTCTTCTTCTCCCCAGGGGATCTTATTAAAGACCTTGCGATTCAGCTCATCCCTGACATCCAGAAGAAATTGCGCGCGTTCGTTTTCAATTTGATCGATATATCTGGTGGAAAGTGCCTCAAGGATGACAGACTTGATCAATCCCAGTGCGACGCCCACCTTGAGCGTCATCTCAGAGTCAAGAGCGACTTCCTCGATGGTCATCACCTCGCCGTCTCCATTGGTGCCGGTAAGCCCCAATTGGACACCGGCGACGACAAAACGCTGTGCATTGGTCCCTGCTGGATTCGCCGTAATCTGGTCGAGCATTTCGTTGGTGTAGAAGTAAGGAAGGGCATCGCTTTCCTCCCCCTCCTCTGTCGGTGCCTGCTGCTGCTGCTGCTGCTGCGGCAGGAGATCGGATTCTGGCTCGTTCTGGGGCAGCTTGTCTCCAACAGTGACTGTGATCACGACCCAGGCGAGCACGACCTGCGCCAGCAGCACAATGGCCGCCAGTGGTCCATACTTTTTGAGCGCGCTGCCACCGCCACCGCCGCCACCACCTTCTTCCGCTGCTTCTTCTTCAGACATACCGTTTCCTTACGCTTTCTCGGCCAATCAGGGCTGTTCCTGGGGCGCGGGGCCTGACTGCACCTGCAGACTTGCCGCCTCGATCAACCCCTTTACGCTATCTGGGGCCGCTTCTTCGGGACCGTCTCCATAAAGGACCCGGATCTCCACGCGCCGATTCTGCGCGCGCCCTTCAAAAGTGTCATTTTCGGCCAGTGGCTTGTTGTCACCATATCCAGCCATTCCCATTCTTGTTCGCTCTATACCGACTTCATTCACGAAGTAGTCGAGCACTTGGCCTGCCCGCCCCGCTGAGAGCCAGTGATTGTTTATAAAGTCATCTGTTTCGATCGGCACATTGTCCGTGTGCCCCTCGATGACCACTTCATTCTCGACCTGGTTGAGCACTGCGCCAATCCGACTCAAGGTCGATTTGAACTCGTCACGGATGTCAGCCGCGCCTACGGGAAACAACACGCCTTCCTTAATTCGGATGATGATTCCCTCTGGCCCCTGTATGACCTCTACATTTTCATCCTGCCCCGAAGCCTCCATCTCTTCCTCGAGTTCGGCCTTGGCATCCTTCATGGTCGGTCGTGCTTCGGTGATATCACCCTTGACGATCGGCACGTTCAGCTTGACCGGGGACGTCAGAATCGGCTCACCGTCCAATACCCCTAGCGCTCCCTGTAGAGCACCCACGGCCTCCTGAAAGTCCTCCTCGCTCGTCGTCGAAAATGACAACAGCAGCACGAAGAAGGTCAGCAACAGAGCCATCAGATCGCCGAATGTCGTCAGCCACGACGGCATCTCTGGGCAGGCGGGACATTTTTCCTTTTTTGCCATTGATCAGCGCCGTTGCGGTCGGCCGATAGTCGACTCGCCTCGAGTGCATCCGCCATCCACCCATTGGTTTAGCAAACTGCGTTCCCGAAGGATGATCAGCGGCGCGAGAGAGTACGTGAGTGTCATGATTTTCATCAGCAATTCTAAGCCGCTTCACGTTCCTCGGTGCTAGGACGCGATTTCGGTGACAGGAACACGGACAGCTTGTGTTCGACAATGCGGGGATTGTCACCAGACTGGATCGACATGATGCCTTCGATGATCATGCGTTTGGCCAAGACCTCTTTGCTCGAATAGACCTTGAGCTTTGCCGAGATGGGCCCGAAGATGATGTTGGCCAGAATCGCCCCATACATCGTTGTCAGCAGGGCGATGGCCATACCCGGTCCGATGGCGGCGGGATCGTCCATATTCTTGAGCATGATCACAAGACCGATGAGGGTACCGATCATGCCGAAGGCCGGTGCTGCATTGCCCATATTGGCGATAATCGTCTGCCCCTGTTCATGCCGTTCCTGGACGAACTGCAATTCCGTCTCAAGAATGTCCATGATCAGATCGGGTTCCGTGCCGTCAACAGCAAGGCGAACACCAGTGCTGAGAAAGGGATCATCCCCCTCTTCAATCGCCTGCTCCAGTGCGAGAATCCCTTCGCGTCGGGCGGTTTCAGCAAATCCAACAATGCGCTCGATAAGCTCCGTCGGCACAGGTACATTTGTCAGAATCGCGCATTTGATCACGCCGATGAGTCCAATCACCTCCTGCAGGGGATTGGCGATCAACGTCGCTGACAATGTCCCGCCGACGACGATAATCATCGACGGTGGGTCGATCATCGAGGCGAGATTCGATCCGATTCCCACCATCAGGCAGGTAACAGCAGCGATAAAGCCAACGATTGTTGCTATGTCCATGGCGCTTCCCTGATCCTCTTGTCGTCCTCAGCCGATCGTGCTCAATAGGGGCTGATGACTCTTGCGCTTGTAGTCAATGACGAGGTCGACGACACGATCGACCGATTCGGCGACCATCACTTTCTTGCCCGACGACAAGGTGATGATCGTGTCGGGTGTCGCCTCGATAAATTCGATCTTTTCAGCATTGATGATCATTTCCGTCTGATTCAATCGGGTTACGTTGATCATATCGAAGCCATTGTCCATCGGTCTAAAAGCGTGGGGCACCAGGTAGTCCAGATTGGCTCTAACTGATTGTGCCCGTGTCATCTATAGATCTATCGCCGAATATACCACTAGCGCTTCAGGTTCACCAACTCCGAAAGCATCTCATCGGATGTCGTAATCGTCCGCGCCGACGCCTGGAAACCTCGCTGCGTCACAATCATTGAGGTGAACTCCTCTGCCAGATCAACATTCGATAGCTCGATGTGGCCACTGCGAATCATGCCCTGAATCTCAGTGGTCGCTTCACCAGTGCGTACGGTTCCTGATGAGATCGTCTCTGCAAATAGATTGCTTCCTTCCTGCCGCAATCCACCAGGATTACCGAAGGTCGCCAGAGCTACGCGGGCAAAAACCTGTGAATCGCCATTATCAAACAACCCGCGGATGTGCCCATTCTGCTCGATCGAAACATTCACCAGGTTTCCGGAAGCTCGGCCATCCTGATCGCGCACAGCCACCGAAGATGGCGCAACGAATTGTGTCAGCCCCCCGAGGCGACCCGTTGGATCTGTCGCCAGGATGTCGACGGTGATCGACCCTGCGCCGTTGGTTGGGGAGATCGTCAGGTTCTGACCATCCGTCGCCTGGAATGTGTCGATGGTGCCATCAGGCAGAAAGGTCACAGTGCCTACATTGCCCTCGGAAGGAGTCAGTCCGTCGATGGTACTCGACCACTGCCATTCGTTTTCCACGAGCCCCTTCGTGAAGGTGAACGTCAGCGAATGTGACTCACCTTGCTCATCAAAAACCTGCGTGTTTGTACTGAAAGAGAATGGACCCTCGGGGCCCACCAGGGCAGAACGCTCTTCACGCACCGACGTCTGCGCATCTAAGAGGGAGAATGTGACATCGAAGCCAACGATCCTCTCTCCAGACGCACTGCTACCTGCGTCAGGAATCGTCGTCAGTACGAGACGGCCAGTCGTGGGATCGATTCCAGCTGTGACGCCGCCGTACGCATCTTCAACTGCGGCGAACAGGTCATCGATTGAATCACGCGTTGTACCTTCAAAGATCAACTCGCCGTCGAATCGCTCGCCACTTGGTTTGACCCCAGTGAATCGGATCGTATCACCATCTGTGAGCGCTTCACCGACGTTGGCGAGACTATTGAGGGCTACACCTGCACCGATCGCGGAAGGCGAACCCGTTTCGGTTCCACCCTTGGTAAATCCGAGCAGAGATGAGATCGGAAGTTCAGATGTGCCGCCATCATCGACGGTGATACTCACGTTCTCACCGCCGGTAATGGATCTGAGGACCAGCCCAGAAGATCCGCCGACGAGTTCACGGGTGAACAGCACCTTCCCCTTGAGACTGTCATCAGCGTAGATGAGAGCATTCAGTTCGTCACGCAGCTGGGCAACATCGGTATAGTCTTTGATCGGCACACTAATCGTGCCACCCGTTGTATTTCCGTCTTCGACAACATTCACCGTCAGCTTGGCGGCGCCAGGAGCAGACGAGGCGAGTTGCGTGTTGAGGTTGGCGAGTTGTCCTTCGCTGAGTCCTTCGTGCCGCGCGGGCTGCCCGAAGATCGTATCCTCGGACCAAACAGGCGCTGCACCACCGGCGGCATCCAGATTACCCGCCAACTGAACCTGTGTCGTGGCGCGAGCTTCAGACTCCCGGTTCAGTGGCACAACCAGCTCTTTCAATTCAGCCTCGAAAGAGATCTCACTCAGTCCTGTGCCTGTATCGTTGGCGATATTGCCCTTCACGACCAGTCCAGTACTCGGATCGACGAGACGCCCTTCCGTGTCAAAAGAAAATGTCCCGTCGCGAGTGTAGAAATCGCGCTGGCCGTCACTGACGACGAACATACCATCACCCTCGACGGCAAGATCTGTATCTATCCCAGTCAGTTGCAGGCTTCCCTGCTGCTGTGTCCGATCGATGCTGGCGATGCCGACACCGAGACCTGTCTGCTTGGGATTCGTCGCGGCCACCTGACCTTGAGCAGCGGTTCCTTCACTGATGGTCTGGCTCATGACTTCTGAAAACGCGACGCGGCTGCCCTTGAAGGCCGTTGTATTGATATTTGCCACATTGTTACCAATTACCGTGAGCCGTTCCTGATGGCTCTGAATACCGGTAATACCGATATAGATGGAATCGATCATCTGTCGAACACTCCTCCAAGGCGCCTTTCAAGGCGCTCATCATCTGTCTCCCGGTCCCATCGCCTACACAACAAGCGATGCCATCTGTTGCGATGGCCACTCACCCCTATCCAGGGGGTGATGGTAGACATAGATCCGCGTCATCCGTGTCCGCAGTTCGTATCGATCTGCTGCTTTGTCCCCAATCATGAGGGTGCTTCTGTTACTTCTCAGTTGTCGGCGACTACACCAGACAGGTCATCCATACTCAACTCCTGACCACCTGCCCAGATTGTGGCCCCCTTGGCATCGTATCGTACCGCTTCGACCTCGACCTGCTTGAGAGCCTCGGCATAGACACGCCCACCGGCGTAGTCTTGAGCCAGTACCAGGACGCGGTAGGCACCTTCCGGCACATCGGAGTCAAAACGACTCACTCCATCCCAGGAGATTTCGCCGCGTGAGGCACCAGAGTTCAGATCGAACTCGCGCACGAGTCGGCCTCCCGCATCGAGGATCTGCAGCTTCGCACTGCTGGCGCCTTCGTCCAGTCGGTAGCCAATCTGGGTCGCGTTCTCGCCATCCCAATCAACTTCAACAGTAGGAATCTCCACGGTTCTGCCCACCAGTGATGTCGCGAGGTTGTTCTGGAAAGCCGTTTGCAGTTGCTGCTCGGAGCCCAGATTCTGCTCCAGATTCTGGTTCATGTTCTGTAGTTGTTCCAAGGAACTGAACTGTGCCATCTGGGCGATGAACTCGGTGTTCTCCATCGGATTCAACGGGTCTTGATAACGCAGTTGCACGGTAAGCAATCGGAGAAAATCTTCTTTGCCGAGATTCTGATTCGCTTGGCCTACGATCTGCTCCGTGGATGGACTTCCCGTCAGACTGGAAATTTCACTCATCTGAATCTGCTCTCCATGAGGCCCAGGTTCATGACCTAGACCAACCAATCATTGGCATTGGGATCAAGTCGTATGGGGTGCGCCGGTGGCAGCCCTGATATGGTTGGATCTTCGACATCTTCCGCAGAATCTGATCGACCGATACCTGAAGCACTATTGGCGCGATCTGAGTCCGTGTCGCCGTCTCCACGTGCTTCTGATCCGTGATCGGAAACACCTACATCAAACCCTTCCAGTTGTAGTCCCTGCTGCGCCAGCGCCGTTCGCAAGCGATCCATCTGCGAATCCAGTAGTTGCTTGACCTCGGGGTGCTGAACCATCACCTCGCCGCGGACGACACCTTCGATCGCACGCACGCGTAATTCAATTTCTCCCAGATCCCCCGGCTGCAGTTGCAGACGCATCTCCGATACGCCATTGCGTGCCAGAGCGGCCATATTCCTTACAACCTGAGGAACCACGACCTCACCCACATCATCGGCCAACACGGTACTTCCCGTGGCCAGGGCCTGCTGTAAACGTTCGAACAGTTCCCCACCTTCTGTCTCGACCTGGATCTGATCTGGTGCCATCAATTCCTGGGTTGTGAGCAGGTCGAGGGCTGAATCGGTGTCCTGGCCTCCGCCGGCTTGTGTACCAGCCATCGTCATCACACCCTCTGGCGTTTCGGCTGATGCAACTTCCGCCGGTGTCGCAGCATGACGGTCTACACGAGGTGCCTGGCTTTGCTCATTCGTATTCAAGCGCCACGTTGCTGGATCTTGGACAGTTGTCGTTTCACCTGATGCCGCATCGTTCAGTATCTGCGGTTCTACCAGCAAGGATGTATCAGCGAGGGGTACAAAATTCTCTTCGTCTTCAGTGTCTGATTCTGACGACGCCACATTCTGCTCATCTGCCTGCGTCGACATCTCGTCGTCCGACGGCTGTCGCTCATCCGTCGTGCGAACACTCGATTCATCATCCTTGACGGTCCGATCCTGTTTGCGTGATCGCTCACCAGCATACGACTTGGGCCGCGATCTCTCGTCTACAATCTTGTCCAGGACCTCGGAAAATTCTGTCGATCCATCATCAGAATTGCCAAAGTTCATTCCGTCGACTCGGCTGCCGCCTTCTGTCGAACGAGGAGCAAGCATTTGGGTGATCGTCGTCATTTGGGTTCTTCAGTATCCTTGCGATGGTGTAACTGTCCGCCGATTTCGTCTAGTATGCGAAGTTCGTGCCGCTGTGCTGCTTTCTTGTGCGCCGCCGCTGCCCGGTCCCGTAATATTTCGAAAACCTTCCGGTCTCGCGTTGCTTCCATTAGCTCTGCACGCTTTTCGTCAGTCACTGTCTGAGCGAGACGAACCTGTTCAGTCTGTTCGCCCGACTCACGCTCGAGGCGCAACCCAAAATTGCTCGCTAACTGCAGAAGACCGGGCTCGAGCGTCTGACCGCTCTCTCCTCTCGATGCCTGGCGTCGCAGTTGTTTCTCGTCACCCAGTCGGCGCAGCTCTTCTCTCTCTGCCTCAAGAGCTCCCACGGCATCACCCAGAGCTGCTTTGCGGACATCCTCCATCCGCTCTTTGAGCTCGTAGACTCGTTGGAAGCGAAACTGGAATTGACGCATCGTAGAAGTCGTCCTTTATGCCTGTTGCGGCGCAGCAGGAGACAACAGTCCCATCAGACGCTGCACATGGTGGTCGAATCCAGCTGTTTCCGAACCACCTTGTCGTAGGTATTGCTCAATGGGCTCGATGAACTCCAGGGCGCGATCGATGCGTGGATTGCTGCCGCGCGCGTAGGCGCCAATGTTGACCAGATCTTCTGCCTCAGCATAGGCAGCCATGAGGCCCTTGATTTCCATTGCCCGCGCCCAATGCGCGTCACTTGTCACGTCCTTCATCGATCGACTGATAGACTCCATCACGTCAATCGGCGGGTAGTGACCGCGCGAGGCTAAACGGCGTGAAAGCACGAGATGTCCATCAAGGATGGCGCGGGAGGCGTCAGCGATGGGGTCATCCATCTCATCACCTTCGACCAGTACCGTGTAAAGTCCGGTGATACTACCTTGCGTGGTGCTGCCGGCGCGTTCGAGCAGGCGTGGCAATAGAGCAAAGACCGACGGCGTGTAGCCCTTGGTCGTCGGCGGTTCGCCTGCGGCGAGGCCAATCTCTCTCTGTGCCATAGCCACACGCGTCAGAGAATCCATCATGAGCACGACATTCTGTCCCTGCTCTCGGAAGTATTCTGCGATCGTCGTCGCCGTGAAAGCAGCCTTGAGTCGAATCAGCGCCGGTTGTTCAGAGGTGGCGACAATGACGACGGAGCGCTGCAGTCCCTCGGGGCCAAGGCTGTCCTCAATAAAGTCCAGGACTTCCTTGCCGCGCTCACCGACGAGAGCGATGACATTCACATCGGCCTCCGAGTTGCGTGAGATCATTCCCAGCAATGTGCTCTTACCAACACCACTTCCCGAGAAGATGCCCAGACGTTGTCCCATCCCGATGCTCGTCATCCCATCGATCGCTCTAACACCTGTCCCGATGGGCAGATCGACACGCCGTCGATCTAACGGCTCTGGTGCTGAGGAATGGACGTGACGCTTTTCAAGCGAGTGAATGGGGCCCTCGCCGTCGATCGCATTTCCGAGACCATCGATGATGCGGCCCTTCAGGGGTTCTCCGACGGGGACCTGCAGGCTGGATCGTGTTGGGAAGACATCTGTGTCGGGCCGAATCCCCTCGATCTCACCCAATGGCATCAGTAAAACTCGTTCGCCGCGAAAGCCTACAACCTCCGCCTCAATATGCTCAGCGTGGGGATCGCCGACGATACAGAGCTCTCCCATGGCCACGTCGGCGGGGCCGATTGATTCAATGATCAAGCCGACGATCTGCGTCACTTTCCCATAGCGCAACATGGGATCGACGGTCTCAATCGTTTTGATGTGGGCCGCCAGATTCACTGGTCGTCTCCTGAATCATTCGTCACGTCGATGCCGGTAGTATCCGACGCCTCACCAACGCTCGGCGCAGTGTCTTCTTTGACATCAACGGCTTCTTCCTGCTCAGGCTCACCATGATCGACTGCGTGCTGCTGTCGCACCTGTTCGCGCAGCGCTTCATACAGGGTCTCAAGTTGCGTGGATAGCCGCGCGTCGACGTTCTCTTCAGGTCCCTCAATCATGCAGCCACCGCGGTCGACGTGATTGGAGATCTGCACTCGCAGAATGGCGTCTGTGTCGACTCTCTCCACCCAAGCGACACTGAAGCGACGTGCAATCCCGAGATCCTCCGGATGTACCTTCAGCAAGAGATTGCTACGATCACTGAGGTGTCGCAGAGCTTCACGAGCAGTACGAGCGACCACGCGCGCATCGGCGGCCGGCTCAACACGCACAACTCGCCTGGCCAGTGACAAAGCCAGGTCAACGACAACACTTTCGGCATCGAGAAGAATCAGCGATCTCTCTGCCTTCAGCGCATCATGAAGAGAAGCCATCCGCTCGACGGCCTCCGTTGCCTCTTCCTCTTTTGACTGCACACCGTCCTGATGACCCTCATCGTAGCGCTCCTGACTGATACGCTCTAACTCTTGTTGATTCTCAGCCTGGGCCTTCTCCAACTGTCTTTCACCTGCAACACGTGTCGTTTCATGCTCCTGGCGCAGCTTTGTTTCCCATTGCTGATCCAGTTCGCTACGCACATCTGCAACCCGCGCATCGACGATCGCGTTCAGATCGACCCTTGGTGACTTTGTCTCGGATTCTCGGTCAGGATCATAGTGCAACCCTTCCTCGGCGCGGCCGAGGGTGACGATACCAGATCCAGCCGCAACCTGCCCTGTTCGAATCACCTTTGACATGCGCACCTGTGCAATTCTGCGTCGCCCATCATCGTAGAGTGGCTAGAAGTAAGCATCAATCTAGGACCCTTCTTCGACGAGCATCGTACGAATCAACTTGGCTGCATCTTCAGGACGTTCTCGCACCATCTGCTGCACGCGACTCAGGATGATGTCATGCGGCGTTTCGGGACGTTCGAAATCCTCTTCTTCAACGTCTCCGGCAACCTCGCCCAGGACCTCGATGTCCTCCTCAACACCCACGCCACGGCCGATCGCCTGGATGATAAAGCGGAGCGTGATCAGGGCAGCGAGAATACCCAGCACTTTCGCCACATTGATTGCGATGCCTGTCCAGAATTGCTTGCGATCGTCAGCGATCGCCTCGTCGCGCGCCTGAATCTCCTGCGACTTGTCAAAGGGCATGGCGAACACGGTCACAGCATCGCCGCGTAGCTCATCATAGCCAATAGCCTGTTGAGCCAGAGCGGCAAGATTGTCGATCTCATCTGCTGACCGCGTTTGCTCGATGGCGCGCCCATCTTCGCCGATGATCACCTTCGTCTGATCAACGGTCAGGGCCATATTCAGTCGGGAGATCTCACCAATGGAGCCGATGATGTTCCTCACCGTCCGATTCACTTCGTAGTTACGTACTGCGTTCTCTTCGCTGCCCTGCTCTGCCGACTGCCGCTCGTTGGTCTCTTCACTGATGACGATCTGTGAGCCGGAGGGTGGATCGAAGAGGACCTCGTCTGTGTGTCTCTGACTGAAGTCGAGGACGACGTTGATTCGGACTTTCGAACGTCCTGAGCCGATCACCTCATCCATCAGAGATTGGACCTTCTTCTCCAGGACGTGTTCGACCTTCTGCTGCATGCGAAACTGCTTGTTCGCCGCCTGTGCCAGTGGATCATGCTCTTCCGTCAGCATGGTTCCTTCCTGGTCGACGATGACGATCTGGCTGTTGTGGAGCCCCTCGACGCTGGCCGCTACGAGATTGACGATGGCGTCGACCTGTTGCGGCTTCAGAGCCGTACGGCCACCGAGCGTCAGATTTACTGCCGCCGTCACAGGGTTCTGCTCTTCCGTGAACAGGCTCTCCTCTGGAATCACGAGATGGACGCGTGCAGTGTTGACACCGTCGATACCACTCAATGTCTCTTCCAACTCACCCTGCAGCGCGCGAACCTTGTTGATGTCCTGCAGGAAATCGGTCATCGCCAACTGTGTATCGTCGAAGATTTCGTATCCCATGCGACCACTGCGGGGAAATCCCTCGGCAGCCAGCATGAGTCTCATCTCACGCACCTTGTCGTCCGGCACGACAATCGTGCTGGCGTCGTCGGTCAGCTTGAAGGGCATACCGACAGCATTCAGACGCGTACTGATTTCTGCCGCCTCCGAATAGTCGAGATCAGCATACAGAATCTGGGCATCCCAGTCCTCGTCTCCACCGGTCAGGGACATAAGTCCGTACACGACGGCTATCACGAGGACGGCTGCGCCGCCAATAGCACCGAATTTTTGCGGTTGTGGAGCCTCCGACCACCACTCACGAGGACGATCGGTGGCACCGCTGATTTGATCTGGTAAGTTCATTCCTCTTGCCTACGCCCGAAGGCGCTCCTTTCGCTCTGAAAATGCCTCCGTGCGTGCCACCGCATCAGAAGCCTACCGCCTGTAGATCTCATATTCTGATTTTGTGATTGAACCCCACTACCACCTACACCTGCATGCGGATCAATTCTTGATATCCTTCGAGAACCTTGTTTCTGATTTCCAACATCAGATCCATTGCAATCCCTGCTTGCTCGACCGCGACCATCACCTGATGCACATCTGTCGCCTCACCAGTAACGAGGCTGTCGATGGCATCACCGGCGCGGAACTGCAAGTCATTGACATCGGCAGAAAACGTCTTGACCAGATCGGAAAAACTACCTCGATCCGGCTCGCCCGTTGGGTCGACGAACTCGCCCTGAGGCGCAACACGAAGAGCGGATGAACCTGTCTCACCGCGCCCCGTATAGTCGTGTACGGCTGTGATTGGCATCGTCGCCTCCCCCTACTGACTGGCCAGCGCCGGCTCACGCCGGTCGTGGAAAATCTTGCGCAGAGACAACACCCGAGGTACGTATTTCACTGTCTCATCAGGTAAGTGCCCGCGAGCGACGGCGCCGGGCCCGGCATTGTAAGCCCACAGAGCTACCTCCGTTGAGCCATAGCGATCCAGCAGTCCACGCAGGTAGCGAGTCCCGCCTCCAATCGATGCATCTGCGTCAAAGGGATCAGCGATGCCAAGTTCCCCTGCCGTTTCAGGCATCAATTGCATCAAACCGATCGCGCCACTTTGCGAGATCGCTTTCCGGTCTCCACCACTTTCGGCGTAGATCATGGCCCTCACCAGGTCGCCATCAAGGCCGAGCTGGTGAGCGTGATGATCGACGAGGTCGTCATAGCGCTCCGTCCGCTCAATCGAAACCTGATCAACGGGTGCTGGGGCGATGGGCGCCCGAGCCGGCCGCCTACTCTTCAATGCGCTGCGCCCGACAATACGACCCGCCTCACGAGGTGAGTAGCTTCGGGACGCTATCGACGAGACCGTGGTTTCCGTCGCTGCATCCGCAGATCCAGTCTGCATCACCGTGAGACATAGGCCCAGGGCGACGGGCCACGTGAGCAACGAAGAGCTTTTCATGTCAGCCTGTGATATCGATGAGACCACCCTGATGGGCGGCCAGAGGAGGAGCTGCCTGACGACCAGCACGAGAGTAGATCCCGTCGGCGGGTAGCTGTGGCAGATCGGCGAAGCGATCGGCGATCGCCTTCACTTCCTGGGTGCTGAGAGTCTCCTGCAGACTCTGTGTCGAAGCGACCTGCGGCGTAGCCTGCGGAGCCGCTGTAGGTGCAACCTGAGCTGGCGCCGTGGGTGCCGCGACGTTTCGAACATCGATGCCACGATCTGAGACCGTCACATCGAGGCCTCGGCCTGAGCCGGCTGTCACCGACTTTGCCAGAGCGAGAGCCGGACTGGAGTTGGAAACGTTCACTGTTAGATCTCGAGGCTGCGATTGACCATGTCTTTGGCGGCACTCAAGACAGTGGCATTGGCTTCGTAGGCACGCGAGGAAGCAATCATGTCGACCATTTCTGTGACGACATTGATGTCGGGATAGACCACATAGCCATCTTCACGCGCATCGGGATGATTCGGATCGTATACCAGTCTCGGCTTCACCGCTTCTTCACGTATCTCCTGAGACAGGACGCCTGCACCGGTGAAGATCTCACCCGGGCGCGGCTCTCCTTCCAGCATGTGACGGTCCGAGGTGGAGCGCATGCGGCTGCTTTGCTGCTCAAGCATGGTGGAAAACTTGCTCAGTTTCGGCGCTTCAAGCATCACCACGCGACGGCGCTTGTACGGGCCACCCTCGTCGGTGCGGGTCGTGTCGACATTGGCCACGTTGCTGGCAATCGCCGTCAATTTGCGACGCTGCGCGCTCAGGCCCGTGGCGCTGATGTCGAGTGTGTCAAAAATTTGCATGATGACTCCTTAGGCCGGGCGGCCTGTGATGGCCTTTTTGAGTCCATCGAAACCGCCAGACAACAGGCGTGTTCCGACATTGAAGAAGAGATGGTTTTCTGCGAGGTCAGCCATTTCCATGTCGACGTCGACATTGTTGAGCCCCGTGTCGTTGAGGCCTGTTTCCGGTTCGAAGACCTCAGGACTGAACGTGGGAGACGGCACTGCCATGTGGCGCGCGTCTGTTCGCTGCCCCTCAACGGGCGGCTTGCGGACAAAGGAGTCGAGATACTCCTGGAATCGCAGATCCTGACGACGGTACCCCTGAGTCGACACATTGGCGATGTTGTTGGCGATGACCCGCTGACGCAGTTGTGTCACATCCAGGACGGCCGTCAGAGTTGGAATCTTGGTCTTGTTGAAAATGACCTTGTCCAGAAACACTGTTCCCGCTTTCTCACAAGTGTCGAAAAAGACCACCTGCCCCTAAAGGACAGGTGGAAAAGACATGGTTTGGCGAAGGCTTGGGAGCAATCCCCATGCCATTTCGCATCAATCAACCATTCAACACATTGTTTACATGGAACTTACATCCAATACGCAGGATGAGATCCATCCCTGACGAGCGTCAGAGGGGAAGAAAACTCCGGGGACTCGTTCTGCAGACAAGGAAAGCTTTGCCTGCGTTGCCCCCTGAAGCGGAAACCATGGCCGGCGTCGAGAGCAGGGGTCAGCGGAGGCGGGAGGTGATCCGTGGAGTACGTCCTCCACGCTGATGCATGGAGGCAAGCATGTCACCGAGCAGACCCGTCGAAAAGAACTGGATGCCTACAATAATGAGCAGGACGCCAAGCATCATCAGGGGATGTCGGTTTTGGATGGTCCCCGATTGCCACCAGAGCCAGCTGATGTACGCTCCGATTCCCCCACCTGCCATGGTGCTGAGCAGGCCAAGGGTGCCAAAGATGTGCATGGGCGTTGTCATGAAGCGCACGACGAAGGTGATCGACAGCAGATCGAGAAATCCATTAAGCAAGCGTTTGGCGCCAAACTTCGAGACCCCATATTTCCTGGCATGGTGCGTCACAGCACGTTCGCCGACACGGTAGCCGGCCCAGTGGGCGATCGCGGGAAGGAAACGGTATAGCTCGCCGTAGAGATAAGGGAGAGCGTCCTCGGTGACCTCGTGCCGATAGATCTTGAGACCACAGTTAAAATCGTGCAGGCGGATACCGGAAACGATGGACGTGACGAGATTGAAGACCTTCGATGGAAGAGTCTTCGAGATTGGATCGTGGCGTTTCTTCTTCCACCCCGACACCAAATCGAGACCTTCCTCCTCCAGTTGCTGCAGCAGGCCACGGATCTCCTCCGGATCATCTTGCAGATCCGCATCCATTGTGACGATGAATTCCCCCTGAGCCTGCTTGAACCCTGCCGCCAGGGCCGCTGCTTTGCGGTAGTTGCGACGGAACTGCACAGCGCGCAACCAGGAGTACTGGGCACCGAGCTTCGTGAGCTCTTCATAAGAGGCGTCCGTACTACCATCGTCGATGAAGATCACCTCATGGGAAAGCCCCAGATCGGTAAGAACCGTATCCAGCTTAGCACACAGCGGTGGAAGAGACTCCTCTTCGTTGAAAACGGGGATGACGATACTGAGTCGTACTGGATTGGTATGTTCGGCTGCATCTTCGCTCATCGGATCTCCTGTCTGTCCTCCAAAGTACGAAGGAGATGGCGTAGGCGCTCGTCCTCAGGATGTGCGCTCAGGCCAGATTGCGCCCACTTGAGCGCTTGGGTCCATTGTTCCTGAAGCATCAGAGTCTGAACGAGGTTCGCTGACCATTGAGCCCCATTGGCTCTGTCCAGTTGAAGTGCTTGCCGCAAGTGCGACTCGGCTTCGGGAAGTCGTCTCAGTTGCAGATAGAACGCGCCCAGATTTCCGTGCGAGCGACCATCCTGGGGCTTCAGCGTGAGAGCTTGCTGCAGAACGAAGACAGCATCGAGCGTCTGCCCAGCCGCGTGCAGATCCTGCGCCATTGCTGCCAGCAACTCAGCGTCTTCGGGGTGAAAGGCTACGGCTTGACGCCAGGCGGCGACAGCATCCTCATAGCGACCGCCAGCGCGTTGAGCCAGCGCCAGAAGTTGGTAGTTGTCGGGCGCAAGTGGATCAACGGCAACCGCCTGGCGTGCCAGGTCGACGGCCAATTCCGGTTGCTCCAGTTCGATCGCAGCACGAGCGGCAAGTCGCAGGGCCGCGTCATTATGCGCATGCAACTGGAGGCTGTGCTGCAGTGGAGGTAGGGCCTGCCTTGGTCGCCCCATCTCGAGGTGCACCTTCCCGAGCCAGTGCGAAGTTAGATACTCGTGCCCCCGCCATGCGATAGCTTCTCCGAACTCAAGTACTGCCCGGTTGCCCTGCCTGAGATGAACATAGCCGAGTCCTCGCGCAAAGTGGGCGTCCGAGATGAGAGTGCTGACTGACAGCCAGGTACCGAGGCTTGCGAGGCAGACGAGCACAACCGTCACCACATGTTTGACGACGGCGGGAACGGCATAACGTCGTTGGGCCCCCTCTGCACCAAGCGCCAGACCGACGATCAACCACAGGTGCGTTGTGACAACCGGATCACGAAGATTGAAACTGAACAAGGCGTGAGTGCTGGCCGCCGTGACGGCTGCCAGTGCAGCGAACCCCATGGTGCGTTGGAGGGGGGCAACACAACTGGAGGTACCCGCTGAACGCGCGACACGCCAACAGAGAATGAAGGTCGTGCCAAGCAACGCGACGAGACATAAGGCTCCTGGCAGCCCCGTCTCACCCCACTCCTGGAGGAACTCCTGATGGGCATAGAACGCTTGGTTGTGGCGTGCATAAATGAGCCCGCGCCAATCGCGATGACTGGCGCTGGTGCGATATTTGGGAAGCTCCGTCCCCCAATGGCCGGGTCCGACACCAAACCACCCCTGCCCCTTCGCCAACCGCCAACCATCCTGCCAAATGAGAATCCTCATCGAGCTTGAGTAGCCAGGGACGCGCCCAGGGCGATCGAGGACCCCCACCACCGTTGCCCAGGACTCCTCGGCCACGTCAGAGACGAGATCGTCTGCGGTTCGACGCCCATCGTCAATGGGGATACTGCGTAGACAGACCTCGGCAACGGCACTGAGCAGAACAACGCACAGAACTAGCACCCCTGAACGTCGAAGCCAGGTCCGGGGTCGATGCACAAACGAGACCGCTATGACAACTACAGCTGCAGCGATGCTGACAACGCCACCGAAACTGTCGGTCAGGAACAGGAGAGTGCTGCATGCCGCAAGGGCAACAGCAGCCAGCAGTCGGTCTCCCCAACTCGTCGCTCTCGCAAGTAGCAAGGCGGCAGATAGTGGCAGGATGAGATCGAGATAGTGAGCGACGAAATTCGTATTGCCCAGAGTCGCCACTGGTATTTTCAGGTATCGCGGGGGCAATCCAACGAGGTCGATCCCGCGATACTGCAGAATGCCAAGAATAGCCACGAGGATACTGATCAGTTGGATGGCTCGGAGTATCCGGCGCAATCGAGCCGGGTCGCGAGCCAGATAGGAGCCAACGAACAGCAGAGCCAGCCAGCCGAGATACCCGAGCCAAACCTCAATCCCCCTGAAGGGATTGCGGGCAAAGTAAGCACTGCCCAAGGCCTGCAAGAGAAACAAGGAAAGGAAGGCGTAGATGACACCCGAGCGGCCGACTTTCCTGGCTTCCGGATGAAGCCACAAGACGGCGCCGAGCCAGAGAGATAAACCCGAGGCAACCGCACTTTTTGCAAGGAAGTTGTCAGCAAAGACGGGAGAATACAGCAGTGTGACTGCCCCGAGGGTAAGAATCACCAATAACTCGACGACCGTGTCGATGTGATAATGATGCGCCGCTGTCTGTTTTGGCTGCTGACCGATCACATTCTCTCCCCAGCGACCAGGCGCGCGAGGGCCAGCCCGAGAATACCTGATACTGCATTGAGACCAACATCCTTGAGTTCAAAAAAACGCTGCGGCAGGATCCACTGGATCGTCTCGTCACCGAAACCAATCAGGATCGTCAGTCCGAGGGCGAGACCATGGTCCGCAAGTCGGGAGTCTCTATCTGCCGTCAGCGCGCGATGGACGAGCACCGCCATCATTCCGTACTCAAGTAGATGCAGGCGCTCAGCCGGGAACTGGCCGAACCGAATGAGCAAGACCGTATAGGCAGCCATCAATAATACGGACAGCAGATACGGCACAGGACTGCGAAAGCTGACCCGTCTGTGCAGTCTCCATATGGCCCACACAACGAAAGCAACCACGACGATCGTACCCAGATGACGAACTGAATCGCCCGCGTGAATCCGCAGACCGTGCCAAAGCTTTGGAAAAATCGGGATTGTTGCATAGACGATCCCGATGTAGCCCAGGAGCCACAACCATGCCTTGACTCGCCGTTCCCCAAGCGGCTGTAGCCGTGGCCACGCAAGGGCACCCGCAATCGCCAGCAGAAGTGCCCAAGCTGTAGCATCTGCGGCCGACAGGTTTTCACTCAACCAGATACTCAGATCGACCAACCCCAAGACACACCCCGCTGCGAGGGTGAGCACTTCCCGCCCGAAAACTGATATCGACATGAGGATCTGACCCGGAGCGATGGCCAACGCACTGCCGTCGGATGGCGCCAGGGAGAATGTAACAGGTGCCGAGATCAGATCTGGGCGACCAACTGGATGCACGCGCACGGTGAAGGGGCTGTAGAGAACGACAGAATTCCAGAACGACGCGTGGAATGGCCCATAGGATGGCGTGTTCGAGTCCACGCTCATCTCACCCTTCAGGTGATAGACCCCTTCTCCTACCTCGTAGAGCACTCGGTAGGAGGTATTCTCACCCGTCCAACGCAGCCGCACGGTCTGATCTGTACCAAGATACCGGAGCGTATCGCCGTCGACGGGAAACTCAATCACCGTCGGCGAATCTCCTTGTACCACTGGCGCGCTGATGCCGGCAACCCCGTCGGCGATCAACGGTTCACTGTTCAGAATCCAGTCATCCAGCAGCGTCTTGAGGCTGCCTGCGAGGGCAGACCGATTGTCGTATTCGTCCTCGTCCTCCAAGGGGTCCATCGCCAGATCGAAAAGTTCCGTCTCGCCTGAGGGCACATGCGTAACCAGTTTCCAATCACCGGCGATCACGGCCCGCGTACGACGCGAGTAGTCCTCGATGCTGGCAGGGTAACCGCCTGCAGAGGTCTCAAAAAATAGCGGCAAGGAGGGGCGCTCCTGGCCACGTGTCAGGGGCAGGAGCGATCTGCCCTGCATGGTTTCAGCGGCTGGCACCCCCACCAGATCAAGGATCGTTGGCATCGCGTCAATCACCTGGACCCGTTCATCAATCCGCTGCCCCGGTTCGATCCCAGGTCCCGCGAAAATGAGTGGGATACGCACGAGTTCCTCGACCAACCGACCTTCCTTGTAGGTGGAAACGTGACCTACCAAACCGTGCTCGAGGAGTTCCTCTCCGTGATCCGCAGAGATGACAATCAACGTATTGTCGACGAGACCCGTTTCACGCAACACTTGCCGCAATCGACCAAAGAACTCCTCATCCAGCCGTCGGATCTGAGCATCATACAAGGCGTTCACCCAGCTTCTGTCCCATGGCGCGAAGTCGATGATTCCTCGGGGCAGCATCACTTCCCGTTTCACCAGCGTCATTTTTTCGAATGCAAGAAAACGCCGCGCCCAGGAGACCGGATTGTATTTCGATCCGAAGGCCTCGTCGAGATAGAGTGACCGGAAGTTCTCGCCTGCATCATAAGGTTGATGTAGATCTCGGTAGTGGTAGTACAGGAAGAATGGGGCCTCTGCGTCCGCCTCTTCCTGGAGCCAGCGAAATAGGATCTCATCACCCTGGCGGATGTATTCCTGACGCTTTGCGTAGGGCTCGAATCCCAGGGAGTGAAAATTGGGTATGTCCGTGAGGAAAAAGACATCCGGTGCACGATACCCAACGCCGCGCAGAGCATCCGGCAGTGTGACAACATTGGGATGAACGCTCTTGCCTCGAATGTCCACGCCGTGGGTCGGCGCATCGAGGGACGTGAGCAGCGACATCAGCCCAGGCGTAGTCCACGCAGATGTTGTGTAGGCCTTGCGAAAGACCACGCCACGAGCAGCAATGCTGTCGATGTGTGGACTCGTCTGACGATCGTATCCGTATGCGCCAAGGTGGTCGGGACGGAATGTATCGACGGTGATGACGAGCACGTTGGGACGGGTATCCGCAGTGACGGCCCCTGCCGACAAAGTGAAGGCCAACAGCCAACTGACGAGCTTAGTCATTCGGCAAATCGGCTCGTGGGTGCCAGGTTGCCGCGGTGCCAACCAGAAGCATCACGAAGGCCGACAGACTTTGCACGATGGGCCAGCCCACCATCCCCCTTGCAAAACCGTAGGCGGCGCTGCCCAGCAAAGTGCCGATGAGGGCAACGGCCATCGCGATCTGGCCGTGCGTCCACCCTCGTTGAGACAATCGCTGATACAGATGCTGCCGATGGGCCCGCAGTATATTCTCACCGCGGCAGGCTCGGCGCGCGATGGTCAACATCGAATCATATAGATACCCAGCCACGGGCAAGACAACGACATAGGCGGGAATACCTGCAGCCATCGCGCGCAGCATGATGGCAGCAAAGCAGAATCCGAGAAATGCAGAGCCCACATCCCCCATGAAGATTCGTGCAGGTGGCAGATTGAAGATGAGGAAACCTCCTGTCGCGGCAGCCACCAACAACGGTAGTGAGAGCAGATCTGCCGCCGACACACTAAGCACAGCTGCGAGACTGACACCTGCAGTGATCGCCTGCGACCCACTGATCGCGTCGATACCGTCCATGAAGTTGAAGACGTTCATCCAGCCAACAAGCCAGACGACGCTCACGATCGACAACGGCCAACCACTCAGAGTTCCAAGTAAAGGCACCTCGATGGAAGACAGATCTGACATCCCTACCCAAAGCAACGCCGCCAGCAATTGAATTGCGACCTTTGCGACGACACCAAGTGGCCCCTTTGTGTCGTCGAGTGTGAGCACCAGTAGAGCAGCCGTGGCGATCCATAGCTCCCACTGCCCAGGCAACTCACTATACCAGCCCCCAAGCAGAGTCGCCGCAACGATCGCCAGCCCGCCGAGGGTCGGAGTTGGCTGCGTGTGCGAACTGCGCTGATTGGGTTCATCAACGATCTTGAACCGGCGAGACTGAACCAGCAGAATAGCCGTCAGGGACCAACCTGTCAGCAGAGCGACGAGGACAGTGCTCAAGTTCATGTGAGCACCTCCTCTTTGGTCAGGGCCAGTTTCAGTCCGTCTGAAAATGATCTCGGGGCAAAACCCAACAGCGTACGGGCACGGCCAATGTCATACACCTTGTCTTCCAAGAGGCGGCGCACCTGTGCCACGTCGACCGGTTGTGATAATGGCAAGTGCTGCCAGAGTCGCAGGAAGGCAATGGATAGTGTGGAGGGAATGCTCACCAGATGTGGGCGGACGCCGAGCACCGAACCAATGGCAAGAATTAACTCTGCATAGCTCATTGGATCGGGTCCTGCGATAGCAAAGACACCCTCCACAGCTCGTGCATTGGCGGCGATGATCGCATCGATGACGTCATCAACGAAGACAGGCTGGTGCAAATGACGTGCACCCATCACCGGCAACCAACGGCGCCGGCGCAGCCAACCTGCCAGACGACTGATATTCCGGTCGTCACCGGGGCCATAGATCATAGAGGGTCTCAGAATAATCGCACCGGGAACGGTAGAGGCCGCCTGCTCTCCACCCAGCACCAGATCGACACTCGTGCACGGTATCTTCGACAACGCGCGCAAAGAGCTGACGAATACGACACTCTCCGTGTTCGCATCGATCGTGGCAGCGACACTTCGAGCATACCTGATGTGGGCGAGGTGGATGACTTGATGGATTCCCTGCGCCATCCCCTTGAGGCTTGCTACATCCTCCAGATCACCGTGTATCACCTCGGGTGGTCGTTCGAGATCACGAAGCCATGTCACATCACTTGTGGGACGCAGCAAGAGACGAAGGTGTCGTCCCTGTTCAGTCAGACGCCGAACGAGACGACGACCTACGTAGCCACTGCCACCTGTGATGAGAATGGTCGGTTCCATTACAGGCCCCACTACCAGCCTTTGAGCCAGCGATGGACGGACCCCGCCTCTGGACTTCGGCGACGCTGAATCTCCCGGCGCCAACGCCAGACCCTCGGCAGGCGCACAAGCAACTCTGCAGGTGTTTTCAGCAAGGACGGAAAACGCCATGGTTGGCGCAGGAATAACAGTGGCCATAACAGCAGTTCGCCCATGAACATGGCCGGAACCAGCTGAAGACTATCCAGCAAACTCGCATTTTTCATCAGTGTCAGATATCGATTCCGCAGTGCCTGACGTTGAAAAAAAACGGGCTTGTCAAAAAAGCGCAGGGCCCCATCGAGAGATCCAGAACCCACATGATGCGCCTTGGCTGTGGGGACATACATCGAATGCCACCCAAGACTCTGGAGGCGCCATGCTAGATCAATGTCTTCACCATAGCTGAAGTAGCTCTCATCAAAAATCTGCCCGTCGATACGAACCGTGTCGAGGGCCTCGCGCCGGAACAGAGCTGCTGCACCTGTGACACCGAAGACCTCTCGAGCATCCTCGTCGGCAGGCGTCGGGCGCATGCGCATCAGTCGGCGTAGCCAGAAACCACCGCCGATGTGTTGATTGGTCGCTTCTTCCCAGAAAAGGCCCGTCGCCGCCGCGCAACGTGGGGCGCCAACAACGGTTTCGAGGCAAGCTCGGACGAAGTGCTCTTCCAAAAAGGCGTCTGTGTTCAGCGTCAGTACAAAGGGAGTATCTGTGGCCTCAATCGCACGATTGTAGCCGTGACAGTATCCGGTGTTGTGGGCGTGGCGGATGAGGGTGACATCCGGCTGCGACTCAAGCCAAAGGTCCGAGCCGTCCGTGGAGCCGTTGTCGACAACGACGATCTTCTCCAACCTGTGGGTCTGTTGGCGTAGTGCGGTCAGGCAGCGTTCGAGGTAACGAGCGCCATTCCAGTTTGCCAAAGCTGCGGCCACGTGCAGACCGCTCGTGTCCATCAAGGTTGTCTAACCCTCTGCCACTTCTGCCTTGGTCTGTGCCCAAGATGTTATTTCCGCCTGCAGGCGATTGAATTCTTCGAGGACCACATGCTGCTTGCTGCGTTCCAGACGTGAAAGCGTCTGCAGGTAACGCTGTTTGGCCGTAAAGAAATGATCGTCCGCTTCTTCTTTCTTGCCTGACTTGACTGCCAGCTGCGCCTGCCGCCAGGAAGCGCGTCCCATCTGCCACAGGTTGTATCGTTGGATTTTGTTCGCCTCGCGCAGAACCGTGATGGCCGCCCTCGTCTTGCTACGCTGGAAGACCATGGCCAGAGCATCGAACCCAAGATCTGCGTATTTCTGCTGACGGCCACGATAGGTTGTCTCGGCCAATGCAGCATCGATATAAATCTTGCCAAGCGATAGCAGTCGTTCGTTGAGCATGGCATTCCACCGTCCAATGGCTACAGTTGCCGGCGCCGCACTCGACGTGTTTTGACTGTATCTCTCTCTGGCTTCCTGCACCTTTCGTCCGATGAAGGTGAAACCTTCAACGAGGGCCACTTCGTGCAGCCGTATTCGCTGCTCCATGAAGTCTCGCGGATCCTCCCCCTCAACCTCCGCCAGTTCCACCTGGAGATCTATGCCAGCGAGGGCCTCGATCAGATAGGAAGACTTGGTTTCATCGGGGATGATCGCTTCCTTCTGCGCCGCTTCGACAATGGCGGTCTCCGATTCAACCGGCTGTCCTACGGCCAGAAGCATGTCGGCGACACTCTTCTTCCGTCCGCGTTTACGGGATAGTTCGCCATCTACTGAGGCCGCCCATGCTCGATACACAGCCAGAGCCAGTAGATTGGGGACTTTGCGCCGGAGTTTGTCGGCATCCGGAGTCTGTGTGTGGATGAATTCACGCGCTTCGAAGATGTAGACCTGGGCTAGTCCCGAAAGGACTTCCCCTTCCTCCGCGTTTGCCTCTGTATAGACCGCCTCGTATTTGCGCCCCTTCTCGAGAATCTCCTCCCAATAGGCAGTGAGCTCTTCCTCGGTACGCACATACTGGCACATGTCTGCAAGCCACGCGTCAGAAAGTTCAGGCGCCGTTTGCGACACTTGCTCGTAGAGAATGCGCCGACTGTCCTCGTCGTCTTGCTTTTCCACCTCGCGGGCGGCCAAGCGCTTCTGCTCGGCAATTTCGGCGGGCGTCGGCCCCAGGTCGACGGGCGGCTCTAGAGGGGCCGGTGGAGGTGGTGGTGGCTGCAAGAGCATTGACACGCCGCCAGCGATGGCCGCCACGACAAGGATGATGCCAAGATAGAGAGGGAGTGTTTTCACAGTCGTTTAGCTCGGGCCCAGCTTCGGGCAATTGAGGTCCAGACTTGGGGCCCAGATGCGAACCAGATTGGGTGGTGCAACTCGACGTATCTGTCGATTTTAATGTAAGTTACAACCATCAGAGGCACCACCAGACTCACCTTGGATGACGGTCTTTTCTCGTGCAGACACTGCAGAAACATGCACATATCCATCTGATCGCCGCCTGTGGTACCGCCATGGGTTCCCTGGCCGGTCTTCTGCGCGCACAAGGATATCGGGTGACCGGGTCAGACACGGCGGTTTATCCTCCTATGAGTGAGTTTCTAGCTGCCGAGGGCATCGAAATCTCAATCGGTTTTGATCCAGCCCATCTCGAGCCTCGACCAGATTTGGTCATCGTGGGAAATGCTGTCTCTCGAGGCAACGCCGAACTCGAAGCTGTTCTCGAACTTGGTTTGCCTTATACGTCACTGCCTGAGGCATTGCGGGATCTTTTCCTCCGCGATCGGCAGTCGATCGTTATCACGGGAACGCATGGAAAAACGACAACGACAGCGATGACATCATGGCTGCTGGACCAGGTCGGTCTCAATCCTTCCTACCTGGTTGCGGGACTCCCAAGAGATCTACCGAAGCCCTATCGCCTGAGCACCGGACCTCATTTCGTCCTGGAAGGTGATGAATACGACTCCGCCTATTTCGCGAAGATCGCCAAATTTCTGTTCTATCGACCCAAGATCCTGGTGATCAACAACATTGAATTCGACCATGCGGATATCTACCGAGATCTCGATGAGATCGTTAGAGCTTTTCGCCAGGTGATCAACCAGGTCCCAAGTAACGGACTCATCTGCGCGTGTGGCGACGACGAGGTCGTCAATTCGTTGCTGCAGGCGGCGCCGGCGCCCTGCCTTCGCTTCGGTCTGGACGATGCCAATGATTTTCGAGCAATCGATGTCGAGGTGGATAGTGGGGGTCAGACCTTTGGGATCACCCATCGAGAAACAAGCCTCGGTCGCTGGAGAATCGGCGCTCCCGGTGCCTACAACATTCGCAATGCACTGGCAGCAGTCACTGTTGGCCACTGGCTTGGGATACCAGTGGAGGACATGCGCTCGCCCATGGCACAATTCAGTGGCGTACGACGACGACAGGAAGAATTGGGCATCATCGATGGCGTACGGGTGATTGACGACTTCGCCCATCACCCGACTGCCGTTGAGCAGACATTGGTTGGATTGCGAGCGGCCCATTCACAGGGTCGTTTGTGGGCGGTATTCGAGCCAGCCAGTGCCAGCAATGCACGTAAGACGTTCGAAGACCGGTATCTCGCCTCCTTCCAGTCTGCCGACGCGGTGGTGCTGGCGCCGGTTCCACGGCCGGAAAGGGCCGGGGAGGATGCACCATTTTCTCCGAGTCGCCTCTCCCTTCGCCTTGTTGAGTGTGGCAAACTCTCGTGGTTTGAACCCGATGCGGCGGCCATTGCGACACGACTTGCAGAAAATGTCGAAGCGGGAGACACGATTGTCTTCATGAGCAATGGTGGTTTTGGCTCTGTGCAGACGAAAACCCTCGATGCACTCAGGGCTCGGCGGTGACCCCCGTCCTTCGCCCCCCTGCTCTGCAGCCAGGCGATACGATTGCTCTTGTTTCCCCTTCCAGACCCGGCGACCCGGCGACGGGGGAAAAGGCGATTGCGTATATAGAGAGGCAAGGCTACCAGGTTCAGGTGTTGGATGGAGGCCGGAGACAGCCCTATCACTACCTTGCCGGGCGTGACTCAGAGCGTGCAGCACAAGTAATGAATGCTTTTACTGACGACTCGATTCGTGCACTGGTCTGTATGCGTGGCGGTTATGGATCGGGTCGAATTCTCGACTTGCTCGACTATGACCTGATCGCTCAGAATCCGAAACCCATGGTCGGCTTCAGCGATTCGACAGGCTTGCACCTGGCCCTATATGCCCGTTGTGGTCTCGTTGGCCTGACTGGCGCGCTCGCTGACACGGATCTCGGACTATCCAGTCCACCGCCTCGAACCACAAGAACGCTGTGGCATCTGCTGACCCAGTCGAGTCCGTTGGGCATGGTTTCCCCTGACTCTACCTGCCTTCGGTCCGGGACGGCCAGTGGGGCTCTGATTCCGGTGAATCTGGCCCTTCTCTGCAGCCTCCTTGGAACGCCCTTTCAGCCTGATCTCGCGGGCAAGATCCTGCTGGTGGAAGATGTCTGGGAGGCGCCCTACAGACTGGACAGAATGTTTACCCAACTCCGGTTGGCGGGCATTCTGGACACAATCGCGGGCCTCGCTCTCGGAGCTTTCACCAAATGCTTCGTTCCAGAGGAGATGGCCAATTCGCCAGACCTCGAGGAGATTGTCCTCGATGCGATGGGAGATCGGAACGTACCCGTCCTGTCCGGCATCGGATATGGCCATATGCCCGATCGCCTCGTGCTTCCGATGGGAGTCGCCAGTCGACTCGACGCGTCTGCGGGCCAGTTGACGATTCTCGAACCAGCCGTTGACGTTTCCTGAGATCCGCCAATGATCAGACTGTAGATATCCCTCGAGCCTGCCGATAGGCAGAGGGAGGACATATGGTATCAAGTCATATTAAAACAATCGCCCTGGCGAGCCTGATCCTGGTGCAGGCGGTTCCGTCGATGGCCCAAACGCCGACGGCATCCGGAATCCGTGAATTGGGGCAGAGGTTAGAGACTGCCCGCGACGTCTCGGAACGCAAGAGGGCAGCCCAAGGCCTTGGCCGCGCCAGCACGCCGATGAGTGTGGCGCTCCTGCGTCGCGCGCGCACGAGCGAACGAGAGGTTCAGGTTCGCCTTGAGATCGTGAGAGCTCTACGCACCATCGCGTTCCAACGATACCCAGGCTATAGAGACGCACTTCGGGGCATTGCCGAAGCGGCAGACGACGATTTCGAACGGGACGCACTCGTCCGCCTGCGTGCGACGGAAGCTCTTTGGGAGGCGGGGAAGAAGGACTTGCTCAACCCGGTACCATTCATGGAGGGTCAGTTCACCGATCGAAGCGGACGTCTACGGCTGTCGGCTGTGCAGATGTTGCGGAAACATAGCTCCGTTGAAGCGGCGGACGCCCTTGGACGTGCTGTTATCAATCCCAATCTCACCGAGACCGTTCGTCTCGCCGCGATTGATGCCCTCGGTGCCGTCCCCTTGTCAGAAGGTGGTCCAGTGGGCAGGGCCATCGTCGCCTCCAACATCGCATCCGTGGGCTTGATTGGAGTTGCTCCTGTCCCCTCCGTGCGTGGGTTGGACCGCCGACACGAACGTCAGATCGCCTATCTGGCGGCTCTCGTGCGTGAGCCCAACGCCTCGCCCACGCTCGTTCTGCGAGCGGTGAAGTCGATGGGCAGAGTGAAGGACAAGTCCTCCATCCCCGTGTTGACTGAATTGATCACCAGCCACCCACATGATGGTGTCAGAAAACAGGCGATACGCGTTCTGAGTCACGTGATGGCACGCCAATACGAGTAGGCGAAGTAGATCGGTTTGGTGGGTAGACTCTCGTCAGGACAGCACGTCAGCGACGGTCTGGGCGAAATCATCGACGCGAATCGGTTTCTTGAGGACTGCGTGCACACAGTCCGGAGCTTGCTTCGTGATCTCTTCGTCCACCCACCCGGACAACACGATGACTGGAACATCATTGCCCTGATCTCTCAAGGTGAACAGTAGTTGCTCCCCGTCAACAGGACCGGGCATTCGTAGATCGAGAATGATGAGATCGATCTCCTGCTGCTGCAATGCGTCCATCGCTTGCCAGGCATCAGCGACTGGGATCGTCAGATAGCCTCGTTCGTCGAGGATCTTGACGACCAGCGTGCGCACATAGGGGTCGTCGTCGACGACGAGGATGCGACTGGACATTGGATTGCACACTCAGCAGACGAGGGGAACAGGAACTTGCACGCCCCGAAGGTGGACGCTCACGGCAGTTGGGTCAAGAGATCTTACGGGTCAATGAGGTGACACAGCTGACCCCTATTGGAGTCGATCCCGATGCAGATCATATTTCATAAGCATGATAATTAATTAACACTTACAGAGACAAGCATGGCGGCATACTGATTGCAAATGGGAAAGGGCCGACGATAGCCGTCGGTTGACCGAATAGTCAAACCATCGGTCACACGCGACGCCACTTGCCCGAGGCAAGAACCCTATGCGTGCATTATCTGCCCTTTTCTTACTTCTCATTTCCTTGGCCCCTCCCGCCGCCGTCGAAGCCCAGGATCCCGGACCTGTCGTGTTCTCTGAACTCATGTGGATGGGATCAGAAGCTTCCAGCGCCGACGAGTGGATCGAACTCTATAACCGTGGCAATCAATCGATTGATCTAGCAGGATGGACGATCACCCGAGTTGGGAGCGATGGCACGGAGGAGGTGATGCTGACAGTCGAGGCGGGTTCGATTGCCGTGGGTGAGACCTACCTCATCGCCAACTACGCGCCAGATTCAGATCGATCTCGCCTGTCGACAACAGTGCAGTTTGTATCAGCTGCCGTGGCACTGCCAAATACAAAGCTGCTGCTGCGGCTCTATGATGCTGCCGAAGGTGGGACCCTGATTGATGTCGCCGACGATGGCACGGGACGCCCCTTAGGAGGCGTCACCGAGCCACCTTCCTCCATGGTCCGAGAGGTATTCGAAATGCCAGGGACACGAGCTGAAGCGTGGTCGACGGCTTCTGAGTCGAGAGGCTGGCGTTCGGATGCCTCAGAGAAAGGCACTCCCGGATCACTTCCTACCAGGCTGCAGCCTGCGGCCGATGCTCGCGCCACCGGTGTATCAGCCATGACTTGGAGCCACGTCAAAGCGGCGGCCGGCGATCGACAAGAGCGCCACTGAGCGTCCCCCACGAACTTGCGACGGCGGCAGCCGTGATCAGTGAAAACCCGCGTCCCGGCTTTCGCTTCCCAGGATGTCTCTCCTGGGGTTAGTTTCCACTCCAGGAGAGACAGACAACTTGCTTCGACGACGCAATATCCTTGAGTGGCCCTTGTGGATGGCAGCGTGCATTTCATGCAACAGCCCAGCTGCCGTTCCTTCTTCCCTTCGCTTTGCAGACGCCACAGTCGAATCAGCCATCGGCTTCCGTCATACGAATGGTGCAACGGGGAACTACAACTACCCTGAGACATTCGGCGCAGGTGTCGCATGGCTCGATGCGGACAGCGATGGATGGCTCGACCTGTATTTCATTGACGGTGGCAGTCTGGCTCCAGATGAGAATCCTGCGCAGACCTCTGCTGCGAAGAACCGTTTGTATCGAAATATGCTGGGCGACGGCCGGGCAGGATTCGAGGATGTCACGGACCAAACGAACGCCGCCGGACAGGGCTATGGCATGGGCGTCGCGTCAGCTGATGTCGACGCCAATGGTGAGGTAGATATTTACGTCACCAACGTCGGACCCAACGAATTGCTTCTGCAATTCGAGCAGAAGTTCGTAGGTCGAGAAACAGCCGCAGACCCACGTTGGGGAACAGCCTGCGCGTTCTCAGATCTCGATCGAGACGGTGATCTCGATCTGGTTGCCGTCAACTACGTTCACTTCGATCCACTGGAGCCTCATGCTTGTCAGCGAGGATCGATTCAGACCTATTGCGATCCAGAGGTCTATGCGGCCCAGACAGATGTTCTGTATCGCAACATGCTGCAGGAATCGGGTCGATTTGAGCTGATTGAACATTCCGAGGAAACAGGTTTCACAATTCCGGGGCGCTCATTGGGCCTCGCCATTGCAGACTTGGATCTCGATGGCGACAGCGACCTCTACGTCGCCAATGATGGGCAACAGAATCTCCTGTATCGCAACGATAGCGCAGATGGTCGCATCAGCCTGACAGAGACCGGTCTTGCTGCAGGAATCCAGTTCAATGCGGATGGCATGGCTGAAGCGGGGATGGGTGTGGATGTGGGCGACGTCAATGGCGACAGTGCGCCGGACCTGATCGTGACAAATTTCTCACGCGAAACCAACACACTCTACCAGCATGTCGGCAAAGGCCTGCTCTTCCGGGATGCCACTCGTGCATTTGGATTGGCTCGTCTCTCCTTCCTGCCGTTGGGATTCGGAGTCAATCTCTTTGACGCTGACCTTGATGGCGACCTCGACATCTTCAGCGCCCATGGGCACGTGCTCGACAAGGCCACTCAAATCGACTCCAGTCTCACCTACGCTCAGCCAGACGGACTCTTTCTGAATCATCAGGGCCGATTCGTTGATCAATCTTCGTCCCTCGGGTTGGCCTATTCCAATCCTCGTGTGAGCCGCTCCTCAGCTGTCGCTGATTATGACAGAGATGGAGATCTCGACATCGTGGTGACCACAGTCGGAGGCATGCCTCGCCTGCTACGCAACGACCAAACCCTCCGCAGCCACTGGCTGGAGATCGAACTGGTCGCGGCACGACCGGGCAATCGGCGTGGCTGGGGCGCCCGAGTCGTTGTAACGACCCGAAGCCGGGTGGTAACCCGACAGCTACAGTCCGGTGGCAGCTATCTTAGCTCACCGCCTGGTCTGCTGCACTTCGGATTGGGTGATGACGAGCTTGAGGTTGTTGACGTGACAGTCCACTGGCCCGGGGGCATCGTTCAAACCTGGAATGAACTGTCTGTGGATCAGCGACACAGCCTGCAGCAGACCGATGCCAGGTAGACGGCTTGTTGTTACGAGACACGAGTGAGCAGTACTGGGTGCACTCGGTGATCGGACTGGGCCCAAACAAAGAAGACCCGGCGCACAAGGTGGACCGGGTCTTCAAACACAGGGAAAATATACTCCGAAACTCTACATCTACTCCGCAACTCTAACGGCTGAACCGCCAGTTACTGAGCAAACTGCGAAACGTTCGCTATTCCACCAGGCTGGGTCAGCGCGAAAACGATGACATTTACGCCAAACTGCAGGCCACGCTCCCGTGCGTCGGCTCGCGGATCTCCCCAGTAGAAGCTGATATTGAGATCGCTGAAGACGACGGCGATCCGGCCACGAAGTTCAAGCATCTCCAGATCAAAGACATTGCCGCCCGGTGCACCACCCATGGGGGGGCCATCGGCAAACTCATAGAAGCTGAAGTACAATGGATGATCCTTGGGCACGCGCTGCCAACGGGCTCCGTCGCCTCCCAACACCAATGGATCCTTCAACAGCGCCTTGAACTGGCGATCATAGATCGTACCCTCTTGCCCAGCGCCGCGACCCTCAAGGCTTCCTTCGCTATCTGCCTTGCGGATTTCCTCTGAAAACAGGAATCCACCTTCGCGCAGATACTCACCCAGATTATCCTTCTCCGTGTCAGAGAACTGGAAGACCGCGTTGTTTCCGGTCATGTAGAGTAGAGGCTGCTTGAAGATCCTCGCGTCGCTGAGTCGAAGCGTCGTGCCCTCGATACGAGCGTTGATCTGTGTGTTGTCGCGCATGTAGCGCATCAACTCTTCCGTGGCAGTCGGAAAACGGTCATTGTTCTTGTCTGCCAAGTCGTAGTCGATGACGCTCATATTGAAGAAGCCACGAATGTTTCGCTTGTTCTCCGGGTCCTGGACTAGGATCGCTTGATAGCGACCAAAATCCAGATCTCCCACGTTCAGCAGCTCCTGACGCAGACTCATCGCTTCTTGCACTGGAGCTGCCGTCTCGGTGAGCTCGATCATCTCGACCTCATCGAAAGCCAGTTCCTGTGCTTTGGCACCAGAGAAAGTGCCCAACACCTGACTTCCGGGTAAGACGGCGCCGAGCAGATCGCTACCTACAGCACTAACATCTGCGATGGCACTGATGTCGTCAGGTAGATCTGGAGGCCCCATCGATGCGAGCATCTCCATCTGCACCTCGGAGATCTCCGGTTTCTTGGCGAGATCGAAGTTCTTCTCCATAATCGGCGGCGGAGCCTGGAACCGAATCAGTCGCTCTTCCTGCTCCTCTTCGCCCAATTGGGCGTAGAAAGCGACCCCCCATGCCAACGCTTCGAAAACCAACGCCAACGTGATGGCAGCGAACAGCTGGCCTCGGTGACCCGAGGTCGCTCGCCAGAGAATTACGAGTAGGACGACGGCGAAGACGAGGTTCAGTGCAAGCGCGGCCTTAATCGAGAAAAACCCGACGATGGTCACGTGCAGGAACGTCGCCACTCCGAAGGCGCCGTATAGTTGCTTTTTCTGTTCTGTCACGCTCTTTGCCTAGCCCTTGGTTCGCAGTTCGGCCCGAATGTTACGTCCGTGCCGGAGGTTGGCATCAGCCCCCGCGATTCGGTTCCGTGGCAATAACCTGATCAATGATTCCCACTTGGCGGGCGATGTCCATGATCTGCACAATCTGCCCGTGGGTGGCACGTTCGTCACCCTGTATGATGATCAGAGTCGTATTGTCCAGCAGATTCCGCTTTTCCTGAAGCTTGTCTTTCAGGTTGGCGAAGGTCACAGACTGGTGGTTTAGCTTCATGTTGCCGTCCTGATCCACCACGATGAAGAGGTTCTCCTTCTCAGGAGCCTGCGCCTCTTCGGCCTCAGGTAACTTGATATCGAGACCTGGTGTGATGGCGAACACGGCTGTCACCATGAAGAAGATGAGCAACTGGAAAACGACGTCGATCATCGGCGTCAAATCCGGGCGCTCTTCAACTTTTTGTTTTTTGATGGCCATCGTGTCTAACCTTTCAGCGCTCTTAGGCGGCCTTTGACGCCGACCAGCGACGCAGCAGGGCATCCACAAAACCGTGGCCGTAGGGCTCGAACTGAATGCTCTTACTCTCGGCACGCTGTGTGAAGTAGGTGTAGACAGCCAGAGATGGCACGGCGATCACAAGGCCTGTCACCGTGGTGATCAGCGCTTCAGAGATACCTGCAGCAACGATGGTCGGCTCTCCAAGGCCCTTTTCGGCGATGCCTTCAAAGGCACGAATCATACCAT
Organism: Gemmatimonadota bacterium; assembly: GCA_018660835.1. GTDB lineage: Bacteria > Latescibacterota > UBA2968 > UBA8231 > UBA8231 > UBA12574. The sequence continues at coordinate 4,212 of JABJJN010000053.1, read as the reverse complement.
TCACCGTACCCAGCAGTCCGAGAAGCACGACGGAGTTGGCGACAAACTGAATCACGGACAAGTAACGTTCGAGATAGCCATTGGCAGCACGCTCAACGGTACCATTCATCTCCACGCGCATTTCTTCAACAGAACGCTGCTCACGCGAGAGATGTTCGAAACGCTCGATCCCCTCGTTATAAACGTCACCTTCGAGCTTGCCTACCTCAACACACATTTCCTTAAGCTGCTCAAAAGATGCACCGGAATCGATCCGGCCGGTCATATCGTTGGTGATCTCCGCCAGTTCGTCCTCGCTGCGAATCCGGGCATAGGTCCAGACACGCTCGATGAAGAAGGCAAGGGCCATAATGGACCACAAACCCAGCGGATACATGAACGGGCCACCGTTATTAAAAAACTCGAGCATGGTGCGGTCATCCTCCCTGTGTAGGGTACTGCGGGTCGTCTTTGCGTTTACGCTTAAAAAACGTGTCACGAACGCGTCTCGAACTCGACGCGAGCTGCTACTGATTCATACGAATTAGAGTACGCGTGCTTCTTCCAACGCTTCCAACTGTTGACGGGCGAAATCTACTTGTGGTGTAAACCGTGCCTCGCCACTGTAGTTATCCACTACCCGTTTGAACTCTTCTCCAGCCTTGCGATAGTCTTCTTGTGCCATATAGGCGGCCGCAATGTTGACCGCCGCATTTACCGCCTGATCGCTCTGCGGGAAACGTGTGATCACATCCTGAAAGATGGTCACCGCCGTATCGTAGTCCTCTACATCGAAGAACTTTTCACCCTCTGCGTAGACGTTGTACGCCTCGATTTCAGAGAGATGCCCAAGAAGAGTCTCTGCCTTGCGACGCAGTCCTTTGTCTTTTGACTGTAGCTTGTCCTGCGAGAATGTCGCAAGGAAGGTCGTATAGGCGTTGGTTGCTTCGGTGTAGGCCTTCTCGCCGTAGTAATAGTCACCGATTGTAAACTGACTCGCTGGACCATAGTCACCGAAGGTGTGTTCGGCCACAATCTGCTCGAAAATCGGCAGGGCGTCCTGTTTGGTGAATTCTTCGCCCAGGTCGGACAAGTGAATGATCGCCCAAGCCTTGTTGTAGAGGGCATCATCGACCATGTCGGAGCGCGGGAAACGAGACAGTACCTGCTCGTACTTGGCCATTGCTTCTTCGAAGATGGCCTTCTTGCCTTCGCGACCTCGTCCCTGTGCGAGGTTAAAAATCGACTCCCCTGCACGGAACATGGCCTGCGCCGCAAACTCGGACTGTGGGAACTTCCCAGCTAGCTGATCAAAGGTATCGCTTGCTTCCCGCCATTTGCCGAGACGATAATAAGCGAAGGCAGCGTAGTAGTAGGCGTAAACGGCCCGTTCGTCGTCGGGATACGTGTTATAGTACTGCTCGAACTCTGCTGCGACCTGCGGCAGGTAGCTGATATTGCCCGACGCCATCTTGTTGAAGGCAATCCCAATCTGGAATTGGGCATTGCGTGCCCAGCCAATCTGTGGATAGTTGTCGACGATGCCCTGATAGGTCTGCACAGCCGTCGCCAGATCACCTGAACGGAAGTAACTATTGCCCTGCACAAACAGGGCGTTGGCGACATCTTCAGATTCTACCGCAACATCTATCAACTGCTGGGAAGCCTCGATGCTCTTGTCGAATTGGTTGAGTCGAAAATAGGCACTGGCAAGACGAATCAACACACGGACCTTGTCGTCCCTTGTCGTGAGACTCGCGAGCATGTCCTCGTAAATTCGAATGGCATCCTGCGGATCGCGCTTCTCTGCCATGGAGATCAACTGCAACTGAGCATTTCTTCCGAGGGTCTCGTCCCCGGAGTCTATCACCCGACGAAGAAGGGTCGTTGCCTGAGCATCTTGGTTGAGCGCAGCATGTGATAGTGCTTTCGCGAATACAACCTTGAGCTTCATGCTCTCGGGAAGATTCTGATCCAGAAGCCACTGATAGTCCGCCAGAGCCGGAGCGAATCGATTGGCCTTGTGATAGGACAATGCCCGACCATAGTGCGCATCTCGTGCGACGGACGCTTCCGGATACTCATCGATGACCTTGTTGTAGCCATTAATGGCGTCGATGAAATTGCCATTGTTCAGATCGAGTTGCGCGATCTGATAGTGGGCCGTCGCCTCAAGTCCTCGGTCACCAGTCACTCCGGCAAGAAGTTGGCTTAGCACGTGCCGCCCGTCATCAGAGCGCCCCGCCCCGATGTGAATATTCGCGGCTTCAACCAGAGACGCTACGTAGACTTCCCCGGCAGAGCGACCAACTCGCGAAAATGCTTCAATCGCTTCTTCTGGCCGATCCTGCTGCTTATACAGCAACCCGAGACCATAGTTCGCGTCAGCGGCGTGATGGGTCTCACCGTAGTTGTCGGCGATCTGTTGATAGGCAACAACAGCGTCATCGAAGAGTTGCTGCTCCGTGTTAACTCTCCCCATACGCAGAAGGCACAGAGGCGCCTGGTCAGATCGCGGGAAACTCTCCACAACTTGAGCATAGAGCTGCAAGGAGGTTTCGAAATCGCCCAGCTTCTCAGAGGACCAGCCGGCACTGTACACAGCGTTCGCTCGCAACCCGGTCTCAGAGTCAGGATAGTTCTCTGAGACCAGCAGATATTCCGTCCTCGCGGCGCTGAAGTCGTCGGCGAAGTATCGCGCCTCCCCCTTGTTATACTGAGCGATTGGTGGATAGGGAGTGTCGCTATACAGGTCGATCACCTGATTGTAGGCGGTATATGCCTCGCCAAAGCGCTTCCATTCCATGTAGTTGTCGCCTAGGCGCATCTGCACCTTGGCCTTGTAGAAGCGCTCTTCTGCTGTCTCTTGAGCTGCGATCAGCTCCTGGTAAGCCTCTTCGAACTTGCCTTCGCGGCGATAGATCTCCGCCACACGCAGGGAGGAAGTCTCAAAGAGCTGCCGATAGTTCTCAAAGTCGACATTCTTTCGCTCGCGGAAGGATCCGCGAAGCAGTTCAAACATGCGGTCGTAGAGATCACGAACATCTCGGTAGGCGGCGATCGCGTCTTCGGAACGGGCCATTTTGTCGAAGGACTGAGCCCGCAGGTACGTCGCCTGCGCAATGACGGGACTGTTCGGATACCGCTCCAGTACGATGTCGGCCTGAGCGACGGCGACCTCGAAGTTCTCCTTTTCGTAGTGAGAACTTGCAATCCGGAATTGCGAATCTGGCGCGTATCGATCTTCGGGATAACGCGCGAGCATGTCCGTCAGGGTTTCGATGGCCGGGTCGTATCGCTTGTCATTGAACTCACTCCAACCGGCGTAGAACAAGGCCTGGCCGGCCAACTCAGAGTTCGGGAACAGACTGACATAGCGCTTGTATTCTTCAGCCGCGAGCGGATACTGTTTCTGCAGGAAGCGTGTTTCCGCCACTTGGAACTGGACGAGGGAGCGGAAGCTCTCTGCAACGCTCTCCATCGTGGTCACGTGATGGAATGCGTCAACCGCTTCATCATGCTGCCCGCTGCGTTTGTACGCATTGCCCAATTGGTACCAAGCTGCCGCTACGACGGGTAACTCGAGACCGTTACCGAAATCGACCCGAACGCTATCCGTACGGACAGCAGGGCTTGAGAACTTGACGATCTTTGAATACTCCAAGATCGCGCCTTCGTATTCCCCAAGAGCGTACAGGGATTGCCCAGCGGCGAAATTCGTTTTCAGCGTCTGCGGCACGGGAAGGAAGATGCTGCTTCCTAAGCCGACGCCCAGTGCGATGAGTCCAACCCAGATTGACATATTGTGGCGATCTCCTCGTCGACGTGATCTTCGCTTAGAGTTGCCAGACCAGCGAGAAACGGTGTGAACCGTTGGTTTCGGTCAGGTCGAGGGGGATGTGATATCCATAGTCGAAGAGCAATTGATTCCAACGATAGCCCAAACCGGCGTTGAGGTCACCTGAGGCGTCATCTTCGAAGATGCGACTACCGCCGCCGCGAAGCATGAGACCTTCCACCAGCTTCGTCTCGCCACCCACGACGAGACGACTCTCTGACGAATCACCTGTCAGATCACGAATCGACCACTGCACGGACACGAGAGAGTTTTCGATCTGATAGGAGGCACCTACGGCCAGGTCCATCGGGATATCACCAGCACCCGACTCCAGCGACGGTGCACCCGCTCCGGCGCAGTCGCAGACCGCATTCGGCTGCAGCACATTCTTCACC
>JABJJN010000043.1 GCA_018660835.1 Gemmatimonadota bacterium | reverse complement strand
GTGGGAGTGACGCGCGGTTTTGGCGGCATTGGTACTCTCGGTATCGGCATTGTGAATCTGAGTTTGTCTGGAATCGACAACGGTAGCGGTCTCGACCGCGACGTGGTTCCAGGCTTTCTTGATGATACCTATACCGGCTTCCGTGATGGTGGCTCTGGTGAGTACGATTATTCTGACGTCGCTCTGCAGTTGACATGGGCACGTGACGTCACCAATCGTCTCGCTCTGGGCGCCACAGGCAAGTACATTTCGCAAAATATCGATGGTGTGACGGCCAGTGCCTTCGCCCTCGATTTTGGCGCCCTGTACAAGCTTGGTTACAAAAACGCGACGATCGGTGCCCGGTTGAACAACCTGGGTGGCGATCTCGAGTTTTACAACATCGGCGCCCCATTGCCGCTGATCTTCTCCATCGGTGGAGCGATCGATCTGTATGACGATCCCGACTCCGGTATTAGAGTGACGTTGCTATCGGACGCGACCAAGCCTCAGGACGGCGATCAGTTGTTGTTCAGCGCTGCTGAGGTGCAGGTGTTCAACATGTTGTCGCTTCGCGGCGGCTACAAGTTTAACTACTCTGGTGTGGACGATGATAAGATTGATAAGGCTTCTGGCCTCCCAGTTACGCACACGCGGTACATTGGCGATGCACCACGTACCGAAGAAGGTTTGACCTTCGGTGCCGGTGTCAATGTCCCGCTTGGCGGATTCGACACAATCGTCGACTACGCCTACACCGACTTCGGTATCCTCGACAGCGTTCACCGCGTGTCGTTGCAGCTGCAGTTTTAGGCTGACGCCGAACTGACCGGGTTATTCCGGTCTGAGTCGTTAGAAAAGGGCCCTACGACAAACTGTCGTGGGGCCCTTTTTTTTCTGTCTTCGGCGGAAGGCAGAGTGGAAGGTTGAGTGGGGATTCGTTTATCTTCTTGATAGAAAGTGTCACTGGGAGGTACGTCGAAGACGTGCCGCAAGACAACAAGGATCCAGACAACGGAGATCCAGACCAAAGGATGCAGTCACGATGAAACGATGGAAGGTGCGCAGTCTGTCCTTGGCCACTCTACTGGCCCTCTCGGGCCTGTGGTATGGCTGCCAATCGACGGCGATGACGTCGGCGAAGGTTTACATCAACCAGAATGATTGGACGCTCGCACGCGAACAGCTGTTGGTCGCTGTTGCGGAGACACCAGAGAATTCTGAGGCACAGATGCTGTTAGGGATCGCCGAGGCAACGGCGGGAAATCTTGCCGAAGCGGCTGCAGCTTTTGATGCTGCCGAGGCCGATCAGCTACGTGCGGAGGAAGCGAGTCGGTGGCGCCGTAAGTTCTGGGTGGAGACCTTCAATGTCGGGCTCGCTGCATTGAATGACGACAGTCTGGGCGAAGCAGAGTCCTCATTCAAGCAAGCTACGGTCCTGGATCCTACGGGTGCCATGGCCTACCGCAATCTCGGCATCGTGCACGAACGCCAGGAGCGTGTTGAAGAGGCTGCTGCAGCCTATGAAATGGCTGTGAACATCGATTCAAGCGACGCCTCGACGGCGCTGCAGCTGGGGTATCTGCATTATCAGAATGAGGATTGGGAGCGGACAATAGAATGGATCGCTCCACGGGCGGGCACGGCACAGGATGCCGGCTACTATCGTGTGCTGGCCAGCGCCTATGACCATCTGGAGATGGAAGACAAGGCCTTGGCTGCCTTGCAGGCGGCGTTGGAAATCGAGCCAGAGGATAGCGAACTGCTCAGCGATATCGCCGGGATCTTCCTCCGCCGTGACGATTACCAGACGGCCGTGGGCTATCTGGAGAGAGCTTCTGCTTTGGCTCCAGATGACACCGTCGTCGGCTACAACTACGCCGTCTCCCTCATCAGGGTTGAGGACGAGACGACAGCACTGAGCATTCTTGAAGGTCTGGTTGCAGGCGACGACAGCTTCGCTGATGGATGGGAGCTGCTCAGTCAGCTCTACCTGCGCGCCGACCGCATCAAGGAGGGACAGGAAGCCTACGACAAGTCTGAGAAACTGCGGGTAGAGCAATAGGGTATACGGCCAGGCAGGCGCGCCGGGTGGTCTTCACCATCAGGCGCTGCCTACCTGGGCTCAAGTGGTTACAAGTGCAGGGCCGCAACGGCCTCGATCACGCGGTCTACATCAGCCCCCGTGCTGTATATATGGGGAGAGACGCGAACCGCCTCGAGGCCTCCCTCGTAGATTCCGCGTGAGCGGATCTTGTAATTCTTCGCCAGGTAAGATTGCAGCTCGGGGCGGGTCATCCCTTTGACACGAAATACGATGATTCCACTATTCTCGCTTGAATCCAGCGGCGACACGACTTCGGCTCCGGCACTCCGTAGGCCTGTGATCAGACGCTGTCCGAGATAGTGGGATCGTGCCCAGACGCGGTCCATACCCAGATCGAGGAGGAATCCCATGGCTTCACTCAGGCCATGAAACAGACTCACAGGCACCGTACCAAACTCGTATCTCTGCGCTGTGTCGGCAAAACCGAAGACACCTGTAGCCATATCGAATTCTCCGGCACCCGAATAGGCACCGACCCACTTCGCCTCAATTTGGTCCAGTGCATCACGGCGAACATAAAGCAGCCCCGTACCCTTGGGGCCCAGGAGCCATTTGTGACCGGATGTGGCGTAGGCGTGACAGCCAATCGCCTTCATGTCGAGTGGAATATGGCCGGCGGACTGCGCGCCATCGACGAAGTAGAAGAGACCGTGTTCCTTGGCCAATTTGCCGATTTCTTCCATGGGCAACACTTGACCCGCGGCGGTCGTGATGTGGGAAATGGAGATCGCACGTGTGCGGTCATTGATCAGGCTTGCGAAGCGGTCGAGGGTTTCACCGGCGGAGGCCCTGGAGGGCTCGAAGACCCGCATGCGGATCCCGTCTCGTCGGGCCCGTGCGAGCCATGAAATTGTATTTCCTACGTGCTCATGAGTTGTCGTGATGACTTCGTCGCCCGCCTTGAGGGGCAGGCCATTACAGACGATGTTGACACCATCCGTTGTATTGCGCGTATACGCAATCTCTTCTGGCTCACATCCAAAGATGTTGCCAGCGCGCTCCTTGGCCAGCGTCCACAAGGCATGACTGTGACCTGTTTCGCAAAGATCCTCCAGCTCTTCAGACATCTCGCTCACAGCGCGGATGACGTGGCGGGGCGATGGACCGAGGCCCGCCGTGTTGAGATAGATGCGTTTGTAGCTCAGGCGGAACTGTTGACGAATCTGCGTCCAGAAGGCTTCATCGTCCTTTGCCCCACCCCGGACACCGGACATGCCTTGCGGCGGCGACGCCACATCGGCAGTCTGTGCTGCATCGGCAGCTGCCGATGAAGCCAACCTACTACCAACCAGAGACGCCCCTACGAGACCGGTTGCACCTTTGAGAAATCCACGTCGTTCCAATATCAAGCTCCTAACCTGTAGCCGGGTGGTGGCTCCCCGTGTCGGGGGCCACTCAGAATTGTCTGCACAGGGCGCGAATATGAGCCCCTATGCAGATGCCGGCAATCGGTTCCGTCGGGGGGACAATCAATGAGGTTGCTCCTTGGCCGCCTGTCTGGCGGCTATCTATTCGCTGGCTGGACGAGAAACTTCACGCTGTTGGCTCTCGCCGTAGGTTGTGTCGGCTTCTTTTTCGGTGTGCAGATGACGATGTTCAACAACTTCATCGTCACACGATTAGGGATCGAGCCACACGAGTTGGGTGTCGTAGAAGGCCTGCGTGAGGTTCCAGGGTTTCTCAACGTGCTGTTCATCGCCATCATGATTCGTTGGATTCCATCGCGGATGGCCGCCCTGTCTCTGATGCTGATGGGCATGGGCATTGCCGCTTTTGTCTATGTCGATTCCGTCACGACACTGGCCATGTTCTCTTTCATCTGGAGTATCGGCTTCCATTGCTGGGTTCCTCTCGAGCAGGCGATGGGGTTGGGTTTCTCGCCTGATGGGGAGAAGGGGAAGTGGCTCGGGCAACTGCGTTCGGTCAGCAGTTTCAGTTGGCTGCTGGCGATCGGCGCGTGCATGCTCCTGTATGGCATCATCGACTACGAAGGCATGTTCGTTCTGGCCGGCGTTGTGACGGTTATTGGTGGCGCGTGCCTGTTGGCCGTGCGCAACGAGGTGGTGGACGCCGATGAAGAGCGCTTTGTCTTTCGGCGACGTTATGGTCTCTACTATGCATTGAATTTTCTGCAGGGCTGCCGCAAGCAGATGTTCATCACCTTCGCGATTTTTGCGCTTGTGAAGGTGCATGGGATGCCCGTCGAAACGACGATGATTCTAGTCTTCGTCAATCAAGTGCTGATCACACTCACGGCGCCGCTTCTCGGACGACTCGTGGATCGTCTCGGTGAACGTGTCATGCTCAGTGCCAGTTATGTCGGCCTCATCTTCGTCTTTGCCGGATATGCCCTGATTGATCATCGACCGACACTCTACGTCCTCTACTGCATCGACAATCTGATCTTCTTTGGTAGCATTGCGCTGACAACGTACGTCCACCGAATCACCGACTCGACAGACCTGAAACCGACGCTCTCCATGGGTGTGACCATGAACCACCTGGCCGCGGTGGCGGCCCCCTTGATCGGCGGCCTTGCATGGCACTACTTCGGTCATCGGGTGATCTTCCTCAGCGGTTCAGCACTCGCAGCTGTTTCACTGATTGTTACTCAATGGATCGAACCACGAACTCAAGAGCCGCCCGTCCCTCAATGAATGACCCGCCGCAAGGTGGAATGGAAGAGAAAAGGACCCCCACATGAAGATCGGTACGAGGTTGCCCGGGTTTGCTCGGGAAATTGGCTTTGAAGGATACTGCGCCTGGTTGTCGGAGAACGACTTTGATGCCGTCGATACACCAGCACTGACGGCTGAGGTCGCCAAGACATGTCAGCGATACGGCTTGGAGATTGGCACGTGTGATGCGGGCGCCGGGGGACTGTTGTCCAAGGATGCCGCCAAAAGACGCAAAGCCCTGAGCGAACTGAAGAAGCAACTCACGGCCATGGCCAAACACGGAGGGCACACTTATTTCACCGTTCTGGGGCCTGACGATGGAAATATGCCGCGCGCCGAGACCTTCGAGATCTTCAAGAAGGTCTATCCGAAGGTCGTAGAACACGCCGAGAAAGTCGGCATCAACATCGCCATCGAGCCCTGGCCGGGAGGATCACCCCGATTGCCGAATCTCGGTTGTTCACCCGAGAGTCTGCGACGCATCTTCGAAGCGATTCCGTCGCCAAATCTGGGGATCTGCTACGACCCGTCACATTTTGTCCGTCTGCAGATCGACCACATGCGGCTGCTGCATGAATTCTCCGATCGGGTGCATCACGTGCACCTGAAAGACACAGAGATCAATCAGGAGAAACTCTATGAGAGTGGCATAGCCGGAGAGAGCTATTCGCACTCATACGGCTTCGGCGAGGGCTGGTGGCGCTACACGATTCCTGGTGAAGGCATCGTCGACTGGCAGCAGATCCTTCGCCGGCTTGAGGAGTACGGATACGATGGGGTGCTGAGTGTTGAACTCGAGGATCATCATTTCTGGGCAACACCCGAACTACAGCAAGAGGGCCTGATCCGCTCACGGGACTATATCGGACAATTCCTCAAGGCAGACGACGACGACGCGTAGATCGTGACGACGACGCACAGGTCGTGGACGACGCGTAGGTCGTTATGACGATGACTTTCTGGTAATCAGGAGCAGACTTCTATGGTAGGATTTGCGGTTGTAGGCCTCGGTATGGGACGAGGGCGAGCCAAACTTGTAACACAGACGGAGGGCGCCCGACTCGTGTGTGTGTGTGATTTGCATGAGGAACTCGCCCGCGAAGTGGGAGAGGAACTCTCCTGTGATTGGACGACATCACTCGACGATACGCTCGCCAGGGATGATGTGGATGCGGTTCTGGTCATGACCCCCAGTGGGCTACATGCGAAGATCGGTGTGCAGGTGGCGCGTGCCGGCAAACATGTGGTGACAACGAAGCCGATGGATGTCAGCACCGCAGCGTGCGACGAGTTGATTGCGGCCGCCAAGAGCACAGATGTGCTGCTCGGCATTGATTATCAAAGCCGCTATGTGGATACCAATTTTCGTGTTGCCACGGCGTTGCAACAGGGGATTTTCGGGCGTCCTTTGCTGGGTGAAGTTCGCTTCAAGTGGTTTCGCTCGAATGAGTATTTCGAACATGGTGGTGGCTGGCGCGGAACCTGGGCGATGGACGGAGGCGGGTCTCTTGCCAACCAGGGATCTCATCTGATCGACCTGTTGCTGTGGTTTATGGGTGATCCGACACAGGTCTATGGAGATGCATCGATCATGAATCACGATATCGAAACAGAAGATGTCGGCCTGGCAATTCTTAAGTTTGGCAATGGCGCACGTGGAGTGATCGTCGGGACGACGACTTTTCCGACGAATGCTTACTTCAGTGCTGAAGTACATGGAACAGAGGGTGGGATTCTTATCGATGCCGCGCTGGACGGAACGGCCCGGTACTTTGGCGATGATCTCGAACAGAAACTCGCTGCCATCGACAATCCGATCCACAACATCGTTGAGGATCTCGTTGCCGCTGTCACACAGGGGACCCAACTACGCGTCGATGGAGCCGAAGGGCGACGGACCGTTGCCCTCTTAGAGACAATCTATGCTTCCTCGAAGGCGCAAACCGCTCTTGCTCTGGGGGCTGCATCATGACGACAGTTGCCCTTGTGGGGATGACGGCGCCGCATTCGAAGGGTTGGCTGGCGACGCTGCAGCATCTACCTGAATGCGAACGTCTCTTGGTCGCTGACCCTGATGGCGGAGGACAGCAGGACGTGCCTGAGGACGCCGAATGGGTCGCATCGATCGACGATCTACTGCAAGGCGGCCTACGTCCACAAATGGCACTGATCTCGGCGCGCAACGATCAGTCTCCGGGGCTTGGCGAACGCTTTCTGCAGGCCGGGATCGCCTGCATCATCGAGAAGCCTTGTGGTCGAACGAGTGCAGAAATCGAGGGGCTCAATGCGGCGGCCATCGCCGGAGGTACGATCTGGGCACCGGCTTTCATGAATCGACTCTTGCCGGTTGCACAGAAGGCTCGGCAGATCATTTCTGCGGGCGGACTGGGAAAGATCGTCTCCGTGGAAGGGCGTATGGTGACCAGTACCGTCGCTCAACGCAATCCCGAACACTGGCTCTTCGATAAACGTGTTGCCGGGGGAGGCATCCTTCACTGGCTTGCCATCCATACCATCGATCTGATCAGGTATCTGACAGGGCTGGACTACACCTCCGTGGGCGCCCATATAGGCACTCTGACACGCTCGGACATCGACGTGGAGGATATGGCGGCCTGCAGCTTTCAGCTCAGCAGCGGGGCCGTAGGCTCTTTGCACGCAGGATACGTACTGCGGCAGCGATATGGAGATATCGGTCTTACCGTCCGTGGCGATCTCGGTGAGATTGAATGGCCCATGTGGGGGCATGAGGGGCAAGGTCGTACGATCTGGGTCCATGAAGAGGGTCCCGCCAGCACAGGACCTGGAAGACAGGTGATTGAAATGACTCCACCCGATGCGCCTGGGTATGGTGGCGCCGCTGGACAGGAGTTTGTGCGTCGATTCCTTGCTGCCGCCCGGATGGGAGGCGGTGGTCACCCACGGAGTGACTTCATTACCGATGGAACAGACGCTTTGCGGGCGATGCAGTTTGTCGAAGCCGCCTACGAAGCGTCTGCCTCTGGGAAGCATGTCGTACCGGGAGCCTGAGAAGACTCCTGCACGAGAGATACCAACAATTGACTACCAGCTATTTGCCCACCAATTGCCAGTTGAAATGGAATGACGAGGTCGGAAACGAATGAAGATCACCGCAGTTGACGTTCGACTCATCGATGCGAATTTCCGCAATCTCATCATCACTCGGATTCACACCGATGAGGGGATCACGGGCATATCGGAGGTTGTCACCAAACGCTTCGATGATGCCACAGCGCGGGCCATAGAAAATCTGGTCGAGAATATCGGTTTGGTCGGCAAGGATCCTCGTCAACCCGCGCTGCATTTCGAGCGCATGTATCGGGACAATCAATGGACCATTGGCACAGTGGCCGTGTCCGCTATCAGCGCGCTCGATATCGCCATGTGGGATATCAAAGGCAAGGAACTGGGACGTCCCATCTATGAGTTGTTTGGGGGGCCCACCTTCGACACACGCGTTCCCGTTTATTGTCATGTACCCGGTGGCTCCACGCCCAGCGAATACGCCGATAATGTGGGGGGAGCCCTTGCACGTGGTTACAAGGTGATGAAGACGACTTTGCCTGTGTACTATGGGCAGAAACAGACGGTCGCCACGGATGGTGCCGAATATGATTTTGGCGGCGGCGCGGCCTACTCTGGTACAAAGGGCAAGGTCGACGGCAGCCACAACGAGCATCAGTGGACGGACGGAAAGATCATTGATGAGGTGATCGACTTCTTCGCTGAGGCCAAGGATGCCCATGGCGACGATGTGGAGCTATGGGTCGACTGCCACGCCCGTCTCAATGGCGCGACGTCCATGCGCCTTGTGCACGGTTTGAAGGGGCTCGTTGATGTCATAGAGGAGCCGCTGCCCCCCGAAGATGTGCCAGGCCTGCTGAAGCTGAAGGAGGCCAGTTACGCCTCTGGCGGGCCACGTATTGCAGCCGGTGAGCGCATCGCCACAGTCTACGACCGCAATATGGTAAGTATGCTCACGAACCAGGCGGTGGACGTCTTCCAGCCAGACATCGGTAATTGTGGTGGTTTCGGTCAGCTGAAGGAATTGGCGACCGTCGCGGCGATGAACAACATTGCCATCGCTCCACACAACCCGAATGGCCCTCTTTCGGTTGTGCAGGGCTTGCAGGGCATGGGTTTCCTGCGCAATGGCTACATCCTGGAGACCGTTGGTAATGAGGATGAAGAACGACTTGCAGAACAATTGCTGACCAAACCCGAGCTGGTGCGCAGCAAGGATGGGTTTCTGGATCTACCCACCGGCCCGGGACTTGGGGTCGAACTGAATGAAGAGGGGTTGGATGCAAGGCCCTTCGAACGCTACTACCAAACGACGCGCTAGCGTTGTCCGACGAAGCGCTGTACAAGACGCTGGGTTGTCCAACGCGATCGCGCTGCTCAATGCGTGCTATTCGCAAATGAGGATAGAGAGCTGATATGAAGATTGTCGACGTAGAACGCATCATCGTCTCCGTGCCATTCACCGAGCGCCAACATCGGATCACAGCCCGTGAGGTCTACAATTGGAACATCTTTGAGCTGTGCAAAGTGACGTCAGACACGGGGCACGTCGGCTGGGGGGAGACGGTCCTCCATTACACGTGGGCCCGCGTTACCGACGAGTCTGTCGAAAGGGTGAAGGGCAAGAGTCCCGCCGAGGTGGTCCACGATGACAGCCTGGGTAGTGGTTTGCAGATGGCGATCCATGATCTGTTGGGCAAGATCCTTGAGGTGCCTGTACATCGGCTGCTGGGCAGCAAGGTGCGTGATTGGGTACCCATCAGCTGGTGGTCGATCGATGCGGCACCTGAGGATTGGGCTGCAGAGGCGGCAGATGCCGTCGCTGCTGGATATACGAGTTTCAAGAACAAACCACGCCCTTGGTGGGACATCGTCGCGCAGGTCGACGCCGTGGACAAAGTTGTGCCCCGACATTTCAAACTCGATCTGGATGCCAATGCGACATGGCAGAATGCGGCAAATGCCATCCCTGTCATCAAGAAGCTCGAGGCGTATCCGATTGTGGCCATGTTTGAGTCTCCGATCCCGCAGGGGGATATCCTCGGCAATCGCCAGATCCGCAACGCGATCAATCGTCCCGTTGCGATGCACTTTGGCTCACCGCCTTACATCACCTGTGTGCGCGAAGAAGTCTGCGATGGGTTTGTCATCTGTGCTGGCAGGTCCGCCGTCATGAAGCAGGGGACACTGAGTGCAGAGGCACAGATGCCCTTTTGGTTGCAGTTGGTGGGCAATGGCCTGATGGCAACCTGGGCGGCGCATCTTGGAGCCGTTTTGACGCATGCCACGTGGCCGACCATTACTTGCACGAATCTCTATAGCCATCAGTTGCTCAAGGCACCGATTGATGTCGTGGGGGGATATCATCAGGTGCCGGAAGCACCGGGGCTCGGCATCGAAGTCGACGAAGATGCCATCGAGCGATTTCGTGTGCCCGATGACGAGTTGGCCCCCTTTGTCGCCGAGGGCAAACCCTACAATCACCCAGAGCCACGCCTGCTCAATTCGATCGTTTATCAGGATGGAAGCTGTGTGCACATGGCTTCCACCTCTCAGGGTTATGGCTACTTCAGCAATGGACACGGCCCGGCCTACTCACAAGGGGTTCGCCTGGAGATCACGCCCGACGATGGCTCCAAAGAGTGGGCGGAGCTGTTTGAGCGTGCCAAGAAGACGCCTGTACGGGCGCGCTGGGGGCAGTAACCGATGGGATCCGTTGATTGGGGACTGGATGAACTCGTCGACTACACGCCAACACTGACGGCAGCCACCGACTTTCACCAGTTCTGGCACAATAATCTGGAGCAGAGCTCGCAGGTACCTCTTAAGCCATCCTTCAAACGAATCGATGATCTATTACCCGGCGCTTGTGTCTACGACGCCAGTTTTGATGGTGTCGACGGGGTCCGCGTTCGTGGCTGGTTCATTACACCG
>JABJJN010000047.1 GCA_018660835.1 Gemmatimonadota bacterium | reverse complement strand
TGGATGATCCAGCGGCCCGTGCCGATATCTCCTCCCGTTTGCACAGGAAAGACCTCGGCGCCGGCACCCGCCTGCTGATACATGTCGACGAGGGTCTGACTTGTATCATGAAATCGATCGAAAGAATTCCAACGATCGGTTTCCTGAATCGCTGCGATGGACTGTAGTGTTCGCTTGCCATTGGCCATCGCCGCCATCTGTGGCAAAACGGTACGACAGAATCGACCAAGGGTTGCTGGCGTCGGTGTTGTCATTTTGTGCTTTCTGTGGAGCCGTGGTAGTTAGCGGATGGCAATAGGGCGACCAGGTGATCCCGTCGCCCCCTTATAAGGAGTGGGCGCAAAGACAAAGAGGAATTCATAGACCTCGTCCTGAACCAGGCCGTCATAGGCCATGTTCTCAAGATTCCAGATGCCTGCCTTGGTGATGATTTCCTGATGCACGGGAAAGGCGAGGGTTGGATCTGGATTGGGGATCACCTCCGTCGACCAGTGGTCTGATCCGATCATCGACGGTTGTCGCTCGACGAGCCAGGCGGCGACTTCAAGGCCAATCCCAGGGGGATCCGTGTTGTATTTGTCGTGATCTTGCCAATGGATGGACCAACCGTAGCGAAAAAAGAGTGCATCACCGGGATGCAAGTCTTCTTCTGACATTCCCTGTCGGGAAAGGGCGGCACGGACATCTGCCACGGTTACCTCATAACTGTGATCGAGAGCAACGACGCCCTTCTCACTGGCAATGTCGATGAGAATGCCCCGCGTGAAGATCGGCTTAATGTGCTCGACCCCCAGTTGGCGCAGACCGTACGTGCCGGAGACCTCCTCCAGCGTGAAGCCATTGTAAAACACCTCCTGGCTTGTGCCATCCCCCATGGTCAACACAGTGCCGATGTGTCCGGGGCCATCGAACTGTGTACCGATCTGACCGATTTCACCACAGAAAAACTCATCGTGCCAGACCAATTGGTTGTCACCGACGGGGCCACCTGTTGGTGATCCAGGGATATGCATGGCGTATGTGCGATTGCCAAATAGCGGCATATCTGCCTCGTACACCTGGCCGAGTTCATAGAGGTTGCCAGCAGTCACCAATTGTGCCGCCTGCAAAATCTTGTCGGGTGTGATCCAGTTGGATCCACCGGCTTGATCTTCGGCACCCCACAGCGGGTGGGGCCACCATGGGCCAGCGGCGCGATCCTGCGCCGTCGCGGCGGCGGTCAGAATCAGCATCTGCAGAAGTAGAAGTAGACGAATTCGGGCGGACATGAGTGTCTCCTGGAGGACTCGCGTCGAGGGTCGAGAGACTGTGGGCCGGGGCAATGGTAGATCCCCGTTCGCGTCACGGCCAGACCTGGCAAGTGCGTCGATGTAACGCCGCTGGGCCGGTCCTCAGTCCTGGCTCGTGTTACTGGCTGCTTCGAGACTCGTGCCCAACTGCTCCCACTCTGCGTACAGAACGGCTATCCGCTGTTCGATCTGCTGCAACTGTTGGGATAGATCCGCCACGGCTTCAAGATCCTGGCGCTCACCGGCTAGCCCGACTTTCTCCCCCAGTGTCTCCGCTTCCGTCTCACGCTGAGAGATCTCCTCCTCCACATCTGCCTGGCGTGCGGCGACTTTCTCGAGTTGCTTGCGTCGCCGGCGACTCTCTCGCTGTGCATCTCGTATCTGCTGCCGCGAACCAATCGATTCCCGACGCGGCGCGGCGGCAGCCTGCCGTTCTCGCCACAGGACGAACTGCTCCCAGTCTCCATCAAAGCTGCTCAGTTCTCCCGCCTCGATACGCCAGATACCGGTCGCCAGTGACTGAATCAGGTAACGATCATGACTCACCAACATGACCGTCCCGTCAAAGTCGTCGAGGACTTGCTCCAATACCTCCTGAGAAGTGAGATCGAGATGATTGGTTGGCTCGTCGAGGATGAGAAAATTCGCTCCTGCCAGCACGAGTCGAGCCAGGGACACTCGACTGCGTTCGCCACCGCTGAGCTCGCGAATCTGTTTGTCCACATCGTCACCGGAGAGCAGGAAGCCCCCCAGCAGATTGCGCAATTCGGCCGGTTTCGATTCAGGACTGACCTGCTGCACGGAATCGAGGACCGTATGCGCTGGATCGAGATGCTCCTGCAACTGCGGCAGATAGCCGATCTGTACACGTGCCCCAAGTCGCAATTCTCCGGACAGAGGCGACAGCTCGCCAAGAATTGAGCGTACGAGGGTGGTCTTCCCTGCCCCATTGGAGCCCATCACGGCGATGCACTCACCACGTTGGATGAGCGCTTCCTCTGCTTTGACGACTGGGACCTCGGGCGAATAGCCCAGCGCAAGATCGTGCAACATCAGCACATCATCACCACTGCGCTCGGCCTCACCCAGATGCAGATGCACACGCTTGTGTTGCTGAGGTTTGTCGACGCCATCTTCGCGCAGATGGCGAGCCAGTCGCCGCCGCCTCCCCTGTGCCTCTTTCGTCCGCTGGCCCGCGAGAAAGCGTCTTACGAAATCCTCCGTTTTCGCCACGTACGCCTGCTGTGCCTCCCACTCCTTCAGGCGCCGTTCGTACCGTTCCTGCCGTTGCCGGGCATAGGCAGAATAGTTGCCGCGATAGGTTTCGAGTCGACCGAAGGCCATCTCCCAGATTCGGCCACTGACGCGATCGAGGAAATACCGATCGTGAGACACGATGACATATGAAGCAGACGCCTCTGAAAGCCAGTGTTCGAGCCATTCGACGGCCTGCAGATCGAGATAATTCGTGGGCTCGTCCAGGAGCAACAGGTCTGGACTCTCCAGCAGCAATCGGCCAAGCGCAGCTCTTGTTCGTTGGCCACCGCTGAATTCGGGCAGGGGTCTGTGAAGGTCTTGTTCGCCAAAGCCGAGACCTTCAAGGATCTGTTTGATGCGGCTCTCGTAGATGTAGCCATCACGACGCTCGAATTCGGCCTGCATCTGCGCATAGCGACGCAATGCGTCGTCGTCGACAAGGCGCGTCGCTTGCTCATGCATCTGCCGCTCGAGTTCGCGCAGCTGGGCAAATGCGCTCAGCGTGGATTCCCATAGCGTCTGTGCTGCAGGTGGCTGACCATCGTCTTGTGCCAGGTAGCTGACGCGCAGGTCACGACGTCGATGCATCTCGCCAGCCGTAGGAGGATCAATTCCAGCAATCAGCTTCAGTAGCGTGGTCTTGCCCTCGCCATTGGGGCCAACGAGCCCAATGCGGTCACCCGCTTCAATGCGTAAGTCAATATCGGCGAAGATACTTGTCGCTCCGAAGGAGCGTCCCAATCCGTTCGCCGTGAGCAGGGACATGGATCAGACGTTGTCCATATCAACGAAGTGAGGCCGCAGGAAGTCGAAATCCGGCACCACTTCTGCGTTGCGCCAGCGCGCGACAGAATCCGGTCTGACGATGATACGCCCGAGGTCGAATCCGAGGAATTGTTCTAAGCGTGTCAGTTCGCGGTCCTGATGCAGGATGAAATCCTCGAATCGAACCTCCAACCAACGTGCCGGCTTTGGCGTCGCCTCCACAAGGTCATATTGGTATTTCCAGGAGATGGCGCGGCGCTCGAAGAGATCTTCTGTCTTGGGATAGGTGACGCCGAAATCAGCCAGATCGTCTGTCTTGTGGCCGCCGAGTATCGAGTCTCGTGGATCACGTACGAGATAGATGTAGTTGGCATCCGGAAAGAGGCGGACGATCCACGGCAGTACCAGGGTCGTCTCCGGCAACTTCCAGCCCTTCCTGGAACTTCGGTCACCAATCACGTCCGCAAGATACTCGTCGAGCAATCCTTGAAACTCAGCGTCGATCGGCATCTCGTTGAGGGATGCGAAATCCCAGTCGAGTCCGCCCTGCCATGACACGTGACGAGAGAACACTCGGCAGGCGTCGTACATCGCTTGCGGAGGAACTTTGTCGCCTGAGCGATTGAGTGTATTCCCCATAAACACGCCACTGGCATAAAGTGTGTGGGAAATGGCCCGAGTACCAGAATGACCACGGCCGATGACGATGGTAAGACTCATGTGACTCTTTCGATGACCTGAGTTTATTTGGGGACAAGGAAGTCTTAAGTTACATGACATGGGGCTGGTGTCACTCCACGCCATGGCACAGTTGCATTCTGTAGTTGAGGAACCCGCTCTATCTTACTATTTTTACTTAATCTACATCATGTGAACACGTTGTTTTCTCAACGACCTGGGCCCGCCGTGAGTGACCCATCAAAGCCGACACCCCCAAAACCTGCAACTGGCGCTGAGAGCGAATCAATACAGCCTGATTCAGTAGCGCTGCAGGAGTTGACCTTGTCCGAGGCTCGTTATCGAGCCCTCGTCGAAGGGTCCTCAGACTTTATCTACGTCCTTGACCCTGATGGTTGCTTCATCTTCGCCAACAGCGAAATCGGACACCTGCTCGGCTATACCCCTGAAGAGGTGATCGGGCGGCATTACGCCGAGATCCTTCATCCTGAAGATGTCGACCGTGCTGGACGCGCATTCCACGAGCGCCGTACAGGGGACCGTGCTGCTCGGCGGATGGAGGTTCGGCTACGATCTCGCGGTGGGGTGACACGGGATGTTGAGATGGACGTCCGCCACTTCTCCTTCAGCGCCCATGGACTGTATCGCGGCACCGATTTCGTCGGCACCCATGGTGTCGCCCGTGATATCACAGAGCGCAAGTATCAGGAGAGCAAACGTGTTGTGATGCAGCAGGTGCGCGAGGGCGTCTGGTCGATGACGACGGCGGACCAGATTCAACAGGTCCTGGAGGCCATCAGGCAAGGCCTGGATGCGATGGACGTGACTTACCAGCACTGCGCCGTCAATGTCGTGGACCCTGGGGAGCCGCCGATGCTTCATACCTACAGCTCCTATGGTTCACAGGGTATCACCAAACGGGGCGAGTGGATGATCACCGACAGCGAGGGCTACGCCACGCGCACGTATGCCATCTGGCGTCGTGGCAGCACGGTAAATCGCGTCGATCTTGAGCGCCTCGACACGGCCCGTGAACTCGCCGGGCTCACCGAGCAATTCGGTCCTCTGCGCGCCGCCGTCGACACACCGTTCTCGCATGGCACACTCACTCTCACGAGCGCGACACCCAGCGCATTCTCAGAGCGTGATCTGGCTTTGTTCGAAGAACTGTCAGAAGTCTTGTCTGAGGGATTTCGACGCGTCGAAGACCTGCAGCAATTGGCCCTATCAGAGCGCCGCTACCGAACGCTCGTAGAAACACCAAACTTCGTCGTCATGCTGATGGATCCTGAAGGCAACTATCTCTACGTGAGCCCACAGATCGAAGCATGGTTGGGATATGCACCGAGTGCCTTCTATCAGGACGCAAATCTGGGCAGCAGTATTGTGCATCCCGAAGATGCCGCGGCGATCACCACACTTCTGGCCACCGGCACCGCGGAGCGTCGTGAGACCGAGTTTCGCTGGCAGCATCAGGATGGACACTTCCTCTGGGCGGCGGGGTCGATCTTCCCGATCTATGAACACCCCGAGGATGAGCAGATCGGCCGGATCAGCATGTTTCAGGTCGTCGTTCAGGACATTACGGAACGCAAGATTGCCGCGGACACGATCCACGCCTCTCTGGAAGAAAAGGAAGTCTTACTGAAGGAGATCCACCACAGGGTCAAGAACAACCTGCAGATCATTTCCAGTCTGCTCCATCTTCAGGCATCGAGACTTGAAGATTCCGGTCTCGGTCACGCCTTCGATGATTCACAGCACAGGATCCGGTCGATGGCCCTCATCCACGAGGAGCTGTACAAGTCAGCGGATCTGGCACGCATCGATTTTCCTGCCTACGCCGAACGGCTCGTGGTGAATCTCTTTGACTCCTTTGGACCCAGTGCGCGAGGCATTCGCCACAAGACGGATATGGATGCCTCCCTCATGACGATCGATCGGGCGATCCCGCTGGGATTGATCGTCAACGAGCTCGTGTCCAATGCCCTCAAGTATGCCTTCAGCGAGGCCGCAGGTCAGGTGGATGTCTCACTACGCGATTGCGGCGACGGCCTGGAGTTGATTGTCGCCGATGATGGCATCGGGTTGCCTGCCAGCCTGCTGGAGGGTGGTCTGAAGAATCCGACGACCCTCGGGTTGACGCTGGTGAACTCACTCGTGAGTCAGCTGCGAGGTGAATTCTCAGCGACGAACGAGTCAGGTGCCACCTTCCGCATCTGGATGCCCAACAGCTGAGGCGGCTTGCTCATAGCGGTTCACCGGCAAACTGCAGTATCTGACGCTCTGGTGGTGGATAGCTGGCAAGCACGGCTTGCAGAATCTCCGCTCGTCTCTCCACTGCGACCTCCTCATCGTCGATGACGATGTCTTCCACATCATGTGGACTGATGCGCCAGTGTCCACAGACAGCGCCACCGATCCTGTCGTCGATCAACAGATACTTCAACACTTCTAGATGGCTGTAGCGTCTTTTCAGTTCGCTCAGCATGGGGCGCACGAGTGGATCATCGCGGTGCATGACACGTACAGTTTTCGGGACCTCGGGATTCGTCGAGGGCTTGTCCTGAGCGAGATACGCTGGTGCGGCATCCACCACCCCCGCATCCAGTAACTCGCCCTCCTTGAGCAACTCTAACAACAAAGAGGCAGTCTGTCTCTTGGGCCATCCCGTCAGCAACGTGGCCCCCTCCATCGTTACGACAATGTCATTTTCCGCCCAGCGCATGAACACCTGCTTGCGGGCCACCAATGGATCGATGTGTGCCTCGTGAGCCTCTGGCCACTCACGCTCGAACAGATGCAGTGGACGATCCCACGCTTCATCCGTCTGATCTTCGCAGACGATGAAGGCTTCTTCGAGGCGATTCACCGCCCCCATCAGCAATTTGTGTGGCAACCCCGTCTGCTCGCGCAGCTGCCGCGGTGACAGAGGTCCGGACACTTCGAAGGCCCGCACGACGGCTTGCTGACGATCATTGAAACGTTGCAGGGGCCGACGGCAGGCGGCGGCAAACAGGGGCAGATCCTCCATCCAGACGTAACCGACACGGCCACCGAAGTAGCGTCCCTTGATCAGTCGGTGCGTCGCGCGCAGTTCGTCAGCAAGCCTGGCGTCTTCCGTCGTGGCGCCAGCCACTCGATGCTCCAGTCGCGGCGCCGATCCGGGATAGGAATTGGCCATGGGTGGAACCGGCTGCAGACGCCGAAACAGCTCAACAAAGGCGTCTTCTCCGCTGACGGGCCGACTGAGTCCGTGCCTGGCAAGCTGCCTGGTTCGCCAGGTGGAATCGGCGTCTATCTGCATGGTGTCACTCGCCTGCCAACCATGCAGAGTCGAAACGGGCGAGGGTCAATGTCTCGTATGCTGCCGCTGCCCCCCGCTCGTACAGGCACAGAATCTCATCTGTCGCAGTGATCGCCAGATCGCTATAGGCAGAGGGTCCTTCATACAGGCAACGCGCGTCGGGCCACGCCTGCCCCCCATCGTGACTCGTCCGAATCGTCAGCCCTTCACGGGCATTCTGGCTTGCAGGATTGGAGAACAACACACGATCTCGACCACCACCACTCATTGGCCAGCTTGTCATCGCCCCCTGACAGATGGGCTCCGGATGTTCGTCGACCCAGGCGCGAGACTCGAAACTCTCGCCCGCATCGTGGCTCCGTGCCGCAGCTCGGCGTTTTTCGCCACGGTAATTTCGGCAGTTTATGTAGAGAGACCCATCGTCTATTTCGACAAGGGCACATTCATTTGTCCCCTCTTCCACAACACCACCAATACTCCACGTATCTCCCCCATCGTCGCTGATGATGACATGCGAGTGATACGGATCGCGCTCGCGATCGTGATACACACCAATCATGTGATCGCAGGGCACCACGAGTCGTCCCGGTGCTGAGTCGCCGATGAGTTGAATCCCGTGGCACGGCCCTGTCGCATACCAAGTCCACTCGGGCTTCTTGGCCTGCTCGGTGATTTCTCGTGCCGCATTCCACGTCATGCCATCATCATCGGAGTGGGTGAGCCACACCGTTCGTGGTGCCTTGCCTTCGCAGATCATCGATTCCGGACCTGCTGCAAGATTCTTGCAGAAGGGCAGCAGAATTCGCCCCGTCTGCAGATCCACCACGGGACAGGGATTGCCACTGGTCATCTCCGGCTCGGTCACCACAACGCGAGCATCGGACCACGTGCACCCACCATCATCGCTGTGACGTGCAAGCAGATCGATCTGACCACTGTCCGAACGTGAATCGCGACGGCCCTCGCACAGTGCCAGAATTCGCCCCGACGCAGTCACGGCCAGTGCGGGAATGCGGTATGTGTTGTAGCCGCCCTCCCCGGCCGTGAAGAGTTCGCTCTGCTCGAGCATCAGCTCCCACCGTCTTCATTGGCTGACACATCCAGCCCTTCTTGGGGCAGCAGAATAAACCGGGCGTAGCGCTCGAGATTGAACCAACGCTGCGCGGCGATCTGCACATCCTCTGGGGTCAGGTCCTCCACCATCGACTGATCAAGGCTGCTCTCAAGATCGAACCCGTGGTAGTCCACAGCCTCCAGAATGTTCAGCCACCAGGCATTCTCCTTCAGGTTTACCTCATGCTCACGACGATGAATCTCTTGGACCTTTGCAACATACGTTGAGTCCAGCCCCGTCGTCTTGAGCGAATCGATCTGTTCAAAGACGGCAGCAGTCAGCTCATCCACCCGCTCCGGGTCACAGCCAAAACGCACGGTGATTCGGTACCTCTCATTGGGGTAGTGGGCCGTAGAAGCACCAACACCCACGCCATAGGTGCCGCCCATGTCCTCGCGCAGAATCTCGCGCAACTTGATCTGGATCGCGTCTGCCATCGTCTTGATATGGACTCGGTCACGACGACTGTCGAAATCGAAATCCCCGGTGAATACGAGTTGCGTCTGTGCCTTGGGCTCCAGGCCTCTGCGCACGGTCTTGGCGATGATCCCCTCTGGTGTGCGCAGTTCGATGTCTCGCCAGGACTCCTGCCGCCCACTGGCGGGAAGTCCTCCCAAGTAACGAGCCACGAGTGGTTCCAGATCGGCAGGATCGAAATTGCCGACGAAGTAGAAATGGAAGTCCCCCGCATCGGCGAAACGATCTCGGTAGATTGCCGTGGAGCGCTCGAGATCAAGCTCTTCGAGCAACTCGAGTGACCACGAGCGAGCACGGTGATGATGCTGTGCCATGGTTGTCCTGATCGTGTCGGCATAGGCGACGTCAGGAAGCGAACTGCGATTCTCGATCGCCGCGTACAGTCGTGTACGATACGAGGCATAGGCTGCCGAGTCGGGGCGCGGCGCCGTGACATAGGCATAGATGAGCTGGAACATGGTCTCTACATCTTCAGGTGACGCCGACCCGGACAGCCCCTCATCATGTTGCGAGATGTAGGGTCGGACGCTGGCGACCTTCCCCGTCATCCAGTTGATCAGTTCGATCTGATTGAAATTGCCGACACCGCCCTGAGTGACAGCGGCCGTCGCCGTATTGGCCGCCATGTAGTCGGCGTCGTCCACGAGGGAGTGACCACCGAGACTGTAAGAACTGAAGAGAATCTGATCGTTCTTGAAGTCTGTCGGCTTCAGCGTGACACGTATGCCATTGCTCAACGTCCACCGCGTGACGCCCAGTTCCGGAATCGAATCACGCGCCACGACGGCACCCGCAACAGGTTCATCTGGTAACAGCGGCTTGTCTGCTGAAGCGTCGACGTAAGGATCGACCTGGCTCGCCTCAACTGCGTCAAAAGCGGCGAGCAACTCGGGCTCGTCAGGAACGATGATCTCGTCACTCTCCGGTGCACTCACTGTGATGACGCGATTGCTCGTACGAATTGACTGCCGCGCAAGGGCATTCACATCCGCAAGGGTGATTGTCGGCAGCAATTGCCTATGCAACTCGAGTTCGCGTGCAATCCCTGGGATGGGTTCCCCTTCCAACAGATGGCGCACGAATTCGGCGGCGAATCGTCCAGATTGAGTCTTATCGTATTCACGAGCCATCTGCTCCATGGAACGCAGCTTCTGCTTCTTCTGACGTGCCAACTCCGTACTCGTGAATCCATGCCGACGAATACGGGTGACCTCCGTGAGCAAGCCTTCAAGACCGCGGGCGAAGCCATTGTTCTGCACACGAGCGCCGAGGCTGTAGAATTCCTTCGTGCGTAACCATCTCCCCTGCCCGGAACCAGCGGCGAGGAAAGCAGGATCAGCCTGCCGTGTCAGTTCGAAAAGACGTTTGTTGAACATTCCATGATAGAGTGACTCCATCATTGAGCGCCGATAGGCGTCGGCCGTCGAATCCTCCCGAACATCCTGCTTGAAGTAGATGCTCACGACATTGCTCGAAGCCTCAGGATCAGTGGCAATGGCGAACAAGGTCTCTTCGTGATCAGGTACGGGGTGATAGACACGTTCTTCTGGCTCAGATTGCACCTGTAGCGCATCGAAGGTGACGTGAATGAGACTGTCCAGCATTTCAGGTGGCAGATCACCAACGGCGACGATGCTCATCAGATCAGGACGATACCAGCGCTGATAGAAGGCACGTAGCGTGTCGTGCGGAAAAGACTCGAGATTCTCCACCGTGCCGATCGGTAAGCGATCTGCATAGCGGGAGTCGTGCAGCAGCACCGGTAGTTGTTCATCCTGCATTCGCTGGCCTGCGCCACGGCGGGACCGCCACTCCTCGATGACGACACCCCGCTCCTTGTCGATTTCCTCCGACTCGAAACTCACGCCTTGCGCCCAGTCCTGCAGAATCTGAAATGCCGTCGTCACCATTTCCAGACTGTCCGTAGGCACCGTCAGCATATACACAGTCTCGTCAAAAGAGGTATACGCATTGACATCCGCCCCGAAGCGCATGCCCGTCGATTCGAGATAATCGACGAGAGCCTGCTTCTCGAAGTTTTCTGTGCCATTGAAGGCCATGTGTTCGGCGAAATGGGCCAGACCGCGCTCAGACTCACGTTCGAGCACTGAGCCTACATCGATCACGAGACGCAATTCGAGACGCTCTTCCGGCTTGGCATTATGGCGAATCACGTAGCGCATGCCATTTGCCAGTTGGCCCGTCGTCACACTTGGATCTTTCTCCAACGCCTCCGCAGGAGGCGCTGTCACAGCCGCGGGCGCTGCATCATCGGCAGGCTGGGGGGTGGGCGAACTCGAGGCGCAGGCGTAGAGACCCACAACAGCAGCCATCGTGGCTACCGTGCGGAGATGGTGCATGTTGAACCAGAGACGTGCTGCAGATCTGGATCGGCTTGTCGTTGGGTACATGAGGATCCTCGTGACGAGAGTCGGGTGAAGCAATCAGCAGGATAACTTGGCCATCTTGCTGGCGTCCGGCAACGCGGCGCTTATCATTGGCACTCATGGAAGAAGAAAAACAACAATTTCGCCTGTGGGTCATGGGCTGTTCGCATGTGGGCACGGATCTGCGCCGTGATGGCAGAGAAAGCCTCGCCACAGCCATTCGCCAGGCAGAGCAAGGGGGCGACGACTCAGGCCCACCCTTTGAGTGGGACATCGCTCTGCACCTGGGCGACCTGTCGGGTAGCCAGGGGCCACCTGAGGATGAGGAGGGCGAGGAAGTCGTGCGGCAGTTCGCTGCGTCGACGCAGCACCCACGAGAGCATTTTTACAATCTGATCGGTAACCACGATGCGTCCGGTCCTGATGAAGAATGCCAGTGGTGGTTTCGCAAGTGGGTCGATCCCGAAGGCAAGTCGACGGCATTTTCAGGTGTCGATGCGAGTCGTCGCCCCTACCTCATCGAGGGCACCTGGGAACGCTATTGCTTCCGCGTTGGCAATATCCGCATCCTGATGATGAGTGATCGCAACGACGGGGGCCCACCGGTGGGGCGTGCCAACAAGGGCGGTTACCCGGCAGGCGCGGTGACAGGGGAAACCTTCGAGTGGTGGAAGCAGCAGGTGGAAGCATCGGCAGACGATGAAGTGGTGATCAGCGCTCATCATCACATGCTCAAAGAGACGACCGTCGCCTCCGGACCATGGGAGGGATTCCGTCGGGATGAGGATGGCAACTGGGTCTCCCACTATCATGGCTACTTCCCCGCTGGTGGCCCGGAGGGTGCCAGCTACCTCTACTTCGTTGATGGCAAACCCGATGCGCAGGCTTTCGAGGGATATCTCAGCGACCACCCGGGTGCGACAGATCTCTGGCTTGGTTCACATACTCATACCCATCCAGATGACACTCACGGGGGGCGCTCGCACGTCGAGAAAAAGTGGGGGACGACCTTCGTGAATTGTTCTGCTGTGACCAAGTATCACGCAGGTCTCACGACGATGCCCATGAGTCGCCTCTTTACCTTTACCGAAGGCAGCCAACAGGTGCAGATCGAATGCTATCTGCACACCTCCGATCACGCGCCACAGGGCTGGTACAAGCCAGCCCAGAGGACTGCGACGCTCACAGCACCCTTCCTGGGTCTCCACTGAACCGCCCATCCTGCAGATGCCTGCCATCGACTACGCCGCAGTCTTCGCGACCCTACCTCTGCCAGCAATCCTTATCGATGCTCAAGGCACCGTCGTGGACGTCAACGATGCCTATCTGGCGTCAATGGGTAAGGGGCCGGAGTTCGGCAGTCGCGAAATACTCATTGGCCAGCCAATCTGGGAATTTGCCCCCTCGGATGACCCCTTCTGCGTCAGGACAGGGTCCTTGAATTTCTGCAGAAGGGTAATCCGCCAGCGGTGCTGGAACGTATTGAGGCCACTGCTGCGGGTGACGCGATTCTCCATGAGATTAGGGCCCTCGTCTTGCCGGAGCAGTCGGGGGCAATCATCGTTCGGGAAGAGATTACTGAACGCGTGCGCCAAGCGGAACGTCTGCAGGAGAGTTCCCGCTATCTTCAGGCTTTCGCCAGCGTTGGCCGCATTGTGCTGGAGAGTCTCGACCTGCAGGAGATTCTAGATTCCATGCCACGCGAACTGGTGCGGGCAGGTGTATTTCGCAGCCTGATGCTCGCTCTCGTCGATGAAGATCAGACCTATGTAGAGGTACAACGCAGTTTCGTGCGCGAAGTTGACGAAGGGGGGCATATCATCCCCGGCTCAGCCATCCGTCCTTCGAGCAACATCAGTGGCCGGCGCTTCAAACTCAATGAAGACAATCCGACGCCCATCGTGGCGCGCACTGGCAAGATGCAGATCCTGGTTGGCGAAGAACCAAGGTTGGCGACCCCCTACCGGGGCGTTCTGGCAATGGCGGGAACGCGCCCACGTGTGAGCTTTTTCTTTCCCGTGAAGTCGGGCGACCGAGTGATCGCAGTGCTTGCAACGGCGGCCTCGGACGACGAACGTGACGTGATTCTCGCGCGCATCGAAGCGATGCAACCCCTGCTCGACCATGTGGCGATCGCCATCGAGCACGCTCGGATGTATGAGAAGATCCGCACCAGCGAAGCATCCGCACGGGTGCGCCTGGGCGTGGAGCGCATCCGTAATGCGATCCTGCAGATGGAGAGTGACCGAGACTGGATCCACGTGGTGCAGACACTGACCGATGAGCTCGTTGGTCTCGTCGACGACGCTGCCAGCGGTATCAATCTGGTTCGAGAGGGCGGCGTTGTCGCCGCCTTTAGTGTCGGCAGAGGCACAAGTGACACGTGGGAGGAGCCAGGAATTCCTGACCCCGTCGCGCAAGCACTCGCCACGGGTGAAGCCGTGTATCGTCGCAATCCGCAGCAGATGCGGCGCAGTGGCGACACGCAGGAGATGATCGACGACGGCATCCGGTCCGTTATCGATCTTCCCTTCGGCACAGGCACCCTCGCCCTCAACAGCCCGAGAGAGGATGCCTTCTCAGCTAGCATCATCGAAAATCTGTGGCTCTTTGCTGCCATTATCGGCGAGGGCCATCGACGCCTCGAGGACTTGCGAGCCCTCGATGTGAAAGAACGCCAACTACAACAGGCGCAGAAGATGGAGGCCGTTGGGCAACTGACGGCAGGCATTGCCCACAATTTCAACAATCTGCTGCAAGCGATGATGGGTGAACTCGACCTGGCGATGCTGGAGACCGATCAGCAGGAGGCCAATGAACTGATCTCGGGTGCATTGAGCGCGGCCCAGCGAGCCTCTCATCTGGTACACCAACTGCTTGTTTACGCACGACAATCACAACCCGGTGAGTTGAGCAGCACAGATCCATTGAGGATCGTGGCGGAAGTCGAAGCGATCTGTCGCAGGACCTTTGATCGACGCCTGGAACTCGACATCGACAATCGCATCGATGCCGATGTTCGCGTCGTCGCTGATCCGATGCAGCTTGAGCATGTTTTTTTGAATCTGTGCATCAATGCGCGTGATGCCCTGGAAGAGGCGAAACCAACACAGCCCCGAATCGAAATCGTTGTAGAGGGTGTCGAATTGAATGATGCCGAAACACCGGATGGTATCGGTGGCGGCTCTTTCCTGCGCGTTATCGTCTCCGACAATGGCCCCGGCATGGATGAAACCGTACGACGACGAATTTTCGACCCCTTTTTCACGACCAAGGCCGTGGATCGTGGCACAGGCCTGGGATTGTCGACGGCACAGGCCATCATGCAGGACCATGGTGGATGGCTACGGTGTGACAGCGAAACCGACAAGGGCACGCACTTTTCTGCCATGCTGCCCATGACGGTGGCACAGAGGTCACAACCGATGACACCGGCACCGCCCGTAGAACTGCTTGGTGGTGACGAAACGGTTTTGATTATCGACGATGAGGAGATGGTCCGCAGCACGGCAGCGCGAATGCTGCGACGCCGTGGGTATACGGTCCTGGAAGCGGAAGATGGCGAGAGTGGTCTGCAGGTATACCGGGAGAATCGAGAGCAAGTCCGACTTGTATTGCTCGACCATTCCATGCCTCGAATGTCTGGCCGTGAAGTACTCGCTCAGCTGCGCTCTGAGCAATCAACCGTTCGTATCGTGATCATTACCGGTATTCCCGCTGGCCTCGATGATTTCGAGGGAGCAGACGAATTGATGGAGAAACCATTCTCCCTGCAGACGCTCGTTGGGCGTGTCCGGGAAATTCTCGACAGCGTATGAGCGACACCAGTTTCATACCACGAGATCCTGTGCAGCGATCGCTTCTCATCACCTTTGACTATCCACCAATCGTTGGTGGGATCGCGCTCGTGCTCGGTCGTTTCTGGCGCTTCGCCGGACACGACGGCTGTGCAATCCTCGCCCCCTCGACGGAGGGTGATCAGGCATTCGACGCCCAGCACCCAGTTGAGACCCACCGTTTTCTTGCACCCAAGGGTGGTATCCTGGCGAAACTGACCGCCTTTGTCGCCGCCGCCTGCCATACGTGCTCCTGGGTCGTGCGCAACCGACCGGATTGTCTCATCGCGGGACAGCTGGTGCGCGCCGGTCCCATCTGCTACGTCTGGCATCGACTCACGGGCCGCCCCTTTGATCTGTGGGTGTATGGCGGTGAGACGGATCCGCTCTTCACCAGCAGTCGCTGGATGACCCGACAACTTCAGCACATCCTGCGTAGCGCGCGACATGTGTATTCCATCAGTCCCTTTACGACGCAGGAGATGTTCGATTTCGGACTGTCGGCAACCATGGTGGTGGAGGTCCCCATGGCAGTGGACCATGACACCTTTTACCCACAACCGACCTCCCTCGCCGTGACCGAGCGCTACGATCTCGAGGGTCAGCTCGTGTTGTTGACTGTGGGACGATTGGTGGAACGCAAGGGCGTGGACGCTGCATTGCGGACCCTTGCGGCGCTGGGCGATCGGCTTACATCATGGCGCTATCTCATTGTCAGCGATGGTCCTTTTCGCGCGCAGCTTGAGAGACTGACCAAGGAACTTGGTCTTGCTGATCGCGTCGTATTCACTGGCTATGTCGACGAGGCGGATCTTCCCCTCCTGTATAACGCATCTGACATCTTCCTCATGCCGAATCGCCAGCTCCCTGAAGCGGATGGCGGGTCCCTGTCAGTCGAAGGCTTCGGCATTGTCTTCCTTGAGGCCGCTGCCTGTGGCAAACCGGTGATCGCTGGGCGATCGGGCGGAGCGGTGCATGCCGTAGAAGATGGGATCAATGGGCTTTTAGTCGACGCTGACTCCGACGAACTGGGCAATGCCCTGGTCAAACTCGCAGATTCTGAACAGCGTCAGAAAATGGGTGCTGCGGGAATCGCCTTTGCCGCACGTTTCCATTGGGATCGCTCGACGCAGGTACTGCGACAGTATCTGTAGCTTTCGACCCTGGCCTTCAGCTCTGACGTGCGTCAGAAAGGCTTCGGGTCCCCTAAGAGACCGAGTTCGTCGGCACGAGCCAGTGCGGGCAGCCAGTAGCGATAGAAGTGTGGCGGCGACTCAGTTGCAGACTGCAGCATGCCTCTGGAGGCGAAGATGCGCTGCAATTCGGCATAACCGACATCGGCGTAGCGTGGCTCTCCCGAAACCGAGGTGAGAAACAGCAGCGCTTCGAACCAGAAATCGGGCTCAGGTTCGTAGTAGTTACGGAAGGGGCTGGTTCCCTTCGTAGAGAATCCCTCGGGACGAAAAAGCCCCGTTTCGTCGAGATCTCGATCAACCATCTCCTGTAATGCCGTCATGGACCGCTCAGATCCCGTCGCCTGGTGGTGGCGCATGAGGGCACAGGCGAGAATCCCGTCTGAGAGCGATGTGGCAACCTTCATCGTCCCTGGTGGAGTGTAGGCGTTGTAGGAATAGTGCCCATCCTCGGTGCACCAGTCCTGCAGCCAATCGAGGATCTTCTCAGACGTAGCCAGATATTTCTCGTCATGGTAGTGTTCGTACATCTTTGACATCGCCATCAATGGGTAGCCCGCCACGCGCGTCAACGTCTTCACGCGATGGTCGCCGCGTTCGATGGCTCCGATGAAATGTTCCGCCCGTGCCAGAGCGACCTCCTCGGCACGTCGATAGCCACTGAGCAAGCCGAACAGCAGTGGCCCCTCGATCCATTCGTGGCAAAGGGAGGGGCCACGCATCGCTCCGTGTTTGGCGAAATGATATCGCTGCGCCCCGACAAGCCACGGACTCTCGTTGTCGTGAATCGTATCTACATCGATCTGATGGTGGATGATCGGCTCAATGTGCTCCCAGATCATTCCCTCACCGCTACGGATCATCTGCAGAATCAGCCCGTATCCCTTGTCCATCTCATTGTTCTTCCACTGCCCACCACGACCCGGTGTCCAATAGTCACCATAGTTGAAGAAGTGATATCCGAGCGATGGATCGGTCTCGACATTGAAAGTGTGCCCCTGCAGTGGCGACCTGAGTACATACTCCCACCACCTGTAGCTCTCGGGCTGATATCTGAAGATCGAGCCAAAGGCACCGCTGTCGACGATCCAGTTTCGCGTTTCCACCTGAACTGCAGGTTGTTTTTCGAAACCGGCTGCAAAGGCAAGCGCCTCCTGTCGGTCCGCCCCAGCCTCCTCATCAAAGCCGATAATGATCTCATGGGTTTTGGCCACACCGCGATACCATTCGACTGGCTCCGCCCACCCGCCATACAGAGACAACTGCGCCGCATCGCGACTCAGGGCCATCTCTTTGGGCGCCTGATGCCAGAACCGCCGGCACTGCATACTGATGCGGCGCGATCCATCCACAAAGATCGCAGCAGCAGGGACAAGATGGCACCAGTTTGCACCAGATCTCAGCTCTGATTGTGTGTCATCTGCCGCCGGTCGTAGCTCATAGTTCGGCGCTGCCCGACGCGGCTGTTCAGGTGTCTCGTCCTCCCCCACGGCGGGCTCCCACGCAGGGAATTCCATGTCCACCAGCCCCACCTGCAAACTGCGGAATCCATCAACGAGTTCGTCCACATGGGATTTGTGATTGCCAACATCAACGGACGACGCCAGGAATGCCTCCGCTTCAGGGCCAAGATCAGGACGCAAGTTGATCTTGAATTCCTGCAGATGAACGAAAGGCCGCCGCAGACGATTCGTCAGCGTGAGGTAGATCCTGACCCATGGGACACCCGAATACGCATAAATCCTGACCGTCGCGTCGAATCCTGGGGTTCCATCGCTTCCCAGAGCGAGCCCATCAACACGCAGAACAACACGCAATGGCCCGGGTTCCTCGATCTCGACCCTGCCTCCGGCGCGCAGTTCATACACCTCATCATCGATTCGCAGTGAGCTCTCGATGCCACCATCGGGAATGATGGCAGCATCTGAGGTGTAAACACGGGCAAATGGCAAAGGTCCCGAGGGAGCGATGGCGATTCGACGGTCCCCGCTTTCAATGAAATAGGTCCCATCTGCGGTCTCACGAACCGCCACGGTCGTTGTTGGATCCGGCCGGCTCCCCCCGTCTGCCCAGTTGAGTTGCAGACGATTGGCGTCATCTGCGATGAGATCTGTCTGGCCATCCACCAGCACCCATTTGGCCGATCCGTCGGGCCAACTCAGCATGGTTCGCGTCTGCACACACTGTGGCTGACCGTCTCTGGTAAGGGTCAGATCCGCATCACAGGACAGGCACCCCTCGGGAAATGGCACACCCAACGTCCACGGCCACTTGCGGCGCTGCAGACCAAGTGGCTCGACGATCGACAGGTCGATGGAATCTTGAACAGGGTCCGGCATAGGATCTCCAAGGGCGGGCACGCGTCAACTGTCGATTCAAAGCAACGTGGCTCAGAGACCCACGTCCAGGCAGGCGAATGGCGCATTTCGCCACTTATCCTGAGATGTCGCCATTATCAAAGAACTGTACACTTTTTGATCACCCGCTGTGACCAAGGTTAGACCATGAACATTAAACCATTGTTATTAAGACACTTATATCCATATACCCCACCGGCATGGCAGCTCGTCTTTGGCTCTTGGGTATAATGGGCACAGATCGGTCACCATGAGGAGGGTTTCATGAAAAATCCATAAGATACTTATAAATAACCACTTACGCATCGTCACTGCATCTACATGTAACCGTGGCACGACTTATGCAAAAGAGAGGGCAATTGATGACAATGACCTTCCAAATGGAGACCAACCATGGCACGCGCAATCAACATTCAGCCCGCCACCTTCTTTTCCAGCACGGCGACGCAGATCCCCGCACAGAATGACACGTGGAAGAGTCTGCGCCTCCAAGTTCGCTCGAGTTTGCAACTGACAGTCAAGATCCTCAAGGGTTGGTACCTGTAGGACTAGACCAGCCTCTTGTGAGGCGCCACCTGGGCACAGGCCCCCGGGTCGTGCCGGCGACGCGGTCATCCCTGTTCCGCGTCGCCGGACGGCGTCTGTGTATCTTGTGTTACAACCACCGATGAAGCCCTGTCCTCCTTCGATCGTCAGAGCATCCTTGCGAATGACCAGACCAATCCAATCTTGCCTCGATTCGTCGTCGCCCCGCCTTCTGCTCGTGCTGCGACTCTGCTTGCTCATCGCCCTCGGTTTCATCGTCGGCACACCGGGGCTGGCTTCGGCAGAGACCTTCGCTCGAGTTGCCCACTGGGTTCCCCCGGAACGGCATGCAGAATTTGCGGAAATGTACGAAGCGGAGATCGTTCCCTACCTGGAAGAAATGGGTTTCCGAGCCACTGATGTACAGGGTAGGGCCACCGTTGATAGCGTGTTCTCCCGGCTTTATGTCTTCGATTCTCCCGCCGACGTGCTGGCGATGAGAGACACGCTCAGATCACGCCACGAGCTACTTGGGCACTTTCGTCGATATGGGGAGATCTTCGGGACAACCGAATGGTCGGGCATGTTGAAGGGCTCCTTCCGGCTCTACAGCCACGAGGTGGGTCCTTTGCCTGGTGGCAAGTTGGGCGCAGGCACCCAGACACGGCTGGGAGACGGTCGTGGTCGTTGGCGCACGTTGGATGTCACCGATGGTCTCGCGGGACCCATGGTTCAGACCATGCTGCAGGATCGACTCGGTCAGATGTGGTTCGGAACGAAGAACAACGGCGTCAGCCGTTTTGATGGTCAGTCCTGGATGAGCCTGGGTGCCGACGAGGGGCTGCCATCAAACGATGTCGAGGTTCTGTTCGAGGACAGCGACGGTCGACTTTGGGCGGGCACTTCTGAAGGGCTGGCGCAGATCGTCGACGACAAAGTCGTTGCCGTATTCGACGAAACACAAGGCCTTCCAGGCCGTCGCGTTCGTGCCATTGTGGAAGGTCCTGACCGCACGCTCTGGGTTGGTCTCTTTGACGGCGGCCTGAGCAACTACAACGGCACGTCGTGGAAGTCGATCAGCGCTGCAGACGATGGTCTGGAGGCGCTGGTAGATGGACTGGCCTTCGATACGGATGGCACCCTTTGGGTGGGCACACCCTTTGGACTCAACACCTTCGATGGCGAATCCTGGGCAGCAGTCGATCTGGGTGAAGACGCAGTCGCAAACAAAGGTGTGCGCGCGATCCTAGTGGACACTGACGGAAATCGCTGGATCTCTTTGATGGAGGTCGGACTCGCCCGTCTGAGCCCGGACGGTACGGTGACGATGTTCGGCGACGAAGAGCATGGGCCACTGAAGTACGTCTGCAGCCTGTCGCAGGATTCCTATGGTCGAATCTGGGCCGGCACATACGACCGGGGTGCTCTGGTCTTTGAAGACGGCGATTGGCGGCCACTGAACTCCAACAATGGACTGGCGCACAACTCGGTGTATCAAGTACTGCAGGACACCGAAGGATTTCTGTGGTTCGCCACCATGGGAGGCGCCTCGCGGCTGGATGAGCATGGACTCACCGTCTACGGTGACGAGGACGGCCTGCGGGAAACGAATATCCATCATTTACGTCAGGATGCATCGGGCGCTCTCTGGATCGCCCACATGGTCGGATCTGCTGGTGTCACAGTCCTGGCCGACTCCGTCCTGACGACGTACATGGAAGCCGATGGGCTCGCAGGCGACCACGTGGGGCGAACCTACGCTGATCAATCCGGACACGCATGGGTGACGGGAGAGGGTGGCGCCACACGAATTGATGGTGACTCGGTCACGATCGTCGGTCTCGACCAGGGCCTGCCCACGCGGGGTGTCTACTCGATGATCCAGACGACAGATGGCATCTACTGGTTTGGTACCGGCTACGGCCTGGCGCGCTATGATGGTCACAGGATGGAAGTCTTCGGAGAGGAGGACGGACTCGCGAGCCACGATGTGCTTGCCCTCCACGAGGATCGCGAGGGTAACCTGTGGATTGCCAGCCAATGCGGAGTCACTCGCTACGATGGCGAATCCTTCCAGGCGATGGGCACCGCCGACGGTTTGATCGACGAGTATGTGGCAGACATCACCTCAGGGCCGGATGGCAGAATCTGGTTTGCCACGCATGGAGGCGTCGCCGTCTACGATGGCGAAAGCTTCAAAGGCTACACAACCGATGATGGGCTGACGTCAAACGACGTTCACGCCGTCGTTGCCGATGGGGATGATCTCTGGGTTGGCACCGATGGTGGTGGCATCAGCCGCTTCGACGGCAATGTCTTTCAAAGTCTGACGGCCAAAGACGGATTGCCTGACAATGTCAGTCTCACCGTCGCCGTCGCCGACGAGGGGATCTGGGTTGGAGGCAGTGCAGGTTTGTCATTCTATCGGCCGGGGCAAGCGATAGATGTACCCGTACTCATCAATGCCGTCGTTGCCGGTCGCAGATTCGGCCTCGACGAGAAGGTTGAAGTTGCTTCGACCGTCGAACTGATGGCATTCGAGTTTCGCGGCATCAGTCTCAAGACGCTGCCGGGACAGACCGTCTTCTGCTACCGACTGGTGGGCCACGACGACGAGTGGTACCACACGCGAGCGAATCGCGTCGAATATACCGATCTCCCCCGAGGTGACTATCGCTTCGAGGTACAGGCTGTTGATCGTGACCTGAATTACTCTGCCGCGCCGGCGTCAATCGATGTGGTTGTAAGACTCCCCTACGAACGCATCGCTTGGGGGATGTGTTTGGTTCTTGCGCTGGGGCTCATTGTGTGGCAGGGATGGCGGCTCGTTCGGCGCGACAGACGTTTGCAGGAATACAACCGTGAACTCAAAGAGCAGACGGCGGCCCTTGAAAAGGCCCATGACGAAGTCGTGAAGGCGAGTCAGGCAAAGTCGGCATTTCTCGCCAACGTTTCACATGAATTGCGCACACCGATGAATGCGATCATCAATTTTTCTTCGCTGATACTCGACGAGGCCTACGGCGACATTTCCCACGACATGCGCGACGCAGTCCAGGAAATCGACCGCAATAGCGACAGTCTGCTGTCATTGATCAATGATGTCCTCGACCTGTCCAAAATCGAAGCGGGTGCAATGAAACTGCAGATGTCGGCGGTGGCACCGGCAAGTTGTATCGACACGGCCGTGGCCACCCTCGAACATCGCGCCGCAAGCAAAGGACTGGCTCTACGTCAGGAAATCAGCGACACGCTGCCTGATCTGTGGGCGGACGAGCGCCGACTTACACAGCAGG
The DNA here is from genome assembly GCA_018660835.1 of Gemmatimonadota bacterium. Taxonomy (GTDB): domain Bacteria; phylum Latescibacterota; class UBA2968; order UBA8231; family UBA8231; genus UBA12574. The sequence goes on along the minus strand of JABJJN010000047.1, from coordinate 4,370 downwards.
TCCTCATCAATCTGGTAGACAATGCGATCAAATTTACCAACGATGGCGAGATCAAGGTGGGCGCCGCGCCGGCGAATGGAAATGGCGACGAGAATGGTCACCCTCGCCGTGGCGAAGCCGTCCACTTCTGGGTACAAGATACGGGCAGAGGGATCCCCACGGACGAAATCGGCCGCGTTTTCCAGCCATTTTATCAGGTGGACGGATCCAGCACCCGTGATGCGGGTGGCACCGGCCTGGGCTTGGCCATCGTACGTCGATTCGTTGAAATGCATGGTGGCAGTATCTGGCTCGAAAGCGCGCCCGGAACAGGGTCGACATTCCACTTCACCATCCCCCAGGCCGTCAGTGAGACCGTAAACTGATGATTGGGGTTCCTGCCGCAGCCGAAACGGTCGTCCTCCACATCGAGGACAATCCGTCCAATCGGAAGGTCGTCCAGCATATCCTCCGCAGCACGTCCTATCGCCTTCTGGAAGCGGAGGATGGCGAGACAGGACTTGAGTTGGCTCGCAGTCGCAAGCCGGATCTCGTTCTATTGGATATGCAATTGCCGGGGATGAGCGGCTACGAAGTAGCAGCCGCCCTCAAAGCTGAGGCGGACACAAGGCAGATTCCCGTCATTGCTGTGACCGCATCAGCGCTGGCAGGCGACGACACTCGTGTCTTTGACGCAGGCTGTGACGACTACCTGGCCAAACCCTTTCGACCGCACGACCTGCGCGAACGCTTAGCGGCACACCTGCCAGATGCTCGGTTCTCAGATGCCTAGAACGAAGGCGTTTGACGCATCTGCCGCGGCTGAACACCTTCCGGATCAGAACCCGCATCATCCGGGTCTCTTACCTGATCCCTTATCGGGCCTATCGTCCGGAGTGACCATGCCCAACGCTGCACGCATACTCGTCGTCGATGACAATCCATCCAACGTCAAAGCGCTGCGCCAACGGCTATTGGCTGACGGACATCAGGTCTTGGAAGCGACTTCGGGCCAGGAGGCTCTCGATGTGGCTGCCGAGCAGTCTCCCGACTTGATCCTGCTGGACATCATGATGCCCGGAATGGATGGCTATGAGGTCTGTCGCCGGCTCAAGGGCCAGGACAGTGGCGAATTCGTCCCTGTCGTGATGGTGACGGCCCTGACAGAACCTGAAGCGGTGATCCGCGCCCTCGATGAAGGGGCCGACGAGTACGTGACCAAACCCTTCGAGCCCCTTGAGCTGATGGCCAGAGTTCGGTCGATGCTGAGGATCCGTCGCATGTATCAAGAGAATACCGTCCTGCGACAGGAGATTGCCCGACACGAACTGCGTTTCGATCGCCTCATCGGTGACAGCGAGGCGATGGAGAAGATCTACAGCATCCTGCCTCGACTGGGCGACAGCGAAGTCACGGTCCTGCTCAGTGGCGAATCGGGTACGGGTAAGGAGGCGATCGCGCGCACGATCCACACCCAGGGACCGCGCCGTGACGGTCGTTTCGTCGCCGTCAATTGTGGTGCTCTTGCGGAAGGAATCCTGGAAAGCGAATTGTTCGGCCATCGCAAGGGCGCCTTCACCGGAGCCAGTGAAGATCGACAGGGCCTGTTTGAAGCGGCCAGCGAAGGCACACTGTTTCTCGACGAAATCGGTGAAACAAGCCCCGCCATGCAGACGCGACTGCTGCGAGCCCTGCAGGAGGGTGAGATTACCCGCGTCGGAGAAACCGACCCCCGGCAAGTGAATCCGCGTGTGATTGCTGCGACCAATCGTGATCTGGAAGCCGAGGTCGCCGCCGGCAACTTTCGCGAGGACCTCTTCTATCGCCTGAGTGTATTTCCCATTCGCCTACCCGCCCTGCGTGAGCGCCGCGAGGATATTGCCACGCTCGCGGCACATTTTCTTCAGCGACACAATGAAGATCGTGAGCCTGTGGATCGAGTCCAAGGGTTCACACCCGACGCGCTGGACGCGCTCACTCGCTTCGAGTGGCCCGGCAATGTTCGCCAATTGGAGAATGAGATCGAGCGCGCCCTGGTACTCACGGCACCAGGAGGCGTCATCGACGCAGATGTCCTGTCCGAACGATTGGTCGAAGGACGATCGACGCTGGCCGCAAAGATTGGTGGGCGAACGGGTAAATTGCGCGATCTCGTGGCACAGGTGGAATGTGAAGCCATTCGCACCACCCTGACCCGCTGCGAAGGCAATCGCAGTCGTACAGCGCAGGAACTGGGAATTACACGAACGACCCTGCTGCAGAAACTCCGCCAATTCGGCCTGGACTCGGCCTCGTAGTCCCGCCGGAACGCTAGTCGCGCGACTGCTTCCCCACGGCGCGACGCACAAGGGCCTCGGCCCACTGCGGTCGCAGCACATTGACCCCAAGCAGGGCCTTCAACTTCCAGGGCAACACAATCTCGCGCTCGCGACGATCCATGGCGCCCAGGATCTGCACGCAGGCTTCGTCGAGGCCAATAGACTCAGAAGAGTGCTTCCGACGCGACGTGCCCATCGCCTCACCATCCGCGCCGAAGGCGTGTTCACGCAGTTCGGTCCCCCGTAGCCAGTGCAGCAGCACGGACAGGACAGCGACGCCATCGTCGGCTACCTCCATCCGCAGCGCGTCACACAGACCTTGGAGTGCATGTTTTGATGCAACATATCCCGTGTGATGTGGTACACCAATCCGCCCTTGGATAGAGGAGATGGCGACAAACATTCCACGACTCTTCTTCAGGTGTGGCATCGCGGGATGCAGGCAGTGCACAGCGCCCAGGTAGTTGACCTCCATCAGCCGCCGAAAGACGGACACATCCTCAACCTCATCGAAACGTGCCCACATGCTCAGACCCGCATTGGCAATGAGGCCGTCGATGGCGCCATAGGCCTCGAGAGCCACTTGGGTCAGCCGCACACCATCTTCGGGTTGGGTCACGTCGCCGACCACTGCCTGTGCCTTACCCCCGACCTCTTGGCATGCTTCCACGACCTCTTGCAGTCGATCGGCTCGTCGAGCCATCAACGTCAATCGGGCGCCCTGCGCTGCAAGTGCCTGGGCCAGCGCAGCACCGAGTCCGGCAGAGGCGCCGGTTATGAGGATGGAACGATCAGCGAACATGATTCAACGCTCAGGCGTCGATGGCGCCGTTGCGGATGGCGAAGACATTCTTGGGATCCAGGGCCCGCTTGGTTTCACGCAGCAACTGCAAACTGGCGTCGGTCTGAATCTTGGGCAGGAATCCCTTGCGGATCTTGCCGATCCCGTGATGATGCGATAGGGATCCACCATTCGCAAGAATCGCCTCACGCAAACTCGACTCTACATGGTGGTAGATTTCATCTGGTTGATCGAGCCCCTTACCGGAGAAGCCCATGGTGAAGTAGATGCAGACGCCTGTGTGATAGGTCTGCGTCACGCGATAGGCCAGATACGGTTTGCTCGGCAGGCTGTGAATCTTTGCCTGCTTTGCCAGTTCCTCTTCCACGGCGCCGATGACATCGTGAATTCTCGACCACGGGACCGATGTCTCGAAGGTTTCACCCATGATATGGAACTGATTGAAGAAATCGCGGATATAGGCGATACCAAAGGTCAGGGTGTAGCCACGGCGACCATTGCTGGCACCACCACTCATCGCGCCAAACTCACTTCCGAGACTGAAAATCGTTTCTCGCTGCGAGGCGACTTCACGGGCGGTGCCTTCCATGACGATCGTGCACCCCGCCATCTTCAGCGGGTCGAAGCGTTTGATTTTGATCAAGAGAAACTTCTTCGCCCGATCGAGGAGACCATGGAAAAAGGACGGAGCCGGTTTCAGAGCTTGTCCGAAACGCATCTCGGTGTTGTTCACGAGGCGGATACTGGCTGGCACGGCGCCCTCGTGACGTAGTCGCTTGAGGAAACGAACCCCGTCATCCAGTGTCTTGAACACGAGGAATCCATATTCCCTCGCTTCCGGGATGGGGTGCACCTTCACCACAGCCTTGGTGATGATGCCGAAGTTTCCCTCGTTGCCGAAAAGCCATACCCGGGGTGCGACACCCGTCGCATTGCGCGGTGTCGCGTGACGCGTTTCCACATCCCCTATCCCCGTGACCAACGTCGCTTCCAGGACGATGTCCTCGATATTGCCATAGCGATTCTTCTTCATGCCGCTGGCATTGGTCGCAATCCAGCCACCCAGTGTCGACAGTTCAACACTGTCTGGATCGTGCCCCATTGTAAAACCACGCGCTTCGAGCTCGCGTTCGAGTTGCTTGCCATTGATCCCGGCTTCGATCGTCGCTTGTAGGTTTTCCTCATCGACCTCGAGAATGCGATGCATGCGACTCATGTCGACGGAGACGATGGGGCGCTCTTCATCGACTGGGCAAGCGAGCGCGCCGCTG
>JABJJN010000009.1 GCA_018660835.1 Gemmatimonadota bacterium | reverse complement strand
TCGCCGTGGCCAGCCCGCATCAGCCCATGATCGAAGACGATCCGTCCCAGCACGCCGGCCACCGGCAGGCGAAATACATCACATGCTGCTTGCCAGACACACACCAGACTCACGATAATGCCGCTTGTCTTTACTATCCGCCCCTACTCAACACGAAGGCAAATACGGTAGATCGGCGCCAGTCGGTTATGCGCTACGTGCATGTTATCACGCCAGGGCACAGAGTTTCGACTCCACGGAATCGCCAACCCACATCTCCACAACGATACCTTCCTGCTGGATCCGCTCGTACTCAGCCCACGACGAGACGGCTTGGACCTTCTGCGCCGGCATCTGTCAGCAACGAGCTCTAACCTGGGCGAAGTCTGGGTCGTCACATTCTATGCCAAGCTGTGGGGCTGACTTCCCTGAGACTTAGAACGGGAAGACACATTCAGATGAGTCATCCTGAGACGGCCAAGTGGGTCTGTTGTCACTGTATCATCAGGACCAATTCGTACTGCTTCGACGGATTCGGCGCTATCCAAGGGCAGTCAGGTCACCAACTGACTCCGACCGTGGAACGTGCCTTCAGTCACTCGCCGCGGGCTCTTTCTCCAGCCTGAACACCAAGTGAAAAGGCGATTCACCCAGCGATATTGGATTAAGAACCCTCACGAAATCTTGATAGCCAGATTTGCTGATAAGTACGGTGTGCTCATCCGATGCCGTAACGGGGAATCGCACAGGCGCTTGTCCAAGGAAGCGTTCATCCAACATCACATCCGCCCCTGACGGCAACGTCGTGATCACCAGTACGCACGTCACCACTGCGGATGGCATTGTCTGGAGCTCGGCTTCGTCGGGCACGGACAGGGGACGTGACTCAGCCAAGGGCTTGGACCTTGCGGGTGGCTGCGTGGTTACGATAGTCGATTCGACATGTTCTGGCAGCGGATACGTTCGGAACGCACGGACAGAACCGGTAAGATTGTGATGCGAGGGTTGCACTACACGAAAGACATTGTCCGAGAGCGTCATTTTCGTGTCAAAAAGCTGCTTCTTGGCGTCCCGGTATAGAGCGAAATACATCCCCTCGATGGCTGTCCTCTTGAGCCAAAACTTCGCTTCGCCTCGCGCCCACCCTTCCTTTCGTGTGGATGTGACAAACGCGACATACTCATAGTCAGTACGACGGCCCGTCGTGTTCTTTACGACCGCCACCTCATATGCGTTGTCCTCCCAGAGCCAGACGCCCTCCGCAGGATCGCCGTCCGTATCGCCGCTCAAGTAACGTTCAATGGCCAGTGCTTTCGTCAGTGGACCAACGGTCATCACTCGATGTTGCTGGGCGGCACACCCACCAATCGACAGACATAAAAGGAAGATGCATGCAGATTTCAACTTAATCTCTCTACTAAAGAGTCGCTTGAATCACGAATGCGGCATTGGTGTGGACAGCACAGAAGCGTTGTCAATCTCGCCAGGGGGACATCATGAGTCGTGACAAGATCCCGATTCTGAGGCCGGCGAGTAGGTCTGAATCCAAGCATCTCCATTCGGAGTCATCCACCAGGTATGTCTGCCGTACGAGGCCGAAGCCAGAAAGTCCGGCACCTACTCCGGCTTCGCCTTGAGCCGGTAGAGCAAATGCTGTACGGACTCATCTCCAAATGAACTTGGATCTATCAGCTTAACCATCGCCTCAAACCCGGCTGCGGAGAGTTGGACGCTGTGAGCTTCGTCGCGCGAGACCGAGTATCTCAGTGGGGTTTGCCCAACGAAAAGCTCATCGATCATCACATCGGCCCCAGACGGGATTGATGCGATCACGACCGCTACCCTACTGACCGCAGATGCAGATTCCTCTTCTTGGATCGCCGGCGACGCCTCAACGGCCTCGATGGCGAATAACGAGAAATCCGCAACCTGCATCATGACCTCCTTTGCGAGGAGATCGTACGACTCAGCAAAGCACTCTCGAGCCTTGGCGATGGCATGATCGCCATCGATCTGCCTCACTCGCCTGAGTTTGCTCTCTGCTTCCGAGAACGTTCGGGCATCCGGACCCTCTCTAAGGAGCACACCGAGCCATACATAGTCGCCGCACATAGCGTCGGGGTTCACGTTCGACAGAACGAGATTCTTTGTAGCTATGGGAAGATTGGTGTTGGTGTAGAGTGTGACCTCGATCACTGATGACAGGCTCAGCGGCGATGGCATCCACTCCCGCGAGTGGCTGAGTTTATGCTGTGGATGACTGACCTGCCAGAAAACACCAAGGCTCTCTCCTCTGCCAACCAAGGCCGTCTGCTGTTCCCTGAGTTTGACTCGGAGGTAGTAATCGGCCTCAGCCCCACTTCTCCAAATTGAGACCTCCTCCAGAAGACCCCGCCCTGCAATCTCCTGCACAATTCGGGCGTCGATCATTTCAGAGAAGTGTGGGCCAGGTGCGAATCCAAGTGCCCTGCCCACATCATCAAGAGTCTTAGAATTCACTCTGGCGCGTGACGACTCCACGTCGATCTTCACAGCCAAGGAGATAGGGAAGTGGGAAGCCCCTCCAAGGGGGGAGTCAGGTTCATATCGAACCTCAAGGAACGGTGCAGACGACGTGTCCATGTATGACGACGTGGAGGCACAGGACAAGAGTATCGCGGACAAGGCCCACGACAGATTGCGGATTGAACGCCTACGGTTTCCCATGGCGTAGATCGCCTTTCTGTTGCTTTGGTCTGTTGTCTTTGCGGAAGAACAACGCCAGTTGTGGCGCGGGCAAGTTAAGAGCTTCCTCCCCAATCTCAAATGTGGGCGAACAGGGTAGCAGCGCGCTATTGGTATCGAGGTGCGCCCTGTCCATGGAGCTCAATGCACAACTCGAACGCGGGATCCTCGAGCTTGCGTCGAAAAGCCTCGGTGTCCAATCCCGCTGGAAGTCTTGTTGTCATCGGCGTACCAAGGCTGATCATGCTTCCATCGTCACCTCGACCAACAGGTTTGATGCGCGGCAGAAGTTCGTGCAGACCTCGCGCAACTGGTCAAATGCGTACCACGCATAATCGAACGAGGTAGCCGGAGGCGTGGTAGGTAGGACGCCACAAGAAGGCAGCTACTCACCCGTCTGCCAGCGATGCGCTGACAGTTTCATCACTTCGATCGTGTTCGCAGTCGCAAGGCTTGGGACTGCGATTGTGAAAGGCTCAGAAGTGGTGCTCTCCCCGCCCGCTCGAATGGCTACAACCAGCGGCGATGGATAGTTAACAATCTTGATTCCCGTTGGCCCTGTGTAGTAGTACTCGGCAATCTTGAAATCGTTCCGGTCATAGAACCTTGCGTGGTAGTACGTGAAAAGATCTAAATCAGCCCCGTTTGTCCACGTAATCGAGAACGTACCACTGACGGCAACGCCAGTAGAGGTCTGTCGGTATGAAAGGAACCGCCATTTCGCGTCGGTATTCACCCGTCCCCATGTGGTCGTCCATCCCCACCCATTGCGCTCGTGTAGATCGGTGCGCAGCCTGTCATCGACTGAGACGTACACAGTGTCCCGCACCGTGATCGGGTCGGCGTTCCGAAATATCACATTCGGCAAGTCTGGGGAGGGCGGGAAGGTGTAGCTGTTGTAGGTTGGTCCAAACCCCTCCGATACACTGTAGAGCACATTGTCTTCAAGCAGGCTGAAGTCAGCCGTGGTGCCGGTTGAGTTGGTAAAGCGGCTGGCATGTACCTGACAACAGCCGATTACCTGGTACGTGGCTGTCTGGTGAGCGACACCTGATGTCAGATGGTACATATCCCAGGGCGCAAGATATGTCGCCAGATGCCTGAGCATCGTCCCGTCTGAGTTGAACTTGAGGTATTCAACGAGGGTGAGCGTCCCACCTTCCGACACGCGCCAATAGACCCCGTTTGTTAAGAGCCTGAGTAGGGTGTCGTGTACCGTTACATTCTGGACAACGGTATCCCGTACGGTCAGCGTCTGAGTCTGGGTGACAGTATCGTGAACCGTCACTCTGACGGTGTCTGGCTGTTCGGGCAACCCTACGACTCCGAAATTGCTCGCGAAGAGAAAGAAATCATCGTAGTCAACGCGGCCATCTCTGTTGAGGTCACCAAGGACTGCCGATGCAGGAACGGCACCCCACAGGATCGCCCCAATCCCGGCTATAAGAAAACTCTTGAACACTCTCTCAATCACCCCAAGCACCTATGGCCTCGCGAAGTATGTTGCCGTAGAGGTACGATGTTCTAAAAGGCGGGGTCGATCAAATGTTGATTCGACATGGAGCTCACGTAATTGTTCCGCCTGTCGAGCAACTGTCCCACAAACCCATCGGCAAGTAGCGGGGATCCGGCCCGAAGTGAGTGGTCTGTGCAGGGCGTCCCGTGGACTTGTGTCCGTGGGACATTATTTGGTAATTCACGCAGAAGCGGTCCTTTCCTCGTGAGCATCGGAGGTCGCCATGCGCTGCGCTATCTACTGCCGAGTATCCACCGACGACCAGAACCTCGATCGCCAGGTCGATGAACTGCGTGAGTTCGCTGCAAGAATGAAGTGGGAACTCGACGGGGAATATTCTGACAAGCTCTCGGGAGCCCAACGGAGTCGCCCAGGACTCGACGCCATGATGGAAGCAGCAGAGCGCCGCGAGTTCGATGTGCTCACGGTCTGGGCTCTGGATCGGGTCGGTCGATCGACCCTGCACACTCTGGAGATCGTGGAAAAGCTCGATGCCCTCGGCATCCATTTCCGCAGCTATACGCAAGGCGCGATTGACACAACGTCGCCAACGGGCAAGCTCGTGTTAACCATCCTGGCGGGGGTAGCTGAGATGGAGCGTTCGCAGATTCGCGATCGTGTACGATCCGGTCTGTCTGCGGCGAGGAAGAGGGGAGTCAGACTCGGCCAGCGACCGCTCGATGACTTGGTGCGTGAGCGAGTTCTGGCTCTTGCGAACTCCGGTATGTCGGTGCGGATGGTCGCCGAGAAGGTGTCCACGCGGCGTTACCCGGTCAGCAAGAGCAGCGTCCAGCGGATTCTGGCCAGAAAAAAGTGAGAACCATCAGGCGACTGAAGCCTCCCAACTCCAGTTTCTGTCGCCACGACTACTCAGGCCGGGCGCGGAGGGCCATCAGCGATCCCAGAGGATCCCACATCGTTCCAGTTGCGCAACAGCCCGCTATCGAGAAATCGGACGTTCAGTGGGGGACATGAACATTTTGGAGACTCCAACGCCTTTCCGGTCCCGCAGCTACGACGAACTTCCAGCGTTCTGCGAAGGCGGAGGTATACGTGTCACCTTTTCCACTATCGCCCCTGCTGGGCCTATGTAGAGGGTTTCATTAACACCGCCGCTCCCGTGCCACACTGTATACCAAGTTCCTCCATGGTAGGCATGACCAACCGGTGCCATCGAGACGCCCCACCGGAATATCCTGATGTTGCCCGGGGGCACAGCGAAGATCTCTCCGAGTGTCTTAATGCGCCGAGATTCCAGTGTATCAGCGAGTACCGTTGTGAACATCGAAATGTCGGACGTAAGAAGTTCCAACGCGGAAGCGGCAATCACTACCCCGGCCCTGTCCTGAGTGACCAGAATCTCTCGACGTGGTGTCGAGTCTTCCCGCCGTTGATTGGCTTGAGGAGAAGGCGGCTGCCGCCTCAATTCCTCGACCTTCTGCTCGAACTTCACCAGTTCGGAGCGAGCGACACGTACTCTGACTTTGACAAAGGCCCGACAACCAGCTTCGCAGTCGTACTCCTTGTGCAGGACTTTGACCTTGACGTGCGCGTGTGTGAAGACTTGGACGCGGTCTTTGACTGTTTGGAAATCCACCATCTCGGTGTAGCTCTCCAAGAAGACTCCCACTATCTCCTCGACCGCTTCTCTCTCGGCCTTTGTCTTGGCTTTCTCAATCGCGTCCTTCTTGCTGTCCTCTTCGCCGGCTTCATAGGTGGCTTCTGTCTCAACCTCGATGTACTTGGTTTGCCCCTCAGCGGGAAGAGGCTGAAGCGACCAGCACACACAGAGGAGTAAGGAGGCAAACCAGAGATGCCTGTGCTGTTTCATTCGGAACTCCCATGAAGTCAGTAAATGGACCGGTCATACTCGTCGGAGCGTTCTCGACTCTTACCAAATGTGTGCGAATCACGTGGTGGGCGCCATCTGCCTCTGCCATCGGATTGGTCCTGTCCAACACCTTTGACCAGTCTTCATTGGGGATGCCGATTCTCAGCTTGTCCATGAAGCTCAATACGTAGCTCAAAGGACGGATCCTCGAGCTTCTGACGAAGAGCCTCTGCGTCGAATCCCGCTGGAAGTCTTGTTGTCATCGGCGCACCAAGGGTGATCATGCTGCCATCGTCATCTCGACCAACGGGTTTGATGCGGGGCAGAAACTCGTGCAGCCCTCGCGCAACTACTTCGGAAGTAAGCTCAGAAAAGTCAGTCGTTGCGAAGGAAGCTGGCACGCCCAGAGGTGAATGCATAATTGGTCCCCGCCATAGGGGCCATGCGACACGATCGTAGTAGAAGGAGATCTCAGTTGGCTATCCGACCTTGCCTGGCAACGTCCGCGGAAGTCCGACCAGACCACATCGAACGAGTGAAGGGTGACACTCGCCTCGGGGGCGAAGTCGGTAGTGTTGTCATTGAGCCAATCCTCCATCTCGTCGCGCGTGGGCAGACCCATCTTGGTCAGTAATTCATCTGGAACGCCCATTTTTTCAGGACTGTCGGTCATGCTTGGGTGCCACCAAAAATCGCCTCTTGCGTGAGTAACCAACTTGGCGCGTGGAAGTGTCGACTTTCATGGGGAAGCATCAATTTTCATAGATATTAGCGGCGAAGATCATGCCCACCACCAGTCCAACAAACTGACCGAAATCACCGAACCAGTTACCGCCGATCAAGACACAGACAATTATCACCAACCCGCAGACTCCGGCATTGCCTTGGTTATCGTGTTGCCTCATTCAACTCCGAACTGTCATAGTAGAGAGTGTTTATGTACCAGAGCGCAGGGAACGGGTATTCAGGCGCACTGGTTCGTGGATTCGGGTTTGTATCTCGTGATGCAACGATGATGTCAAAGGATGACAAGTCCATTGCAACCTATTGCGACTGATATAGGACCGTCCATCCGACAGTCTGGCGGGCAATGCTCAACTCGGTTGCAGTTGGGGCTGTGACTCAGGAGCCTTCCAGGTGAATCCCAATGCGTAGGCCAGCACCTCCTTTTCCATGGCCCCCACTGCTATTCTGTACTCCGGCGACATCAGACCTCCGTACTGGCCGTCCATCAGTCCGCTACATTAACCTCAACCTTGAGATCCGTCTCATTGAGAAGTACCTACTGACGGTCGAATGAAGGCGAGTAGGGACACGAACCCACACCCCTTCTTCAGGAAGACCTGAGATTTCTCCCATTTGGTACGCCGTATTTGTTTGGCTGCGGTTGGCCTTTCTCAAGGAAGAAGACAAGTAGAGCAAGGCCGGCGAAAGGTATCAGTGCCAAGAGAAGCCACGAGCCACTTCTGTTCGTGTCATGGAGTCGTCGAACTGAGACAGCGATACAGGGGCATAATACGGCCAAGAGAAACAGCAAATATCCCCACATTGCCCACGGATATTCCACACCCAGGAGCGCGAATGCGACAGCAACAACTGCATTGGTGCCGTTGAATACCCAATATTCCGCCCGACTCGCCCGACCTTCGAAATCGGTGAATTTTATGAGGCCTGCTTCCGCTACCATGGGGTGCTGGCGCCGGCTTGCCCGGATCGGGCGCAGATCGTTCCGGGGCCCAGCTCCCTGACCCAGACCGAAGGCTGTGAGCACGCCGACACCGGAGGGCGCCGTGTTCATCGCGTTTCCTGGGCGAAGCTGCTCTCAAGAGTTTTTCAGTACGACATCAGCGTCTGCCCCAGCTGCGCCGGGCATATGAAGGTC
>JABJJN010000016.1 GCA_018660835.1 Gemmatimonadota bacterium | reverse complement strand
GCTGCCATCATCGAACGTTTCGAGTCCTTGCTGGCGGATCTGCTCACGTGGGTGCGAACGGACGGTTATCACGGCTATGAGCGGTCGGCCGAGGCACATCACGGCACGGAGCCCTTTCTGCTGTTTCTGCCGCGATACCTGGGCCTGTGTCCGGATCATCCGCAGGCTCGCGCGGCCCTCGAAGATGCGGCCCATCACATAGGCAACTGGGTGGCCGACGTGCCGCCCTGGTACGATGCGACACGAGATGTCTTTCACAGCTGGAAGATTGGCAGCCGGGAAGTCGGCGATGATCCGCGCTTTGCCTTTGAGGTCGCCGAGCATCTGCGTTTCGTCCACATCGCCCTGGCAACGCATCGCGTCCTGGGTGAGGCGGGAGACGGGCGCTACCTGGAATGGGCCCTCAGATACGGACGTCAGCGGGCGGCACGTTTGCTCGCAGCTCCTGCCGAGATTCCCCTGGGCTGGCATCTGGATGGGCGACCCCTGCACTGGGCGCAGGTCCGTGATGTGCCAGAGATGAAGGGCATAGTTGCTCTTGCCCACAAGGTCGACGGAGACCCACTGGCTGGTGTGGAAAATCATCTGGCCTCAGGTGCCGTCCAATGCTACGGCGATCTGTTCGAGGCGTCAGGAGATGAGATCTTCCGTGACGCGGCGATTCGTCTTGTGGCGCCCCTCGTCGATCAGATCGATGATTGTTTCGGTGACGTCTCCGCTGTGGCGATTGCCCACTATCGCCAGGTTTTCAACGACACGCGTTTTGATGCGGAGCTGATGGAAGTGATCGGTCGGTTTCCAGCACCAAGCGACGCCCCCCTTGCCCTGATGCTGCCCGAATGTGTCACGCGCCGAGAGGCAGGACCGGGAAAACGGGCCGACATGCTCTACTGGGGCGAGTGGGACGACGTTGGATCAGCTCGTCCCCTGAAGCAACCATCGACAGCGGCGCTGGCCCTGGCCTACCAACTCACCGGCGATCTCGACTATGCCTGGCGGGCCCTCGATCTGGCGGCACGCAAATTCAGTATGGCGCGACGCGTGTTGCGTGGCGGCCGCGAACACGCGGATATGGGCGGCGCCATCTGCTCCGTTGCGGCGGGACACGGTCGCAACTGGGGCGCCGGCGCAGTGACTGGATGTTATGGTCCCCTGTTGCTGGGTACGCGTGATGCATTCGGCGAAGTGCGTCCCGCCTTACGTTTTGCGGATACTTCCGGCGCACCACGTCTGCCCGAGCAGATCCTGTCGCTGGTCCGTCCTCGCGTGGGGACGGCGGATGGTGACGTGCTGCTTTACAATGGTGGAAAAGATGAATGTCAATTGGGTTGGTGTCAGGATGGGGGAGAGCTTCTTCCTGTCTCCGTCGCCGCCGGTGATACGCTGCATCTGCCATTTCGATGACGCGTGATTCTTCCGTACGGTCCGGCACCTTCGGCAAGCAGCACGACACAAGGCTGATATGACACAAACAGAGCAGGAAACCAAGACATGACGTCGCAAGGGGTCCATCCCTTCGCCGGGCTGGACGGAGCACAGGCAAGTGAACGAACAACAAAACCACGCGGCGCGGGTCTCACCATGGTCGCCGACTGGGGGCTCGGCCTGCAGCAACAGCGCGATCTGACCCAGTTATCAGGTGAACACTTCGACTTTGCCAAGATCGCCGTCGGCATGTCGCGATTGTATTCTGCCGAGCTACTGAGCGAGAAGATCCAGCACTATGTATCGATGGGCATCGAGCCATTTCCCGGTGGCCAGTATTTGGAGTATGCCCAGGTGCACGGGCAACTTGAGCGCTATCTGCCCGCTTGTGTAGAGGCTGGATATCGCTGGGTGGAGGTCTCCGACAACATTGCACCTGTCACAGTTGATTGGAAGCGCCAGATCATTGCCAGAGCGGTGGAGGAATTCGGCCTGAAGGTGCTGGGCGAAGTCGGCAAGAAAGAGGGGCTCGACAACTCGATTCCTCTGCTCGACAATGCCAAGGCGTGCATGGATGCCGGCAGCAGTGTGCTGCTGTTGGAGGCGGCGGAGATCTTCGACGACGACGCCGACACAGCGCGAATGATCGATGAGATCGTCACAGCTGTAGGAATCGACAAGGTGATGTTTGAACTACCGGGCCCGTGGATCTCAAATGTCCATCACCACGACATTCATCGATTACGTCGCGAGTTGATCGAGCGCTATGGGACACAGGTGAATATCGGCAACTGTTCACCTGACGATCTGTTGTCACTGGAAGCCTTTCGCCGCGGACTCGGTGTCAATGCCGGGTCTGCATGACTGAGGCTCCTCGGTGAGAGCCCTTGTTCATCAAATGGTCCCTGGCGCTGGGGGTGATCTGGCGACGGATGTGTATCTGCCCCCTGGTGCGGGTCCCTTTCCCGTCGTCTTGCAGCGTACCCCCTATCATCGCCGTGTTCTTGAGACCCTGGCACCCACCTTCGTGCAGGCTGGCTACGCCTACGTTGTGCAGGATTGTCGCGGGAAGTGGGATTCGGGGGGCCAATTCACGCCGTTGGTGCATGAGGCCGAAGATGGACTTACCACACTCGACTGGGTAGCCAATCAATCCTGGTGCAATGGCCGCATTGGGATGTGGGGACGCTCCTATCACGGCATTGTACAGATTCCTGCAGCCATCAGTCAGCATGAGGCGCTTGGTTGCATCGCGCCCTCTGTGGCACCGGGCTCTTTCTTTCGCGACTGGCTGCGCTACGACGGGTGCTTCGCGCTGGGCAACGCTGTGCGCTGGGGGCTCACGCACGCGACGTGTCGCACGCAGCCCGCGATGGCTCACTTCTGCTGGGATGAGCTCAATCAACTCGACGGCGTGGAGGCGATTGCCCGCCGTGCGGGTTTTGCCACGCCCTGCCTGGCGGACTGGGTCGGTCACGACACCTATGACGAGTACTGGGCGACACTGGACCAGGATACGATGTATAGCCGTGTCACTGTCCCCGGATTGCATGCCGGTGGCTGGTTTGATCATCTCACACGCACTCAATACGAAGCGTATCGTGCGATCAGTGAGGCAGGCGCGACACCTGCCGCCCGATCGGGGCAAAGAATGCTCATCGGCCCATGGGGACATCAGACGATGAGCAATCTCGGTGCAGAGCACACGCACTACGGTGATTGGGCGTTTGGTGAGGATGCGAACCTGGATGTCCTCAAATACGAGATGCGGTTTCTGAATCTGCACCTGCGTGATATCGACGATGGACTCAGCGATGAACCACGGGTTCGCGTCTTCCTGATGGGGGAGAATCGTTGGGTCAGTCTGGATGATTGGCCCGCTACGTCAACTCAAACGCACGCGTGGCATCTGGACGGCGAGGACCATAGCTCCTGTGGCCTGCGTCCTGACGGCAGTGGGGCAGTTGGTGCTCGCTCCTACACGTACGATCCACGCGATCCGGTGCCGACTCTTGGCGGCGCCGTCTATTGGGGACTCGAACAACGGGGTCCCGTCGATCAGCGCTCGAGTATCCAGCGTGCCGATGTGTTGACGTATCGCAGTGACCCCCTCGACGCACCCGTTACCGTGATTGGAAATCTGGAACTGGATTTGCACATCGTCTGTGATCGGCAGGACACGGACATTGTCGCCCGATTGTGTGTGGAAGAGGCTAGTGGAGCCGTCATCTGTCTGACCCTTGGCTCATTGCGCTGTCGTTTTCGCGACAGTTGGAGTGATCCCAGCGCCCTGGAACCAGACACGCCCACGCAGTTGACCATTCAATTGGGACAGACTGCCTATACCTTCGCAGCAGGGAGTCGGATCGTGCTGACGGTGACCAGTTCGGACTTTCCGCGAATTCTGCCACATCCAAATCACATGGCGCCCCTCTTTGAGGGCGAGCCAGTGATCGCCCACACGCAGATTCTCCATGGTCGTGAGCATGCTTCGCACCTGCGTCTGCCCGTTGTGGAGGGTGTTTGAACATGCGGGCGAAACCCGTGGTGGCGATATTCGATTTCGACTATACCCTTGCCGACTCCTCCGCCGGTGTGATCGATTGTGTACAGTCGGCTCAAGTCACGATGGAACTGCCCGTAGCAGATCCAGAGGCGATACGTCGCACGATCGGTCTGTCCGTTCCGGACACGCTGGCGGTTCTGTGCGGAGAGGAGCAGCGTCCGCGGGCAGAGCAATTCGCACAGCTGTTCCGCGCCCGTGCAGACGAAGTCATGGTTGGTCACACGCGGATCTATGATGGTGTGCCAGAGATGTTTGCTCAATTACGATCCGAGCAGATCAAGTGTGCCATTGCGACGACAAAGTTCCGCTATCGCATCGAGGAGATTCTTGCCCGCGACGGTCTGACTGATCTGGTGCACTGTATCGTTGGCGCCGAAGACGTACAGGCCCACAAACCAGATCCGGGCTGCTTGCTGCAGGTGCTGGAAAGCTTGCGATGCAGCGCCAATCAGGCGATCTATATCGGGGACAGTGCGCCTGATGCGGGCGCCGCCCAAAGGGCAGGAATCGACTTTGTCCTCGTCGAAACAGGCCTTGCTGACCTGGGCACCCTCGACGGATTTCCACGGATTGCCCAACTGGACGATGTGACACAGTTGCCCGCATGGCTGGCAAACACCGAGTGATGCGAGGCAGGAGATAGGATGACGGACACAGCACAGGCTTTCGCGCCGGGAAACATCTCGGGGGTTTTCAAGATTATCGCTCACGATGATCCCTCGCAGATGCACTCCCTCGGTTTGGGATACACCGTTCGTGAGGGCGTGACGGCCACGGTGAACGAGAATGGGGGACATGGCATCCAGGTGCTGTTTAATGGCGAAGCGATCGACTTTCCAACCGTTATCGGCCTGGCGACGCGATTGGCGCCGGGTGCTGAACTGATGATCGATCTGCAAACGACCTTGCCCTTGAGTTCTGGATTTGGTCTCAGTGGTGCATCGGCGCTGGCGGCGGGCTTCGCGATCGATCGACTCCTCGGACTGGGTCATAGTCGCCATGAGTTGGCGATGCTCGCACATGTTGTCGAGGTCGAGCAACTCACGGGACTGGGTGATGTCTGTGCACAGTATCATGGTGGATGTCTGGTGAAGCTCAGACCGGGGGATCCGTTGGCAGCCGAGGCACTGTCTGTCGACGATGGGGTGGCGCTTCACTACCGCTATTTCAGCCAGATCCGTACTCGTGACATCCTCGCCGATCCGATCCGTCGTCAGGCGATCAACCAGGCCGCCGACGTGGCACTGGCTGAGTTGGGTGATCTGGCATCCCAGGCAAAGGTCGACATGGCAACGACGATCGAGATTTCAAGACGTTTTGCGCAGGATTCAGGATTGCTGGCGCACGAAGAAGTGATCAGGTCCATTGCCGAGGTCGAGGAATCGGGCGGAGCGGCGTCGATGATCATGTTGGGGAATGCTGTCTATAGCACCCTGCCTTTTACGGGTTCCTCGCCAACGGCATTATCCACACGGGCCGTCGAGTATATCTGATCTATGTCGGACGTCCCTGAAAGTCACCCCAGGTATCAGTCGCTGAGACTGCGAGAGGCGATCGTTGCCGGCGTGGACGCCGGTGTGACCTCGCCGCACGGGCTCATCGCCCATGGTCGGGGAGAGGCCTATGACTACCTGATCGGCGAGCAGACGGCGCCCTGGGCGGTGACGGCGATCGATGCGGCAGCGGCGAGTTTGCTGAGGGCTCGACATCCCGTGTTATCCGTCAATGGAAATACGGCCGCTCTGGTGGGCGAGGAATTGGTGGCCTTGAGCCAGGCGGCGAAGGCGCCGCTGGAGGTAAATATCTTCCACACGTCGTCAGATCGTGAGCGGCGAATTTCTCAGTTTCTTCGTCAACAGGGAGCCTCCGAGGTTCTTCTGCCGGATGGCACAACCGAGCTACCCGGTCTCGATTCAAATAGACGTTTTGTGCATCCTGCAGGCATTCTCGATGCAGACGTGATCTTTGTCCCTCTGGAGGATGGCGACCGCTGTGAGGCACTGCGTCGTCTCGGGCGGCAGGTCATCACCGTCGACCTGAATCCGCTTTCGAGGACGGCCCGCACTGCATCGATCACCATCGTCGACAATGTTGCGCGAGCTCTGCCGCGGCTGATTTCACGTGTCCAGCAACTCATCGACGACACAAACATCGATCGACAGTCGTTGGCCGATGCCTACGAGCACGAGCAGCTTCTTGCCCAGGCTGAAGCTCGCATTCGATCCGGAGCCGACTAGATGCAACTGCCGCTGCCTGCAGACGTGCACAGTGCCCTCGAATTTATCGGCGACTACCTGCCACCGACACCACTGATCAAGTGTCCGGCGCTGTCAGAGTTCTTTGGTTGTGATCTGTCTCTTAAATGCGAGAGTTTTCAACCCGTCGGTGCCTTCAAGGTGCGCGGTGGTGTGTATCTGGTGGGCCGCCTGTCTGCCGCCCAGCGTAGCGGCGGGTTGATCAGCGCCAGCACGGGAAACCATGGACAATCGATCGCCTATGCGGGACGTCTCTTCGATGCCCCTGTCGTGATCTATGCACCTGCTGAAGGCGCAAACGAAGCCAAGCTCGAGGCGATGCGCCGACTCGGTGCTGATGTTCGCCAGTTCGGTAAGGATTTCGACGAGGCGCGCGAACAGGTCGAGGACGCAGCTGAAAAAGAGGGCCTGCGCTATATACACTCCGCTAATGAGCCCGATCTCATCGCGGGGGTTGGAACCATCGGTCTTGAGATCCTGCAAGAAGCGCCGGCGACGGATCTGATCGTTGTACCCGTCGGCGGTGGCAGTGGCGCCGCAGGGATCAGTCTCGCCGTTGCCGCATGCGAGGCGACGACACAAGTCATCGGCGTACAATCGGCGCAGGCACCGGCCGCCTGGCACGCGTGGTCTGAGCGTCGACTGGACGTGGAAGCAGGGATGACGTCGGTGCATGAAGGTCTTGCAACACGAGTGCCCTTCGAGATGACGATGCAGATCCTGTGGGAGCGGCTGACCGACTTTGTCCTCGTGCAGGATACGGCGATCGATGAGGCGGTTCGCAGGCTGGCACGGGACGCTCATCTGGTGGCGGAGGGTGCCGGGGCGGCGTCTGTGGCGGCTTTGGACGTACTGCGGGAGAGACTGGCCGGCAGGAGAGTTGTTGCCATCATCAGTGGCGGCAATCTTCCACTGCAGCGCTACGCACGTATCCTGCAAGAAGGTCTGCCGGACTAAGCCGCAGACCTGAGACCGCGGCCGCTCTCAGCCAGGCGCCGCCGTGCAGTGATCGACTAGTTCTGTAATCCGTTCCGAGATGTCCTGGCCGATCTTGTCGACAAGAGCAGCCGCCGTATCTGGCATCAGATCGAGTCTGCTCAAGACGTCTGCCGACCACAGAAGGGGCTCTTGAGTCAGATAGCCGAACCCGAGTCCTTTGGCCAGATTGTCCGCCACGTGCAGAATGCAGGTCAAATCTGATGGATCGCTGCCGGTTGTGTGGTGGCATCCCACGGCTTCCACCAACTGTTCACCGACGTTTGACTTGAGCAGCAGCAAACGGCCGAGAAGTTCGTGGTTGGCAATGTCCCCAGTCGCTTTCTCCGCCTGTCGAAAGGGACATTCCTCAGAATCCATTTGCGTGATCAGTTCCTGGAAATGATCCCAGAAGAAAAACCCTAGAATCAACTTGCCACAGTCGTGCAACAGGGCGCCGATCCAGTAATCATTGAAAGGTACTGACTTCTTGAGGGGCAGCAATTTGAGCTTCACAAGTCGATCCGCAATCAGGGCGCAGGCAACACAATGCTCCCAGAAGCGCCGTAGATCGAACTGGGATTCCTCAGGTTGAACGAGGCTGTTCATCAACTTGATCTGTTGGGCGATGGAGGCGACCTGGCGGAAGCCGAGCCGAACGATCGCATCGTGCAGTGTCCAGCCGCCCTGATGGCCACTGCCGGCGAAGAGGGGTGAGTTCACGACTTGCAGGAGTTTGTGCACGATCGCCGCGTCAGCGGTCAACACGTCCTCAAGGTCCGTCGCGGTGGACTCAGGATCTTCTACCATCGTCATGATCCGCAGCGCCACCTCAGGGAGAGTGGGCAAGGTCTTCACTGTACGCAGACGGTGAGCGATCAACTGTTGCATGTCTTCAAAAGGCAGAGACGCGACCTCGTCTGAGAAAATCTCGCCGATCCCATGCTCCTGAAATACACGCTCAATGCGTTTCTGCACCGAGTCGTCGCTGGAGGCGTCGAGGGCGTCTTCGTGGAAGACAATCGACACGTTCTCCATTTGCGCGCACAACTGCTGATAGTGCTCGCCGAGATACTTTGGAACCAACAGAAACAGCGGGAACTGGCCGTCGAGGTTTAGCGCCGACAGGGAGGTTTTGCTCTCTGCCTTGCTGGCCATAACGACGGCGGCACAGCGAATACGAGATCCGTATTTCTGCGTGCTGCTGAAACCCTCGTAGAAGCTGTTGGCAACGATCAGGTCGAGACCGTAGCGATAGTTGAGAACGAGCATGAGATGCCGCCGCAGGGCCGGTTGTTGGCCCTCGGCGCCTACAATAAGGGCGTAATCGCTCCCGCTGGCAGTTGAGTTTGGCATATCAAGAAGAATCTACATGTGTAGTTGGGTCTCAACAATGAACACAATGACCCGGCGGGCGCATTGATACAGGTCACACTCCTTGGTTAACTTGCCACGTACTCCCTCTAACCAGTCACCAAGCTGCCATGACAAACTCACCCAACGTCCTGATGCTGATCTCTGATCAGCACAGCAAACACCACCTGGGTTGCTACGGGGACTCGCTGGTAAGGACTCCTCATCTTGATCGGCTTGCGTCTGAGGGGATGCGTTTCGATGATGCCTACACGGCGTCGCCCGTCTGCGTGCCGAGTCGTATGTCCTTTATGAGCTGTCGGCGGCCAAGTGCGACGCGCGTATGGAACAACCATCATCTACTGCACTCGGGCATCCCTACGTGGGCCCATTCCCTGGGGGCAGCGGGCATCGACACGGCTCTGATCGGTCGCATGCACTTCAATGGGCCCGATCAACGACATGGATTCGGCGAACGTCCACTTGGTGAATACGGCGCCATTCATCCAGGTGCACCACGTGTTGGAAAACTGTTCACTGCCATCCCGACGTCGACGACAGGTCAATGTAGAGAGGCCGTGGAGATCGCCGGTGCGGGTAGTACCAGCTACCAGGCTATGGATGAGCTCGTCGCTGCCCGCACCTGCGATTGGCTGAGGACCAGGGCGGAGAGCGAGATCCCTTTTGCGGCCGTGTCTGGATTTTTGCTCCCACACTGCCCCTTCATCGCCCCGCCAGATCTCTTCGATTATTACTATGACAGGGTCGACATTCCGGAACAGCCGGGGGCTGAATCGCAGCCTGCAGCGGTGGTGAATTTTCGCCGCAATCGAGGGATTCTGGACCCCCCGCTGCCTGAGGAGCGTGTACGAGTGGCTCGGGCTGCATACTTCGGCATGTGCGAGCACCTGGATCGGCAGATCGGAAAGATCCTGGATTGCCTCGATGAGACGGGTCTCGCCGACAACACCTTGGTGATCTACGTCTCCGACCATGGTGAGATGGCTGGCGAGCATGGATGCTGGTGGAAGAGCAACTACTATGAGGGTTCGGTGGGTGTGCCGATGGTCGCACGTTGGCCAGGTGAGATTTCACCTGGCTCGTCATCGAGAGAGATATGCAACTTGATGGATCTGGGTGTGACGCTCACCGATCTGATGCAGGCGCCGGCGTTGCCGCAGGCCGATGGTCACAGTCTGTTGAAGACCTTGCGATCACAGGATGATCCAGATCGACCAGGCGAGACGTATTCCGAGCACGGGTCGACGCCCAATGACGCACCTTCCCGCATGATCCGTCGCGGCAAATGGAAGCTGACGAAATATGCCGACGATACAGCGCCGATCCTTTTCGATCTAGATGCGGACCCCGGAGAATTGCATGATCTGGGCGAGGACCCGGGGCACACACAGACTCGCGACGAATTGCTGCGGGCAGTATTCGACGGCTGGGATCCAGCCTTTGTGAGCGCGGAGAGTGCGCGCCTGCAAGCCGACATGGATCTGCTCAGTTCGTGGGGGCGTATCGTCGCTGAACCGACACCGGATTCATTGCCGGTTCCTGAGAATGTCGAAGACATCGACCTACGCTGAGCAACCTGAACGAAGGCTGAACAAGAGCATGCCGGAAGTACTGATCCAATACACCGCCTCACTGTCGAGTTGGGCCGCCGGCCATCTCGCCGCCATCTCAACAGCGATTACGACAACGATCTTGGTGATCTATGGAGACGACATCAACGGATTCGTGAAGAAGCGAATCCGGGGATTGAATTTTTTCGTTCGCACGGGGGCCTTTATCGCTTTGTGCGCCATAGGCTATGGCATGCTCAGTGTTGCCGGGGCATCCGCCGTGGCGAGACTGCTTAGATATTTCGGTGATCTCTATCTGGCGCCTATGGTAGTTGGCGCCTTCGTCTTGATGGGTATCCTCGCTGAACGCAAAAAATACATGTGATGCCACGGAGCTCGACTATGTCCGCATTTGTCCCTCTTGATCTAACATCTCACTTCAACGCAGGCAGCGGCAATGTTGCCCTTGGTGACGACTATCTATGGCCTTGGCAAGGAGAGGATGTCGACAATACGCCCTTGACGGGTCTCCCCGGGGGGGACGCCTTGTTCTGGGGCGTACCCTTTTGTCTTGCTGCTGCAGAACAAGACAAACGATTGATCGTCGTCGCCGATGCAGGGAAGAAGGTTGAGCGCAGCGTGACGATCCAGGTCGATGGTGCCGCCCGGCGAATTCTCTTTGCGCATGCCTGTGCGCCGACAGAGGGAAGTTGGTCGACCCTCGATGGTGCGAGTGAAGACCTGGGGCACTATGTGATTCGTTACCAGGATGGCAGCCAGATCGTGCAACCCCTGCGACGTCGATGGCAGATACACGACACGGACGTTCCCTGGGGCCATCATCCCTTCGAGTGTCGCAACTGTCGAACATTTCACTCCGTGCCAATCGACGATCGTCATGCCCCCTACGGACAGGTGCAGGTCGGTGTGTATTCCTCCTTCGGACGTCCCGACGAGCCGACACCGCAAGGCCCGAATGGACACGATCTGCGTGGCTGGTGGCTCTTCGATTGGCAGAACCCGACGCCGGACAAACCACTGATAGAGATCGTCGTGGAAGCGACGAGTAAGACACCGATCGCCCTGGCGGCCATCACATTGTGCGACGAAGAGGGAGATCCATTTCACTGGCCCTCAAGAGAAACGCTGGCTGTCACGGTGGAGGGGGAGCAGGCCCCCCCGGAAGTAACGATGGAGAGAGGGGTCATCGCTCATCAGGATGATCTGTTCGAACCTCAGGAAGATTTCCTCGAAACCGAAGAGGCTGGCTGGGGCAGGGGTGGGCAAACACGACGCGCCGGCGGACATGTCGAAGTGCATGGTTCGGAGGGGGGCACCCTGAGTGTCGGGTCCGGTGAAGAGAAGGCTGACTTCCGTTGGGGTGACGTGCTTGCGGAGGGGACGGCGAAGGACGGGCCGGTGCAGATCGAAGTAGTGGGTCATCTCGGCACCGAATGGGTTCATGTTCGCGTCGAAGATGAGGACACGGGGAAACCTGTCGGTTGCCGCGTGCATTTTCGCTCGAAGCAGGGCAACTACCTGGCCCCCCACGGTCACCAGCAGGATGTGAACATCGCCTGGTTCGAAGACATGGGGGGGGATTGCAAGACCAACGGTGTGCCGTATGCCTACATCGATGGCACGTGCCAGATCGAGATGCCACGGGGGGCGAATTTCGTTGAGGTCGTACGCGGTTTCGAGTACGAACCCGTGCGGCAGTTGGTTGAGATCAAGCCGGGGCAGCGGCATCTGACGCTCAAGGCAAAACGCGCATTCGATATGAAGGCACAGGGGTATTACTCCGGCGACACACACGTGCATTTTCTCTCGTCCCAGTCGAGTCATCTCGAAGCAGCGGGCGAGGATCTGAATGTGGTAAATCTGCTGGCGAGCAAGTGGGGGCGTCTGTTCACAAGCTGGGAGGAGTTCACGGGAGGCCTGTCGCCAACTTCGAGTGACGACCATCTCGTCTGGGTGAGTCAGGAGAATCGTCAGCACGTTCTCGGCCACATCTCTCTGCTTGGGCTGAGCGAACTGGTGGCGCCCATCTGCACCGGTGGCCCGCAGGAAGACTGGGTCGGTGGCGAGGTACAGACACTGATGGCAGACTGGGCAGAGGCATGTAAGGCGCAGGGGGGGCTGGTCATTATGCCGCACGTACCCGTGCCGGACTTTGAGAATGCCGCCAATATCGTCATGGGACATGCGGATGCAGCTGAAATGTGCTGGGTCTGGCAGGGCGAGCAACTTGGCCAGGGCGAGAAAGGCTACTATCGCTGGCTCAATGTGGGACAAAAATTGCCCATCGTAGGTGGTACGGATAAGATGTCGAATGGTCGCATTCTGGGTGGGTCGCGCACCTACGCCAAACTCGCCGACGGTGAGGAATTTACCTACGAGAATTGGTGTCAGGCTGTGAAGCGTGGAAACACCTTCGCCAGCACAGGGGCGATGATCGATCTGCGCGTCGAGGGGGCCCAGATGGGGGATGAGATTTCCCTGCCCGGTAATGGCGGAACCCTCGAGATCGAGATTGTCGCCAACAGTGTCTGGCCCCTGACGGCGGTCGAGTTGATTGTCAATGGCGTGCGTCACGAGCGCGAGACGACGGACGAAGGAGATCGGACCCTGCGACTGTCGACAAAACTCAAGACAGAGAAATCCTGTTGGGTCGCCGCCCGTTGCTGGGGACCCTACGCGACCGATGCAGGTCCCGTCATGGCGCACTCATCGCCCATCTACATCGACGTCGGCAAGCGCTGCGCGTTCGAGGAGACGGATGGGGAATACATGATGACACACATGGAGGGTGGTATTACGTGGGCCCAAAAAATGGGTGTGTTCAAAGATGAGGCCGTGCGAGGTCGATTGATCGGGCTATTTCACGAGGCGCAGGGCGAACTTCGTCGCAGGATGTCTGAATAGATGTATGATCTTGGCGGCAAGACGGCGATTGTGACCGGTGCGGGCGGCGAACACGGTATTGGCCGCGCGATTGCGCTCAGGTTGGCCCAGGAGGGAGCGAATGTCGTCGTCACCGATGTGACGCTGGAGGGCAGCCAGGGGTGGGGTGGTCTCGCCACTGTGGCGATGCAGATCGATCAGATGGGCACTTCGTCGGTGGCTTTGCAGGTCGATATCCGCGACGCCGCACAAGTGCAACAGATGGTCGAGGATAGTGTGGAGCGCTTCGGTCGGGTCGACATCCTTGTCAACAACGCGGGGGCACCGGCGGGCCCCGATCGAGTACCCATCGTGGATCTGCCCGAATCTGAGTGGCAGAGGGTTCAGGAGATCAACGCGAAAGGGACATTCCTGTGTTCACAAGCAGCGGCACGGCACATGGTGTCGCGTCCAGGAGGTGGACGCATCATCAACCTCTCTTCCTCGGCAGGTCGCGAGGGGATCGCACGTTATGGCGCCTATTGTGCTTCCAAATTTGCTATCATCGGTCTGACGCAGGTGATGGCCAAGGAACTCGGCGAGCACGCCATCACGGTCAATGCGATCTGTCCGGGGCTGACCGAAACGGAGCGCCTCTCTGGAATGGCAGAGGGTCTACGTCCTGAGGGGGTTGATATGGAAACGCATCGCCAAAAGTTGATCGCCGATCACGCGGCACAGGTGCCACTGGGACGAATCGCCCAACCTGCTGATATTGCCCGTACGGCGGCATTTCTGGCGTCAGAGGAAGGGGGCTACCTGTCTGGGCTGGCCCTCAATGTATCCGGTGGCGCGTGGCTCACCTAGCGTGAACCGGAATTAGGGAGAAATTAAATGGATCTTGCGACGATCATCGGTGTCATTGCAGGTGGTTTGCTCATTCTGAGCGTCGGCGAACCCTACCAGGATCTGTTGATCAATCCTGCCCGGCTGCTGTTCGTCATCGGTGGTGGGATGATCGCGACGCTTGTTGCCCATCCATTGTCGATGGCGTCGAGATTTCCTGTCCTGATGTTGCGGGCTCTCTTCGCCCGGGTCCCTGCCTGCACAGACCTGATCATCCGCGTTGTCGGATTTGCCGAAACCGGTCGTCGAGAAGGAATACTCGCTCTGGAAGCGGAACTTCGTCCCGACGACGATCCATTCCTTGCCGCTGGTGTGCGCCTGACCGTCGATGGAACGGAACCGGACTTGATCATGGACATCCTTGAAACGGAGGTTCGGTTCATCGAGCAGAGGCACGCTGAGCACGCCCGAGTGGTTTCCAGCTTTGGTCGCGGCTGCTTGCTGTTTGGTGCCATCGCCTCTCTCATGACGCTCACTCTGCAGGGAGGCAGTGGTCTGTCGGGCAGTGCCCTGTTATACGGAGTTGGCTTGCCCCTGCTCTACGCCGTCCTCGTATTCGGCCTGATGCAGGCACTGTCGCATCGGCTCAGCATCGCCAGTGCCCAGGAAGTATTGCACAAGCGTATGGTTATCGAAGCCGTGATGGCGATACAGGCCGGGGACAATCCACGGGTCGTCGAGCACAAGCTCAGTGTGTTTTTGCAGCCGGCACTGCGTCCCTCTGGCGAAACACCTGCAGCAAAGGGCGCACCGCACCAAGTGGCTCAGGCCGACGCTGACCTCATCGCTGAGGTCGCTGGGATTCTGGCGACACGTGCAACGGATGGGAAATCGTCTTTCCGATTCGCTGATACGGCGAAATTGACGGATCGCTCGATTCAGGTCGCGCTGCGGCAGATTGATCAGAAGGATCTCGTCGTCGCACTGAAGGGGTCATCTGAGTCGATTCGTGCAAAGGTCCTCGGCAATATGTCGCACAGAGTCCGAGTGTTCATTGAGGAAGAGATCGGTTTCATAGAGACTGACGCTGCCTCGATCGCCCAAACCCAGGGCCGAATCGTCGATCAGATGAACAGGCTCGCACGGGAAGAGAAGATCGAATTGCCGGAGTCTGACAGTTGACCCAACTACCCATGACCACCCGTCATCCGGATGGTCTGTTTCTGCCACGGTCCTATGTCTGCTACCGCGCCATCGAGTCCTTTGAGATCGATGGCAACCTCGATAAATCTGTGTGGCAGGCGGCGTCCTGGACCGAGCCATTTGAGGATCATCAGGCGCCCAATGCGCCGGCGCCCTGGCGTCTGACACGTGCGGCGATGCTCTGGGACGATGAGGCTGTCTACTTCGCCGCGCGCCTGCAAGAGGAGAATGTCTGGGCCTCGATCACAGAGCGTGACACGGTGATCTATCACGACAACGATTTCGAAGTGTTCCTCGATGTCGATGCGCGGGGTGACAAGTACTACGAACTCGAAGTGAATGCCCTCAACACGGTGTGGGACATGTTCCACCCGAAGGAATATCACCGGCGGTCCTGTCTCGTGACGGCCTACGATATCGAGGGGCTGCAGACGGCGGTACAGGTGCAGGGCACGTTGAATGACTCCACCGATGAGGATGAAGGGTGGACGGTGGAAATCAAGTGGCCCTGGAGTGCGATCATGGGCCACATTGCGCGAGACCATATCCCGCCCACGTCTGGTCAGATGATGCGCGTCAACTTTTCACGTGTGCAGTATCCAACGCTGGACGGTGAGGCTCGGCGGCAACCCGGTTCGCGCTGTGAGGACTGGATCTGGAATTCGACAAACTGTGGCGATCTCCACATCCCCGAGGCGTGGGGGCGAGTCTATTTCAGCGAATTGCCGGCAGGTGAGACGGACGAACACGTCGAGGCTCTTGCGGCGCCCGTCGTGTTGGCCAGACCCGCGCCGGTCGCTCGCGATGTGGATGACATGGTTTGGATTGATCCCTGCACGATTACGGTTGGGCCCGATCCTTCAGATGAACTGGCCAGTCCCGCACACGAAGTGACGTTAGATGGATACTGGATCGACCGCTATCCAACAACGATTTCCCAATTTGCGCAGTTTCTGAATGACACCGGTCTCGACGAACTCTATGTGGAACAGATGGCGAATCCGCAGGAGTGCGGACTCGTTTCAAAGAGTGGTGGGTATGAAGTCGTGGCGGGACGAGAGATGTTTCCCATTATCTATATAACCCACGCGGCGGCTACCCAATACGCCGCATGGTATGACCGCATGCTGCCCACTGAAGCACAATGGGAGCGCGCTGCCCGCGGCATATCAGGGCGCACCTATCCCTGGGGCGAAGATCCGCCCACACCGGAACGGGCCAACTACGACTACCACTATGGAGGTACGACGCGTGTCGGGTCTTTTCCCAGTGGCGCAACGCCAGAGGGGATCGTTGATCTGGCGGGCAATGTAAAGGAGTGGTGTCGTGACGAATACCACTCCTATCCGGGCGGAGGGCCCATGCTCGATTTTGTCGACAGTGCCGTCGACGAACTGGATCTGCATCAGCAGCAAGGACTGAATCGAGAATTGTTCAGTGTGCGCGGTGGCGGCTTCAGCAAACAGGCGGCGAATCTGATGAGTGCCTACCGCGACGCAGATGGTCCGGGTCGCTGGTTCTTCAGCCTCGGATTCCGCTGTATCCGTGAAGAAGAATGACGCTGCAGCGGTGAAGTCATTCAGCATGGCTCTGCTCTTCGCGTGGGGCAGTGCCGTGTCGTTGCAAGCAGAGGCGCCGGCGACGGCATCCGGGTTGGCTGGGTCCTCGACGGTCCTTCTTGCCGCAGATTTCGAGGTCGACAATCTGGCGCCCTGGCGATCTGATCCACTGCCGCGCATGGGGTCGAAACCGCTATCTCACTATACCGAGCCAGACGGCAATCACTGCCTGCGGGCAAACAGCGAGGCCGATTTTCGCGCTTTCGGTGTCAAACTCGCCGATCTGGATCTGGGATCCATCGCCATCGCGGATACGCCCTGGTTGTCGTGGCGTTGGCAGGTTTCGCGGGTCTTGCAGACGGCGGATGCCACAAAGAAGGCGGGCGACGATTACGCCGCCCGCCTCTATTTGGTGTTCAGTGACAGCCGCTGGAATCCGCTCGCTATCCGTACGCTCGTCTACATATGGGACAATCTCCAGCCCATCGGTACGACCCTTCCCAGCACCTGGGCAACCAAACGTGGCCGCATGATCGTGCTGCAATCAGGAGGTGCACTTGCAGGACTGTGGACCTGGGAGCGTCGCAATGTCCACGAAGACTTTGTCAGCGCTTTCGGCTATGAGCCGGCAGCACTTAGAGCGATCGTTCTGGCGGCGGACACCGATCAGACAGGCGAGCGAGTCACGACCTTGTTTGATGACATTCGGCTCGCAGCGACTGTCGATCCGTAGACAATCGATCTACACAACGGAACGCTCTCAGGCAGCTGCTTGCCGTGCGCCCTCCTGCACTGCCTGCATCATCGCCTTGATATAGCCCCACTGATAAGCCCAAGCCTGTCTGTGGGCTCCCGCCTCACCGTGACCGGGGCCATGATCGGGAACGACCATGTGTGCATAGCCGACTTCGTGCAGTGCCTGCATGTTCTGATACATGCTCATCACACCCTCGTCTGGCCACACTTCCTGAAACTTGTTTGGGCCCCCGATGATGTTGCGAAAGTGGCAGAGGAAGATCTTGTTCTGCGAGCCGAATTCGCGGATGATGGCAGGGACTTCGTTGGGGGAGTCATTGGTCGCCTCGGCCATACAACCCAGGCAAAGATTCAGGCCGTGATAGTCACTTTCACAGATCGTGATGAATTTGCGGAAACCTTCTGGCCCACCCATCACGCGATCGACGCCGCGGAAGCCCGGTGGAAGCCAGGGATCACAAGGGTGGCATGCCATGCGCACCTTGCATTCTTCGGCGACGGGAACAACGCGTTCGAGATAGTAGGTGATTCGCTCCCAGTTCATCTGCGCTGTCACAGGTTCGTCGTAACGCTGTGAATCGTCCGCCTTCTCCAGATCCCATGTGCTATAGGATGAATTGCCTCGCCCGGGTGGGTCACTCGGCGTGCGCTGATTCTCCATAGCGCACAGGTAGTATTTGATCGCGGGAATTCCCGCTTCTGCCGCCTGGCGGATCATATTGCAGACGAGCTCGATTTCCTTGTCGCCTTCTTCGCGATTGCCAAGCATATAGTTGGGCACCTGGCCGCCATGGCAGTTCAGAGAAGCGATCGGAATGGCCACCATTTCCATATCGACGCCGAATTTGGCGCACTTCTCCTTCTTCTCGATCAGTTCCTTCACATCCCAACCAACTTCACGATCAAAGGTGACGAAGTTCTCGTTCTTTGCTTTGACACCATGGCGAGCGAGGAACTCAAGATCCTCGTCTGTCGTCGTCCACTGCTGCGTGCCTACGTGCATGGGGTGATCTCCGTGCTGTGAGGGATAGGTGAATCAGATCAGGTCGCTGTGCTGGTCGCTGATATGGCTGAGAATTCGTGCAACCGTTGTCTGTGTCGCACCGATCGCGTCGTGCACTCTGTGAGCCCAGGGCTCGTCACCCAGGTGGCGACGCCACGCCACGATCGCGTCGGTGTTGGTTTGCCCCGCCTTCGCGAGCTTGCTGGAGGTCGCCGCCAGTTGCTGCTGGCATTTCGGTTTGCCCAACTCGCCGTGTGCATGCAGATGCGCAATGTCCCAGAGAGCAGACGCGAGTTGCACATAACTGGCAACCACCTGCGTCGCCAGTATCAGCTGTCTGTGAGCTTTGCTGTCGAGCAGTGCCTGTGCTTGGTGGCACACAGCCAGTCTGGTATCAAAGTCTTCGCGCCGATGAAAGTGCCGAAAGATCCCCTCGGTGAATCTTGGCGCGTCACCGGCTTCGACCATCTGTGCCGCAATTCCCATGGTATAGTGGGTCGGGAAGCCGTCATCATAGACATCGAATTCGACTTCGCCCAGCAGCTTTGCCCATTGCCCGATTTTCTCTGGCGATTTCAAACCCTCCTGAGTTGCCCAGGCAGTGGCAAAGTCTTCGATGCTACGGCCATCTCCATTCCAGGAGTATTCGGCGAGAGCGGCAATGCTGAAGCCGCAGACTTCTCGCGCCATCAAACCCCAGGCGAGCATCCCATATGCGCCGGCATAGTTTCGCCGATGCAGTTGCTGCACATAGTCGCGAATCCGTTGTGCCGAGTATTGCGGCACTTTGGTCTCGGGTGTGTCGACATTGCCGTAGGCGCCAATGGGTACGTCATAACTGGCAATCCATCGTCCCTCGCTCGCTGCTACATCCAGCAGGGGATTGGCAAACAGATCGCGCGGCTGATGTCGCACTCTCTCCATTCCCGAGGCGCAGGCGCGCTCGAAGCGTACGGCTGCAGGCAGCTCAGCGAGGATCTGATCATCCTGCTCAGGTGTCGTCGTCGATGAAAAGATGCGAATCAGCAGGTCAGGATAGGTGCTGCGCACGTTCTCCCAGGCGGCAACGAAAGCGCGGGTCTCGAGGACGAATTGGCCTACGGGAGTACAACGCTCGCATTCGCATTGACAGGGACGTTCGGAGAGCCAGCAGCTGACCTCATCAGCGCCCTGGCTGGCGATCGATTGCAACCACTCACTCAGGACCGTCACCAATCGCGGCTCAGATGCACAAGGTGCACGATGCTGATTGCCCTGCTTATGGGCGAAGTAACGACCTGCCAGGGCGCCGTCTCCTTTGCCGGCCAGTTCCGGATAGGCCCGAAACAGGTCCACGCCGTGGAGAAAATTCAGATGCAAGACATAGGGTATGTACTCAAAGCCGAGTCGACGCGCCTTCTGCATCCGCTCTACTTCGACTGTGGCTGTATTGCGACGACCCCGTCGCACAGGCGTCAATCGCGTATCGGCCATCTTGCCGTAGTTGAGTTTCAACGGCGCCAACCAATCAATCCACTCGTCGCCCTCGGGGAAATTCCAAAGACCGCGCTGGTTGATATCGGGCCAGTCGACGACCTGCAGCAACGGGATGTGAATTCGCCGACCCGCAGGCGCCGTCAGTAGTTGCGCCATCGTCATGGCGCCATAGACGCCACCCACTGGCCCCTGGCCGCTGATCACGATCCGATCATCTGAGACCGTCGTGATCTGATACGCCTGTTCCGCATTTGCCAGGTGGCTCAGATCCTGCAGTGGATGCTGTTCGGATTGATCGGCGTACGTGCCCACTTCGATCGTGAGCTCTACCCGGTCCGTGCCGCTGGCGCCGATCGCCTGTCGCAGAATCTGCCCCGCCTGCTGCAATTGCGGTGCATCGCCGACGATGGTCACGCGGATTCTGTTTGCCGCCACATGACGGCTGCCCTCCGCGGCAAATTCCTGCGGTAGGGGCAGCAGCTTTTGAGTCCAATTATGTGTTGTCATAGGCGCGAACAATACATCACAGGAGCCGTCATGGCCAACCCCGATTGAGTCGAGGCGACAGGGGGTGTACCATTCCCTGTATGAAACCAAATACACGCCTGAGAATGGCCCTGTCTGTTGCATTGTTGCTGGCCCTTGCCGTGGCGGCACAGGCATCGCAGGTGCTGCGGGTTGACGTCGATGCCACAGATCTGCCGCGCAAATTGCTGCGCAGTAGAATCGAAGTGGACGCGAGTGGTGATACTCTCGTGCTGTTGTATCCGAAGTGGATTCCCGGTATTCACGCACCGCGCGGGCCCGTCGAGAATGTGGCAGGCTTTGTGCCCCGTGATGCTGAGGGGAATGTGCTGGCATGGGAGCGTGATTGGGCCGACGTGTATCGCTTTCTCGTCCCTCGAGCAGGGACTGCGGGACCTACAACCGTCGATCTTACGTATATCACCAATCAGCCATCGACGAATTCACGTGGCATCGATGCATTTGGTTACCGAACACTCGGCATTATCAACTGGAATACGATTCTGTTGTATCCCGAGGGGGCCGTCACCGACGAGATTGAGGTGCAACTGACGTTGACCTTGCCCGATGGCTGGCAGGCGGGTTCGGCGATTGCCGTGAAGGAGCGTCATGGCAATCGCCTCACCTTTGAATCGCTGTCGCTGACACGGCTCGTCGACAGTCCTCTGGTATGCGGCCTGCACTATCGCCAGGTGGAGTTGGCCCGCACAGATGGCGCTACGTATCTGATCGACATTGTCGCTGATGAGGCACAGGATCTGCCGGCAGACAGTCTCCTGCAACCACTCCGCCATCTCGTGCTCGAAAGCGAAGAGCTTTTTGGGCCAGCACCTCACTTCGACAGCTATCACTTTCTGGTCGTCGTCAGTGATCAGGTGCCTCGCCTGGGGCTCGAGCATCGCCAGAGTTCGCTCAACTCGGCAAGAGCAGACGCATTTCGAGACCTCGACTGGACGAAGAATGGTCTCGGTTATCTGTTGCCGCACGAATTCGTGCATGCCTGGGTGGGTAAGTTCCGCCGCCCTGCAGGGATGGTGACGGCCGATTTTCACGAACCCAAGAATACCGAGGGGCTGTGGGTCTATGAGGGACTGACGCAATATCTCGGCAATGTCCTTGCGGCGCGCAGTGGGCTGGTAACCTTGCAGGATTTTCGCGAACGTATGGCGATCTACACCGCCGCGCGGCAGCGGGAACGGGGAAGACAGTGGCGTCCTCTACGTGACACGGCTGCTTCCAGCTATATCCTGCGCGGCGGATCCAGCAGCTGGGGATTGATGCGCCGCGGCCAGTCCTACTACGTCGAAGGCGCGCTGATGTGGCTGGACTTCGATGCGCGCATCCTACGAGAGTCTGCCGGTGCGGTGGGGCTGGACCAATTCTGTCGCGAATTCTTCGGCGATGGTGGGTCGTCGGTCGAGGTAAGAGGATTCGAGCAAGCAGATGTCGTGACGGCGCTGCAGCGCGTGAATGATCAGTCGCCCTGGCTTGAACTGATCGACGTCGCCGTATTTCAGACACAGGAGAAGTTTGTCGCTTTGTGGGCGCAAAGTGCGGGGTATCGACTCGAGGTCACCGATGAGCGTCCTGCGTCGCTCAAGGGTCGTGAATCACGTGGGAAATACATCTATCTCGGCGAGTCTCTCGGTCTGACCGTGAGCAATGAAGGCATGGTGACCAGTGTGACGCCCGGCGGTGTTGGTGATCAAGCAGGCATGTTTGAAGGGCTCAAGATTGTGGGGGTTGATGGCTACCAGTTTTCGCCCGAGCGCCTCCGATCCGCCGTCGAAGCATCACCGGCCACAGGGAACATCGATCTGCTGGCTCTCGACGACGACAGATACGTCGACTTGGCCCTCAGCTATGCCGGTGGGCTGAGATATCTACACGCAGTCCCCATCGATGCAGAGGTCGATCGATTGGCCATGATCGCAGCCGCCCGACGTCCGGGGGCACAGACGACTCAAGAGGAGTAAAGAATGCAGACTGACTACAAACACGCGTGTGGAGATGATTCTTGCTGACCGACGAACAGATCAACCTCTTTGAACGAGAAGGCTGCCTCAATGGTGGTGTACTGCTCGACAATGATGAGGTCGTTGAACTGCGCGCCGATCTGGATCGCGTGCTAGAGATCGGCCCAGAGGGGTTTGCTGAGGGGGATCCGCACCCCGTCTCTTTTCGGGATCTGCGCAGCGGCGCGGATGGGGCCAGCGATACACCCGTTTGGCAGATCGTCAATATCTGGGAGGCGGCACCTGCCTTTGAGCGCCTGATCTATCACCCCTTTATCATCAACTCCATCCGTCAGCTCACGGGTTTCCAGGATCTGCAGGTCTGGCATGACCAGATTCAATACAAGCCCGCCGAGACAGGGGGAGCCACGACCTGGCATCAGGATGCACCGCTGTGGCCGATTATCAAACCCATGACGCCCGTATCAGCCTGGATCCCGATGGATGACGCAGATGAAGACAATGGCTGTATGTGGATGGTACCAGGCAGTCACAAGTGGGGGAATCAGATCGATTTCCTGCGCACCCATGGTGATCTGCAAAAGCTGGAAGAGTTCGATCAGCTCAACGCCTTCGAGGCGCCGAATGGGGGGGATGTGACTGCGCGCGCCTGGCCTGTGAAGAAGGGGGAGGTCTCCTTCCATCATTCCCTTACCTGGCACGGCTCCCCCTTCAACCAATCAACCCGTCCGAGACGAGCGATTGCCATCCACTACATGACGGGGGAGGCCACCTTTGATGCGGGTGGCAATCACCTGATGAAGCAATTCGTCGACCTTGCCGACAAAGCACCCATGTCTGAGGCGGGACCACATTTTCCCGTTGTGTGTCGAGATGGAGAGCCCGTCGGGCCGCCTACACCACTGCGTTCAGCAAGTTGACGAAGACTCAAACAATACAGCCCACAGAAAACGAATCGTAGCGACAAGAAAACGAGGATGAAGAGGATGGACGAAGTACGGATCGGTATCGCAGGAATCGGCGGCATGGGTTCAAATCATGCGGCGTATCTGGCGCGTGGTGACGTACCCCAGGCTCGACTGACGTCGGTCTCGGACAATCGCGAAGAGAGACTGGCATGGGCCAAGGAGACTCTGGGTGAGAGTGTTTCGCGCTTCGACGATGCGGAGGCGATGATCTCTTCTGGTCAGGTCGATGCCGTGATCGTGGCGACGCCCCACTACTTCCATCCACCCATCGCCATCGCCGCCTTTGAGGCCGGGCTGCATGTGATGTCGGAGAAACCGGCTGGTGTGTATACACGCCAGGTGAAGCAGATGAACGAGGCCGCGATCAAGAGCGGAAAAGTCTTCGGCCTCATGTTGAATCAGCGTGCTCGCGGGGCAACTCGGAAACTGCAGGAGTTAGTCGCTTCTGGTGAACTGGGTGAAATTCGCCGCACAAACTACATCATTACGTCCTGGTTTCGAGCCCAGAGTTACTACGATTCGGGCGGTTGGCGGGCGACGTGGGCTGGTGAAGGTGGCGGCGTGCTGGCAAACCAATGCCCGCACAATCTCGACCTATGGCAGTGGATCTGTGGCATGCCGTCGAGGATGCGCGCCTTCTGTCACTTCGGCAAACATCACGAGATCGAGGTGGAAGATGATGTGACAGCGTATGTGGAGTATCCGAATGGCGCCTCGGGTGTCTTCGTGACCACCACGGGCGACGCGCCCGGAACCAATCGTCTCGAGATCACGGGGGATCGAGGCAAGATCGTTGCCGAGGACAACAAGATCACATTCCATCGCACCGAATCGTCGGTGAGTGAGTTTCTTAAACAGTATCCGGGTGGTTTCGGCAGTCCGAATGTCTGGACCTGTGACGTGCCGCCCTCTCGTGGGGGCGGTGAGCACAAGGCGATCACGGCGAATTGGATCCAGTCGATCCTTGATGATGGCAAGACGGAGTTGATGGCGCCCGGTCTCCAGGGTATCCACAGTGTTGAACTGTTCAATGCCATGTTGCTGTCTGCGTGGACGGATGACTGGGTTGATCTGCCAGTGGATGCTGATCTCTACTACGATGAACTGCAGAAACGTGTGGCGACATCGAAAGCAAAAGAGGCAGGTGGCAAGACGATGGATGTTTCTGGGACTTTTCAGTAGTCATCCGAGATGAGCAAGTCTGATTCGTTGGCGGCACGGCTTCGCGGGTTGGTCCCCGTCGTGCCCACGCCCCTGCTGATGGACGAGTCTCTCGATGAGGCTGGATTCGAGCGTCTCGCCGAATTCACTCTGACTTATCCCTTCAGTGGCATCTGGGCACTGGCATCAGCCGGTGAGGATCAAAATCTACCCGATCCGGTGATTGAGGCTGCGACACGGCTCTTCGTCCAACATTTCGGTGGTCAGTTACCGGTTCTGGTGAAGACGAGCCGCGCCGGTACGCGTGAGACCATTGAGCGCACGAGAAGACTCGCGGATCTGGGGATTGATGCAGCCGTCATTCTACCAGAGCACAAGCGTCTCGGGAGTGATCACATACGGCGCCACATCGATGCCATTGCCGACGCGTCCCCTATCCCACTCGTACTCTATCACAACAGCAGTCGCGGAGCTGAACTTGATACGAATCTGCTGCTGGAACTGACGGCGCATCCTCGCATCGTTGCGATGAAGGCGGGGGGTAGTGATCTGGCACAACTGCAGCGGTTGTGTCTGTTTGCTGCAGAGGATTTCGCCGTGCTCACTGCTGGCGGCGGTCAGATTCTGGCGGGATTGGCCATGGGCGCCGCGGGGCACACAGCGATTCCCTTGCTAGCGTTCCCTGAACGTGCCTTCGCGATACGCGACAGCATTGCCACCGGTGATCTGGACGTGGCGCGAGGCCAGCAGCGGATCATTAACGATTTCATCGCACGCATGCCGAAGCTGCAGAATCGCGAGGTACACGGCGAGGTGAAGTGTGTACTTGAGATTCGTGGTGTCATCGAGCGACACGTGTCGGCACCTTTCGTGTCGGCGACGGATGCCCAGCGAGATTCCTTCCAGGAACTGATTGAGGAATTGCGATTATTCGAAGCAATGGATGACTGAGCGATGAGTATCGATTTGCACCTGCGACGACAGAATCTCGAACTCGATGAGGCGGGACACATTCGCTGGCGTGTGGTGGAAGAGACCACCGCCATCGAACCTGCGTCAACGGCGCTGCTGTTGTGCGACGTCTGGGACAGTCATTGGAGTCGTGGGGCCCGCGAGCGACTCGAGGCCCTGCTGCCGCTGATGAACGACGTAACCGGCGCCGCCAGGAAGGCGGGATTGCTGGTGATTCACTCGCCTTCGGATACGATGGATTTCTACGAGAATCATCCGGCACGGGTGCGGGCGCAGATGACGGACCCCGTGGAGCCCGTCGCCGTGTTGCCGGCGCCAGCACAAGATCCGGCGTCTCTGGTGGGAGAGATGTTCGCAGCAAATGGTCAGGTCGACGAATACGATCCTCCTCTGCCTGTGGATGCCAGTGACGAAGGCTCGACGACACCGGAAGATTCCCCGTCAAAGCAGTGGAGGCGACAACACGAGAGGATCGAGATTGATGCAGAGCACGATCTGATCAGCGATGATGGAGCTGTCGTCTATGGTGCTCTGCGGGCGCGTGGAATCAGTCGGGTGATTCTCATGGGCGTGCACACGAATATGTGTGTCCTGCACCGCTCCTTCGCGATCAAGGCGATGGCCAAACGCGGCGTTGATATGGTGCTGGTGCGTGATCTCACGGATACGATGTACAATCCCGCATGTGCTCCCTATGTAGATCATGATGAGGGGACGCGGCTGGTTGTTGGTTATGTCGAAAAATTCTGGGGATCGACCATCGACAGCTCAGACCTGCTTTGACCATCATGCTCGACGGGGGTGGGGTGTACCAATACGAGGAACATCCCGGGGATTGGGGACGACTACCCGAGGGCATGACCCTGAGAGAGATTGCTGATGTCGTCGTGGATCAGCAGGATCGAGTTCACGTGCTGACACGGGGTCCGCACGGCATCATCGTCTTCGACGCGACGGGCGAGTTTCTCTACTGCTGGGGCGAAGGAATCTTCGCCCGGCCTCATGGTGCGACCCTCGGGGATGACGATACCTTATGGTGTGTAGATGATGAGGGGCACGGTATCTATCACTGCTCACTGGCCGGTGAGGTCCTGTGCACGATCGGCACACCTGGTCAGGCAGCACCCGCTCAGAGTGGTCAGCCCTTCAACAAACCGACAAAACTCGCAGTGCACCCCGGCAGCGGCGAGCTGTTTGTTGCGGATGGTTATGGCAATGCCCGAGTACATCGCTATTCATCAACGGGCGAGCACATTCTGTCCTGGGGGGAGAGTGGCTGCGAGGAGGGGCAGTTCAATCTGCCCCATAGCATCGCCGTCGATTCGCGTGGAAGAATCCTGGTAGCGGATCGTGAAAACCACCGAGTCCAAATTTTCGAAGAGGATGGCAAGCATCTAGGGCAGTGGACGAACATCCATCGTCCCTGTGCATTTCACCTCGATGGCGATGTCGCCTACATCGGCCAACTGCCAAGCCATCTACCTGTAAATGCCACCTATCCGCGAATTGGCGCCTGTGTGACGATCCACGACCTCGATGGTCATCAGATCGCTCGTATTGGAGCTGATTTTCCCGGGGAAGATCCGGGTCAGTTCACAGCACCTCACGGCATCGCTTGTACGCAAGCAGGCGATCTATTTGTGGGCGAGGTCTCCTTCAGCGCCTGGGGCAGCCGCCTCCCCGTGCCGCGTACGGCCCGTTGTCTGCGCAAGCTTACTCGGGTCGGGCCTGGGTAGCTTCGGCCTGGGTAGCTTCGGCCTGGGTAGCTTCGGCCCGGATAGCGGCTTCGATTTCAGCTGAGCGCCGCATCGCTGTGCGCACATCTGCCAGGTCTACCACATTGTTCACCCTCGTGAGCTCCTCAATCTGAGGAGTCGAGGTCACTCGCAGGAGGCCTTGCCCTTCGGGTAGACTTAGGCTTTCGAAGCGAAAGGCCAGGCGTCGCGGCAGCAGATCATCTGGCGCGTCGATGACCCCGAGTTCGATGAACCGTGTCGCTCCGTCCGCAGCGATCAGAGACAGCCGTGCGCCAGCAGGGCCGCGGCCGATGTTGTGCACCCACCCCGAGATCGTATTCCCTTCGATGCGGATATCGAGTGGCGAGAGGGCCAGATCCGGGGCCAGATACAGGGGTGGCAGTGCTCGGACTTTCTCTATCTCAACGACAGAACCACCCGCGGGCAGATCAATGTCGATCGGTTCACCGCGCCGCAGAACTTGCTCGCGTGTGTTTGCCTGGGTATCGATCTGTCCATCGTCATCTCGATCAGGACCTGAGCGGATCTGGTAGGTTCCATGCTGCAACTGCCAGA
Organism: Gemmatimonadota bacterium; assembly: GCA_018660835.1. Classification (GTDB taxonomy): domain Bacteria; phylum Latescibacterota; class UBA2968; order UBA8231; family UBA8231; genus UBA12574. The sequence goes on along the minus strand of JABJJN010000016.1, from coordinate 35,147 downwards.
AGCGCGCGTGACCGTGGATCCGATCGGCTGAGAAATTGAAAAGGCGTGCGCGAAATTCGTCTCGTCCTGCCTTGGCCACGAAGGCGGCATAGTCTGTGCCAAAACCGCCCCAGCTGACAGCATGACTACGATTGAATTTGTTGCGCGTGGCGAAGCCGCCGGTATAGCTGATCGCAGCGTGGCGTATGGCATTCAGGAATACGCGGTCTGTAAATGGTTCAGATGATGTATACATCACATTGAAGCCTTGCAGCTCCGCTATGTCAGACCGGAGAATCTCCACCAGGGCATCCATGTCGCCATGGACGACGGCGGCCGCGTTGCCACGCAAGGGCAGTTGAGCGAGGGAATTTCCGAAAGCCTGCGCGCCAAAACGATGGTAAAAGTCGAGGACCAGGTCTGCGGGAGAGGTGGCGGTACTGCCGGCGGCGTAGGTATCAAAGAAGGGTGATGCGTACTCGAGATCGCCCGTGATCTGAGCGAGGAAGGCGAAGGCCGAGCCCTGGCCACCGTAGCCGCCATACAGGGGCCGCGTATTGACGCCCTGAATCTGCTCGCTGGCGACATCTACGGCATGTGCATACCGCCCAGGCTCGAAATGGGCCAACCAACCATCGGCCCACTCTCTAAGCCAGCGCTCAATAAGTGGATTCTGATTGTACCACAAGACCTCAAGTGCAGGATGCCACATGGAGGGATGAGCCTGGCCATCCATGTCTGTTGCCGACGAGTTGCGCGCATCGCTGCCAAGCAGTTGCGAGCGAAAGTGGCGATGACCGAGATCGGTGACCACCGTGAGATCAGCGACGGAGCGAGCGGCCAGCATATTGCGCTCCAAAAGGACCGGATCTCCGTAGTTCCACGCACTCATCAAGGCCTCCTGATTGAGGCCTTCTTCATAGGCGTGCAAGGGATCCATCGTGCGCTGGTTTATGCCATCTGTCAGGGTTGTTCGTTCAGCCAGTTCGGCCAGTCGTGCCGCCGCGTCGCGTAGACGTGCTCCGACTCCACTGTCTTCGAAGAAGGTGAAGTCGACGAAATTCTGATATAGATCCGTGTCATCACCCACGGCGCCACCGAATTCTCCGGTCTCGACAAGTCGATGCTGCAGCCACCAATCAGGAACTGCCCGTGCCGTGAGCCACGCAGTGCGGGCCCAGCGAGCCCACGCCGGCGCTGATGGGGTTGTGTCAAGCAAGGCGGGTTCGATGGTGTCGGGCGTGCGCCGGTTACGCCACAACCACTGTTCATATTGACGCATTGTCTCGTCCGCCGGGTCGATCCAGCGGGCGTGGTCGACAGCGGTAAACAACTGGCGGAGCTGGTCACCCATGGGGTGACGATCAAACCAGTCCTCCAGGCTGCCGGCGCGTGGCAGACCCGTCCAGGGACGCGGCTCGCTGGCACAGGCGAAGAAGGTCTTTACCAGGAACTGGCGATGCGCCGACGCCTCGATGTTGGCGAGGGCAGGGCTGATTGAAAACAACTGTGCTGTTCCCTCGGTCCAGGCCTGGCCATCTTGAGTCTGGGCGCGACAAGAGATCCACGTGCCAGCAGGAACCACCTGATCGATAATATCGAGCAATACGAAGGCCGAACCGGAACCCATGACCTCTACATCCACTGTCATCAACTGCAGGCGTGGATCCAACGGATCATCGACGATGAGTGTGAGTTGCCGCGGTGCGTCGTCTGTCTCGAAGGTGATCCCTAAAGCGCCGATTCCGGTTCTTGCATCCGTCGTCGTGAAACCGCCGCCAAGGGGCCATTGGGTCGATGACGCTGGTTGTTCAATTTCCTTGAGTCGAAAGAAAGCGGCATCAGCGATCACGCCATCGGTGACATTGAAAAAACTCACGTCCTGGGTGGTTACACGTTTCTCGAAGAGGGCACGGGAGCGCAATGTCCGACCGGGGAAGTGATAGAGAGGTTGCTGCTGGTCAGGTCCCTGGTAGGAGACGCCAGGTGCAAACAGATCCGCGCGGATGCCGCCGCGGATCTGCAGTGCATCAAAACCTTCGGCATCGGCGAAGCGGACATGCAGCCCATCGTTGCCGCCGTAAGCGTATCCCACACCGGCGCCTGCACCTGCCTGCGGATATTCCCAGACCTGACCATTCCAACTTCGTGTGGCCATGCTGCCGTCGAAGGGGGTGCCAATGAAGCCACGCACGGCTCGAGCATCCGCAACAGGAACATGCTCAATGGCGAGAGGCTGGCCCGACGGCAATGGAATCGCGGCGCCAGCCGTTAACAGTCTCGGTACTTCAAGTAGTTGCAGATCTACATCCAGTGACCCCTCTGACGCCGAGAGGCGAAGAGGAGTCTCGCCCTGCCCAGATGTGACGAAGTCGACGGTGACGCTGTCTGTCGCGTGATCCAGCTGCAGGGTTCTCACCATGTCGCCCACCTCGACGGTGGCTACGCCGACACCTTCTGCGGCGATGTGCAAGGAATGTGGCGTATGTGGGCGCAAGCGGACCTCGCCGGCAACCGTCGTCCCAGCAGTCAGTCGCAGACCAGCCGATCGGATGTCAGCGCCATCTGCGCTGGTCCACTTCGTTGCGTGGAGAAGATGGGGTGGATCAAGGTAGATGCGGCCATAGCCGTCAATGCCTGCATACTGGGAGCCAGGTGGCCATACTGAAAGGCGCACAGGGTTGGCGGTGTAATCCTCGCGGCCAAATTTCACCTCGATCAGCCGGCCCGGGAGAGGGGAGTCCACACCGATCTGATCCCATGGCACTGACAGCTCAACGGTCCAATGGTCGACGTCGATTTTTGCGGCGGCGGGCCAAGTCGGTGGCCAAGGCTGAAATCCCCCGGGCCGTCGTCGCAAACCCCAACGGGCACCGGCGGCATTGACGAGGAGCTGGTCGATGGCCATACGGTCGCCGCCCGTACGCAGGAAGATCTCCACGACATCGTCCTGCCAGATATCTGGATGGTCAGCAAGGTGCCGCAACTGCATTTGCTGAGGATCTGGTTCCTGACAACGAAAGGCGAAGTGGAGACTCGACGAATCGTAGGCGACGAAGGCTTCCATCGCCTTGTCCGGTGCCGTCCCTTGGCCAGCAACGGTGAAATCTTCTACGTGAGCGGCTGTTGTCCAACACTCGTCGTCGAGTTGTCCATCGATTCGTGGTGCACGATCGCAGCTCGTTGGGAAGATCTGGGGTGTAGCGGCGCGCACCGATGTCGCCAGCAGCAGAATCCAGAAAACACGGGGTCTGATCACGAGCCGATCCAGAGTAAGAAAGCTGGCAACAAGATCCCCACCGCAAGCAGGGTCCAAACAATCAGTGGTTTGGGGGCAAAACGAAATGCCATGAGAATGCCCATGGCCGTCGTCGCCACGAGGCCAAGGGCCGCCAGCAGGGCGACGACAGCGAAGGCCGTGGACCGATGTGCATTGCTGCCGGCACGCTGATGCTCATGTACATCAGACACCACGGACAAGACGGTGGGCGCAATATAGCTGCCGTCCTTGGCGTCCTTGTGGAAGCCAAATGTTTGCCACGCACCAGAAAGAGCGAAAAACAGAATGAGGGGTGCGATGGTTACACCCATGTAGAGATGTAATCGTCGCAATCGTGCCAGTGTTTTGCCAGTGATCAAATCGTTCCCCTTGCTGGAGTTTCGCACACGAACACCTAAGTCATCATGCTGGCACCGGCGCAAGTATCTGATGATCGCGCCAATACACACGAGACTTGCTCAGCCTCGGGCGCTGACACCAAAGGCTTCGGGGCGCCTCTGTACATCGACGAATCCCGCCTCCTCGAGTCGGCGGATGACGCCGGGTGTGACACGCATGCCCGAGGGACTGTCGAGATTGCCGATATAGTGAAATAGTCGGCCTCGCCGCGTCAGAACCCGCCGCAGTTGGGTGTAGAAAGCACCCCCGTACAGATCTCCTGCCAGTTCCAGAACCGGAGGGTCATGGAGGATGCGATCAAACTGATCCTCTTCAAATCTCTCGATCTCCACGGCAATGTCACCGGTGTCACAGACGATCTGATCATCACGGAACAACTCCTGTGACCACGGGTTGCGGCGTTGCAGATCAACGACGGCGGGGTCGAGCTCGGTTGTGTGGACGCTTAAGGCCCCACGGCGTCGCGCTTCAATGGACGTGTATCCGAGTCCTGTCGCTGTGTCCAATACACGAAAGGCAGACAGCCGACCGAGGGGGGCCAGCTTCAGCTGGGTGTCCTGTCCGGGATGCACACCCTTGATGCGGTGCATCAGGGTGCCCGACAGAAGCAGAGCGGGAGGCCCGTCTGTGGCATAAAGACTCGCCAATCGACCGGTCATACTGGACATACACTGGAGTCGCCGGGGTTCAGCGGATACGATTTCGAAACAGCCGTGATCATCTGCTGCGATCGTTTCGATCACCGGCCAGGGAAGCATCCCCGCAGGACCGTCAACCCCTGAGCCGGAGAGATCCACCTGTAGGGTGGACATACCAAGGTCGAAACTGACCTCGGCTGTGGGGGCGTCCTGAGCTCTTGCCTCCAGCAGTTTGTTGGCTGGCCGGGCACTCAGCGCCACTACCCCAGGCGTTGGCACAGTGCCTGGATCTGGGTCACGATCAGGGATTCGATCTCGGCGGTGAAGCGGGCGGGGCGGCGAAAATAGTGGTGCGAGCCGTCGACTTCGTAGCCTCCGAGGGGATGGGCGTTGGCGCTGGGAACGTATGCAATCAGGCCATTGGCATAGGCGACGGTGATCGTTGTCGCGGGATCAAGGACCTGCTTGATATGTAACCCGATCTCGCTGAGGACTTCGCCTCCAAGGAAGACGATCTGGAAATCGTCGTTGAACCTGATCGCCTGGATTTCGTGTGGGCAGTGAGAAGCAAGATCGCCGCTCTCGCGTTGGCTGAGCATGAGGTCTGCCCAGGCCTTCAGCCAGGGATCTTCGCCGGCGGCTGTTGCCCGCAATTGCTCATCGTTCATGCGCTGATCGTAGGGCAACCCATGGAAGACATGATCGACAGCCAATGTCTGCGCTTCGACCGCCTGTTCGGTGGATCGTCCGGCGATCACCTCGCCCGCCATGGTGACTCCTGCTGCCTCAAGCTCTTCAAGACCGGGCTGAGGAAACTCATCTGCCGGCTGACCGCCAAACCAGGGTCGCACATCTCCCGCACACCCCGTCGAAAACAGGGCGGGCGCCGCGGTATCTGCCTCGAGCTGTCGACACAGAAACCCGGGATAGTCAGGGCCGATGTTGTAGCCGCCGACACTGGTCGGGTGACACGCATAGATCGTCAGCGAACCAAGCAAGACATCACTCTCACCATAGAACCACAGGGTGTCGAGGTCGCGATCGATAGGACCCTCAGGGTGCGGCGCGAAAAGTATCCCTCCCTTGCCATCCGGACGACGGCGATTGACGCCAAAGGTGGATTGACCGCGACTATGACCGACGCGTCCGGAGGTGGCCTGGGAGATTGCCTGCATCGCTGCCATCTGAAAGCGCTCAAGGAGCCATGCCGCGTATTCCAGTTCGACCTCTCCAGGCATATTCCACTGGGATAGAAAAGGCGCGCAATGCGTGTGCGTCGCCGTCAGCACGATCTGTCGGGGCAGCAGTCCCGTCACATCCGCAATGGCTTGTCGCACTTCGGCGTCGTAGGGTGCTGTATAGCCGATCACATCTGCCGTCAGAATCAGCGCACCGTCGGATGCACCTTGCAGATACACTGCTCCTGCGTTGAGAGGGGCATAGGCCCCCTCTGACTTGTGGTCACGGTTGGCGTATCCCGTCATCCAAACGGGAACCTGCGGTGTGATATCGATCTGGGCGACGCCGACCTTCATGGTTTCTGACTCCTGTTGCAGATACGATTCATGAGAGAAGCTGACCCGATGCGTCGACCTGGTCGAGGCCGAGACCGCGCAGGTCGGCGAGGGTGCCGGCATCCTCAGCTTCATAGAGACGCCAGATCAATCGCAGGCCCTGCAGGCTGCCGGGGCCATCAGTGAGGGGGCGTTCACCCGTGCTGATACAGTCGAGGAAGTGGCGCATCTCATTCTCCGTGTGTTTACCCGATTCATGTTCCGATACGACCTCAGGTTCTGCTCCCGGGCGCAGGACACGCAGTTCGCCGGCACGGATATCGGCTTCGATCATGCCCTTGGTGCCATGGGCGTGAAAAGTGTAGCCGAGGCGTGTTGCCCGCGCACCCCACGTGCCAAAGTGATATGCGAGTCGGCCGCCCTCGAATTCGATCGTGACATTGCTCGTACCCTCTCTTTCCATCCATTCGGTGCCCGTATTTGACCCCATGTGCGTGCCGCGCACGGGTCGGCCCATATACCACAGCAGGATATCGATGTAGTGGCAACCATGAGAGAATAGTTGCCCTCCACCGAGGGTAGACTCCTTCAGACCCCAGTGCCCCTCATCATATTGCGTATGCTGCTCTGTCCAGATTGAGACCTGAAAGATGTCACCTACGACCTTGTCATCGATCAGCTGTTTCATGCCCGTCACAAGAGGATGGAAGCGCATACAGTAGGCGACCATAAGTACAAGATCACGTTGCTTGGCTGTATCGATGAGTTCCAGGCACTGAGCCTCACTGATCGCCATAGGCTTCTCCAGCAGGACATGTTTGCCCGCTTGCAGACATTGCATGGCGATGGGGTGATGGAGATGGTGGGGAAGCACGAGCAGGCAGGCATCGACATCATCCAAGACCTCCTCTACGTTGGTCGCCGTGCGAATCCCGTCGACAACGTCGGCGACGCTGGCAGCGCGTGTCTCGTCCACATCGACGGCGGCAACCAGCTCAAGACGGTCGGCAAGAATTTCGAAACGGCGCAGATGGGCGCGGGACATGCCGCCGCAGCCAATGAGGGCAAGTCGGATTCTGGACATGGGGAGGCGGATGTGCTCCATTCAAGGGGTAGCAGGGATACACGATCGGGCTCAATATCGGCACCTGACGGGATCCAGACCATGGCAGTCTTCAACCCGGTGGAATGGTAATAGATGAGCAACTTGCTGACACAAGAGGATTTCGCTTTCTGGAACACCCATGGCTACGTCGTGATTCACGACGTGGTACCCAGAAAGAACCTGCAGGCCGTCGTCGAGGAGGTGTGGCGCTTTCTGGATATGTCTCCCGATGACCCGGACGACTGGTATCGTGAACCGGCGCGTCGCGGTGGGATGGTCGAGATGTATCAGACCCAGGGGTTGTGGGACAATCGTCAGCACCCCCGCGTGCATCAGGCCTTCGCCGAGATCTGGGGAACGCCGAAACTGTGGGTGAGTATGGATCGGGCGAACTGCAATCTGCCGAACCGTGAAGATCAACCCGATTGGCAACACACGGGGATGGTGCATTGGGACACGGACACATCGAAGCGGCCTATTCCTTTTGGTGTGCAAGGCGTGCTCTATCTTGAGGATACCGCCGAAGATCAGGGCACTTTCCAATGTGTCCCAGGATTCCACCGGCAATTCGAGGATTGGGTGCGGACGCAGCCAGAAGATCGCGATGCGCATCGTCCTGATCTGGAAGGACTGGATGTGCAGAAGATTCCCGGCAAAGCAGGAGACCTGCTGATCTGGCATCAACTGCTAGCCCACGGCAATTCTCCCAACCTCACAGACAAACCACGCTTGGCCCAGTACATCTCGATGTCTCCCGCCCATGACAGCAATCAGGAGGCGTGCAGACAGCGTGTGAAGATGTGGCAGGAACGGCTGAATCCTGAGGGCTCGGCGTTCCCCGGAGATTAGCGGCGCTGGGAAGAGGCCAATGAACCGGCGGAATTGACGGCGCTGGGACGTCGGCTGCTGGGTCTTGATCGCTGGGGCGACTGAGCAGCGACCAGAGGTCATCCCGCATCAGCAGTCAGCAACCTGTCCCAAAGGACAGGCCAAAACCCGTCGATTGTCCGATTCCGGGCCCCATGGCGCCGGCTACCTTGAAGAGCGTTACGATGACGCACTTCTCAAAGGAGCTGAACCATGACCGCTATCATCCCAACGGCGACACCAAGAACTGCCCTGATCACAGGCGCCTCCCGTGGCCTCGGTGCGGCGCTGGCACGAGAGTTGGCTCAACGCGGATGGCATCTGATCCTCGATGCCAGAGGTGGAGCCGATCTGGAGCGCATTGCCGCTGAACTGGCGACATGGACGAAGGTCACCGCCATCGCTGGCGATATCACTGATGCCGCGCACCGCAGCCAGTTGTTACAAGCGGCACGCCAGTCTGGTCACGTCGATCTGGTCGTCAATAATGCGAGCATTCTGGGGCCAAGTCCGCAGCCGCGTGTTCTCGACTATCCCACGGCCATTCTCGAACAGGTCTTTCAGGTGAACACCTTCGCACCTGTGTGGCTTCTGCAGGATCTGCAACCTGTGCTGGCAGAGCACGTGCGCATCCTCAACATCACCAGTGATGCCGCCATTGAAGGCTACGAGGAGTGGGGAGGCTATGGCGCCAGCAAAGCGGCGCTGGAGCAACTGACGAATGTCCTGGCTGCCGAGGAGCCTGGCTGGAGAGTCTATCGCGTTGACCCGGGAGATATGCGGACGCAGATGCACCAGGAGGCTTTCCCTGGAGAGGACATCAGTGATCGCCCCTTGCCTGCCGAGAGTCTGCCTGGGCTGATCGAGTTGATCGAGGGAGACTTGCCCAGTGGTCGCTATCAGGCACGCAGTCTGGTCTGCAGCTTACCGCAACGGGTTGGGGCTGTGACCCCACTGGCGGTGGCGTCATGACGAGCCTGAGCGTTGCACCGGCTGGCACCCAAGTGAAGGGGCTCGACACATCGACGTGTCGTCTACTCAATTTCCGCGGTATCGAGGACGCGGGCGTTGGCACCTTCGACTACGAGTTGCCCGGCCATCTGGAAGCAGGTGAACCACCGGAGGCTCGTGGTCTGCGCCGCGATCAGGTCAAACTGATGGTCTCTCACTATGCTGAGACCACGGAGATCGAACATACGCGGTTCGAACAGATCGGCGCCTTTCTGCAAGCGGGGGATGTGCTGGTGATCAATGTCAGTGGCACGCTGAATGCCGCGGTCGAGGGCGAGATCGCTGGTGAGGCTGTGCACCTGCATCTGTCGACGAAGCTCGCAGCTGATCGATGGGTCGTCGAAGTCCGACAACCGACCCCCGAGGGCACCGTGCCACGGTCAGCCGCTGCAGGGCAGCTGATTCGTTTCACAGCCGGGGGTGAGGCGAAGTTGCTCAGACCGTATCGCCCGAACTCAGGCGAGGCCCAGCACCCGGGGTCCGATGACGATCAGGTGCGCCTGTGGGTTGCAGACATCACAGGCACCGGCCCTCTCGAGAAATACCTCGAGGTTCACGGTTTCCCGATTCGCTATGGTTATGTGCAACAGTCATGGCCCTCACATTTCTACCAGACCGTCTACGCTACAGAACCAGGCAGTGCGGAGATGCCCTCTGCGGGCAGGGCATTCAGTGCCGAACTGATCACACATCTCGTTGCCCGCGGCGTGCACATTGCTCCCCTGGTGCTACACACGGGGGTCGCCAGTCTCGAGGACCACGAACCACCCTATGCAGAATGGTATCGTGTGCCGGCGACGACGGCGCAACTGGTGCGCCAGGCGCAAAGAGATGGACATCGTGTCGTAGCTGTTGGCACAACGGCGGTGCGAGCTCTCGAGACGGTGACGGATGCGGCAGGTATCGTGCAGGCAGGGGAGGGCTGGACGGATCTGATCAATCGGATCGGCTGGGACGAAGCGGGTGATGTTCTATCGTCACTTGTAGGTCACCTTTGCCGTTCGCAGCGCGCCGAAGAGACCAACGCCTGGCGCAGCCCCGTCGATCTGAAGGAATTGTTGTTACCGCATCTGAACCAGCTTGGCCAGTTGATGGCGGAGTCGGAGGCAACGACGTGGCAGAAGCCGGAAGGATTCATCGATACCTTGCTTGGCGAGGATCCTGCGGCCATCGTCGAGAGCCTCGACGTGGCTGTGTCGTCGGGAGCGACGCCGCTGCAACTGGCAGGGGAAGTAGCCTACGCTGCCGCTCTACGGGTCGCCCGGTTTCACGTGCAGAATGAATTCATCGACTGGATCGGCGTGTTGCACACCTTCAGCTATGCCAACGCCCTGCAGCAATTGCTCAAACGTCACGAATCGGCAGAACTGCTGCGTGGCGTTTACCACGGCGCTCTTCGAATCTATCTGGACCGGTTTCTCAATGTTCCACCGGCCAGGTTGCCGTCTAAGAATGACTCCGCAGCGATTGGGGATGAAGGATCGCAGGGGGCTGGCGAAGCTGCGCTCAGTCAGTATCTCGATCTGCTCAACAGGCAACAGCAGGTCGATGAAGCAGGGCGTCTCGTCTATGACTATGTCGCTGCGGGCCACGACACAACGGCACTATTTGGCGCCCTTGCAGAGTCGCTGGTCCGCGAAGATGCGGAATTCCACAGCTATCAGATGTTGGAAGCGGCGATCCGGCAGCATGCAGAGCGCTCTGATGCAGAGGAGCAGCGCCATGTCCTGGTGGCGGCAGCGCGCTACTTGGCAGCGCACGCACCGACGCAGCGTTCGATGCTGCAGACGTTGCGGATCGCCCTCAGACTACATCGAGGCGATCCGGTCTTCGAAGAAGAGTAGGAACGACTGACTGCGCTAGTCTCGAAAGAGGCCAATCACGTCGAGCAGACTCAGTCCCGTGTGATAACCGGGGTCGGCATCAGCCGTCGCTGGAATTGCGGGAGAGACGGTGCCCTCGATGGTGAGTGTCTGGATGGCCATCAGGTGGATTTCGGGCCGCAGGTAATTCTCGACGAAGGCATTGTGGCAATCGCGCCAGATGCCAAGGCACGCCCGGCGCACATCCGCTTCATTGCTCTCACGCCAGCAGAAAGCGGCGGATCGAATCGTCTCTGGCAACGACCACCACGGCATGTCCGTATGCAAAGGGCGACGGCCCACCATGTCGTATGCCTTACAGATTCCTCCGGGATCAGGCTGAAAGCCAAGACGAAAGATCTGCTGTAGAATGGTCGGTAGGGGACCCGCGGCCAGCTTCAGACGTTCCGACGTCAATGCGTCAACGTCTGCGCCTCTGGCGGCACGCAGGAATTTGTAGGCGAGCCCGACAAATTCGAGCGCATGTCCGGGATCGCACAGAACCGATCCATCCTCAAGTCGCAGTGGCATATTGTCATCGCCAACGAACTCCCAGAAATCACCTTCTTCAAAGCCGGAAAGTCGCCCATCCACATTGGCGTGTATCGACAATTCGTGCTCGATCAAGGTGAGGCCCTCGGCAATCGCTGCGGCATCTCCCGCGGCGGCGGCGAGGGCGCTGGCACCGAGCTGGATCATATAGGGACCATGGCCGTGACGACCAGGTAGCGCCTCGATCGGGTTCGTTGGGTCCAGGGGTTGCTGGTCTGAGGCGAAGCGGCGCTGCAGGATGTCATCGGCGACAGCCTGCATCCAGGCGCGTGCCTCGGCTTCCACCGCGGTGTTTCCTAAGTCGCGAGCGGCCGCGAAGAGTCCTTTCGCACCGAAGAGATCGCTGTAGCCACTTGGTGTAGAAGCACTCTGTGTAGAAGAATCCTGCGGCAGATCAGCGTGACCCCCATCCGCAGCAAGGACGAAGGGAACGCCATCGGGTTTCATAAAGAAGAAGAGATGGCCAGCGTTTGTAGCGCGGAGACGCTGCACCGAATCGAGGACGATCGCTTCCATGCCGCGCAGCCGAGGGCTCAGGGAGGCAATGTCTTCGTTGGCATGTCCGTCGGCCCATTGCGCATGTCCCGCAAGCGACTCCAGGCCGCGACCTTGAATCCAGCCATAGATCGTGTCCCGGCCGCGTACGATGTCTGCTGGATCGAAGTCTTGACCCGTCTGCAGGTCGAGCTTCGTGTCGACGAAAGGATAGCTGCCAGCATGCCGCTCGAAACGTTCAAGGACGGCGCAGATGTTAGCGGCGCAGATGATTTCGTAGTCGTTGACCGCGGCGAGCAGGTCCTGCTCCGTCGGGCTCTGAGGCAGAAGATAGCCACTGAATGTTGAACCGGTTTGTTGCCGGGCGGCGTGCAACTGATCAGAAAACGCACTGCCGTCTTTGTTGTGACTCATCGGTTATGACACATCCCTTGTGATCGATGATCGATGTGGTCGTCGCGCTGCTACTTCAGCAGACTCTTGCGTCCCACGACACTGCAGAGGGGGCAACTTGCCAGATCATGACTGCGTGCCGGGCAGTACTCGCGTCCGAAATAGATGATCTGCAGATGTAGTTTGTTCCATGTGCTCTCAGGAAAGACGCGTTTCAGATCCTTCTCTGTCTGCTCCACATTCTTGCCATTGGAAAGGCCCCAGCGATAGGCGAGTCGATGAATGTGCGTGTCCACGGGGAAGGCAGGTTGGCCGAAGGCCTGGGCGACGACGACGGATGCTGTCTTGTGGCCCACACCCGGTAGAGCCTCCAACTCATCCAGTGTCTGCGGCACTTCGCCATCGTGGTTCTGCAGGAGAAGCTCGGACAGGCGGTGAATGTTCTTCGACTTGCCTGGTGCCAGGCCGACGGTGCGCACGCACTCGAGAATGTCGTCGACGGTGAGCTTGACCATCTTCTGCGGCGTATTGGCGCGCTTGAACAGGGCGGGTGTTACCTCGTTCACCTTGACGTCCGTCGTCTGTGCCGACAGCAATACGGCAATCAACAGTTCGTACGTCGAACGGTGATCCAGAGGGATCGGTGGCACCTGATAGAGGCGATCCAATGTGGTCGCGATGAAGTTGACCTTCTCAGCTTTGGTCATTGTGCTCATGAATGATCTTGAAGGAAGGTGTCGATCAGTGTGCGCGAGATACTGATGCCGTCGGGCAAAGAGGGGGGTAGATGCTTGGCGGAGAACCATCCCGCTTCGACGATCTCGTCGTTGTCGATGCAGATCTCACCATCAGACCACGCAGCGGTGAAGCCGACCATCAACGAATGCGGAAAGGGCCATGGCTGACTGCTTTGATAGGTGATCTGTGCGACATCGACGCCCACTTCCTCCTTGATCTCACGGGCCACCGCCTCCTCCAGTGTCTCCCCAGCTTCAACGAAACCGGCGATGATGCTGTAGCGACCCGTTGGGAAGCGAGCATTGCGGGCGAGCAGGAATTCATCCCCCTTGTGGATGAGGGTGATGACGGCGGGAGAAACGCGAGGGAAAGACAATAGCCCACAATCGGGGCACTGTCGGGCGCGATCCGACTGGTGATAGTTACTCTTCGTTCCACAGCGACCACAGAAGTGATGCGTGCGGTCCCAGTTCACGATCTGGAAGGCGCGCCCTGCAAGCTGGAAAATCCCCTCTGAGAAGTCGGCGTAGAGTTCACGCAGTCCCATTAAAGCCATGCCCTTCGGGGGCGCATCGGTCTGCAGGTCGATGGCGAAGCAATGCACGTCGTCGAGATGGCCGAGATAGTGGGGATCTCTAAAGGGCAGGTTGAGGTCGCCGAAATCTGCTAATTGCGGCAGCAAATGCCCCTTGGGTTCCAGATAGACAAGCAATCGATCATCGTGGAAGGCAAAGAACAAGCACTTACCCAGATCACTCTGCGGCGCCACGACTGCTGGCTCAAAGTGTCGATCCGCCGCTTCCCATGTGGCCGTGGGGGCGGCGTCGGTTACTGAGTTTTCTTCTTCCACGTGGCCTTGTTCGCTTTCATTTCCTTGTTCGGTTTGATCTGCTGTGATGTCGTCTGATTGCGTTTGTCCATGAGCCAATTGCCCTGATTGTCGCGCAAGACGGGCGCACGCTTAGCCACCGCCGGTGGCCTCGCCACACGTGTTGGCTTCTTCGCATACCAGTAGGCTGTGGAACTCATCTCATTGCACAGGTGGTTCCCGTGCCCGTGTTCAATCGTCACTTTGAGTTCGCGTTGGAAGCGCACGGGATTTTCAATGTGATGAACATAACTCGTCTGATAGCCATTCGTGTTGCTTTCGTGAATGGACGAGCCGTTGCGCAGGAACGCATTGTCCTGCATTCCCCACGCTTGATTCAGATAGTCTTCCGAACCGGTTCCATGCAGGTCAGGAGGCCACTTGTAGCCATCGACCCAGATCATGTCGTCACCCTCACCCCACCAGGTGCCCTGGAAATTCGTCACCGAGAGATTGCAGCCGATGTAGTGGCCCGCACCCTTCGTATCGAGGATGACATAGTTGTTGTCCCAGGCGAGACGTTCCTTGTTGGCGATGTTCGCCTCGGGCGTATTTACGGTGATCTCATGACCCCAGCCGCCAAAGGGGTTCTCGCGTCTAAACTCGGCATGGAAGTAACCGAGATCTTCGTCGGGCTCTGTGTCAAAGGCCTCCCAATCGAAGTAGAAGTATTGACGGTGCGTTTCCTTGCTCTCATTCACGAGTTCAACGAGGGCCCGTTCACGAAAAGGCATGGGAGCATAACAGTTCAGTGCACAGCCGGTGTTGAAACGATTGTTCGAGCGTGTCGAGGCGGTGAACAACAAGGACTCATAGGAGTTCACGATATTGTGGCCGAGACCAAAAAAGTCACCCAAGGGCACATTGACACTCGGTGTACGGGCATTGTCCCAGGTGATGCGCAGCAGTGTCTCGCGATAGTGATTGCCCTGGGTCATCCAGATGTGATTGATCAATCCCGGACCATCAATGTCTGCCAGGACGCGGGTTTCACCCGGTTCGATCAACCAGGCATCGCTGTTGCGACCATTGGTCTCCCAACTCGAATGACGACCGCTGCGGCCGCCGCGAATTCGGGCCAGGTCGTCGAGCATCCCTCTCATGTGTGTCTCCTTGTGGCGCACGTGTGGTGCGCGTAGTCAGCCTGCATCAATGTGTCGTTTCCAGCCGTGCACCCGCTTCGAGTTCATCCCACCGCTTCGTCCATTCGGTTGAGTCATCCTCTTCCCATATCTCCAGACGAATACCGGGCATGCCGCCTTCCGGATAACCAATCTGCCGATCCGTACTCGGCCAGCCGCGCTGCACGAAGCGGCCGCCCTGTGGCATATGGAGTTCGCTGATGATGCGCGGAATCTCCGTTTTCGGGTTCTTGGCGATGCGCTTGAGTTCTTTCTCATCTACGTCCACACCCAGACCGGGGCCCTCGGGAACGGGCGTGCTGCCCTCGTCCACTTCGAGTCGACCACCTGTGACACTTTCATCGTACTGATCATCCAGATTGGTCGAGTGCGACAGATTCGGTACCACAGCGCCCAGGTGCATGGCCATCGCTTTCGACAGCGTGCCACCTGTCAATTGAATGACACAGCCCACATTGGCTTCGGCGCAGGTCCACGCACGTTTGATCGCCTCGGGAATCCCGTGCTCGGCAATCATATACAGGTCGGCGCAGCCATTGAGAATCTCAGGGCCGCCGCCCAGTTGCGGCACATGCATCAGCAGCGGCATGTGTACCGAATTGCGCAGCCGGCGCCAACCTTCGAGGTCGCGCCAGTTGAGTGGGTCTTCCAGGACACCGACTACAGGAGACTTATCCAGTTTCTCCACCGTGCGCAGCACCCAGTTGAGGGGCCGGTTGTGATTTAGGTCCCAGTGAAAACGAAATCCTGCGGGTGCGACATCCTCGACAGCACGGTTCTGTTCGAGAATGCAATAGTAGTTGCAGGAATGCATCTTGAAGGTCATGTAGCCTTCGCCGACTGCCCGCTGTACTTCGGCAGCGAGATCTTCCGGTGATGCCGGGCGGGTCCATGCGGCAACAGGCACGCGATCGCGAACTTTCTGGCCGATCAGCTTGTAGGCTGGCACCTCCAGGTGCTTGCCGACGGCGTCGTACGTGGCGCCTGACAGACCAGGGTTGATACTGGCTGTCAGAAACTCTGCTGGACTTCGGTCGATCATTGCATCGATCTGAGATTGGGCAAGATCAACATGGCCACGGCAGTCACCCCAACCGACAATGCCATTGTCACAGGTGATCTTGAAAACAGTCTGTGTGTCGATGCCGCTGAAACGTGGTTTTTGATTGGCATTTCGTGCAGCCAATTTTGGATTGATCTGGATCGCTTCGACGTCGGTGATCTTCATCTGGATTCTCGCCGTTGACGGTGGATCGCTCGGTAGTAGGTCAGGTAGGTTAGGGAAAAACTCGGACCGCACAAAAGTGCCTCAGATCCGCAATTGGTCTGTTTCAAGTAGGTGTTCGATGCATTCTGCAAATATCTGCTCCGTCGTGTATCTGGGTTCGTAATCCAGCAGTCGTTTTCCCTTGGCAATACTGGAGCAGGGCGAATGGACGACATGGGATTCGATAATGGCATGGGAATCTTCGCCAACAATACCGGCCAGCTCCTGCAGAGAGACGTAGGCCAGATTTGGCTCCGTGCCGAATAGATCGGCTACACTGCGACAGCAACCCAGAAGTGACATGGCATAAGGTGCGACGGCACTGAAGGATTCTCCCAGGGCCTGTTCGCGCCGGTCAATGGATCGATGAAACAATTGTGCCACATCATCGCCGTGCACGTGGTGGAGAGTGGCAAGGCCAAGATCGGGCAGGTGTACCTGTTTGTTCGTGGCGAGTCGTTCATACACACCGACGCCATCACGACTGCCTTGAGGATCGATCGGCAGCCAGCGTCGTCCGCTGATGTGGCCGGGGTGTATGATGGTGGCGGGAAAGGCCTCTTCGTGCCAGCCGGTCAGTAAATCCGCCTCGATCTGTGCCTTGTCGATGCCATACTGTGTGGTGGGGCGTCGTGGATGATGCTCCTCATAGGGAGCCCGTTCCGTCGGGCCATAGGCCCAAATCGTTCCACAGTGGAGGAAATGATCGATGCGGCCATTGAAGGCATCCATCATTGACTGATTCTGCTGCGGTGTGAAGGCGATTAGGTCGACGACAATATCTGCTTCCAGTCCCTCCATGCGGGCCTGCCACGTACCAGCTTCCTCTTCCGCTCTACGGTCGGCGGTGACCCACTCCACCTGCGGCCAGGCAAGAGGCTCCGGCGTGTATTGAGGATGTGGATGGCGGGCAACGACGGTGACCTGGTGCCCAGCCAGGATCAAGCGTGGTACCAGATAACTGCCAATGTGGCCTGTGCCACCGACGACGAGAACTCGCATTGAATTGCTCCGCTGAAAGGGACGTGGGTCGCAAGTGTAAGACATCCCCTCGTCTGATCAATGTCCGTGATCAGCGGCGGTAGAGGTCGGTCACTTCAGGAGGCGAGAGAGTCGAAGAGCAGTATGGGGCCGCCGTGGCGGACGATGCCGCCGTGTTGCAGATCAAGGCCGGCATCCTGCGACACCAGATCCTGCAGAAACAGGTCCATTGCGTGGGGCGAGATCTGCAGTGAGCGAATCCCTTTGCCGTGTTGGTAGTCGACTCGAAGTCTTTGCGAAGACAGCGCCGGGGCGGGGCGCAGACTGACAACGGGCACGACGCGGTGGATATCGGCGAGTTGAATACGCCAACTCAAGGACAGACCGCTGCGAATCTCCAATTGGTTGCTTAGCAACCGATATCTGACAGGGACGATGGTCAACGCCAGCACGACAGGCAGACTTGCAGCAATGAGGAACCATGTAAAGGGGAGCCAGGGGAGTTGCTGACCAAGGACGGGAGACACGACGCCGAGTGCTGCGATGTCCACGATGAAAATGGCCACGAGAACGACGGTGAGTGGCATCGTGTCGATGCGAGATCGGTAGCTTCTCATGGCAGGCCGTCTATATACGGCCTCGCAGCAGAGGACGGGAATAACCAACGGGCAAGTCGCCATTGATAGACCGTGTCCCGGGCGTCATGAAATGCATGGCAAAGGCGCGCCGTTGTCGATCTGTATGATTCGGTGGTGTGAAGTGTAACGTCTGACAGTGGTGGAACAGGGCGCCACCTGCTGGCAGGGGCACCGCATTGGCGGAGGTTTTGTCGAAGCCATCTGCATCGAGAAGGACATCGCCACGTTCGTGTCCCACAGCCTGCAGATGGGAACCAGGCAACAGATGCATCGCGCCATTGGCGACATCCACATCGTCGAGTGTGAGCCAGCAACTCACGAGATTGGCCGGTAGACAGCGCCAGTAGGCATTGTCCTGATGCGGATGAATGGGGCCGCCATGGTGAGCCGGTTTGAATAAGGCCTGATCATGAAACAACTGGATATTCGGACCGATCAGATCCTCAGCGATATCCAGAATGGCTGGGTGGTAGAGAAGCCGTCGATAGGCCATGCTGCGCTCACACATCTGCATGATCTGCAGCATCTCCTCTTCGGCGCCGTCATCATGTCGTTGCGCCGCGCCGCCGTCGGCGGAGAGATTGCGATACTTCGAAGAGGAACGCGCCTCGTGGAAGGCACGGTCGTATTCGGCGCGCAGTTCCTCCAAGTCGCTGTCTTCTATCAACTTACCGATGGGGACGTAGCCTTCACGACGGAAGGTGTCGATCTGCTTCTGCGTCAGGGAGCGGTTGGGGTTTTCGGCTGAGGTGGCTTCCAAAATTCTGATCTCCGCAGGGGGCTCAGACGGTGTGGCCAAGCTTTGGCTAAGGATCTGGCCGACAAACGTATGTCGATGGGCAGTGTCACAACAGCCACGCTAGCCCAGTCGATTTGGACTCTTGGACTCTGAGGCTCGCCATGCACGTGCACCCATTACCGAAGCGAGTTCGCCGTTGGGGTGACTTCAGCTGTCGGCCACCATAGAACGCATTTGCTCGACGAGTAACGGATACTCATCCAGCGTCCGTGACATGGCCGGAATGTCAAACAGCGTCGTCTGCGTTGCGAGGCGCTCACCCCAATCGCTCAGAAGGGCGGAGTCGTGGCGGGTCGCCAGTTCCTGCATACGGCTGGCAAAGATCTCGACATCGTTGATCGTCAGCGTCTGCCCAATCTCTTCACAGCGGCCGATTTCTTCTTCAAGAGCGGCCACCAGGTCAGGTAACTGAGTCCGTTGCTCAGGCGTCAGTGGAGCGGCAGACCTATCGATCGTTGACACCGTCGCTACCCCAGCCTCCTCGGGCGTATCCTCGGCCAATTGATGTGGGAGATGTTTCATCAATTCTCGTACGACATCTGTCTTGCTCGCAGGCTTGACCAGGTAGCCATCGAAGATCTGGCTGATCTGATCCTCCTCTTCCTTCATTGCGGCGGCGGTGTGAGCGATCACGACAATGTCACTCAGGGCTGCGTCGGCCTTGATAGCCTCTGTCGCCTCGAGCCCGGACATTCCTTCCATGCGTAAATCCATCAGCACGAGATCCGGATGGTCACTGGCGCACATCGCCAATGCGTCCTCCCCGCTCGACGCCTCGATGAGATCAAACCCATAGCCGGCGAGATAGGTTTTCACGAGAAGTCGATTGTACTCCACATCATCGACGACCAGCACCTTGGCTGGCTCGAACCCAACTCTGGCGATCTCTGCAGCATCATCGTCCAAAGATGCGAGCTCATCACTCGACACCACCGCCAGGTCGCGCAGTTCGACGGTGAACGTGCTGCCCGTGCCCACTTCGCTCGTGAGCGTGATGTCCCCATTCATCATCTGCGCGAGACGCTTGGAGATAGCCAGGCCCAGCCCGGTGCCGCCAAACTTGGCCGCGCTCTGCCCCGTCGTTTGTTCGAAGGCGCCGAAGACCTTGTCCTGCTGATCGGCCGGGATGCCGATCCCCGAGTCTTCGACGGCGAAGCGCACCGTCGTGCCCTCCGAGGTCGGCTCCGAGGTCGCTTTGATCTTCACGTGCCCCGACTCGGTGAATTTGATCGCATTCGAGGTCAGGTTCACGAGGATCTGACGTAGGCGCAGCTCGTCGACGACGATGGCCTCCGGCAGGTCATCGGCTTCGATGATCAGATCGATGCCCTGTTCCTGCGTCTTCTGAGCGAAGATCTGCTCAAGCTCGTTGCACAGGGCTTTCGCGTCGGTCGCCTTGTACTGCAGCTCGAGCTTGCCCGCCTCTACTTTCGACAGGTCGAGGATGTCGTTGATCAGGCCCAACAGTGACTTGCCGCTCGTGCGCACCGAGTCTAGATACTGGCGCTTTTGGACGTCTTTCTCCAAGCCTGCCAGGATCTCCGAGAAGCCGAGGATCGCATTCATCGGCGTGCGGATCTCGTGGCTCATGTTGGCCAGGAACGCGCTCTTGGCCTGGTTGGCCGCCTCGGCCGCCGCCTTCGCCTCCTCTGCTTCGCGACGTGCCTGTACGAGATCCAGGTGGGTGCGAACACGCTGCAGCAACTCGGCGGCGTTGAATGGCTTGGTCACATAGTCTACCGCACCTAGCTCGAAGCCGTGAACGATGTCGTCTAGCTCCACCTTGGCCGTCAGGAATATGATCGGTATGTCCTCGGTCTTCGGGTCGGCTTTCAGCCGTTGGCACGTCTCGAATCCGTCCATTTCGGGCATCATCACATCGAGCAAGATCAGATCCGGTAACGCCCCAGCAGTATCCAAGATCTGCAGGGCCTGCTTCCCATTCTGGGCAACACTGATCTCGTATTGCCGGTCGCGGAGAATCGAGCCCAGCAACTGGATATTCTTCAGTGTGTCGTCGACAATCAGGATGTGTGCCGTGCGTGTGGCATTCATGATTTATCCTTTGGAGAATCAGCTTGCTCTGCTATTGCGAGCGACTCGATTTCCTCGGTGAGATCGGGTAGCTGATCCAGCGTCTCGGGAAGCAGGTCCATCTGGAACTGCGATGCCTGCATCTTTAGCTTCTCGGCCCACAGCGCCAAAGGCGGGTACTGGATGTCGGCCAACGCCGCGAGGAGCGCATCGGCAAGGGCTTCGATATCGGTAATATTGCCGCTGCTGCGGACATCTTCCCACGCATCGGCGATCTCGCCCCGCAGGCTTGCCAGCAGGCTTGGAAGCCGGTCTCTGGTCGCCGCGTCTATTTGCGCCGCAGACCACGTATCTTCGGAGGGTGGACGGCCCTCATCCGCCTCGTGTCTATCCCTCTCATCCTCTGGCAGGTCTCCAGTCGCGATAACGGTGATGCCGGGGAGCATGACCGTAAAGGTGCTGCCAACGTCCACCTGGCTAGTGACGGAGAGTTTGCCACCCATCAAAGCGACCAGGTGGCGACTGATAGCCAGGCCGAGACCGGTGCCCCCGTATTCGTTGATGCTTTGCCCGTCCTGCTGGTTAAAGGCGCCGAATATCGAATCGAGCTGGTCGGCTGGGATCCCCACCCCGGTATCTGTCACCGAGAGCTCTAGGTCCACCGACCTCTGTCCGACCGTCCCTTCCCGGCACGAGACCTCCAGCTTGACGTTGCCCTGGGCGGTAAATTTGATCGCGTTGTCAATCAGGTGGATGAGGATCTTTCTCAGATACCCCCCGTCCAGTACCAGCATCGCCGGCAGGATGGAGACAACCTCGAGATGGAAGGCCAAATCCTTGGCGACGGCATGGGCACTGTAGGTTGCCTGGAGTTCGTCGAATAAGGGTCGGAGCTCGACCTCGTCTTCGCGCACTTCGATCTTCCCGGCCTCGATCTTGGACAGATCCAGGATGTCACTGATCAGCGCCATCAGGGATCGTCCGCTGGTCAGAATGGAATGCAGGTAGTGTTTGCTTTCCGGGTCGTTGATCCTGTGGTCCAGCACTTCGGCAAAGCCTAGGATGGCGTTCATCGGCGTGCGAATCTCGTGCGACATATTGGCCAGGAAAGTGCTCTTGGCCTGGTTGGCCGCTTCGGCCTCGCTCTGTGCGACCTCGGCGGCCACGGTGCGATCCCTCAAAGCCCGCAGATCGTCCAGACGGCGGAAACCTTCGGAAAGGACGCCGGCAATATCAGAAAGCATATCCAAATATGCTGTGAAGGCGTTGGGCTCAAGGCTATTGGCCGCCAGGGTGCCGTGCGAAAAGGGCACATCAACAATGCTGCGCGGTTTGTCGATCGGACTAATCCAGGAGGCCAACTCCTGATGGGGATCGTGGGCTTGTAGGTCGGTCCGGTGCGTCACCTCACCGGACCGCCAGAATGCGATCACCTTATTCGCACCGGACTCGTCCATAATGCTGTCGCGTATATCGTCCTCACCGAATGCAAATGCCCGGATCCGGTTTTCCTCCACTGATTCGATGATATTGACACCACAATAATTGAACGGCACCCCACTATCGACCAGGACGGCGTGCAGTGGCACAAACAGATCGCGCACCTCACTGGCACTGTCGAGACGCCACACGGCCTCGCGGAAGTCGGCCATGAGCTGGCCGTGATGCTCCCTTTGCTTGCGTGTGGAAATGTCGCGCACCGTGGCAATTACCTGATCGCCATCTGCCTGCAGGGGATTGAGGCTGATCTCGACGGGGAATTCGGATCCGTCTCTATGCTGCGCGTACAGGTCCAGGTTCGTCGCTTCACCCATCTGCCAAGTGTCCGGGATGGCAAAGTAACCATCGCGATGAGGCGTGTGTGCGTCTCTAAAACGCTCGGGAACCAATATCTCGACGGATTGACCGATGATTTCATCGCTACCATAGCCGAACAGTCGACCGAGACAAGCATTGACGAGGATGATGATACCATCGCGACCAACGATGAACATGCCGTCAGGCGTGGATTCCAGCACGGCGCGAAAGCGCTCTTCACGACGACGGATCTGGCGCCCCCAGATGATGACGGCGACGAAGAGGACGGTGACTCCAGCGACCACCCAGCCGAGGATGCTCCACAGGCGCGAGCTATCCACTTCGTAACGCACGGCCAACCAACGGCTGTATATCTCACTACGCTCTTCCTGGGTCACAGATCGAAGGCCCTTGTTGAGGATGCCAACCAACTCGGGCCAGTCCTTGCGCACGCCCATCGAGATATCGACAGCCTGAGGTGTGGGCGCGGCGACCTTGATATTGTTGAGACCCCTCTGCTGAATGATGTAGGTAGCCGAAGCCAGGTTGCCGACAAAGGCATCGACCTGGCCGGACGTCAGTCTGAGCAAGGCCTCTGCAGGTGTGGGTATCGGCTGAAGCGTCAGCTTGGGAAATTCGCTGCGGAGGAATTCGTGGGGGGCATAGCCGTCCACAACCGCGACGCGGCGGCCCTCAAGGGATTGCACACTAGGAAGGAACGGGGCGTCATCGCGAGTGAAGACGACGATGGGAAGGTTGAGATAGGGTTCAGTGAAGTGGAAGAAAGTCTGGCGTTCGGGGGTGTCGGCGATACAGAGGATGAGGTCGAGGGTGCCAGTTTTGACGCCGTCCATCATCTGGGCCCAGGTGAGGCCCTGCACGACCTGCATGTCGATGCCGAGTCGCTGGTTGAGCAGCGCGAGATAATCGGCGGCCAGGCCCCGATGTACGCCATTTTCGTCGATGAAGTCGACGGGCGGAAAGGCCTCGTCGGCACCGACGCGGATGGTGGGATGCTGGCGCAACCAAGCCTGCTCATTCGGGGTCAGCGCTAGTTCCTGGGCACTCGCTGGCCCTGGCGCGATGAGGGCAGAGAAAGCGACTAGACCACAGGTAACAGCCCAATGTCGGCCGAGACTGTTGGTAAGTCTCGTCATATCAGGGCCTGTATTTCTTCTATCCGCCGGGGGAATTCCTCCAAGGTCTGCGGCAGCAGATCCAACTGGAAGGTGCTGGCTTGACTTTTCAGTTTCTCGCCCCACTGCTGCAAGGGTGGATAGCTATAGGCTTCTGCCAATTCCTCCACGCGTTCGGCAAAGGTCTCGACATCGGTCACCACCGCGCTCTGGGCGACCCCCTCCCATGATGCCCGTAGCTCCTCTTCTAGTATTTTCACCAGTTGCGGCAACTGCGCCAGTACCCCAGCATCCAGCGTTAGATCCAACGACTCATCCGGACCCAACGACTCGACGACCGCCGCCGCTGCCGCCGGCTCCAGCCGCGTGTGCGCCAAGTGTCGCATCAACTCCCCCACCAACTGATCCTGGCTCACCGGCTTGCGCAAAAAACCGTCGAACAGCGCCTGCAGCCGCTCCTCGTCATCCTTCATTACCGAGGCCGTCAGCGCCACCACCGGAATCGACTTCATCGCCGGATCCGCTTTTAGCTGCTGTGTCGCCGTATAGCCATCCATCACCGGCATGCGTATATCGGTCAAGATCAGATCCGGTCGGTGCTGCTGCACCTGCTCGATGCCCGCCTGCCCATCGGCTGCCTCCTTAACCGCCAGCCCAAACGGCTCCAGCATAGCGCTGACCAATTGCCGATTCGCCTCAATATCATCCACCACCAGCACCGACGCCGGCGCGAATTCGACGCCATCGATATGCTGCTCCGGTCCACCGCCCAGCTCCTCAACCGAAGCGATTTCTACATCGCGCAACAGCACCTCAAATGTGCTGCCCTCACCCATCGCGCTCTCCACTCCGATCTGCCCTCCCATCATCTCGACCAATCGACGCGTGATGGCCAGCCCCAGCCCCGTGCCGCCGAACTGAGAGTAGCTCTGGCCTTTCGTCTGCTCGAAGGCTCCGAATATACTCTCCTGTTGGTCGGTCGGGATGCCGATGCCGCTATCCGTCACCGACAGCAGAACATCCAATCGACTCGTCGTATCCTTGCTGAAGCGGGGGGCGACAGACAAACGCACCTGCCCCTGCTCCGTAAACTTGATTGCGTTGCCGACCAGGTTGATCAGCACTTGCCGCAGCCGCACCTCGTCCAATACCAGCACCGGCGACAGCGCCTCGTCCACCACAACCTGGAAGTCGATGCCTTTCTCCTCCACCCGCTGGCTGAATATCGGCCCCATATCGCGGCATATAGCCGCCAGATCTACGGCACCGAGTTCCAACTCCAGCTTGCCGGCTTCGACCTTGGACAGATCCAGGATATCGTTGATCAAGCCTAGCAGCGACTTGCCCGAGGAGCGGATATGATCCAGGTACTGCCGGTGTGCCCCCTCGCGGACCAGCCCCCGCAGGATCTCTGAAAAACCTAAAATCGCATTCATCGGCGTGCGGATCTCGTGGCTCATGTTGGCCAGGAACGCGCTCTTGGCCTGGTTGGCCGCCTCCGCTTCGGTTCGAGCCTTCTGCTCGGCCTGTGTCCGGGCCTCCAGGTCCTGCAGATCGGCGAGGCGTTGGAAACCGTCCGACAGCAGGCCAGCCACGAGCTTCACATTGTCGATGTCCTGCGCGGAGAAGGCGTCGGGTGCGAGACTGTTGACGGCCAGCGTGCCCCGCGAGAATGGCACATCCAGGATCGACCGCGGCAAGAGGGTATTGCCACGTCCGTCGATCACCGACAGGTCACCGAAAGGATCGTCGGCCCGCAGGTCGGGGCGGTAGGCGACTTGCTGAGCCGACCAGAGGCCCACCAGGGTGTGCGCCGTACGGCTGTCGTCCTCGCGGACCGGGTGCCCCGCGTCGTCGCCGGCATTTTCGTACAGCATGAGGACGGGTGGCGACTCGGACTCGACCACATTCACACCGCAGGCGTGGAAGGACACGTCGAGGTCTGTCAGGCACTCGCGGACCGCCAGCAACAACTCCGCCGGATCGCGACCGTCCTCCAACTGCCAGATCACACGTCGCACGCGCTCCAGCGAACTCAGCTGCTTCTCCGTCTTCTCCAGGTCACGGCGTTGCCGCTCCAGCTCGCGCAGGTCGTCCATGCGGCGGAAACCCTCCGACAGCACCCCTGCCAGATCCTTGACGACGTTGATGGTCGCCACGTCGAAGGCATCGGGTTCGAGGCTGTTGAGCGCCAGGGTGCCATGGGAGAAGGGCACGTCGAGGATCGCGCGCGCCTGCTGACCATAGCCCCGTATGTTGGCGGCTTCGTCGTAGGGATCATCTGTGTCGATGTCGGGTCGGTAGACCGGCACGCCGCCACGCCAAAAATCGACGATAAGCGGGAGTGCCTGATTGCTTGAGTCGAGTTGGACCCAACCCCCTTCCTCCAACATTCCACGCACGTTCACAGTGGTCTCGCCGTCTTTTTCACGAACGACATTGACGCCGCAGTTGTTGAAGGCTACACCGGCGATGCCCAAGGCTTCGTGCACAGCCAACAAGATGCGGCGTTCATCCTCGATCTCCGACGTGGTCAGGTCCCATACGGCATCACGCACCAATTGTATCGCCTGTCGCAGTCGCTCTTCGCGCTGCCGCTCGGCCATCTCGGCTTCGACCTGTGCCTGCGACATCTCGGCGGCGGCCGTGCGTTCCTTCAGGGCCCGCAGGTCCTCCAAACGTTGGAAACCCTCGGACAGGATGTCGGCCATCCTGGAGAGCAGTTCCAGATGTGGAGTGAAGGCATCGGGCTCGGGGCTGTTGATCGCCAGGGTCCCGTGTGAGAACGGGATGTCGATGATGCTGCGGGGGGCAGTCAATCGACCCCAGTTACGCTGCTCGTCCATTGGGTCGTGACGCTGCAAGTCAGCTCGGTAACTCACCTCTCCACGCCGCCAGAATTCGATAACAAGCTGCCCGCGGGCCGGCTCCAGTATGTTGTCGAGCATCTCCTTGTCTGCTTTGCCGATGCCACGAGCATGGACCCGGGATTCCTCCGCAGATTCAATAACATTTACACCAAAGGACCTGAAGGGGATGCCGCTGTCGGTCAGGATGTCACCCAGCCGGACAACCAGGTCATGCGTGTCACTGGTACTGTCAAGGCGCCACACGGCCTCGCGGAAGACGGCCATGAGCTGGTCGTGATGCTCCCGTTGTTTGCGTCGGCTGACATCGCGAATGATGGCCGTAAAGAATGCATTGCCCTCAGCCTGCCACGTCGATACCGAGAGCTCCACGGGAAACTCACTTTCGTCTTTGCGCCGAGCCTCAATCTCGATGCTCTTACCGTCAAAAGGGTCCCTGTTCGGAGTAAAGGCATCGACACCCTCATGGTGTCTGTTCCCATGGCGCTCAGGTATGATGCTGGCCAGTGATTGCCCCAGCATTTCTCGCTCCGTGTAGCCAAACAAGATTTCCGCAGAGGGGTTCCAGGCGATGACTCGGCTTGCCGAATCGATCGAGATGATCGCATCCGGGGCTGAATTCACGACGGCACCGAGGCGTTCGGTACGCTCGGTTACTTGCTCCTCCAGCTCCTCCTGGGTGCGTCGCATGACACGCGTCGCCCGCTCACCAAGTGTGATGGTGAGAAGGGTGGCCGCGAGGGCGAGCAGCACGGCGACTCCGGCGATGAGTGACAGGTTGAGTCGAAGGGCATAGTAGCCGCCAAGGGCCTCATCCATATCGATCTCAGTTGCCATGCCCAAACCAAGATGGTGCTCCCACATCCACGCGCCGAGAACTGGCACGCCGCGATAGTCGCGATACCCACTCACATCTACATGGATATCGCTGTGTTCCTGCCCAGAGCCCGGTCCCTCTATTGGGCGGGACAGACGGAAGAGATCCTCGGCCATCCGGGTAAAGGGTAGCTCGGACGGGGGCGTCAGAAGTCGGCCGCCCTTCACCAGGTTGACGCCAGGATCGCGCACCTGGAGGGTTGCATCCGCTGGTCCTTCCGGGTTCAGCAAGCCGATCTCGTAGAGCTGGTCGCGAAATCTGCTTGCCGTGATCTGCCGACCTTCGCGGTCGATCACGTAGGTTTCACCTGACCGCCCGATCCGCCCCGTGTGCATGTTTTCGGAAAATTGTCCTGAAGGGATCAGGCGCTGCGTCAGAACGGCGATCACTTGGCTATCCACTAGGTGTAAGACCAGACACCCAATACGAGGCCATCGAGGCTCAACTGCACGAGGGCGACTATCTCGTCCTCTATTCCGATGGCATCCCCGAGACGATCAACCCATCAGAAGAGATGTTCGGCTACGACCGGACTATTGAGACGGTGAGAGAAGCCTGCACAGAAGGAATTAGTGCGGAGGATCTGGTGGAGCGGCTGATGAGCAAGGCCAGGGAGTTCGCTGGGGAGGAACCCCAGGCGGATGATATGACGTGTGTGGTCGTGAGGGTGGAGGCGTGAGTGTAAAAAGAACCACGAACGATAGAGAGCTGACGTCATGACCGAAGCCACTTTCGACAAACCCTTCCCTGCCCTCACTCCCGCCCAGCGCTACCATCTTGAGGTCTTTGGCTATGTGGTGATTGAAGAGACGCTGAGTGCTGATGAGGTGGGACAGCTGCTGGAGGCGGTGTATCGACTCAAGCGGGGCCTGTGCCAGCTGGAGAATCCCCTGGCGGACGGTGCCCGCTTCAACAATGCCTACCTGCTCAAGAACGTGCCCAACCATCACTTTATCGGTAACATCCTCGAATCAGACCCGGCGATTACCGCGTACGCCACCCATCCTCGGCTCGTGTCAATGGCTGAGGAGTTGATGGCTTGTGAGGCGCGTATCGTCGAGATGAATGCCCACGTTAACAGCCGAGTTCCAGAAGACGCCAAGTCGGGCTCTCCCCGCTACCGCTTCCACCGGGGCACGGACATCCCCTTTGGGGGGCACGTTCAGGGCGGGCTTTTCCATTGCAACTTCGTAAAAACTCTCACCAATCTGACGGACCTGTCGCCGGAGGACGGTGGCACCGTCGTCATCGCCGGCAGCCACAAGGTGGACGTGCCCCAGGACGACCTGATCGAGCTGGCCTATCAGGACCCCTCTCTCATCCACCAGGTTGTGGCCCCCGCTGGGTCTACTTTGCTGTTCAGCGAAACCCTCATTCACGCCACCGGACAGATCCGTTCTGACAAGGAGCGCGTCATCATCATCACCGGGTACGGCGCCCCCATGTTCCCCTACTGGGACAAGGGAGAGTTGAGCGACGACTTCAGGGAACAGATCCCCGAGCAGCTGACCACCCTCTTCCACGGTAAGGCGCATTGGGGTCGAAGCCCGCGCTACCGCACCCTGGCCGAAGCGGCCGACGCCCGGCCTTTTGCCATGGGCGACTGGAACGACCGCCCCACGCCTGACGACCAGTAGGGGACTTCAAATGGCGTGGACGGTCATTCCTGATACAGGGATTCTGTCGGAATGTCCGTGATCATGGCGTGACCGGGTGTATAGGATATCATGAAGGGCAATCGTGCCTGCTCGGCGACGATGCGGGGTGTGATCCCACATGCCCAGTAGAGGCGGTCGGTTCCCGCAGGTACTGCGAATCGATCGCCGTTCATGTTGACGTCCAGATCCGCGATCCCGAGCTCCTGGGCGTTGTTCTTGCCGACCGGTGCGCCGTGACAGCCCGGGAAGTGACTGGTGAATGCCCAGACGTCGTCGACCAGGTGGGGCTCGAAAGCCCGGATCGTGACAGCCATGTTGCCGGAGAAGGGACCGACCGTTTCGCAGGCCACTGTGGTGAGTTGGATGGCGGGGCCGAAGGAGGCGGCATACCCCTTTTGCGCGAGAAGGCCGTCGAAAGACACGCTGGAACCGATCAGGAAGCTGACCGTGCGGTCGTCGAACAGGTCGGTGATGTCCCGGCGTACCTCCGTTACTTCGCCTTCCCGCACGATGTCATAGGATCCCAGGTCGGTTCGTATGTCCAGATCCTCGGCATACTCAGGACACTGGGTCTGGCCGGGGTCCATCCTGGCGATCAAGGGACAGGGCTTCGGGTTGGCCCGACAGAATGACTCGAAATCGTCCGCGTAATCCACGTCGAGGAAGGCGACATTGACGCACAAGTATCCCGGTAAAGCACGGGAGGCGAATCCTTCGAGCTGGTTGGCGCGGCATGCTTTTCGTACGTCGAGCGGTGTCCTGAAAATCATGGTATCCTCGGTCATCTCCGATGGAGTGTGGGCAGGTACTTGCCGACCCTAGAAAAGGGCGGTAATGAGCCGTCAGATTGCACCTGCCTCCGTCAACATACTCACTATCCCTGTATGCCCCTTCTGTCGCGCCCAGGCCAGCGGTGTTGCCCAGGGCAGGTCGTCGGGCAAGTTGGTGGCCGCACCGCGCTCCAACAGTAGCTTGACTGCCTCTGGGCGTCCCCATCGGGCCGCCCAACCCAAGGGGGTAGAGTGGAACTCCTCATCCCTGGCGTTCAGGTCTGCGCCGGCCTCGACGAAGAGTCGCATGGCCTCGGTATGGTGTCGGTATTCCCTGCCATCGGAGCCATGCTTCATGCTGCCGATCGCTAGCCGGTGCAGGGAGCTCACGCGCAGCCAATCAGAATCGTTGGGTGTCATACCTGCGTCCAGCAGCCAGCCGATGATCTCGGTGCTGACTGTATCGTCACTGCAGCGGTGCAGGCAGTAAATCAACTCGTTCGCATGTATCTGCCGCGCCGCCGCTGCGTCGTGGTCGAGGCAAAGTTTGATGACGGGGATCCGATCGGGCCCGCCGTTGCGCAGAGCGATGCGTAGAACTTCTGACACGAGCTCCGGCTCCACATCGAATCGCTCCGCTAAAGTCCGCAGATCCTGGGTATCGACAGCGTGACGTAGAGGACGGGTGGGGCCGTAGACCGCATCAAGTGCTGAGTCGGGGATCTGGCTCAGATCGCTGTGGTCCGGAAACTCACCACCAAAGGAGGCCAGCAGCGCCAGCATCTCAGCATTGTTGCCGGCGGCGGACATGCAGTTGCCCGAGGACTCTACATCCGCATTGGGATCGGCGCCCTTCTCCAACAGCCAGCGGGCGATCTCGACATCGCCCTGCCTCGAGGCTGCGTGAAGCGAGCCACCCTGTGGAGCGATTCCGGGCTCAGGCACGTTCGGGTCAGCGCCATTTTCCAGCAGCGCCTTCACCGTCTCTCGATGCCTGAACATGCAGGCATTGCGCAAGGGCAGACCGGAATAGTAGGTCGAGTAGGCGGGGACCTCGTTGGCCAGGCCAGGGTCTATTTCCAGCAACGCTTGCACACGTTCGGTGTCGCCGACCTTGGCAGCGACGGCGATATCGTAGTCGGCGCCCCGAGCGATGAGGTAGCCGATGAGAACCTCATGTGTCGACAGAGCCTGAGGCGGCACGTCCCGTCCGCCACGGTGGTAGTAGTCGCCATTGCTCAGATCCAGCGGTCGGGCGCCGTCCGGGCGCATGGCGTTGATGTCAGCGCCTCGCACCAACATCAAGTCAATCATCGAGATCGAGCGGATCATGACAGCCCAATGGATGGGCAGATTGCCGCGGGCGTCGCCTGCCGTGAGCAAGTGCTCTTCGGCGTCCAGAAGCTGAGCGACAGCCTCCTCGTCGCGGCTGCGGATGACCTCAGCGATGCGCTCGCCGGATTCTGCATCCGGAATCCCTGCCGTTTCCAGATGATCCCGCAGCAGGGCCTGCAATTGGGTGTAGCCGCGTTCAGCAGCGATCGCCGTCGGCCGCTCGTGCCAGAAGTTGCCTGACCGGTAGGTGGGGTCGGCACCGTGTTCAAGGAGGAAACCGACGACCTCGAGATGGTTCTCCTGGGTGGCGAAGTGCAGGGGTGTGCGATACTGATTGGAACAGGTAGCGAGACGCGGATCCTTGCGAACCAGTTTCTCGATCGCCGGCAGGTCTCCAGCGATCGCCGCCGTCAGCATCTCCCATACATCGGTGCCGCGGCCCCCGGCCCAGATCTGCTCCTCGTCCTTCGTGAGGTCTTCCGGGCGCACGAGACGTTTGATCCGTTCAGCGAACCGGCTGTTGTGAGACGGGGCGCTATGACCCAGATGGTCCTCTGTCATCTTCCAGATCCTCTCTTTCAGGCGATGCTTTCCAGTGCGCAATCGGCCCTGCACTGTTGTCTCAGGGATGTCCAGAAACCGGGCGATCTCTCGATGTGTGTAGCGACTCATGTAGAATAGTGCGATCACGGCACGCTCGGTACGAGGGTGCGAAGCCAGGCGGGGAAGGCCACCGGATCGCGCAACTGCCACAGCCGCGAGTGCATGGCAAGAAAGGCCTCCTGCGCCGCATCTTCCGCCGCGTGAACGTCGCCCAAGATGGCAACCCCATAGCCCACCGCCACATCCTGGAACTCGCGCACGAGACGAGAGAAGGCTTCGACGTCACCAGCGGCTGCCCTGTGAATCAGGGTGGTCTGGCGTTCGGACTCGGACAAGATCTCTTCTTTCGCTGATTCGGTTCTCACAGATAGGAGCCGACCTCAGTGGCGGAATGTAAAAGAGATCTCGTGAAGCGGTCCGAGTGCCCCGGATTGGTAGAGGATCTCATGCCCGATATCTGGGCCCCATTCTGTCACGCCTGCATCACCTCCGATTCTGAACGAAGTGGGCGGGCCGTTCGCCGGTAGAGTGCTGGCAGCACGAGCAGGGTGAGCACGGTGTCGGTGATGATCCCGCCGATGACGACCGTTGCCAGGGGCTTCTGCACCTCCGCACCCGTCGCTGTGGACAGAGCCATCGGCACGAATCCGAGGCTGGCGACCAGGGCCGTCATGAGCACCGGGCGCAGGCGGGCCATGGCGCCCTCTATCGTTGCATCCCGAAGGTCATGGCCGCTGTCGCGCAGTTGGTTGATATACGTCACCAGGACGATGCCGTTAAGGACGGCGACGCCGGAGACGGCGACGAAGCCAACACCAGCACTCATCGAGAAGGGCATGTCCCGAACCAGCAGGGCGAGCACGCCACCGGAGATGGCGAAGGGAATCCCGGTGAACACCAGCAGCGCCTGGGACACGGAGCGCAGGGCGGTGACCAGCAGGATGAGGATGAACCCGAACGTGATGGGCACGACGACGAGCAGACGCTCGCGGCCACTCTCGAGATGCTCGAATGTGCCGCCCCATTCCACCAGATAACCGGCGGGAAGATCGACCTCTGCACCGACAAGCGTCCGTGCTTCGTCGACGAAGGAGCCGATGTCGCGGCCACGAACGTTGGCCTCTACAGAGAGACGGCGCTGGCCGTTGTCGCGACTGATCTCCGCCGGTCCTTCGATCGACTCGATGCGGGCCAGCAATCGCAGGGGAACGCGCTGGCCTCCCGGTGCCGTCACCAGTAAGTCACCTATCGTGCCGGCGTCGGTGCGGGCCCACTCAGACAGGCGCACCACCAGATCGAAGCGGCGGAAGCCTTCCAGCACCGTGGTCGCTGGTGTGCCGGCGATGGCGGTCTGCACGACCTGAAGCACGTCGGCCACGTCGACGCCATAACGCGCCGTTGCCTCTCGGTCGACGCGCACTTCCAACATCGGCAAGCCGCTGACGCGTTGCACCTGGACGTCGCGGCCCCCCTCGACGTCGGCAAGGATCTCGCCGATCTGTGCGCCCGTTGCCAGAAGTCGCTCCATATCGTCGCCATAGATCTTGACCACGATGTCCGAACGGGCGCCGACGCCCTCGATGAGTTCCATCATGCGGAACTTGATGGGTTGAGAGAAACTGGCTACCACGCCGGGGAAGGCGTCGAGTCGGGCATCCATCTCGGCGACGAGGTCTTCTCTGTTGAGGCCCGGACGCCACTGATCTGGCGGTTTGAGGAAGGCGTAAGTGTCGACTAACTCGACGCCCATCGGATCGGTGGCAATCTCGGGCCTGCCGATGCGGCTGACGACGGTCTCCACTTCGGGCAAGGTTCGCAGTTCCTGCTCGACAAGCGTCGTCTGCCGCACTGATTGCTCCAGGGAGATGCTCTTCATCCGTGCGTGGTTCACCGCGATGGCGCCCTCGTCGAGGTCGGGTAAGAACTCCGAGCCCAACAGCGGGAAAAGGGCGATACAGGTGCCCACCAGCAGGAGAGCTCCTATCGCGGCAGCCCGTGGGCGCGCCAGGGTACCCAGCAACAGCCACTGGTAGCGCTCACGCACGGCGGCATAGAGTCCGTGGTTTTCGCCACGGGCACTGGGTCGCAGGAAGAGGGCGCACAGGGCCGGGGTCAGGGTCAGGCTGAGCACCAGCGCCCCGGCCAGGGCCAGCAACACCGCCGCCGCCATGGGTCGAAACATCTTCCCCTCGATGCCGGACAAGGCCAGGACCGGCACATAGGCACACATGATGATGAGCATGCCGAACAGGGCGGGCCGGTAGATCTCGACAGTGGCATCGCGGACGATATCGACGCGCTCCTGCTCGGTGAGCTCGCGGCCGAGCTCCTCGCGACGCAGAGCGAGCCGACGCACGCAGCTTTCGACGATAATGACGGCGCCGTCGACGATGAGGCCGAAGTCGATGGCGCCGAGGCTCATCAGATTCGCCGAGACATCGAACCAGGCCATGCCTGCCAGGGCAGCGAGCATCGACAGCGGGATCGCCGCTGACACGATCAGGCCGGCACGCAGTTGCAGCAGGAACAGGAAGAGCACACCGACGACGAGGATGCCCCCTTTGACGAGATTCCCCTTTGCCGTGTCGATCGTACGGCCCACGAGGTCGCTGCGGTCGTAGTAGGGGCGGATGTCGACGCCTTCGGGCATGGCCGCCTGCAACTCGTGCAGGCGTGTCTCCACGCGACGAGCGACGTCGCGACTGTTGGCGCCCTTGAGCATCATCGCAATGCCCATCACCGTCTCGCCCTTGCCGTCGCGTGTGGCAGCGCCTTGCCGGATCTGTGAACCGAAGCCCACCTGTCCAAGATGTCGTACGAGGACGGGACGGCCGTCGCGGGAAGCGACGACGGTGTTCTCCACGTCCTGCAGAGACTCGATTAAGCCCACGCCACGCAGCAATCGTCGTTCGCCACCCTCCTCGAGGTAGGCACCGCCGGCGTTGGCGTTGTTGCGCGCCAGCGCGTCAAAGACCTGGTTGAGGGTCAGCTCGTGGGCGCGCAGTCGCTCAGGGTCGATCTGCACCTCGTACTGCTTTTGCCGTCCGCCGTAGCTATTGACTTCGATGACGCCAGGGAGCGTTCGCAACTGCGGCTTGATGACCCAGTCGAGGATGCTGCGCAGCTCCATCGGCGTCACGTCGGTGGCGATGCTGCTGTCGGCCTCGAGGGTGAATTGATAGATCTCACCCAGGCCTGTGCTGATCGGCGCCAGCTCAGGCTGGACCCCGGGGGGCAGTGCGTCGCGTGCCACGAGCAGACGCTCTAGGACCAGCTGTCGCGCCCAGTAGAGATCGACGTCCTCCTCGAAGGTGATGGTCACCTGGGACAGGCCGAACTGTGAGATAGAGCGCATCTCCACCTTGCGTGGCACACTGCTCATCGCCACCTCGATGGGGGACGTGACATAGCGCTCCATCTCCTCAGCGGCGAAGCCGGGGGCGAGGCTGTTGACCTGCACCTGGTTCGTCGTGACGTCCGGTACGGCATCCACCGGCAGATCCAGCGCGGCGCGAACGCCAAAGAGGGCGGCCGTCGCCGTC
>JABJJN010000018.1 GCA_018660835.1 Gemmatimonadota bacterium | reverse complement strand
CTTCGATCAGCGCACGGCGCACGGAGGCGTCGGAGATCCACGTCCGGCAACAGCTCAGATGGGTGAGCAGTTACTTGAGGCGTCCGCGGCGGAGGTCGCCGAAGGGGTTCTGGCGATTCGCCAGCTCAGGCCTTTTGGATAAGAGGTCTGCTTAGGTTGAGTGTCTCGGCTACTGCAGCCGTTGTAGCCAGTGGCGGGCCAGTCTGTGACTCGGATCCAGGGCCTGAACCAGTTTCCAGGCGGCGCGTGCGGCGATGGTATCACCATGAGCAGAGTGGCTGAGGGCGAGGTTTATGCGAACGGGTAGCGCCCCCGAGTTGATCTGAAGTGCGGTCTCGAAAGCCTCGATCGCCTGAAGGTATCGGCCCGCCTTATGGTGGATCTGACCGATCGCATTCTGTGCCTCCAGCATCTGCGGCTCGGCGACGAGGGCGGCTTCAAATGCGGCGACGGCAGCGTCAACCTTCGACGATTCCATCAAGATCAGTCCTAAGCCATAGTGACCGCGCCCATACGTCATCGGTGGCGATCGCAAGACCATTGACTACGAGAGTCGTCTGAACAATCGGTTCGAATTGGTCGATGACAATGATGATCAGGATCGTTTTGCCGATTGGGGGCGTGTCAATCAGGCACGCGACCAGAATGGCATTTTCCCCGGACTGGATGCGAACAACGACTTTCGTTCAGACTTCAACCAGAACGCCAACAAGCGGCCCGATTACGACGAGCCATTTCTCAGATATCACGTCGATCCGCCGGAGTTTCTGTTTGGTGTAGATATGGATCACAACACACTGATCGATGTCTATGAGGATGACGAACTGCCTGACTATCCCTATCAGCAAGACCGAAGTGGCTACAATGGCTACACGGGCGTGACCATCGTTCCCGATGTCGATCTGCGCGTCGGCTACGCACACGAGTGGTTGTGGTCGGATCGGCGCGAAAGCCGAGACCTCTATACAATGCTGACGGTAGATAAGGAGTTCGCTCGCCGCGGGCATATTCGTGTCTTTGAGCATCTGCGACTGGTTGAGGATGATATCCCTGACGATCAGTTGGTCTGGCGAGACATTCCCGGCAACGAAGAGGGGACAATTGACGAGTTCGACGATCTGCTACCAGCACAGAACACGATCGTCAACGATCTGTTCATCGGCTATGACTTTGATCATATCGAAAGACTACACCTGGGTACGAGTCTCAAATACCAGGCCTACTGGCAGAGGGATGACAACCTGTCCCGGTTATCCTCGGTCGGAGCAGTGCCCGATACCCTCAACGATGCGCATTTTGTTGGTATGATCGCGCGTGCAGACTATGCCTTTGATCCCATCGCAGGTTTTAGTCTGCAACCACGGGTAAAGACGATGTTTCGCTGGCGTCGGCCTTTCCAGCGTAGCAGTAATCTGTTCTATGACAGAAAAGCCAAAGACCTGACGAACATCTTCGGCCTGATGTTGCGCAAACAGTTGATGGGCAAAGTGTGGTTGGAGCAGGGGACAGAGTTTGTCCTGCTCAATGATATCCGTGGCGATGATGACTATCACGAGTCGATCGTCAGCGCTCAGATCGCCATGCGCGAGCAATATCTTGGCTATGCCATGGCGATCAACATCGGCGGCCGCTGGAATCGTCAGGTTCTCAAGGACCGAACACTCAGTGGTGGTCAGACCTTTATCACCGTCTTCGCCGGTCTTGATTGAGCTGATCTGATGCAGATGTCAGCCGACAGATTCGCTTACGGTGGCACATGTGCGGTGCAGGTGATTCTGTGTGCGTTGATACTGACAGGGCCCTGCCTGGCGAAGGATCGGTTTGTTCTCGGGGAACGATCGAACTCCTGGGAACAGGAGGCGGCCACTATGCCGAATCTTGAAGATGCCAGTGGATGGCTGCAGCCGATCGATGTTTCGGGGGAGAATCTGGCCGCTTCCGCTGTGAGTCGCGGTGGTTGGGTGCAAGCGACACACTTCGCCGACGAGTTGCTGCTATTTGGCGTCAATGGTACGGCCGAGAAGGGCTGGGGGATTCGGTCCCTGGCACGTGAACTGTGGAAACGAGAATTCCTCACGGGACGCGACAAGTCCGGGAATCCCCGGATCACGGATCAGTTTCAGGATGTCACCGTCATTGTCGATCTCGGCGGCCGATTTGGCATCGACAGTCTCAGTTTCCGCGCCCATCCTGAGCGGCCGGAGTGGTTCGTCCGTGGTTATCAACTGTTCGTCCATCCCGGAATTGATGCCGTCGAAATCCCTGATCGCACTGTCTTCGGTGTCTGGGTGTCGTGGTTCCCCTTCATCGAGGATTGGCCACTGTTGTTGCGTGACGATTTCGTCGAAGAAGAAGACTTCGACAACGCACAGCCCGGTGTGATCGGCGAAGGCATTCCCCTCACACAAGCCCGCTATCTCGCTTTCAATGACTTCAACAGTCTTCCCGATCCAGAAGGATGGGAGATAGATGAGTTTCAGGTGTGGGGGGCCGGATTCGTTCTCTCCTCAACCTATCGGTCTCAGGTGATTGATCTGGGCGGCTTGGTGAATCTTGGTCGTATCGATTGGCATGGGCAGATACCTGAGGGCACGAGTGTGAGTATCCGTACTCGCACGGGGCGCACGACAGAACCAAATCGGTATTTCGAGCGCACGGGATTCGGTTTGACCGGACAGACACAGGTCAGCCGGGCGCGCTACGAGAGTTTGCGCGCCAGTCAGCAGGGCGATGTCGTCATCGACACGGAAAACTGGGATGAGTGGTCGGCGCCCTACGCCGTGTCGGGAATCCAGCTGCATGCACTTGGCCCGCGTCGAGCTCTCGAGGTTGAAGTCTCCTTTGAGAGCGACACACCTCTCCAGCGTCCGCGTCTTGATAGCTTGAGTATCGAATTCTCACAGAATCTGCTGGCGGATGATCTGATCGGCGAAATCGAACCTGCCGAGGTCGTTCCGGGGGAAGTGAATTCACTACGCTACTGGTTCCGCGCCGTTCTGGGGCGCAACAACATGGGATTTGATGGTCTGCGCATCGATACGCCAGCCTCGATTCTATCTGGATCGATCCGCAATCTGAAGATTGATGGGGAGTCAGTCCCATTTCTCAGCAGCATTGATTCTGCCGGCGTGTCGATCCATTTCGCCGCCGATGCAGTAGAGGCTCAGGCCGATACGGTCCTGGTCTCAGTCGATTTCGATGCGCGCGTGTTTCTGCACGGAACCCCATTCTCTGGCCGTGTCCTCGACGAGCGAACGGGGGAAGTCTCCCAGGATGTCCTGCCTGGTGATGCCAATCCAGAGGCTGGGTCGGACGAGGTCGGCGTCTTCTGGGATCTGACGGGAGATCTGATTTCTGCCTTCGAGGTGAGCAACAGGGTGGTGACGCCTAATCGGGATGGCAGCAATGACGACCTTGTTCTCAACTACAGTCTGCTGCAGCTGATCTCGGATGTTGATGTCGAGTTCGAAATCCTGGATATGAGTGGCCAGCGGATCTTTCGGCAACGGCAACTCCAGGCGGCAGGGCGGCACGAACTGATGTGGAATGGCATTCGCGCGGATGGCCGTCAGGCGCCGCCCGGACTCTATGTGTACCGACTTGTCGTGTCGGGTGCCCACAAGGACCAGAGCAGGACGGGGACCCTGGCCATCGCCTACTGAGATACGGGTCATCGCGCTCGCTACCCAACACATTGACCAGATTCCGACACCCGGGTAGTTTTCGCGCATCAGACTGTATCAGTCTGTCGCAAGGGCCACAGGAATACAGCCCTGTGGCCATTCTCTTACGTCGATGGGGTTGTCACAGGTGTCCGATCAACCCGAATCTGGGCGGTTACTGGAGGCTGCACCGCCGCAAGTAACACGTGCCCTTGAAACGCTGTTGGCCAGTGGGGAGCATGAACTGATCCGTGTCGACACGGATCTGACCGACGAACTCCGTTACGGCCGGCGCTGGGTTATCGTGACTGAGCGCCGGGCGATTGTCATGTCGGTCATCGGCGACGTCGTCGCCGAGGCGAGCATTGACGAATTGGCGTTCACCCGTGCCGACGCGCTGGTGGGTGGCGGCGAACTGACGATCGAACGTAAGTCCGCGCCAACGATCCGGGTCACCTACAGCAGCACCGAAGCGGTCAAATTCTCTGAGGTTGCGCGAGGATTGGAGCAGTTGCGCAAGGGCGAGGATTTCCTCATTCGGGCGACCCTTGATCGCATCCGTTGTGATCGGTGCGGCCGGCTCCTTCCTGAGAAAAACAGTCTTTGCCCGGCCTGTGTGCGGCGCTTCGCCACCCTTGGCCGCATCGTCAGTTACATGGCGCCGCATCGCTGGCGGGCAGTGACCCTTGCCGTCGCGTCCGTTGCGATGACACTCGCCGAACTTGCGCCCCCTCTTGTGACCCGGCGACTCATCGATGACGTCATGGCTCCGGTCGCTGAGCCGATTCCCCCAGTAGATGAGCGTCTCGTCCTGCTCGGCTCTCTCGTGATGATGCTCGCGGGTGTGCGTCTGTTCAGCTGGACGGCCGAACTGGTTCATGGGTGGACGAATACGTGGCTCAGTGCACGCATTACGGCAGACATCCGGGCGCAGTTGTATCGACGCCTCGAAATGCTGTCGCTGCAATTCTACGACAAACGCTCAACTGGATCGCTGATCTCGCGTGTCTCGAGAGACTCGGGCACGTTGCAGGAGTTCCTTATCGATGGACTGCCCTATGTCATCATCAATGCGCTGATGATGGTTGGCATTCTCGGCCTGATGCTCCATATCAGCTGGAAGGTGACTCTGCTGATCCTGATTCCCGTGCCGCTGATGGGTGTGTGGAGCTGGTTGTTCTGGAAGAGAATGCGGCGCCTCTTTCACAAATATCAACAAGGTTGGTCGAAGCTCAGTACTCGGCTGAACGAGTCGCTCAATGGCATTCGCGTCGTAAAGGCCTTTGCCCAGGAGCAGCGCGAGATCGAGACCTTCGACAGGGCAAACGAAGATCTCGCCGATGTCTCCGTGCGTACCGCAATGAACTGGAATGTTCTGTGGGCGACGATGTCCGTGATCAGTGGTAGTGGGATGCTCATTATCTGGTATTTTGGTGGTCGGGAAGTCCTTGGCGACGAGCTTACCCTGGGCGATCTGCTCGCTCTCTATTCATACATGTGGATGGTCTATGGGCCGCTCGAGTGGTTCTCTGAGGTCAATACGTGGATGACTCGGGCTTTTGCTGGAGCTGAGAGAATCTTCGAGGTCATCGATACCCCACCAGAGGCCTATGACGATCCCAAGGCCCGGAAGATACCACGCATAGAAGGCGCCGTTCGTTTTTCTGGCGTGACCTTTGGTTACGACAAGAGCAAACCGGTCCTGCATGACATCAACCTCGACGTACAGCCCGGAGAGATGATTGGTCTCGTCGGTAAGAGTGGCGTCGGCAAGACGACGACGGTCAATCTCGTGTGCCGATTCTACGATGTCGATCATGGCGGCATCGAGATTGACGGCGTGGACATTCGTGATATCAGACTTGAAGATCTGCGACGTCAGATTGGTATCGTGCCTCAGGACCCAGTCCTATTCTCCGGATCGATTGCCGACAACATCTGCTACGGTCGTCCCGATGCAAGCCTGTCGCAGATCATGGACGCCGCACGGGCAGCGAATGCGCATCAATTCATACTTGCAAAGGGGGACGGCTATGATACGCGGATTGGCGAACGCGGTGTTGGACTCTCCGGCGGCGAACGCCAGCGGATCGCCATCGCTCGCGCCATCTTACACAATCCGCGGGTGCTCATACTCGATGAGGCAACATCATCCGTCGATGTGGAGACAGAAAAGCAGATCCAGGAATCGCTTGGCCGCCTCGTGAAGGGGCGGACGACCTTTGCCATCGCTCATCGTCTCTCGACGCTACGAAATGCGGACCGACTTGTGGTGTTGAGCAATGGTCGCGTGATGGAGGTTGGGTCCCATGAGGAGTTGCTCGAGGTTGATGGACATTTCGCCGAGTTGGTGCGGTTGCAGCAGGAAGTTGCTCAGATCATCGGCGTGAGTGAGTAGGAATCGATGCACGAGCTGACACAAGAATTGGATCCGGGCTTCCGCGAGACAGCCCCGATCTCGGTGGCAGAAATCGTTGCCGCCAGGATGGAGGCACAGGAGACGACGCACATACAGATCGCCTCCGATATGGCGACAGAGCAGACCTACGGTGAGTCATGGCTTGTCGTTACGGACAAGCGGGTACTCATCATCCGTCCGGCGATGCTCAGTGCAGGGGCGGCTGACGAGGCCGTGACAGACATTGTCATGGACCGTATCCAAGAAGCGCGTACGATCGAACTGGTTGGCGCCGTTCGTCTGGAGATCGAGAGCGACACGGCAGGCAGCGAGGCAAGAGGCATTGAGTCGATCTCGTATTCCCTCTCTTTGGCGGCTAAATTTTCGGAAGCGGCGGGCGCGATCAAGGATCTTTCCAAGGGAGAGGCACCGACGCTGCCCACACAACTGGAACGCACCCGCTGTGAAGTGTGCGACCGACTGCTGCCTGAGAAAGATGGCTTCTGTCCTTTCTGTATCAGCAAGTGGGACACGATCAAACGCATCGCCATGTTTCTGGCGACACTCAAGAGAGAGGCCGTCTTCTTTGTTGTCGTGTCATTGCTGATGACTGTCGCCGATCTGGCGCCGCCGGTCATCGTCAAATACATCATAGATGATGTCCTGACGCCTCGACCTGACAATGCGCTCGAACTTCTCAATCTCTTCGTCGCCGGCCTGCTCATCATACGCCTCTTGCACTACGGTCTTGACCTGTCGAGTGCCGTATTGCGTGCGAAATTGTCCGGTGTCTCTTCTCTGGAAATCAGGCGACAGCTCTACCACGCGCTGCAATTTCTGCCCGTGCGCTTTTACGACAAGCGTCAGGTAGGTTCACTCATGTCGCGCTTTATGAATGATGCAGACCGACTGGAGATGTTTCTTCTCTTCGGGCTGCCATTCATCTTCAGCAATCTGCTGACGCTGATTGGCGTCCTGGGCCTTCTGCTCTACTGGAGTTGGGAGTTGACCCTCTATGTTCTGTTCCCAGTGCCTTTCATCGTCGTCGGCGGTCTGTTCAAGTTCAAAACGCTGAATCGGCTTTGGACCAAATTCCACGCAAAGATGTCGCGTTTTCACATTCACCTGAATGAGTCAATTTCGGGAATCCGAATCATCAAAGCCTTTGGCCAGGAGAATCGTGAAATGGCCGTATTCAGCAGAGGCAACAACGAACTACGGGACTCCCTCGTCACCGCCGAACGGTCCTGGTTCATCTTCTCCGCCATACTCGGTTTCATCATGAGTTTCGGGATCTTTCTGGTGTGGTACTTTGGCGGACAGAAGATCCTTGACGGCTCGATGAAACTCGGCGTGTTGATGCTCTTCGTTGCCTATATCTGGCAACTCTATCGGCCACTGCAATTTCTCTCCAACGTGAACAACTTTCTCACACGAGCGTTAGCCGGTGCGGAACGCATCTTCGAAGTGATCGACGCCAGAGCGGAACCTTTCTCGGCGCCGGGCGCCGTCTCTATTCCGACGTTGAAGGGGAGGGTCGTGTTTCGAGATGTGCATTTTGGCTACGATCCCGGAAAGCCGGTTCTCAAGGGAGTAGATCTGGACGTGAGCCCTGGGGAAATGATCGGACTCGTCGGCAAGTCAGGGGTGGGGAAGTCGACTCTCATCAATCTCATCTGTCGGTTCTACGATCCCGACAAGGGTCAGGTAGAGATCGATGGACACGACCTGCAGTCTGTGAGATTGGAGGACCTGAGGGGACAGGTAGGATTGGTATCGCAGGAGCCATTTCTTTTCAGTGGCACGATTGTCGAGAACATCGGCTACGGGAAGCCCGATGCCTCCTTTGGGGATATTGTCAGCGCTGCGCGTGCCGCCAATGCGCACGAATTCATTGTCACCAAGCCTGAAGGCTATGATATGCTTGTCGGTGAACGAGGTGGACGCCTGTCTGGAGGGGAGCGTCAGAGAATCTCCATCGCTCGCGCCATTCTTCACGATCCGCGCATTCTGATTCTAGATGAGGCGACGTCAGCGGTGGATACGCCCACCGAGAAGAAGCTGCAGGAAGCGATACAGAGATTGATCAAGGGGCGTACGACCTTTGCAATTGCTCACAGACTGTCTACCCTGCGCAGTGCCCACCGTCTCGTCGTCATTGACGAGGGAAAAGTCGCCGAAGTTGGTACGCATGAAGAGTTGATGGAACTGGAAGGCATCTTTCATAAGCTTGTCACGACGCAGCAAGAGACGACGGCGGTCATGGCCGTAGGTGGCGGTCGCTCATGACCTGTCCCGATGCAGCGTCCGGCGCCGACAGTGTCGATACGACAGCGACCCGTCTGGCTGTGACCCAAGAGCGGTACGCCCGCGCGGCACGAGCCGGGATGCTTGGTGTCTGGGACTGGGAAGTCGAGTCCGACACGTTCTATGTCGATTCGAACTTGCTGGCCATGTTGGGCCACGAGCAGATGTCGGGACCAATGAACATGCAGGAATACAGCGCTCTCGTACATCCCGATGATGTGGATGAGGTTGTTGAGCGTGTGAGACAATGTGTGCGTATCGGTGAAGGAGATCTGAGCATCATTCATCGCAAGCTGCATCGCGATGGATCTGTGCGTTGGTTTCTGTCGCGTGGCGAAGTCCAGCGTGATACGGATGGACATGTTCGTCGTCTTGTTGGTTCCGATATGGATATCACCGAACTCAAAATGGCGCAGGACGCGCTTTATGCTGCAAAGGGCGAATTGGAAGGGCACGTTGCCGAGCGCACGACACAATTGGAGCGTGCGAATCGTCAGTTGCGTGTCCAGATGGCAGCACGGGAACAGTCTGACTCTCATCGAGAAGCTGTGCTCCTTCTACGCCAACGAGTTTGGCACATGCAGGACCCAGCAGACATGGATACGGTCCTGGAGGCGGTCGAGGCGAGCCTCGAGATTGCCGATGTCGACTATGAGCAATACGGGATTAATCTGCTCGTGAAGGAAGAGGATGGGCCCGCAATCCGTCAGT
The DNA here is from genome assembly GCA_018660835.1 of Gemmatimonadota bacterium. GTDB lineage: Bacteria > Latescibacterota > UBA2968 > UBA8231 > UBA8231 > UBA12574. Next base: position 222,176 of record JABJJN010000018.1, on the reverse strand, counting down.
CTCTTAAGACATCCCAGGGTGAGTGGGCCTACCGCGACTCGCGGCTAGCCAAGCCAGAGCGCCTTCTGCGTTTCGTCACGCAGGGGCGTGTTGTCTATCGCAAGGATCTGCGGAAGGAGGATCCCTTCGGAGATTCTTCGTGGGCTGTGCAGCCCAATAAAGAATATCGATCGGTGATCGATGTTCCTTTTGCCTACGGGACTCTCGCACTCAACAGCTTCGAACCGGGCGCATTCGATGACGCCCAGGTAGGGTTGTTTGGAGATCTTGCAGAGGTCCTCGCCGAAGGCATGCAGCGAGCTCGAGACCTACAGGATCTGGCGGATCGAAACCACCTGCTTGAGCAGCAACTGGCAAAGGTGCGCGAGCGAGAGGCCGAGGTGCAGGATGCCAATGCCCGACTCGCTGCCAAAGATTTGCTGCTTGCTGCGCTGCATGACATCACGACGGCAGTCCATCAGGAAGCTGAAGAGAGTTCGGTCCTCGACAGATTTGCCAGACAATTGCTTGATATGGGCATGTTCAGATCCCTCGTGCTTGCCGTCGTCGATGACCAGAGACACACGGTACGCGTTGAGCGAAGTCTGTGGCGCAGCAAACGAGATGATGGCGAATGGCAGACGATCACGACGGCTCCTGAGAAAGTCGGTGTAGAATACGATATCGATGAGCCAAATGTGACGGCAGAAGTGGCGCGCACGGGTCGAATGATCGTCATCGAAGGTTGGGACGATAGATTCGATGAGCGTTTCACTACCCGTGAGAAGGCGGCCCATCAGGTCGCCTATTTCATACCAATCATCTATCTGGGCCAGGTGACAGCGGTCCTCGCGACGGGGAGTAACAAAGACCAGCGCCAGGATGTGCTTGGCGTGTTGGAGGATCTCAGACCCGTCCTGGATCACTTTGCCATCGCCCTGCATCATGCTCGTCTCTACCGACTCATCAGCGAGCGTGAACGCCAGCTGCGAGTTGCCCAAAAGATGGATGAAATGGGGCAACTCACCTCCGGGATCGCGCACAATTTCAACAATCTGCTACAGGGAGTGATCGGCAATCTGTCCCTGGTTCTTGAAGACTGCGACGAATCTCTCAAGGCGCCACTTGAAGATGCCTTGCGCAGTTCGCGTTCACAGGCGGAACTGGTTCGCCAGCTAATGGCTTACGCTCGACGTGGGCCGCAACCTGAACGTACGGCGATTGATGTTGAGCGGTTGCTGGACGCAGTCACTAAGATGTGTCGACAGGTTTTTGCTCGTGAAATCGAGTTTCATTGCGTCGTGGCGGCCAACTTGCCAGCCGTCGAAGGGGACGCGACGCAACTGGAGCAAGTGCTTCTGAATCTGTGTCTCAACGCGCGTGACGCGGTGGAAGCACTACGTGAGCGGGCACCCAGGATCGATGTGGTGGCTGATTTGGTCGAGGGTGTTGGGGACACAAACGATGTCGTGCGTGTGAGTGTTCGTGACAGTGGTCGCGGGATGAGTGATGACGTGCGCGAGCGTGTCTTCGACCCCTTTTTTACGACCAAAGAGCCCGGCAAAGGCACGGGTCTCGGCCTGTCGATTGTGCAGGGCGTTGTTCAGCAGCATGGAGGGCGAGTCGAATGCGATAGCCGCGAAGGGGAGGGGACAACGATGACGATGTTTCTGCCCGTTTCGACCGGTGAACCTGCCAATGATGTCGATGATCCGCCAGCAAAGGTAGATGGCGATGAGTTCATCCTCATCGTCGAAGATGAACCGATGATTCGTGACGTTGTGGGACGGATCCTGCGGCGCCACGGGTATACGGTGACGATGGCCGTCAATGGGGCAGATGGGTTGGAACAGATTGCCGCGTCAGGTGACATTGACCTGGTCCTCCTCGACTTGTCGATGCCAATCATGTCCGGCGAGGACATGCTCACGCATCTTGCCGACATCAGACCTGATCTACCTGTGATCGTGTTTACGGGTTTCGGAGATCTACGACAACGGACGGGGCAGGTCGCTGCTCTATTGCCTAAGCCGGTACGTCCGATGGAGCTCTTGCGGACCATAAGAAGCACGCTGGACAGTTAGTGGACGCTACCGCATTCACCGTCAGTCTGTGGTTGTGCACCACAGCTAGCAGCGCCGACATTCCTGCGCTTGTCAGCGACAAAGACTGGGATACTGGAAACCTTACGGACGTGACGTCGAACCACGATCTGGGCATGACTCGGTCATCTGGCAGCGACAAGGGCTGGGTCGTAGCCCTTGGCGCAGACGGCGGCTGGGTGTGGAACGTCGGGGACGGCGAGTCACGCTTGGACTTTCGCCCACCGCCAGTTGGTGCAGGTATCGCAGATGGGGTCTGGCACATGCTGGCTTTCAGTATCGATCCTGCCGCGGCAGAGGCACGATTATACCGAGATGGTGTGAATGTCGCCGTCTACAGCCTCGCAGGGCTCAAGGATGTTCGCAGTGGTGCAGAACCGATTGTGTCGACAACTATCGGTGCGAAGGACCTGCAGATAGATGTACAGATCGAAGCGTTTGCTGAGACAGCAGAACAGATCCGAAGTCGTTGGTCTCTGCGGACAGGGAAGTCGATCGGCGAAGCTCTCGCCGAGCAGCCCGTGGATCACTTGCGCGTCATGGCATGGAATATCTGGCATGGCGGGCGCCGTGATGGCGATGAAGCGGGGTTGCAGGCGACGATCGAGGTGATTCGTTCATCTGGCGCTGATGTTGTGGCGATGCAGGAAACCTATGGGTCGGGTGCGCATATCGCTGCGGGACTCGGTTTCTACTACTACCTGCGCAGTTCGAATCTGTCGATCATGAGTCGCTATCCCATTCGCCAGACACACGATCTTTATGATCCATTTCGCTTCGGCGGAGTGACGATTGAGTTGGCCGCAGGGCAGCTACTGAATCTCTTCAGTCTGTGGATTCACTATCTACCAGACTATGGCGGGCGTATGAAGGATTCCACTACACCTGTAACCGTCGATCAACTGCTCGAAGAAGAGATGCAGACCCGCGGCCGTGAGATCGACGAAATACTGTCTCTCTTGCAGCACTTCGTTTCGGACAGTGATGGGACGCCACTGGTTGTAGCTGGTGATTTCAACAGCCCGAGCCATCTCGACTGGGAGCACAACACCGCGTCGTTGCATCGGGGACTGGTGGTTCCCTGGCCGGTCAGTCGAGCTATGGCGAAAGCTGGGTTCGTCGACGCTTTTCGCAGCATCCACACTGACGTCGTAGATGAGCCGGGATACACATGGTCGCCACGTTTCTCACAGGCGTGGAAGGACCGGATCGACTACGTGTACCTGCACGGTTCGGCACTTGAACCACGCGCAGCGAAGGTGCGAGGTTACCAGGAGCCTCAGTGGCCTTCAGATCACGCCGCCGTCGTCGTCGATATCAGTATCGATTGAACCTGGTGTTACATCAGGCGTCTTTGAAGAGCAGAGACAGATCAATGGCTGGTGCCGAGTGGGTGAGGGCGCCGACCGACAGCAGATCAACGCCTGTCTCTGCGATGGCCCGACATGAGGCAAGATCAACACCGCCTGTCGCTTCAATTTCGATCTGTTGACCCGCTTCTTCGCGCACCAGGGCTACCGCCTCCTGCGTCGTTTCTACTGTCATATTGTCGAGCAGAATTCGATCAGGCCATTGTTGCTCAGACGTTGATATCAACTCGCGTACCTGGTCGAGTGTCTCCGTTTCGCACATGATCTGTGTGTCGTCTCGGCCTGCTCTTGCAGCGCCCTGCCGCGCTCGGCGGACGGCGGCGACCACACCACCGGCGGCGGCGACATGGTTTTCCTTGATCAGGACTGCATCTGCGAGATTGAATCGATGGCTTCTGCCACCACCACATCTGACAGCGTGACGCTCCAGTCGACGCAGACCTGGTGTGGTCTTACGGGTGTCGGTGATCGCGGCGCCTGTACCATCGACTGCGTCCACGAACTGACGCGTCAACGTGGCAATGCCACCGAGGCGCTGTAGAAAATTCAGCGCAGTACGTTCGGCGACGACGAGGGCTCTTGCATTTCCTGAAACCTCAAGAATGATCGCCTCTGGATCGACTGTGTCACCATCCGCCACCTTGGGTAGGAGCTGAATATCGTCGTCGAGTCGGCTAAAAACGCCCATTGCTACGTCCAGACCGGCGATGACGCCGCGTTGCCGACTCAGAATGCACGCAGACGTCGTGCGCCCGCCGTCGTCACCGATGGCCCACTCGGCGGTAATATCGGCACTGATCTCGATCTGACCGCCAAGGTCTTCGGCCAGAGCGACTTCCACGACGTGCTCGACAACCCTGGGGTCGAGAGCCATTTGCTGGCTGATTCCGTGTGTAGTCATGGGCCATTCCACGTAGGCGTGTCACCACTGAGGTCGATCTTGAGGTGATGTCGTTCTTCCAGATCGAGGAGGCAGCGAGTTTGTCCTTCCAATGCAACGCGTTCGTCGTCCATCACATCTGTGTCGTATTTCAGGTCCGTCAACTGGCCTCTCAGTTCAGCGATACGAGTCGCAAGGCCCTCTATCTGCTCGTTGCCTTCGCGCACGGTGTCGCGCAGTTCACCCCCACGAATGAGGTGGTTGAACATTGTCAGCACACTGAGACTGGCGAAGGCAATGATGGTGAGGGCGTAGAAAGCTTCGATCATTTCTCTGCCTCAGCCGCCGTGTCCGCATCGGTATTCTCTTCGGTTGGCGCCTGGGTTGTCTGGTCTGACTCGTCCCCTTCGGGTTCGGCACCATCTTCGACGTTCAGTTGCTCCCATGGCAGGTGCCGGAGGTTTTCTGTTTGACTGTGAAGTTCGAATCCGGCCCGATCGGCAGCCTGCTCGTAGGCACTGCCGTCGACAAGCAGACCTTCCTCGGGAGCACTGTCGAGAATGGCTCGTGCTCCATGAAGAGTTCGTGCAAACAGCTTATTCACACTGTCCTGATCGAATTCGGTCACATTGAGTCCCGCCAGCAACATACCTCTGACGCCACTGAGCGAGGATTCCTCATGAGAGGTCAGAGTCTGGCGCACGAACTGGATCGCGTCATCAGGGCAATCGAAGGCCGTTGTTAGCAGTCTGGATTCGCCGTCTTCGGTGGGCGCGCTGAATTTGCCTTCAGATTCCTGCAGTGCGGCCAGTATTGAATCGAGCACGTCGTCGGCCTGCTCGGCGGGTAGTTCGATCACGAGGATCGACAACTGACCAAGAGCCTGATTGATTCTCTCTGTGAGACCCAACTCGTGGGCCACCCGGACGCCGGAAGGCTCAGGGATCGGATGGCGATCGATGCATGACCGCAATTCTGCCTGCATCGCCTCGGGTAATTCGTGCCGCAGTCGACTAAAAAGATCATCCTTGAAACGGCGTGTTGTGGCCAGCTTTTTTTCGACGGCACCGCGACGGGCAGTTTCCACCTGAAGCTTTCCATCCAACGCATTCTCTCTGCTGCGTTCTCTCTTGATGTCGTGCACCTGGCGCATGTGGCGTTCTCGCAGGCGGCGGATGTGCAGCGTCGTGAAGAACTTGACTAGAGCAAAGATCAAGGCCGAGGCGACGGCGGACAGTCCAAGCCACATTAGTCGGTGTCCCGGGAATTGAGATCGACGACGGCAGGCATGGTCTGGGTATCGCGCCAGCGTTCCAACAATCCCTCTCGCTCAAGCAGGGGCATGAAGGCGAACAGATCCTTTAGCATGTAGGTGGAGACGCCGCCCGTCTCGATGAGCCAACGAAACAGCCGGTAGCCGGCGTCTAGGACATGCCGGTCGCCTGTCAGTTCGAACACCTGTGCCAGAGCCGGAAGAAGCATGACCGTCGATTGATGAGGGGAGTCGCTGATGGGGGCTTCCTTGTAGTAGAAGATACCCTCGATCGTCCGACCGTGGTGGGTAAGGTATCTGGCACCGTCGATCAACATACGCCGGGCACGCTCCTCACCGGTGGCAGCATGGAACAACTGCAGCCCTTGCAACACGGAGGACAGCATAAAGGGTGTCGAGCCTCGGTTGTGGCTGCCGATCTGGTCACGCCATCGGCCGTCTGCATCCTGCCAACTGTCGAGCAATTCCACGAGTGATTCCATGGCGGGGAGGAAGCGCTCCTCAGGAAACGCATCGTAGTAAGTGCCCATGGCGGTTAATGCCCAGCCGACGCGGCGCGTACTGTAAGGCCAATCCAGGGTCTGGGTGTCGATGGCTGCCTCCCGACGCGCCGGGGTCAGCGATTCAGTCCACTCATATGGTGCCGCTCTACGGCAATAGTCGGCGCACATCTGCGCCACTTCCTTGGCGCGTTGGTAGCCGGTGAGGAAGTAGAAGTCGAGCAGGGAGCCGAGCCATGTGTGACTTGTGTGTGGACCACTCAGTTGCCGTTCGCTGGTATCGGCGTAGTGATGATTCTGTGACCATTCGAAGTAGGGTCCGCCGATCCAGTCTGGATGTTCTGTCTGGTGATGGCATGTATCGACATCCATCAGGTGCATGATGGCGGCCTCACCTTCCCACATCAATCGCTGGTCACCGGAGCGCACGTACTGGCGCAAGATCGAACGTGGCAGATCGTAGGCGAGATTCTCCGTCGTGCGTGTGCATTGCCTGCCTTCATCATCACGCTCGAAACGAACGATATCACCGTCATTGACGAAGCCACGACCATTCGGTGGCTGACAGAATTCTCGCAGGCGTAGTTCCAAGGGCCACAGTTGCTCTCGAAAGGGTTGGAAGGGGCCAAAGACTCCTGTGTCGGCGAATCGCTGTGAAGGCAGCTGCAGAAGCAGCGGCATCTCCTGAGCCAAGGCCCACTGATCGATCTGCGCGCCACTCTGAGCGGGCACGCCGAAGTGCAGGAAAAGCTCGTGCGTGCGCGCCATTCCTTGCGGCATCCGTAGCGGCTTGTCATGTGCCGGATGAGGTTCGTAGCCGATCTCGGTATAGCGACGTCCTGCAGTCTGGCCCTCAGCGTGTGTCACCTGCTGCAAATCAGCATACAGATCAACTCCGATCTGACGACCGTCGGTCCACCAGCGTTTCGGAAAGCTCTGCCAGGGGCGCCGTACCTTCAAACTCACTGCATGATTGGCATCGGCCACCTGCAACCAGCCCGTACAATTGCTGCGGCGATCCACGACCAGGGACGGCGTAGAATGCTTGATGTGGTGACGTTCGACATTCGACTGTGTCATCTCCAATGGTGCATCGCGACTGACCTCTACGGCATCGTCAAATTGCCACAGGCCGCTATGGCTGCCCGCAGTGGCTTGCACTGCGTCCCCAAGCGAGAGGGGGAGTGCAAGCGACAGGCGTTGTAGATGGATCTGGGGCCGGTCTTGATCGTGGACGATGGTGACGTATGTGCGGACGGTACTGGTGTGAGCGAAAAAACATACTCGCGCGATCCACGACAGCAGCCGGTCTTCCTCCGCGACAAATCCACCATGGGCCAACACGACCACTCGTAGTGGGTTGGATTCTTCAATACAGGCAGTATCGACGACGCCATCAAAGACCTGTCCCGCCTGGTCCCAGGCGCGTAGGTCAGCGCTTTCGGCAGAAAGATCCAGGTATTCGTGTCGACTCTCAGAGACTGAGACAAACAGTCGCGAGCCACTCTTTCCCAACCGGGCCAGCAATGTTCCCGTCGCGACATCTATCGCATCACCCCGGTCTGTCGCCCGCAGCGGAGATTTGAGTTGCGGCGCTGGCTGTGTCTGCTCGCCGTAGGTGATCGTTAGATCTGCTTGCTCCATGGCCTTTACATCGACCTGCGCATCAAGCAGAGCCCAACGAATCGAGCCATCTGGCCAGGTGGAGCGAACCTCAGCACAGGATGGGAACAGGCGCCCTTCGGCATCGCGCAGGACAATGCGATCAGGGTCGCGCAGTTCGCCAGCGGCAAAGGGCAGCCCCGCCGTCAGTGGCGATCGCTGCCGGGTGACCCCGGCGGCTTCACTCAATTTGGCGGTCAAAGTTGGCATGGTCAGATTGGCTTAGGAAGAACCTGGTGTGATCGTGACAGCCTGCTGAACACTGATCTTGAGGCGCACGCACTTGGTCCGGGCGTATGCTATCTAAGATACTCTTTGGAGCAAAGGTAGGGGCCGTGATGTGGGACACAACGTCCTGAAGGCGGTCGGTCGACAGTGCAGTCCGGGTCGGCTTACTTTCACGAGGTTGGTTCAACTACACAGATATTGAAGGAGAGGATCGGGTGGCGACGGGTTTGGACGCGAGCATGATTGGATGGGTAGAGCTTACCCCCCAAGATCCAGTGGTGGCAGGCAGTGTGGGGTCATTTCAGCTTACCTATCATGTCGGTGAGTATGGCATTGACGATGGGGGGACCGTAAAGATCTCCGTCCGCTTCGCTTCAGATTGGGGCAAACCTCAATTCGAGGACCCCACAGGCCTCAATTACACGTCGGTATCCACCGACGGGCCCGGTCGTTTGCAGGCGAGATTTGACCCCAAGGGTTTCATCCGGCCCTGGCAGAAGTGTCTGGTCATCGACAACGCGGAATGGGCTCTCTCCAAGGGAGACACGATCACCGTCATCTATGGCGATCGCAGTCAAGGTAGCCCCGGGACGGTGGCACAGACCTTCCGCGAATACACATTTGAGTTTCGTGTCGCTGTGGATGCCTTTGGTACGGGACAGTTTGCTGTCCTCGACGATCAACCAACTCTCGAGATCATCCCAGACAAGGCGGCCAAGCTTGTCTTGATCAGTCCCACTCGGGTGGCTGTGGGCGAAGACTTCGCCGTGGGCATCAAGGTGGAAGATTCCTGGGGAAACCCGGCTGTCGGTCATCAAGGTCACGTAGACCTCCAGGTCCCCGAAGGGGTCACAGGTCTGCCAACACGAGTTGATCTGACCGGTCACGATGGTGTGATTCGAATCGATGGCGTTCAATGTGCGCAGGCTGGCCAGATCATGCTTGCTGGCACGGCGCCGGGGCTGACGCGTGGCGAGAGTCCTCCCATGGAGGTCGTGGAGTCTCTGGGACATCTCAGGCCTTTCTGGGGCGATCTCCACGGCCAGAGTGAAGAGACGGTGGGAACCAATTCGGTAGAAGATTATTTCCGTTTTGCACGCGATGTGTCTCTCGTCGACTTCACCGGTCACCAGGGCAATGACTTTCAGATCACACCCGAGTTCTGGGAGCGTATCGGGCGATGCGCCCTCGAATTCAACGAACCGGGGAGATTTGTGGTATTTCCTGGCTACGAGTGGTCAGCGACGACACCTGCCGGTGGGGACCGCAATGTTCACTACCTCGAGGACGGGCAACCCATTCACCGTACATCTCACTGGCAGGTTGCGGGCGACGAGGCCGGGCATGCCAGTGATCGGTATCCAGTGGGTGAACTGTTTTCGCAACTGCAGCAAGGACGCCCTGCTCTCGTTGTTCCCCACATCGGTGGTCGACCGGCGAATCTCGCTTTTCACGATCCAGATCTCGAACCGATCATAGAGATCTATTCCGCTTGGGGGCAGTTCGAATGGCTTCTGGAGGAGGCGATCGAACGTGGCTATCAGGTTGGGTTCAGTGGTGGAAGTGATGATCATAAGGGCCGTCCCGGTGCCAGTTATCCTGGTTCGAGTTCCTTTGGTGTCTATGGTGGGCTCACATGCGTCTATGCCAGCGAACTGACGCGGTCTGGAGTCTGGGAGGCCCTTAAGTCGAGACGCTGCTACGCTACCAGTGGCCAGCGCATCGCCCTGGACGTGAGAGCGCAGGCCGACGGGACCGGGCTGGAACATCTGATGGGGGAGGCCTTTGATGTTAGCAGCGGCGAGCTGAGCCTGTCTGTGCAGGCGACAGGCACCGACGAGATTGAAGAGGTCCTCATCGTTCGTGGTCGGCCTGGTGCCGGCATCGAAACAGTGAGTAGATATCCCTCCACCATAATCAGAGATCGCCAACGACTTCGGGTTGTGTGGTCGGGAGCTCGTATCAAGGGTCGAGATCGAATCGCCACGTGGGACGGAGAGCTGCGTATCGAGGGGGCACAGATCGTCGGGGCAGAGGGGTATGCCTTCGATTCTGCGGCAGAAGGAATTCGTTCACAGAGTCAGCAGCATGTCGCGTGGCAGTCGGTGACGTCCGGCGACGAGGACGGTGTCGTATTGGAATTGGCCGAGGAACCGTCGCACGGAACGCTGACGTTCAACTCGCCGATCGCTCAGTTCGAGGTCGATCTGGCCCAGATCGACGACGAACCTTTCATCTTTGCTGCGGGAGGCGAAGGCTTACAGGTGACTGTCGAATATCTACCGGTCGGTGCCGGATCTCGTCACGTAAACTTCGAAGCGACTGTTGAGATTGCCGTCGCGCCTGAACCGACGGCGGTCTATGTCCGTCTGACTCAGATCGATGGCGCCCGTGCCTGGAGTAGCCCCTTCTATGCGAGTCGCAGGTAGGGAGCGCGGGATATGATTCACGTCCATGTGACCCATGAAGCTGTCCATAAGGTTGGTGGCATCGGCGCGGTTCTACAGGGATTGGTCACGGCCAAAGCTTATCGGTCGGCCGTGGATCGAGTCCTTCTGGTTGGCCCCCTCGGTGATCGGCATCGCAAGGACTCATTGGGGCCGGACGGCACCATTGTCTACGACAATTGGCAGGGGATCTGGTCGGAGGAAGCTGGTACTGCGCTGCAAGCGATCGAAGTCAAACACGGCGTTCGCATGGTTTACGGGCGACGGCCATTTGCATGCCCCGATGGCTCTACCGTAGAGCCTGAGATTCTCCTGGTGGATGTGGAGAGCAGTATTCCTCACGGTCTCGATCTGTTCAAGCATCAACTCTACGAACGTTATGGCCTGGCATCTGATCGTTATGAGGGGCAGTGGGAGTTCGAACAATTCATGCGTCTCGCTGAGCCAGCATTCGATGGCGTCGAGGCGTTGACTGCCGACCAGACCGATGCCGTGTGGTTTGTAGCGCATGAATTCATGGGACTGCCCACGGCGTTGCGCGCCACGATGAGCACAGATCGTCGCTATCACACGGCGTTCTATGCCCATGAAGTCGCCACGGCGAGGAGAATCGTCGAGGAGCAGGCTGGGCACGATGCCAGTTTCTATCCCGCCCTCGCGGCGGGGCTTGCTCAGGGGAGAGATCTCGAGGACGTCTATGGCAGTCAGGACGACTTCTTCAAACATGCGCTGGTGCTGCAGGCGATTCGGTGTGATGCGATTCTGGCAGTGGGTGATCGGGTTCTTGATGAGCTGACATTTCTCGGGAAGGAATTTCGGCAGGCTACCATAGACCTCGTGTACAATGGTCTACCCGAGGCGGATTGCTTGAGCCTGGCGGGTCGAAAGCGCGCCCGACGACTGCTGTCCGATGTAGCAGAGGGGTTAGTCGGATTTCGTCCCGATCTGTGCTTCTCTCACGTGTCCCGCCTTGTGCCGAGCAAGGCGATGTGGAGGGATCTGTTGGTACTGCAGGCGATGGATCCTTTCCTGCAGGCACGGCGCAATACTGCTGTGATGTACGTGTTGGCCACTGAAGCTGGCGCACGTCTACCTGCCAGTACGAAGCACATGCACGAGGCATATGATTGGCCCCTTGTGCATTGCGAAGGGTATCCCGATCTGTCGCCAGGCGAGCTGACTTTCGATCTGCTCGTGCGCAAGCACAATACGCGAGCACGTAACAGCCGCGTTGTTTTCATCAACCAGTTTGGCTTCGATGCGATCTCCTGCGGGGGAGCCTTGCCTGAGGGGGTCGGTTTTACGGATCTACGCTGTGGGACGGATGCCGAATTCGGTCAGTCGATGTATGAGCCCTTTGGTATCGCTCAGATCGAGCCCATCGGCTTCGGAGCGATCAGCCTTGTATCGGATGCGTGTGGTTGTGTTGGATATCTGCAGCAGGCTCATGCAACTGCTGGTGGAACACCGGATGCCCCCTTGCCACCCGTGCATATCGTCGGTGACTATGCGGGCGGCGACCGATCGTCTGCGCCAGTGCCTGCAGAGGAACGGACCGACGCTAGCTGGTTAGAGGAGCAGGCAAGTGGCAGGGCGGCCCGTGCCCTCGAGCAGGCACTGCCTCGCAATGACAAGCAGCGACAGATTGGCCTGGAAGTTGGGCATGCCGTGGCGGTGGAAATGTCGTGGGAGCGGGTCGTGAGTGGGCAACTGCTGCCGGCGCTGCAACGGGCCGAAAATCGCTGACTCGACGACCTCAGGCTTCCTCGAGAACGCGCCGGATTGTAGACAGCAATGTTTCCACGGCGACAGGTTTTTTCAACACGGCATGCACGCAATCTGGTTGCTCGCGTGTCGCATCATCGTCGACCCAGCCGGAGACGATGATTATCGGTATGTCGTCACCACGATCTCGTAGTAGATACAGCAAGTCTTCACCGTCCGCCGGTCCTGGCATGTGCAGATCCAGCAGCACAAGGTCAATCGTTTCGCGGTCCAGAATCTGCAACGCCTCTGCGGCATCCGAGGCTGGAACCGGTGAGAAATCAAACCGTGACAGCACCTCGATCATGAACTGGCGGATCGTGGCTTCGTCATCGACGATCAGGACACGGGACTTGGAGGGACTTGGGATGGTCATGGGGGCGTATCCGAGCGTGCACAGCGGAAACCGAGAACGGGCTCGCGACTATCCGGCTGCACGCGATTGCGGACTGAAACAGTAGCTACGTCGCGAATGGCGAGATAGTGCCCGCCTCGGGCAACTCGCTGCTGGCCACTGCTCGGTCCTTGGGGATCCAATAGCGGGCTGACTCCGTAATACTCCGGGTTGTACCAATCACTGACCCACTCCATCACATTTCCGGCCAGATCATGTACGGCGTAGGGGCTCGCACCATCGGGGAATTCACCAACTGCGGCTGTGGATCCCAGCAGATTGTTGTAGTTCAGCAGTCGTAGACTGGGATCTTGTAGAACCAGGAAGGTCGGGTCTTCGTCGCCCCAGGGAAACCGACGCTCGTCATTGGGACCGCGTGCCGTCTTCTCCCACTCCGCTTCAGTCGGTAAGCGTTTCCCTGCCCAACCGCAGAAATCGCTGGCGCCATCGTAGTCGACACAGTTGATGGGATGGTCGTCACGCTCAGTGAGACCGAAGTTGCAGTCAGGCTGCTCTCCCGGCGTGGCGCAGGCATTCTCTCGTACACACACCGCATACTCAGCGCCCGTCACCTCGACCGAATCAATCCAGAATGTGCTGAGATTGACGACGTGCAGAGGGCTCTCGCCGGCCAGGCCAGTCTCCGACCCCATCAGGAAAGAGCCACTGGGAATCTCAATCATGCCGGAGCGCTCTGAGTAGATCTGGTTGACGACGCTGATGACAACCGTATCGAGGAGGCTCTCACTCTGGGCATCTTTGACGATCAGGCCGAAGACATAGTCACCGACGAGATTTGGGGTGAATCTCGCCATGACGCTGGTTGAGTCTGATAGTGTGACCCCTTCGCCAGGATTATTGCCGACAATCCACCGATATGTGATCGGATCAGTCTCTGGATCACTTGATCCAGAGGCGTCGAGGGTTACCTCGAGACCGACGCCCACTGTCTGTTGAGCACCCGCATCAGCCACAGGAGGTTGATTGCCGGCGCCCGTGACAACGACAGCCATTTCATCAGTTGCCGTGCTGAGGCTGTCACTGACGGTGAGGCGAAACAGATACGAGCCCGGGGTGGCCGGTACGAACCGGGTCTGGGCAGCGGTGGAGTCTTCGAAGGCAACTGCGGCGGGGGCCTCCAGCGATTCCCATAGATATGAGAGTGAATCACCGTCGGCATCGGAACTCGACGAGCCGTCGAGGAAAAAATTAGATCCCACCGGTAGCGTGTAATCGAGGCCGGCGATGGCAACAGGCGTTGTGTTTTCACTGCCGGCAACGGTAATTCGCACCGAATCGGGTTCGCTGCCCTGGCTATTGGCGCTCACTGTGAGGATGAATACATAGAGGCCCGTAGACTGGGGCGTGACCTGCGCGGTCGCGCCGGAGGTCAACACAAAACTCTCCGGGTTCTGGGCTCCCTGTGACCACTGGTAACTCAGTGCATCGCCATCATCATCACGGGAGCCGGAGCCGTCGAGAAGGATCTCGGTACCCAGCAACACGGTGCGGTCCGCACCTGCATCTGCCACCGGATCCGTGTCCGTCCGCTTTGGGGCTGGTGGTGAACTACAGCCCAGCATCACGAGCAGGATAGCCCATCCGGCGGCGTATCGACGCCTGCACAGGTAGGATTGAATGCGTGTCATCATACGTAACTTCAATGATAACAAAGTACACGAGCATCTGTCACCTGTGTATATTCAAGCGAATGCCAGCCTCCATGACATCTACCGATCACGGCTCCGCTCAGGATCTGCCAGTGCCTCCCGTCAGCACCGCAGGGAATCTCGGGATCCTCGATGGCGACGTTGAGCACGACGAGGTAAACCGGGCCATTTGCGGTGCGGATCGGGCCATCCTTTTCGGCCAGCAGACGAGGCTGCCACACTTCCCGGATGATCGCCGTCTACCACGTTTGCATGCGGGAGATGAGCGTGTCCTGTTCTTCTGGCGGGTGCTGAAGAAGGTCCCAGCAAATCTGCGTCGCGCCCTGATTGATGCCCCCGTGAGCATCACCCTCGTGCGGGGAGACACGTTGCTGTGCTTCCGTGACGTGAGACACCATCAGGCCGTGCATCTCGGCAGGCGCCGCCGGACGATTTATCTGCCCGAGTTGCTCATGCAGCAGGCCGAGGAGAAGGGCTACGATTACTGGGCCATCGCGGAAGGGCTCATTTACGCGGGGTGGATGCTGCTGGACTACCTGCTGCTCGTTGATGTGCTGACGCAGTTCGGTCACCTGGCGATGCGTCGTTCGCAGCAAGAGCAAGAGGAGGGCGACGAGGTGGGCTGGAACTGGTCCGGTCTACGATTGAGTGAGCCACTGCTGCGGCGACTGGTACAGGAGCACAATCGCCATCGTCGGGAGCATCCCGACCTGGGTAAGTCGGAGGTCGAGGAATTCATCAGCGGCTACAAATCGGCGTTGATTCGAGTACAGGGGCTGAATGCCTGGTCGCGGGAGCCCTGGGAGATCGGGCGGGATCTATTCAATGAGGATCTGGAACACCGCTGGGCACAGATGAAGATGGAGCGGATCGCGGATGTCTTCGACTATCCGCGCCTGTTCCTTTTCGATCGTGACATCATCCACGGAGCGGCGCGCGATCTCGCCTTGCGACGCAGGCAGCCTCTGGAACCGCACAGTTTCAGCGACGCCTTGCACGACTACAAAGACGCACTCCGCTTCGATCGGCACCCACTCATGACGGAATTCTGTCGCGGTGTCGTGCCCAAGCCGCGGGCACAATTCCTACGAACCGTCGTCGAACTGGGTGTCGGTGCGCTGCGCGGATTCTTCGATGCTTATCGCGACAGTGTATTGGAGGCCGTCGATCTGGTGCATCCACTGTGGATGTATCTCGTCTCCCTGTCGTCGGATCCGGCCGGTGTGTTTGCGCACGTAGGGCGATTGCGCTCGCGTGCACGGCATGTGGACGGTATCGGAGTGGACGACGAACAAGGGCCCCTGTCAGAACGTGAAATGGCGCGGCATCTGACGGGGATCTTCGTACGACTCGATCGATTGCCCGGCTATCGCCGACTCGCAAGACAGGTCGTCGAATTAGGAGACGGTGCTCACGACGAGTTACTCGCATTGGTCCAGAATCATGGTCTGCAGGATGCTGATGAATGGGCGACGTTCAAGATGAAGAAACAAGCTATCGTCGCCTGCGCCTGTGAGCTTCTCGAGGTCATGGATGGGTCCGAAGCAGAGCACGCAGATGAAGCCGGATTGGCTGCGAGGCGTCGTATTCATGAGGATGAATCGATCCAGGCACTGTTGGCGGATCGGCCGCATCGCTTTACGTCTGATCCCAGTGCCGTCTTGATGTATTCACGCGAGTATCGACGTACGCTGGCTGAATTCGGCGCCGCTGATCCAGATACCAACTCTCTGTTGGCGAGTGTGCTGATCCGTCTGGACCTCAGCGAGCGCTACGAAGAGCTCGTGGACATGATCGCTGGCCTTGGGCCGCCGGCGGTGTCCGCTCTCTATGGTGTTCTCGAGCAGATTTCGGAACGGGATGAGCGTCGTGCAGCCATCTTGCAGCGTTGTCGGCGAATTCTGGGTTCCATTCTGCTTGAGCGACAGATGCGCTCGAAAGCTCAACAGCGGGCTCGTACTTCGCATCTCTTCGACGAGCCGGATCCCGCACCCGTCGAGGTAGAAGCAGCCGATCTGGATACGGAGCCATTTGTCGCTTTGCATCGCGAGCTTCTCACCGGCATCAGCTTTGAGAAGCGGGGAGAGGAAGTCAAACCTCCGCCTGTGTCGACCGTCGATGCGGATACTGTCAGCGACGTGTCCAACCACCCCAGTGAACCGGATGGCGATGAACCGCCTGAGATCGACTCATGAATGGGATTGTCTCATGAATAATCGTCCCATCTTCCTCGTGTTCATGATCCTGGGGTTCGTAGTCAGCGGCTTCGTCTCCTGCAGCTGGTTGATCCCGGGTCGCCGCGCCCAGATCGCGTCACCGGAAGTTGCGCTGAGCGAAATAATCGACAAATGGAGTCGCGTCGATTCGGTTGCCGTGTTGGGGTTCCGCGACCACTGGGGGAAGTCCCCGACCAGTACAGACGTCCTCAATCAAGCGCTGCTTTCGGCTCTGGGGCGATCCGGGGCCGTCGTGAATCCGGATGCAGGGATTACACTCTCTGAGGCACCCACCATGCGCTACAGTGGCGGGCAGGTCTTGCCTACAGGCTGGCGAGATTTGACCGGGTCGCACATGCCCCGACATGGGCTTGTACTTGCAGGGCAGATTCGTGAGGCAGACAACTGGACGTATCTGCGGTTGGCCTTGGCGGATGCCACCACGGGTGAACTTCGCGACCACGGTACTACGCGAATCTCGCAGGGAGATCTTGACCAACTCGTTGCCGCAGCGAGTGCGGACTCCGCCGTCGCTACGGCGCCACTGAACGTGGCCTATCACGTTGTGGCACGACGTGATGATGCCGGTTTTGCAGAAATGATCGATGTCAGTGAGGGCACAACACTGATCGAGGGCGATCGTCTGCAGGTACGGTTGCAGGCGGCACAGGACTGTGAGGCGTACGTGTTTCTGTATGCCTCTGAAGATGGTGAGCGCAAGAATCTGTTGGAGCCTCAGCGGATCTATGAAGGCCGCTGGACCTATGCCCCCGGTGAGAATTCGTGGACCTCATTCAGTGAAGGGGATCAAGTCTTCACCCTCTACTTGTTGGTGGCGCGACGCATTGATGAGGATCGTCAAACTCTGTGGGAGAGGTTGGACGAATTGCATGCTCAGGCGCAGATCGATCGCATGAGTGGTCTCCACCTGGTCGATGAAGCGTTGGCTGACTATCTGCAGCAGACGATTGCAGTCAGTGATTCAGTACACGCCATACGCGCAGGCGATTCGATCGACCTTGCTACAGAGGCTGAGACCTTCGCCTATTCGGACGGTGTCGTCTTCGAACATCAAGCCGAGAATCTTCAAGGATCGGTTATTCTGCGTGCCATCAGTTTTCACGTGCGATGGAAGTAGATTGAGTTGATCTACTTCGACCACAATGCAACAACACCCTTGCGTGCTGAAGTGCTCGCGGCGATGGAGCCTTTTCTCAAAGAGGCCTATGGCAATCCCTCCTCTGTACATGAAGCCGGTCGAGTTGTCGCCGACGGCATAGACGAGGCGCGTGTCTCTGTTGCTGCCGCACTCAATGTGAGACCTGATGAGATTCACTTCACATCAGGCGGGACCGAGTCGGACAATTGGGCGCTGAAAGGGGTGATGGAGGCCGAATGGCTCAGATGCAAGACCCGAGGCACCTTACTAACAAGCAGCGCTGAGCATCACGCCGTGCTCGACTCAGCCGCCGCTCTCGAGCGCCGTGGCTTTCGTGTCGATTACCATGCGGTTGATGGGGCCGGTTTGATCGATGTTGATCGATTGCTCAATACCATCGACAAGGGACCCAAGCCGACACTGGTCTCCTTGTTGCATGCGAACAACGAGACGGGCGTCATACAGCCACTGGTGCAGATCGGGACGGAGCTCAGAAAACGTGGGGTTCTGTTTCACGTCGACGCCGTGCAGAGCTTTGGGAAAGTCGATGTGCATCCGGAGTTCCTAGGGGCGGACCTTATTTCGTTGTCGGCACACAAGATCAATGGGCCCAAGGGATCCGGTGCCCTCTACGTGCGATCTGGTGTTGAGATCGAACCCCTGTTGCATGGGGGAGGCCAGGAGGCGGGACGTCGTCCCGGTACGCTTCACGCCGCAGGGATCGTCGGACTTGGCGCGGCGACGAGGATTGCTGAAGCAGGACGCAGAGTCACGGCGCGGCGCCTACAATCTTTGCGTGATCGCTTGCAGGCAGGTCTGATCGAAGCGGTCGGTGATGTCGAGATTCATGGAGGTGAGGCTGACCGTCTGGTGCAGACCCTCAGTGTCTCCTTCACCGGTGTCGAGGCAGAGGCGGTACTGCTGGGGCTCGACCAACTCGGCATCGCCGCAGCGAGTGGTTCAGCCTGCACCGCCGGACAGCCTGACCCATCACACGTCTTGCTGGCAATGGGCGTTGCGCCACGGCAAGCAGCGAGTGCGATACGTTTCAGTCTCGGCTGGGGGAATGACGAAGCTCAAGTCGACGAAGTCCTGGACGTATTGCCGCCCATCATTGCCCGTCTGCGAGCCATGTCTGTTTTCTAGGTGAGTCGCGTTTCCATGGGTAGACGGGCTGCGTTATGCCCTCGTCGGCGGCTACAGGACGGCGCAGATGGCAGTGCAGAGGCCTTCCAGATTATTCGGCGTAATACCCGCTACATTGATGCGCCCCGAGCCGACGATGTAGACGGCGTGTTCCTCGCGCAGGCGCTCAACTTGCTGCGGATTGAGGCCGCTGAAGGAAAACATCCCCTTCTGCTGTGTGATAAAGGAGAAATCTTGCGTTGCGCCGGATCGTACCAGGCCCTGGGCGAGGGATTGCCGCATGCCGTTGATGCGATCGCGCATCTGAGCCAGTTCGTCGAGCCAGGCGGAACGCAGATCGCTATCGTTGAGAATCGTTGTGACCAGGGCGGAACCGTGGGCCGGTGGATTGGAGAAGCTCGTCCGCACACAGATCTTGAGTTGGCTCAGTACGGATGAGGCTTGTTCTGCGTCAGCAGTGACGACACTCAGCGCGCCGACGCGATCCTGGTAGAGACCGAAATTCTTGGAAAACGAACTGGCCACAAGAAGCTCGGGGACCAATTCCCGAAAGATCCGCAATCCCTTCGCATCCTCCTCAAGACCATCGCCAAAGCCCTGATAGGCGAAATCAATCAGGGGCAGGGCGCCTCGTTCTGCGAGAATCCTGGCTACTGCTGCCCACGTGTCGTCGTCTATATCGACACCCGTCGGGTTGTGACAACAAGCATGTAGCAGGACAAGGTCACCGGCTTGTGTTTCTGCCAGGCCGGCCAGTAGTCGCTCTGTGTCGAGTTGTCTCGATGCAGCATCATAATAGGGATAGGAGTGGCACGTGAGCCCCGCAGCTTCGAAGATCTTCGGATGATTCGCCCATGTCGGATCGGGTAGCCACACACGCGCCTGTGAGAAATGGCGAGCGGCAAAGTCAGCGGCGATGCGCAGGGCACCGGTGCCGCCAGGAGATTGCACGGTGACTGTGTTGGCCTGCTCGCCACTTCCTGTTCCAAAGACAAGTTCGCGTACGACACGACCATAGTCGGGCGTTCCATCGATCGGTAGATACACCTTGTTAGGTGCAGACTCGAAGAGTCGCGACTCGGCAGTGCGCACCACGTCCAGGACGGGGGTCACGCCCGTCGCGTCGCGATACTCGCCAACACCGAGATTGATCTTATGGGCTCGATTATCGGCTGCGAAAATCGCTGAGAGACCAAGGATGGGATCTGGGGGGGCTGGTTGGATGCGCTCGAACACGGCGATGCACCGTTTCTATGTGTAGGGTCGGCATGGCATGTGTAGGGTTCCGCCGCAGCGGCGATGTCGTGCTGTTTCAGGATGAGGCGATGACGCGCTGTTAGGTGACGTCGCGTTCATAGGTCACGTAACGTAACCCGTCCTCTTCTCTATCGTCAACGATTTGCCAGGCTGCCGCGTCCCAGGTGGGAAAGAATGTATCTGCATCGTCCACGACATCTGGCACATGTGTCAGGATCATCTGGTGGGCCAGCGGCAGGGCCCGCTCATAGACGCCCTGGCCCCCGCAAACGAAGGCGAACTCTGCGTTGAGCTCACGGCAATGCTGCAGAGCCGTCGGCAGATCGTCAAATCTGTGAGCACCCTCAGCAAGTGCATAGTCCTGCTGGCGAGACAACACAAGATTTGGTCGCCCCGGCAGAGGGCGTCTGGGGAAGGATTCATACGTGAGCCGGCCCATGATGCAGGGAGCACCCATGGTGGTGCGCATGAAGTGCAGCATGTCCTGCTTGTAGTGCCACGGTATGTCTCCGGCGCGGCCAATGACACGTTGCGCGTTCAATGCCGCGATGAGGGCGATTTTCATGCTGCCCCATCCGGATAGAAGAAGCGACGCAATCCTTCCATATCAGCCTGGCGGGCACTTGCGACGGAACCGCGATAGGCGACGCGTCCTTCGTCGAGCATGACGAGATCGCCATTGAGGCGATCAATGCTCATAAGTTCATGGGTGACAATGACGATACCCATCCCCAGTTGCTGGTTCAGGGACAGTAGCAACCGGTCGATACCTGCCGCCGTCTCGGGGTCGAGTCCGGCACCCGGTTCATCGCAGAACAGGACTTCAGGTTCAAGACTCATGGCTCGTGCAAGAGCTGCGCGTTTGCGCATTCCACCCGACAGTTCAGTCGGCAACAGGTGCGACGTGGAATCAAGTCCAACCAGCGCCAGACGTGTTTCAACGAGATCGTCAATGAAGTCAGGCGTCAGATCCGTGTGCATCTGCAGGGGCAGGGCGACATTCTCGCCAACGGTCAGCGAATTGAGCAACGCGCCATACTGAAACATCACACCCACACGCTTGAGTAGTCTTGCCTGATCTTGTTCAGTCAACGTATGCAGCGACTCACCCAGCAATCGCACTTGACCAGACTTGGGTGCAACGAGGCCAATGATTGTCTTCAGGAGTGTGCTTTTGCCGCAACCTGAGCCGCCGACGATGCACAATACATCGCCATCTTCCACACGCAAATCGACGCCATCAAGAACGCGATTCTCGTCTTCGTCAGAGCCGTAGGAAACGCACAGGTTCGCGACCTCTACAAGGGTGCGCATGTTGGCAGCGGTGGTCATGATTATCTCTACCGAAGGTAGAAAATGAGCCCCCAGACCAAGTCGAGAACGATGATGGCGAAGATCGATGTGACCACTGCGGATGTTGTCGCATTGCCGACGCCCGCCGCACCACCGCGGAATTGCAGACCGCGAAACACAGAGATTGTCGTGATCACCCAGGCGAAGGAGATAGATTTCACGAGCCCCGTGACAATGTCCTTCAGCAATAGGGCATTGGTGACGCGATTGAAAAATGTTGCTGGCGAGATATCGAGTGACAAAACGCCCGTAACCGTGCCGCCGAGAAGGCCGACGAAATCGGCCATGATGGTGAGCAAGGGCAAACTCAGCAGCATCGCCCACATCTTGGGTACTGCAATCAACTTCAGGGGGTCAATCGCCATCGTTCGTAGGGCATCGATTTCCTCCGTAAATTTCATCGTGGCGATCTCAGCGGCAAAGGCTGAACCTGATCTGCCGGCGATCATAATCGCCGTCATCAGGGGGCCCAGTTCGCGCGTAATGCCGATCGCCAGCAGATCTGCCACCAGGACGTTGGCGCCAAATTGCCGTAGCTGCGCCGCCGCTTGAAGGGTGGAAACGCCACCGACGAGGAACAGTACAAGTGTGACGATGCCGAGCCCCTGAGCGCCGATGATACTGGCCTGCTCAACAAAGGTGCCTTGGCGAATTCCACGGCGACGAAACAAGCATTCCACCGTTGCCCACGTCAGATCGGACATGACGTAGAGAAATTCCATTGCCGAATTCACGTCGCGGTAGGCGCGGTCTCCGAGGCGATCCAGGAGATCTTCCGTGCTGGGGGCAACCCCGACGGATTTCTCCGTGTCAGAATCCTGCGTCAAGAAATCCGTGGATGTGACGGACTCGTAGAATGCCCGAAGAGATACAGGAACCTCGCCCACGGTGATCTGTGTGCCGGTGCTCAGGGCAATGTCAGGAAGTCGATGCAGCCAGACGGCGCCTCCTGTATCCAGGCGATCGATGGCCGTCAGGTCTGCATGCAGGTGCTGGGGAGCATCCGCGGCGAAGATCTGCCGAAGTTGCATTTCAGCGTCGGCGACTGTGGCAACGGTCAGAGGCCCACAGATGCGCAGGACGTCGCCCCTTAACTCCAGTCGCGCCGCCATGGCAAGATCAGAAGAAACGAGAGAAGCGCAGCAGGACCTGCTCGCGTCCCTGCGTGTCGTCGAGGGTGCTATTGCGCTCCAGGTCGGCGACGAGGTCCAGGTTGATAAAACTCGTCAAGGCGATGCGCAGACGATTCTCCCAGGTAAAGAACCAGTCGGCCCGGTCCCGCGAAGTCATGAGCAGATCGAACTCGGAGTCGAGGTTTACGAAGCGCGACAACCGGGCATCCATGATCAGCAAGGCCTCAAGACCCGTGCTGGAAGTAGACTCCAATTCTGTGGTGTTTCGTTGCCCGTCGACGACGTCGAGTCTGAAGCTGTCTGTCACGAGGGTCTGCTGAGCTCCCACGCCAAGCCGAATATCCATATTGAGAGGAAAACTTCGGATCAGCTGTGAATTGATCCCAACTCCCTCTCGAAACGTTAACGGAGACAAGGCTGGTGCAAGCGTAAGCTCATCCCGTCCTAGTAGCGTGTCGATCCTGCCATTCTCCAGAGTGCGTACGATATCCTGCGGTGATGCGAAACGTGCATCCTCCGAAAACAGGGTTGTCTGTACGACGCCACGCAAGTAAGGACCGAAACGTGGCGACAGTCGGCGGATGTAGGTCGCCCGGACCTCGGCTCGGTCGGTGCTCTTGCGCAGGTCCTGGCCCTCTTCCTTGGTCGCACCCTCTTCAAGAATGACGCGAATGCTGGCAAAGTCGCGATCCGTGCTGTATCGCGTCCGGTTAAAGACCTGTACTGTGAAGTTCAAACTGGCGCGATCATCGCCGCCCGTGTTCTGAGATGTATTCAGCTGTGCTGCCCCCGACAATTCCGTTTGCGATGCAACGGAAGTCGCAGAGCTGATCGCCTGCGTCTGCTCCACGAGGCGGGGATAGAAACCGATGAAGTCACCTGAGCCGGAATCGAAGATGAGATTCCTCTGTGTGAGAGCCCCCGGTTGTAATTGCACACTGAATTTACGAATCGTGGTGAAGGACTCACCGACACGGACCACGTGGTACACTCCGGGCTTCAGCAACCACGTGCGTACGCGTTCACCTCGTTCTTCCTCGATGCCGAAGCCAAGGCCATAGGTCTCACCCGTCGTGGCATCGAGGATTTCATAACTCTCATTCACTGCGGTGCGCGTGTTGTCGAGGACATCGATAACAAGGCCAGCCCAGTCGGGCTTCATCAGCGTGCGCTCACCCTCGAAAATGGGCACAGTCTTACTGAATCTCTGGGAAATGGCGCCGGAGCCAAAGAGCAATTCATAGGTGCCAGGATCGAGGGGAATACCTATGCCTGGGGAGGCGGAGGAGACGAGCCGACCATCTTGTTTGATTTGATAGCTGGGTTCGTTGCCCAAGGTCATGGCAGGGACGAAAAGCAATCCCTTGCCTTTCGGTATCAGCACCTGGTCCTGTTGCAGCTGTGCTCTCGATGGCGGTGTCGTCCAGGTACCCTCATCAGCTGTGGCAGCAGATTTCGAGAGCAGCAAACAAAGCAGAAGGAGAACAAGAATCTGTCGCATCACCGCTCTCCCTCAGTGATCAATGTGCCAGGCAAAACGACATAGTCCTTTGTCGAGCGCGGGATTTCCTCTGTGCTGGCACCTTCGATCGTGTCAGCCACGGCGTCGCCATTCTCATTGTCGAGGAGGATGGAGATGTCGCGACCTTCCGACTGCAGTTTGAGTAACAGCACCCGTCGATCAATTTCTCGGATGCCGCGCTCCATGTTGTAGCGCAGAAGCTCGCGCAAGGCACGGACGGAGATGACCGGGTCGGAATCGAAGACCTCTTCTTCTACCGGATCGAAGTCCATTTGCCAGACGATCGTGTTCTGCGAGTTGAGCAATTGCATGCTCACATCCAGTCGCACAAACCAGCGATCGCCACTGTCAAAACGCTCAATGGCAGCGACACTTCCCGTGAGGGTGAAATCCGGTGAAGAATCGAGGAACTCCTGCCGAATATCCGTGAAGAGTTGTGCCTGCTTCAGGTAGGCCTCGACGGCATCAGTGATCATGTCACTGGGACGCACACCCCAGACATTGTCAGGATCGAAACGAACCTCTTCGGGTGACAGGCGAAAGACGATCTGGTCACGTTCATAAAAGCGGGAGACAGAGAATTCTTCGACTTGCACTCGATATTCGTAGGGTCGTTCGGAGTGTGGTATCGAAAACCGCAAGGGCTCGGCCTCGATGACGAACTGACGTCGGACACGTCGCTCGGCCTTGCCGGGGAGCAGTTGCCCACATGACGTGAGCAGCATACATGTGCAGAAGCCGACTGCGATCAGTCGGACTACATCTATCGCTGATTTCGGGGGCCGCGTCATCCTACTCCTCACGTCCACGGATGAGGATCGAGGGATCTTCACGAATCAGCTCCGTCGCCTGGCGCACGTTAAGTAGGGTTTCCTCGAGATTTTCCATCGCATCGAGCAGACTCTTGCGTCCTTGAAGGACCGTCAAATCGATATGAGTGACCGTGGTGTCGATGTTACCCGCCATCGTCGTTAGCTGCGCCAGCAACTGTGGCACGGGGCCTTCTAACTGCATACGGACCGCCTGCACGGCAAGGTGCAGATCTTTCGCCGTCTGCCGCATCTCCTCGGCAGCCACTGCGTGATGGAGGGAATCCATCGTCGCTTTCATGCTCAGCGTCGTGGCGGCCAGATTCCCTGTCATCATCGACAAATTTTGAATCGTCGAATGAAGCTCCGCCTTGTTCTGGGTCAGCAGAGCGTCGGCATTCTCCATTACGCTGCTGCCGGAACTGAGCAGGGCCGAGAATTGACGACGATTCTCGCTGTTCGTCAGATCGCCCATATTGTCGACGAGAAGTTCGATCTTGCTCAGTAGTTGATCGGCACGTGCCTCCACATCCGCGAAGAAGGTCCCGCGAGATGGAATGGTCGCCCCCGGAGGCAGTACGGGAGAGTCCTTCGACCCGGCGACGAGTTCAATGTATTTGAGCCCCGTGATTCCCTGACTGAACAATCGCGCCTGCGTGTCTTCTCTGATCGCACTGGGGATCTTCTTCGCCTCCAGGGAGATATCCACAACGATGAGGCTGATGTCCTCGGCGGAAACACGTGTGTTCTCGACGCGGCCCACGGTGACGCCCTGATACTTGACAGGGTCGCCGGCTGTCAAGCCGCCGATCGAGTGCTCAAACTCAATGCTGTAGTCAAGCCGCTGGCGCAACAACTGCGATCCGGCAACCACGAGCAGAAACCCCGCCAGCACACAGAAGCTGAAGACGAGGAAGAGAGCGAGACGAATCTTCTGGGCGCGTGTGGCCATCGACGTGCCGAAGCGAAGAGGAGAGTCAGGGGTCTAAAGAAGCCGCTAGGCGTGCACTTGCACACGAACGAGAGCGGGCGCCCAATATGATGAAAGGGGTGAACGCATACAAGGGATGTTTGCTGGTACACGTTTGCCCGTATAGGACTGTAAGGTTCGATAACGTGGAAGTCTGGTCGGTGACCCAAGTCACATGTCGCCCAAGCGGTGGCGGCAGACTACCTTCGTCAGATGGTAGACCGAGAGCGATCCAGAGGAGATGATCTGCGTCAAGCGATCAAGGGGCAGGTGCGGCATCCATATATCACCGGCCAGGGGCTGGGAGATGCAGACCTGGATGAAGCGGATTCCAACACATCAGAGACTGGGCTGAGGCGATCTTGCCATGGCGCTGATGCTCATCGGGATACAGTCAATCCAGACAAGGACTCTGCAGCAGATGAAGAGTTGGATGACCATCCACACCCGGAACATCCATTTTCGCAGGATTCAGACGTCTAGGATCCGCTGTAGGCATCTAGAACGCCTGATTGAGTTCGCATCGCTGATCTGGGCAGATCTTGGCGTCTGCGCAAGGGGCACACTATATTCCGCAATCGGTGTAACCTGTAGTTTCCGCTTCGTTTAGGCCTCTTTTACCTTCATCCTGATGCGACCTGATGCTCGCCACTACACAATGATTCGGCAGTACTTTCGAGGTCGCCGTCTACTGGTCACTGGCGGTACGGGATTCGTCGGGCAAGCGCTCATCGCCAAGGTACTCACCACCCTCGGGGACGAAGTAGAGTGCATCTACGCCTTGATTCGTCCGCGCCGTCGCACCGATGGCCAGGTCGTTGATCCGGCGCAGCGTCTGCAGGAGGTCTTCGAGGGCTCTCTGTTCGATCCGCTGCGTGCTGATCCTCAGCAATGGGAGCGGCTGCAGCAGAAGGTCGTGCCCATCGCCATCGATGAACGCCAGGCAGACCTGGGCCTGGCTCCTGAAGACCGACAGCGTATCGTGGCAGAAGTGGACACGATCTTCAATAGTGCCGCCACGGTCGTATTTGATGAGCCACTGAATGTGTCGTTGCAGGCGAATATCGATGGTCCCATGGCCCTTCTCGAGTTGGCGCAGGAGAGTGAACGCATTGTGCATTTCGTTCACGTCTCGACGGCCTATGTCAATGGCCAACGCCATGGTGTGATCCCCGACGAAGAGCTTCCTCTCGATCGAGACATGCGACAGGTCATCGATGGTCTACCTCCGGCCTACGATCCAGTCGCCGATGTTGCTGATTGTCGAAGTGTCTGTGAGCTAACACAGCAGATGTCGCGATCGGATCAGCACATCCGCCGGTTTAAGAAACAGATCCTGGCACAGCACAAGACGCTGTCGCGGAAACTGACCAAGAGTCGACTCGATCGCCTGACCGAGGAGCGCCGCCAACGCTGGGTCGAGCGACAACTTGTGGACGAGGGAATGAGCCGTGCCCGGGCTCATGGATGGAACGATGTCTACACGTACACCAAAGCTGTTGGGGAGCAGATGCTTGCCCTGCATCGAGGCACGGTACCACTCGTCATCGTGCGCCCTAGCATCATCGAGAGCAGTGTGCAGGAGCCGGAACCGGGGTGGATTACGGGCCTGAAGGTGATGGACCCGTTGCTGGCGGCTTACGGCCGCGGCATGGTGCCAGATTTCCCGGCGCGCAAGGATATCATTCTTGACCTGATTCCTGTGGACAAGGTGGTCAGTACGACCCTCGCTGCCGCATCCACTGCCCATCGTGAGAAGATTCACGTCTATCACATCTCAACGGGCGACGAAAACCCCGTGCGGGTTCAGGAGGTCTTTGAACACGTTCGGGCACACTTTCTCGCGATGCCCATGATCGATCGGGATGGCAAGAAGCCGAAGTTGCCGCAGTGGCGTTATCCTTCGGTGCGCACCTTCCGTCTCGCTTTTCACGTCTTCTACATGTGGCCGATTCAGATCCGTGAATGGGTCGGTGAGAAGCTGCCATTTTATACGATGCCGAGTCGACAGAGGCGTTTTCTGGGAACGGCCAAAGTGCGCTTACAGCGCGTCCTCTACTACACCGACATCTACCATCCCTACACAAATCTTGACTGCTGTTTCAAGACCACTTCAACGCGCACGCTCTTTGAGGCGCTGCCACCCGATGAGCAGCGCGATTTTGATCTCGATGTGCGCAGTATCGACTGGGCGCACTACATCAGCAAAGTCCACATCGCCGGTCTGCGACGGCATGTCTTGCGTGAAGAGTTGGACATGGGGCTACCAGAGTCTCCTGCAGAATTGGGTAATGTCGAGCAACGCCTGCAGGCGGAGAGCCAGATTCATACGCTTGCAGATCTGTTTCGCTGGTCCTGCGAAACTCATACGGACCGAATCGCACTGCAGATTCACCAGCAAGGCCGCCTGCAGCATCAGACATACGGCGAACTCGCTGCCGAAGCTGACCGGCGTGCCGGCCAATGGCAACAGATGGGCTTGGTGGCAGGCGATCGGTTGCTTCTTCAAGGGGTGAACGGTCCGGAATGGGTGCAGTCCTACTTTGCTGCAACCCTGTCGGGGATCGTCGTGGTTCCTGTGGACCCGCAGACCCCCGCAGATGAGATCGAGCGTTTGCTCGAATATGTCGATGCTCGCGCGCTGATTGCGCCAATTGAGACCCTGCAGTCCGTCGGTGAGGTCACATTGCTGCTGCGAATCGAGCTGGATAGTGGCGACAAAGTCGTTGATGATCGAGCGGTAGAGAGCAAACCCGGGAGCAAGACGGCAGGTGTCGAATTTGTGGAACCGACAATCGACACACAGACCCAAGCATCCATCATCTTCACCTCAGGAACACGTGTCGATCCGCGGGGCGTCGTCTTGACGCATGGGAATTTCGTCGCCGATCTGGTCGCCCTCGCAGAGGTACAGCCCGTCGAAGCATCGGACCAGATTCTATCGCTGTTGCCGCTGCATCATGGCCTCGAATTCACCGGTGGGCTGTTGATGTCACTTTGGGCAGGGGCGACGACAAGCTTTATCGACAGTCTGAACAGTCGGCGAATTCTGGAGATGATGACGACGACGGGAACGACGGCGATTATCACGGTACCCCGCATCCTGCAGTTGCTCGTGGACCGCTTGAGCCGCGTTGAACCAAAGGGAGTTCATGGGCAGAGCCCGGAGGCTGAGGCTCTGCAGCGCCTGCGTCTGATCGTGAGTGGTGGCGCACCACTGGGAGGTCGACTCTATGACGCTTGTGTGGAATTGGGGCTCACCGTGTACGAGGGATATGGTCTGACGGAGGCGTCGCCGATCGTCACGGTGAATCCTCCTGGTCGCGCCAAGAGGGGGTCCGTGGGCCAGGCACTGCCTGGCGTTGAGCTTCAGATCACGGGGGCGAAACCAGGTGAGGCGGGGCATGTGTTGGTTCGCGGCCCCAATGTGATGGCAGGCTATCTTGGTCGTGCGGACATCACGGCGACTGCCCTCTCTGATGGCTGGCTGCACACGGGTGATATCGGTCGTCTCGATGCCGATGGATATCTCTTCCTCGAGGGCCGATCGAAGGATCTGATTCTGACAGGTGCCGGCAAGAATGTCTATCCAGAGGAAGTGGAATCGCTATACGGCGGCTTGCCGCAGGTGGCGGAGTTCGCCGTCGTCGGCGTGCCATCGCCACGGACCGGTGGCGAGGAAGTTCGTGGGATCGCCGTGTTGACGCGCCAGGCGGCACAGGAGGATGGTGCCGCTGCAGAAGCGCAACTTCGTCAACAGGTCTACTCGCGAGCACGTGCATTGCCGACCTATCAACGCATTCAACGGCTGCATATTCATGACCGACCTCTGCCCAGGTTGGATGGGGGGCGTGTCGACCGAAGGGCACTGGCAGCAGAACTGGTGATGGACCCAGGCCGTGCCCCAGAGACGGTGGGTACCGAGCCCTGGGAACGACCCGTCTACGACTGGCTCCACAAGCGAACAGGTCTGGAGACGGCGGAGATCCGTCTTCTTGCGACGGCACCTCTGGATACACTCCTCGATTCGCTGATGGCGGCCGAGTTCAGTGCCTGGCTCGAACCACACCTCGGTGTCGACGAGATGAGGAGCGTCGATCGAAGTGACGCGAGTCTGGCAGATCTTCTTCTGCGTTGGCGTGAAGGACTGTCAGCGGCAAGTGTGGCAGGGAAACTCGATGCCAGTGAAGACTACTGGCACGACGCCGTTGCATCTGCCGCGCCAGGAAGGGTCGGAATCGGGCCACTGCGTCGGTTCCTGTGGTTCATAGTATCTGGACCGCTGCGAGGATTCCTTTCTCTGCGCGTCGATGGATTGCAGAATCTGCCATCCAAGGGGCCATTTCTGTTTGCCGCCAATCACGTCAGTGATCTGGATGCATTGGCGATTCAGTTGGCCCTCCGCTCGCGCACGGGGACCATCATTGTCGCAATGGATGGAGACATCATCGAGAGACGAGGTTGGGAGGTTTCCTGGTGGTCCTGGATGCTGGGAGCACTACGTCTGGACAAGTGTCGTCAACCAGAACAAGGGCTGGCGCAATTGGCTGCGGCCCTGCGTGACGGGAATAGTGTGTTGCTGTTTCCCGAAGGACGTCGGTCCCCCAGTAGCCAATTGCGTGGCTTCAAGAGTGGTATCGGTTTACTGGCTCTGGAACTGGATTGTGCCGTGATTCCCGTGCACGTGGCGGGAAGTCATGATGTGCTGCCCGGTAGCAGTCGGCGACCGCGTCGGCATCCCGTGCGCGTCCGCATTGGTGCGCCCGTAAAGCCTGCTTCCTCTACCGAGAGACCGGGGTTGTCCATGTATGAACGCTATCGCGAGCTAAGTGAGTCGGTACGCTCCAAGGTGGCGGATCTTGGGGATCTGTCCACGTCGACAACCTCCGCCAAGGGCTGATCGGAATTTAATGTATCCCTACTGGTTAGAAATCGGCTCGTTCCAGCTACCCACCTTCGGTCCCATGGTGGTTCTCGGATTCCTGGTTGCCCACTGGGTGATCAAACGCGAACTACTCAACCGCGAACTAGATCCGGAACTGGCGTCGCACCTGGTGACGGCTGCCGTCGTAGGCGGCCTGGTTGGAGCCAAGGGCTATTTCGTGCTTTTCGAATTGCCACCCTGGGCCACTTGGGGCGACAGCCTGCGCGCGATCTTCTCCGGTAGTGGGCTCACATGGCACGGTGGCTTCCTCGTTGCCACCGGCTCTGTGATCTGGACGATTCGTCGATATGAAGCGCCTTTGGCGCACGTGGCGGACGCCGTGGGCATGGGCCTGGCCATAGGCTACGGCATAGGTCGAATCGGCTGTCAACTTGCCGGCGATGGCGACTACGGGATTCCAACCGACCTGCCGTGGGGTATGGCGTATCCGCATGGCGTTGTGCCGACGACGGACATCGTGCATCCCGCACCTGTTTACGAAACCCTTGCCGGTGTCACGATCTTCGGGCTCCTGTGGGGGACTCGACAATGGCTGTCCAAGTGGCCGGGACTCAGTTTCAGTGGCTATCTACTTCTGGCTGGGCTTTCCCGCTTTCTCGTCGAGACAATTCGGCGCAATCCGGAGGCAGCCTTCGGGCTCACCTCAGCGCAACTGGTCAGTTTGGCGATGATGCTCGCGGGACTCACCATCGCCAGTCGTCTGCTGACGAATCCGCCCGGTGTAGATGAGGCAGATGAAAAGGATGGCACCGTGGAGGTGCCAACCTGACGCCAGCCTCGCATTTGCCTTCGCCTTTCCAATACCAAGACACAACCAAGGATCCACGATCGTGGCAGAAAGCTCCAGATACCGAAGAGTATCAGCCCTAAAGTCTGCACAGGACGTGCGCCAGCATTTGGCAGATCTCGACGTCGAGTTACCCCTCGACGACGGCATCTTAACGGCACCGACATCCCCCTTGGCGGCGTCCCTGCCCGTAGGAGACGGCCTGGTTGCGGGCAATCGATTCTGTATTCATCCCATGGAGGGTTGGGATGGCACCGAAGATGGGCGGCCAACAGACAATGTGCGCCGCCGCTGGCGAAACTTCGGAATCTCAGGTGCTAAACTGATCTGGGGCGGGGAAGCCTGTGCCGTTGTGCCAGAGGGGCGAGCCAATCCAAATCAGCTCATGGCACGTGAGGAGTCCCGGCAGGGATTGGCAGAGCTTCACGAACTGATCTTTCAGGCACACGGCGAACGTTTTGGTGAGACCGATGATTTCGTTGTCGGACTGCAGTTGACGCACTCCGGACGCTTCTGTCGACCCTTCAGCAAAGCGCGGATGGAACCGGTCATCGCTCATCATCATCCCATCCTCGACCGCAAGTTCCACATTGACGCTGAACAGCCTTTGATCACGGATGATGAACTGCGTCGCATTATCGATTGCTACATCACCGGCGCCAAGATCGCCCACGACATCGGCTATCACTTCGTCGATGTCAAACACTGCCACGGCTATCTCGGCCACGAGTTGCTCGGGGCACACACGCGTCCTGGTGACTTTGGTGGATCTTTCGAGAATCGCACGCGCTTCCTGCGTGAGATTGTTGATGGAATTCGCGCTGCCACGGGTGGGGGAGGTAAACCCATCGCCATTGGTGTGAGGCTTTCAGCCTTCGACTTTGTGCCTTTCATGCCAGATCCCGACGGTGCCGTCGGCAACAAGCTGGGGCCAGGCATCCCCGAGGATTTCAGCGACTACCTACCCTATGACTACGGTTTTGGTGTAGAGGCGAGTGATCCGCTGGCGATCAATCTTGCCGAGACATTTCGCTTTCTTGATCTGCTCGGCGAACTCGATATCACGCTGGTGAATCTGTCCTGCGGTTCACCCTACTACAATCCTCACATCCAGCGCCCCGCTTTATTTCCTCCCAGTGATGGATATCAGCCCCCTGAAGACCCACTGGTCGGTGTCGCTCGCCAGGTGAATGCAGTAAAAGCGATCAAGCTGCGTTATCCGGACCTGGCGATCGTAGGTTCTGGGTATTCCTATTTGCAGGAGTATCTGCCGCACGTAGGGCAGGCTCTGGTACGTGAGGGAGCGGTTGATTCGATTGGGCTGGGTCGCATGGTCTTGTCTTATCCGGATCTGCCTGCGGATGTGCTGGAGAAGGGGGCGATGACACGCAAACTCATCTGTCGGACCTTCTCCGATTGCACGACGGCACCACGCAATGGCATGATCTCTGGTTGTTATCCGCTGGATGCCTACTACAAGGATTTGCCAGAGGCGACGCAGCTGAAGGAACTGAAAGCGGCCGCGGGCGAATGAGCGCCACACCCGAAAAGGAAACTGACATGGGAACCAATACGGCGATCGGTGGTGGCGGATTTCACCACGTCGCAGTTCGAGCACACGACTTTGATGCGAGTGTACGTTTTTACAGTGACGTGCTCGGCTTTGCTGAGAAGATCACGTGGGGCGAGGGAGATGATCGGGCGATCATGCTCGACACAGGCGATGGCAACTATCTGGAGATCTTTGCCGGCGGCGAGCCCGGCCACAAGCCAGAGGGCGCCATCCTGCACTTTGCGATACGCACAGATGACTGTGTCGCCGCCATGGACCGGGCCAAGGCAGCGGGTGTAAAGGTAAAGATGGAGCCCAAGCAACTCGACATCCCGAGTCGTGGGCAGCCGACACCGGTTCACATCGCATTCTTCCATGGACCCGACGGTGAAGTCATCGAGTTGTTCGAAAATGCGACGACCTGACAGGGGAACCGATCATGCACGATGGATGGTTTGAAGAAGACACGACGCACGGCCCGGTTCGCGTAGATACTTTCGACGAGTCCAGACCACACGAGGGCAAAGTTCTCGGCATCGTTCAGGCCCACGCCGACGACATGCCACTGTGCTCCGGTGGCCTCGTCGCCAAGCTTGTCGCGGAAGGCTACAAGGCGTTCATCATTCAGACGACGAATGACGAGAAGTGTGGTCCAGGATCCAGTGGTGACGCGATCAAGAGCAACGAGGTCGATGTCGATGCCCTGGCGAGCAGTCTCGGAATCGAAGAAGTATTCAATCTCGGCTATCGCAATCATCGCCAGGAAGAGAATTCGATGCTCGAGCAGCGCTGCCGACTGATATTCCTCTTTCGGCATCTGCAGGTTGATACGCTGATGAGTTTTCACCCATGGGCAAAGTGGGAAGAGAATCCCGATCATTACATCACAGGGCAGTTGGTGGAGTCGGCGTGCTGGATGGCGGGCATGGGCAAGGACTATCCCGAGCAGGTACAGGCGGGCATGAAACCACACGGCGTGAGGGATAAGTACTACTGGGTCATGCGACCCGGATCACCCTACAATCACGTCACCGACATCTCACCCTTCCTGGACGAGAAGATCGCCTCCATGTCGACGAACAAGTCGCAGGGGCCCGCTGGCGCTCACGGGCGTCGGATGAAGGAGAGTTTGGCGAAACAGGGGTTGAAGCTGCCCGCCTTCGGTGACGATGAGGAGGAGGCCGATCGTGCCTACATACGTCTGTTTGGTTTGGAAGAGCATAAACGCATGGGCGAGCCGTACGATCTGGAATACGCCGAGTATCACTACTACTTCCCGCCAGGAGGAAGCTTCCCATATCACGACACGGCGGGAAAGATCGAGGCGTATGTGAAGCAGAATGCGGTAAAGCTGTAGTCTCGGTTACCCGGTCACAGCGCCCGTCGACGCGGAAGATACCAGCTTCGCATATTTCGCCATCACACCCTTGGTGTAGTTCGGCGTCGGCGCCGACCAATTCGCTTTGCGATCGGCGAGTTCTGCCTCGCCAATGGCGATATCGATGGTGAAGGCTTCGTTGTCGATGGTAATCACGTCGCCGTTCTGAACCAGTGCGATGGGACCGCCTTTTGCCGCCTCGGGCGAAACGTGGCCGATCATCAGGCCACGAGTCGCCCCGGAGAAACGGCCATCCGTAATCAAGGCCACGGTCTCACCGAGACCTGCGCCCATGATCGCGCCAGTCACATGTAACATCTCGCGCATGCCCGGACCGCCAACAGGGCCTTCGTAGCGAATCACGACAACGTCACCGTCAACGATGTCACCCCCTTCAATCGCCGGTACGACGTCTTCTTCGCGCTCAAAGACCTTTGCGGGCCCCTCGTGACGAGCGCGTTCGTGGCCGGCGAGTTTCACGACACAACCCTCCGGCGCCAGATTGCCGCGCAGGACGACGAGTCCGCCACTCATCTTGATCGGTTTCTCGGCGGGGCGAACGACCTGCTGACCTTCTGTCTCTACCGCCTCAGAAGCTTCTTCGCCGACCGTCTTGCCTGTGACGGTGATGCAATCCGCGTGCAGACAGTCGCGTTGCTGCAGGCGCTGGGCGACGAGGGCGATGCCACCTGCCTCATGGAGGTCGGACGCGACGAAAAGGCCCCCCGGTTTGAGACTGACCATCAACGGCGTACGCTGCGAGATGGTCTGGAAGTCCTCGAGGTTCAGATCGATACCGTATTCGTGGGCGATGGCGAGGAAATGCAGAACGCCATTCGTCGAGCCACCGGTGGTGGCGACAGAAGCGATAGCATTTTCGATCGACTCACGCGTGACGATGTCGCTTGGTTTCAGCCCACGCTGCACCAGGTCCACGGCGAGACGGCCCACTTGCCTGGCCATGTCCGGCTTCGCTGGATCTGTCGCGGGAATCGAGCCAGAGCCCATCTTCGCCAGACCCAGTAGCTCGACGGCTGTCGCCATCGTGTTCGCCGTAAATTGTCCACCACAGGACCCCGCGCCGGGGCAGGCTTTCTGCTCGATCGCCTGTAGTTCGTCGGCGCTGATTTTGCCCTTGCCGTGAGCGCCGATCGCCTCGAAGACATCCTGTATCGTCAGATCACGCCCATCATGGTGTCCCGGCATGATGGAGCCACCATAGAGGATGACAGAAGGGACATCGAGTCGCCCTAGGGCGAGGATGGCACCAGGCGTGGTCTTGTCACAGCCAGTCAGCGCGACGACCCCATCGAGCATGTGACCGCGGGCAACAAGCTCGATCGAGTCAGCGATGACTTCACGACTCACGAGCGACGTCTTCATGCCCTCCGTCCCCATGGTGATGCCGTCGGAGACGGTGATCGTATTGTACTCGAGGGGAGTACCGCCTGCCTCACGTACACCTTCTTTGACGTATTCTGCCAGCTCGCGCAGGTGGTAGTTACAGGGGCCGATCTCCGTCCACGTGTTGGCGATTCCGATGAGGGGTTTGTCGAGGTCAGCCTGGTCGTAGCCAACGGCACGATACATGGCACGTGCGGCGGCTCTGCCCGAACCTGCTACAATCGTACGGCTGGGTCGCTCTTGTTCAGAAGACGAAGACATGCAGAGAATCTTTCGAAGGAGGGATCAGTCGGTGGCTGCCAGGCAGGCACGCTTCTTTGCCTCCACATTGAAGGCGTCGATCTGGTTGTCACGCAGGATTCTGTCGACAATGGCTATGGCGCTTGCCTCGCTCAGCAGGCCATCATCGACCTCTGCCTGCATGGCTCGCGTCAGCCACCGTCTTGCCTGGATCGAGTAGGCGGCGGCGCTCGTTGGCCAACCCGTGTCACCGCCAAAGGCGAAGAGTTTGTTGATCGGCGCCGTATGAATGAATCGGCGAACGAAGTCGGCTGAGGAGTAGGGATCGATAGACCATGCCCAGCAAAGATCGGCATAGACATTTCGATAGTGTTTGGTCAGGGCCAGCAATTCGCCGGAATAGGGATAAGCAATGTGCATGAGCACGAACCGGCAATCGAGATACTTTGCCAGCAGTGGCGTCAGATGACCGGAGCGAATCCGATCCACGGGCATCCGATCGTTACCAGCGTAGTAACCCGTGTGGATTTTGAAGGGTAGATTGTGCTCAATCGCCAATTCACAGCCGCGCGCCCAGCACCAATCGCCCAGTACCTGACGCTGTTCAGCCGGTGCCTTCTCGCCATCGGTCAGTACCACGGGTAGGATGGTGGCTGCCTCTGCGTCTGATCGCTCCTGCCAACGGAGAGTGCGTGCGTAAGCATGCTGGGCCTTCACGGCGATCGCGTGCGGCGCGTGACGATCGAAGATGGCGGACATCGCTTCACGCAGACTGGCCAGGTCAGAGACGGTGACGCCAGTTTCTGTGTGCAGGGCCTCGGCATCGACGATGCCATTGCAGAAGCCAGCCCAGCTGATGTCGTAGAAGAAGAAGTCGGCTCCTGACGTATCCGGCGGGCACGGCCAACAGAAATCATCTGTCTGCACGTGATCTATGCAGGCAGTCTGTTCCAGGAGCTGCCGTCGTCCCCCGGGTTGGCGCCAACCATCGAGGGTTGCTTGGGCCGCCACCAGATCGCTGGCGCCAAAGTCATCGGGCATACCATACAGGTCGGTCGCTGCGACCCGCACGGCCTCCCCATATCCTGTATGCCGAATGGCTGACCATGCATCACCGATCGCCGCGAAGCGCTCGGCAATGTCACCTTCACCGGCTAGATCTCGAACGGCTTCGTCACTGGCGCCCGCACTGATCAAATCAGCTGGGACATAATTCTGAAACAGATCGGCAAGGACATCCTTGGGCCCATCCTGGACCCAGTCGTTCTCCTTGCGCAGATGCTCGTGCGTATCGCAGATGCGAATCTGCTGTAGATGTGTTGCAAGATCAGTCATTTCGTTTCTCTCCTGGGGTCGAGAAAACCCATTCTGCTAGTGCGAGTTCGCGGCTTCGCGGGATTGCCTCAACGGGGGAGGACGTCTATCGTGAACACGCGCAAGGCCTTCCTCCAACGTCGTGAGAGTGATTCTACAATCCCATGCCCTGGCATCCGGCTGTCGTCCATTTTCCCATCGCCTTGCTCGCTGTCGCTGTTTTGGTTGATATGGTGGCTCTCTTCATGCGGCGCCCCTCCTGGCATCCGGTGGCGTGGCGACTGCTTGTCGGAGGAACGCTCAGCGCCCTGATCGCGGTGGTTACCGGAGATGCAGCAGCCGCCGACTATCGCCAAGAGGGGGAGACCGCGGCACTTGTGCAGCACCATGAAGACATGGCAACCCTCTGTTTGCTCGTCTTCGGCGTTGTGTCACTAGGTCGCTTGCCCATCGCCCTTGGCCGGCCGCCTAGGTGGCTCGCATATTGGATCGCCCTGTCCGTGGTGGGCGTCGGGCTACTTGTCTATACAAGCAATCTTGGTGGCGAACTGGTGTATGTGCACGGCATAGGTGTCAGCCCAAGACCGTGACTGGCAAAGTCGACAACACCGAGCCGCAGTGGACGGATGTGCCTAACGCTCGATGACGCGGACCTGATTGTCGTCCTGGCCGATGATGATGATGTCCGCCAGCTCGACAAAGAGGCCATTCTCCACGACACCGGGTATGGCATTGACCGCGAGTTCAAGCTCTTTGGCATTCACGATGCCTGCCTCATCAAAATGGCAGTCAATGATGAAGTTGCCATTGTCCGTGACGAAGGTTTCTCCCGTCGAGCCCTGACGCAGGTCAGCGAGTCGCGACAGCTCCATCAGACGCATCTGAGCCAAAGACCACGCAAAGGGCACAACTTCTACAGGCAGAGGTGAACGGGTTCCAAGTCGATCGACGACCTTACTCGGATCAACGATGATGACTTCACGGGTACTGGCAGCTGCAACGATTTTTTCGCGTAGGAGGGCACCGCCGAGCCCCTTCACCAGATCCATCTGCGGATCGACCTCATCAGCACCGTCAATCGTCAGATCGATAACGGGTTGATCTTCGAGACTCTGTATGTCCAACCCCAGGCTTTCACCGAGGCGTGCAGAGGCGTCGGAGGTCGGCACGCACTGAACTTCGAGCCCTTCTTCCTCAGCGCGGGCGCCCAGGGCGCGGATAGCGAAGTCGGCAGTAGATCCTGTCCCGAGACCGACCACCATTCCATCTTGCACGTACGAAGCAGCTTTCGTGGCGGCCAATTCTTTCAAACGGTCAGACATGACATTCCTGGTGATGGCGGTTGCAGGTGATGAATCATGAAGTTAGAGGCGCATGAGATAATGGATCTGCAGGCCCACCTCTTCAAAACCAACAGAAGGATAGAAATTCGATCCCACGTCATTCTGTTTCAGTGTCTCGATTTTTGCGGCTTGCATACCCTCGGTGCGCATAAATTCGATGGCGTGTTCCATGAGTTGCCTGCCGGTTCCAGAGCCCTGGTGGGCGGGATGCACGGCAATATTGGGAATCCAACCGATGCCGGACTCGTGGTCGAGGCGAGTCGTAATGTAGCCGACCACGTCACCGGCGTCTGTTTCGAAGACAAAGACCCCGTTGGCATGGTCACCGGCGACATCGGCATCTATGTGTCGCAACTTGCGAAATTTCCAGTCTCGGCCGTTGATCTGACCGAAGGCAGCTTCGATGTTGCGGTCTATGGAGACGCCGTCAAAGCAGATGGCTGTGATCTGTTTGAGCTTCTCGAGGTCTTCGGGTCGGAATGGCCGGATGGGCATCGAAGGGTGGATTCCATTGTTGGGCATGAGTTGATGACAGGCTATAGCATACCGCAGCCATTGCGCGCAGGTCAATCAGATGAAGGGGAGCGATGAGTCAGGATTCGGTGGGGTCACCCAGGGCTGGTGTCGTCGCCCATTGTGCGACGCCATTTCTTACCGAGACTGGAGCCTGGATCCACCAGCAGATCGCACCTCTGAGGCGGTGGCGGCCGATCGTCTATACCCAGGAAGCGGCAAATCAGGCGCAATTTCCTGTAGAGGTGTTGGAGGATGCCGGGCAATGGTCCTGGCCTCGCCGGGTGGCGAACCGTGTGCTCCGCCGCTGGTCTGGGGAGTATTCGTTCTATGGTCGCCTCATGCGTCGCGACGGCGTGGACCTGATTCACGCTCATTTCGGCTACCAGGGGTGTCGTTGTCTGCGAGCACAGCGACAGACGGGGCTTCCCCTGATCACGACCTTTTACGGCGCTGACGCGACCTCTTTCGCTCGCCAGCCAGAATGGCGCCGCCGCTACGACGAGCTTTTCGCCCGGGGAGCGCTCTTTCTTGTCGAAGGATCAGCCATGGGACGCCAACTGCTGAAGATCGGTTGTCCTGCGGAACGACTCCTCGTCCATCATCTGGGCGTTGCAACAGCGCGCATCGACTTCGCGCCCCGGCAGCCGACGTTGACGCCACAGATCTTGATGTGTGGCTCCTTCAGAGAGAAAAAGGGTTTCGACGATGGTCTGCTGGCGATCGGACAAGCTCTACAGGCTCTGGGAACAAGGGCGCAGGCTGTGAGAATCGTGCTGATCGGAGAAGGACCTGAGCGGCCTCGGGTAGAGGCGGCTATTGAGGCAGCTGGGTTGGTGGGGAGAGTCACCATGCCAGGGATGTTGCCGTATTCAGAAGTGATCAGGATCCTGGGGGAGAGTCATCTACTGCTTCAGCCCAGCCGGATTGCCCAGGACGGTGACAGTGAGGGCGGTGCCCCCGTGATTCTCCTTGACGCACAGGCAACGGGATTGCCGATTGTGGCCACCAACCATGCTGACATCCCGGAATATGTGGTACACGGCGAGACCGGCTTGCTGGCCCAAGAGCGAGATATTGGCGGTCTCGCCCAGCACATCGAGTCGCTGCTTCGCGAGCCGGAAAGATGGGCAGGACTGGGTCAGGCGGGACGGCAGCATGTGGAGGCGCACTATGACGCCATCCAGCAGTGCCACAAGCTCGAGAAAATCTACGACGACGTCGCTGCAGGGCGCGCTGTCCAAGTCAGTTCATCGGCGGAGAATTCAGGGCTGGAGAGCAACTGAGTCGGCTCGAAGCGGCCTCGCCAGGCTGCTCGTTGCCGGCGAGCACGCGACAACAAGCTGCCGTAGAGGTCCAGGGCCTCCTCGCCCAAAGGTCCGGTCAGCGCGTCGGGTTCACGATGGTGCACCGATCCGGGGTCCAACCACTCTACGGCGTCATCAAGACCGGCCTCAAGATTCGGCGCACCACAGACATCGGCTGCTCGCTCGATCTCTGATCGTGCTGAGGTTGTGTCCATAAACCATTCTTGCAAACTAATATACGCATCTGTCTCTATGGCGATATCCAATAGGATATGACTGTAGGCGACCCACATCTCCAGGGCGAGGGAGTGCTTGTCCATCCCTAAAGCCTGGGCCAGTGGGTCGAGGTCTGGTCTGGCCACCAACGAGCGCAC
This sequence comes from Gemmatimonadota bacterium, assembly GCA_018660835.1. Taxonomy (GTDB): domain Bacteria; phylum Latescibacterota; class UBA2968; order UBA8231; family UBA8231; genus UBA12574. The sequence goes on along the minus strand of JABJJN010000018.1, from coordinate 181,185 downwards.
GCAGCTCGAAGGATCACGAGTAATGATCATGGGGCGAATACAGCGAATTCCCAGTTCAACCAGCGTTGACAGCCAGAAGGGGAACAGGAGCACCGTGCGCGGATCTTTCCATCCCCACACGGGGGTCTGCGCAAACTGCGACTGGATGTAGTCATTGATGGCTTGCAGGTTCTGATCGGTCCGCTCTATCAGTGATGAGATTCCCGGAATCTGTAGAAGGTCATCTCGCCGACCGTAACCGCTGTCGTGGCGTTGGATTGCGCGCAGGATCTGTAGGTCTGCACCCAGGAAGAACTCATTCTCCCAGAAGCCTTTAGGGTTATCTGGCTGAGGACCCAGCAAGGGTTCGCCTAAGTCCAGGCCGACAAGCTGCAGGGCGCGCGTGAACATGGAAGTACCACTTCGATGCATCCCCAGAATGGGAACGACGCACTGTGCTGTGCGTGGGCCCGTACCGCCTGGGGTGGATATAGGAGAATTGGTCATGTAGTTGCTCAGGTGTATGGTTGTAAGTAGCTCTACTGCAATAGTTTATTTAATCTATTGCGACGCCTGCCAGGAATCTGCTCGAGAATGAGACGCCGTTTCACAGTCGGTAGGCGTTTGAGGGAGAGTGCAGCCAATTCGTCGTCCAGGCTCAGCAGCAAGGTGGCAGCGGCCGAGGGAGTCTGCATCTTGAGTTCATCGGAAAGTTGATCGAGCATCGCGTCTCGGCTCTTCTTGAGTGCGACGATCTGCTGCCCGAGGGAGCTCTCTACACCCTCCAGTCGAGCAGATGCTTCCCTCGCCATACGCTGAACTTGCTCATGTGTCAGGCCGCTCTCGATCTGCTGTGCCAGATCTGCCGGAACCAGATCTATGGGAACGAGATCTGGCAATGGTTGAGGTGGACCCTGTGTCGGAACATCACGGAGGACTCTCTCTGCCTCCTGCTGATCTGTAAATTGTCGGGAAGATCGTGTCGAGGCCGGTGACAACGCACGCTCCTGGGCAAGGGCGGGTTCAGATATTGCCGGGGGATTTCGCTTGCGTGGCGCCGTCGTGGGTTGTGCAACGTAACCGACTACGGCGAGGATCGTCGTGAAGGATCCGCACATGGCCAGCGCGATGGCAATGAAGGATTTGATACTCATGGCTCCAGCTGGGGAGTTGCTATCCAGCCTACCGTCTCCGAGCAACGTGCAAGAGGGGAAGTCTCTTCCCTGTGAACGAATTCAGAAAGCATATGATCAATGATGTAGATGCGTATGTGACAGCGTGTAAATGATTGTGTCACAATCATATGATCCCCATTAGTGCAGATGCTTGTGCATGCCGTGTCTGGACGTCAGCCCGATCAATGCAAATGGCGAACCAGAGCTTGAGTGAAAGACATTTTGTGTCGTATCGGCTCGTCCCATCGGCTCGACAAGACCGGGCTTCAACGGCTTGACGGGGCTGGGGTCGCAGTTGTTGCAGCGTCTCGACAACAGCGGAAGCCCACCAGATCAAGACGGAAATCGGCGACCAGGGCTCGCCCATAGCGCCCATCGGCACTGGCGTAATTGAGATTGTGGAACCACGAGCCACCTCGAATCACCCGCCATTCTCGCCGCTGATCATACCACCCATCCGTCCACTCCCAGACATTGCCAATCATGTCGATGGCACCACCTACCGGGCCACAATCTGGAAAGGTTCCCGACTTTTGCGTGCCTGATGTTCGGTCCCAGCCTCCGTGTTCATCTGGTTGCGGTGTGTTGCACCTGTTGGGCAAGAAGGTCGGTCCATAGCCATAGGTCACATCTGCGGACCCACGACAGGCGGTCTCCCACTCCCGTTCGGTGCACAGGCGTTTGCCACGTTCAGAGCACAGCTGCGCGGCCTCACCGAAGGAGACATCCACCCGTGGCGGCTGGCCGGGGCGATTCGGATACTCGTATCGATCCACGAAAAACCCGTCGAGAGCGACTTCCGGGCCCTCGTCACCCGACTGAGACTGGGCTTCACCGACCCATATCATGGCAATGATCGCCGTGTTACCGATCAGGCATAGCCTCGCCCAAGACGCCGCCGTTGCCATCAGGGACCGAATTCGACGATGCCGAAGCGGCTCGGACGATGAAAACCTGGATGAAGTGTGGGACTCCAGGCAGAATAGTCGGAAGCCAGTTCGTAAACCTCATTCAGGGGGACCATCTGCTCACGCAATTCGTTGAACCGGGCAGAAAGCGCCGTTGTGTCTGCTGCTGTCGCGATTTCTTGACGCACGTCTTGCATCTGCTTCCACAGATCAATCATCGGGCTATGGGTCTGAGCCCCCGCGCCTCGTTCAATTCGATACAGATTGAGTCTCCATCGGTCACCGACCTCTGGGCGTCCACCACCGACGATTTCTGGTAGGAAGGCTGCCCACGGGATGGCCATTTCTACGATCCAACCCGTGTCTGTGTCGGATGTGTCGTTGACGGTGCCGGCAATACCAACCGCCGTCTGTACTCCTTCGATGTCCCATTCTATTGATGAATCCCACGTCGGTTGCAGGGCCCGGATATGCAAGTCCACTCGAGCATTGAGTGGATTTACCTCCAACTCGAGATAGTTGAGCCCGTCGCCATCGGGATCGATGAATACCTCGACAACCTCTTCCGACCACATGGGATCGTCTTCTTCGGTGAACAGTGCCCAGATGTCCGTATCGCGGCTCGCAAAGGCGACGTAGAGAGCATCGTCATCCCAGAGCAAGCGCGCTCGGGTTGCCTGGTCCAGATCGCCGAACTCGGATCCCACAGTCACACGGTGGAAACGATTAATCTGCGGAGCGACGGCCCAGTCGAATTCGTCGAGGATGCCGTCGATTGTGATGGGGCCATGAGCCCGACGAACCAATTGATGCGGGACAGGAGCCTCACTGAAAGGAACCGGGTCGGCCTCAGTTTGGGCTGCTGTTACAGACAAGACACTTAGGAAGGTAAAGGGCACCCAGCGCACGGCATCACTCCTGGTAAGACGGTTGGGGATCGGGCTCGGGGTATATCCCTTGGCTCAAACTATCGGCGCCCGAGGTCCTCGGCAACCACTATCGGACTCTACAACTGGGGCCAAATACAGATCGTGCAGGTCGGAAAAGCGGGCTCACCTGACGCAGAAGATCTTTCCGATGCGGCGCTGATCAAGCCGGGACCGTCAATGATAGGAAAGTGCAAGAGGTGTAAAAACAGCTGCTTACACGACAACAGCTAAAATCCTGTGACATGGCATGCCCCTTGCTCAACTCTGGCAGGGATACGTGTGAGTATTCACACGAATTCAAACAGAAGAACCTAACCGCGACCATCAAGTCGCCGACGACCGGGTTGAAATGATCGAAGGCATTTACATCTCCGCCTCAGGAATGTTGCCGAAGTCCTCGAGACACGAAGCGATCGCCAACAACCTCGCCAACATCGAGGTCCCTGGCTTCAAGAAGGACTCCATGTTTCTGCGTGAGGTCCGTGAAGCCAAGAAACAGAACTCCGGTGACTACCCCGACTGGCGGATCAATCGCCTTGAGGGGACCTGGACCGACTTTGAGCAGGGCTCACTGCGGCGCACGGGCAACATGTTCAATATGGCCATCAGTGGTCAGGGCTTTTTTGCCGTTGAAACGCCCGATGGTGTGCAGTACACGCGCAATGGTTCCTTTGCTCGAGATGACCAGGGCACGTTGGTGAATCTACTCGGTCATCCGGTAATGGATGTCAACGGCGAGACCATCACTGTGCCAGCCACATTCGAGGCACCGATCATCGACGCTTCAGGTGTTATCAAGGGTCGCGATGAATTGCTCGGGATTGATTCAATCCTCGGGCAGCTGCAGATCACAGACTTTCCGCAGCTATACGATCCGCTACATAAGGCGCAGACACCTTATCAGCCCGTCCTAACGAAGTCCGAGAACGGATTCTACGTCCCGCAACCCGGGATGGTGCAGCAGGCAGCAGACCAATTTGAACTGGCTCAGGGGTTTCTTGAGCAAGCCAATGTCCAGCCGGTCCTTGAGATGGTAAAGATGATTGATGTCTACCGCTCATACGAGGCCGACCAACGTGCGATTCAGGTCCAGGATTCAACTCTCGATCGAGCCGTTAATGACGTCGGCGTTGTGCGCTAACCAAGGGTCCAGCAGAGCAAGGGGAGTGAGTAGGCGCTCACACCTCACCGAGATGAGACGCACAGGAATTAGAGGAAACAGGAGACGACGATGAGCAGGGCCCTATATACCGCAGCAACGGGCATGATCGCCCAACAGATGAATGTCGACAACATCGCCAACAACCTGGCGAATGTGAATACGACTGGCTACAAGAAGAGCAAGCTGGAATTCCAGGATCTGCTGTATCAGCAATTGCGATTGGCAGGTGCGACGCAAGCCGAGGGGGCTCAGGTCCCGGTGGAATTGCAGATCGGTTACGGCACCCGGCCCGTCGCAACGCAGCGCATTTTTTCGCAGGGCACGGTGATTTCCACGAGCAATCCCCTAGACGTGTCGATCGATGGTGATGGTTTTTTGCAGGTCTCCCTCCCTGATGGCACGGTCTCCTACACGCGAGATGGTGCATTGAAGAAATCAGCGGAAGGCACAATCGTCACCTCCGATGGCTACTCCATCGAACCGCAAGTGACAATTCCTGCCGACGCAACGGCGATCAATATATCCTCCAATGGTGAGGTGTCGGTGAAAATTCCCGGCGACCCCGCGTTGCAGACGGTGGGGCAACTTGAGCTGGCTCGCTTCGTGAATCCAGCCGGTCTGAAGACGATCGGTCGAAATCTGTTTCTCGAGACGGAGGCTTCAGGTGTCCCTCAGAGTGGACAGCCTGATACCGAGGGGTATGGCAAATTGAGCCAGGGCTTCCTGGAGTTGTCCAACGTCGAAGTCGTAGATGAAATGGTGAACATGATCGTGGCACAGCGAGCCTACGAGATCAACGCCAAAGCGATCCAGACGTCAGAAGAGATGCTCGCCAACGCCAACAGCCTGAAGCGCTAATCGTCATGTCTCGAATCCGCCTCATCGACGTCGCCTTCGTCCTCGCCTCACTGGCCTTTGCCATTGTTTCGACGGCCGCAGCACAGGGCCAGGGCGAGTCTCGGTCGCAGGATACACCGAATCCAGTGGCGCCGCAGACGATCGTCATACCGCAGGATATCATCCGCAGTGTCGTGGCCAACTTCGTCCGCGACCAATTGGCGGCAGACGAGGATGTCGATCCCGAGGCACGCACCGAGATCGATGTGCGCTGGAAGCAGGATATTCTGCTCGAGACACCGGGAGTCGTCGATTACCACGTACGCAAGCTGTCGAACCGTCCCTTCCGCGGACCCACCGTCACAAGGCTGGAAGTCAGTGTCGATGGTGAATTGGTGCGCACAATGGCTATCACTGTGGACACGCGCATTTATCGGGACGTCGTCGTTACATCGCGCACACTTCGTCGTGGCGACTTGCTACTCGAGGATGGCGCCGTCGATCTGGAAGAGCGCAATGTCACGCTCCTCAAGCATGGCTTCTATACGTCCCTCGAGGAGTTGGAGTTGATCCAATCGAGTCGACCCATCGGTGCGGGAGACGTCATCACTCATCGCCACGCGGAACCGGTGCCAGTGATTCATCGCGGCGATCAGATCGTGATGCTCGTCAAGAGTGCCAATATGACCTTGCAGACAGTTGGCGAGGCCATGCAGGACGGCGGGGTCGGCGAACGCATACGAGTACGCAATGATGCATCGGGCAAGGTGATCCGGGGTGAAATTCTGGAGCCCGGTCTCGTGCAGGTTCAGGGGCTATGATGAAGCATCTACTAGCCATCGTCTTCGTTGGGTTGATGAGTGTCGGTGCCCAGGCGCAAGCAGGATCGATGTTCTCTGATCCCAAGGCTTCATCTGTGGGTGACGCTGTGACGGTGATCATCTCGGAGAATGCTTCGGCATCGAATCAGATGTCGACATCGACGGAGAAGTCGAATGAAATGCAGGTTGCCAGCAATATCCCAGGTGCTGGCAACGTCCTGAGTTTCGTGCCACTGCATGCGCTCGACAGTGACTTCTCAAACACCTTCGACGGATCCGCATCGACGTCGCGTAGTGCACGTCTGACAGCGCGGATGACCGTGTCCGTCATCGACGAGTTACCCAACGGTGATCTGGTGCTCGATGGCGTGCGCACACTGAAGATCAATGGGGAGACCGAGGCGATTCATCTGAGTGGCTCGATCAATCCTGCACTGATTCGCTCCGACAATACCGTGCCTTCTTCAAGTATCAGCGATCTCAACATCGAATACACCGGTAAGGGTTCCATGACGCAGGGAACTCGTCCCGGCATCTTCGTTCGTCTCGTCAACTGGCTGTTCTGAACGCAGGGAAGCGGAAAACGCCATGCATCGTCTAATCCTTCTCATCTCCTTCTGTGCTGCCATGATCGTGCCTGTCGGGCAGGTCTGTGCAGCAACTGCGGTCCGTATCAAGGATCTTGCCCGACTGCAGATGGGGCAGGAAATCCCGCTGACGGGAATGGGTCTCGTCATTGGTCTTGAAGGGACCGGTGATGGTCGTCAGGCGAGCTTCACGCTGCGCATGCTGGCGAATATGATGACGCGTCTCAATCTCACAGTTGATCCCAGCGCGATCCGGGTGCGTAATGTCGCTGCTGTAAGTGCGACGGCGATTCTGTCACCCTATGATCGCACGGGAAATCACATCGACGTACAGGTCGCCTCACTCGGCGACGCGGGTTCGCTGCAAGGTGGAACCTTGCTGCTGACACCGATGGCCGGCCCTGATGGCAAGGTCTACGTGCAAGTGCAAGGACCGATCAGTATCGGCGGTTTCAATCTGGGCGGCGGCGGTGCCGGTTCGATTCGCAAGAATCACTCCGTCGTCGGCACGATCCCCAATGGCGGAATGGTCGTGGCCGAACCAGAGAGACTGATCGATGTGACGGGTTACGTGCAAGTCACACTCTATGACCCCGATTGGACCACGGCGGCACGTACTGCGTGGGCGATCGACGAATACTTCGGTGAGTTCGGCCTGGCGAAGGCAGTGGATGCTGGCACAATACAGATCCGCCTGGATCCGCAGTTTTCCCAGTCACACCTGCTGACAGAATTCATGGCTGACATCGAGAAGATCACCGTCGTGCCTGACCTGCCGGCACGAGTGGTCGTCAATGAGCGCACAGGAACCGTCGTGATCGGTGAGAACGTGTCTGTTTCATCCGTCGCCATGTCACACGGGTCTCTCAAGTTGAAGATCCCCGGAGATGCAGCAGAGGGTGATCTGTTCGGTGGTGGTGCGGAGGTTGTTGAGGAGCCCGATCATCTGCACCCGATGATCAACAATTTCGATGTGGGCGCCATGCCGACTGTGCGTGAGTTGGTACGCAATCTGAACGCACTCGGCGTCACTCCCCGAGACCTGATTTCAATCCTTCAGTCCCTGAAGACGGCCGGCGCACTGCGCGCCGACCTCATCATCCAGTAGGGTGAACGACGATGTCTGACGGTAGCATGATCAGTGGCCTGAGGGCTGCGGGTGACCAGTCGCTGGTCGGCAAGCAAATGGAAACAGGCGCACAGACTCGCGGTCTGAATGAGCTCGACGCCTTGCGCGCAGGCAACCGTGGCGGCACGGTGGAAGCGCAGCGAGAAGCTCTGCGGGAGGCGAGCCGCCAATTCGAGGCGGTCTTTCTGAATCAGATGCTTAAGGCAATGCGCGAGACCGTCGGCGACGGAGGCCTGATCAAGAAGAGTCAGGGAGAAGAGGTCTTTCAGGGCATGCTCGACGAGGAATGGAGCAAGTCTCTTGCTGGACGTCATGGCTCAAGAGGGTTGAATGAAGTCCTCTATCGTCAACTGGCCCGCCAGATGGGTATCGAAGAAGAAACGGTCAATCCCCCCGCACAGATCCCCACAGCGGTCGCCTCCCCACAGGCAACCCATCCGCTGCTACTGGAACGTGGTGTGATGCCATTGAGTGGTGTCGTGCCGACTATACAACTCTCACCGGCGACGGTGGGTACGGAAACAACTGAACGATGAGTGAACCATCCAACAACGAAGGCATTCCTCTGCAGCCTCTGCGTACAGAGGAAGAGATGTCGACAGCCGCGGCTTCTCGACGTCTGGTCGAGGTGATCAATGAGGAAGTCCGTGTATTTCATGAGCTGCTCGATTGCCTGCACTGCGAGCAGAAGGCGATCGTCGATGACGACATCGATGCGATGACGGCGACGACGGTACGCAAGACCGACCAGGTGATCCTTGCACAGCGTCTTGAAGGAGAGCGATTGCGCCTCGTGCGGTTGCTCTCTGAGCAGCTCGAGGTCGATTCTGAGCACGCAGACCTGCAGAAGCTGATCGCCGTCATCGACTCCCGCCATTCGGAGGAGCTGGCCCGCATGCGTCAGGTGTTACTCGATCTGAATGGCAAGATTCGCCGCACGAATGAGAATAATGCTTTTCTCATTCGCCAATCGAAGCGATACACCGACCGGTGTCTCGATATCCTGACGGGTGATCCAAGTGATCGTGGTATGTATGGCAAGTTCGGCAAGAACGTAAAGCGTACGCAGAACCCTAAGTCTGTCCTGAACCGGACAGCGTAAAGAACACAAGAGAGATTTCATCGTGACCACACTCGCAAGCGGCATCGAAATTGGCCGTCGGGCACTGCAGGCGCAGCAGACGGCACTGCAGGTCACAAGCCACAACATTGCCAATGCCAATACACCGGGTTTTTCGCAACGCACGGTGGAGTTGGAGAACGTCGCCGGTGTGCCTGGTGGCGTTGGCGGCGGCGTCAACGCTGCATCCGTCACGCGTGAGCGTGATCAGTTTCTCGACGCGCAGATGCGAGTGGAGTTACAAGTGTTGGGACGTTGGCAGGCGATGGAGCGAGCTTTGTCGGGGATCGAAGGAATCTTCAACGAACCGGCAGGCGCCGGATCGAGTGAGGCAGGGACGATCTTCAACGAACCTTCAGGTCTCGGCCTGAGTGGGTCTCTGAGTCGATTCTGGAATGCTTGGCAGGACCTGGCCAATGTGCCCGAGAGTGGGGCCGCACGGGCCGCAGTCCGGCAAGAGGCCGATTTCATGGTGACCACCCTGCATCAGCTCGACACACAATTAGCCGACTTGCGTGGCAGTCTGGATCAGGAAGTCATTGCCCAGGTGGACGAGATCAATTCGATTCTTGACTCCCTGGCCGCGATCAATGGTGAGATTCCGCGTTCCGGTTTTGATGGCGGAACAGGCGGTGATCTGCTGGATCAGCGTGATCGTCTGCTGGAAGACCTTTCAGAACGCGTGGATATCTCTGTCCTGGAAAAGGACAATGGTCAGATCACCGTGCTACTGTCTGGTCACAGTCTGGTACAACAAAATCAGGCCGTGCACCTGGACTCTCGTACGATCAATCAGAATGATCTGGCCACGTCGACGATCTTCTTCTCCGACGATGGTTCCCTGGTGCCAATTCGCGAAGGTGCACTACGTGGCCTGATGGAGTCCCGTGATCTCACGATCCCAGACTTTCAGAGTCGTCTGGACACGGTTGCAGTGACCATGGTGGAAGAGGTCAATCGTCTACACCGATCCGGCACAGGAACGACAGGCTCTTCCGGTGTCGACTTCTTCGACAATGCCAAACTGACAGCAAGCAATATCGCCGTAGACGACCGCATCATCGCCGACCTCAATAACATCTCGGCATCCGGTGATGGCAATGCGGGCGACAATGGTGTGGCTCTCGGGATCGCCGGACTGCGCAATGACGACAGCCTCGCCGGTCTCGGCGGAGACACGGTCGAAGGATTCTTCTTCACCTTGATCGGCGAAGTTGGTGCGCGTAGCAAAGAAGCACAGACGATGGCGGGCAACCATCGCCTGTTTTCGTCTCAGATTGAGAATCGTCGACAGAGTGTGCAGGGCGTGTCGCTCAATGACGAAGCGTCGAAGCTCGTCCTGTTCCAGCGTGCCTACCAGGCGGCGGCGCGCACGGTATCAATCATCGATGACTTGATGGAAGTGACCATCAACCTGTGAAAAGCCTGGGAAAATGTCAGACGGATGAACCCGGTTCGATGGCACCTAACTATAAGTGGGTATTTATGATGGACAGATTTTCGCACCCCCGCTATATTTGGCCAGCTTCGCGGCAGCAGAGGTAGGGGGCAAACATGCGCGTCACCACGCAAATGGCTGTCAACACCTTGGTAGGAAACCTTAACCGATCTTTTGGTCGGATGGTTCGCTACCAGCAGGAATTGTCGAGTGGTTCACGCCTCAACAACCTGTCTGATGACCCCGCGGCGGTAGAACGCTCGTTGTCGTTGCGCTCTGAGATACGCAACATCGAGCAGTACCAGAAGAATATTGATGACGGCACTGGATGGCTGGAGTTGTCCGAGGCGAATCTGGGCGAGCTTGAAACGCTCTTCGTCGAAGCCAGAGGACTTGCAGTGCAAGGTGCAAGTGACACGTACGATGCGCAGCAGCGTAGCTCACTTGCAGCTCAGGTTGACCAGTTCCTCGAGCACGCGGTCAGTCTGAGTGAATCACGTTATCGCGGTCGTTACATATTCGCCGGAACACAGACCGGCGAACCGCCGTACGATGCGATTCGGGATCAAGAAGGTAAGATCCTTGCCCTGGATCCGGCGGGGGATGCAACAGGCACTATCGAACGCGAAGTGGCAGATGGAGTCATCATGCAAGTCAACGTATCAGGTGACTCAGTGTATGAAGGCAGTCTCAACGCCTTCGATGTCTTCATCGACCTGCGTGATTCGTTGGCAGATAATGATGTGACGAAAGTACGCGAATCATTGACGGCCTTGGCCGACATGCGCGAAAAGATCTCAGCTGTACGAGGCGAAATAGGTGCGCGTGTCAATCGAATGGAATTGACGCGAAATATTCTAGATCGCGTGACAACAGAAATGTCGACGATCCTGTCTGAGGATGAGGATGTCGATCTGACTTCGACGATCGTGAATTTGCAGCAAGAGCAGGACGTTTTTCAGGCTGCATTGGCATCGGGTAGTACGGTGATACCCCAGTCCCTGATGGACTTCATCGGTTGATCAATTTTCCACCAGTACCGTCTCAATCCCCCTTGAGGCGGAGTGAATTCTCCCCGCGACTCGTTCGTCGACAAGTTGTCGACGCATCAAAGACTGCATTGATGAACAAAAGCCTCAGTCCACCCCGAAGGGGTGACGCGCAGGGGAACGCTTCATGAGCGAAACCAACGAGGTAACTTTCACCAACGCCAAATTTGGCGAAGTGACGGTGGAGGGAACCAGTGTTCTGTCTTTTCCCGAGGGGCTGCCTGGTTTTGAACGTCTCAAGACGTTTGGAATTGTGCAGGTCGACGATGAGGCACCGTTTCTTCGGTTACTCTCTGTTGATGAACCAGCCGTCGGGTTCGTTGTACTGAATCCAATGCTCATCTTTCCAGATTACAATCCCAACTTTGGTTCGGAAGACCTGGACGGTCTTCAGATCGAAGCCACGGAAGATCTGGAGATGTATTGCATTGTCACCTTGAGCCAAATACCGTCAGAGGTGACGGCCAATCTCAAGGGACCGATCGCCGTCAACACGCGGAAAATGCTGGCTCGCCAGATGATCCTCGTCGACGATCGCTACACGACCAAGCATTCACTCTTGGCAGCCGATCAGGCAAGCCAGGCACAGGGACAGGCCCGTTCCGGCTGAGCCGGGCACGGTCAGGGAAGATCAAGATGCTCGTACTGACGCGTAAAGCTGGGGAAAGCATCGTCATCGGGAGTCAAATCCGCATCACCGTTCTGGAGATGCAGGGGCGCCAGATCCGTTTGGGGATCGAGGCACCCTCGGAGATTCCCGTGCACCGAGGCGAGGTCTACGAACGGATCAAAGAAGAAAACGAGCAGGCGGCGACAGCTGGGGCCGACGAGTTAAAGGCACTCAGTCAAGCTTGGAACAAGGCGGGACGCTAAGAATCCGCCCAATCCGCCACGGCCCGAATCTGGGTTGGGCCCGCGATCGATTCGCTTCGTCCGCTAGCACTCAGCTCTCAACAGATTTTCAACACCTTCCAGCACGCCGCCTTGCGTGCGTGACGGGCGAGGGCTTGGTGTGCCAATGATGTTCGATGCTCTTCCAACACTATCACAGGCTGCGCTCAGTTCTCACATGCAGCCGCTGCTGGCTGACGAGTCATCGTCCGCAGATTCGCCACAGCGTGTATTGATCTGTGGTAGTGGATTTGAACCTGTGTCCGCCTTCCTCTCAGCATTGTCCAATGATAACTCGGTTCAAGTCAAGGCGGTCAGTCTCGACGGCCTTCGAGACGCGGAGCCTGTTGACGTTCTATTGCTGGGCGAGCAGACGGCAACGCCCTCCCGGAGCCAGATTGAAGCGGCACTGGCCGCGGTCACTCCGGGCGGCCTGCTGGCGTGGCTTATTCCACAACCGCGATCCGCGGCGCACATGCAGCGCCTGCTACATCTGCAAGGTGGTGAGACACATCCCTTGGCCACCGAGCAGATCAGTCGATTTCTCGATGCGGGCGGCTTCGATGTAGATCTTGAGCGGTCACGTTTTCTAACGAGTGAACCATCTCCAGCGCTGCAAGAGATTGCCGCGATCGTGGCATCACATGACGGCGATGGTGCCGCCCTGCTGCGAGATGCGTCTATCTCGCACTTGCTGCTTGTCGCCCATTGCCCGCGACGTCGAGCATCGGCGCATGATGACTCCGATGCACGTCGTGCCATTCACGATGCCGTAGCCGCTGCCGCTGCCAGTGGTGTGGATCTCGGTAGTGAGTCGACTTCTGCCGTTGAAACACAGACACAGAGCGATCTACGTGTCAGTATCGTCATCCCCGTGTTCAATGGCGCACAGCTAACCGAAAAATGTCTCTATGGGATCGCCGGCAACACGGCACACGATCCCAACTACGAAGTCCTTGTCGTTGACAATGGCTCGACGGACTGGACCATGTATCTGCTGCACGCGATGGAAGGCGATCTACGCGTGTTGAGCAATGATCGCAATCTCGGCTTTGCACGCGCTTGTAATCAGGGGGCTGCCGAATCTCAAGCTGACTATGTGCTGTTTCTCAATAACGACACGGTGCCGCATGCCGAGTGGTTGTCCACGATGGTTGCAACTGCAGACTCAGATGAGCGCATCGGAATTGTCGGCGCTCAATGCCTTTATCCGGACGGCACCGTACAGCATGCAGGTATAGAACTCGTCGACGGAATCCCTGAACACGTGTTCCGGGGAGCAGCCGCTGACGATCCACGAGTGACCACTTCGCGCGATCTGGATATGGTTACCGGTGCCTGTATGATGATTCGACGTGATCTCTTCGAAGAACTAGGGGGATTCGACGGACAGTTTGTCAATGGTGTCGAGGACGTCGATCTGTGCCTGAGGGCCCGTGAGCGTGGTTATCGAGTGGTCTACTGTGGTGACGCCGTTGTCGATCATCATGAAGCACAGACAGAGGGTCGTTACGATCACGTGCAAGAGAATGTGAGCCGCTTTGTCGAGCGTTGGAATGGTCGTTTCGATGGCGTGGGACGACTGCAGGTGGGCCAGGAGCCTGTCACTCAACCGGTCAACATGATCGCGGCGGCGGCACGAACTCTTGCCACCCCCAATGGCGGATCTGATTCGTCGGCAGATCCTGTACAGGCAACATCTGCGTCTGAAACTCCCGCGGCGCCTCTGGCACCCAGTGATCAGCCGCAACCTCGGCGCATCAACTGGGAGGGGTCATTCTTTCTCCATTCGAGTCTGGCCTTCGTCAACCGTGAACTCGTCATGGCCATGCTGAGCCACGGTGACACGGACATTGGGCTGATCCCATTTGAAGTCGATCAGTTTGGCGTCGAGGAGGATCCGCGTTTCCAGGTGCTTGCAAGCCGCATGGGACAAGGACTGGAAGAGGCCGATGTCCACGTCCGGCATCGCTGGCCACCTGATCTGGAGCGCCCTGCCACGGGGCGTCACGTACTCATGCAGCCATGGGAATTTGGTAGTGTGCCCGTCAGTTGGGTGGAGGCGGTTGCGGATGGCCGTGTCGATCAGGTCTGGGCATATACGAACTATGTGCGCAACTGCTACATCAGCAGTGGCGTCGACCCCAGGCGCGTAGCGGTGGTTCCACCCGGCGTGGACCCGGAGCGTTTCTGTCCGGGGCTGACTGCTCACGAAGTGGTCGATACGAAGGCGAGTTTCAGGTTCCTCTTTGTCGGTGGTACGCTGCACCGAAAGGGGATCGATGTGCTGCTGCAGGCTTTCGGTGCAGAGTTTGGTTGCGACGAGGATGTTGCCCTCGTCATCAAGGACATGGGCGTCCATACCTTCTACGATCAGCAGACAGCGGGAGAGGCCATTGAGAAGCTGCAAGCTGATCCCGATTGTGCCGAGATTCAATATCTGACGCAAGATCTACCCGGCGATCAGATCCCACGCCTCTATGCCGCATCTGACGCTCTGGTCCATCCCTATCGCGGCGAGGGCTTTGGGCTGCCCGTCGCCGAGGCGATGGCGTGCGGTCTGCCTGTGATCCTCACACGAGGTGGGGCATGCGATGACTTCTGCCCCGAGGAGATCGGCTACTTCGTCGACAGCACCCGCGAGCCCGTGATTTTTGGTGGTGAAGAAACCGCTGGTCAAGCATGGGAGCTGGAGCCCGATCTTGCCTCCCTGCGACAACAGATGAGGCACGTCTTCACCGAGCGCAGCGAGGCCCATCGTCGTGGCGTGCGTGGAATGGCACACATTCACTCCCATTTTACCTGGGCTGATTCGGCGCACAAAGCACAGGAGGCCCTCGAGGCGCTCAACAAGCTCCCGCTCACTCCCGACGCTCTTCCCCAGGCCATCAAGGCGGCTGCCATCATTCTGGGCGAAGCGCCAACGCACGAGACAGATGCTGCGCTCGAATTGATCGTCGGCGCTCACGCTCGGTATTCAGTCAGTCTAGAGGACGAGCATGTATTGGGGGAACAACTCGACGCGATTCGGTCAAATGTGGATGAGGACGTGTCGTTGGTGTTCATCCTCGCCCAT
Organism: Gemmatimonadota bacterium; assembly: GCA_018660835.1. GTDB lineage: Bacteria > Latescibacterota > UBA2968 > UBA8231 > UBA8231 > UBA12574. Next base: position 166,084 of record JABJJN010000018.1, on the reverse strand, counting down.
GATGTCGAGATGGATCCTGCAGACGTGCGTTCCTTGATCGCTCACTTTGAGACGGTAGATCGCCTTGGTCTGCTGATCCCGGACCGCGTCTCCGGTGTGATGGGCAATGACATCGCAGAAGTTTCAATTTCGGCGATCGTCGACAGCCCCTGCGTCGTACTTCGTGCCTCCGCGTTGGCAGAGGTCGGTGGCTTCGATGTGGGCTTTGCATCCATTGCTGTACTGGCAAATCTGGCACGGGCCCTGCGCCGACGAGATTGGAAGATCCAGGCTGCTGAGGAGGTCGTCGTCGAAGATCCCGCGGATGAAGAAACAGTCGCACTGACGGCAGGATGGGCAGCGACTGATCTGTGTGGCAGAGAGGTCGCTGCCGTGGCGGCCCTTGAAGAGGGCGATCGGCGACGCACTGGCGGTGATACAGAAGGGGCTATTGAATGTTACGAGCGCTCCCTGGCTGCAAAGGAAGACTTTGTTGAGGTCTTGCTCGTGCTCGCAGATGCGTGCCTGGATGCGGGACGTCCCACAGATGCGGCGGCCGTCGCAGCCCGTCTGACCAACATCGATCCGACGTCCGCATGGGCGCAGAATTTTAGTGCGCTCGTGCATGCGCGCGCCGGTGATACCGAGGCGGCACGTACAGGATTCGCCACTGCTGTCGAGTTGAATCCCGATCTTGCGGAGGCGCGTGTGAATCTCGCGGTGATGGCGTGGGAGGCGGGGGAGACGGACACGGCCCTTGAACATTTTCGACATGCGAGCGACCTGGATCCTTTCAATCGCGACTTGATCTGCAATCTCGGACTCATCTATACGCAGACGGGCGATACCCGCGAAGCCGTCGATCTCTATCTGGCGTATCTGGCGCAAGTGCCTGAAGATGTGGAGGTCCTTGGCCGACTCGCTGAAGTACAGCTGCTGAGACAAGAGGACGCTGACGCGCGTGCTACGGCGGCGCGCCTGCTTCAGATTGATCCGGAACACGCTCGCGCCCGATCGATTCTACAGCAGCGGGCCGAATCAGGCTGATGGCGAAGAAGAAGAAAAAAACTCAGAGAAAACGACGCACCAGTGGCAATCTGCAACTGTCGCTGTGTTTGATCGCACGCGACGAGGCGGACTTTCTTGATCGTTGCCTTGCCAGTGTCCAGGGTCTTGTCGATGAAGTGGTCGTCGTCGACACCGGGTCGCGCGATGGCACCAAAACCGTCGCCCGTCGCCATGGCGCAAGATTATTCTCTCACACATGGACTGGGGATTTCTCCGAAGCGAGAAATGCTGCCATCGAGAGAGCTCGCGGACAGTGGATTCTCGTGCTCGACTGTGATGAGATCCTTGCACCTCGAGACCACGAATCCCTTCGTTCGTTGCTCACAGATGACAGCGCCGACGCCTACCGCCTGACGACGCGAAACTATGGCAACGATTCGGGGCGTGATCAGTGGCATATAAGTGAGGGAACCGACTACGCAGTTGAAGAGAAGAGCTATCCGGGCTGGTTTCCGACGACGAAGGTTCGACTCTGGCGCCGCCAACGGCAGACGCGTTTCCGCGGCACCGTGCACGAATTGGTCGAGCCCTCTCTGCAGGAAAGTGGGCAGCGAATTGGCGACAGCCTCGTGCCGATTCATCACTACGGCTATGTGGAAAAGGAACGGTCATCAGATCGCTACGTTGAAGCGGGGGAGCGCAAGCTCGCGCAGAATCAGGACGATCTGCAGGCGCGTTACGAATTGGCGATCGCCTATCGTGATGCAGGACGCCTGGCAGAGGGGCTTGAGCAGATTCGTCATGTCGAGAAGGGCATGGCGGGGCAAGAGGCTACAACCTCCGGCTATCTGGAAATAGACAACGTTGATCTGGTACATGCCGATTTGCTCGATCGTTCAGATCGATTGGCAGAAGCCCTGCAGGTGACGAGCCGCGTCCTCCTGCGGACACCCGATTCCGCCACGGCCCACAACAATACCGGTAGTCTGCTGACTCGCCTTGGTAGACACGAAGACGCTCTACAGTCCTATCGTCGTGCCCAGCAGTTAGCTCCCGACCACGATGTCATCGCGGAAAATCTTGCGAAAGTAGAGCGCCACCTTGCCGGTGTTGCGCACACACCACTGGCCCAAGATGGTGGAACGAAGAAAGTCCACAAACTGAGCATCTGTCTCATTGCCCGCGACTGTGCTCGGCAATTGGATCGCTGTCTGAAGAGTCTGGCAGGCATTGGCGACGAGATCGTCGTCGTGGACACTGGATCGACAGATGGCACAGTGGCAGTCGCCGTGAGCCACGGCGCGAAGATCGGCCATTTCCCCTGGTGCGATGACTATGCAGCGGCACGCAATGAGTCACTGAATCTGGCGACGGTAGGGGATTGGATCCTGTGGCTGGATGCCGACGAGTTCCTGCAGCCTGAGGATCGTGACAAAATACGCAGAGCCAAGCAACTGACTCCTGATCAAGCGCTGCAGTTCACTCTCGTGAATACAGAAGGAGCGGACCGCACCAGCTTTCGTCAGATCAAGATGTTCCCGCGACGCGACGATCTGCGGTTTGAGCGTCCCGTGCATGAGACCGTCCTCGATAGTGTGCGGCGTCTAGGACTGCCTCTGCGGCACACCGATGTGCGAGTCATGCACACAGGGTATGCCGATCCGGAGACGGTTGCTCGTAAGAGCGCCTACTATCGGCGCTTGATGGAGGACTGGTCGGCAGACCACCCGGAAGACCTTGATGTCTGCTTTCGTCTTGGCCACACGGCGTACGTGGAAGGCGAAAAACCACAGGCGATCCAGTTTTTTGATCGTGTCCTTAATACACCTGCGCCGATCGAACCCCGATCGTTGGAGCGCCATGCAGCTGTATTCCGCGGCCGCTGCCGACTGGAGACGGGAGATTTCGTTGCCGCGATTCCGGACTTCGAGCGGGCATTGGCCATCGAGTCGGGGGATGTCTTCGCCCACGCATCGATGGGAGACGCACTGACCAAAATGGGTGAATACGCCCGAGCGCGTGAGCATCTATTGCAGGCCCTCGACGGTGAGATTGATGGCAATTTTCCTTTGGATACGGTGCTGATCGAATACAGCACGCGTTTTTTCCTTGGGCAGTGTCTGGCGGCCATGGGTGACCACGCAGAGGCCGCCAAGGCATTGGCTGCGGCTCACGAACTGCAACCGGAGCGCAGCGAAGCGGCGGCGGCCTTGCGTGAACTGCGCCCCAGTCTCGCCGGCAAACCACTGGCAGCGTCGCCGAAGGATCGAACCAGCTATGCAAGTCTCGAGTCGTCGGCAACGGTGACGGATGTAGAGCAGACGAATCCAGACGCTCGTCTCACCCTTTGTATGATCGTGCGCAACGAAGAAGAGCGTCTGGGCAACTGCCTCGAGAGTGCCAAGGACGTTGTCGATGAAATCGTCATCATTGATACGGGATCGACGGACGGAACTGTCGATATTGCACGCAGCTATGGAGCTGTGCTGGGGACTTTTGAGTGGTGTGACGATTTTTCTGCGGCGCGCAATCAGTCTCTGCAGCTAGCCACCGGCGACTGGATCATGTGGCTCGATGCGGACGATCTGCTGCCCGTCGAGTTCCATCAGCCGATTCGACGTCTCGTGGCCGGCTCACGTGATCGTTCCTACTTCTTTGTTCTTGACGACCAAGGCTACGAGAGTGTGTCCTGCTTGCAGATGCGATTGTTTCCGAATCTCGAGGGCATCCGCTTTGAGATGCCGATTCACGAACAGGTGACTCCCTCTCTGGGCCGGCTGGGTATCGATATGCAGCCGACGGACATTCGTGTTGTGCATACGGGCTATACCACGCCCGAAGTAGTCCACGAGAAGAAGCGGCGGTATCTCGGCATTATGGAGCGCTGGCTGCAGAAGCATCCCGGTGACTATATCGTCCGCTCGCATGTGGCTCTCACGTACCACACGACCGGCCGTGGTGAGGAAGCGATCGCAGCCTATCGCCATATCCTCGAGCAATCCAAGTGTCTTGCCGACCACAACTACGTCATCTATACGACGGCTCTGCTTTTCCTTGGGCGTACCTATCTCAAGATGGAGCAGGTTGAAGATGCGCTGCACTGGATTGGGAAAGCCTACGACTTTGACCCCGATTACATCCTGAGTTGCTTTTCGATGGCTGAGGCGAATCTTGCAGCCCAGAAGTGGACGGAAGCGGTTGAAGCGGCACGCAGCGTCCTGAATGCCGACGTGCAAATGACGTTCTTTCCGATTGATCGGCAGGAACTGACCTACTCTAGTCTGTGTGTGTTGGGCCGAGCCCTGGCGCAGTTGGATGATATCGACGGCGCCTCCGAGGCGCTGCACCGCGCGACACAGACCACCGTTGTTCGGCGGAGCGAAGCTCTAGGCGTGTTGTCTGAGATCTACAAGGCAAGAGGGCAAGCAGATGAAGCCTACAAAGCGTTGACTGAGGCCCTGCTCATCTCACCCGACGACGCCAAGCATCGATTCAATCGTGGGATGCTGGATTTGGAAGCAAGACGCCTGGACCAGGCTGAGGAAGCCTTTATCAGTGTCCTCGCCGTGAGTCCGGGGTACGCCCCCGCCCTGATGAATCTTGGCTACATCGCCAAGACCGGGGGAGACATGGCAGCCGCTGAGCGCTGGTATCTGCAGGTTCTGGAGATGGACGCTGACAATGCCGATGGACACGCAAATCTCGGTCACCTCTATCTGACATTGGAGCGATTCATCGAGGCGGAGCGGCACTTAGCACGCGTGTACGCTCAGAAGGAGGATCTGCTCGATATTCAGCTCGGATTGCTGCAGGCGCAGTTGGCCCAGGGCAATTGGAATGCAATCCTGGCGCGCCAGGCGCTTGCGGCGATGACAGATTCTGGCACCCCTGATGTATCAACCGCTGCGAATGCCGCACCTGCATTGCTGCAGTTCGGCGTCGCTCTGGTGCACCGCAATGTGATCACCTGCGCTCAGATCGCCTTCTCCTGCGCTGTCCAGGCGGCCCAGATTCCAGGAAATCTACCTGGACCAGGTAGCGGCAATGCCATCATTCTACAGGCTCGAAAGTGCCTTGGGGAGCTTTTTATCACCCAGGGGCAGCCCTGGAAGGCAATTGCTGAATACGAGGCCCTCCTGCAGGCGGATCCGAAGGACGGAGAAGTCTTCGGGCGCCTTGGCGACTGTTACACCAAACTTGGTGTAGAAGACGCGGCACGAATGTGCTACGATCAGCGGGAGCAATTGGCCAAGGGGTAGCGAATTCGGCAAAACCTTCCTTCTCACGTGCTTTCAATGACCGTGGCTACCCTTATGGGGCGCCGCGGTTTTTCTGTTGTCGGTTTGAAACCTATCGACTACAAAACTTATAACTCGAGTAAAAACAGTAAAATACGGTCTTGATACCACTTTGGCTATCGTAGTTGGCACACCCCTTGCTAAACTCCGCGTGTGAATCCTGGCTTCCCCGTCCGGAAGCCGGAGCGCATACGTAAAAAGGCCTACTGGAGCAGACAAGAGTGTCCAGGGCCCACCAAGGACGGCCCGGCCTCATTAGGCCCACCAAGGAGGTAGACCATGCCGCTTCGACTCGGTACAAATGTTACATCGCTCAACGCCGGTCGACACCTGAACCGAAACGCTGGCGACTTCACGAAACGTGTAGAGCGCCTCTCCTCCGGACTGCGGATCAACCGCGGTGCCGACGACGCAGCTGGTCTGTCGGTCTCGGAAGGAATGCGTGCCGAGCTACTCGGTATGCGACAGGGTGTCAGAAATGCTGAACAGGGCGTCAGTCTCATTCAGCTGGCTGAAGGATCACTGAACGAGGTGAGCACCATGCTCACTCGTATGCGAGAGCTGGCTGTTACATCTGCCAACTCGACCATCAACGATTCAAACCGTCAGAGTCTGACGTCAGAGTTCAACCAGCTGACGGCGGAAATTGACCGAATCGCTCTCTCCACGACATACAATAAAACGGTACTGCTCACCGGCTTCGGCAACGCCGTCTCACAGGTAGGCACTGTATCCACCGCTCTGGCTGGCTTCGCCGGCGTAAGTGAGGTAGGCATCTCTGGAGCGGTTCCGGGGACCTACGTCTTTACGGACACGAGTGACCAGGACAACCAGATTACTCTGGCGGTCACGCTCCCGGATGGCACGAGTCTGGAGCAATCGATCGACGTTGGGGCAGCCCTCGACCGGGACAATGGCAAGAATGTCGTCGCCACAGGAACGACCTTCGTTGCGAACTTCGATCGTCTTGGAATGCAGGTCATTCTCAATGGATCTGACGTCCAGTCGGGGACGACCTTCAAGTCCACCGTCGCCAGTGGTCAGGCCGGTGTGATCGCCATTGCCAAAGCGGACGGTAGCACGGACTCCGTGACTGTTGGCGCGGGGCAGACGCTTGCCTCTATCCAGGCGGATCTGAACACGAAACTGAATACGCTGGATTCGACGGCATTTGCCCTGATCGACCCGATCACTGGTGAGTTGCATGTCGACACAGGTGAACTCACCGTCGAAGGTCTGCCGACCACGATCGGTGCCGTGGGTGCAAATTCCTATGAAGATGGGCGCCTGGATGGCAAGTCGCTTATCGTCGAAGCTGGCGAGGGGGGTGTGTTGCAGGTCGGCGCCAATGACAACGCCAACAACCGCATTTCTCTCAACATCGGGGATATGCGTGCCAGTGGAAATGTCCTGAATCTGACGGGCCTGTCCGTGGCCAATATCACCAGCTCCCGAGGGGCAATCTCCCGCATCGACACAGCCATTCTGGCTGTCGCCCGCCAGAGAGGCGACCTCGGCGCGGTTCAGAATCGACTCCAGTTCACCTCAGCGAACCTTGGAAATGCTATCGAGAATCTCCAGGCTGCTGAGTCTGCTATCCGTGATGCTGATGTGGCGGAGGAGATCTCGGCCTTCACAAGAGCCCAGATTCTGACACAGGCAGCGACGGCGATGGTTGCACAGGCTAATGCATTGCCACAGAATGCATTAACACTTCTACAATAAGTAGATCGGCAAGTAAGACAAGGTAGATTCAGGCGAGGGTAGTGCTCGCCTGAGTCGCCAGTCTCTCGAAGAAACAGCAGCGGCTCCTGAATACTAATTCAGGGGCCGTTTCTATTTGTGAGAGAAAAAGGTGAAGGTGTGCGGGGGAACGTCGATAATAGGCGTGTGATACCAAGTGCCACGAAGTAATAGGATGAACTGGAAAGCAGTAAACAAATAGGTGGAGTTCGCATAACTGAACTCATGCCCGCTGACCCATGAAGCACTCTCACGGAGGAGTGTAGTGCCTCGCTGGTCGGTCACAATCGGAGGTCGGAGATTCGGCTAAGTAGCCGAGTTTCCCCTACCATGACACGGAGGTCCATGGTATGCCCAACGCAATGAATGTGAACCACAATTTCGGCGCCATTAACGTGCGCCGGCATCTGAATACCAACATGAAGGACCAGAGCATGCGCCTCGAGCGTCTGTCCTCTGGCATGCGCATCAATAGCGCCGAGGATGACGCCGCCGGCCTGACAATTTCTGAAGGCTTCCGCGCTCAGATCACTGGACTGACGATGGGCGTCCGCAATGCCGAGCAGGGCTCGAATCTGCTACAGGTAGCAGAGGGCTCTCTCAATGAGGTGAGCAGTATGCTGATCCGCATGCGTGAGTTGGCCGTGCAATCGTCAAATAGCACCGTCAATGACAGGAATCGCGAATCGATTGAAGCGGAAGTCAGTCAGCTCAAGTCTGAGATCGATCGCATCGCCCAGTCGACCGTATACAATGATCAGACCATCCTCACCGGTTTTGGGGCCCGTGCAGACGAGACGATCTCAACGGCGATCACGGATGAAGCCATGACCGGGGTTGCCCGTGTATCGACATCCGGAACTCCTACTGGCACATACACATTCGTCGATGCTGGCCTTGATGGTGAGCTCACGCTGGGAAACGGGACGGTGACCCAGACGATCAGCATGACGACGCAACTCGACACAGGGCTGAATGTCGCCACAGGATCGACAGTGGTAGCCAATTTCGATCGCCTCGGTGTCCAGGTGACACTTGCCGGTCATGGGGCATCCTCAAATACAACGGGAAGCTATGTGGACGGCGAACTCGACGGCAAAACCATCGTCATTGTCGGTGGCACGGGAGGGTCATTCCAGGTTGGCGCCGACAATGTGGTCGAGGATCGAATCGAGGTAGGAATCCAGGATATGCGCGCTTCGGCGGCTTTCCTGAATCTGAACTCAGTTTCTCTATCAACACAGTTCTCTTCACGGACGGCGATTACGCAGCTCGACCAGGCAATCGGCAAGGTTGCCCAGGTTCGTGGTGACCTTGGTGCTGCGATGAATCGTCTACAACACACGATCAGTTTTACCGAGGGCTCGATCGAGAACAATACAAATTCGGAAGGCTCCATCCGCGACGCCGATATCGCCACGGAAGTGACCGCATTCTCCAAGATCCAGGTCATGACCCAGGCGGCGACATCGATGCTTGCTCAGGCGAATCTCACTCCGCAAGGCGCCCTGCAGTTGATCGGGAACTAGAATCCGGCAACTACTTCCGCCCCAGGGGAATACAAGGCCCAAACCACAGCACTCACCCGGGCAAAATACACGACAACTCATCGGGGTCCTCCAACTATCTGGAGGACCCCGATTCAAGTTTGGTGGGCAGCGGTCGATAAACAGAAGTAGATCATGTAAACGAGCAAAACCATCGTGAATGGACAAGGCCCCCGTCTTGGCCTGACACGCTGACCGGCGTTGGAAGGGAGGGGATCCCTTCAGATAGGTCGATTTTTCCGGTTAAAGATTAACGCTTCGTTTGCCGATAGATTCAAAAGAACCAAGGTTGCATCGGAATAAACTACCCTTAGTAACCATTCGTCCATTGGATCCCCGTCCCGGGATCGCAGAACAAGGAGGCAACCGCACCACGCCCCACTGAACAGGATGTAGAAGTTTGAATATGGTTGGTCCACGGATCGATCGGAACAGGTATGCAGCAGCCGCGTTGGGGAACGAGGCAGCTTAATTCGACTACGGCAAGGATGCCGTTTGGCGATGAGATCATCAAGGAGGAACGACGAACATGCCGCTCCGTGTGAATAACAACATTGCCGCTATCAATTCTCGGCGGCACTTGAATGCGAACAACAAGACTCTGACTACGCGCCTCGAGCGTTTGTCTTCAGGGTTGCGGGTCAACCGTGCTGCGGACGACGCAGCAGGATTGGCCATCCGTGAAGGAATGCGGGCTGAGATCGCCGGATTGAGGATGAACGTCCTCAATGCTGAGCAGGGTACCAACCTCATTCAGGTAGCAGAAGGCTCTCTCAACGAGGTCAATGCTGTCCTGATCCGTATGCAGGAACTGGCGACGCAGTCGTCGAACTCAACGGTTAACGACGAGAATCGTGAAGCGATCCAGGCTGAATTCTCGCAGTTGACCTCAGAGATCGACCGTATTGCGCAGGCCACGATCTATAACAAGCAAAATCTGCTCACTGGCTTCGGTAACACGATTACTTCTGCATCTACCGTCGTCACAGGCAGTGCCACCAGTGGTGTCACGAGGGTAAATATTTCCGGTGCTCAAGCCGGAACATACACCTTCACCGATGCTGGTGCTGACTCGACCATTACCCTTGGTAACGGCACAGTCTCGCAGACCATCTCGATCGGTACGATCCTCGATGGTACGCAGGTTGCTACTGGAACTCAGGTAGTGGCGAACTTCGATCGTCTTGGCGTGCAGGTTACCCTCGCGGGTGCCGGTGTCGCTGGTGCCACCGGCAACTATGTCGATGGTGACCTGTCCGGACAGAACATTATTGTCGAGCAGGGGACGGGTGGTTCGTTTCAGGTCGGTCCGAAAGACCGCGCCTTTAACCGGATCGAAGTCAACATCGGCGACATGAGCGCTACCGGTAACAATTTGAATATGACCGGCGCGTCCGTGGCAACGATTTCGACATCTCGAACGACGATTACACAGATCGACTCGGCGATCCTGGCTGTGTCACAACAGCGTGGTGAACTGGGTGCGTTCCAGAATCGACTCAATTTCACAATTGCCTATACGGAAAATGAGATTGAGAACATTCAAGCCTCGGAGGCGTCTATCAGTGATGCTGATATCGCCGCCGAAGTCACGTCCTTCACCCGAGCTCAGATCCTGTCGCAGGCCGCGACAGCGATGTTGGCTCAGGCGAATGTGCTTCCGCAGAACGCACTGTCCCTGCTGCAGTAAAGTTGGAGACTCGCGTTTCTGCACAGGATGTGGATGGATGATCGGGTGGTGGTGCCGTGAGGCACCACCACCTCTCACCACAACGCGAGACAAAGACCGAAACAGGGAAAAACACAGGGTAATTAGAAGTGAAAGAGTTCAACGGGATGTCCATGACAGAGAGGTTACCAATGGACCCAATCAGCGCCACTAAGGTCGTCGGCGCCGTATCCCATGAGAACTCCAGATCTTCTCCGAGGCCGCGGAACAATGCTGGAGTATTCTCCAGTGGCACCGCCCAGGTAGCAGATACCAGGGCAGCCAGTTCGGCGGCGGCACAGCCTGCAGAGATTGAGGTTGTTCAGCAGCTCGCAGCCGAACTCGGAGACGCACTTAGCCAGAGCCAGGGAGATCTATCGGTTTCGGTGGATCAAGATTCAGGCACGGTGATCATGCGTATTACCGACGAAGTAACTGGAGAGATCGTCAAACAGTTTCCAGCAGAAGAGCTTCTCAAGGTCGATAAGAGTATGGAGAAGATCGTAGGACTTCTCATCGACGATCTGGCATAGCAAAAAATGAAGCAAGGACACCTTTGCTTAAGCGCGCCGCTTCGCCCCAGCGGCGCGCAACGCGAGGCAAAGGATCACTGGCATGATGCCGGCGAGCACGTCCTCAAAAAGTACGACAGCGCAGTGGGGGCAGCAGATGACCCTTGCTGCGCCGTCGTCATTCGCGCACTTCGAACTACCCATGATGGGCTACGGAGGCGCCAGGAATAGCGATGTCCCAAGGAATAACATTTCAAGGTTTGGGATCCGGCTTAGACACGGGATCCATCATCGAGCAACTCGTCGCGATCGAGCAACGCCCCGTGACGCTCATTCAAGAGCGTCAGGTGCGACTCGAAACGCAGAAGTTGGCGATTACCGACATCAATTCCTCTTTGCTCGGTCTCAAGAGCAAGGCTGAGAATCTGGCTGATGTCGACCTCTTCTCGATCACAAAGATCAATTCTTCCGACAGTTCGAAGGTCTCTGTTTCGGCGACAAACGATGCAGCGGCCGGTTCGATCAATGTCGAGGTGAAGAATCTTGCCCAGTCCCGATCCCTGTCGTCGCGTTCATTTACGACAACAGACCAGGATCTGGGACTCGCCGGCGAATTCGTCATCAATGGCGAGAGCATCGAGCTTGAGGCCGAGGATGACCTGGTAGAGGTTCGCGACGCCATCAATGCTGCCGGCGCCGGCGTCAATGCTCAGATCCTTACTGTGGCTGACGGCGATAATCGTCTGATTGTCACGGCCGAAGAGGTTGGAGCTGCAGGATTTGATCTACGTGATGCGTCTAGCGAGGACGTGCTGCAGGGCCTCGGGCTTACTTCTGCGGCGACGACGGTCAAGAACACCTTCGCCGATGGTGCCCGTTCGATTCAGTTCCTGTCGGATACCGACAGCGTTGGCACACTGCTGAATCTTGGCTCGCCGCCGTCCGGAACGATCACGATCGCTGAGCAGGATATCAACATTGATCTGGCGACGGACTCGTTGACAGATATCGCCGACAGCATCAACGCTGCAGGAATCGCTGGTGTGACGGCTGCTGTAGGTAGCGTCGACGAAGGCGGGTTGACCCGCTATCAGCTGGAGATTCAGGGCACAACAGAGATATCCGACAATACGGGTGTTCTCGAAACGATGGGTGTTCTCGATTCGGGTGGCGCCGTCGTTGACGAGATTATTGCTGGCGCCGAAACCGATGCTTTCACGAGTACGACGACCGCCCTAGGATCGATGCTTGGACTGGGCACGGCTCCTCAGGGCACCATCTCCATTGCTGGACAGAACATCGCGGTCGATCTGGCCGAAGATAATCTCACGGACATTCAGACACGCATCAACGATGCTGGAATCGCCGGTGTGACGGCAACGGTGACGACCAGTTCCGATGAAGACGGCAACAGCCAGTTCCGCTTGCGTATCGATGGCACCAGCGACTTTGCCGACGATGGCAATGTCCTGGAGAGTCTCGGTGTGTTGTCCGGCTCCAATTCAGCCTTCGAATCTGTTGCACGGGTGCTGACGGCGAATGCGCCGAATCAGGCGCGTGGCGCGATCCTGAATCCGGTAGGCGCCAATGGCGCCAAGAGTGCCGAGGTGGCCAGCGACGCAGATCCTCTGTCCACGATCATCGGATCGACGGCCTCTGGCAATGTCTCGATTGCCGGGACCCAGGTTGCAATCGACCTGAATACGGATTCTCTCAACGACGTACGTGACAAGATCAACGCCGCAGGCATCTCGGGTGTCACGGCAACCGTGAATGCGACGGGGCCTGCAACGTTCGAGTTGGAAATCTCTGGCACTCAGGTCCTCGATGATGATGGTGATGTGCTGGCAGATCTTGGGATCGTCGGTGCCAATACGACAGCCAGCGTTGACACACGCTTTGGTGATATCGCCAACGGCAATGTGCAGGCGGGTGACACGATTAGTATCAGTGGTCGCAATCGTGATGGCGATCAGGTCGCCGGGACCTTTACGATCAGCAACAACAATCTGCGACTCGATAATCTTCTGAGCACAGTGGAGGGGCTTTTCGGCGGCGACGTAACCGGCTCCGTCGACGCCATGGGGCGAATCTCTCTGGCGGACAATATCACAGGTAGCAGTTCCTTATCGCTGACCCTGACGGCGAACAACGAAGGTGGTGGTTCGCTTTCCTTTGGCGATCTGTCGGTGACGACACAGGGCGCTGATGCGCGTTCCTCTGAGTTGCAGGCAGGGCGTGATGCGCAGGTAACGATCAATGGCATCACATTGAGTCGCTCAACGAATACGATCACCGACGCCGTGGAGGGGGTCACGCTGACCCTCAACGACACGACGGAAGAAAACGAAGTCATCGAAGTCAGCGTCACGAAGGATGATACAACACAGCTTCGCGGCAAGCTGGAGGAATTCGTTGCAGAATTCAATACGGCGATGGGTGCGATTCAGGCACAGATGGCCGTCGATACCGACACGGGTGAAGCCAGCACCTTGACGGGTGATTCGACAATTCTCGGTGTGCAGTCCCGTCTTCGTTCGGCGATCATCAGTGAGGTGGCTGTCGACGGTGAGTTCAATGCTCTCGTGTTCATGGGCATTTCTTTCACTCGCAGTGGCGAGTTGACGATCGACAACGACCGCTTGACAGAAGCTCTGGAGAATAACCTGCAGGAAGTGCAGGCCCTGTTCGTTGAGAATGGCAACGCCACGGATTCAAACGTCGAATTTGTAAGGTCAACGGCCAAGACCTTGGATGGAGACTATTCCCTCGACGTGACGCAGGCCGCTCAGCAGGCTCAGTTGCTTGGGAGTCTTGATCTTTCGGATGGGCTTGCAGAGGATCAGACGGTTACGATCTCTGAGGTCGGAGGGCTGAGTGGCGCCGCCACCATTGCGCTGGCAGCCGGTGACACGACGGATGAGATTGTCGACAAGATCAACAGCGCCCTCAGTAGCGAAGTCGCCGAAGTTCGGCGTGGGAGTGTCGCCAATACAACGGATGGGACAACAGCCGTTAATGAATCGACCGCTTTCGCCGATATATTTGGTGCAGGCGTCGTCGATGGCGACTCAATCCGAATTCAGGGCACGAAACACGATGGTAGTGCAGTGGTCAGGAATTTTGATGTGGATGATGCCGCGACGCAGACCGTGGGTGATCTGCTTGATGAAGTACGCTCCACCTTTGGCAACAACATCAGTGCCAACATCGACGCAGAGGGTCGTATCCTGGTGACCGACAACCAGGTTGGTCCCAGCAGCCTGACTGTGACCCTCGTGGAAGAGAACGAGGGCGGTGGCAATCTCGATTTTGGCAGCATCGATGTTGAAACCGAGGGTCGTTTCCCGATGGAGATCACGGCGGTGAACCAGGATGGTCAGCTGCTGATCAAGCATGATACATTCGGTGACAATGCCGGTTTTAGCATCGATCAGAGTGTCGATCAGCTGGGGCTGTCGTCGGACGAAGTGCGGGGGACGGATGTGGCGGGAACGATCAATGGGGAGGCGGCGACGGGGTTTGGTAGAATCCTCACAGGATCGCGCGACAATGCCACCACAGATGGCCTGACACTGCGATTGACTATGACGCAGGATGAGATCGACGCGGATGGCTCAGATCGTGGTACTGTGAACCTCGTATACGGTGTCGGCCGGTCATTGGTGGATACGCTATCTTTCATCACCGATGATATCGATGGCACACTCCGTACACGTGAAGACGCCATCGATGACACGATCGAGAATCTGGATGACCAGGTTGCTGCTCTTGAACGGCGTGTCGCGCAGACACGGTCTCAGTTGGTTCGAAAATTCGCAACGCTGGAAGGCAGTCTGGCCACGTTGCAGTCCCAGGGAGATTTTCTCAGCTCCCAACTCGCCGGTCTGTCGACCGGAGGGTAAGCGCTGATACCTCCTCCATGACCAAGAGAGATTCATGAACCGTAGTCCTCAGCACCGGCAATACAATGCGGTCCAGATCAAGACCGCGAACAAGGGGCAACTCATCGTCCTCCTCTATCAGGGCGCGCTGAAGAATATGAAGAAGGCGCTGCTGCAACTGGAGGAGAAGGACATGGAGGGCAAGGGCAATTCCCTGATCAAGGCGCAGGACATCGTGCTGGAGTTGATGTACGCTCTGGACCAGGGAATGCTTGATGAGGGCAACGAATTGGCGGCAAATCTGCAGCGCTTGTATCTGTATTGCTATCGTCAACTCGTGCAGGCGAATCTGAAAATGGATCCCAAACCGATTGGTGAAGTCATCGAGCTCCTCGCCAATCTGTTGGAAGCCTGGGAGCAGGTTGCCGCCGGTGGTGGACCTGACGATGGTGGCAGCGCACGCCCCACGGTCGCACTCACGGGCTGAGTCATGTCGATCCAGACCGATACAAGTGCTCAGGTTGACTTTCTCGATGCCCAGTGTGCTGATTTTCAGCAAATGCAGGGCTTGGGCCGACGCCAGCGCGAATGCCTGATCCGCGATGATCTGGAAGGTCTCAGCGAGGCGATGACCCAAATGCAGGAGTTGATGGTCAAAGTCCGTGTGCGCCAACGAGATATGGCTCCTGGTCTGACGCATCATGTACGTCGTCAGCCCGAGGTGGCCGAACGCGTTGAACGGCTTCGCCATCTGATCGAGTCCATCTCTCAGGTGCGCACACAGAGTGAGACGGCTGCCCAGCATCTGCTCGGTGAGACACGTGCTGAACTGGACCAGTCGAATCGCCAGCGAAAAGCAACGCGGGGATACGGCCTGCCCGCACGCGTCAATGAGCCGCGATTTACCGACGGTTTTCGCTAAACTTCCAGTCTCTGCAGCTGCGCGCTGCTGCCGATCTGCAGGTCTTGATTGGCACTTTTCGCCCTCCATGGTATATTGGCCTAAAGTTTCTGAAGACGCTGCCGATAACTATAGATAGAGGCGGAAGTCCGGTCCTTTTCCATCCCCGGGGAAAAAGGGCCGCTACCAGAGCAGAAGGGGGGAGATCATGCGCATAGAAGGGTTACCAAACCTACAGAAGGTATCCCAGCCCAATCAGCGCACCGACTCGACGCGAGAGCGGCGATCGGCCAGCGAATCATCTGATTCGGTCGAGATTTCGACGACAGCGAAGCAGGCGGCTGATCTGAGCGCTGCAGCTCGGACAGCACCAAATACGTTGAATCCACGGATCGAAGAGGTCCGTCAGCGTGTCGCTTCCGGTTTCTACGATTCTGACCAAGTACGTCAGGAAATCGCTGGAGCCATCCTGGATTCCGATAGCGTTCGTCCCGTTGTCGACGAGATAGGCGTTGTTCGTCAGGCCCGACAGCAACTCGAGAGTGTCCCAGACACGCGCCCCGAGCGCGTCGATGAGGCGCGTGAACGTGCTGCCAGTGGCTTTTATGATCAACCGGAGGTCCGCGAGGCCACGGTAGATGGATTTATTGACGAAATCGCCTAGATCAGGGTCGTAGATCGAATCGGTGTAGTTGTTACGGCTTGTGGAACAAGACCTTGCCAGGGGGGACGATTGACTAGATCGTCCCCCCTGATGCGTTCTGTCATGTAGGGATTTCCCTGACCTGCCGGCCAATCTCAGGTTGACAGTCCTGAGGTGGCCGTTAATTTCCTCTAGTCTATGTCTGTCGCTCCCCGGCGGTCATTTCTTGCGCCACAAACACCTCCCCAGTCGGTTCCCCGAAAAGGCTTGCTTTTCAATGCGAACTGTCGGCGGACCCGAAGGATAGCCTGTGCCACGCGAACAGCTTACTGAACGCGAAGAGATCATTCTTGCGGCCCTCGTGCGGGCCCATGTTGAGACGGGTGTGCCTGTTGGCTCTGCGGCGCTGTTGGAGCGAGATCCGCACGTCGGCATCAGTGCCGCCACTGTGCGTAAGACGCTTTCAACGTTGGAGGACAAGGGCTACGTCCAGCAGCCGCATACGTCTGCAGGTCGTCTACCAACCGACCGTGGTTACCGCTTCTTCGTCGCCCATACGGTAGATGCCGTCGAAGCACCTGTATTCGATCTCGAGCAACAGCGACGTGAAATCGAACGGCAGTTGCAGAAGTTGTCCGCCGACGAAATACACGGCCAGCTGGCAGAGATCATCGGCGATGTGACGATGCAGCTGGGGCTTGTGATGGCACCGAGTTTCGAACTGGGTTTGCTGGCTCGAATCGAACTGGTGCACCTGACACAACAACGCTTGTTACTCGTCGTGAATCTGACAGCGGGTCCCGTACGCAGTCTCGTCATCGAGGTGGGAACGAGCGTCGAGCGCCGCGATCTGGAAGGTGTTGCTACACGCTTGAATGAACGACTTGGCGGTCTGACAATGAGCCAGGTCCAGACCACCGTCCGCGAGCGTGTCGGCGACATGGCATGCGGTGCGCCTGAACTATTGCGCGTCGTTGTCGACGAAATTGAAGCCTTGAGCCAACGGCCTGTGGTCGACGTCCACGTGTCTGGAGCCCACAATATCTGTGTCCAACCCGAATTCCGGGACGCTCTCGATGTGGCATCCGTACTCGAGTTACTTGAACACAAACAGGTTCTGGCACAGTTGCTGGCGGGTCGTCGTGGAGTCGTGGTCACCATTGGCGACGAAAACGATCGCCGTGAATTGCGCCTGTGCAGTCTTGTGACGGCCAGCTATGACGTGGCCGGGTCGCAAGGCGTGATAGGCGTCATGGGCCCCACGCGAATGCCTTATGAGCGCGTCGTGGCTCTTGTCGACTACGCTGCCTCCCGGGCGGCACAGTTGAGTGCCTGAGAATCGGCCGCATCACATCTCAGTCGCTAGTACACTGCGCCAAGCGCAGTGCTCACCCGAACAAGACACAACACACCGATGAGCAGTGAGAAACAGATTCTGACCGACGAAAACGATGAGCCAGGTGCAGCGTCGTCCGCCGACGATGCAGACAATCCACAGGATTCGGCCGCGACCTCTGAGCCAGACAATCACGAGGCAGAGACAGAGGGTTCGGAGGCCGAGCAGAGTGCCACCGTTGATGAGGATGAAGACGAACCCGTCGACGAGTTGACAACGGCTAAGAGAGAAGCTGCCCAGATTCAGGACCGCTACCTCAGAGCCGTCGCGGAACTTGACAACTTCCGCAAGCGCACGGTCAAAGCCAGGGCCGAAACTCGCGACGATACGCTGCGGGATGTTCTACTGCAGATCGCGCCTTTGCTCGACAATTTGCGACGCGCCCTCGCGCAAGAGACAGAGGACGCCGCCGCAGTTCGTCAAGGCGTTGAAATTATCGTCACCCAGTTCAAGGAGATCCTATCGGGCTATGGTCTGCAGGAGATCGAGGCGATGGGCAAACCCTTCGATCCCAATGAGCACGAAGCAATGATGCAAGTGCCGTCGGCCGAGCATGAACCGGGAATAGTTATGCAGGAAATGGAAAAGGGATTCCGTTTGCGCGACAAGGTGGTACGGCCGTCGCGCGTCATCGTCAGTTCACAACTGGACGAGTCGGATTCCTCTAAAGACAAATCTGACACAGAAGAAGAAGGGCAGGAGTAAGACAGGATGGGCAAAGTAATCGGTATCGATCTAGGGACGACGAATTCGTGTGTGTCCGTCATGGAGGGCAAAGAACCAGAGGTCATCGCCAACGCGGAAGGTGGGCGAACAACCCCTTCCATGGTAGGATTTGCCAACGATGGCGAGCGCCTTGTAGGCCAGACGGCCAAACGCCAAGCCGTGACGAATCCAACGAAGACCGTGTTCTCAGTGAAACGTTTCATGGGACGTAAGTACGACGAGGTGTCAGAAGAGATCCGCGAGGTTCCCTTCACCGTCAAATCCGGCGCGCGCGATCAGGCAGCCGTAGAGATCGACGGTACGGACTACACACCGCCCGAGATCGCCGCCATTGTCCTGCAGAAGATGAAGGCGACGGCTGAAGACTATCTGGGAGAAGAGGTGACCCAAGCCGTCGTCACGGTGCCTGCCTACTTCAATGACGCGCAACGGCAGGCGACGAAGGATGCTGGCTCCATCGCTGGACTCGAGGTCCTACGCATCGTCAATGAGCCCACTGCGGCGGCCCTGGCGTATGGTCTCGACAAGAAGACCTCGACAGAAAAAATCGCTGTCTATGACCTGGGTGGTGGCACCTTCGATATCTCGATTCTCGAGTTGGGTGATGGTGTATTCGAGGTCAAGAGCACGAATGGTGATACACATCTAGGTGGCGATGACTTCGATCAACACATCATCGACTGGATCGCCGCCGAATTTCAGCAAACAGAGGGCATCGACCTGCGGCAGGATCCGATGGCTCTGCAAAGGCTGAAGGAAGCCGCTGAGAAGGCGAAGTGTGAGTTGTCATCCTCCGGGACGACGGAGATTCACCTGCCTTTCATTACAGCCGACCAGACGGGCCCCAAGCACGTGCAGATGAGTCTGACCAAGGCCAAGTTCGAACAACTGGTGGAAGACCTGGTTGAGCGCACGAAGGGGCCGTGCCTGCAGGCGCTGAAGGATTCAGGGTTAAGTGCAGAGCAGGTCGATGAAGTGATCCTCGTCGGTGGCTCCACGCGCATGCCGAAGGTGCAGGAGGTCGTTAAGGAGCTGTTTGGTCGAGAGCCCCATCGGGGTGTAAACCCGGATGAGGTCGTCGCCCTCGGTGCCGCCATCCAGGCAGGTGTGTTGGCAGGTGAAGTGGACGATGTGCTGCTGTTGGACGTCACGCCCCTGTCGTTTGGAATTGAGACGATGGGTGGCGTGATGACGAAGCTCATCGAACGCAATACGACGATCCCTACCAAGAAGAGTCAGATCTTTTCCACAGCGGCGGACAATCAACCAAGTGTGGAAGTTCACGTGTTACAGGGTGATCGTGAATTCGCCAATGACAATCGCACGCTGGGTCGGTTTCATCTCGACGGCATTCCACCGGCCCCACGGGGCATGCCGCAAGTGGAGGTGTCCTTCGACATCGATGCAAATGGCATTCTGAATGTGTCTGCGAAAGACAAAGGCACCAACAAGGAACAGTCCATTCGCATCGAATCTTCCTCCGGTCTGTCCAGTGAGGAAATCGAGCAGATGCAGAAGGACGCCGAGTCAAACGCCGATGCTGACAAGGAACGGCGTGAACAGGTCGATAAGCGAAATGCTGCCGATCAGATGGTCTATGCCACTGAGAAGTCGATTGCAGAGCACGGTGACAAACTGTCCGAGGAGGACAGAAAACCGATCGAAGAAGCGTTGGAGGCAGCCAAGAAGGCCCTCGAGGGTGAGGATCTGGCCGCGATCGATGCCGCTGTCGAGACATTGCAGACAGCGTCCCACAAACTGGCAGAGATCGTTTACGCTGACGCCCAAGCCCAGCAGCCCGATGGCGAGGATGCCACGGGCGCGGGCCCTGCACCGGGTGCACAGGCACCGCCATCACAGGATGAGGGCGCTGTCGATGCAGACTTCGAGGTGGTGGACGATGCTCCGGCTCAAGACTCTGAGGGTGAGAAGAAGCAGTAGATGGCCAAGCGCGATTACTACGAAGTTCTGGGGATCGAGAAGAATGCCGAGCCGGATCAGGTCAAGAGTTCCTATCGCAAGTTGGCTCTAAAATACCACCCTGACCGCAACCCGGACGATAGCGATGCAGAGGCGGCCTTCAAGGAGGCGTCGGAAGCCTACGAGGTCCTCAGCGATGCGGAGAAGAGATCGAACTACGATCGCTTCGGGCACGCTGGACTCGAAGGCAACTTTGGTAGTGGCGGATTTCAGTGGTCAGACTTCTCCCATGCCACAGACTTCGATGACCTCTTCGGTGATTTCTTCGGCAACGTCTTCGGTGGCGGGCGTCGCTCGCGTGGCCCGAGTGGGCCACCCAAGGGCCGCGATCTGCGTATCTCCCTGAAGTTGAGCCTTGAAGAGATCACAGAAGGCGTCGAGAAGAAGATCAGCCTCCAGAGAATGAAGTCCTGCGAGGTGTGTGACGGCGGTGGGGCTGCGCCAGGGTCGACACCGCAGACTTGTCAGACCTGTGGTGGTGTTGGGCAGGTGCAGCAGGTCTCACGTTCCTTCTTCGGTCAGCAAGTCACTGTGGGTGCCTGTCCTACCTGCCATGGTGAGGGGCGAACGGTCAGTGACCCCTGCCGGGAGTGTGCCGGCGAGGGGCGGGTCCGAGACAAGACAACGATCACCGTGCGGATTCCGGCAGGTGTCAGCACGGGCAACTATATCCCACTGCGAGGTCAGGGAGACGCTGGTCCTCGAGGTGGTCCTGCGGGAGACGTCCTTGTCTTCATCGAAGAGGAAGAACACGACACATATACACGAGAAGGCAACGACGTAATCTTCCGTCTGCCCATCAGTATCAGTCAGGCAGCCCTCGGATACGAAGCTCAGGTTCCTACCCTGCATGGCGATGTAAAGATGAAGATCCCCGAGGCGACCCAGACGGGGCGTGTCTTTCGCTTGCGTGGAAAGGGGATTCCCGATGTGGATGGTCGGGGCATAGGTGATCAGCTTGTGGAAGTATTGGTCTGGACGCCCACGCAACTGACTTCCGAAGAGCGCCGACTCTTTGCTGAACTCGACGAAATCCACCAGCAACGGGCAGATTCCGAAGGCAAGAGCTTTCTTGACCGCATGTTAGAAGCCTTCAGCTAGGCGGAGAGAATAGAACGATGAGTTTTCCGCGAACATTGCCAGCAGGGGGTGACACCCTTCCCGGTGTAGCCAATGCCGTCGCCGTGGCCAGTGCCAAGGGTGGTGTCGGAAAATCAACGGTTGCCGTCAATCTTGCTCTTGCACTGGCGGCAGACGGTGCCCGAGTGGGGTTGATGGACGCCGATATCTATGGGCCAAGTCTGCCATTGATGCTTGGTGTGCGCGATGCGCCTGAGATGGATGGGGAGGGGCGAATCCAGCCTGTGCAAGTACACGGTCTTTCGACTATGTCGATGGGATTTCTTGCCGAAGAAGACTCACCAGTGATCTGGCGTGGCCCGTTGTTGGGGCAAGCGACGCAGCAGTTCCTGCAGCAGGTCAACTGGGGGGAACTCGACATCCTTCTTATTGATCTGCCGCCGGGAACGGGTGACATCCAACTGACACTCAGTCAGATCGTCGCCCTCAGTGGTGCCGTCATCGTCACAACACCCCAGTCGGTTGCCCTTGAAGACGTCGAACGTGGGATCGCCATGTTCGACAAGGTTGAGATCGAGACGCTCGGTATCATCGAGAACATGTGCTATTACTTGTGTCCACATTGCGACGAACGACACATGTTATTCGGAGAAGGTGGGGGCGAAAGCCTCGCACAGCGAGCCGGGGTTGATTTGCTCGGACAACTGCCGCAAGACGATCGATTGCGGGCAGCGGGAGACACTGGCAAGCCACTGATGGTCACCGATCCCACCGCACCGCAAAGCCAAGCCTTTTCCGAGGTGGGGCGGGCACTGGTGCGGGCTCTTTCCGAGTTGACGTGAGCTCGGCCTTCGGCGTTTTGCGCCGCTGGGCACGGCGACGATCTATCCATCTTTTGCCAATTGGCACGACCTGTTGTGTCGCCGAATTGGATGCAGCTCTTGGCCCAACCTTCGACCCATCTCATCATGGCATCGCCGTCGTCGATGACCCGGCCATAGCAGACATTCTTGTCGTGGCAGGGCGTTTGGCACGGCCTGTGGCAGACCAGATTTCTGCCTTGTATGAACAGATGCCGAGGCCGGCGACGATCATCGCCTTCGGATCCTGCGCCCTGACTGGCGGAGCATGGGGCGAGCATGGAGACACGGTTGAGCTCTCGTCCATTGTTGATGTGGAGTTGACAATCCCTGGTTGCGCGCCGCCTCCACAGCATCTCTATCAGGCGATCGCCCAGTTGCGTCGCGATCGGTAGAACACCTTGCTGCCGCAGTAGCCTGCCCCGTATCTTTGCTCAGGGCGATCCCCTCGCCGCATTTACTGCAATTCAGCCACATCTCCCCGGGCCTCGTCTCTGCGACCAGGATCGGATCCTACGTGTCTTCCTCCGTGCCACCGCCATCGTCCGATAACAATCAACTGCACTGGCTCCGCGTCGATTTCGTTGTGCCCGATGCGATGCAGGATGTCATGTGTGCGGAGTGTTTTGACTTGGGTAGCTGCGGGCTCCAGTGTGACGCCGTCGATTCGGCACACACGCGGGTTACAGCCTTTTTCGATCAAACACAGAGTGTCGATGGCGTTCGCGCGGGGCTCAGGTTGGCTGTTGAGCGAATGGCATCTGACCGTATCGAGTTCCTCGTATCTGAGGAAAAGGTGGCTGATTGGAATGCTGAGTGGCGGCGATTCTACAAGCCCGTCTGGGCGACAGAGAAGATCGTCGTGCATCCGCCTTGGTTGCCAGTGGAGGTCGAGTCCGGTCAAATGTCGATCGTGATAGATCCGGCCATGGCCTTTGGTACCGGAGGTCACGAATCGACACAGACGGCATTGGCCGGTCTCGAAGACACGAAACTTGAAGGGCGCCGAATGCTGGACGTCGGTACCGGCTCAGGTGTACTGGCCATTGCCGCATCGCGTCTTGGTGTGACATCGCTCGTGGCCGTGGATATTGACGCGGTCGCTATCGAAAATGCACGACTGAATCTGCATGTGAATCTCGGTGAGGAGCATGTCTCGCAACGGGTCATCCTGCAGCAAGGCAGTGCGAAAGATGCAGGGGACGAGCCCTTCGACGTGATCGTTGCCAATATCGAAAGCCATATCCTGCTTCCCATGGTGCCCGATCTTCTGCAGAGACTTGGGAAGGGAGGGTGTATCATCTTTTCGGGACTCTTGCGGCGCGAAGAGCGAACCTTTATCGACGGACTCATCGAGTCCGGTCTGACCATTGATGGTCGCTGGCAACGTGATGATTGGTTCAGCTGCCGCGCCTATGTGGTGGACTGAAGATCACATGCCCGCTTTCCTCATTGACCCGAGGCGAATCCAGGACGGACGTTTGGAGTTCAGTGCCGAAGAAGCGCATCACATCCGTGTACGACGGCTCCGTGAAGGGGAAGTGGTCGACGCCATCGATGGGGCTGGTACCGCATTCCGAGTTCGCTTGCTAAGCCTGGCTGCAGATGTGGCGGTTGGCCAGATCGAGGAGACAACACCTGGTGCGCTTGAGAGTCGTCACGAACTACATCTGGTTGCGGCTCTGATCAAGGGGCAACGATTCGATACGGTTGTAGAGAAGGCGACGGAAGTTGGCGTTCATACGATTCAGCCTATGGTAACCCGGCGCACCGTCGTGAAGGGAGCGGGAAAGCCTGAACGCTGGCAACGCATCGCCACGGCAGCGGCCAAGCAATGTGGGCGTTCGCGGATTCCTGACGTTGCCCAAGTCGCGGATCTCGACCAGATTGCGATACAATGTGCTGCCGAGGGGATGGCACTATTGGTTGCCGATCCGACCGTCCCTGGCTCAATTGAGGACGTGTGGGAAGCGGACAAAACAGGTATCGCGTTGTTCGTCGGCCCCGAAGGGGGATTCGATGCAGATGAAATCGCTTTCCTGAAGGATCAGGGCGCGCGCAGTTTCGTCTGGGGCGAGCGCATACTGCGTGCCGATACTGCAGCGATCGTCTTGTCCGCCCTGGTCCTCGACCAGGCCAGACGTCATTCGGTTCAATCTACCATCCCGCAAGGAGTATCAGAGTGATGGCTTTTCCGATCACCGTGATCCATGGTCCCAATCTGAATCTGTTAGGGACCCGCGAACCGGGTGTCTATGGTGCGGCAACTCTCGCCGATGTGGAAAACCTGTTGTTGAAGGTCGCCACACAACTCAATGCTGAGCTACGTTTTACGCAATCGAATCACGAGGGAGAGATTGTCGACGCCATCCACGAGGCCCAGACATGGGCACAGGGGATCGTCATCAATCCAGGGGCACTCACCCACTATAGTATCGCCGTCCGTGACGCCGTCGCCGGTGTAGGACTCCCCACTGTCGAGGTTCACCTATCGAATGTTCATGCGCGCGAGGCCTTCCGGCACACCTCCGTGATCGCTCCAGTCTGTGTCGGGCAGATCACCGGATTTGGTCCGAATTCCTACCACCTTGGACTGCTCGCTCTTGTGCAGCATCTCGAGGCACAGGAGAGTGCCGCATGATCCGTCTTCGCTTGCTGGTTGGCCTGTCGCTGCTTGTATCGGTTGCATCGGTGTCGGCACAACAGATATACGTTGTTGATCGAGACCAGGTGAATATTCGCTCTGATGCCACGACGCAATCGCGGCAGGTTGCTGCTCTACGTCGCGGTGTGGAAGTCGAGCAAGTTGATCGGCATGCGGGTTGGCTGCGGATCCAGCTGTCCGACGGCACGCAGGGCTGGATCCATGGACAGCTGGTCTTGCCACGGTTCCTGATCTCGGGACAAGGTGTGCGTTTGCGCGAGGGCCCGTCGACGGCTCGAACATCGGTGACGATGCTCTTTCGCGGCCAGCAGGTAGATCGGGTGGGCGCCGAGCAAGACGGCTGGTCACAGATCCGCATCGCTGATGGCCGCACCGGTTGGCTCGCCACGAGATTTCTGAAACCCAAGACAACGGCTGACAGTGCGGTGCCGGCGCAGGCCGAACCCGACGTCGACGCAGAGCCACTGCTGGAGACGCCGCTTCCTGAGCCAGATCCTATGGAAGAGACGACGGCCCTTGTACAGCGTAATCCATATGCCGAAGGACTCCAACGAGAGGCGGGGGGTGATCATCTCGGGGCACTGCAGGCTTTCGAGGAAGTGCTCACCGGCGATGCCGAGAACGTCAATGCTCTGTTCCATGCCGCCAAGGCCCATCGTCAGTTGGGTGAACACGATGCCGCCTTAACGAAGCTCTACACTGCCCTGCGTGTGAGTGGCGGACGACGTGACATCTATCTCACTCTGGGGGAGGTGTACCGGCTACAGGCCAGACCAGACAGTGCAGCCAAATACCAGGCCCTGTTTCGTGGCGAAACTTGGCCACCACCGCTGCCGCGAACGCAAGGGGCCATTGGTGAGGTGACCCAGGCTCCATCCCAAGTCGTGGGCGGGGATGATGCGGCGATGGAGGAGGAAGAGGCCGCCGGGAATCCGTTGGACGGCCCGTGGGTTCTGATCGGGCTGGCGGGGGTAGGATTACTGGCATTGGCAGGTGTGACCTGGTGGGTAGTGAATACGAGTCAGAAACGCCCACAGACGCCTGCATCCAAGTCTTCGCCACCCAAGCCTGGGCCGCCGGAGAAGGCGGCAGGCGGAAAATTCTCCCAAGTTTGGGAAGAGCAGGTGGATGAAGCGGGTCAGGGCCGCGCCACGACGGAGGAAGAGGAGAGTCTCGATCGACAAATTGATGAAAAATGGAGCGAACTACGTCAGGGGGCCGGCTCGTTTGCCGATGGCGGCGAGGAAACCGAGGTCGATGGCATCCTGGATCAGGTCGATGGCCTGCGGCAAACACTGGATGGCCAGGACGACCGGAATCGACTTTATGCCGATATCGTCAGACTGCAGAACATGAAGATTGAAGCCATGACGGAGGAGATCCGCAGACTGCGTGGTAGACGATAAATGTCTACGCTTGTGCAGGGATCGCCCCCTAAAGGGCGCAGGGGATTGTCGGCCTAAAAGGTGTAGACGAGCCGCAGTCTTGTTGCACCGTCAGCGCCCAGGCCTACTTCGGGGAAGATGCGTCTGGTGCGATCGCGAGGAATCAACGCAACGCCAAGCGATCCTAATGCAAGGATCCGTGATGACCAACCCAGCAAACGGGCCCTGTCAGCCTTGTCTCGCAACTCGCTTGCGCGACCGGCGACGCCATTGTCTGCATTGATTTTTGCTTCCGCATCACGATCACTGGCCGTGTCGAATTGCAGCCACGAAATCAGACCGAATGCAACGGTACCGCCCAGGAAACTGATATACGGGAATTCACGAACTGTGATGGTCTGCGCCTGACCGCCCAGTGAATCCAGTGTGACAATCCTGTCAATCTGAGTGGGCTCGAAGGTGTGAATTTCGCCACTGTTACTGCGGACGATGATCAGATCATCGCTTTTTTCCAGTAATTGTCCCATGATGACCGTGCCATCCAGAAGGTAGACACGTGTGTCGGTTGCCCAGTCACTCTGAGCCATCCCGGGAGTGCTGCCAAGCAGCAATGCGGCGATGGTGAAGACAATCGTGAAACGCAGGTATCGCACTTGTGACTCCCGGGGAAACGGCACCGAATCATAGGTTTTTTCTCTTGCTCGCAATGTACCGGCCTCCCGGAAACTGTCAAACGTGAAACTCGACGCTGAGCATCTGTCCCAGGCCACGATCGCGCAGATCGAAGCGCAGCTGAAGAAACGTGGCGGGGCTGGGCGCACGGTCCTGGCTTTGCTCGAACAAGACCCGCGTGCAGGTGTGCGCCGTCTTGCCGTGCGTGAACGTCAGCAGCTTCGTTTGCGGGAAGCCGAGCAGCGACGGCTACGACGCATCCGAAGATTCGAGGATGGCCTCTGGGAATCGGACGTGACGTGCGTCGCAGGTGTCGACGAGGTCGGTCGTGGGTGCCTTGCAGGACCCGTCGTTGCCGCGGCAGTGATCCTGGCTCCAGGGTGTCGCCTGCAAGGTGTAGACGATTCAAAGAAGCTGGATCCATCGCAAAGACATGAATTGCAGCAGGAGATTGAAAAGGAGGCCATCGCCTGGAACGTCGGCGTCGTGTCTGCGGCTCGAATCGATCGCATCAACATTCTGGAGGCCTCCATGGAGGCGATGCGTGTGGCCCTGGACGGGCTGTCTCCGGTTCCGGAGCATGTGCTGGTCGATGGCAATCGATCTCCCGAATCCGGCCTTCCAGAGACCCTCCTGATTGAAGGGGATGCTCGATCCATGAGTATCGCAGCAGCGTCGATCGTCGCCAAAGAACATCGCGACCGGCTCATGATCGGCCTGGATGCCCATCACCCTGGTTATGGTTTTGCAAGCAACAAAGGGTATGCCAGTGACCTGCATCGCAGCGCTCTGGCCAGACTGGGCCCATGTACAGAGCATCGTCACAGTTTTGCACCCATTGCAGGCCGAAATCAACTGCCATTGGGAATCCAGGGGCAAGCCGAACCGATCCGAGCGACGGGCGTGACAGGTGAATCCACGGCTGCCGCCTATCTGCAGGGACTGGGATACTACATCGAAGACCAGCGCTATCGCGGCGCGGGTGGAGAGATTGACATTGTCGCCAGGCACGATGCGTGTTGGGTTTTCGTCGAAGTAAAATCGACGGCTACCGCATCGGAGACTCTACGACCGGAGGCACGCCTGTCGCATGCGCAACGACAGAGAATGATTCGCGCTGCGCGCCATTTTCTGCGCTATCGTGGCGAGGGGGGCGAGTGCCGTTTCGATGTTATGAGTGTTGATCTGTCTCAAGCCCCGGCCGTGGTCGAGCACTGGTCGGATGCATTCACGCTCGACACGAACCGCTAAATCTGGTACACCAGTCGCCCACCAACGATCGTGCCGACGGCCCTGCCACGCATCGACTGTCCATCGAAGGGGGTATTTGTTGATTTCGAATGGAAACGGCTGCTGTCGACGGTCCACGTCTGATGGAGGTCGAGTAGAGTGACATCCGCTACGTCGCCGACCTGCAGCCGCCCTCCCGCAAGGTGAAGAATTCGCGCCGGCGCCACCGACCAGCGATCAATCACTGCCGCCAGATCCAACACGCCGCCATGCAGCAGGTGCGTCAGTGTGTGACCGATAGCTGTCTCCAGTCCGACGATCCCCATCGGCGCTTCGAGGAAGGGCAGCGCCTTTTCTTGCGCCGTATGCGGCGCGTGATCGGTGGCTAGTGTGTCAATGGTGCCGTCCTTCAAACCGGCGATCATGGCATCGACATCAGCCTGTTCACGCAAGGGAGGGCTCATCTTGGCGGCAGTACCTAAGGATTCGACCTGCTCGTGAGTCATCAGGAAGTGGTGTGGCAATACCTCGCAGGTCACCGGCAGACCTGAGGCCTTGGCCTCGCGTACGAGTTCCACGGTCCCAGCCGTGCTGATGTGAAGGATATGGAGAGGACCACCCGTCTCGCGTACGAGGTCGATATCCCGCGCAATCATCTGCTCTTCCGCCAACCCTGGCATGCCGATGAATCCCAGTCTCCGTGATACGTCCCCCTCGTGCATGCAGCCGCCTGTGGTCAGACTCTTTACCTCCTCGTGCGGGGCGATGGGGATACCGGTTTCTGCAGCCACCTGAAGTGCTCGGCGCATCAGGGACTCGTCCTCTACGGGATCTCCATCATCAGAGAATCCCACGGCGCCGGCAGCGGCCATCTGTTGCAGGGGGGCCAGACCTTTGCCGGCGCGTTCACCTGTGACGGTCCCCATGGGATAGATTCGCACGCATCCAGCCTGGTAGCGTTCAACGAGATCTGCCACGCGTGTTGCTGAATCGGGTGGTGGTGCAGTATTTGGCATCGTCACGATGCTCGTGAATCCACCTGCAGCGGCGGCCTCGGCCCCGGTCTTGATCGTCTCCTTGTGCTCGAAGCCTGGTTCACGCAAGTGAACGTGGGCATCGATGAACCCGGGGCAGACGACGAGGCCCGTCACGTCAACTTCTTCGATGTCGGGCATCGTGACTTCCTGGCCGATCGCGGCGACGACACCGTCGCGCAGCAGTAGGTCAGTCGTCTCATCCCGATTCGCCGCCGGGTCGACAAGACGGCCGCCGCGAAGTAGCAGGGGCCGGGGAGCTGATGTTTGCTGGGACATGGATGGTCCTGAATCGTTAGGGGACTAGTTTGTTTCTGCAAGAGGGGGAACGAGAGAACGAGCATACGCGGCCACCTCGGCATCAGTCAAAAGATCGGGGGCATGCCCTTCGCGCTGCCGTCGCAGTTGGCTGAAACGCCACGCCGCAGGCGGGATGAGAGGTGACGATTCGGTGAAGAAATCCGATTCAAAGGCCTTGGCGGGTGAACCGTCGAACACGATCCCACCGTTGGCCAGAATGACCAATCGCGATGCCACCTCGGCGATCAAGTCCATGTCGTGGGTGACAAGCACGACACTGCACTGATCTCGTTGCAGATTGCGGAAAATCTCGATCAGCAGCTGCGTTGACTGTGCATCGAGACCCGCTGTTGGCTCATCGAGCACCAGGATCTGCGGATTCATGGCCAGGACACCGGCGATGGCCACACGTCGTCGTTCTCCACCGCTCAGGTGAAAGGGCGAGCGCTGGCCGTACTCCTTGTGGGGCAATTGAACCGCGTGCAGGGCAGCAGCGACGCACTCTGCCACGGTGCTCTCGTCTAACCCCAAGTTGCGGGGACCGAAGGCGACATCCTCCGCCACAGTCTCGGCGAATA
Source organism: Gemmatimonadota bacterium (assembly GCA_018660835.1). Lineage (GTDB taxonomy): Bacteria > Latescibacterota > UBA2968 > UBA8231 > UBA8231 > UBA12574. Next base: position 135,955 of record JABJJN010000018.1, on the reverse strand, counting down.
ACTGTGCCTCAGGAAACTGAAAAACCAATCCCACGAGGCGCCGCAGCTGTTGTGGCTTCAGTTTGCTGTCCCAAAGATCGAGCCCATCCAGTGTTAGGTTGCCGACGCTTGGTTGTAACAGCCCATTCAGGTGCTGGACAAGGGTCGTTTTTCCTGATCCACTGGCGCCCGCGATCGCCAGAATCTGTCCAGGGAGGATATCCAGATCAATGTCGGTGAGCGCCTGAACAGGCTCTGGAATACCCTCGTCATATATGTGGTGCAGATGACGAATTTCCATCCTTGCAGTTGTCGGTTCTTCGGTTTTTTGCTCAACAGGGGAGGATGCCGGTCCCTGCCAGTGAGCCAGTCGATCATCAAGTTGCTCGATGGTCAGTGGCAGGGGGGCGGGGAGCGAACCAACGGCAAGGCAGCAGCGTACGGCGAATGGAAGCTGAATACCCGTCTCCCGTGCAAGGGAGGCGCCCGCACTGAATACTTGCTCAGGGCTGCCATCACAGATCAGTTTTCCCTGATGCAGCACGAGCAGTCGCCGGGCAAGGATCGCTTCCTCCGCATTCTGTGTCACATGCAGACAACCGATATTGTGATCGTCACAAAGGCGATCCAGCAGATGCATGAAATCTTTTCGAGATGATGGATCCAGAAGGGCCGTGGGCTCGTCCAACAGTAGATAGGCTGGCTGCAGAGCGACTGCGGCGGCAATGGCCAACCGCTGGCGTTCACCTCCTGACAGAAGGTGAGGTGGTGTCTGCCGATAGCGTGCCAAGGAAAAGGTTTCGAGCATCTGATCGACACGATGGCGCATCTGGTCTGTGGGAATGCCATGATTCTCCAGGCCGAAGGCGATCTCGGTTTCAACGGATGTGGTGACCAACTGATCGTCTGGATTCTGAAATACCATTCCCACTCGACGACGGATCCGAATCAGATCTTCTGGCGTGCCCGGTGACAGGCCATCCACGTGCACGGACCCGGATGTCGACAGTAGAAGGCCGTTGATACACCGAATCAACGTGGTCTTGCCGGATCCGTTGGCACCCATCAAGGCCACGTGCTGTCCCTGAGCCAAGTCCAGGTCGACCCCATCGATGGCTTTGACCTCACCCGGATGCTGAACGTGGAGTCCGCGGACCTCGATCAATTGGTTTCCTCTGCAGCCCTGATATGAATTGACACGTTGACACCTCCAACTGAGGCTGAGTAAGTTGATGAAAGCCCGTAAGTTCCCGCCTTCCCGTCAAGTGACATGGGAGTCCCTCGTGACATTGAATTTCCACCAGTGCCAGACGTCGTCCACCCGTTTGCTGACACGCGGTCTGCGTTTTGGTCTTCTTGCCATGGTGCTGCTGGTATTTGGAAGTTGCGGCGATGACAACGATGACGATCCGAGTATCGTTGGTCCCGATCTTCCCAAGGGTGCAGGCCGACTATATGCCATCGACGCGGTTTCATTCAATAGTGTTGATGGGATCTCTGTGGCAGGTGTCTATGGACGAACAGGGGGGAACTCGCAGCCGACGGTCATCCTCGTACATGATGTGGGCAACAATCTGGCGGGACAGGAGTGGCTCTTCGACGAATTCTTTGAGACGCTGCTGGAGAACGGCTACAATGTCCTGACCGTTGATCTACGCGGCCACGGCCTCACCGCGTTGCCGAGTGATGGTCGTGCCGTTGATCAGTTGCTGATTTCAGATCTGGACAACTTTCATCTCGAAGTTCGTGCCGCTATTACCTGGTTGCGTGGGCAGGCATCGGCTGATGCAAGCCGTCTGGCCGTGATTGGCAACGGCGGCGGTGGCAATGTCGCCTATGTGGCCATGGGAGCATTTCCAGATGACCTGAAAGCGGGCGTCGCGATCTCTCCAGGCCTATGGGATGCAAATGCAACACCTCTGGTCATTGGCGGAGGTATCGACAACTTCAATCCACACACGATGCTATATGTGGTGGGGGAAGCCGACGTCCTGCCGATCAGCGACGAGGTATCCTTGAGCTATCCAGGCTTCTCGGAATCTCTTGCATCTCTTACAAATGACCCAAAGTCGGTTGCCGTAGTGCAGGGCGTCTCCGCGCACGGACTCGAGCTGCTATCTGCGGTGAGTCTCTCGCAGTTGGTTCTCGACTGGCTCGCCCTGCATCTATAGGATCCCGATCGGCCTACCGCGTGAAGGCCGACGACGCGCATGACCAGCCCTCTGCACAAGGTCCGTATCGCCGTCGTCATTCCTGCCCTGAACGAGCAGGACGCCATCGGTCGAGTCGTGGCAGATCTGCCGCGTGATCTGATCAATGACATCATCGTCGTCGACAACGGTTCTACGGACGACACGGCGCGTCGTGCCGAGGAGGCGGGTGCGCGAGTCATTGGCGAACCGAGACGTGGCTATGGACAGGCGTGCCTGACGGGTCTCGCTGCTCTCGATGATCAAACGACGGTGGTCGTCTTCGTCGATGGGGACTACTCTGACGATCCGACCGAGGCGAGCAGTGTCTTGGCTCCCATTCTTGCTAATGAAGCAGATCTTGTCATCGGCTCCCGTGTGCTGGGACGCCGTGAAGCCGGATCTCTCACACCGCAGCAGCGCTTCGGCAATGCCCTGGCAACCTTGCTGATTCGGTGGCTGTACGCAGAGCACTATACAGATCTGGGACCATTTCGGGCGATTCGCCGCGATGCGTTGGAGCGGATCGGCATGATCGATAGAGATTTCGGCTGGACCGTTGAAATGCAGGTGAAGGCGGCACGAGAGGGCCTACGTTCAACAGAGGTGCCCGTGAGTTATCGAAAACGATTTGCGGGGGAATCAAAGGTGGCGGGTACACTGATGGGTTCCATACGGGCAGGTCGAAAGATCCTGTCAACCATCTTTCGCCATGCAGGGCCGACCTCCTCGGATCACACCGCCAAACCGACATGAACAGGCAGTTGGGGTTGGGGCTCATACTCGCTGTTGCCGCAGTGGGCAGACTGCTCGGCTCGTCCCAGGGATATCCCGATTTCTATGGCCACGTCGACGAGATTGGTGTCGCAGCCAGTATCTGGAATTTCTTCCGCGACGCCAGTCTTCGCCCCACCGAGTTTACCTATCCCGCCTTGTACTCCTACATCGTCGCCAGCGTGGTGGCAGGCACGGGGATCGTTGCCGCGGGGTCATTTCCAGGTGCAGGATTTCTTGATCGACTGACGCTGATGTCGTACACGGACCCCGCATGGAGCGCACTCATGGGGCGGGGGGTGAGTATCGCGGCGGACATGGTCCATGTCGTGGTGATCCACAGACTGTCACGACGGGTGGGAGCAGGCCGGTGGGCATGGTTTGGGGCACTGGCATACGCAGTGGCCATCGTCCCCACACGACAAGCGCACATGGCTCTTCCCGATGCAACGGTGGCCCTGCTTTCGACCCTCGTCGTCTATCGTGCCTGGATGATTCTTGAAGGTGAGGGGGAATGGCGAGATTACCTGGTTGCCGGCGCCGTCTGTGGTCTGGTCGTGGCGACCAAATACAATGGCGCACTGTGTGCCCTGGCCATTGTGGGTGCTCACCTGCAAAGGGCCTCCGACAGGGCATGGTGGCAGCGCTGCTTTGGGCCGCGTCTCTGGGGAGCAGGTGCGATCGCCGTCGTCGTCGCAGCACTCGCGTGTCCCTACTTCGTCCTCGCCCCTGAACAGTATTTCGGCTTGGCCCGCTATCAACTGTCGAGCCTCGACTTCGCGCTGCAGGACACGTCCCCGTGGTGGTGGATTGCGCGTGAATGGGTGCGACAGGAATTTGTCCTGGGCGGGCTGCTACTGGCTGGTATCGTCTGGGCGAGTGTTAAGCGAGATCGATACGACTGGCTCGTGCTGGTGACCGTCGTACCTGCTTTCGCTTACATCGGTTCCTGGACACGCGAGAGTCTGCACTACTTGCTGCCCTATCTGGGCATTCTGATCGTCCAGGTCACCCGCATGTGGGCTCACACCCAGTGCCGCATGCGTATACAACGGTCGTGGCTGCTCGTTACGATTGCTCTCACCTGTTTGCTGCCCAACGCCATTGCGTCATTCCACGCCAGTTGGCAGTTGCAGCGCATCGATACGCGTACGCTGGCGGCGAAGTGGATCAAGATGGAGGTCCCCGATGGAACAGGAATTGGCATGACGTGGCTACCATATTGTCCACGATTGCCATCCGCCGACGACAGCAAGGGCCTCACAGCCGCCTATGGTTGGGCACCGGACGCGATGAAAGCATTGGACGCAGCAGGTGCGACACACCCATCCTACGAGATCGTCAATCTCGAGGTCTGGTTGAAGCAGCCCGCTGTGCCCGCGTCGCTTCGCCAACACATAGACCTCGATGACCGAGAGACTCGACGCGTCTTCAGTCGTGGTTGGCGTAGTCCACGCCAACTATGGCGCCTCGGCGTACGGCACATCGTATTGCCCGCAGGGGCGTATGCACGCTACCTGAATGACGACCTGCAGCCAACCTCGATCGCTGCCCGCTATCGTCGCCAGATCAATCGCGCCTATTTTCAACTGCTCCTGGATCCCTCCACTACACAGACCGTCGCTGTCTTTGCTGAAAGCGACACGACCCGAGGTGGAGAGATTCGAGTTCTGCGACTTCTACAACCGACCAGGCAACAAGCGGGTTCCTAAGGCAGCCGTCTCGTGCCATGAGCCTGCGTCAAATGCCAGCCTATCCCGTTAGCAGCGACATCACCGTATCAATGGGAACCTGGGACTGAATCATCGCAGACCTCGAAAGATCTTGCAGAATCTGTCCCTTGGCGAGCAACCCAGATTCGACAGAGTAGTCCGTATCACGCACCGTCCCTTCAGAGGCAGTGACATTCTCTATCGATCCCTCCGTAAAATTGAGGGTATGCTGGAGCCTATTCAAAACGGCGCCGACCTCTCCTCGTTCCTTGGACATCCTGTTGATTGCACCGTCGATCTGTGCCAAGGCATGACGTGAGCTGTCTCGCGAGCCGACACTGAGCTGTTCAATGCCCAATACCTTGCCGCCAACGGTCATATCCTTGATGTCATAGTCCAGCCGATCGGCGATATCCGCATCACCGCCCAACTGGAAGCTGCCGCCGACACCCTCCTCGACGACGAGGGTCTGACCGTCAAGGTCACCATCGGTGTAGCTGCCTTGCGACTTGGCAACGCCCTGGCCTGCAAGTACGACTTCGATCCCCAACTGATCGAAATTGGCGACAACTGTCGTGCCATCGGCAACATGATCGCCGTCCATGATCGAACCGAACTCGACGGTCTGCGATATGGTGCCATTGCTAAGGGTGACACTGTTGTCTGCGGGGGAGTCTGTGAAGGTATATGTCCCGGCTTCCACGCTCGACAGCTTCACGCGGCGGATTCCATTGTCTGCCAACGCATCAATGGCCGTTGAGGTGAGGTCATTGAGATCGTTGCCAAATCCAGACAGCAGATTTTGATCATTGTAGGATGCTAATTTGGCGATCCGATCGATATAGTCCTTCAACTGATTGAATTCGGAGTGAACGGCGTCCCGATTCGTGTCGTTGAGGGTATCGGACGTTGCCTGCGTTGCCAGTTCGCGCATTCGGATGAGGATCGAATTGATCTCACCCATCGCACCTTCGGCCGTGCGCAGTAGATCGATCGCTTTCTCGGTGTTGCGGGTTCCCTCTGTCAGGCCGCCGATTTCGGCGCGCATCCCTTCAGAGATCGACAAACGCCCCACATCATCCCGGGCGCTGTTGATACGCATACCCGATCCGAGTCGAGTTCGACTGAACTGTAGCTCCCTGTCCGAGCGGCCGTGGGCATGACTGGCGCGCTGGAAAGCAGCGTTGCTGTTGATTCTTGCTGCAAACATTGGCTGAAACCTCCTTGTTCCTGCCTGATGAAGACAGCTTTCTCACACAACACGCGGCACCTTCACTGGTACCAATGGAGAAAGCTGAGACGACGTTTTCCTACTCCTCCTACTGCAACTTGACCGGTGAACATCTAGCGAAGAGGGCACTCCGCAACTACTTCCGGTCACTTAGTGGAACTTGGTATCATGTATACAGGTATCGACGGATCCGTCGCAGACTTTGGCAGAATTTCAATGAAAAAGAAAAAAAACCAGGATCTGCGCTAAAGTTGGCGGCAGAGGGTCCCGATATACGGAACAGGTGGAATGCCCCCGGTGGCAGCGGTCAGTGATCATGAAGTACGCCGCTCCGGAGGAACCGGTTGTTTTCACTGCACTTACATAGTTCGCTTGTGCTCTGCCCGGGTCATGCGAACGCTAAGGGTCGAAATGGACTTCGCCCCAAGGAGCAAGGAGGCCACATCACACCATGCCACTGCGAGTAAACAACAGTATCGCCGCGATCAATACGCAGCGATCTATCTCGCGCAACGTGAATATTCTCGACCGCCAGCTCGAGCGGTTGTCGTCAGGCCTGCGTGTTAATCGCGCATCCGATGACGCATCGGGTTTGGTCGTATCAGAGGGGTTGCGCAGCGAAGTTGCGCGACTCGGTCAGAATGTGCGCAATGCGCAACAGGGATCTGACCTACTACAGGTCGCAGAGGGATCCCTGCAAGAAGTGAACAATATGCTTGTGCGGATGAAGGAGCTGGCGATTCAGTCCTCCTCCAGCACGATCAACGATTCCAACAGAGAATCGGTCGCAGCTGAGTTCAACCAACTCGTGTCTGAGATCGACCGAATCGCTGAAGCCACAACGTACAACAATGCCAATCTGCTATCCGGCTTCGGCAATCAGGTGAGTGCAGCGGCTTCTACCGCTGTGACCTCTAGTGCCACAACAGGGGTTACCCGTATCAACATATCGGCTGTTCAGGCAGGAACCTTCACGTTTTCTGATACCGCCGCAGACGGTGCACTAACCCTCGGTGATGGCACCGTAACCCAAACGCTCAATATGGGCACGCTACTCGATGGCACCATCGTGGCGACGGGCACATCTGTCGTAGCGAATTTCGATCGGCTGGGTATACAGGTCACCTTGTCTGGTGCTGCGACACAAGGCGCTACGGGAGACTACACGGACGGTGAACTCGATGGCCAGACGATCGTAATTGAAGGAGGCACGGGGGGGTCCTTTCAGGTCGGTCCCGATGACACCTTCTTCAATCGGCTTGAGGTTGGAATCCCAGATCTTCGTGCAACGGGTGTGGCGCTGAATCTGGGAGGTACTTCGGTCGACAGTATTTCATCTGCTCGGCAGGCGATTTCAACCATCGACCAGGCGACGTCGACGATATCAGCCGCTCGCGGTGATCTGGGTGCGGTGCAAAATCGGTTGAATTTCAGTATCGCCTTCACGGAAGTAGAAATTGAGAATATCAGTGCGTCGGATGCGACAATTCGAGATGCGGATATCGCAGCAGAAGTGACTCAGTTCTCGCGAGCACAGATCCTGGTGAGTGCCAGCAATGCGATGTTGGTCCAAGCCAATGTCTCCTCTGTTTCGGCTCTCTCGTTGTTGTAGAGAGCCACGAGCGGAGCTCGTCGACGAGTCTAGTCCACTCCGACCGATCAGTTAAGCAACACGTCACCCATTCAAGGAGGAATCATCTCGTTTCCATCCTCCGGCCGGCAATACCGGGAAGCGAGATGAACAGGGAGGTGTAGCGCGAGCTCCAGCAAAAGGGGGCCGTCTCAGGGATGAGGTGGCCCCCTTTTCAGGTGCTGCATTTGACTTACTGGGGCGGATGTGTAGCTTGCGGCCCCTTTCCTTCTGGGCAAATCATGCACTTGAACGATCTCGACTTCCAACTACCCGACAGCCTGATCGCTCTGCACCCGGCGGCACGTCGCGATGGTTCGAGGTTGCTGGTTCTCAACCGTGACAGTGGTGCGGTAACTGACGCCACGTTTCCTGACTTACTCCATCTGTTGCGGGCTGAGGATGTGTTGGTGCTCAATGAGACGCGCGTCGTTCCCGTTCGACTGCGTGTACGCAAGCCGCGCACGGGTGGAAAGGTGGAGTTGCTCGTTCTCGGACGCGGCCCAGGCGAAGGGTGGTTAGCCATGGCCAAGCCTCTGAAGGGACTGTCCCAGGGCCTGATTCTTGACGGCGACGAAGGGCTGCAGTTACAGGTCATTGGGCGGACCCGTGAAGATCGGTTGCACTTCCGCTTTTTGGGAGATGACAACACGGGGTCAGATCCGACGGGACTCGACACGTTCCTGCGTCTAACGGCCGGTCTCGGCGAAATTCCACTTCCGCCGTACATTCGACGTGCATTAGTTGACGACGATGAACATCGCTATCAAACCGTCTTTGCTCGATCCAATGGGTCGATCGCGGCACCCACGGCGGGGCTCCATTTTACCCAATCATTCGTTGACGATGCCCAGTCGAAGGGCGTCGCCGTTGAGCGTCTCGTGCTACATGTTGGTGCCGGCACTTTTGCACCCGTGCGGGATTCAGACCCAGGAAAGCATCGAGTTGAAGCCGAGTACTATCACCTTTCCAAGGACGCCGCCGAGCGGATCCAGCAACGTCGCCAGGCAGGCGGGCGTGTGGTTGCCGTCGGCACCACATGCGTGCGTGCGCTGGAGACCTGTGCGCAATCTGGGACACTCGCAGCTGGCGATGGGTGGACCGATCTTGTCATTACGCCCGAGCATGAGTTCCAGGTGGTCGATGCCATGGTGACGAACTTTCATCTGCCTCGCTCCAGTCTGCTGATGCTTGTCAGTTCTTTCGCCGGCGTTGATCGCGTGCGGCAGGCGTATCGGTATGCCGTTGACAATTCGTACCGATTCTATAGCTATGGTGATGCCATGTTCATTCATGGAGATCATGCATGAATGAGCCCGGTGTCGTGGTGATCATCCCGGCTGCAGGGCGGGGACAACGGATGGGAAGCGACATACCCAAACAGTATCTCCCCGTTGATGGTCAGCCGCTGCTTGCTCACACACTACGGGCGATCCATGCATGCGAGCGCGTGCGTGGTATCCTCGTAGCCATCCATCCAGACGACAGGCAGCGCTTCAACGCAATCGCTTCTTCCGTCGGGCCCAAACTGCGGCCCGCCGTGATCGGTGGCGCGCAACGAGCTGACTCAGTGCAACAGGCCTTGAGGGCCCTGGAAGCGGCGGATGACGTTGTTCTGGTTCACGACGCGGTTCGGCCGTGGGTGACTACGGATCTGCTGACGAGTGTTGTGGATGCAGCCTTGCGTCATGGCGCCGCCATCGCAGCTGTGCCGGCAACGGACACCGTCAAACAGGTAGAGGATGGCATCGTTACTGGCACCCCCGACCGACGACAATTGTGGCATGCACAGACCCCGCAGGGCTTTCGCCGCAGTTTGCTGGAGGAAGCCTTCGCCCAGCGAGATCCATCGCAACCCGCGACGGATGAATCCTCCCTCGTGGAGGCCTGCGGCCACCGTGTCCACATCGTTCACGGAGACCCCACCAACGTGAAGGTGACGACTCCTCAGGACCTGTCTCCGCAGGGCGCTTCATCGAGGACCCTGCGTGTTGGGCAGGGATATGATGTGCATGCTTTTGCAGATGATCGTCCGCTGATTCTCGGTGGCATCCAAATAGAAGCCCAGCGTGGGCTTGCAGGTCATTCAGATGCCGATGTCCTCACCCATGCGATTATCGATGCCTTACTAGGCGCGACGTCCATGGGAGACGTCGGCCAACTCTTCCCCGACACAGATCAGGCATATGCGGGTATCTCAAGTCTCTTACTTCTCGCCGACGTATCAAGTCGGTTGCAGGCCATTGGGGCGCAGATTGTGAACGTTGATTCGGTAGTGATGGCGCAAGCGCCAAGGCTGTCCCCGTATGCTGACCGAATCTCGGCACGACTGGCCGAAACTCTTGGGATCGAAGCATCGGCTGTGAGCGTCAAGGCAACCACGACGGAGCGTCTTGGTTTTGTCGGGCGTGAGGAAGGCATGGCGGCCCAGGCGATCGCCCTCGTTGCCGTGAATTCGACGTCTAGAGCATGACTGAACTCCTACATGGTGCCATCGAACAGATGTCGAGTTGGCCGCCTTGGGTGTCCTATACATTTCTTGGACTGAGTGCGTTTCTCGAGAATGTGATTCCTCCCGTACCCGGTGATACGGTCGTGGTTTTTGGGGCCTACCTGGTTGGCTTGGGTGTGCTTCGATGGGAACCTGTGTTTTTCGCCACTTCTGCGGGGGGAACCCTCGGATTTATGGTGATGTGGTATGTGGGACTCACCCACGGCCGCTCTTTTCTCGAGGGGCACTCACGTCGAGTCAAGGTGTTTTCCGAGAAGCACATGCAACGGGCAGAGGTGTGGCTCGAGCGCTATGGTCTGTGGCTCGTTGTGGCCAATCGGTTTCTCACCGGGATTCGATCCGCCATCGCCTTGTCGGCGGGTATTGCACGCATGCGTTTTCGCGGGGTGTTGCTGATGTCGATGCTCGGCATGATGGCATGGAATGCCATCTTGCTGGGGGCAGGGCTGATGGTCGGGCGGAACTGGAATCTGGTTTTGGAGTGGGTGTCTGTGTACAACCGCCTGGGGATGTTCGTCCTTGTCTCTCTGATTCTGGCGTTCCTGGGGAGGCGCTGGTATCGGCGGCGCAAAGCGCGCGCTACCGACTGAACGTTGACACTTTCTCAGAGAGGGCGTAGATTCTTCCGTTCGTACCAGAGCAGGAATCCAACCGAACACTTTCGAGGTTCGGACGGGTCTGTTGCTGACGGGTGTGGACGAATGACATGTCTTTCAGGAAACAGGGACTTAAGAGTCCCGCAAACGCGGATCGTTATGTTGAAATACAAAACTTACAGTCCCAAGGCGAGCGAGATAGAGAACAAATGGTTCGTCGTCGACGCCGAAGGACAGACGCTCGGTCGCCTGGCGAGTCGGATCGCTCACATTCTGCGGGGCAAGCACAAGCCGACCTACACGCCGCACCAGGACATGGGCGACCATATCGTCGTCATCAATGCCTCCAAGGTGCATCTGACCGGCCGTAAGGCAGAGCAGAAGGTCTACTATCACCATACCGGATATCCAGGCGGTCTCAAGACCACGCCCTATGAGCGTGTTCTGGCCGAGCATCCGGATCGCATCATCAAGAAGGCTGTGTGGGGCATGTTGAAGAACAACCCTCTCGGTCGCAAGATGTTCCGCAAGTTGCGGGTCTATGGCGGTGCCGATCACGGCCACGCGGCTCAGCAGCCTGAGCCACTTGTGTTGCTGTAGGTCAGTATCGCGCCAAATGCTACTTCAACCGCTCAACCAACTTCAACAGCTCATCCAACCAGCACGACCCATCAGGTCCTTGGAGCGCAATCTACATGGCTGAAGCCATTCAGAAGTTCGAAGCTACCGGTCGTCGTAAGACCTCCGTCGCCCGCGTCCGTATGCATCCCGGTTCGGGCCAGATCACAATCAACGGTCGCAAGGTAGACGAATATCTCCGCCGCGACTCGCTTGAAATGATCATGATGCAGCCGCTGCAATTGGTCGAGTCTCGCGACAAATTCGACATCACCATCAGTACCCGGGGTGGTGGCAAGCGTGGACAGGCCGGTGCCGCTTCGCTCGGCATTGCCCGTGCTCTGCTGAGCTTCGATCCGACGATGCGCACTGCTCTGAAACGTGCAGGATTTCTGACGCGTGATCCGCGTGAGAAAGAGCGCAAAAAGTACGGATTGGCCGGCGCCCGCAAGCGCTTCCAATTCTCGAAACGATAGCGCACAGGCCGAGAAATCTTGCCGCGGTGAAGTACCTTGGCAAGACACAGAAGTTCTCTCGGTTGAGTTGGACGCAGCCAGACTGACAAAGGAACCGGGTGTAAATTCTGCCTGGTTACCAACTACATGATCCCGACGACGTCGGGGGTGTCCTGCCGGCAACTGTCCAGTGGGGCTCCGGCGTTGGATGACGGATCATGGACGAATAACCCACACAGGAGTTACTGGACATGGCAGAGGTCAGCGTAAGCGACCTGCTCGAGGCGGGGACCCATTTTGGGCACCAGACCCGTCGGTGGAATCCGAAGATGAAGCCCTTCATCTTCACCGAGCGCAATGGCATTCATCTTATCGATCTGAACAAGACCCTCCGTGGTCTCGAGGCTGCTTACCAGGCCGTTCGCAAGACGACCCAGGAAGGCAAGCCCGTCCTTTTTGTCGGCACCAAGAAACAGGCTGTCGATGTCATCCGTCAGGAAGCCGATCGCTGTGGCATGTTCCATGTCACGGAGCGTTGGCTTGGCGGCATGTTAACCAACTGGCAGACGATTCGCATGAACATTCGCCATCTGGATCATCTCGATAAGATCTCGACTGATGGCACATACGATAGGCTGAAGAAGAAGGAAGTCCTCCTGCTTGAGAAGGAGCGGTCCAGGCTGGATCGAACCCTCACAGGAATCCGCAAGATGGGCGGCTTGCCAGGTTTGATGTTTCTCATCGACATCAACAAGGAGCAATTGGCCATCTCTGAAGCGCAGAAACTGGGCATTCCTTCCGTCGCCATCGTCGATACGAACTGCGATCCAGGCCAAGTAAGTCACCCCATCGCTGGCAATGACGATGCCATTCGGTCCATTGAAATTATCACACACCATATGGCTGATGCGGTGATTGAGGGGCGGGCGGCTAGCGGCAAGTCCGAGGGACCCGCCGGAGACAAAGACGGTGATGCAAAAGCCCCGTCAGCGCCGGCAAAGACTGCAGCGTCCAACTAAGAGATTCACCCGCAGTGCGGGTTTCCAACCACGATCACTAGGCAAGTTTTAGAGGAAGAATTATGGCAGAGATCACCGCCGCGATGGTGCGCCAGTTGCGCGACAGCACCGGAATTGGCATGATGGATTGTAAGAAGGCGCTCCAGGAGAGCGATGGTGACATGGAGAAGGCGGTTGATTTCCTGCGCAAGCAAGGTATGTCAGCCGTTGAGAAGCGCGCCGGGCGTGACGCAAACGAGGGTGTCATTGCGTCGTATATCCATCCTGGCAGCCGTCTTGGGGTATTGCTTGAAGTCAACTGCGAGACAGATTTCGTCGCGCGCACAGACGATTTTCAGGAGTTTACCCGCGATGTGGCCATGCACATTGCCGCTGAGCAGCCGACAGCGGTGGGTCGCGAGGATGTCGATCCTGCTCTGATTGAGAAGGAAAAGGAGATCTATCTCGAGCAAGCCAAGAATGAAGGCAAGCCCGAGAACATCGCTGAGAAGATCGTACAGGGACGCTTGGAGAAGTACTATCAGGAGGTCTGTCTTCTTGAGCAGGCTTTCGTCAAGGACCCGGACAAGACGATCGATCAGATGCTGACAGAGCTGACCGCCAAGATCGGCGAGAAACTGTCCATTCGCCGCTTTGCCTGTTTCCGTTTGGGCGAATGACCTAGGTCACCAAATCGCGCGTCAAAACAGAAGGGGAGGCTAGATCATGCTGGAAGAGATCTACGCCGAAGTGGAAGCGATGATGGTCAAGGCTCTTGAGGCCTTGTCTCGAAATCTATCCGGGATCCGAACGGGTCGGGCGTCGACGTCCATTTTAGATGGGATCCGTGTCGACTACTACGGGACAGCAACTCCACTCAATCAATTGGCATCGATCAGCACGCCAGAGCCGAGATTGCTGATGATCAAGCCCTATGAACAGCCGTTGATTGCTGATATCGAGAAAGCAATCCTGGCTGACAAGTCGTTGGGGCTCAATCCGAGCAATGATGGTCAGGTGATTCGCCTGCCGATCCCTGAATTGACCGGAGAGCGCCGTATCGAAATGACGAAGATTGCGCGGGGTCGGGCCGAGGAGGCACGCGTCGCCGTCAGGCACGCCCGTCGGGATGGCCTTGATCTGGTGGATGACGCCAAGAAGGAAGGCGAAGTCTCCGAGGATGATGCCCGACATTGCCACGATCACGTGCAGGAGATGACGGACAAGAACACCAAGCGCATAGATGAGATCATTAAACAGAAAGAAGCAGAGATCATGGAAATCTAGCACACCCCATGATCAGACCTCATGAAGGACACGCGGTGGCATCTGTTTGGAGATGGCCACCGTTTTTTTTGAGGTCTTAGCGGCGCGGGGGGCGTTTGTCTTTTTTGGGTGCGAGCTGCGAAATTCGACCGAGCAGGTCGTCCTCGAGTCCTTCTCTGGTCTGCGGCAGCTCCTCCTCCTCGTAGGTGTTGTGCTCGACCTGCGGCACGGCGTCATGAGCAGCGCTATCGAGGTGGTGGGAAAGTATGGTGATCTTGTGCCGCTGCAGATGCGCCAAGTCTTCGAGATTCTGCAGGTGGGCTTGTCGTTCAAGTGCCCCCACATGCAGGTCATCTACGAAGCCAAAGGATGCCTGGATCCGTTGACGCAGATCTGTGTCGTCGACTTGCGACAGATCCTCCATTCGTTCTTCGATTTCCTCACCCAGCAATCGTCGCTGCCCTGCCAGAACACGAAGTGCCAGCTTGTTCTGTTGGCGCCGCCGCATCTGCCAGAGAGTGAACAGTGTCAGGGCGGCACCCACAAAAGCGATGCCGAGAGGGATCATCCAGTACTGTGCAAGGATCGCCAAGATTGATTTGCCTATTTGCGGATCACGTTGTCTGGGCGTAAGTTAGGCAAGATTGTCTGGATTCCGCAATGCGGACAGATTTCAGGTGGGTGTCTCGGCTTAAGCGACGAGTATCCACCATGTGCTCTCAACTTACGGTGCTCTCATCCAAACTACGGCCACCATCACGCGGACGCATGAGTGAAGAGATAGATCCTGCCGCCCTGCAAGCCGAGATCGCTCGGCTGAAGGACGAGAATGAGAAGTTACGTGCCAGCAATCGCCGATGGATGCGGATTGCCGGTACTGATTCGCTCACAAAGCTCCCCAATAAGGTCTTTTTCTCGACGGCTCTTCTGCCCCAGGCGATCAGTAGGGCCAATGCTGACGGTCGTCCATTGGGCTGCGTCATGATCGCCCCCGATCGTCTAGGTGAATATAACCAGAAGTTCGGTCGCACCGGTGGCGATGAGATCGTCAAGGGCGTGTCTGAATTTCTGTCTGAGAATGTGGAAGCGGACGAAAAACTCGTCCATATCGATGGGGCGAATTTTGTCCTCATTGTGCCGCAGGGTGACCTGACCAAGACCAAGCGGCGAGGCTTGACGCTCCGTGCCAGAGTGCTGAATCGACAGTTCGAATGCGGTGGCACCCAGGTCTCACTTACCCTGAGTCTGGGGGTCGTGAGCAGGACACCCTCCGTAGAGGGGTCGACGGTTGTCGTGAAGGACCTGGTAGACGAGTTCCTCCTCCGCCTCGAGGCGGCCCTGGACCAGGCGAAGCAGATGGGTGGGGACAGGCCCTACGAGGACCCCGAAACAGACTTCTGAGATGGCCCTTGGACTGACCGACCTACCGGCCAGAGACCTCATTGCTACTTGATCTAATCCGTTCGGCCCGACCACGCCATTGGGTGAAGAACACCTTCGTCCTTGCGGCGCCACTGTTCTCGGGCCATCTGTTTCTTCAGCCCGATCTGAATCGTTCTCTACTCGCCCTCGCCTTGTTTATCTGCGCGAGCTCGGCGATCTATCTGATCAATGACATCGTGGACCGCGAGCAAGATCAGTTACATCCACTCAAGGCCTCGCGCCCGATCGCCCAAGGAAAACTGTCACCTGTGCTTGCCGGGTCGGTGGCGGTTGTCTTGATGGCTGGGGCTTTGATGGTCGCTCACCTGCTGGCGACGGCATTCGCCCTCGTTCTTGCAGGCTATGTCCTGACACACCTGGCGTATTCATTCTGGCTCAAAAAACTCGTTCTACTCGACATTCTGGCCATCGCTGCAGGCTTCTTATTGCGTGCAGTGGGTGGAGCGGTGGCGATCGATGTTGTCATCTCGACCTGGTTTATCCTCTGCACATTTACATTGACGTTGCTGATGGCGGCTGTGAAGCGTCGGCAGGAACTGATCGAGTTGGGGGAAACCGCGTCAAAGCATCGGCACGCACTGGAAGGGTATGACGTGTCGTACCTCGATCAGGTTGTTAGTATCCTGACGGCCGCTTCCATCGTGTGTTATGCACTGTATGCGGTCGGGATTGGTGAGGCTGCTTCGGCACAGGGCCACATGGAGTGGACCGTGCCCATGGTTATTTATGGAATTCTACGCTATCTCTACATCGTTCGGCGGCTCGATGTCGGCGGCGACCCAACCGCGCTGATCTGGCGCGATCGTCCATTGCAGTGGACGGTCTTACTTTGGGGGGTGTTGAGCGCGTGGTTGATATATTCCGGACAATGAGTGATCCTCGTCCGTACCAAGAAAAAACCAGTGTGAGAGCGAATCTCACACTGGAAATTTATGGTGGAGCAGATGGGGTTCGAACCCACGACCTCCGCGTTGCAAACGCGATGCTCTCCCAACTGAGCTACTGCCCCATCAAACTGGGTTGTCTCTTACTCGGCCTCGGCGGGTCTTTCAAATCGCAGAAGGATCGTCGCGGCAATGAAGAGACTGAAAAACGAGAAACCAAACAGGTCGGCGCGAAGATAGTCCCACACCTCGCCGACGGCCGAGATCGTATAGCCTCCAAGGCACACCAAATACAGAATGATGCTGCCGAGCTGTACTCGCTCCAGAAAGGCCTTACTCCGAGCCCAGGCCATGTAGGTCTCCGACACGAAAATTGTAATCGAAAAACACCGCCCAGGAAACGGGCTAAGTGCCTGAATTTGATCAAAGATAGAGTTGGGTTTGACCAACGTCAATGAGGGGATTCGCACCATGAGGCAGGCTGTTGTCGTTGCCGCCGTCCGAACCGCGATTGGTTCCTTCGGAGGGACTCTGAAGGAGACTCCTGCAGTCGATCTCGGCGCAAGCGTTATTGCACAAGCTCTTGAGCGAGTTGGGGTGGCTGCTGGCACGATCGATGAAGTCATCATGGGGATGATCTATCAGGCAGGACTCGGTCCGAATCCTGCACGACAGGCAGCCGTTGCGGCCGGTCTTCCCTACGAGGTACCTGCCATGACGGTGAATAAATTGTGCGGATCAGGTCTCAAGTCCGTTGGACTTGCCGCCGCCGCTGTGCGTCTCGGAGAGGCGCAACGAGTCGTTGCGGGGGGAATGGAAAGCATGAGTCGAGCTCCCTACACGGTACCGTCAAATCGTTGGGGAAGCCGGCTGGGGCACGGTGAGATCTCTGATCTGATGATTCTCGATGGGCTTTGGGACTGCTTCTACGACTGTCATATGGGAATGACGGCCGAGAATCTGTCACAAGAATACTCCATCTCGCGCGCAGCACAGGATGAGTTCGCTCTGCGAAGTCAGCGAAACTATGAAGCCGCACAAGGCGAAGGACGCTTCACCAGCCAGATCGTACCAATAGAGATCGCGCAACGACGTGCAGATCCTCTGATCTTTCAGATCGATGAACATCCGCGAGTTGATGCAACCGACGAGAGCCTGGGCCGCTTGCGGCCGGCCTTCAAAGAGGACGGATCCGTCACGGCAGGTAATGCCTCAGGGATTAACGATGGCGCCGCTGCACTCTTGATCATGTCCGCCGAGGAAGCCGCGGCCGAAGGCCTCACACCCATGGCCCGGATCGTCGACACTGTGTCCGTCGGCGTCGATCCGCGAATCATGGGGATTGGGCCAGCGCCGGCCATCACGAAATTGCTGGAGCGCAATCAGCTCAAGCTCGAACAGATCGACCTGCTTGAGGTGAACGAGGCCTTTGCTGCTCAGAGTCTTGCCGTGGGCAAGGCGCTCGACTGGGAGTTGTCGAAGGTGAATGTGAATGGCGGTGCCATTGCCATGGGCCACCCGGTGGGTGCATCAGGAGCACGTATTGCGGTAACACTTCTACACGAAATGCAGCGTCGTACCTCGCGTCGAGGGATTGCCGCACTTTGTATCGGTGGGGGGATGGGGATCGCTACCTTGTTTGAAGCGCTGTAGGAGACTGCCGACCGGAATGGGCGGCAGCCTCTGTTTGCAGGTCACGCGGCGAGTTCAAGGGCTTCAGGGTCCATCTCCTGAAGTTCGCTGCCTCCTTCTACTGCAAGTTCGGGTGTGTCAGCCGCAACACTTCGGGCGAGCACTTGCAGATGGCGAACCTGGATCTCGACAAGAGAGTGGGGATTCTCTTCTTCATCGCGCCAACTGTGGCTATGTAGTCTGCCGCTGACCAAGACGGGGGATCCTTTGGTCAGTCGATCGGCCAAACGCTCTGCTTGAGACTGCCAGACAACGAAGTTGAAGAAGGACGCTTCCTCCTGCCATTGTCCTTCGCGATCTCGATACGAGCGGTTCACTGCGAGACGTCCGCTGAGGCGAGCGACACCATTTTCTGTGAGGCGAAATTCGGGGTCCTGTGCAAGACGTCCTGCAACGGTGATCTGATTCACTGCGGGCATTCGTAGCTCAGACATGCTGATCCTCCGACGTTTGTAGAGATGAACTGAGGGACACTCGACGGTATGCAGACTTCATGCCAGGATCGCGCGTGTGTCGTAAGTTATTGCCAGGCAATACGGTAAGAGCTTCAAGTCTCGTTGAGAGCTAACTGATGAGTGATACCTTGTGACCACATCTTCGACACCTGTCCGACTCGACACCTCAGTGGTCGGGGGGAGATCTTCAGTTGAGGAGACTCTTGCAGTCGGGCAACATTTCACGCCCGCCGTGACGGCAGATTTTCTGTGTGAGCAGGTCCGCGCCTCGATCTCCAAGCCCCTGGGGCCTGTCCGCGTGGCTGATCCGGCGGCAGGTGAGGGGGCTTTACTGCGTCCGCTGGCATTACAGTCACACAACACATGCATCGGCATTGAGCGGGATGAACCGGTTGCCAGCAGAGGAACCGATGTAGGGGTGAAGGTTGGTGATGGGCTCTTCGATGATCGGTTGGCGCTTGGGAGTTTCGACGTGGTTGTCGCCAATCCTCCTTTTGGCCGCGCGTCCAACTTGCTTGAAGAGCATCAATGGGATCAACTGGTCGCCGGCGACGCCTACTCAATCTGGGGACACCTCGATGGGACCTCGCCGCAGCGTCTGGCCTCGCGTCCAGTTGAACACCTTTTTATCGAGCGTTGTTTGCAAGTCGTCGCGATCGGAGGCGTCGTCGCCCTCATCCTGCCAGACGGCCTGTTCGCCAATCAGCGCACTCAGGAATCGCGCAACTGGATCTTGCAGAAGGCGGATCCACTCATGGTTGTCGCTCTGCCTGGGGCGACATTCCGCCGACCGGGTCTGCATGCGATGGCCCACCTGCTGCTGCTGCGTCGTCGCGCCCCAACCGCGAAGCCGGCGGGTAGTTGTCTTATGGTAAACAGAGTCCAAGAGCGCCGAGGACGTTTACCCGCACTGATGGAGCGTCTCACACAAGATTTACGACGCGTTCGCGATGGTCAACAGCTGTCGAGCGTGTGCCAGGTCGACGTGGAACATCTCGACTCACAGCGATGGGACGCAGGCTTCTGGCATGGGCGTCACCGGCGTCGCCAGTGGTCTCGTGGTGTACGCGATGTTCCCCTCGGTGACTTCGTCGAACACCTCACCTACGGTCCCATCGTCACGGGAAGTCGCTGCGCTCATCTCGCGGGTGGAATCCTCTCCATTCGCCAGGGAGACTTCACCGAAACGGGGTTGCAACTTCATCAGGCGATGCGTGTCGAGGCGGATGGCGATCACGATCCGGCAAGAAGCAGAGTCCAGGCACGTGATCTCCTGATGCCGCGTTCCGGCGCTGGTGCTCTTGGCAAGAATCGACTTGCCGTGTATCTGGGAGAGGAAAGAGCAAATATCGGCTGCTTCGTGGATCTGATTCGACTCCGTGAAATCAATCCATTTTATGTGTGGTTGTTTCTCAGATCGGCCCCTGGGTGGGAACAGATCAAGGCGGCTTTCAATGGCGTCGGAACACCCAACATCAACTTCACTGAGATTCGCTCGTTGCGGATACCACTGTTGGCCCAGGAGCAGCAGTTGAACATCGAACATTCCTACTTGCGCGATGTGCTGCACTTGCATCAGGCCGCAATGGACGTAAGGCAGTCTGCTCAGGCCCAGAGTGCTTTCGCCAATCTGGTATGCACCCTTGAGACACAGATGAGGGACGCATCGTCAAGTTGAGTCAAGCGACGGGCGATGGTTACATTTTGCATCCAGTGCCTGCTTCGCTCTTCTCACTTGCCTGCCAGCGGCCGTACTGATAACCCGTGACAACTGACTCAACCGACGACAAAGGTCAATCCCCAAGGCAGACCAATCGCCTGGGAAACGAGACCAGCCCCTATCTGCTTCAGCATGCTGCCAATCCGGTAGACTGGTATCCGTGGGGTGGTCAAGCTCTGGCTGAGTCACGGGGGCAGGACAAGCCCATCTTGCTGTCGATTGGCTACTCCGCCTGTCACTGGTGTCACGTCATGGAGCGTGAATCTTTTGAGAACAATGATATCGCGCAGTTGATGAACGAGCACTACATCAACATCAAGGTGGACCGTGAGGAACGGCCAGATCTAGATGAGATCTATATGGCCGCCGTGCAAGCCATGACGGGCAGTGGTGGTTGGCCTATGACGGTTTTCCTCACACCGGATCTGAAACCATTCTACGGTGGTACGTACTTCCCTCCCGACGATCGCTACGGTCGGCCCGGTTTTCCTCGCGTTCTGGAGTCAGTCGCCCGTCACTATCAGGCGCAGCGGCAACAAGTGGAGGTACAGGCGCAGCGTCTGACCGATTTTCTAGTACAGAATTCTGATCCGCTGACAACGGCGGGAGATTTGCAAGATTCCCTTCTTACATCGGCTCCGGCGCAACTGGCAAGCAACTACGACAGCCAGTTCGGCGGGTTCGGTGAAGGCCCAAAATTTCCGAACAGTGACACCCTCGCACTGCTGCTGCGAATCTGGCATGATACGGGAGACAAAGAATCCCTGCAGATTGTCACCCATACGCTTGGGTGTATGAGTCGCGGAGGAATCTACGATCATCTGGGTGGAGGTTTTCATCGCTACAGCGTCGATGAGAAATGGCTCGTGCCACACTTCGAGAAAATGCTCTACGACAACGCCCTGCTGGTGCCGGTTCTACTCGACGCTCATCTGGCGACAGGAGATCGCGACTTCCGCCGCACCGCATTGCACACGCTCGACTACGTTCTGCGAGAAATGTCGCATCCAGATGGCGGATACTATTCGACGCAAGACGCGGATTCTGAGGGCGTTGAAGGGAAGTTCTTTGCCTGGACGCCGGAGGAGATTGAAGACGTCCTGGACGACGAAGACGCTGCAGCGGTATTGTGCCGATTTTTTGGTGTCACGCCCCAGGGCAACTTCGAACATGGTCAGAGCATTCTTCATATCGAGAAGAATCTCGAAAGCTTCGCTAAACAAGCATCTGTCGGTCTCGACGACTTGCGATCAATCCTTGAACGAGGGATCGAAACTCTTCGCGAGGCACGCCAGCGTCGTATTGCTCCCAGTCGAGACGACAAGATCGTGGTGGCCTGGAACGGACTGATGGCATCGGCGATGATCCGTGGATATCAGATCAGTGGCGATCAACGTTATCTCGATTCGGCGCGACACTCGATACGACGATTGCTCGACGATTTTGTTGTCGACGGTCAATTGCGTCACGGTGGCCTCGGGGTGTCGATCGGCTTACAGCCAGCCTTCCAGGATGACCTGGCAGCCATGGTGGGTGCCTGCGTCGATCTCTACGAGGCGACCTTCGAGATGAACTGGTTAGCCTCAGCGCAGCATTTGGCGTCGGAAATGATCGATGTGTTCTGGGACGTGGAGGGGCACGGGTTTTACTATGTCCGTGATGGCTGTGACGACGTTCTGGTGCGCAGTAAGAATCCGTTCGACGGAGCAATGCCCTCAGGCAATGCTCTTGCCGTAGAAGCACTTCTGCGACTTGCAGCATTGACGGGGGACCAACCGTTGCGCCAATGTGCGCACCAGACGCTGGCATTGTATGCAACTGCCATGAGGGAGTCCCCGCAGGCGTGTCCACGTATGTTATCGGCGCTACATCGCTATCTGCGGGGGGACGTCGAAATCACTGTAGTTGGTGACGCATCGCAGCGCGGCGAATATCTGCGCAAGATCCACGCACACTTCATTCCACTGCGTGTCTTGGCTGGCGCCGATCCTGGCGTTCGGGAGCCGACTTCCATGCCGATGTTGGAGGGGCGCTTGACGCAAGCCGCCGTATTTGTCTGTCAGGACCAGGTATGTAGTGCACCTCTGACCTGCGCCGCCGAGCTTGATACGTCATTGCGGCAGCTTGCTCGAGGCATAACAACGTGACAGAACGAGGCTCCGTCGGCCGTAGTCAGGAGCAGGCCTTGATCGGCCGCCTGCAACAGGCGCCGCTTCTGCATCGACTGGCAGGACGCTATCTGCAGGTGCTACGCAAGATCGCGCGTCCAAGGACGTTCAGCTCGCAACAGGTGGTCATTGAGGCCGGGGCCATAGGCCCGGGATTGTTCATCCTGCTCAAGGGACAATGGGAAGTGGGTGAGGCCCAAGAATCGGCGATTCTGCTTGAACCGATCGTCACGGCTGGGGAGCTGTCGGAGTTGATGGATACACCCCAGACTGCGCAGGTTCGCTCCACCGGTGACAGCGTTGCTTTGCATATCCAGCATGAGGTGCTGGCGACTCTTTTTACACGCGATGCGGAATTTCATCAGCGACTGTGTCGCAATGCCATTGCGGATCTGTCAGCGCAGCTGGTTTCTGCCAACAAGAAGCTGGATCGACTCAGCGACGAGCGAGGCAAGGTGGAAGTCGAAATGTCGGCAGCAGAGATGGAGCTGAGTAATGTCAGAATGCTAAAGAGCATGCGAGGTTAAAGTTGGTCACGAGTGCGAAGATGAACGAGATCGGCACCCGGCGCTGGCGCAACAGAGAGTCGATCCAGTTCAGGCGACTCGTCGACGGTGGCATTCTGTACGACGAGGATGGTGGCTGCGTACATCACTTGAATGGTGTTGCCGTTCTTATCTGGGAGGCCCTGGGTGCGGGGGCCACCGTGCCTGAGATGGTGAATCATGTGTGTCGTTCCTACGATGCTCCTGCAGCTCAGATAGAGAAGGATGTCGTCGACATCGTGCGACAGCTGAGCGTCGCCGGAGCCCTTCAATGACCTGGGCGTGCGATGAATCAGGTTGATGCTGGGACACTTCAGTGTGTCCTTGATCAGAACGTGGAGTTGCCGCAGATCCAACGCGACGACGAGTTTGATCTTGGCGGGCTGCTATACGCTCTGGGTCACCATACAGATGCCCGTCAGGTCCAACACGTGCAGACCGCAGGCAACAATCTGCACCGACTCAATGCTGTGGCGGCACTGTGCCATGATCTTGCCCGCGTCGATGCGGAGCCAATCATTCTGCCGGGGGCGTCACTGCTACGGCTGTATCCAGATGTTGGGTGCCGTTCCATGGAGGATGTCGATCTGCTGGTTCAGACATCTAAGCGATCCCATGTCGTCGACGCTCTCGAGCGACACGGGTGGCAAGCACTGCCTCGTCATCCCGATTTGTTCACCCGTGCGGATGGTTGCACCATAGATCTGCACACAGATCTGTTGAATGGTGATCGTCTGACGAATCGCAGACGAGCTGGCTGGATCGAACCAAGCCAGGCCTGGAGTCGATGTCAGCGTCGAGACGTGGCCGGCTTTCAACTGCTCACATTGGGCGACGAAGACGAGCTTTTGGTTTCAGCTGCGCATGCATTGCGGCATAGCTATCGAAGACTCACATGGCTCATCGATCTGGTCCTGCAATTGCGTGCCACCAAAGTGAGCGGGCAGACGCTGTGGGCTTTCGCGGAGGCGACAGGTCTATATCAGCCGCTACGCTATGTACTGGAATTGGTGGACGGATCACAGGTTTCACTGCCATCTTGGGTAGTAGCCCGTCGTCGACAGAATCCACTCCCAGCATGGGTGGTGTCTGTCCTGGGCTGGATCCAGGTGCATCGGCAGCAGACCGTCGTTGGTGAGCTGCTCAGTTGCTGGACTTGTTCAAGTGGCCTGGATCGACTCCGCTTTGTGGCAGAATTCGTTTTTCCCAGACAGGATGTTCTGATGCAGGTGTTTCCTCGCCTTCCACCAAGATTGGCCCCCCTCGTGTATCCATTGCGGTTGCTACAGATCGTTGGACGTGGTGTAAGCGAACTGGCCTTCGCCGCGCGCAGGCGTTGAGGAGAATGATGACTCGACCGTTTCGAACAGGCCATGTGAACTTGAATTGGATTCTGCTGTGCCTGGCCATTGTGACTGGGTGCGGCTCTTCTGCCACACCTGTGACGAATTTCGCTCAGACGCCGCCCGTGGAACAGCAAGACTTTCCAATGGATCCGGCTCGACGCTCCTTTACCGAGAGGCTCGGATTTCCTGAGTACATCATCGGACCCGGTGACGTTCTGGAGTTGACGTTGCGTGACATTGACGTCAAGCGCGAGGAGGTGACCGTTCGACCTGATGGCAACGTGTCCTTTTCTCTCCTTGAGAACGTGACTGCGGGCGGTTTGACGCCGACAGAGCTCGACGAAGCGCTCACGACGGCCCTATCACGCTTTCTTCGCTTGCCGAAGGTAGACGTGGAGGTGACTGGACATCACAGCAAGCTGGTTTCACTTCTCGGTGCGATTTCCGTGACGGAACGGGCTGCTGCACAGATGGGGCAGGGACGATATTCGCTCAAGGGAAAGACGACCCTACTTGATCTGATTCTCAATGCGGGTGGCGCAACACCCGACGCCCAGTTGGACAATGTCACCCTCGTGCGCGATGGGACCTCGTATCGAATCGACTTACAGAAAGTGCTGCGTACCGGTGATCCCCGGGAGAATGCCGTCCTGCAAGGCGGAGACATTGTCATTGTGCAGGGCGCGAGTCTACGCAGTAAGAAGGTCATCGTCCTCGGCGAAGTGGCGCGTCCCAGTGTCTATATGTTTCCGGAGGATGCGCGCGTGATGGAGGCTCTGAGTCAGGCCGGTGGTTTGACGGACGATGCCGTTCGCAACGATATCCGCCTCATCCGTGTAGAAGACGGTGAGCCACGCATGTATGGCATAAACTTCGAGCGTCTGGCGACAAAAGGCGACTATCGGCAGAACGTCGCTCTGCGCAATGACGACATCATCGTTGTGCCACGTAGCTTTCTCGGGGATGTGAACGATGTGATCACCCGTATCGAACCGCTGCTGACCGTTTTGCTGCTGCCGGCGAGTTATCGCGATCTCTACACGACAGGTGGTGGCCTGCGTGTTGACACGGGGGATCCGGCAGCGGGCGTTGATTTCACTCGCACGCTTCCTGGCACGGCCAAACCGGCCGGTGAAGGCGATCAGGACAATGAGTGAGCCCGCACCGGTTGCATTCATTCTCGATGCGATCGGCGGCACGCCGTGTCTACCCTTGCGGCGCGTCGCACCACAGGGTGTGAATCTTCTTGGCAAACTTGAGTCGCTCAATCCCTCAGGGAGTGTGAAGGATCGAATCGGTGTGAGTATGATCCGTGCCGCTGTCCAATCCGGGCAACTGCGCGATGGCATGACGATTGTCGAACCCACAAGTGGCAACACAGGAATCGCGCTGGCGATGGCGGCGGCTGCCATGGGATATCCTCTCATACTGACGATGCCAGCCCATATGAGTCAGGAGCGTGTCTCGGTGATGGCTGCATACGGAGCACGAATCGTCCTGACGCCAGCAATGGAAGACATGGATGGTTCCATTCGTCATGCGCGGCAGATCGTCGCGTCTGATCCAGACGCCTACTACATGCCGCAGCAATTCAGCAATGAGGCGAATCCAGAAATCCATCGACGTACTACGGGCCCTGAGATACTACAAGCTGTTGGCAGCGCCACCTTGGATGCCTTCGTTGCCGGCGTGGGAACGGGTGGCACCCTGACTGGCGTGGGACAGGTTCTTAAGAGGCAGAGTCCTGGAACCCGTATCATCGCTGTCGAGCCTAGTGCGTCGGCCGTGCTGTCAGGCGGATCTGCTGGTGTGCATCGAATCCAAGGCATCGGCGCGGGGTTCGTGCCAGATGTCCTGGATCGAGATCTCATCGACGAAGTACTCACCGTGGATGAAGACGAAGCGTTTGCTACGACTCGCCGTCTTGCTCGTGAAGAAGGATTGCTCGTGGGGCCCTCTGCTGGGGCCAATGTCGCGGCTGCTCTACGACTGATCGAACGGGATGATCTCAAGGGGACAGTGGTCACAATTCTCTGTGACACGGGATTTCGATACTTCAGTGTCGATGGATTCGTCGACGAGGCTCCGGAGAGTTAGCCCCAGAGAGTTAGCCCCAGTCGCGGAGTTCTGTTGCTAGCGAAGTAACATCCCCTTGCGAATCTGTCGCCCTCCCGGGATGTCCAGGACAAAGAGATAGACACCCGAAGCGACGCCTCTTCCAGCTGCGTCGCGTCCGTCCCAGTGGATCCTCAGGCGTTGTCCGGCTGGCAACGCGGGGTTCGACAACAGGGTCCTGAGCCGCTGGCCAAGCGCGTTGTATACGTCCAGTCGGGCTTCGCCACCTTCGCCGACGACGATCTCCAACTGGGTTTCCGGATTGAATGGATTGGGAAAGGCCGCAGACAAGGCCCACGCTGTGGGCTGCGGAGATTCACCGACAACTGTCGAAATGTCCTCCGGAGACTCGACGATCACGATTCCTCGTGGTCCGCCGGCTGCAGGATATACACCGAGAATCTGGTTGGTTTCCGTATCCACGATGTAGATCTCATCAGATGTCGACGTGACATAGAGTCGACGGTTATCCGGGGATAGCGACAGTCCTCGTGGATCGTTGCCCACATCAACTCGCTCCACAACGCTGCCTGTCGATGCCTCTACTACGAGCAATTGATCGTCCAGATGCGCTGTCAGATACAGCAGGTCGCGCGTCGGATGGGCGACGACAGCGAAGGTGCCCAGGGCGCCGAGGTCTGTCGTGGCAACCGTTCCTGCAGCATCGTCGATGCGGCCGAGCAGACCAGAATTGAAGCTGGAAACGTATATGGTTTCTCCATCTGCGCTTCGGGCCAGTGTCCGTGGCTGGGACGGGCCGCGGAGACGAGTTGTCACCTGCCCCCCTTCGAATATGATGATCTCATCTGCATTCAAATCTGTAACATAGATTCGATCGCTGGCACTGGTCGCCACACCGTAGGGTCCCGCAAGACTCTGTCCAACGATCCAGTCGCCGACGACGGTTAGACTCTGAGTGTTGATTGCCGTCAGTCGACCGGCGTCAGAATTGGTCACATACAGGGTCGACCCATCTACGGAGATCGTCATATCCAATGGCGCTGCTGCGACTTGAATTCTCTCGATGACGCGGAAGGTTGCGCGATCGAGGACCGCGATTTCTGAGCCACCAAGATCAGCGACAAAGACAAGGCGACCGTCTGCTGAGGACACCATTTGAATGGGGTCTTGCCCAACGCTGACACGGGAGATCTCCAGGTCGCTACCGGTGTCAAAAATTCTGACGGCCCCGGCGCTTCGCATGACGGCAAACGCGAGTGGGGCACCTGTCAGTGGCACGATATCGAAGTCGACCCACGTCTGTTCGCCAGGGAAGTAGGTAATACGTTCTTGTGAACCGGTTGCTACGACTCGGTAGCGGATCTTGCTGCCTGCAGCCTGTCCCGGAATTTCGGCAGCAAAGGAGTTGGCTTCGTCACGTAATAGGGGAATCGTTGTCGAGTGCGAAGTACCCTCGGCAGACGAGATCTCAAGTACCAGGAGCAACTGTTCCGCAGCCGTTGCCTCGATGCGGACGATGTAGGGGCCATTGATATCGGGCGTGTTGGCCGGATGGATCAAGGACGTGACAGATGGGTAGCCTGGGAGGGCGAGTCCAGTGGCAAAATCGATGTTGCCGACATTGCGTAGTGGGCCAGCGGGGATCGTGATGATCTGCGCCAGGTTCTCGTCAACGACGTTGTCGAAGAATTCGCCGGGGATATCTGTCGCCAGATTTGTGAAAATACCACCAAAATTCTCTTCGGAGATACCGTGGCGCAGCGGCTCAATGCGAACGCTGTAGTCACCTGGGTTCAAACCCCGCAGTGTGTAGTTACCCGGTTGCTCCTGACCGCCCTCGGCACCCGACAGCGTGCTGACGAGGGTGCCGTCCGTACCTTGCGCCACAACATGCGTGCCGAATAGAGGCGTGCCCGCACGATCGGTCACGATGCCTGAGATCGTTCCACTCGTACGGCTATGCTCAGATGTCGGATACATCGTGCTGATGCCAGCGATATCATCTGCTGCGAGACTGGAAGCTTCGCCGGGTGATCCGGAGTAGAAGGGGTTCATCGTGGGCTGTAGCGCAGGATGTCCCGTCAGCGGTGTGTGGTTGAGACCAAAGAAGTGACCAATCTCATGGATCGTAACATCAAGCAGATCGATCTGGTCTCCCACCGGATCGGCGGCGAAGGTAAAGTCACGGCCATTGTAGATAATGTCCGCATCAGAGATCTCCCCTGTGAAGACGTCTGAATTGAGGCGAGTGACGGCGATGATGCCAGATCCGGCAGGAGCAGAAAGGGTGCGACCCGTTTCGTCGAAGATGACGACATTTCTGCGGTCCCGACGATTAGCGGTGGCGCCTGCATCCACGCCGTCATCCTGAAACTCGAGGCGTGATGTGGACACCCGACTCCAGGTGGCAAAAGCTTCGCGGATGATTCCAAAGGCTGCCGCCGGCTGCATGTCGTCAGAGCCCGTCGCATTCAAAACATATCGTACTGTGTCGCTGCGCCACTTGAGGGTCACGGGACCGTCGTCGCCGTCGTACGTCTGAATGAGGAAGGCTGCACTGGGTGCGCACAGCGTGCACAGAAACAGGACCATGATCCCCGCGCGATGTCGCCCCCTGAGCCTCATCAATGCGGGCCAACCGTCGTTGTGATCCCAACGACTGACTCGATGCGCCGCAGAAGATCGTTCAGCAACACCGGGCCAGGTGCTCCTGTCAGCTTGCGTGCTCCTTGCAGGTCAAGCAGATGTAAGCCTTGCAGCGATTGTTTGACCCGCGCCGGACGACCGGCCTGGCGCAGAACGGTGAATTTGGCCTGTCCTAACCCAATCGGCCATTGGCGTCCATGCCGATCAGATTCGGAAAGGAACAGGATGACCTCTTCTCCGGCTCGAAATTGCGGCATGCCAGAGATCTCGTAGCGGCGACCTTCTTGAATTCCACCTGGCAACGTCACGTCGATCGTATCCGAGCCGATCGCCCGATCGGCTTTCAAAACGCGTGTCAGGGCGAGTCGAATCCGGGTGGAGGCAGTCTGATCTGCTGAGACGGCTCGTGCTGAACCGATGATGGTCCCCTGGTAGATACTGACAGAGCGCTCGGACAACTGTTCGACGTCGAGCAATTCTACTGTCGAGGCGTTGACGCCACCCACGAGTAGAACGCTCAACACAAGAACAGACCGACAAAGCTGGCGCAGGCGGTTTTCAAACATCCCAGTTTTCCCAATCTGGTCGAGTGGTCGTGGATCAGCGAGTCGTGCAGGATCAGCGAACGGCGTTGGATCAGCGAACGGCGTTGGATCAGCGAATGGCGCTGGATCAATGCCGTTAGACGTTCCGAATGTGATTTCGTTGCAAGGTTTGTTAAGTGAGTATATCGACGATCTTGTCGTGAAGCATGGGGCGAAAGGTCAGGAAGGCCGAATTGTCTCTTGTTGGGTGTACACGATTCGACAGGAGCACGACATAGAGCCCCTGCTCGGGATCGATCCACATTGAGGTACCGGTGAAACCGGTATGACCAAACGCCATCGATGACAATCGATCACCGCCCGGGCCGCCAGCGCGGGCAGTGTCCCAACCAAGGGCCCTTGATGAATCTGCGACGATATCCTGTCGGCGAGTGAAGGCGGTGACACCTCGTTGCGTGATCGCACCGTGCGTGGGTGGATCCAGCAGGATCTGCGCCACGTGTTCCAGATCAGCAAGGGGGGCAAACAGGCCCGCGTGACCGGCGACGCCATCCATCAGAAACGCGTTCTCATCGTGGACCTGACCGCTGACTACCCGATCTCGCCATGGGCAGAGCTCGGTCGCGGCACACTCGTGGGGGAGAACGGAGGGGGAGCCCCCGATCAAGGGCAGGAAGCGGGTATTCGGCATCTGTGTGGGGGCATATAATTCACGACGACACATACTATCCAGGCGTTGCTCTGGAGAAAGATGCTCCAGCAAATCGCCGACAAGAATCGGTCCAATATCACTGTAGACTGAATCGACACCAGGAGCTTCTCTGAGAGGGGCCTGCAGAAAATGTTGCATAGCACGCTGCCGTGTTGCCACATCGAATGCCGTCCCGTGGTCCATGTGGTCACGTAATCGCAACCCGGATGGTAGACCCGCAGCATGTGTCAGCAGGAGACGGATCGTCAGGCCTGCCTTGTCGGCAGGATAGTAGCCGGGCAGCAGGTTGCCGAGTGGGGCATCCAGATCCAAACCTGTTTCAACCCACCGCTTCATGGTCAGCCAGGTTGTGGCGAGGACTTTTGTCAGTGATGCCAGGTCGTAGTGGGTCGACGCGGTCAGCTCTCGACGAAGTGGTTGAAGGGCAGCGGCACCGAGGAACGATCGATATGATGCCCCACCTCTAACTCCACACGCAAGGGAAATGCCTGGTGTTACGCCTGTGTCGATTGCATCCTGACACATGGCCACAACGGACTCGAAATCAGCCACATATGCTCCTGGTTTTATGTGGGTGCCACTCGTTGACTATCCTCGGGCACCTGGTTACATTCCCTTGAAAATAAGGGAGATACGTCGGATTGTCCGAACGCTGTTGCATGCAGATTGGCGACCTGGCCGAACGGGCTGGCGTGTCCACGAGAACGATCCGCTACTACGAGGAGCTCGGAATCATCGGGCCCGAGGAGCGGTCAGGTGGCGGGTTTCGTCGCTATTGCGACGATCAACTACGCCGGTTACAGATCATTCAGGGTCTGAAGAGTCTCGGTTTCGAACTCGAACAGATCCGACAATTGTTTACGTTGCGCAATGAATCCGAGACGGGCGGTGAGTTAGCTCACCAGATGATCGAGATCCTGCGCGGCCAGCAGAAATCAATCGACGAAAAGATCCAACAATACGTCGAATTGCGCGAGCGGACGACATGCGGGATCGCCGTCTTGCAGGGCTGTCAGTCATGCGAAATCCCGGTCCTCGAACGCGACTGCCACAATTGTGAAGTGTATCAACGTCACGACGAAGTTCCCGATCTGGTAGAGTGCGCCATCTTCGGGCGCTAGGAGAAGCCAAGATGATCGAAGTAAGCGATACGGCAGCCGAGAAAATCCGTAGTCTGAATGAGTCAGAGGGCGACGACAATCGCGGACTGCGTGTGGCCGTCGTCGGTGGCGGTTGCTCGGGTTTCTCATATAAGCTGGAATTCGCTGAAGGGCCCGGCGAGATGGATCAAATTATCGAGTCGAATGGTGTGAATGTCTTTGTTGATCCGAAATCCAGCCTCTATCTCAACGGTGTGACCCTCAACTTCGATGATGGTTTGATGGGGGCTGGTTTCCAGGTGGTGAATCCCAATGCCAGAACAACCTGTGGCTGCGGCGAGTCTTTCAGCGTCTGAGCCGGCGCGTCGTCTAGTCGACGACACATCGAACGGTTCCCTTCCGATTTATCTAGATCATCTGGCGACTACGCCTCTGGATCTTCGTGTTCTTGAGGCGATGGTGCCGTTCTTCACGACCCACTTCGGCAATCCTTCCTCGGCACATCCCTACGGATGGCAAGCAAAGGAGGCGACCGAAGCCGCACGGAATGCGGTGGCAGGCCTCCTTGGCGCCTCGGCCCGCGAGATCGTTTTTACATCTGGAGCGACGGAAGCGAACAATCTCGCCATTCGAGGCCTGGCAGCACGTCACCCCGATGGTGGTCACATCATCACCAGCGCGACCGAACACCCTGCAGTACTCGATGTGTGCGAGACGTTGTCCCGCAGCGGTACCGAGGTGACCTATCTGTCCGTCGATGCCCACGGTCAGATCGATCCAGATGAACTGCAGCGACAGCTGCGAGACGACACATTTCTCGTGTCTCTGATGGCGGCAAACAACGAGATCGGCACGATACAGCCATTGGAGCGGATTGGTCTCGTACTGGCAGATCATCCAGCCCTGTGGCACTGTGACGCAGCGCAGGCCGTTGGCAAGATTCCCCTTGATGTGCGGGCGCTAGGAATCGATCTGCTCTCGATGTCAGCTCACAAAGTGTATGGCCCCAAAGGCCAGGGGGCCCTCTACGTGCGTCGACGTCGTCCCGCCATTCGTCTGCAGCCATTGCAGGAGGGTGGGGGACAGGAACGTGGCATCCGTTCAGGCACGTTGAATGTACCCGGGATTGTCGGTCTGGGACGCGCCTGCGAATTGGCTGCCGCCGAGCTGGAATCTGAGATGAGGCGTCTGGGCCAGTTACGTGAGCAACTGGTTGGTGGACTGAGTCAGAAGTTGAATCTAACCATCAATGGCCATGCGCAGCAGCGATTGCCTGGCTGTGTCAGTGTCTGTTTCGCAGGGGCGGATGGGACAGATCTGATGCTGCGTCTGCAGCACGAAGTGGCGCTGTCCGCAGGTGCTGCATGTGCTTCCGGACACACGGGGCCTTCCCACGTATTGAGTGCCATCGGACTCAGTGATGCACAGGCAACCTCGACTCTGCGCTTTGGTCTGGGGCGCAGCACGACACAGGAACAGATCGACACGGTCATCGAGAAAGTGATCGCTGCTTGTGTCCACGATACGGGTCTTGCGGGTTGAGTTTTCATCTATAGCTTCATCTGTCTACAGATCAGCGAAACCGATTCGCTGCGAGACAAAGAAATAGGAGATTTTTGGCATGGCTCTGACGTCAGGCCAGTTGCTTGACCAGGTAAAGCGGTCGATCGAAGAAGTCACCGCCGATCAGGTCAAGCGTGGACTGCAGGCCGGTGAAATCAAGCATGTCGTCGACGTGCGCGAGCGTGACGAAGTGATGGATGGCTACATCCCGGGTGCCCATCTGATTCCCCGTGGTTTCCTCGAACTGAACATCGAGGAGGATGTCACGATGGAACGTGATGTTCCCATCGTCCTTTACTGTGCCGGTGGCAACCGCTCGGCCCTGGCAGCCAGAGATCTGATCGCCATGGGCTACACGAGTGTGACGTCCATGATTGGCGGCATCAAAGGCTGGAAAGACGCGGGCTTCAGCATCGAACAAGATGGCTTGTTGTCCGATGACGACCTACAGCGTTACTCGCGCCACATCATTCTGCCTGAAGTGGGCGAACAAGGCCAGAAGAAATTGCTCGGCGGCAAAGTGTTGCTGGTTGGTGCAGGTGGGCTCGGTTGCCCAACGGCTCTTTACCTGGCCGCAGCGGGTGTCGGTACCATTGGCCTCGTTGATGCCGATGTCGTCGACCGGAGCAACCTTCAACGACAGATCCTGTTCAGCGAGGATATGATTGGCAAGCCCAAGGTCGAAGCCGCTCGTGAGCGCTTGCTGCAGCTAAACCCAGGCATCACCGTCAATACGCACTTCGAGTTGTTGACGTCAGTGAATGCGATGCAGATGCTCGATGGCTACGATATCATCGTCAACGGCTGCGACAATTTCCCGACGCGCTATCTCGTCAACGACGCGGCAGTGCTCAGCGGCAAGCCCGTCGTCGATGGCAGCATCTTCCGTTTTGAGGGACAGGCGACAGTATACGACTCGGCTGACGGCGGTCCGTGTTATCGCTGCCTCTATCCTGAGCCACCGCCTCCCGGCGAAGTGCCATCATGCGCCGAAGGAGGGGTTTTAGGCATTCTGCCCGGAACCATCGGCATGGTGCAGGCGACAGAGGTTGTAAAGTTGCTCGTCGGCATGGGGACACCTCTGGTTGGCAGGATGATGCTCTACGATGCCCTGGATATGAAGTTTCGTGAGTTGAAGTTGCGTCGGAATCCGGATTGTCCAGTGTGCGGCGATGCGCCCACAGTGACTGAATTGATCGACTATGAACAATTCTGTGGGCTGCCTGGGCACAGTGAGGCGGCTGGCTGAACACGAGATTTGTGAGGTCATAGGCCGCAGTTGGCGTCCGTGACCATGTGTGAGAATTCTAACGGACGCTGGTCGATGACGACCAGCGTCCGTTTCTTGTAACCTGACAGGCCTTAATGCGGGTCAATCAGAGGAAATTCTTGTGGAGGTTGAGGCGCAGTCGATGACAGCGGTGAATACGACGGCTGACCTGATGTTGGCCCTTGATGACATCGACGATGATGTCGTTCTGGATCTACCTGCCATCTTTGGCAACGACGATCCTGTTGAGATCGAACTGGGAATTGGCAAGGGACGGTATCTTCTCGGTGCGGCCAAGAGCCATACGGACGTCAACTACATCGGCGTCGAGGTGGCCATCAAATACTTACGGCTTGCTTGCGATCGCGCAGGTCGTCGACAGTTGAACAACATCCGTTTCGTCCACGGTGACGCTCGAGAGTTCGTCGAATTCTTTCTGCCATCTGAGTCGGTTCAGGCTTTCCATATCTATTTCCCTGATCCATGGCCAAAGAAGCGACATCACAAGCGCCGGCTGATGTCGCCCGATTTCGTCAGGGAGGTCCACCGAGTCCTCGTGCCCGGGGGACGCGTATGGATCAAGACCGACCACAGCGACTATTTCGAGGCGATGCTGGAAGCACTGGCTCCTTTTGCCGACCAGCTCGTTCCTGTTGAGGCGGCCTGGTCAGGTGAGCCGACGAATTTCGAAGTGAAGTACGTGTCGGCTGGTCGATCCATTCATCGCCGCGTGCTGCAAAAAGCCACGCCCTAGACGCTTCCAAGGTTTGAATCCGGCTCCTGTGCCGGGTGGGACCTGTGATCAACCCAGTTGCAGTCTGCCCTGCTGGCCGTCGCTGCACCCAATTCACACCCCCATTCACCATCATCGTCCTTTCTCTGACTGGGAGGGCGTTTTCTGGCGTTCTGAGAGGCCTGGAGGTCGTTGTTGCACCACCCCTGCCAGAAAGCTTGGAGAGCTCTCGAGATCGATCAGGAAATGTATCCATAACATTAGTTAAATCAATCGGTTAAGGGTGTGTGGCAATTATTCAGAACAATTATCTTTTTTGTCTTGACACCCAGGATGTGGAGCGGTTATACTAATCCGTGGTGGAAAGTGGTGTATAGGGGTGCATTGACCCATTGATTAGGTGGAATCGGGCGACCCGATGGCGACGCAGTTCCTTGGAGAATTCGAAGTGCCAGTCGATGACAAGGGACGCATCTTTCTGCCTGCCGACCTCCGTCGAAATCTCGATCCTGAAGCCGATGACACGCTGGTCGTGGTCCGTGGGCTTGATGGTTGCCTTGCAGCACATCCGAAAAACCAATGGTCGCAGATCGCTGAGCGGATGTTGCGCCTGCCGCAGACGGAGCAGAAGGTCCGGCTTTACTACCGCGCCATGTTATCGCAGGCGACAGAAGTCCGACTTGACCGGCAGGGCAGGGCGTCGATTCCGCGGAAGTTGCTCGAGAGAGCCCACATAGAAGACCGTATGATCGTGATCGGGGCCCTGGATCGCCTTGAATTCTGGCAACCAGATGCCTGGAAGCAGTATTTGCAGCAAGCAGAGGCGACGTTGGAAGAAGTCGCCGAAACGCTCGATCTGTAATGTTGATCCCTGTAGCGACCAGATCGGAAGATTCGTCCTACCATCTGCCAGTGATGGTGGAGGAGGTCATCTCCGGACTGGTGAACGATCCCGATGGGGTTTATGTGGATGCTACCATCGGTGGCGGAGGGCACGGCGAAGCCGTCCTTCGCGCACTTGGAGACTCTGGTCACCTGATTGCCTGCGATCGCGACTCGGCGGCACTGAACGAGGCGGGCCGCCGACTGCGCCCGTTTGGCGGGCAGGTGAGCTTTCTCCAGTGCGCGTTTTCCTCCCTCGCCCAGTCGGTGGCCCCACACGTGCGCCGGCACGAGGCGGCCGGCGCAGCCGGGATTCTCGCCGATCTTGGTGTCAGTTCGCACCAGATCGACGAGGCATCCCGGGGGTTCAGCTATCATCAGGACGGCCCGCTCGATATGCGCATGGATCGCAGCACTGGGGTGCCTGCGATCGATTTGCTGCATGGTATCGAGCAGGTCGATCTGATGAGGCTGATCCGAGACTACGGTGAGGAACGGCGGGCGAAATGGATTGCAGCCGCCATCTGCCGGTACCGCGACGAGGGAAAATTGGCAACGACCGGTGACCTTCGCGATGCCGTGGCTTCGACTTCTCCAAAGATGCTGAACAAGACACTGGCCCGTGTGTTTCAGGCTGTGAGAATTGCCGTAAATGCCGAGTTGGACGAATTGAGCGAGTTCGTCGATCGATCTGCAGAGTTACTGGCGCCTGAGGGGCGCCTGGTGGTCATCGCCTATCACTCATTGGAAGATCGAATTGTGAAAACCCGCATGGCACCACGTGTGAAGGGGTGCGTCTGCCCGCCGCGCTTGCCAGCGTGTGTCTGTGGTCTGTTGCCCACCTTCAAGTCACACGGCCGGATGCAAACGGCCACTGCGAAGGAGACTTCCATCAATCCAAGATCGCGAAGCGCAAAGTTGCGGGTTTTTGAAAAGCTGGCCGCCTGATGGACGGAATGATCGGATACATCTGTCGCGTTCTGGCAGTGGCAGGAGTGGTTGGGATGACGACGATCTACGTCTGGAGTAAGGTCGAGTCGGGCGGTGTGGCGCAGAAAATGGCTACGGCGACAGGGCAAATCTCTATCCTGGAGGAGGAGCGCTCCAAGCTCCTGGCAGCGGTAGAGCGCTCCAAGTTGCCTGGTGTTCTGCGTCAGCGCGCCGTCGATGATCTGCACATGATTGCACCCGAATCGCCAGGACAGGTTCTGATCAGATGACAGGCCTCAAGGATCGACCTCATGCGGGTCAACGGCGTTTTCGTGTAGCCCTCGGGTTATTCGGTTGCCTGTGGGCTGTCGTTGCCCTGCGACTCATCGACGTGCAGGCTTTTGGGCATGAGCGCTTCTCAGAGCAGGCGCGGCTGCAACATCAACGACAGATTCAGCTGAGCGCGCGTCGTGGTCCCATCCTTGACCGACAGGGCCGGGAGCTGGCTCTCGATGTTCGCTCTGTTTCGTTCTATTGCCGTCCGCAGCTTGTCGAGGATCCCGAGGCTGTCGCCGCCCATTTTGCCAGATTTCGAGGCACATCGGTCGCGAGTGTTCGCGAACTGATGGACAAGCGGCGTCCCTTCGCCTATCTGTTGCGCCAAGCTGATGAAGAGCAGCTTGCAGCGATCCGCGATCACGAGTTCGCCGGCGTTTTTGAGCAGGAGGAAGTCCGTCGCCTGTATCCGTATGAGCATCTGGCGGCGCAGATGATTGGTTTTACGGGAATTGACAATGATGGTCGCGAAGGTCTCGAACTGGCTCTGGACTATCGGCTGGCCGAGTCAACGGGAGTGGCTCTGACGTCCGTTGACAGTCGTGGACACCAGCTTGCCGATCGGCGTCTCGCCCGACAGCCGGCGCGCAACGGCGCCAGTGTTCAATTGACCATAGATGTCGTGATGCAGGGGATTCTCGAAGAAGAGCTCGTGCGTGCTGTCGAGGAGACAGGCGCAGAAAGTGCCATGGGGATCATTGCCGATCCGCATACGGGCGATCTGTTGGCACTGGCGAGCGTCCCCGTTTTTGACGCCAACGACCCGGGCGATTCACCTGCAGCGCACAGGCGCAATCGTACCATCACCGATCCCTTCGAGCCAGGTTCCACGTTCAAGCCCATTACGCTCGCTGCTGTCCTGGAAGAGGGACGGACGCGTTCGGCGACGCAGGTCTTCTGTGAGCAGGGCGCTTATGTGTTGGCCACGGGTGACACCATTCGCGACACGTCACCACACGGGTGGCTGACGACATCTCAGGTCCTGGCGCGCTCGAGCAACATCGGCATGATCAAGCTTGCAGGTGAATTGTCTCGTGCCGATTACTACGACTATCTGCGCCGCTTCGGATTCGGCATACGAACAGGTGTGGGTCTGCCTGCTGAGAGTTCCGGGCTACTGCGCCATGCCAGCGAGTGGTCGGATCGCTCCCTGGAAACGATTGCCATCGGCCAGGAGGTCAGTGTCACGGCTCTGCAACTCGTGCAGGCCTTCGGCGTCATCGCCAATGGTGGCACGCTCATGTCGCCGCGGGTGGTGACAGAGGTGAGGCAGGGGGGGGAGCGTCGCGTCACGGAGACACAGAAGGTGCGGCGCGTGATCTCTGAGAGCACTGCCACTCGTCTGCAGAGAATGCTTGCAGGAGTGGTGACGGATGGGACGGGGAAAGCCGCGGCAATTCCAGGAGTCGAAGTGGCCGGGAAGACCGGCACGGCTCAGCGTGCATTGATCGATGGCGCGGGATATGCCGAGGATGAATACGTCTCATCCTTTGTTGGTTTTGTCCCCGCCACATCGGCGCGTTACCTGTGTCTGGTGGTCATTGAGAACCCCCGCATAGGTAAATACGGAGGAGTCGTTGCGGCTCCCGCCTTTCGCCGTACGATGGAGCGCGTGTTGAAGCTCGACGGCAGCTTGGAGCACAGTGGCGAGGTGGCACAGCTTAGCGCAAGCGCGGGGGCGATGCTCATGCCGGATCTCCGCGGACTGGTCGTGAGTCAAGCAAGACATCATGCCAGTCGTAGAGGTCTTGGGATCCGCTTTGAAGGGGCCGGTTCGTTGGTGATCTCACAACAGCCGGCAGCACGGAGTTTGCAAGAGACCGGTGTCCTGGTGTGCTGGCTCGGAGAAGCGGATGAGATCGCCGGGCCGGATCTACCGAAGGCACCACGGCGCCAATCCGTCTTGCTGCAGAAGTTGTCGCGCGAGCGCCGCCTGGCAGCGCTTGGGCGCTGAGACCGGAGAGCCAATGCGTCTCGGGGAGTTGCTGGCTGGCGAGAATGTACAGATTGAGGGCAGTCTCGATCAGGAGATTCTAGACATCGTGTGCGATTCACGTCAGGTGCAAGGGCACTCACTCTTTGTCGCAATCCGCGGTGGGCAGGAAGTGGACCGACATTCCTTTGTCGGTGACGCTGTCAAACGTGGTGCTGCAGCAATTGTTGTAGAGGATGACATCGACTGTCGGCCAACGACTCGCATCCTCGTCCAAGATAGCCGACGCCTCTTGCCACGACTGGCTAGCCGTTTCCAGGGCGAGCCGTCCAATGAGCTGCAGTGTGTTGGTGTCACCGGTACCAATGGCAAGACGACGACAGCCTGGCTGCTTCACAATATCCAGCAGTCCGCCGGCCAGATCAGTGCCTATATCGGCACGATGGGTTACATCTGCGCCGAGAAGAAAGTAGCCATCGCGAATACGACACCGGAATCACCAACACTTCAACAGCTACTGCGAGATGCTCGAAACCAGGGTGCGACCCGTGTCGCCATGGAGGTCTCGTCCCACGCCCTGGCTCTTCATCGGACCGACGAGATTCAGTTTGCTGCCGCCTTGTTTACGAATCTCACACGTGACCACCTCGACTTCCATGGCACGGTCGAAAGCTATCTCGCAGCCAAGGGACGCCTGTTCGAAGAATTGGATGAGCAAGCGCTAGCTGTGCTGAATCGCGACGATCCGGCCTGGGGCGCGATGGCGGCGCGCACGTCGGCACAGGTGCTCACCTATGCGGTGGAAGATGCCGCGGCTGACGTGCACCCAATTTCAATCAGCGCATCACTATTCGAGACCCGCTGTCGTGTCGCCTGGCCGCAGGGCGAGTTCGAAGTTGTCTCGCCATTGACTGGGCGTTTTAACCTCTCTAACATCATGGCCGCCGTAGCCGGTGGGCTGGCTCTCGGTGTCGAGGCGGATGCATTGTGCGAGGGGATCGCGCAGGCATCCAGAGTCCCCGGACGATTCGAGCGGATTGACGAAGGCCAGTCTTTTGGAGTGCTCGTCGATTATGCTCACACACCCGCAGGTCTGCAGACGTGCCTGGAAGCGGCACGCGAATTGACCCAGGGACGTCTTCTTTGCGTCTTTGGTTGTGGTGGTGATCGCGACGTAGGCAAGCGGCCTCTCATGGGACAGGTTGCTGAGAAATTGGCCGATACGGTCTATCTCACGTCAGACAATCCGCGGAGCGAGTCGCCACAACAGATCCTTGAGCAGATCAAACGGGGCATGGATGATTCCATGTCTGTGCGTGTAGATGCTGACCGCCGGGTTGCGATCGAGACAGCTCTGCACGAAGCTTGTCCAGGTGATGTGGTTGTGATCGCGGGCAAAGGTGATGAGCCATACCAGTTGTTGGCGGATGGCCCGATTGAATTCGATGATCGTCTGATTGCACGTGAAGTGTTGAAGCAGGCAGCGCAGTAGTGGGATCGCCCGTTAGGAGCATGACGCTTGGTGAGGTCGCCCACGTTGCACGCGCTGTGTGGAAGGGAGCGCCGGCATACGATCGTCCCTTTGCAGGTGTTGCAACCGATACAAGGGGTCTGTCCCCCGGCAGCGTTTTCGTTGCCATTGAGGGTGAGAATTTTGATGGACACCGCTTTGTCACAGATGCTTTTCACGGTGGTGCAGTCGCAGCTCTGGTGCAGCACGACCGAGTAGACGATCTTTCGAACGCTACAGCGGATGCCGCGCCGCCCTTGTTGGCTGTTGACGATCCGCTGCGGGCCCTGGGACGTATTGCCCGTCACTATCGGCGCGGGTTTACCGGACCAGTCGTCGGCGTTACTGGTAGTGCCGGAAAGACGACGGCAAAGGAAATGATCGCCGCCGTTCTTGGTTGTCGCTTTCAGGTGCACAAGACGCCGGCGAATGAGAACAATGAATTGGGTGTGCCGCGATCCGTGCTTGGCTTGACAGCCACCCACAATGCGGCAGTATTCGAACTTGCGGCGCGGCATGTTGGAGATATCGCTTATCTTGCCGATGTCGTTCGACCAACGATCGGTGTGTTGCTGAACATTGGCACAGCACACCTGGAGGTATTTAAGTCTGTAGAGAGAGTGGCCAAGGCCAAAGGGGAGCTCCTGGATTCAATCCGGGACGAGTCTTGTGTGGCCTTCGTAAACGTAGACGACTGTGTCATTGCCAGGGGGGCTAAGAGGACAAAGGGGAGACTCCTTGGCTTCGGTCTGAAACGTGAGGGCCATTTTAGTGGGGAGGGACTCGTTCTCGACCAGGAGGGTTGCGGCCATTTCTCTCTACAGCATACCTCGTTTCCTCGCACTCGTTTCCAACTAGCAATACCCGGACGTCACAACGTCTACAACGCCCTGGCAGCGATCGCTGTCGGCGTCGAGTGTGGGATTCCACCAGCTGCAAGTGCCGAAGTGCTCGCCAACTTTTCTCCGGTGGGCATGCGATCGCAATTCTTGCGAAATCGCGGCATCCGTGTTATCAATGATTGTTACAATGCCAATCCCGAGTCGCTGCGTGCTGCGATCGACCTTCTTGTTGACATCGAAGTCGAAGGCCGACGCGTTGCTATCGTCGGTGATATGCTGGAATTGGGCGCTAAGACCGAAGAATTACACCAGGAAGCCGGCCGCTATATGGCCGACCGCCTTGATGTGTTGCTTACCACCGGTTCTGCCAGTCAGGCCCTGGGCGAGGCTGCTCGTGCACAGGGGATGGCGAAGGCTGACGCGCTGCATTTCACGAGTCAGGATGATTTGCTGGATCATGCTCGCCATTTGCTGACCCAGGGTGACACGGTTCTGGTCAAGGCCTCAAGAGGTGTGGGGTTGGAATATGTAGCAGAAGGATTGCTCTCGGACCCAAACTGATCAAAAGTTGTTCGTATACGTCGCCCCACCCCCCCCCGGTGGCGACTCGCCGTCTCCTCCTTCCCAGGTCAGTTGCCTCCCAAGGCAGCTCGACTCACCAGATCTCTCCTGGCCAGCAATGCTGGTCGCTTCAAGTCCAGTTCGATCGGGCGTTTGGATTGTCCACAAGTTCTCCCGCAGAGCGTGCAGCTCGGCAGGTCCTACTCATTGCCGTTGTCCTCGTCGGTATCGGCGTGGTCATGGTGTATAGTTCGAGTTCTGCCCTGGCTGGAAGTCGTTTTCACGATGCGGGTTTTTTCCTCAATCGACAACTCATGCGTGCAGCTTTCGGGCTGTTGATCATGTTTGGGGTCTCTCGTGTGCCTTTGGCCATGTGGCGAGTTCTGGCTCGTCCACTGCTGATCGTTGCCATTGGGTTGCTTGTCCTGGTGCTTCTTTTTGGCGAAGGCAAGGGTGCCCAGCGGTGGTTGCCTTTTCAGTTGCCCCTGGCACAACTCAGATTTCAACCCTCCGAATTCGCCAAGCTGGCACTTGTACTGTATTTGGCAGACGTCATGGTTCGCCATCGCGAAGTGATGACAGACTGGCAACATGGATTGCTGCCCCGCCTCATCATTATTGGGACTGTGCTTGGTCTCATCGTCCTACAACCAGATCTGGGCACGGCGCTGGCCATTGGTACCATCTCCCTGTTGATGTTGTGGATCGGCGGGGCTCGACCTGTCCATTTGGCATGCGTCGGAATTGCCGGGATGCCCGGCGTTTTGCTTTCTGTCTTCTCCTCGCCGTATCAGATGCAGCGGCTACTCACTTTCTTTGGTGAAGCGGATCCACAAGGGGCAGGTTTCCAGATTGCCCAGGCGGAACTGGCACTGGGCAGCGGCGGATTGGTTGGCGTCGGTCTCGGCAACAGTATGCAGAAATACTTCCTGCCCGAACCGCACACGGACTTTGTCTTCGCCTTTGCCGGTGAGGAACTCGGCCTATTCGGCACCATGAGTATCATCGGTCTGTTCATCGCCCTGGCCCTGCATGGCTTCCGTATCGCCGCCGGTGCCCGATCTGATTTCGGTTTCTATACGGCTGCTGGGATCACGATGATGGTTTCCGTGTACGCACTGCTCAATGTCGCCGTTGCCACAGGTCTGGCTCCCACGACGGGCTTGCCACTGCCTTTCATCAGCTATGGTGGATCATCGCTACTGCTGAATCTGTGTGGCCTGGGAATCCTTGCGGCTGTAGCTCGTGAGCAGGAAGACAAGTCTGACGTGAGAGCAGCCCTTTCACCCGTCACGTGGCGACCGACTGCGACTTCAGCCATCAGCCGCCGCCGTCGTCGACGGCTGAATTTCGGTGTGGGCTAGTATGCAGAGCCTACAGACCATGCTTGATAAGGGCCGTTCGTGCCGCGTACACATGATTGGAATTGGTGGCGCCGGGATGGAGCCCCTTGCGCGCCTTTTGCAGCAGGCCGGGCATGTTGTCCAAGGATCAGATCAGGTGGAGAGTGCTCTTGTTGGCTCTTTGCGATCAGCAGGAGTTCACGTTTGGATCGGCGAGCATGACGCAAGTCGAATTGATGGAGCTGATTTCGTCGTCTATTCGGCTGCCGTAGACGTCGCCAATCCAGAGTTGCAGGCGGCGCGGACGCGAACGCCACACGTATGCTCGCGCGCCCAGTTATTGGGCGTCTTGTCGCAACAACGACCGACGATCGCCGTCGCTGGTACCCATGGGAAAACGACGACAGCCAGCATGATTGCCGCTGTCGCCCGCGCCGCCGGTGAGGACCCGGGCGTGGTGATTGGCGGATGGCAGACAGGGACCAGCCAGGCGGCAACAGGGAGCGATGGTTTGCTCGTGGCAGAGGCCGATGAATACGATCGCTCGTTTCTCACCTTGCACCCTATGGGAGCCGTGGTGACGAATATCGACGCCGATCATCATGACACCTATGCCGACGATGACGCTCTCGACATGGCCTTTGCCGGCTTTCTGGGGCAGGCGAGCGAATGGATCGTCACACACGACGAGGCCAGATGCACCAGGGCGGCGAGCTCAGCGACGGCAGCGGTTACTCTCTGTGGCCACAATGAGACGTGCCAAGTTCAGCTTG
This sequence comes from Gemmatimonadota bacterium, assembly GCA_018660835.1. Taxonomy (GTDB): domain Bacteria; phylum Latescibacterota; class UBA2968; order UBA8231; family UBA8231; genus UBA12574. The sequence continues at coordinate 91,987 of JABJJN010000018.1, read as the reverse complement.
AGGAAATGAAGGTGGAGGCGGATCACTGTCATTTGCGCGTGCGCGTGGATGGTGACTCGCGGCCGTCTCTGCAGTTGGCTGCCCGCGGCCAGCACAACGTCGACAATGCGCTGACGGTGATCGGCGTGGCGAATCGCATGAACTGGCCGTGGGCTGCGATCGATGATGGGTTGACGAACTTTGCCGGTGTCGACAGACGACTGCAGACCAAGGCGATGATTGGTGGAATTCTCGTCATCGATGACTACGCGCATCACCCGACAGAGGTCGCCGCAGCTTTGCGGTGGGCGCGGCAGACTCAGCGGCGAGTCGTGGCCGTGTTTCAGCCTCACTTGTACTCGCGAACACACCATCTGCAGGCCGAGTTTGTCGAGGCGCTGAGTTTGGCTGATGAGGTCTGGGTTTGTGATATCTATCCGGCCAGAGAAGCACCAATGGAAGGCGTCACATCGAGACTGTTGACTGAGCCATTGCTCAAGTGTCTGCAAACCGTGTTTGAGGAACCTGATGCATCTGTCGCAATCGGCGCTGCCCTCGACAGATGTGCAGACGGTGACTTACTCCTGGTGATGGGAGCCGGCGATATCGGTGATCGACTCGACGCAATCCTCGCTTCTCGGCGCGTAGCGAATCAGGCATAGAATGGCACGTCACTCGAATAAATCCCTCACCTCGACTCATCAAGTGCGACGACTGCGGCGCCGTGTGATGGTCGGCGTCTGTCTGGCGGCCGTGCTCGGTGTCATGGCAACAGCGATATTTGCTGGGCGGGAGGCTCTCAACAAGGCACCCGGCTACGGACTGATTGCACTCGAAGTTCACGGATTGCGCTTGTTGTCTGGTGAGGAGATCCTCGCTGCCAGCGGTTTGCTACCACAGGACAGCATCTTTCATGCGGATCTTGATGAGGTTGCCGCACGAATCAGCCAGCTGGTCTGGGTCCGAAGTGCCCGTGTTGAGCGGCGTCCACCCGATCGTCTTGTGGTAACTCTCCAGGAGCGGCGACGAACGGCGTGGCTCGAATGGCATGGTGAGCTCTTCGGCCTCGATGCGGACGGCGTTGTGCTGCCGCGAGGTCGATTGACGACAGAGGGAGTTGCTGACCTCGACCTGCCGGTGATTCGTCCGCATGAGATTTTGCAGGTCATTGATGTGGATACGACGGCGACTGTGTGGGAACCTGTCGTGGGAGAGATTGTCCCTGAGGGGCACCAGGTGCAAACATTGCTTACCTGGTGGCTGCAAGCAGGCAAGAGCGCGCCGGGACTGATCTCCGAAGTATCTGAGATCCTGCCGCTGGATACCGAATCGTTGAGACTGCGTCTGGTCGCAGACGATCTGGAGGTGCGGCTACCGTTGCACGATGCGGACTGTCTGCAGGCCCTGCTGGGTGTGCTGGTAAGGGTGTACCACGATGTACCCGATGCTGTCTACGTAGACCTGAGATTCCAGGGACAGGCGGTCGTGGGTACGACGCGGACGATTATGGAACGTGGCAACCAACGTGCACAAGATCTCCAGGTCTCCCCTCATGGTTGATGCAGCGGCCGTCCTGGCTGGCGTCGATATCGGCTCGACCATGGTGCGAGTGGTTCTGGCCGAAGCAAGTGGATCTCGTCTTGACGTCATTGGTGTGGGAAGTGCGCCCAGTCTTGGTGTGCGCCATGGCGTGCTGGTTGATGCAGACCGACTCGGTTCCGCCATTCGTCAGGCTGTCGAGCAGGCAAGGGTGGCATCAGGTGTCCACGTTGACCGCGTGACGATTTCGATATCTGGAGAGCATGTAGACGCTCTGCAGAGCCAGGGAGCCGTGGCAGTGGAGGGCAAGGGCGGGACCATCAGCACCATGGATCGCCAGAGCGCGATTGATGCGGCGCGAACGGTAGCCATTCCCTTCGAACGTGAGGTACTGCATGTCCTGCCACGTGATTTTGAGGTAGACGGGCAACAGCGAATTCAGAATCCTGTGGGTATGTCCGGTGTGCGCCTCGGCGCACGTGTTCATATCGTGACAGGCGGAGTGACGGCTGTTCGAAATCTTGTTGCCTGCGTGGAACGAGCCGGGTATCGAGTGGCAGACCTTGTCCTTTCACCCATTGCCGCTGCCCGTGCGTGTTTGTCTGATGACGAACTCGACATGGGGGTTGGGCTCATAGATATCGGTGGCGGAACGGCGGATGTGGTCTGCTTCGAAGAGGGAGCTGTCGTGGATACCTGTATCGTCCCCGTGGGGGGACAACAGGTGACGGGGGATCTGGCCGTATGCCTGCGCACGACATGGAATCATGCCGAGGCTTTGAAACGGCAATTCGCTTTGAGCGAAGACGATTCCTTGCAGGTCGCTCGGGTCGCCGGGGGCTCACCCGAGCGAGTCGCACAGGCAGAGGCATGGGAGATTATCGAAGCGAGGCTGGAGGAACTGTTTGGTCTCGTTTCACGGGGACTTGATCTGCCACAGCGGCCAATCCCACGCGCCGGGTTCGTTCTCACAGGCGGCAGTTGCCAGCTTGAGAAAATGGCAACCGTCGCAGAACGCGTTTTGGGCGCATCGACCCGTATTGCTTCGCCACCAGTTCGTGCAGGCGTCGGTGATGGTCTTGCTCAGCCAGAGTGGTCGACGGCGATGGGTTTGGTGCTGACCGCGCATGACGCTCAGTCCGAAGGTCCAACTCAATTGACCACCCGTTTTGACTCCACTGCGGGCCGTATGCGCTCGTGGTTGGAGGGTTTGCTCTGATCTACGTGTTCCTGCGATCACACAGCAGCACTTGAAATCCACCGAGGGGGAGCTACTACATGACATTTCAGATTATTGACTTTGAATCGTGTGCCAGTATCAAGGTTGTCGGCGTCGGCGGTGCCGGCGGCAACGCGATCAATCGCATGGTGCAGTCTGGCATGCACGGCGTCGAATTCATTGCCGTGAATACGGACAACCAGGATTTAGAAGTATCGGCTGCAGATCATTGCCTGTGCATTGGAGAAAGTGTCACGCGTGGCCTCGGAGCGGGTGCGAAGCCGGAGATCGGGCGGCAATCGATTGAAGAAGACCGCGAGCAGGTGGCGGAGAAACTGGCTGACACAGATCTGGTCTTTATCACGGCAGGTATGGGAGGCGGGACGGGGACCGGCGCGGCGCCCGTGGTCGCTCAGATCGCCAAGGAACAGGGGGCGCTGACGGTTGGTATCGTCACGGAACCTTTCCAGTTCGAAGGATTTCCACGGATGCGCAATGCGCAGGCCGGGATTGCTGAACTGCAGGAGCACGTCGACACCCTCATTGTGATCAAGAATCAGCGATTGCTACAGGTATGCTCGCGGGACACGACCTTGGAAGAAGCCTTCGCCAGAGCAGACGAAGTGCTGTTGCAGGCGACTCGCGGCATCGCTGATCTGATCACGATTCCGGGCATGATCAATCTAGATTTCAATGACGTGAAGACGGTGATCACCGAAGGTGGCGACGCGATCATCGGTGTCGGTGCCCATCGGGGCGAAGGACGAGCCTTGGAAGCGGCGAAGAAGGCCATCAAGAGCCCCTTGATCGAGGAGATATCCATCGACGGCGCCAAGGGGGCACTGATCAATATCTCCGCGAATGCCAATCTGACCCTCTACGAAGCCAATGAGGCGGCTTCTATCATTCAAGAGGCGGCAGGGAGCGAGGCGAATATCATCTTCGGCACTGTAATTGATGAATCCATGGGCGACGAGCTGCGCGTGACCGTGATCGCTACTGGATTTCATCTGGACAAGGATGGAAAGTTTGTTACCCAAGCACAGATGCAGTCGTCTGCCCGTGCAGAAGAAGTCGTTCCCCCTCAGGAAACCGAGCATCGCGCAAGCCGTCCGTTGAGAACGCCGCGTCGGGCGCCGGAAGTGGAGACAAAGGTTGGCGGCGATACGCAGTGGGGTGAGGACCTTGAGTATCCTGCCATCCTGCGCCGAAATGCCGGGTAAGCTTGCGGAATGGTGATTGCGCCCTACTCCGGACGTGGTGATATTTGTCTGTTTGCAAAATCTATGTCCACCAAATGCTTTGATCATAGATACGGTGGCTGAACACGGCTGAAAAAGGAAATCGAGTTGAGTATCTCTGTTGGAATGATCATGGGTAGCCCCTCCGACGAGGAGGTGATGGATAAAGCTGTCGCCATCCTCGATGAAATGGGGATCTCTTACGAGAAGATTGTCTCCTCTGCACATAGAAACCCTGAACGAACTGCCACTTGGGCGAAAGAGGCAGAAGGGCGTGGGATAAAGGTGATCATCGCCGGTGCAGGGCTTGCTGCTGCTCTGCCCGGTGTGGTGGCCGCACATACGCCCTTGCCTGTGATCGGCGTGCCGATCGCCTCTGGGCCGCTCAACGGTGTGGACTCGTTGTACAGTATTGTGCAGATGCCTCCAGGTATTCCCGTTGCGACGGTCGGCATCGATAACACGCGCAACGCGGCTGTGCTCGCTGCCCAGATTCTCGCCTTGCAGGACGAGAGTATTCGTGCGGCGCTGTTGCGCTACCGTGACAAGTGGAATCAGTAGACCGTAGCCAAATCAAACTCGGCGGTACCGCGACATCGCCCGCCGTTCGACCGACTCTCCACAAGGACTTTGACCGACGTGCCTGACCGCCGACGAATTTCCAAGCTGCTCTCACTCATTCTGAGACACCGTCCCGACGAGTTCGGACTCACCATGGATGAGTATGGATACATCCCTTTGGGCGAAGTCGTGGAGGCCGTCCAGCAGCGCTATTCGGCCGTGGCAGAAGAGGATATCCGTACGCTTGTTGAAGACTCACGACAGCGGCGTTTCGAGATTACAGATAACCGGATCAGGGCGCTGTATGCACACAGCTTCTTCGTCGAGATGGATGGCGAGCCCATCGAACCGTCGGAAAGTCTGTATATGATTGCTACGGTGGAAGCGGCGGCGACGATGAAAGAAGGTGGAATTCGTCCCGAGGATCGTTTCTACCTGCACTTGTCGGCAAATCGTGAGGCCGCTGAGTCCAGATCTGGATCGGTAGACAATCCGGCGTTGGTTGAAATACGCGCCGCCGCCGCCGCCGCAGCAGGCGCCCAGTTCTGGGAGCGCGGTGAAGTGCTTTTGACGCGCACGATCGATGCCGAGTTCGTAGGGGAGATCGTCGAGGTTGTCGGCGCACCTCCTCGACGCGATGAAGGTGACGATGACCGACCACGCCGTCCCCGTCGTGATCGTGACGGTGGCCGCCGCTCCGAGGGTGGGGGGCGTCGCGATCGTCCTGAGCGTAGTGGGAGTGGTGGTCAGTCGCCAGCCTCCAACAGCGAGGCCACACAACGGATAGAACCGAAGCCAGAAGAGATGACATTCGGTCGCAGCGCAAAGATCCAGACCGGATCTCGTCGCTGAGACACAGGAGCACTGCCCCATCGCCGGATGCAGTGTCCCTGCAATCAACCAACGCCTCTTACCGACTGACGCTTAAGCCGCTATGGCCCAGTATGAAGTCACTCTTCGCGATTACTGGCGCATTCTTCGTCGGCGCAAGGGGATCGTCGTCTTTACGGCCTTCCTTCTCGGCTTCTTCAGCTTTCTTCTCGCTTCCGTCTGGAAACCGCAGCCGCTGTTTGTGGCGACAGCGAAAGTTCAGATCAATCTCCATCAGAATCTAACCGGGTTATATCTACAAACGATCGCCTACAATTCAGGCGATATGATCGAGACACAACAGACGATCATCACGAGCCAACCCGTGTTGAGGCGGACGGCGACTGAGCTCAAGCTGTTGACGCCGACGACGTCCGGTCCAGATTCGGCACAGATTCTCCAAGACCTCCAGCGAATTATCAAGACGTCCCAGGAGGGCTTCACCAATATCATCGCCGTTGCGGCCAAACATCCGGTTCCTGAACGAGCCAGGGATATGGCCAATACCCTCGCTCGTGTCTATCGCGACTTCGACCATGAACTGAAGAATCAGCAGGCTGTTCGCCACCGCGAGTTCGTCGAGAGGCAGCGGTCCAATGCGCGATCCATCCTGACGCAAGCAGAAGAAGCGGTCCGCCTCTATCGAGAGCAGAGCGAACTGATCTCTCTCGAAAGTCAGGCGAGTGTCAACCTGCAGGGCATGACCACCTCCGAACGCGAAGTTCAGCGTCTCGAGCAGGACCTGAGTGCGATTGAAGTGATGGTCAGTGAGATGGAGGATAGCGGCGGGCTTTCCGAGCGAACGTTGCAGGGAACGTCCGTCCGTCGCACAGGCGAAGCCTTCTTGACCTTGAGTCGCAATCTGAACGAGCAACGACTCCAGCGTGACGCCTTGCTCGTGCAGTTGACTCCAAATCATCCGAATGTCCAGCGTGTTCAGGTAAAGATTGACCAGATCACTCGCGATCTGACCGGTGAGTTGCGACAACGCCGGGAGTCAATGCGTCGTGATCTCGTCTCTGAGCGACAGCGCCTGGTTGGTTTGCGCGAGCAATACAATCTGCTGCCCTCCATGGGACTCGAGTTAAGCCGTCTGCAGCGTGAGGTGGCGATGCGCCAGGAAGTGGTCACCGTCCTGGAGGAATCCTATCAGGAGGCTCTGATCCGCGAAGCGGACAAGGTCGAGGAAGTCTCCGTCCTCGAGTGGGCACTGACCCCGTCGATTCCCACCAATCCTCACCATCCCGCCAGGCGGGCGCTTCTCGGTGTGTTGCTCGGGCTCGTACTGGGTGTTGTTTTCGCCGTTGTCGCCGAAACGCTCGATACGTCAATCGGTACCATCGAAGACGTACAGGAGTATACGGGGACGCAAGTGGTCGGCATCGTGCCTTTTATCAACGTGGATGATGTGCGCGCCTCGTTAGCACACCGTGGTGTCGATGTCTCCGACGATCGTACAGTTCAGCGAAAAGCACAGCTTGTGGCCTATTTCGACCCTATGTCGACATTGGCCGAAACCTATCGAACGCTGCGTACGAATATCGAGTTCGTCAGTGTCGAAAAGGGCGTGCGCTGTATGATGGTGACCAGTTCCATGCACTTCGAGGGAAAATCGACGACCATCGCAAATCTCTCGATGACCATGGCGCAACTTGGAAAGCGTACGTTGCTCGTCGATTGTGATCTGCGTAAGCCGTCTACGGCGCGCTTGTTCGGTCTCGACAAAGAGCCGGGTGTGACAGAGGTCATCGTCGGCAACTACAAGTGGCAGGATGTGGTTCGTACAGTGACCGATATCGTCACCGGTGGGATGGGGATGGAGGATGTGCTGCAGACGCAGGGAATCAGCAACCTGCATATCATCACCAGCGGTGCGATTCCTCCCAATCCCGCGGAGCTTCTGAATTCGCGAAGAATGGACGAATTCCTGAGCGAAATCCGCGACGCCTACGATGTCATTCTTATAGATACACCCCCTGTATTGCACGTGACGGATGCGGCGATTCTCGGGAAGAAGGTGGATGGTGCCCTCATGGTCTACAAGGCCGGTGACGTCGCCCGCACCTCCCTGAAGCGCTCGACCTCTCTGCTACTTGGTGTTGGCGTTGAACTGCTGGGTGTGGTCATCAATGGGATCCGTGCAGATCTGAGTTCCGAATTTCAGGATATTGGTTCCAACGCCTATTACGCCTACGGCTCGGAGATAGCAGCCCCTGAGAGGACCATTGAGCAGAGATTCCGGGACTGGTCCAGGCGCACCCGCAAACGGTTCGGCATTGGCGACGATGAAACCCATGTCCCACCACCAGAGATCTCTGTTGTCGACGACGAAATTGAAGACGATGAAGCTGATTTCGAGGTCCAGGAGGGCAGTGGGCTGGGGCGTCGTCTGGTGACGTATTTGGCGCTCGCCGTCGCCGCAGTGGGTGTCTCGTGGCAGAGCGGTGTTCTGCCCGGCTTGATGGCTGGTGGAGAATCGGACGTCCTACCCACACAGCAGAGCCGCCCCGTCGCTGAGCGCAGAGGAGACGACTCAGTGGTGTCGGAGCGTGACGATCGCGACGTCGTAGAGGAAGCCCCACCTGGCGCTGTGCCATCGACGAGCTTGGTTGAGAGAGCCGCTATCGCACCAACGCCTGTTGAGACGGTAGCGCCCGAACGTCGCCCCGTTGACCGTATCGCCCCCGCACAGGTAGATATGGTCGCGGACACAACCACGCCACTGTTCGAAATCGTCCAGACTTCTCGGTCATACGCCATACGCATTGCCGCGTATCCACCTGGGTCGGTGTGGGGCGCACGAAATCTTGCAGCCCTGCGGCAGCAGGCCGAACCTGTATTCCTCAGCCCTGTGCGCGTTGATGGTGAGCGCTATCTACGCCTCCTGCTCGGACGCTTCGATAGGTGGGATGATGCATTTGGCTACGCAGAGCAGCTGCGCAGCGACGGGGTCATCGAAGAATTCACGATTCTCCATCTGCCATTCGCGGTGCGTGGGGAGGGTGTACTTGCCTCCGACTACACGACGGCTCTTCAAGAGGACGGGGGACTGCTGGCAGGTGCCTTCGCCTCACTCGCTGAAGCGGAACGCTTTGTCGCAGATCCACGCGTCTGGCCACGAGAACAGTAACCGACAGTAACGTGCCTTGCTGACCTCTTCATTCCAGCCTCCCGATCGTGGCAGACAAGGGCCGATGCTGGTTGTGATCGCTTGTGTCTGCGCCGCCCTGTCCGCACTTCTGGGACTTGCTCCGTATCTGGTGGGGGGCGCCATCGCTCTCGGCATCTGCGTCTTCATCATCTGCTTCGTAAGTACGGAAGCAAGTCTCTACGTCCTCATCTTCTCGATGCTTCTGTCTCCCGAGTTCGGTATGGGGGCTCTCGCAGGGCCAAGTTCGACAACCGGTGGACGTGGTGTCACGATCCGCACAGAGGACATGCTCCTCGTCATCATGTGTTTCGCCTGGCTTACCCGCATGGCGGTGCACAAGGAACTGGGGCTGGTACGGCAGACACCATTGAATCAGCCCATCGCCTGGTACACACTGGCCTGTGTTCTGGCCACGGGTATGGGGCTGATCTTCGGTCACGTTGAAGGGATGACAGGGATCTTCTTCGTCCTGAAATACATCGAATACTTTGTCATTTTCTTCCTTGTCTCCAACAATATTCACAGTCGTGATCAGATCCGACGATTCACGATTGCGATGCTCGTCACAACCTTCATTGTGAGCATCGTGGCGATGGTGCAGATACCCATGGGGGGAAGAGTTTCAGCTCCCTTCGAGGGCGATCAAGGGGAGCCTAACACTCTCGGTGGGTATCTACTGTTTACGGGAGCCGTTGCCGGGGGGCTGCTGCTGTCTCTGAAAGAGCGTCGCGTCAGGGGATTGCTGAGGGGATTGCTGATGCTCTCTATCGTCCCTTTCCTGGCCACACTGTCGCGTGGGTCGTATTTGGGGTTGCCCATTGTCTATATCAGCCTCATCGTACTGAAGCGGGGCAATCGCTTTCCTATGATCGCTACGCTGATTGTTCTGATCGCCCTTGGTACGGCAGCGATGCCGCAGACCGTCAAGGACCGAATCCTATACACCTTCAATCAGGGCAAGACCGGTCACTATCGTGTGAGTGTCGGCAATGTGCGACTGGACAGCTCTACGTCCGCCCGCATTGCCAGTTGGCAGGATGCGATCACGGATGCCGCCAAGAGTCCCATCTGGGGGTATGGCGTCACAGGCTACACCTTTCTGGATGCCCAATACCCGCGCACACTTGCAGAAACCGGCCTCATCGGTGTGTACACTTTCGGTTGGCTTGTGATTGCCGTCTATCGCGAATCGTATCGATTTTATCGGCGTACGGAGGATCCTCTGTATCGCGGTCTGTCGATGGGAATGGTGGCAGGTCTGACGGGATTGCTCGTGCACGCAGTAGGAGCCAACACCTTTATTATCGTGCGTATCATGGAGCCATTCTGGCTTACAGCGGGGTTGGTCGTTGCAGCGGCGAAGCTCGAGGAGGAGCAACCAGCCAGGGCTGTTGATGCTTGAGGCCGACGCGACGATGCCACAGCGACAAGGCAGAGAACGTGTGTTGCACGTTATCACGCGTCTGGATCGAGGCGGATCGGCCGAGAACACACTCCTGACCGTCGCTCACCTCGACCCCGAGCGCTATGACATCACGCTCGCCGTGGGACCAAGCGAGGGGCCGATGTCACCGACGCTTGAACTGGCTCAACAAGCGGGTGTGGAGGTTGTTCAGATTCCTCATTTGATTCGAGCACCGAGTCCGTGGCACGACCTGCGCGCTCTGTTGTGTCTATGGCGGGTCTGCCGAGGTTTTGATCTGGTTCATACGCATACCTCCAAGGCGGGGGTGATCGGACGCCTGGCTGCACGGCTGGCCCGTGTCCCGCACACGGTGCACACGCCGCATGGGCACGTCTTCTACGGTTATTACTCATCACCCGTGACGCGTTTTTTCGTCCTGCTTGAGCGCCTGGCCGCCCGTTGGTGTGAGCGGATCGTGGCCCTCACAGATGCGGATCTGGCGGACCATCTGGCCTTCGACGTGGCGCCCGCATCACAGTTCATCGTCATTCACTCAGGTGTCGAGCTACAGGCGTTGGATGCTAGCCAGCAGACGTCCGCCAAAATGCGTGAGTCTCTTGGCATTCCCCAGGATGCCTTTGTGGTGGGAACCCTTGGCCGTCTGACTCAGGTGAAGGGCCAACACGACCTGCTGCGAGCCATGGCCCGCCTGGAAACGTCTCCATGGTTGCTACTGGTTGGAGACGGGGAGGAGGAAGCCAGCTTGCGTCGATTGGCGCAGGAACTCGGAATTTCTCAGCGTGTTGTATTTGCCGGCTGGCGACAGGACACAGGTGATGCCCTTCGGTCTATGGATCTATTCGCATTTCCCTCCCTCAATGAGGGGATGGGCAAAGCCCTCGTTGAGGCGATGTACCTACGGAGGCCTGTGGTTGCGACCCACGTGGGCGGCATACCTCACTTGTTAGAGGACGGACACCATGGCCTTCTCGTCCCCCCTCGATCGGTCCCGCAGTTGGCGCAAGCGATCGATCGGCTGATGAGGGATCGGAATCTTGGACGGCAACTGGGTGAGGCTGCCCATCTACAGGCCCTGTCCTATGGTGTTGCTCCGATGGTCGACAAGATTGATGCACTGTATCGTGAACTCATGGTAGAGGCTGAAATGGCTACCAAAGCATGAGATGTCTTGTTCGCCCACGAGTCTGGCTGCTTGTCAGTGTCTTGCTGACACTCACGTGTGTAGCGCGCGTGCAAGCGGATGCGTTCTCAGCGATGGAGATGGAAGACCCGGAGCTGGTCCTTGATGCCTCGATTCATGTTCATACGCAATACAGCACAGGCCGCAGTGCACTGGCGGATGTTGTTGATGATGCGCGCAGACTTGGCATCGATGTCGTCGTGATCACCGACGATGACTTGCTGGAGGTCAGCTATGGCATCGCGCCCTGGCGAAACTTACTGCGTGTGACGCGCTCCTATCGTTCACTGCTCGGTTCGGATACCCTCGACGAATATCTCACAGAGATAAGAAGGCTCGATGCACTGCATGATGATATCATCGTCATCGATGGGGTTGAGTCAGCCCCATTCTATCATTGGGACGTGGATGTTTTCAATCAGCGAGCCACCGTGGGAGGCTGGAACAAGCATCTGTTAGCCGTGGGATTGGACAATGCGGATGCCTATCGGCATTTGCCAATTCTGGGAGGAGACGGCAACTGGCTGCCCGGCAGACGTTGGCTGCTGCTGTGGCCCATTGCAGGACTTTTGTGGGCCGCCTTGCTCGGCAGCAATCGTAAGAGACTGCGTTCGGTGGTCATCATCATCTGTTGCTTATTCCTGGGAGACAGTCTTGTCTCCGGCCTGCGGTTGCCGCGGTTTCAGCCCTATGACGCCGCCGTCGAAAGTGCTGTTTTTAATGCCTACTTCGATGCGGTGAATCAGTCAGGCGGACTCAGCTTCTGGGCTCACCCGGAGGCGGCGTCCACGATTCCGCCGTTGCAGGTTTTTGGTGGCGTCGCAACGGTTGCCAGTCAGACCCGCCCCCATGCGCAGGACCTGCTCGAAACCTCCGGCTATACGGGCTTTGCTGCGCTGTATGCGGATCATATCACTGCGACCGAACCGGACCAACAGTGGGATCAAACGCTGAGTGCCTATCTGCGCGGAGAGCGGCAACGTCCTGTTTGGGGAACTGGGGAGATCGACTATCACGAGAATGTCACGGGGAATCGTCTGCACGACATCCTTACGGTTCTGCGGGTGAAAGCGCGATCTCGTGGTGGAGTACTGCAGGCTCTAAGAGACGGCGGTAGCTATGCCGTTCGTGGCGGTGACGATCGGCTAAGACTCACTCGGTTTCAGATTCAGTCGGCCGGTGGTGCTGTGGCGAAATCAGGGCAGGTCCTTACGACAGATCAGGAAGCGCGAGTCCTCGTGGACCTGGACAAGGTGAATGGCGTGCGCGAACGGGTCGAGGTCAGGCTGATTCGTGGAGATCGGGACCAAGCTCAGATTGTCGCGCGACTTGAGGGCGTGACGCCTCTGCAAATGGCGCACATCGATGCGCTGCAGAATGGGGAGACAGGATACTATCGCGTGATGGCACGCACAGGCACTTCTACGCTGACGTCCAATCCAATCTTCGTCACCAACACAACTCGCCCCACAGGCCAGTAATGGAGTTGACGAGATGATTGTGACAATCCACCAGCCCCAGTATATGCCCTGGCTGGGATACTTTGACAAAATGGAGATTGCTGACCACTTCATTCTTCTCGATAGCGTCCAGTTCAAGAAGAATGAGTGGCAGAATCGAAATAGAATAAAAACGGCGCAGGGGGCGCAGTGGCTGACCGTTCCCGTGAGTTATGATTTTCCTGCTCGTATTGACGAGGTCGCGACGAATGACCACGTCAACTGGCGTCACAAGCACTGGCAAGCGCTGACGACGAACTATGGCCCCGCGTCAGGATGGCAAGGAGCGAACCTGAGTTTACAAGCCCTGTTCGATACGACGTACGACAGACTTGTAGACATCAATGTGGCGAGCATTGAGTGGCTACGAGGGCAACTTGGTATCTCGACGCCCATGTCATTATCCTCACAGTCGACGGTGAGCGACGATCCGACGCAGCGACTCATCGACTTGTGCTTGCAACAGGAAGCGTCAACGTATCTGTCAGGGCCCGATGGGGCCAAGTACCTTGATAGTTCTCGATTTACCGACCAGGGCATCAAGGTTATCTTTCACGAATATGAGCATCCCGAATACGACCAACTATTCGGAGAGTTCACCTCCCATCTGTCTAGCCTAGATCTCGTTCTCAACCACGGCAGCCGAAGCGCAGATATTGTGCGCTCGGGTCGTCGGTATAGTGGATGATTTCACCCAACCGGTGACGAAATTCTGATGAATATTCTTGCGATTGGTGCTCACCCGGATGATGTCGAATACGGCTGCGCAGGTACGCTTATTCAGCACGTTCAACGCGGAGACAATGTGTATATCATGATTGTCACCGACGGGGCCCAGGGCGGAGATCCTTTGATTCGCCGTGAAGAACAACTCGCCGCTGCAAAAATTATCGGTGCGACAGACACGTTCTTTGGTGACTATGGTGACACTCAATTCGAGTGCCACCAGGAGTCGATTATGGCAATCGAAGCGGTGATCAACAAGACCAACGCCGATTCAGTCTACACTCACTTTGGCGAAGACACGCATCAGGATCATCGACACATTGCCCGTGCCGTTGTGCCGGCGGCTCGATCCGTGCGCAATCTGTTGTTTTTTGAGGGACTCTCGTCTCAACATTTCGACCCGAGTGTCTTCGTGGACATTGGCGATGTGATCCATCAGAAACTTGGTGCTCTGGAGGCGCATGCTTCGCAGATCAGCCGTACAAATATTGAGCAGATGAACATCGTCAATATTGCCCAATCGGCGGCACACTTCCGCGGCATTCAGGGGCGCGTGACCCATGCTGAGGGTTTCGTTCCCGTACGCTATTTCATGTGATTCTTATGTGCAGGAGTATCTCGTGAGTACAGCTGCCACATTGGCCCCCGTACCGATGAATGATCTAGCGCTGCAACATGCAACGATTGCCGCACAGCTTGAGGCGGCGATGGCGCAGACGGTCCAGGAATGTTCGTTTATCCTCGGCCCCGCCGTGGTAGCATTCGAGCAGGCCTATGCGGCCTATTGCGGCGTCGACCACTGTATCGGTGTCAGCAATGGCACTGATGCGCTGACGTTGGCGCTGAAGTGTCTGGATCTGCAGCCTGGTGATGAGGTGATCACGACGCCGCACACTTTTGGTGCCACAGCCGAAGCGGTAGGGCATCTCGGGGCGCAGATTGTCTTTGCTGATGTCGAGGATGAGTATCTTACCCTCGACGCGGCTCGCGTCGCAGAGCGGATCACCGATCGGACCCGAGTCATTCTGCCGGTTCATATCTATGGCCATCCCGCCGATCTTGATCCACTCAGGACGCTCGCCGACGATCACGGTGCACACCTGATTGAGGACGCTGCCCAAGCTCAAGGTGCCCGCTACAAGGGAGATGTCGTGGGGTCGTTGGGAGTGGCGGGTTGCTTCAGTTTCTATCCTGGGAAGAATCTTGGGGCCTATGGTGATGCAGGTGGAATCACCACATCAGATTCTGCTATGGCCACGCGGATACGCTCACTACGCAACCACGGTCAGGTCGCCGGGGGAGCGAAGTTTACCTACGGCGAATTGGGCTACAACCATCGCATGGATGGTCTGCAAGGCGCGGTTTTAGATGTCAAACTGAAACACCTTGAACGTTGGAATGTGCGCCGGCGCGAAATCGCCAAACGCTACGATGAGGGGCTGGCAGGGCTCGATGGTTTGAGCACACCGTCCACGGCTGCTTGGGCGGATCCAGTCTACCATCTCTATGTGATTCGTTGCAACGATCGAGATGCATTGGCCGCGGCATTGAAGGAACGGCAGATCCAGACGGCGGTTCAGTATCCGGTGCCGCTGCATGCGACGACGGCATTTTCTGACTGTGGTGCCGCCGTCGGAGACTTGCCTGTGACGGAGAAGGCCTGCGAACAGATCCTCTCTCTGCCAATCTTCCCAGAGCTCGATGATACGCAAGTCGATCGTGTGATCGAAGCGGTGCGTGACTTCTTTGGGGCTTAGAGGTCACTGGGGATCTATGTCGCGGATGAGCCGACCGCTACCTTGTCCATGATTCCGCATTCTCGACCTACGGTGGGTGATCTGGAGGCTGCCGCCGCGGCGGCTGTCATTCACTCAGGACAATTGGCTCAGGGGCGGCAGGTTGAAGCCTTCGAGGCCGAGACCGCCGAGCGTCTTGGACGACGCCATGCGGTGGCTGTGTCATCGGGAACTGCCGCGTTGATGCTGACCCTGCGCGCCTTGGATGTCAAAGGTGGGCGTGTTCTGCTGCCATCGTACGTGTGCAGCGCCTTGTTGCACGCGGTGCATCATGCCGGTGCGACGGCGGTGCTGGCAGATGTCGACAGGGTGGACGGAAATCTGCACGCCGAACCGGCTGCCACTGATCCTGGCATGCAGGCGGTCGTCATCCCACACCTGTTCGGTCAACCTGCGTCGATCGACAGCTCGAGCTGGGGTGGTGCCGCTGTGGTTGAAGATCTCGCCATGGCGCTGGGCTGTGATGGAGTTGGGACCGCCGGGGTCGCCAGCATTTGTTCGTTCTATGCGACGAAGATGATCACCAGTGGGGGTGAGGGTGGGATGGTCGTCGGCGATGATGACTCACTCATCGATGAGATCAGGTCGTTACGTGAATATGATGGACATGATCCACAGGTGTTGAGGTGGAATGCCAAATTGACAGATGTCAGTGCTGCGATCGGTCGAGTCCAACTTCGTCGTCTCGATGAATTTGTTGCGACGCGTCGAGGGCATGCACACCGATATCACCAGCTCCTGCAAGACACACAACTCACACTACCACCTGTGTCTGAGAGGGCCAATGGTTATCGTTTTGTCGTACAGCTACCAGACCACTGTCGATTGGAGGACGCACTGATCCACATGCGAGACGCTGGCGTCATCTGTCATCGTCCGATCGATCGCCCTCTACATCGTTGGCTGAGAATTGCGGATGCGCAGTTTCCCGCGTCGACCCTCCTGTGGGAGACGTCCATGTCGGTCCCGATCTATCCTTCCATGACGGCCCAGCAACAAGACATCATATGTGCGGCTCTGAGGAAGCTGGTGGGAGGGGGTGCTTCATGAGCGAACAGAGACTGTCTTGGTTTTCCGTAGACCGAATTGTGGTTCTGATCTTCGTCACCTTCCTGGCCAGCAGTGAGGCACAAGAACTGCTGAATCAATCGGGTCTTCGTTGGGCGTATCTGCTGCTGCTGTCGTTTGGCCTGGCGTATGTCATGACGCCCATCATTTACGCCATGGCACATCGCTTTGGTGCTGTTGATATGCCATCGGGTCGCAAAGCACATGCAGTACCCACAGCGCTCTTGGGTGGTGTTGCCCTGTACTTGGCCTTTGCCGCCACGTTGTTACGAAACTTCACCTTTAGTCAGGAGTTGAAGGGCGTCGCCTTGGCGGGTAGTCTCATTTTTCTCGTGGGACTGATCGACGATCTGCGAGAGCTCTCAGCGAAGGTCAAACTTCTCGCCCAATTGGCAGCCGTAGGTATTCTCATTCACTACGGCGTGGTGCTCTCCTTCCTGCCGCCGACGGCATGGGGCATGGCGGCTGAGTGGGCTCTGACTGCTTTCTGGGTCATTGGTATTACGAATGCAGTGAATTTCCTCGATGGTACGGACGGATTGGCCGCTGGGTCGTGTGGTCTCAATGCACTGTTTTTCAGCCTGGTAGCGCTGCAGAACGATCAGCTCTACATGATGTTTCTGACGATGCCAATCGTGGGGGCCTGCCTCGGATTCCTTCTATATAACTTCCGTCCGGGCAAACGAGCCTGGATCTTCCTTGGCGACGCAGGCAGCACATTTCTCGGTTTTACCATGGCCGCAGTGGGTGTGATGGGGGACTGGGGTTCGCACCATGTCGTCGGGCTGATCGTCCCCGTTCTCATTCTGGGCGTTCCCATTTTTGATATGACCTTCACCACCATCATGCGCGTGTATGGCGGCCAGGTTCGCAGCATTCGACAGTGGCTGGATTTCACTGGTCGCGATCACATTCATCACCGTCTCGAGGATCTTCGGATTGGCCGTGTTGGGTCCGTGCTCGTCGTCTACATCGTGACAATCTGGCTGGGCCTATCGGCCTTGGCCCTGGCAGGTTCAACGGGGATGAATGCGGCCTTGCAGGTTGCCCAGTCGGTCGTTGTGTTTCTCCTGCTGGGTTTCTTCATGGTTTTTGTACGACGGCAATACTCTCATCTGGAAGGGCGGGGGGGGCCGGAACACGCAGCTGATGGCGAATCGTCCCCCTGAGTCGCTTGTGCGCCGTCTTGAGCAGCAGGGCTGGCTGCTGGCACTGCTTGTTTTTCTGACGCTGGCTCTGCCGAGGCTGCAACAGCCGGTGACGGACGATGAGATCTATGAGGTGCGTAATGCCGAGCGCCTTCTTGTCGGCGAGCAGATTCATCTCTATGTGCCGCCTGTCTACGATCTGTTGTTGGCCGGAGCTATCTATCTGGCAGGCAACAGCGATGCTGCCCTGCGGATTCCGGGCATTGTCTGTGCCCTGGTTTCTATGGCCTTGACCTGGGTATTGGGCAGGCAGGTGGGACTCACTTTGCGGCAGTGTTGTCTCAGTCTGCTGCTGCTGGCGACGGCCCCGGCATTTGTGCAGGGGAGTCTGTCGGTCCACATCGACAATACGCTTCTTGTGCCGACCTGCCTGGCTTTTATTGTGGCTCTGCTCGCGTGGTTGGCGCACCGAGACCAAACGTGGCACTGGGGATTGCTCTGCTCCGCCTGCCTGGCGTTGGCGCTGTTGACGAAATTTTCTACGCCGTTGTTGATGGTCGCCGGTGTCGGTCTGGCACTTGCCTGGAAGGACCGCACACGCCTCCTCGGCTTCAGCGCCATCGCCCTGGGAGGTGTCGTCGGCTTTGCGGCCATGTGGTGGCTGATGGCAGGCTGGCTGCAGTTGGATCCACTGGATCCATTTCGATTTGTCGCCGAGCGAGCAGATCGCCAACGGGCAGACTGGCTGGTCTGGGTCACCACGTGGGGACGCAATGGCTGGACACTGGCCGCCTGGTTCGGGCCGTGGGTGCTGTTAGGGGGACTCGCCTCACTGCGCCAGCTCAAGCGCCTACAGACGAGCCAGATGATCGTTGTCGCCGCTGCTCTTGGGGTCTTCGTGTACTTCCCTCTCACAGCGATCAATCACGGATTTCCCAAATACTACCTTCCTGCTTTGCCCTTGATCCTGCTGACTCTGGTGCGCACGTATGACTGGCAACTTTCAAGAGCGGACCTCATCCCGATCGCAGTCGTCACATCGTTCCTGCTGCTGGTTGGTCATGAACCCGTCTATTTTCTGCGTTTCGAGGTCCGCAGTCTGCTGACCGAGGGGATCAATCCCGCCGTAAAGATCCTCCAGCATGCCCTCATCTGGGTAACTCCTGCTTTTGCTCTGATCCTGTTACGTCGCTGGCATGAGGGGCAATGGTCGTTTCCTACCTTGGGGAGAGGGCTGCTCGTGCTTTGTCTGGCGTCGGGACTGTCGTTGTCAGTGCTGCAAACGGGCGCAGGCTATCAGACGAACTATTCCTATGGTGAGCGACAGACGAGCAGACTCGTAGGGTATCTTCGCGACCATGCCGCTGAGCAGGACGTGATCATTGCCACACAGGATATTCTGTATCGATTGGGAAGACATCATCAGGCATTGGCCGACACGCTGTGGCGATCGCCCGCCGCGATCGCTGCTCGCATCGGGGCGGTCAGGACCCGTTTTGTCGTCGTGAGTCTGCCGAGTCAGTCGACGTCGTTGATAGGGGCCCTGGACAAGTCACCTCTGCGTGACGCTCTGGCAGCCTTTGATCCAAGTATGTTCGGCACGCACACCTTGTATACACGCCGCACGCCTCTCCCCTAAAGGGGGTTACAACCCTTCCTCGGGGCGGCGAGAACTACGCCAGCCATCGAAAAGGCCGACCATGCCGCGCAGGAAATACGCCGGGCGCGCGTGACGTAGTCCTGTGTACAGAAGCTTCGCCACACGCTCGGCGAGGAAGATAGGGAAGGCCGCCGCCGGGAGGTTCTTGCGCGCGAAGAGCAGATAGTTGTGACCATACCAGTAAAGCCAACGGGCCAGATCCAACTCGCGACATCCTCCGACTTGCAGACTCAAATGGGTCAGGCTCGCCTGTGGGACGAATCGAATCCGATACCCTTGTGCACGAACGCGGAGACTGACGTCGGATTCCTCCAGATGAGCTGTGCCGCCGAAGCGTCGGTCGAAGCCGCCAATCGTTCGCAGGATCTCTCGTCGCCATGACATGTTGCCACCGGGTGCATGGTCAACATCCATTGCCAATAGATTCTCGAAGCCACGGGTGATGCGACCATCCAGGAGTCTCACCCGTCCAATGGGGGCACCCTCGGCCAGTGTCTTGGGACGGGGAATAGACTCCACAATCCGTCCTGCAACACCGCCAACCGTCGCGTCAGAATAGGCTGCAAGATGAGCGTCAAGGAAACCGGGCTCCGGGATCACATCGTCGTCGACGAAAAGGACGATGTCACCCCTGGCCGCCGTGATGCCGACATTGCGTGCGTTGGGTAAGCCTCGCGCCTCAAGGCGCAGATACTTGACCTTCTCCGGCTGCTGTTGCGACAGCTGCTGCAAGTACGCAAAGGGTTGCTGCGTCTGATCGACGACGATCAATTCCCATGCGTCAAAATCGAAAGCGAGAAAACGCTCCACCGTTTCCTGGAGAATCTCGTGGCGGTCGAGAGAGGGAATCACGAGACTACCGCGGGGGGATCTCAAGTGGTCTCCTGTGACCTTGCTGGAAGCAATTCCAGGAAGAGTCGCTCCAGATCCTCTGCTCGCCGTGCCCAGGAATACTGCGTCCGAGCCACGTCCACTCCCCTTGAAGCCATCTGCCCGCGGGCCTCTCCGTCGGCAGCCAGACGTGTCACGGCCTCGGCCAGCGCTCTTGGGTCCGTGTCATCCACCACGACACCGGCGGCGGCATCGGCCACAATCCCGCCATAGTGAGGATGATCTCCTGCCATGACGGGCAGACCGGACGCCATATACTCGTAGATCTTCATTGGATCCCCTGGTACCGGTCGCGTTGGTTTGTAGAGGACCACGCCGACATCTGCCGCTGCGAGCCAGTGGGGTACTTCATTATAGCTCACTTGGCCAACGAAGCGGACGCGATCGGTCAGATCCAGATCCTGGCTCTGTTGTTGTAGCCGTGGCGTCTCTACACCATCACCAACGAGCCACAACTCCCAAGGCGGCAAAGATCCCTGAACCTGCGCCAGCGCCTCAAGCAGTACATCGAGGCCCCGCCAATCGTACAGGGAGCCCACATGAAGCAGGGCGAAGACATCCTTCGGTACTTGCAGCCGCGCACGGGCTGCTTGCTGATCTGCAGGCCGAAAAAGATCCGGATTCACACCACAGGGCATGGGGCGCCAGGACGTTTCGTCGACGTCGTAGACCTGCTCGAGGCGCCGCAGATACCCCGTTGTCGTCGTTGTAAATCGGTCGCTGCGATGCAGATTCAGTCGAGAAAAAAAGTCGATTGCCCACAGCCGGCTCCTTGACGGCGCTTGGCCCGCCAATTCATCGCGTAGCACGCCATTGACTTCCAACACGTGCGGCAATCTCAATAGAGTCGACACGAACAGGGGCGTGGCGGAATACCCCATCTGACGCGTATGAATGATCTGTGGCCAGCGTCGGAGTCCAAGCCACAGTAAGACGAATAGGAGGGAGACATTGTAGCTGAGTAGTCGTAAGGCCCCCGAACCCCACGCCGGTAGATAACGGATACGGACCGTCGTCTGCTGTGGATACGCACCACGATCCTGAGCGATGATCTGCACATCATGCCCGCGTGCGACGAGATTCTCCGCCTGTTCCATCAGATGGATGGTGCCACCCCGGAAGGAGGCCAGGTCATCTCCGGTAATCATCACGATCCGCATGTTCTCTCGACACTTGCAGGTTCGACTGCGAGGAACCCAGGTTGTATTCGGGGCGCCCAATGGCAGGAAAGGAAGACTAAACATAGACATAAGGAAGATCTGGCCAGCACGCGAGGGGGAGTGTGCGGCAATCTGTAATGCGTCGCTACCAAGGGGATCATCGCCATTGTGGACAGGGGATTCATTGCTCAGATTCTGCAGATGACGCCACGCTCTGCCGAGAGGGCGGTGCACGGTCAATGGACAACCACAAAACGAATTTCCGGAACAGAGGGTCTACATGAGCGAAACAACGCCGACAACGCCATCGTGGCTGTCCGCGTGCGGTGCAGCGGCACGGTGGCTGATGGGGATCACTTTCCTTGTCGCAGGTTTGGCCAAGGCCTATGAGCCCATCGTCTTCTATTGGGAGGCGATTTCGTATGTGGAATTGCTCAATGTCCCGCGCGAAGCCTGGCCCCAGTTGGGTGCCATCGCCGTCTTCATTTTGCCGGCGCTGGAAACCGGTCTGGGCGTCGCCCTGCTGGCCAACTGGCGACGCCGATGGAGCTTCCCGCTGGCGATTGGTCTGTTGGGGCTTTTCATTGCGCTTACAGGGCATGCATGGCAGCAGGATGCCGATATCAACTGCGGATGTTTTGGCACGCTGGTTGAGAGGACCCCTGGTGAAGCGCTGATCGAGGATCTTGCCATGATGGGACTGCTGCTGGTTGCCTGGCGATTTGGCAGCCAACGGTGGACGCCCAGTTTTGTCACCCGTCGATCGGTTATCGGCGTCACGGCGGTCGCACTCATTCTGGTATTGGTCGGTTATCTGCCAGAATCCGATCGAATTGCCAGCTCTGATCTAAAACCAGGGGTGATACTGACCGGCATTGAACTCTCAGATCCAGCGATTGACCTGTCTGAGGGGACGTATCTGCTCGAGTTGTTCAGCCCGCGCTGCGGTCGCTGTGCTGCAGCAGTGCCCAAACTCAATCATTGGGCCGAGACGCCTGGCATGCCACCGATCGTCGCCCTTCACACATTCGCCCCGGAGTCGAGTTACCTGGCCGAATTCATCAAGCAACTACAGCCAAAATACTCCATCGCCACCATTTCCGGCTCGGACTGGAAGCGACTCACCTGGCGCCACGGCTGGCCGCGTTTGGCCCTGGTGCAAGACGGGGAGATCCGGCGAGTGTGGGAGCACCATGAGATGCCCTCCGCTCGTTATCTGATAGAGCTGTCCAAGAGTGATGGCGCTTGAAAACGAAGACTGACCTTACTGACCCAAGGCCGACAACCAACTGGAGAGACGCATGAGTGCGACGACTGACAGTGCGCTGGCGATTGCAGGGGGCTCCCCCGCCGTGAGCGTGCCAACGGGTGATCTGTTCACCTGGCCCATCATTACCGAAGAAGACGAAGCAGCCGTGCTGGACGTATTGCGCCGTGGCGCCATGTCTGCGACGGACGTGACGCTGAAGTTCGAAGATGATTTGAAGAAATGGTTCGGGGCACCCCACGTGTTGTGTCACAACACGGGCACAGCGGCAATCCAGGCGGCCCTATGGGCTGTGGGCGTGCGCCGGGGCGATGAGGTGATCTCTCAGAGCATGACCTACTGGGGTAGTTCCTTACAGGTTTTCTCTCTTGGCGCCACCGTCGTGTTCAGCGAAATGGACCCGAATACATTGACCCTTGATCCGGCTGACATCGAGCACCGGATCACGGACAGGACAAAGGCGATCGTGCCGGTCCATTACTGCGGTCATCCGACCGATATGGATCCCATCATGGAGATCGCTGAAAAGCATGGGATCAAAGTGGTGGAGGACGTGTCGCATGCCCAAGGGGCACTCTACAAAGGGCGACTCGTCGGAACCCTTGGTCACGTGGGCGCCATGTCCATCATGTCGGGAAAGTCTTTGCCCTGTGGTGAAGGTGGTTTCCTGGTGACCGAGGACCAACAGATCTACGAACGTGCTGCTGCGTGGGGGCACTATGGACGTACCGGTCAGCTGCAGGACGAAGAGGTTAAACCGTTCGCAGGCATGCCTTTAGGTGGATACAAGTATCGTATGCATCAACTGTCGTCGGCTGTGGGCCGAGTGCAGCTGAAGGGCTATCGCGAGAAGATGGCTGTGATCCAGGAGGCGATGAACTATTTCTGGGATCGCCTCGAGGGAACCCCAGGCATCTGTGCCCATCGACCAGCGGTTGCTACGGGAGACACCATGGGCGGGTGGTATGCGGCAAAGGGTCTGTATCGTCCAGAGGAATTGAACGGTCTGCCCGTGGCCCGATACTGTGAAGCGGTGAATGCCGAGATTCCTGAGGGTTTCTCTGCACGGCCAGGTGCCAATCCGCTGATGCATCTGCATCCCGTGCTCAACGAGGCAGATATTTACGGAGATGGCAAGCCGACACGGAATGCGTTCTCTGATCGGGATGTGAGACAGCCGCTCGGGAGCTTGCCCGTCACCGAAACGTTGCCGGAACGGTGTTTCAGCATCCCCTGGTTCAAACACTATCGTCCTGAGCAGATCGACGAATACGTTGCCGCGTTCCGTAAAGTGGCAGAGAATGCGGATCAACTCCAGTGACCCAGGCCGGTCAGAAGGACCCACTCGTTCCTCGTCTGTTCGGTTTCGCCACACTCTTCCGTGCGCAGGTGGGGCCAACGGGGATACAGCCTGTTGATTCGGACGCCGCTGTCGAGGCTGATGCCCTCGCCAGGGCCATCGCTGATCATGTGGGTGTCTCCTTTGATGCCAGCGTGCAAGCGGAATCCGTCGGTGCTGAGCCACTCGAAGGTGGACTGGAGTGGGGCGTCTCGGTGCCCTTTGGCCGATGTGGTGTGCATGGCCGTCCGCACGAGCACGTCAGAATCTACGGTGCCGATCAAGCCTGGTGTGATCGAATCGCAGCGGATGGGTCGCAAACCACCGTGTCTGTCGAGGAGGGGGAGGATCTCACCTTTCTCCCCGGACATGTACAGCGCATACGCGCTCTGCCTCGAGAGAAAGGCCGAGTTCTGGTGGCTTTTCAGACAGAGGATCGTACGCCCCTCGCCGGTCACGCGGTTGCCTGGATGGGGGACGAGGCCGAGTCCGTTCCAGACGACCCCGCACAGCGGGTCTTGCTGACGCACAGAGCTTTTAACAAGCTCGCAGCCTCTGAACCCGCTCAGATCCAGCAACAAGTGACAGCCTTTATGCGGCAGATGTCTGATCTGGTACAGAATGAATCGATTGAGGCTGAGCATCGTACGGCGAAGGCGGCGGGGAGCTACCAGGCTGGTGCAGACGACGCACTCTTCGAGCGCCAGCGATGCCTGGTCAACAGCTCCGTTCTTGCCCAAATTGCTGCGAGGGATGCAGCACGCTTTCGGTATCCGGGAATGTTTGGTGCCGTTGCCCCTATGTACGATCTTGTTGCCGATTAAGGCGTTGAACAACAGTAACTTATGTGTCATCGGTTGATCCATGCCGATGCGGCCGAACTGAACACGCCGAAATACAGCGCCACTGAATCTTTCGTCGCTTTCCTGGCATCTATTTGTCAGAATGTGATTCTTGTCAGGCCGTGATACGCCATGAAGCCGCGTCTCCACCTCAGGGTTCTGCCCATCCGCCCGCACTTTCCCATTTCTGCCATCCGCCTGCTTACTGTCGCTTTGGTTGCCCTATCCATCGGCACGGCGCAGGCAACGGTCCTGCACCGAGATGTTGAGATCAGCGATGGCTTTGTGACAATCTCAGCGGCGATTGAGTCGTCTGCTCAAGCGCACCGAGCATGGGATGTGTTGACGGATTTCGATGGATCCGACGGCTATCTTCCGTCGCTGGACAGTAGCTATGTCGTTGATCGCACTGATTCAATCTGGACAGTCCAGCAGGTCTTCACGACGAAGCTCGTCTTCCCATGGACCTTTCGCACCAGATTGGTCTTTGCTGATGATCCGGCGCGCACACGACTTCGTTTCCGCCAGATGAGCGGCAGCTTGCACGATTACGCCGGGTCGTGGACGGTCTCCCCCGCCGCCAGTGGGCAGGGCGTTCGCCTGGAATACGAGGCTCGGGTTCGCCTGCGCCAAGCGATCCCAGGTTTTGTTCTACGCTTTATCGTCCGCCGTCATCTTGATCAAACGCTGACCGCCATCTTGGGTGTCCTCGAGGATGCCGGATCCGTTTCGGAAGGTCTGGCGGCTGGTTCGAGGGTCGCATCGCACTGACGTCACGTGCCCACCTTTGGGGCCCAACTGGGGTCGTGCCGCCGGACGTGGTGACAAGCGCTCACACAATCCAATATCTGGCCGAGGTCCTGGATCTGTCGCCGCGGCGTAAGCAGTGGCTGCAGGAACGGGTGCACGCATCCGGGATTCGGCGCCGACACACCTGCGTGCCTGAGTTCATGGATGGATTTAATTATGAGTGCTCAAGTGATACTGCCACAACAAGTTGTGATCCATCATCGCATTCTCTGAATGAGCGAATGCGGCGCTACGAGAGGGAAGCGCTAAAACTGGCAGAAGGCGCAACGGCTTCTTTGTTGAAGCGAACGGATGCCCGCCTCGACGAGATCACACACGTCATCTGGGTGACTTGCACGGGGTTTGCAGCGCCAGGACCCGCGCAGGCTCTGTCTGATCGGTTGGGTCTGCAGGACCACGTCCACCACGTGCAGGTTGGTTTCATGGGGTGCGGCGCGGCGCTGCAAGGCCTGCGGTTGGCCGACGCCTACTGCGCCAGCGACCCCGATGCCGTGGTCCTGCTCCTGTGTGTGGAGCTCTGTACGCTCCATTTCGGCAGCAGTCTGAGATCCGCAGAGCAGATGATCATTGCAACGCACTTTGCCGATGGTGCCGCGGCAGCTTTGATCAGCCGGCGGCAGATCGCACCGAGTCCGACCTTGTGCCTGCGCTCGTTCTGTTCCCTGAAACTACATGCTGATCCAGGCCTGCTCACATGGCGGCTGGGCGATGGGGGAGGATTCGTGATGGGCCTGGGCCGTCGTCTGCCTGGGATCCTTGCCGATGGTGTTGAACGTCTGGTGGCGAAGATGCCCGTGGACGATCCAGAAGAGCGATCGGGCTGGGTTATTCATCCTGGGGGACGAGCCATCGTGGAGGCAATTGGAGAGCAACTTGGGCTCACCTCTCACGATCTTGCGCCTTCCCTTGGAACCCTTGCGGATTTTGGCAATATGTCTTCGCCGACGGTGTTGTTCGCCCTGGAGCGTTACGATCAGGTGCCAACCCAGGGACGCTTGATCGCCTTTGGTCCAGGGCCCAGCATTGAAGGCATGTGCTGGAGCAAGCCCCAGTCTGTAAGTCCGCCATCTTGAGACAGCTGTCCGAACGCCGAGATCGATGGTTGGCTCAGCAGGAGGTCATGGATCTGCCTGAGGCGGACGGGGAGGACCTGCACCTCGCTCTCGAGGAATTGGGCTGGATTAATCGTCATCTGGGTGGACACCGTGCCTTTCTCTCCGGTCTACACTCGCATTATCCCCCCGGCACAGCCCCCCCAAGCCTGACAGTTCTCGATGTGGGCTGCGGCGGCGGCGACATCGTCGCTCCCTTACGAGATTGGGCGGTGAATGCAGGGGTTCAGAAGCTTCGAATCATCCTGCTCGACTTCAATCGGCACACCTGTCGGCAGATCAGCCCGTGTACGGGGAATGGGGGCGAGATAGATGTGCAATGGATTGTCCTGCAAGCAGATGCAAGGCATCTACCTTGTCGAGAGGGGGCAGTGGATATCATCCACTTCGGTCTGTTTCTCCATCACTTCCGCCAGGGTGACATCGTACAGTTCCTCCGTGTGGCTCTCAAAATGTGTTGCAAGGGCCTCATTGTGAACGATCTCCATGCCAGTCGACTGCCCTATTGGGTGACCCGATGGGGGACAAGGATTCTGTGTCGCAGCACCATGGTCCCCCAGGACGGCCCCCTGTCAATTCTGCGGGGGTTTCATCGGGCAGAGTTGCAGAGCATTGCCACTGGAGTGGGCCAACCCTGGACCAGACTGGGGTGGGTCTGGCCATTCCGCTGGTTGGGCTTAATGAGTTACAGTCAACGATCCGGCTCATGACTTCGACAAGGCAGACAGAGATACTCGTCGTTGGTGCCGGCCCTGCTGGGCTTGCGACGGGGTTGGCCTTGTCTCGACAGGGCAGGCGCGTGATGGTGGCCGAGAAGGCCCGAATTCGTCGCCGCAAGCTATGTGGCGAATTTCTCTCCGGTGATGGCTGGCGCGTCTTAGAGGATCTCGGTCTTTCCACAAGACTTATGCGTGCGGGTGTTCACGCTGTCGGCGCGGCAGTCATCTGTCCAGATACGGGCAATCACTGGCGACAGACGGTTGGCGGCCTCGGAGTTGGGTGCAGCCGCAGTCTGCTCACGGCAGAACTGGAGCGCTCTTTTTTCGCCTCTGGTGGTCGGATCTTGCGCGGTTGCAGAGTGGGAGC
The DNA here is from genome assembly GCA_018660835.1 of Gemmatimonadota bacterium. Classification (GTDB taxonomy): domain Bacteria; phylum Latescibacterota; class UBA2968; order UBA8231; family UBA8231; genus UBA12574. The sequence continues at coordinate 64,417 of JABJJN010000018.1, read as the reverse complement.
AGTCGAGGGTGGCTCTGGCCGAGTCATGGTTCATGCCAGGGAAGGAACCGAGGCGACTCGTATTGAGGCCGCCGTCGCTGTGGCCGCAGGCGGACACCGCAGCCAGGCACGAGTCCCCATGCAGTCTCAGCCAGTGCATCGTCGGAATCCATGGTTCGCCCTGGCAGTCCACTGCACATGCGATGAGGTCCAACACCTACCAGACGCTGTTGAATTGTATCCGCTGTCGCACGGTTACGCAGGGCTCGTTCAGATCGAGGGGGACCGAGCGAATCTTTGCCTGATGTCCGATCGACCGATCTCGAATCCTATGCGATACATAGGAGAGATAAGGGGGTCTAATAGACACTTGGACAATCGTTTACGGGTTTTGTCTTTGGATTCGAGTAGTCTCGCGATGAGTGCAGGATTCGATTTCCGTGCGCAGGATCCTGGGTTTCTTGCAGTGGGGGACGCTGCGGGCCCACCGGCCCCGGTCCTCGGGCAAGGTCTGGCCATGGCCCTGCAAAGTGGCTTGCTGGCGGCACAGCTTATCGACGAGGGTCTTCAGAATAGACTTCCGGTGGAACAGATTCATCAGCAAATGCGGCAACTCGCATCTACGAAGTTCGGCAGAAGACGCCGACTGGGATCGGGTCTGCACTATCTGTTGCGTCACCCGATGCTGACCAGGATGGTCGTGGCGGGGATGAATTGCGCCCCCGGTCTGAGCCACTGGCTCGTTCGCCAGACTCGAGGGCCGCTGCCAGCCCAACTCGGTGAGTGCCCTCAGGTGGCCTCTGCCACAGCCTGACGGATCGAGTCCACTGCCTCTGGATTCACCAGACTGGACGTGTCACCAGGATCCTGCAGCAGATACGCGGATCGCACGATCCGTCGCATGACCTTCGAACTGCGTGTTCTCGGCAGGTCCGGAACGAAGAGAACCCGGCCTGGCCGCAGGGGGCGTCCGAGGAAGTCGGCACACTTCTGTCCCAGTTCGTCGGCGAGCGCGTCACTTGGCGCGGTTGAAGGGGTGAGAACACAAAAACAGATCACCTCTGCTCCCTTCACGGGGTGCGGTACTCCGACGGCAGCCGCTTCGACGATGGCACTGTGAGCGACGAGAATCGACTCGAACTCGGCTGGGCCGCAGCGTTTACCGCCCACATTGATCGTGTCATCGGAGCGACCAAGAATCCACCACTGTCCATCTTCATCGAGGCGGGCCCAGTCCCCGTGGACCCATATGCCGGGTATCTTGGACCAGTAGGCCTCATGGTAGCGGGTGTCGTCTTCATCGTGCCAGAAACCGCGCGTCATCCCAATCCATGGCGTACGGATGACCAGTTCTCCGACTTCACCCTTCAGCGAATTCCCCTGATCGTCCACGACGTCGACATCCATGCCCGGGCAAGGTGCTGAGAAGGAAGCTGCCTTGAAGGGGTGAAGGGAATTACTCATCAGAATCCCACCACTGATCTCAGTGCCACCGGTATAGTTGATGATCGGACGTCGAGACTCGCCGATGGTTTCAAATAGCCAATGAAAGGGATCGGGGTTCCAGGGCTCACCAGTCGATCCGAACATTCGCAGGCAGGACAGATCGACGCCGGCGGCGGCGGCGGCGGGATCCGTATTCGCCTGGAGAGCGCGCACCAGAGTGGGGGACAACCCGAGAACGTCCACTTTGTGGCGTTCAGCGATTTCCCAAATGCGTCCAGGACCGGGGAAATCAGGTGCGCCTTCGTACACACTGGCCGTCGCACCAAGGGCGGTGGCACCGAAAATGAGCCAGGGCCCCATCATCCAACCCATATCAGTCACCCAGTGGATCCGCTCTCCCGGTTTGACATCCAGACCGAAAGTCATGTCCTGCGTGCCCTTCACCGGGAAGCCGCAGTGTGTGTGGATCGCTCCCTTCGGTTTGCCTGTGGTGCCGGATGTGTAAATGATCATCAACGGGTCTTCGGCGGCCGTATCCGCCGCTGGACAGTCGGGACTCTGCGGGGCAATCAGTTCGTGCCACCAGTGATCGCGTCCGGGCACCATGGCGACGTCATTTCCTGCCAACTTCAGCACCACCTGATGGCGCAAGGAGGATACGGACTCTGCCGCCGCATCAGCCTGCGGCTTAAGCGGCACAGTCTTGCCACGCCGATGAAACCCATCCGCCGTAATTACCGCCTTGGCACCTGCATCCTGTAGTCGCTGTTCGACGGCGCCGGCGGCAAAACCCGAAAACAGGGGCAGGACGATGGCGCCGATTCTGGCGATGGCCAGCAGTGCAACCGCAATTTCCCATGTCATCGGCATGTAGAGCCCAATGCGATCGCCGTGCCCCAACCCCAGTTCGAGTAAGCCATTGGCACATTTGCCCACCTGCTCTGCCAACTCGGCGTAGGTGAGTTGATGGACGTCGCCATTCTCCAATTCGGCGATCAGTGCCACACGCGATGAAGTTTCTTCGCTCTCCAGCCAGCGATCCACGCAACTGGCTGTGATATTCATCCGACCCCCGGGACACCACACGGGTTGTTTCCAGTCGTGGGTCTCATATCTGACAGAGGCTTCGTATGGTGTCGTGAAGTGGATGCCGAGGAATTTGATCACCGCGTCAGTGAACCAGGGAATGTCACCCGTCGAGCGTGTCATCAATTCGGCGAAGTCGTCGATGCCATGGGAATCCATGAAGGCTCGCAGTTGGGATCCTGCGATATCCTGCGGCGACGGACTCCAAAGGATCTCGGATTCAGTCTCTGGCTTCTGATCGATCGGCATGGGGACGCTGTGTTCTGCGTCAGTTGGCTGTTGTTGGTTTTTCATGCCCACACAGTAGGACAGATAGGCGTCGATCTCAACTCCAGTTGACAGATCGTACCCTCTTTCTGCAACCTCCTGCGGCTCATTCCGCAACGAATCATGGAGAGAAGGTCACGAATGTCGAGTCTTACGACGCCCACCATCTATCGCTATGAACATCTGCTGCACAGTCTGGACCAGTCGGTTGAAGCGCTCATGGCACGCCAGATCCAGGACTCTTCTCATCCACATGCCGGGGGATTCGTCAATCCGGAGGATGGCTTGGCCAGTCCTGTGGGCGTCAGTGCAGCCTCCTGTTATGGCTACGCCTATTTGCTGCCGGGGGCAGCGCGTTTCGGTGATATGCATCTTGTCGAGAGAATTGAGGCCGCTGCAGCGTGGGCACGACAGCATCGGACAGCGGGTGGGCGATTCGATCTGCTGGCGACGAATTTTGATTCATCACCTGACACGGGATTCACTGTTCAAGCTCTGGCTCCCGTCGTTCGTGCTGCCCAACGCGCCGAAAGCGACGAGGGTGCACGGCGAATCGTGGATTCTCTTGGCGAGATCATTCTCACTGCAGCTGGCGGCATGGTTCGTGGTGGATTTCATACGCCCAATCACCGCTGGGTCCTGGTGTCAGCGCTGTCGATGAGTTGCGAGCTTTTCCCGCAGCTCAAGCAAGAGGTCATGCCCACGATCGAAGCGTATCTGGCCGAGAGCATCGACATCAACGAGGACGGCGAATTCATTGAACGCTCAACGAGCGTCTACAATCCTGTCTGTGATCGCGCCCTGCGCCTGGCAGGGGAGAGTCTTGGTCGAGAGGACTTGCTGGAGGCGGTGCGCTCAAATCTGGAGATGTCCTACCACCTGATGCACGAGGATGCGACGGTGGTTACCAGTTTCTCAACACGTCAGGATCGCGGCGCACGTGCTGTGCCGGTGGGGCTCGCAGACGCCTATTACTGGCTTGCTCGTCGCCAGGATGATTCTCGCTTTGCCGCCATCGCAGAGTGGCTGGTCAGCAAAGGGGGACCGGGCACACCAGTCACGCTGGAACCCTTTCTGACGCACCCGGAATGGCGTGATGACAGTGATGTTGTGTTGACCCCACCCTCTACCACCTACCGGAAGGGTTACCGAGCCTCAGGGCTTTGGCGGGTTCGCCACGAGCAGACCAGTGCGACGGTGGCGGCAGGAATGAATTCTCCCTTCAGTCTACGCCACGGTGAGGCTGAGTTGAGTGCGGTACGAGTCTCTTCGACGTATTTCGCTACGGGCCAGTTCGTCGGTGAACAGATGGATATCGCCGCTGGTGATGGCTCGGTGCGTCTGCGTCATATGGGCAGAAACTCACAGACCCTCTATCCCGAGGGATACGACGGCCCAGTGTACTGGCTGCCATTGGGGGACGACACAAGGGTCGACACGTCGAACTGGGTAGAGACAAGGGCCCGTCGTCCTACCTTCGATCTGCCGCCGCTGGAGGTTGTGATGGACGTCGAGGATGTCGATGCCGCGGCTGGGGAAGTGGCAGCCTTCGATCTTCATCTGCAGACAGAGGGAGGTCTGCCAGGAGTTCCTTTTCAAATTGTGTGCGTCTTTGAGCCGGGCGGAATCCTGTCGACGAACAGCGCGCATATGCAGACACCCGCAGGAAGCAGTGTTTTTCTGCGTGAAGGGGAAGCGAGCTTCCGGGTGGGATCCGATGTGATTCGAGTCGGGCCGGGCACCTGTGCTCACACGATGTGGCACATGCACAACAGCGTCGGTGATCCAGACCGTTTTCGCCTCCTGATCACCTTGATGACACCCGTTGACTACACCCTCCAGATCCGCACGGAACAGTTTCGCGCCTAGGGGGAAACATATTGGAGGCGCGCATTTTCCATAGATAGGGTACTCTTACTCTTCTGAGAGCCGAGTTCTGGTCTTCAGTGGACTCGAAGTGACTACTATCAACGAGAGCGGGACCGATGGCCGAAGAGCGCGTCGTAACATTCAAGGATCTGTCGTTGGCCAAGGGCGTTCTCGAAGCGCTGTCCGAAGTGGGCTACGAGATCCCTACGCCCATCCAGGCACAGACGATTCCCCTGGTCTTGGCCGGCCGTGACTTGCTGGGTCAGGCGCAGACAGGTACTGGCAAGACGGCGGCATTTGCCCTGCCCCTGCTGTCGCGAATCGATCTGTCTCGACGGGAAGTTCAGGTGCTGGTGCTGACGCCGACGCGGGAGTTAGCGATTCAGGTTTCCGAAGCTTTCCAACGTTATGCAGCGCATCTCAAGGGATTTCACGTCCTGCCCATTTACGGGGGACAGGCGTATGATGGCCAACTGCGCTCCCTGAAGCGGGGTGTGCACGTCGTGGTCGGCACGCCAGGACGCATGATGGACCACATGCGGCGCAAGTCTCTGCGCTTGGATCGACTCAGCTGTCTGGTCCTCGACGAGGCAGATGAAATGCTGCGCATGGGTTTCATCGACGACGTCGAATGGATTCTGGAACAGACACCAGCAGAGCGACAGACGGCGTTGTTCTCAGCGACGATGCCGGCACAGATTCGGCGCATCGCGGCGAAGTATCTGCGCGAGCCAGAGCACATCACGATTGTCGAACGCACGACGGTGGCCGAGACCATCGAGCAGCATCATTGGATGGTCGCTGGCCGGGAACACAAGATTGCTGCACTGACGAGAATCCTGGATGCAGAAAATTTCGATGGCGTTCTCGTCTTCGTGCGCACTCGCACGATGACAGTGGAACTTGCTGAAAAGCTGGCAGCACGTGGTTATGGCAGTGCTGCTCTGAGCGGTGAAATGGCGCAACACCGCCGCGAACAGACGGTGGGACAACTCAAGAAGGGGCAGCTGGACATTCTGGTTGCCACAGACGTTGCCGCCCGTGGTCTGGATATCGACCGCATCAGTCACGTCATAAATTTTGATATTCCGCACGACGCCGAAGCCTATATCCATCGTATTGGGCGCACGGGACGAGCCGGCCGACTTGGCAAGGCCATTTCCTTCGTCGCGCCTCGCGAGCGCCGCCTGCTGCATACGATTGAACGGGCGACAAAGCAGAAGATCCCCCTGTGGCAACAGCCTTCGACGGAGGCGATTAACGATCAACGAATCGCTCGGTTTACACAGGCGCTCACAGATGTGCTCGCCGTCGAGGATCTGGGCACGTTCCGTATGGTTCTTGAACAATACATGCAGGAACACAATGTGCCTGCCCTCGAGATCGCTTCCGCCCTGGCACGGATGGTGCAGGGCGATGAGCCCTTGCTGCTGGCGGCAGATGTGGACCACCCGCGGCGCGGCAAAACGGCGTCAGCAGCGACGGCGAACCGGCCGAATCCTAACCGCCCGAGTCCTAGCAAGCCAAGGTCGGATCGCCAGAGTCCCGGCAGCCAGAGTCCCAGCAGGCCGAGTACTGATCGTCCGAGTCCTGACCGCCCCAATCCCAAGCACCCAGCTCCCAAACCGCCGAGTCCGAGTCACGTGGGGCCAAGTGGGCCCGCCGTTGGCAGGTCAGATACGGCGCAATCTACCGGGGGGTCAACAGCGAGTGCACCAGCGGACCCACGTCCGCGGGGCTCGAAGCAGAGCCAACCGGAAGCAACCCACGGGTCACCGGCAATCCCCAGTGGCATGGAGCGTTTTCGCGCTGAGGTGGGGCGCTCGCACGGTGTGAAACCAGGCAATCTGATGGGTGCCATCAGCAACGAAGCGGTTCTCGATAGTGCGTACATCGGTCGCATTGAGATATTCGACGACTACAGTACCATCGATCTTCCTGAAGGGATGGGTGGTGATCTTCTACGGACCCTGAAGAAGGTTCGTGTCTGTGGACAACGACTGCGACTGGCGCGTCTTGGTAGCGAAAAAAGGCGAGATGCGACCAAGGGCCCCAAGGGCTCCAAGGGCGGCAAGCCGAAGAACAAGCACAAAAAGAGCAAGCACCGAAAAGGCAACAAACCTAACAAGCCGCACTAACTGACAGTAGGGGCCTACACGGCGTAGGCGATGGATCCGTCTTCGCGCAGGGGAGTCTGGCCAGAGTTCATCGGCTTGAATGGACGCTCTTCTATCAACTCGTCGACCAATTCGACTCCCAGGCCTGGAGCATCGGTCAGGGCGATGTAGCCTCCTTCACGGCTATGCGCGCAACGGAAGACGGTGTTGGCCTCAGATTCGTCGCCCTTGCTGTATTCCTGGGTGATGAAATTTGGGATCGTCGCGTCCAGATGAAGAGACGCCGCAGTGATCAGCGGGCCGAGGAAATTGTGCGTCACAACGGCGCTGTGATAGCTCTCTGCGATGGCGGCAATTTTCTTGCAGTGGGTGAGTCCACCGGCGAGCCCGACATCAGGCCGGACATACTGCGGTCCTCCGGCCTCCAGCAATTCGCGGAATTCCCAAATGGTTGTCAGCCGCTCGCCATTGCCGATCGGTACCTGCGTTCGACGAGCGATATCTGCCTGAGCTTGGATGGAGTCTATCTGGATCGGATCCTCAAGGAAGTAGAGATTGAATGGCGCCAAGGCTTCGCAGAGGGTGCGGGCCGTCATGGGCGTGAGTTTGCGGTGGACTTCAATAATCAGGTCAAGGTCGGCACCACCGCCCTCTCGGGCTGCCGCCGTCAGATCCACGGCGGTGGTAATCATGCGGTCGATCCCAGCGTCGATGTGATGGACGGGATCAAATTTGAGGGCCGTGAACCCCTCTTCCCGCGCCGCGCGGGCGGCATCGACCATGGCATCCGGCGTGCTCGCGCCACCGAGTAGATGCAGGCGAATTTTGTCGCGGCATCGACCTCCCAGCAACTCCCATATAGGCGTTTGAAAGTGCTTGCCCTTGATATCCCACAGGGCGATATCGATGGCGCTGATGGCGCCCGTCAGCGCCGTGCCACGGAAAGGGGACATACGATAGAGGTGTTGCCAATGGTGCTCGATGCGAAGTGGGTCCTGGCCAATCAGATAACGCTCGAAGGCGTTGACGATCTGCCCCACCGCCTCGGGATACCCCCAGCAGGCCGTCTGGCCAATACCGGTAAGGCCCGTGTCCGTCGTCAGGCGAACGACGTAGCCACCGCCGATGAAGAAAGATTCAATTCGTTCGATTTGCATGCGAATATGTACCAGTCAGAGGTCTGTTCGAGGTGCGATGGCGCTATATTACCTGCCGCCCTCGCATGACGCCAGTCGCGTTCACCGCCAGGTTGACCTGCAAGTCCCATCGACTCGACCTAGGAAGTCCACGCCAGCCAACGAGATGAGATGACACCACCTGATGACCCCCGTGATCTTCGCTTTGCAGCCCCTCGTCAACGCCGAGCTGCCCTCGTAACGGGCGGCGCACGAGGATTGGGGCGGGCCATGGCTCTGCGTATCGCCGCCGAAGGCCGTGATGTAGTGATTGCCGACCTGCTCGAAGAGCAGGGGAAGAAGACGGCCAAGGAAATTGCTGCCCTTGGTCAGCGGGCGATCTTCGTCCTCACAGATGTGACCATCGAGGACGAGGTCGCTGCTGCAGCCGAGGCGGCTATCAATGCTTTTAAGCGTCTGGATATCCTTGTGTGCGCCGCCGGTGTACTCGGACTGGAGGCGCCATTTCACGAGCAGTCTACCAAACAATTCTCGAAGGTTCTGGAAATCAACTTGCACGGTGTATACCATGCCCATCAGGCGGCGATTCCGCATATGCGTGCCGGTGGGTGGGGGCGATGTGTGACCATCACCTCCGGTGCGCGTCGTGGCGCAGCGAACCAGGTGCCCTATGCTGTGTCGAAGGGCGGCGTGTACAGCTTGGTACAGTCTCTGGGCAACGCGTATGCGGGAGAAGGGGTCTTCGTTAATGGAATTGAGCCGGGGCGGGCGCTGACCGATATGGTGGTGCCACGTTTCTCTGCCGAACACATTGCAGATCCGGGCAATCCGCTGGGGCGCTATTCAGACCCGGAGGAAGTCGCTGAAGTTGCTGAGTTTCTCTGCTCGGAGCGCAATACCTACACCACAGGATCCGTGTGGAGTGTCAAGGGAGCCACAGGTTAGTGCCACAGAATAGGGAGACCACTGCAACATGAACTATGTGCCACTCGGAAGCTCCGGCGTCAAGGTGTCACGCGTATGCCTTGGAACGGCATTTCGCGGCCAAGCAGACGATGATATCGCCGTACAAACGATTGAAAGGGCGATCGATTTCGGCTGCAATTTCATCGATTGCGCGAACTATTACGGCTTGGGACGCTCGGAACGAATTCTTGCGCGAGCGATACGGGGCCGGCGCGATGACCTGTTCATCACCACAAAGGTCTGGAGCAAAATCGGTGATGCCCCCAACGATCTGGGACTCTCGCGTTACCATATCATGCGTGAAGTCGAGCGATCTCTGACCCGCCTGGGCACGGATCACATTGATATGTATCTGATGCATCACTGGGATGCGGGGACCCCGCTGGACGAAACACTTCGTGCCATGGACGATCTCGTGCGTCAGGGGAAGGTCCTGTACATCGGTGCTTGCAACTACACGACTGCGCAGGTTGTCGAGGCGTTGTGGACGAGTGATCGACAGGGATGGGATCGGATTGTGTGTTTGCAGAATCAATTCAATCTGCTGAATCGATCAGATGTCGAACCCGAGTTGCTTCCCATCGTGCACAAGTATCAGCTCGGTCTGATGACCTACAGTCCTCTGGCGGTGGGTTTGCTCAGTGGTCTGTTTCGCCGTGGACAAAGCGTTCCCGACGGCACACCATGGACTGGAGACAGGTTCGAGCGCGCCATGACTGAACAGGTTGATGATATCGTGTCGTTGCTGATCGACATTGGCCAGGAATACGACAAGAGCCCCGCTCAGATCGCCATGGCCTGGGTTCTTGATCATGCACAGGTGACGGCGCCGATCATCGGCCCAGACTGTCCGGAGCACGTCGAAGATACATTGGGAGGGCTGGATTGGACGCTACCGGCCCGCGAGCGCGATCGTCTCGATGCGGTATCACATGTGGACCCACTGCCGCGATACGATCGCGCCTGATGCAGTCGCCTCGCTTACAGCCTTTGGCGCAGGAGCACCGAGTCCTCTACGAGTCGGCAGACCCGGAGCGTGTCTTTGCTTATTCACCAGGACTGGTGCGGCTGCCTTCTGGTCGACTCCTGGCGACGATGGATCAGGGGGGGGCCGGGGTGGCGGATCTGTCCGGACCCAAGGGATGGCGAGGTGAGGGCCGTCACGCCTGGCAGGGACGGATCTACACCAGTGACGACCATGGGGTTACCTGGCAGGAACGCGGTCTGTTTCCGTTCATGCATTCCAGGCCCTTCGTCGGCGGCAACCGCATCTACATCCTTGGACATGATGCAGATCTGTGCGTCATCGCCAGTGATGATGAAGGTGAGACCTGGACGGCAGTGAATCGTCTGACCGATGGTCAGGCATGGCACCAATCTGCCTGCAATGTTCATCACGCCCGTGGCCGCGTGCATCTTGTGATGGAACGCCGTGTCTACGACGAGGTGCAGGGGTGGCCCGTTTCTGAACTTGCACCCGTCCTGATGGTCGCCTCTGAAACAGCAGATCTCACTCTTGCCGCAAGCTGGACATTTGCCAGCGAGCTGGTCTTCAAAGATCTCGACAAGGCGACAATGGTGGGTGTGCCGTTCTGGAGTGATCGTGACGCGTCGGCACTCAAGACGGAGACCACCATGTTTCCAGCAGGTTGGCTGGAAACGAATGTTGTCGAATTCACCGACCCGGATCATCTGTGGTATGATCCGGCAGGGCGAACGGTGCACCTCTGGATGCGGGCCCATACTGGAGCCACGGGGCTTGCTTGCATTGCCAAGGTGGTTGAAGAGTCAGACCAGCGCTGGACGACGCAACTGGTGCAGGCACCATCCGGCCGGCCCATGCTCTATGTGCCATGTCCAGGTGGGCAAATGCGTTTCCACATACTGCAGGATGACAACACGTACTGGCTTCTGTCGAGTCAGGCGACGGATTCGATGCGTCGACCAGATCGGCTGCCGGCGAACCGCTATGGTTTGCCCAACAATGAACGTCATGTGCTGACACTTCACTTCAGTAGCAATTGCATCGATTGGTGTATGGCTGGCATTGTCGCGGTGGGTCAGGACGCAGGGCAGGCTCGGCACTATGCAAGTATGGTGGTCGATGGGGATGATCTGCACATTCTCTCCCGCTCTGGAGACGAACGCGCCCATAGTGCCCACGATGGCAATCTGATCACGTTGCACACGATCCCTTCCTTCCGTGAGTTGATCTACTGACATGCCGATGCAAGACCCCACGGTGACGCCCGTCAGTGTTCGTCTGGATGCTCTCACTGAGCACGGGACTGAGAGATCCTTTGTTTTCGAGCAACTGGTCGACATCATCTGTGTCACCCAGGTCGATGAAGTGATCGAAGGGCTCACAAGAATTGAAGCAGCCGTGGCAGGGGGGTTGCATGCAGCAGGATACATCAGCTACGAGGCAGCACCTGGACTAGACCCTGCCCTGGCGACAGGTGATTGTCCGGATGGGTTCCCTCTACTCTGGTTTGGACTTTTTCGCCGGCGGCGCACGGTGCAGGCATTGGAGGGAATCGAAGTCCCTCCCATGCCACTCACAGCATGGTTGTCACAGTGGAGTGGCGCCGTCCACGCTGAGCGCGTCGCACGAATTCGACAGCTGATCGCTGCTGGGGACACGTATCAGGTCAATCTGACGATGCGTCAGCGCGCCACCTTCGACGGCGACGTGGAAGGTCTCTACCATGCCTTGTGTCTGGCGCAACCAACAGCACTGTGCGCTCTTGTCGACACGGGTCCCTTCGCAATCTGTTCCGCCTCGCCCGAGTTGCACTTCGCCCTCTGTAACGGTGAGTTGATTGCGCGTCCGATGAAGGGCACTCGACCTCGTGGCAGGTGGGTGGAAGAGGATGCCGCTCTGGCTGAAGAGTTATCCGTTTCCAGCAAAGAACGAGCTGAGAACACGATGATCGTGGACTTGCTGCGCAACGACCTCGGTCGCGTCTCTGCCACGGGATCTGTCGGTGTGGAGCAGCTGTGGCAGGTCGAGCAGTATCCGACCGTATGGCAGATGACATCGACAATTCGTTCGCAGTTGCACCCAGACACGACGTTGCCATCCTTGATGCGGGCGCTGTTTCCCTGCGGCTCCGTGACGGGTGCACCGAAGGTGCGAACCATGCAGATTATCAAGGAACTGGAAGATTCGCCGCGTGGGATCTACACCGGTTCCATAGGGTATCTCTCACCACGCGAGATTTCTGATACCAGTGCGCGCCCCGTCACAGACCGTCCGCAGGCTTCCTCGGGATTGGCCGGTGTGGAGGCGAGATTCTCAGTGGCTATTCGCACGGTCTGTGTTGATCGGAGGCGTCGCCAAGCAGTGGCAGGGATCGGTGGTGGCATCACTTGGGATTCTACCGCAGCAGCGGAGTATGAGGAATGTCTGACGAAGGCGCGTTTTCTGTCGCAGCCTGTGCCGGTTGCCTTTGAATTGCTGGAAACCATGCGATGGGCACCGGACGAGGGGATCTGGCTACTGGACAGGCACCTGGAACGATTGCGACAATCGGCGAGCTATTTCGATTTTGCCTTCGATCATCGCATGGTCATGAGTCGATTGCAGCAAGCAACGGTCTCGGGCGTAGATCCCATGCGTTTGCGCTTGACCCTGGCCAGGCAGGGAACGTGCCGCGTCGAGTGTGCCCGTCTCGATAGTCCCGCCAACGTTACCTGGTCGGCGGCACTGGCTCGCGAACCCGTAGATAGCGAGGATGTCTTTCTCTTTCACAAGACGACGAATCGCCGAACCTACGATCAGGCAAGTTCCAGCGTGGGAGAAGACGTTGACGAGGCAGTGCTCTTCAACGAAAGAGGCGAGTTGACGGAGACTGTGAGGGGAAATCTTGTCGTCATCATCGACGGGCGCCGACTCACTCCGCCGGTGGCATCCGGGCTATTGCCGGGAACCTATCGTGCCCAACTGCTGGCGCAGGGGGAGATTGAAGAATCGGTTCTGCGAATCGACGATCTATTTGAGGCGACGAGCCTGTATAGTATCAACTCACTTCGTCGTTGGATTCGACTCGACTTACGTCTCTCAGAGGCACGACACGATTTGCGCGCGTCCTGAGGTCGTACCAAGGAGGAAATACCATGTATCGAATCGGTGAAGCAGAGGTCACGAGGATCCGCAAGCTCATTCAGAGTGGTCGCATCTTTCGTTACGGCCAGGGTGGTGAGTGTGATCAGTTTGAGAAGGATTGGGCCACTCATGTAGGCAGTCGATACGCCCGCATGGCCCGCAATGGCACATCCGCGATCTATACATCGCTCGTGGGACTTGGCGTCGGTCCAGGTGATCAGGTGATCGTACCGGCTTACACCTATATGGCCACGGCCCTCGCCGTTGTTGCCGCTGGGGCGATCCCCGTCATTGCCGATGTCGACGAATCACTCACTCTTTCACCGGCTGATGTAGAGCGCCGGATTACGGCTCACACGAAAGCGATCATCCCCGTTCACATGGTGGGCCTGCCGTGCGACATGGCGCGTCTGATGCGCATCGCCCGCAAGAGAAAACTCCTGGTGGTTGAGGATGCCTGTCAGGCAGTCGGCGGTGGATTTCGTGGTAAGAAGCTCGGCGCGATCGGCCATGCAGGAGCGTATTCCTTCAACTTCTTCAAGAATATCACCTGCGGCGAAGGGGGGGCCTTCGTTACCAATCGCAAGGCAGTATATGATCGCGGCTCCGTCGCCGTAGATTGCTGTTCCTTCTATTGGAATCCAGATCAGGATCGCGAAGATCTGCAGTTCGCGGGGCACAACTTCCGCGCCTCTGAGTTTGAGGGAGCGATCCTCAATGCACAGCTGACTCGACTCGAGCCGATGCTGAAGAAAATGCGCCGGCAGAAACAGCGACTCACGGCGGCCGGTGTGAAAGCCGGGCTACAGTCAATAGTCAATCACAGTATAGAGGACGAATGCGGGACGCATGCAGGTTTTCTCTTCGCAACCGAGAAACAGGCTCGTGCCTTTCGCGCTCGTCTTGCGCAGGCCAAGGTCTCCTCCTTTCTGCCCATGGACACGGGGCGACATGTCTATACCCGCTGGGAGCCGATCATGCGTGAGCAAGGTGCCCATCATGCGGCGCTCGATCCATTCAAGATTCCGGCAAATCGTAAGGCGAAAATCCGCTATTCACCTGAAATGTGTGCTTCGTCTTTGGATATTCTATCTCGAGCTGTCCTGGTGCCCACACATCCGGATCACAAGGCGGACGTGGTGCGCCACATGCTTGCCACGATCAGGGAGGCGGCGTGAGAGCAGCCGACGTGCTTGTGCCAAGTTGGTGTCTACCTGAATAGGAGACACACAATGCGAATCGTTCATATCTCTGATTTCCATCTGCGCCACCATCTCGAGGGTACATCGGCAGCTCCCGCACGCCTGAGTCGCAAGATGGTTGACTGCATTCCCGTTGCCATGCAGCGCATCGCAGATGAGAAGGCCGACCTGATCGTCGTCAATGGTGATCTCGTCGACCACCCCTTCGACGAAATGGACAGCGCCGAGCATCTGGAGCAGGGGAAGAAGGATCTGCAGTGGTATGTAGATCCTTTATCGATGCCTGATGTGCCGGTTGTTGTGCTGCCAGGAAACCATGACCACTTGCGGCTGTTTCACGACGTCTTTCACATGCCCGTCGATCTGGATGTCGGTGGCGTGCGCGTTGTCAGCTTCGCAGATGCGGAAGGCGAGGGTCATATTCCGCAGAGAGTCAACGACGAACGCGCGCGTTTTGAGCAGGTTCTGATGGATGACGATCGTCGTCCACAGATCCATCTGCAGCACTATCTGGTGCATCCTCGCCGCGACGAGGGGTATCCCCACACCTATGGCGATGGCGACCAGATGCGGCAGGCGATCACGAACAGTGGACGTGTCAGAATGTGCCTGAGTGGACATTACCATCCCGGGCATGATCCGGAACGTGTTGACGGGACCTGGTTTGCTGTGGCACCCGCATTCTGCGAGAGTCCACATCTATGGCGGATATACGATCTGGATGTAGACAGTGGTGAGCTGAGCTGGTATGCACGAGAACTGGGCTGACGGGGGGAAAGCGATGACCAACAAGAAGAGTGGTGCGCAACTGCAGCAGAAGAAGGTGGATGGCGAACCCATCGTCGTGCTGACCTGTTATGACTACCCCTCGTCCCTATGGATGGAAGAGGCAGGCGTCGATGTCATCTTCTGTGCCGACAGTGTCGGCACGAATGTGCTCGGTTATGACGATGAGCGGCAGGTATCGATGGATGACATGATCCATCACCTGAAGGCCGTACGTCGTGGAACGCGCAATGCGTATCTCTTGGCAGATCTACCCTATGGTTCCTGTGATACGCCGGAGGACGCATTGGGGAATGCGCTACGATTTGTGTCGTTGGGGGCAAATGGCGTCAAGCTGGAGGGGCATAAGCCGGCGGTCGTTGAGAAGCTGTGTGCCCGGGGAATTGAAGTGTGGGGGCATCTGGGACTCAATCCGCAGCTACATGAGCGCAAGGGACTGAAGGCGAAGACCGCACGGGGGGCGGCGCGCCTGCTGAATCGAGCCAGGCAATTGGAGGCTGCGGGGGCTTCATTTCTTGTGCTGGAGTTGATTCCTGAGCAGGTGGGTCGTGCGGTGAGTGAGGCATTGAGGATTCCCACGATCGGTATCGCTGCCGGGAGACACACAGATGGGCAGGTTCTGGTCGCCACCGACATGCTTGGAGTACATCACTTCGACCTGGGACACGTAGAGCAGTTTGCGGATCTGCGGAGCAATGGCCTGGCAGGCGTCAAGCAATACACGGCAGCTGTGCGCGAGCGACGTTTTCCAGCAGAGGTGAATGTTCGGCAGTTCCGTGAGCCCGAGCAGGCAGAGCGTTTCCAGGCCTGGCTCGAGGCGGGAACTGAGACTGAACTTCCAGACTAGGTGATCTGCTGCAATTCCAGTGTCAGATCAAGGCGTGCCAGATCGACGCGTAGAACCCGTACAGCAAAGGCGTCACCTGGTTGTGCACCCGGAGGCACCGCGACAGACGCTTCCAGGGCGATCTCAGGTAACAGAATCAGCCCGCGTCGGCCTCTGACGTCGATCAACACGCCATCGCCCTGCCAAGGCGCACGCTGTTGGAGATATACCAGCGTCCAATGGCGCCTCGCATCAGACTCGCCGCTGCGAACACCACCGGCCACGGCGTCAGCGGCCCCGACGCGTTCGACGATGGTGGGTGCATCCATCAGGACGCCTCGTCCCAGTACGGCTCGCAACTGCTGATGGGCGACCAGATCCAGATACCTGCGCAGTGGACTGGTGGCACGAGCGTAGAGTTCCAGACCCAGTCCTGCGTGAGGCAGAGGGTCGCCACTGACACGTCCGGGGCGCTGACAGCGTCTACGAGCGAAATCGGCGGCGGGTCCTGCGGGGCGAGTCAAAGCAGTGACCACCATCTCGGGGTCCGGCGTGGGCTGTCCTGAGAAGGGGAAAGGCAGATCCTTCTGCGCCGCAAAGCGAGCGGCCGCCTCTCCTGCTAGAATCATTGATTCTGCCACCATGTCGCGGCTCGCGAGCCACTCAAGAGGGCTGATGTCGATCTGTGGCCCTTGTGGCGTCCCTGCACCATCGACTCGAATACGGGCTTCAGGCCACTTGAGGTCCAATGCGCCCGCCGCCAGACGACGGGCAAAGGCACGTTGTGTGATCGCGTGGATGTCACGCAGAGGTGACTCGTGCAATCGCCGGTCTGCTTCAGCGTAGCTGAGGCGCTCGACGCGAACCCAGCTTGGTGTGACATCTACCTCAGCAATCTGCCCGTTCTTGTTCACACTGATACAGAACGACAGGGCGGGAGAAGGGTCTGTGAGGCCTAATCCAAGCTTCTCCACCAGTAGGCGGGGGAGCATGGTAATCGGAGCGGTTGGCAGGTAGAGGGTTGCACCACGACCACGGGCATCCAGATCGAGGGGGCTATCGACCGGTGCCAGAGCCGCCACGTCGGCAACGTGCACCCACAGGGCACCTGCTGCGTCAATGCTGACGGCGTCATCCGGATCTGTATTGCCCTCATCATCGATGGCAAAGGCGGCAAGGTGGGTGAGGTCTGTTCGCGGTTCATCCGGGAGTTCCGGGACGTCAAGGATCGGTGAATCGCGTGGCAACTCATGTCGCTTCAGGTGGGGGATTCGCGACTCATTCCACCAGCCGATCTCCAGCAGCAGGGCATGAGCATTCTCCGCATTCTCTGATCGACCAAGCTCCTTCAGTAGCCTACTTCGTGTCGCTGCGTTTTCGGCTACGTTCTCTACTTCGCGTAAATGGTCCGCATCCGCCTCCTCGCACTTGCCGCCTCGAACCCGGGCGACAAAGGCGTCCCATGCATTTGCAGCAGCGGTTGCGTCGTTGCGAGTTTGTCGTTGCGTCGCCACCTGCTCATCACTGCAGGCGCTGACAGCCTCAACCGAGCCACTGAACAACAGGCCATCGTCCAGTAGTTGCCAGGTATGCCAGACCATCTGCGGCGAGGCAGGATCGTCAAACAGCAGCGCCGCCAATTCCTGCAGATTGAGTGTCTCATCCTCAGCCAACAGCAATTCTCTTACGCCATCGGCCTCTGTGAACTGAGAGTCGTCGACCGCGGTGAGTCTTGTCGGGTCACAAGGACCTGGATGCAGCAGGATGATGTCCTTGGGGCGAACCTTCTGCGTGGCGCCATCTGCCAGTTGGATTATCAGCCGATCTTCGCCAGGTTCCTTGACCCGTGCGGGGCGACCTTTGTAGAGTACGAGTCCGTCCTTTGGCAGTTGCGCCAATTCTTCCTCCATCACCTGTAGTTTGTTTCTGTTCTGGTCACCTCGGCGGCGCCGGGTGTTCGAGAAGCTAACTGCCCACAGCTCCCGTCGACAGGCTCATATCACCTATGGCAACAGACTTCACCGATCTCTTCCACGGCCTCGAGCGCGAGCCACGACGATTCGCGTGGGTATGGTGGGGTTATCTGATCCTCTATGCGATCGCCATTCCCTGGTATTGGCCTGCTGGCTATCGGGGGACACTCATTCTCGGTTTGCCCACCTGGGTCGCTGTCACCCTTACCGCTGTGGTCGGGCTCGCCCTGTGGACGAGTCTGGTCATCCATCGATGCTGGATAGATGGATCTGAGTCGGCAGATATAGACGTAGGTGCCGGGACAGCTGTAGCTGCCAGGACGGGTGGTGCAGATGAGTGACGGCTCCTTTGGTTTTGGTCCCGGCGCGCTGATACTGATCGGCCTCTATCTGGTGTCGATGATCGGTATCGGTTGGCTTGGGCGTATGCGCCGCGAGTCGAATAGTCTCGCCGATTTCTATCTGGCGGGACGATCGATGGGTTTTGCTGTGTTGTTCCTGACTCTCTATGCGACGCAGTATAGTGGCAACACCATGTTCGGTTACACGGGCAAGTCGTATCGCATTGGCTTCGAGTGGACGGTCAGTATTCTGTTCATGTTCTCGATTATCGCAGGATATCTGCTGTTTGCGCCACGACTCGTCATTGTTGCGAGACGTTTCAACTTTATCACACCCGGTGACTATATCAGGCAGCGCTTTGGCTCGCCTCGTCTGACTTTGCTCGCAACGATCTTGATGATCTACGCCCTCTGCAACTATACCCTCGCGCAGCTGAAGGCGATGGGTGCCGCCGTCGAGGGAATAACCGATGGTCGTATCGGTTCCGAGTATGGTATCATCGCCCTCGCCGTGATCATGGTGGTCTACGAGACTCTCGGAGGCATGCGCTCCGTCGCCTGGACCGACGTGATTCAGGGAACGGTCCTGCTGCTGGGTTTTGGCATCTTGTTGTTTCTGGTGCCGGCTCTTGGTGGTGGCCTCACGAATGTCGTCGAGCAATTGTCGGTGCAACAGCCGCAGATGGTGACTGCGCCATCCCTGGAGACCTGCAATACGTGGATCAGTTTCATCGTGTTGCTTGGGTGCGGTGCAGCGATCTATCCACAGGCTATCCAGCGATTGTATGCCAGCCGTTCTGTCAGGGGCCTGAAAAGTTCGCTCGCAGTGATGGCCTTCATGCCACTGACGACGACGTTGATCGCGTTAGTGTGTGGGGCGACGGGAAGAATTGTGTTGCCCGGGATGGAGGGGATCGCGACCGATCAAGTTCTGGCGCGCCTGTGTGGTCTGATCATGCAGGATTCGGCGGCAGGTTACTGGCTCGTTGTCGTAATTATCGCTGCAGCTCTCGCGGCGCTCATGTCAACGGCAGACTCCGCATTGCTGTCGATCTCATCGATGTTCACCCGCGACATCTATCAGGCGCATCTGCGGCCTGACAGCTCGGAGGAAGAGCTGACTCGTGTGGGGAAGATCTGTTCATGGGTTTTCGTCTTTCTCCTCGTAGTGGTCGCCATTGGTACGGAGAAGACGCTGGTGCGGTTGCTGGAGCTGAAATTTGAGGTCCTGATTCAGGTTGTTCCCTGTTTCTTTCTCGGTCTGTATTGGCGTCATTTGTCCTCGAACATCGTCCTGACCGGTATGCTCGTCGGTCTGGCGGTCGGTTTAGGTCTTACGGTGGCGGGACAACCAAAGGTCTGGGGTTTTCATGCAGGTGTCGTTGGATTGGCCTGCAATTTTGTCATCTGTGCCTTGGGTACCGCCTGGTTCCCAGCGAATCTGGAGAAATCATGATTATCACGAGTGTCGACGTATGGACCGTCGTCGTGCCTACGATCCCTGGTCGTGTTCATAGCCCCGAATGGGTGGCGGAAACAGGATGGGATCAGGTAGCGAAACATATTATCCGTCTCAACACTGATTCAGAGTTGGTCGGCATCGGCGAAACGGGTCGCGGCATGGGACTCGAAGAGGTGCAGAAAGGGGCCCGACTGCTGGTCGGAACGAGTCCCGATACCATCTGTCTGCGTGATATCTTCGCTGTCGCCGACGACCGCGTTCTTGATGGCGACGAGCGTGGTGTACCATCGACTGGCAGTGGGCCCGCATACCAGGCATTCGAGATGGCCATCCTCGATCTTGTGGGCAAGTCGCGCGGTGTGCCGGTTCACGCCTTATTGGGTGGAGCCGTCCGCTCGCAGGTCCGCTCCGACTACTGGATGGGACACCAGACACCAGAGGACGGGAAGCGGGCCGTTGAACGCGCCTTGAGTTTTGGTTTCAAGGGCGTGAAGATCAAGTGTCGAATCGAGGAACCCATGGTCGAACGCCTGCAAGCCATGCGCGAAGTGGGGGGGGTTGATTTCAAGGTGACCGTTGATCCGAATGAACGTTTTCACACGGCGGCACAGGCGATAGATCTGGCTCAGCAGTTGGTCGACGTAGGGAATGTGGAAGTATTCGAAGATCCGATTCCCAAAGCAGATATCGAGGGCTACATCCAGATTCACGAGGCCCTTGAGTGGCCTTTGGCAATGCATCTGGGGAGTGGGGGGAAGATGCTGGAAGCGCTGCAGGCTGGATGTGTCGACTGCTTCAACCTCGGCTCAGGCCCGGTCAAGATGCCAGATCTCGCAAACATCGCCGCAGCGGCGGGTATGCCGTGCTGGCATGGTTCGGGAAATGATCTGGGCATTATCGATACATCTTACATTCACGCCGCTGCCATTGCTCCCAACTGCACGATGGCATCTGACTTTGTCGGCAGTTGGACTCGTGAAGATGATCTGATCCTTGAGCCGATTGAATTCGCCGATGGTTTCACGCCGACACCGCAGAAACCGGGACTCGGGTGTGAGCTCGATGTGGAGGCGTTACCGCGATATGTCCAGCACCACGAACAGATCCATCCATGAAGCATGCGGAACCCTGGCCGCATGGGGCCAATGTCATGGACCTGGATGGGCCAGAAAGAATCGTCGTCGTTGCTCATCGTGGCGACTCCGGCAATCATCCTGAGAATACGAGGGCTGCCTTTGAGGCTGCCGTTGCTCTCCGGGTCGAGTGCATTGAGCTGGATGTGCACCTCTCTCGCGATGGCGAATTGGTCATCATCCACGACGACCGTGTGGATCGCACCAGTGACGGATCGGGAGAGGTGTCCGATCTGACATGGTCACAGATCAAGACTCTAGACGCGGGTCTATGGTTTGGTGCCGCCTTCGCCGGTGAGAGATTCCTTACCTTGGATGAGGCTCTGGAGCTCATTCCAGAACCGATTCGGCTGAATGTGCACATCAAGACATCTGCAGAGACGCTTGAGTCGGTAACCAGGAGCACTGTGTCGATCTTGCACAAGAGAGGTTTACTTGAGCGTGCCTATGTTGCGGGCGATGAGACGACCTTGTCTATGGCAAGAAGTGAATGTGAGCACATCGAAATCTGTAATCTCAGCGTGCTTCCAGCCGAAGACTACGTCGCTCGCTCAGCTTCTATTGGTTGTCGGATCTTGCAACCTGGGCACGCCATGACCGATACGGCCCTGGTCGAGGCTGCGCATGCGCGTCACATGCTCGTTTTTCCGTTCTTTGCTGACGAACCAGACGAAATGCAGCGGCTCATCGACTGTGGCGTCGATGGGATATTGACGAATGAACCGCAGCGCCTGAAGGCGCTACTCGATAACGAAACCCTCAGGAGATAGATCTTGTCGCTGATCAGAGACCGACGTCTGCATTCCGCGTGTGTGGCCATCTGCGTATGCCTTATGGTCGCCGGGTGTGGTGACGATGCAAAGCAGGAACCTGCTCCGACAGCACCTGATTTCACGGCGAATCAGGTACTACTTGCGGAGATGGAAGTGGCATTAGGTAAGTCTGTCGCTCTCATCTTCACCGGTGGGGGGAGTGTCCCCGGACCTGGTGGTGGTCAGGTTCTGGTCGAAGGCACATCCTTCATATTTCAGCAGTATTCCCCGGATGGCGAACTCGTGATCGATGGCCAACTCGACTTGAACGTTCTCGCTTCTCCTGTCACACTGAAGGGCACGATTCAATTGGCGGGATCGATGGAGCTTGAGGTCCTCGTCGATATGACGATCAATATCCTGGACGAGCCGATGACCTATGGCGGCACATTGACCGTCGATGGCGAAGTCTTCGATGTCGCCGAGTTACAGCAAGAGACAAGCTCTTGAGCTTAGTCACACTGGGTGCACCCCTTTCAACGTGGCGCGCCTCCCTCGAGGATTCAGCCTCTTCTCTGTCTGAGCATCTGGCTGCTGTGTATGGGGAGGATGATGTTGAGCTGTGGCGAGCGCGGTATTTGCAGATCGTCGCGCAATTTGAACAGCGCTATGGCGTTGACGGTGGTGATGTGGTCATTTCACGGTGCCCCGGGCAGATGAACATCATGGGTATGCACATCGACTATGGTGGCATGCCGAGCCTCCGTCTGGCTGTGAAGGGCCATGACACGATCACGGTGATTCGTCAGCGAACCGATGACCTGGCGCAGTTGAGTTCGCGCTATGAAGGGGAGGAGGGCGAGCGCGATTTCGAGGCGACGTCATTCTCGGTGCGCGATCTGGCGGCTCCCGAGCCGTTGGGCGATGGTCGCCAGGCGCTGATGGAGTATGCGGGGCAGATCTGCACGAAACGTGAGCGCGAGACGGGCAGCACCATTGACACCAGTTGGTCGATCCTTCCACAGGGTCAACTCGTTTACCTCGATAGCTGGCTACGTGGTCGCGGTCGGGAGCTGACCGGGCTGGATGCGTATGTACACAGCAACGTTTCACCCAGTGGTGGCATGTCTTCCTCCTCCGCGTTGGTGATTTCGACGGCCTACGCAGCGTTGGGTTTGTATGGTGTGGTTCCTGGCAAGGACATATCGTGGGAAGACGCGATCGATGGCGTGGGGACCTCCGAATGGATTCGTGGGACACAGGGCGGTACCGCTGACCATGGAGGAATGGTCCTGGGCCTTGCGGGCGAGCTGGTAAGTGTGGGCGTCTTTCCCGCGCAGCCCTGCGGAAGTGCCCCCCTCCCCCCAGAATTTGTCGCCGTCATTTTTGACAGTGGCGTGCCACGGATTTACGACGAGGCGGGCAAGGAAGAGACGGTCCTGGCCTATCCTCTTGGCGTCTTTGTTGTTCGTGACCTGTTGTTGAAGGCGAAGGTAGGAACACCGGGTTGGGAAGGGTTGCGCGCCGATGTCCATGACAGGATCGAGCTGATTCGTGATATCACACCCGAGAATCTTGGGATCGACGCGGCACAGCTGAACGAATTGCTGGTGGAGGTCCCGCAGACGACATCACTGCAGCAAATCGAAGCATGGGCGCAACAGGCGGGAGCGTCTGATGCCTTCGCCGCGATGATCAGCCGCGACGTGGGGGCGAAATTTCCGCGGATCACACCAGACACGACCATCCAGCTGCGACGACGATTCATCTTTGGTCTGGCGGAACAGGACCGCGTTGCGGCAACCATCGAGTTCCTTGCACAGGGCGATATGCCGACGGTCTTTGAACTCGTGCGTTTGTCCCACGCGGGGGATTACGATGAGGAAGTTGAGGATGCGGAATTATTGCAGATCGCCGCTGCAGCTCGACGCGCGGATCCGCGCGGGCGACTGGCATTCGTTCCCGGTGGCTACGGTCGCATGACGCCAGACTATGACCGATTTGTTGGCAAGCTCAATGACTTCCTGCGTTCCTATGGAGATGATGCCGGTGGTATTCAGCGCCTGGGTGCCGGATGGGGCGGCAATGTGGGTGGGTTAATTTCCAGACGATTTCTGGAGGGTGACCAACGGCTGGCGTTGGAGAGACTTCTACGTGACGATCTCAACGTCACCGTGGATCTCGATTCCTGCGTCGCCACGCCGGGACATGGCGCCGGATTGCTGCCATCACCACTGGCATGAGTCAGGGCTCGCGCACGGATCCACTTCTTTCCGGGATTCGCGTCCTTGATTTCACCCGCGTCCTTGCCGGCCCTTTTGCAACGATGGTGATGGCCGATCTAGGTGCCGAGGTCGTCAAGGTGGAACTACCCGGACAGGGCGACGACTCACGCGGTTTCGGTCCCTTCGTGGGGGATCGACGGTCGGCCTATTTCCTATCCGTGAACAGAGGCAAGCAATCTGTCACCATCGACCTGCGCACAGAGGCAGGACGCGATCTGGCATTGCGGATGGCAGAGCAGGTAGATGTCCTGGTAGAGAATTTTCGCCCGGGGAGTATGGATCGCTTTGGGCTCGGATACGAGCAGGTGTCGGCGCGCAGTCCACGCATTGTCTATGCGTCGGTCTCAGGCTTTGGGCAGACGGGCCCCTACGCCCACCGGCCTGCTTACGACGTGATTGTGCAGGCCATGAGTGGCTTAGCATCGATTACGGGATTACCGGGTCAACCGCCCGTTCGTGTGGGTTCGTCCACAGCAGATCTCAATGCGGCCCTGTTTTCCGTTATCGGAATTCTTGCTTGTCTTGCACGAGCACGCGAGACAGGAAAAGGTGAGCATGTCGACGTATCGATGCTTGATTGTCAGGTCGCACTGCTGGAGAATGCGATCGCACGCTTCGACGTGGAGGGCGTGACGCCAGGACCCTTGGGATCACGGCACCCGACGATTACGCCCTTTCAGTTCTTTGCCACCGTAGATGGGTATGTTGTGATCGCAGCGGGCAACGATCGCCTGTGGCAAAAACTGTGTGACGTATTGGGGCGCTCTGACTTGGCGCAGGATGCACGTTTTGCTGACAACGCCGGTCGCACCGAACACCATACTGCCCTTGAGGAGGAATTGGCAGCCGCCTTTGTCGCCGAGCCCACCGCGCACTGGCAGCAGCACCTGGAGGCGGCAGGGGTACCCTGTGGGCCCGTGAATGATATCGCTGATGTCGTAGCCGATCCGCATCTGCAGGCGCGACAGATGATTCGGACACAAAGGGAGGGTGACGTTGACGTTCGTGTGCCCGGGCCTCCCCTCAAGTTTTCCTCCGCGACGACCGCCGAGATACGTCCTGCGCCTGCACTGGGGGAGCACACATCAGACATCCTGGCTCAGTGGCTGGGACTCGACGGGGCTGAATTGTCGAAGCTACGTGCGTCCGGAGTCATCTAGGACTCGCTACGGCGCCAGGGCATCTCCACAGAGAATTCCTCAGCGAGTTCTCTGAGGCGATCTTCCTGTTCGGCGCCGATCTTGATGCCCTCTTCCCTGTACGTTTTCTCGAGCTGGTGCTCCACCCCGCCTGGTAACAGGACCTCGTCGTAATCTCCGACAGGTATCATCTGTTCGGCAGCCAATGTCGACATCTGTGTGATCGCATCTTTGACCTGTGCGACAGGCGCGAAGAGTCCCGCATCCATGAGCCAGATCATCGCGCCCAGGCGCGCACCGGGCCAACGCTCATGGATCTGCTTCGCCCGTTCCGATGCCTGGCCCACGAAGGCGCCGCCCAAAGCAGTACCCACGGCGGTGTATCCCATAGACTTGAAGAATGCGGCGGGGATCATTTTCTCGAGTTCTTCGAATTCCTCGCCATTCTGATAGTCCGCCAGGATGCAGGTGGCCCCATCAAGAATCAGCGGTGCTTCGTCCTGGGAGGCGGGCAGGCCGAAGCACAGAGGGGGATTGCCGTATTTGGCGGCACGCCTGCCCTCATTCGACGGATAGTACTGGGGATAGGCTCCCTGCACGCAGAAGCCGATCAGGTCTTCCTCCATGGCGCGCCGTACGTAGTGACCCGCTGAGCCATAGTGGCCGATGCCCTGCGCAGCGCCAACGGCGACGCCCTTCTGCTTTGCCTTGATGATACAGGCTTCAGTCAGTTGCATCGTCGGGGCGTAACCAAGGGATCCATCGCCATCGAGCAGGATGGACGTGTCGGTTTCCTGTACAATGGTGATATCCGGCCGCGTATTGACGCGCTCCTGGGATACGGTTCGGCAGTATCCCGTCAGTGCCCGTGTACCGTGCGAGACCACTCCACGTAGATCGGAGTTGACCAGTAGTCGAGCCAACTGATCGGCATGTTCAGGGAGCAGGCCGGCACGCTCCAGGCATTGGCTGCTGAAGGATTGCAGAACGTCTGCATCTACGCGTACGAAATCCTCTGGCGGGCGATTCATGCTTTAAGTGTCTCACAGATTACTGGTTAGAGTTACTGGTTGAAGCGCAGGGCACGGCCTGGGGGGGAGTCGGGTAGATCATCGACAGCATGGCCCTGACGAATGACTGGGACTCCATTCACCAGAACATGATCAATCCCTGCGGGCAGTTGTCGAGGCTCCTCATAGGTTGCACGGTCCGCCACGGTTTCTGCATCGAAGATGACGAGGTCGGCAAACCAACCCTCCTGGATCTGGCCGCGATTTTTGCAGCCGAAACGACGCGCGGGTCGATCACTCAGTTTTGCCACCGCTTCTTCCAGCGAGAACAGTTTGTGGTCGCGGACACAGGGACCCAGCACTCGAGGTGCTGAACCATACATCCGCGGATGTACCTTGCCATCAGGGAAGTGGATGCCGTCCGTCCCCATTAGATAACAATCATGGGCCAACCATGGATGGATCAAACTGTCGTCGCCGTGATGGAATACGAGCAAGACGGCGAGATTCTCCTCTATGAGAAGATCACACAGCGCGTCTTCGGGCGTCTTGCCCGTGTCCTCAACGTAGTCAGACAGCAACCGGCCGATGTGGTGAGCATTGTCGCTACCCGGTAGCCAGGCAATGTGGATATGGCTCAGATCTAACGCTGCCATGTTGCGGCCGAACTCGCGTCGCACGTCGGGATTCACCAATTGCGGTAACACGCCGAGTGGACCTTGCTCCCAAACGTTATAGGGAAGCAGGAAATTGAGCATCGTAGAGCCCGGCAAATACGGATATACATCGAAAGAGAAGTCCACTTCCTTGCGTGCAGTGTTGTCGATGTAGTCGAACAACTCAGCCGACATTTCGGGGGTTGTGCCTTTTAGATGCGAAATGTGCACGGGGACACCGGCGCGTTTGCCAATTTCCACCGCCTCCTTCACACCACCCAGTGTTGTCTTGCGATAGCGCACATGGGTGACATACAAACCACCAAAAGGCGCCATGGGTTCACACGCCTCAACCAACTCATCCGTGGTCGAGAAGCACTGCGAGATGTAGTCGATTCCCGTGGAGACGCCGACAGCGCCTTCCTCCATTCCCTTGAGTACGTCGGCGCGCATGCGCTCCATCTGGAAGTCATCTGGCACCTGTCGGCCCCAGCCGGCGGCCATGGCTTTGACATTGGCGTAGGGTAGATGGCTGATCACATTCTGTGCCGAGCGCCGATCGAGCTTATTGAGATAGTCGCTGAAGCTCGTCCAGCCATCGTATTCGTCGAAATTCAGCGCATTCAACGAGCGTAAGTAGTAGATCCAGTGCGGGGCCGTCGTCGCATTCACGGGCGCATACGAGATCCCGTCCGCCATGATGACCTCTGTGGTGAAACCTTGCGCCGTCTTCGGCTCGAGATTCGTTGTTTTTAGCAGCCACGCATCGGAGTGGTTGTGAACGTCGACAAAGCCAGGCGCTACGACGCGATCTGAAATATCGAGACGCTGCTTGGCTTGGGCGGTAGCCAGGTCGTTGTCGATGGCCGTAATACGGTCACCGGTAAGGCCGACATCGGCTTTGCGGCGTTTGCCGCCCGTGCCGTCGATCACAGTGCCGTTGGCGAGTATCAAGTCGAACATTGAGGGATCCCGTGAGGATGTGCAGTGCTGGCGAGCAGGGCAAGGTATCCCCGCTTAACAGCCTCGGCAAGGTGAACTCCGGGTACTGCTTTGGAGGTAGGTGCTGCTGTTTGACAGAATGAGAGCACTGGGGCTTTGTATATGACGACGAAATCTCTTGAGCCTCTACACTGGCCAGTTGGCCGAAGGATCTGATCTGGTGATCGTCGACCCTCATGTACATGTCTGGCTGAATGACCCAGCCTTCCCCTGGCCTGCCGAGACTGCGAATCCACCGAGTGAAGACCGCAGCGCCGAGATGCTGTTGGAGCTGATGGATGCTCATGGTATCGAGCGCACCGTGCTCGTGCAGGTGATCTCCTATCGATGGGACAACAGCTACGTCGTCGACTGTGTGAAGCGATATCCGGAGCGTCTGATGGGTGTCGGGCGCATCAACCCCGAAGATCCCGCTGCAGCTGATCATCTAAGTGCCTGGGTGGAGGGCGGCGGCATCCACGGCGTGCGTCTGAGTCCTGCCGTTGGCGAAGCAGGTGACTGGTTTACCAACGATGAACTGATGGATCCTGTCTTTGCACGAGCGGAGGCACTGAAGGTGCCCCTGTTGCTGTTGACGCGTCCGCCTCGCCTTGAAGATCTGGCACGCCGTCTGGAGAAGTATCCGGACCTCGACGTGGTGATCGACCACATGGCAGACTGCGAACCTGACGATCTGGCGGGACGCAAGATTCTGACAGACCTCTCACGTTTTGAGCGCGTCTACGTGAAAATCAGCCATACGTGGTCGATTTCAAACGAATCGTATCCCTGGGCGGACACGCACCCCTTGGCTGAGGCTGTATATCAGGCTTTTGGTGCACAACGCATCATGTGGGGGACGGATTGGCCCGTATGTCTTGGCAAGGCTGAGTACGGACAAACCCTTGCCGTCGTCCGGGACGAAATGAAATTCATTGCTGAACAGGACCTGGAGTGGGTTCTGGGCAAGACAGCACTTCGCCTTTGGTCCTTCAATGACTAAGGGATCGTTCGTGCAATAGAGAGAGACAGATATGCTGAGAGTTGGGATGGTCGGAGCGGAAAACAGCCACACCGTGGCGATCGCACGCGTACTGAATGTGGACAAGAAGATCCCGGGCGTCAGAGCAACTCACGTATGGGGAGAAACGGCAGGGCACGCGAAGGACGCTTCGCAGCGGGGGGAGATTCCCACCATCGTGCGTCGCGCGGAGGAAATGATCGGTGAAGTGGACGCAGTCGTCTTTGACCATCGCCATGGTCGTGATCATCTGCCGGCTGCCACGCCCTTTCTGGAAACAGGAATACCTCTCTTCATCGACAAGCCGTTCTGTTATCGCCGAGCGGAGGGGCGCAAATTTCTTGCTCGGGCACGGCAATTGAAGGTTCCTGTCTGCTCCTTCTCGACGCTTCCCAAGCAAGCGTCTTTCAAACAGCTGAAGAAGGATGTGGCGAAGCTCGGTAAGATCTACACGGTGATCTCTACTGGTCCTTGTGATATCAGATCCAAGTGGGGTGGCATCTTCTTCTATGGGATCCATCAGGTGGACATGATCCTGCGCCTGACAGGCTACGATTTCTACAGGACCCAGATTGTGAAGGGGAAGGGGCAAAATCACAGTGCCAATATCCTTTTCAAATCAGGCACCGTGGGGACGATGAATCTCGTCGGTGAAGGCCGCACACCCTTTCACATCTCAGTTGTCGGGGAAAAGGGGCGCATAGACCAGGAAATCATCACTGACGAGAGCATGTATCTGACGGGTATCAAAGACTTTGTCCGCATGTTCAAGACGGGCAAGACCGTTGAGACCGATGAGACGATGCTGGGTCCCGTCGCCGTGTTGGAGTCACTAGAGAAATCTGTTGCCAAACCACAAGCCAGAGTTGGCGCCGGCTTGTAGTCACAAGATCGCATCTGTCGGCGAGAACAAGGAGGAAGAAAGTTGGAATCGACCAAGATTCTTCTCGATGAAAGTGAAATTCCTCAGGCCTGGTACAATATCCAGGCTGACCTGCCCGAACCGATGCCACCCGCTCTGCATCCGGGGACGCGGGAACCGATCGGCCCTGAGGATCTGGCGCCGCTGTTCCCGGCGGCATTGATCGAGCAGGAGGTGTCGCAGGAACGTTGGATCGAGATCCCGGATGAAGTCCGATCCGTGTATGCCCTGTGGCGACCTTCGCCCCTGTATCGGGCCCGAAGGTTGGAGAAGGCTCTCAAGACCCCTGCTCGCATCTACTACAAGTGGGAGGGCGTGAGTCCCTCTGGAAGCCACAAGCCCAACACGGCTGTGGCGCAGGCTTTCTACAATCGCGAGGAGGGGATCAAGCGAATCGCCACAGAGACCGGAGCAGGTCAGTGGGGAACGGCTCTGTCTTTCGCGTGTGGACTGTTTGATCTGGAGTGCATGGTGTACATGGTCAAGATCAGTTTTGATCAGAAGCCCTACCGGAAAGCGATCATTGAAACCTATGGAGGTACCGTGGTCGCCAGTCCCTCAACGCAGACCGAAGCAGGTCGGCAGATTCTGGCGCAGGATCCTGACTCACCCGGGTCTCTTGGCATCGCCATCTCCGAGGCGATAGAAGATGCAGCTTCCCGAGAGGATACGCACTATGCCTTGGGATCTGTTCTGAATCATGTTCTGTTGCACCAGACGGTGATCGGCATGGAGGCTGAACTACAGTTGCAGAAGGCGGGTGAGGCTCTGCCAGATGTTGCAGTAGGTTGTTTCGGTGGTGGCTCCAACTTTGCCGGATTCGCCTTTCCTTTCATGCGCCACCGGCTGGACCACGACAAGGATGATCTGCGGATTGTTGCTTGTGAGCCCGCATCTTGTCCGACTCTCACAAAGGGGGAGTATCGCTACGATTTCGGCGATGCTGTGGGGATGACACCATTGATGCCAATGCATACCCTCGGACATGGATTCGTCCCCGCACCTGTCCATGCCGGTGGTCTGCGATACCACGGAGCCGCACCGCTGGTGAGTCACCTGCTACAGGGCAACCACCTTGAGGCCAAGGCATACCAACAGTTGGAATGCTTTGAAGCGGGGGTGCAGTTTGCTCGTAGCGAAGGCATTGTGCCGGCGCCAGAGGCGAACCATGTGATCAAAGGGGCGGTGGACGAGGCGATTCGTTGTCGCGAGACGGGAGAAGAGCAGGTCATCGCCTTCAATCTGTGCGGCCATGGACACTTCGACATGGCTGCCTATGCCGCATACTTCGCCGGAGATCTTGAGAAACATGAGTTCACCGGCCAGATGCTCGATGAAAATATGAAAGAGCTCTCTGAGCTCCCCACGATGTAAGCAATGGACCCAAGAAAGGAACATTCATGGCCTTGACGTTGAAATCACCGACAGAGACGCGTTATGATGCGATCTCGCTCGGGGAAGTGATGATGAGAATTGACCCCGGGGCGGTACCGACGGCGAGGGCGCGGACAGCACGGATCTGGCATGGCGGTGGTGAGACCAATGTCAGTGAGGGACTCAGTTACTGCTTTGGTCTGCGTACGGCTGTGGTGACGGCTCTTGTCGACGACGGGATTGGTCGGAATATCGAAAATCAGCTGCGCGAAGCCGGTGTCGATACATCTCACTTGATCTGGTTCAACAACTCAGGCAAGGGTGAGTTTGCGACTGATGGCAAAGGGACGCTGCACAATGGCATCAATTTCACCTGGGCGGGGAAAGGTGTCCTGCCGTCGGTGACCGAATACTATCGAGCCCACACACCTGTCCGTGAAGTGGGACCCGGTGACGTAGACTGGGATCAACTGTTCGGTAGTGCCCAGGGGACTCGCTGGTTCAGTACAGGTGGTATCTACACGTTGCTGTCGCAGAAGACGGCGGATCTCGCGCTGGAAGCGATGACCAAAGCCGGTGAATACGGTGCCGGGCGTTCATTCGACCTCAACTATCGCTCAAAAGTCGAGCCCGACAAGAATCGCGCCCGTGAGATCAATCGCGGCATCGTGCCTCACGTTGACTTTCTTGTGGGCAATCAGGATGACTTTGACGATGCCCTGGGTTATGAGACGGAGAAGATTCCCCAGAATGCGACATTTGACGAGTGGCTGAAGATCTACACCGGTATGCTGAGGCAGGTCGCCAAGGACTATCCGAACATCAAGTATATCGGCACACAATTGCGTGGGGCGTTGTCAGCAGATCGCATCAATTGGGGCGCTGTCCTTTTTGATGTCGAAACAGACCAGATTCACCAGGCTGCCTTGCGCGAGAATGTGGAGATCGCTGACCGGACCGGTGGGGGGGACTCTTTCGCCTCAGGTGTGGTCGCGGCGTTGCTCGATGGTCGAGGAGCTGATGAAGCTGTGCAATGGGGGGCTGCCCACGGTATCCTGGTGCAGGGCACCATCGGCGACACATCGATGGTAAAGCAAGCGGATGTGGAAAAGGAGGTCGCTCGAGCGATCAAGGGCGGCGGCGTATCCGCTCTTCGGTAGCTCGAAGACAAGACGAGCTTCAACCACTTTTTGGACGACTGCCATGCAGGACGGTACGGGGAGAGGGACCTATGGGTCTCTCTCCTCTTGTTGTTCTTGCCTCCGAACAATCTCTGTGTGAATTGTAGAACGAACTTTGGCCAGCTCCAGCGCTGAAACAGACTCCGCATACCCCAACTGGCGCCGGAATTTCTATACGCTCTGGATGGCGGAGGTGATGGCGATCATAGGTTTCCAGGCGGTCCAGCCATTCCTGCCATACTACGTCCAGGAATTTGACATAGCAGATCTGGATGAGGCACTGATGTGGGCAGGGCGAATGGGAACGGCTGCTGGTCTGGCGATGGCCATCTCGTCTCCCATCTGGGGAACAGTCGCAGACCGATATGGCCGCAAACCCATGGTCGTTCGATCGATGCTGGGTGGTGGTATAGCCGTGATCCTGATGGCTTATGTGCAGACCGTCGAACAGTTGTTGGTTGCTCGTGTTATACAGGGCGCCCTGGCGGGGACAGTGACCGCGTGCCTGACGCTGGTCTCGACGTCCACGCCTCGGTCTCACGTGGGTTTCGCCCTGGGATTGATGCAGGGCGCCTTCATGCTAGGTGCTTCTGTCGGTCCTCTGCTGGGTGGTCCGTTGATTGAACAGTTCGGCTACCAGGTATGCTTTCTTTACAGCGGCATCACCGTGATCATCGCCGGCTTCGCCGTGCAGATCTGGGTGCGTGAAGACTTTCAGCGTTCGCAGCAGGTGGAGACCTCTGCCCGGCATCGCCTGCCGGGTCGGGATGTTTGGCGGTTACTGGGCATAAAGGCTTTTGTGATCCTCGTCGTGAGCGTCACGTCCATGTCATTTACTTTCGGTTTCATCATGCCGGTTGTGCCCCTGTTTGTACAGCAGTTGGCTGGTCCCGGGCACGGCAACATCGTTTCGGTGGCTGGTATCATCTTCGCTGCCGGAGGGCTGGTGGGGGCGCTGTCCTCGGCAGTGATGGGGCGCTTCAGCGACTCAATCGGGCCCAAGACTGTGCTCGTTGGCGGTCTGGTGGCGGCAGCTGCCTTCCACTTGGCGCAAGGTTTTGCCCAGTCAGTCATGATGCTCGGCGTGTTGTTTGTCTTCGGCGGTCTGGCGACGGGAGCGATCCGGCCAGTTGCGAATGCACTGGTGGCACGCATTATCGAGGAGAGAGACCGGGGCAAAGCTTTCGGCATCATGTCGAGTGCAGCGGCCCTCGGCTGGGCGGCTGGACCAATAGGAGGCAGTTGGATCGGTACCACATGGGGACTGCGATCTGTCTTCTTCGTTACGGCAGCGCTCTTTCTGGCTGTCGCCCTGTGGGTCTGGGTTGCTATGGACGAACCTTCCTCAGAGCCGAATCATGGCGTTTCGCAGATGCTGCGTTCGTGGCAGCGTCGTTTGCGTTCACACTGATTGCAGGGACGGTAGAACAGATGGGTGAGATTCTGGTTGATGTGCCGCAGTGGGATCGAGTATCCGACTGGGAACGACTCGCTGAGGTCGGAAAACCCGTTCGTGTCGAAGAGACGCTCGATCGCGAGGCCCTGATGGACCAACTCGTCGGGGTTACGGGGATCATCCGTCTGGGCAGTCGCTTGCCAGAACTTGATGGCAGCCTGCTGGAGCGTGCCACGGAGTTGAAGATTGTCGGTGTCCGCTCAGATCGCTTTGGCCGCGGGATCGATCTGAACGTGGCGCAGCAGCGTGGAATTCACGTCATCGACACGGACAATATCGCTTCGTCGCAACCTGTCGCTGAATGGGATCTGGCACTTCTGCTGCTGTGCCTGCGCAATGCGGCCGCTGTGTATCGACAGATGATCGCTTCAACAGAGACGTGGGCGAATGCTGGCAACGAGCAATTCGTTCATGGTGAACTGACGGGCAAATCAGTGGGTCTGATCGGCTGCGGCCACGTAGGTCAGAGGCTTATCGAACTACTGCAGCCATTTCGCACGGATCTGCGTGTGTTTGATCCGTATGTAGATGAGGCGATTGTCAAGAAGCTGAACGTGCGGCGCACAGCAAGTCTTGAGGATCTGCTGGATCATGCCGATCTACTCGTCGTGCAGGTACCGCACACGCCTGTCACAGAAGGACTGATTGGTGCCGCCGAACTCGAGCGCCTCGGCGATGGGAAGATCCTCATCAATTGCAGTCGCGGTAAGGTCCTCGATCAACAGGCGCTGATCGACAGACTCAAGACCGGTCGATTGATCGCAGGACTCGATGTGTTTGACCCTGAACCACTCGAACCGGATAGTGAGCTGCGCACGATGCCCAATGTCTTCTGCACACCTCATATCGCCTGGTATGCGCCGCATGCTTTCCATCGATACTTCAGTTCAATGGTGGAGCAGTTCGTCCGTTATGGTCGGGGAGAGTCGCTACAGTTTGAGTTGACGCAACGCATGGTCGATATACGCCATGGTCGGGTCTAGTTGTTGTCCTCATAGGAAAGGGGGTGAAGCATGAAGCCCCACCCCCTTTGTGTGTCTATGTAGCTGCTGCGATCTCAGCGTTTCTTGGCAACCTTCTTTTTCGCCGTCTTCTTCGCTGGTGTCTTCTTGTTAGGTGTCTTCTTGGCAGCGGCCTTTTTGGCACGCGCCCCCGCACGCCCCGGGAATGTCAGCTCCGCCACACCGGACTTGTCGAGTTCACCCTGACCAATCGCAATCATCCGATCGAACTGAGATTTGGATGCGCGTGCCAGTGGTAGATCGAGACCCTTTTCGCGGGCGATCTTTAGAGCGATGCCTGAATCCTTGGCTGCATGAGCAGCGGAGAAATAACACTCATGATCGCGGACCACCATGTCTTCGCCGTCGGTCTCAAGGACACGCGAATTGGCCCCTGTCTGGGAGAAGATCTCCATAACTAACTTGAGATCGAGGCCCAATGCCTTACCCATACCCAAGCCTTCAGCAAGACCAGCTGTGTTGATGTTCATCACCATGTTGACGAGGGCTTTGACTTGCGCCGCTTTGCCACTACCGCCGACGTATCGTAGGTCGACACTCATGGCGTCCAGTAGAGGCTTGCACTTGTCAAAAACCGGCTTCTTGCCGCCACACATCAGATAGAGTGTGCCATCGCGTGCCTGCGTGATCGAGCTGGCCATGCAGCCTTCGAGTGTGCGTGCACCGAATTTGGCGGCACGCTTCTCAACGTCGATATGAGTGGCGGGACTGATGGTCGCGCAATTGATGAACACCTTGCCCTTCACTTTTCCTGCCAGCAGGCTATCGCCACTGGCAGAGAAAATGCTCTTCATCGCCTTATCGTCTGTTACGACGGTGATGATATAGTCAGCAGCTGCAGGCACATCTGCGAGGGACTTTGCAGGCTTGGCGCCTACCTCCCGAGCCACCGACGCCGCTGTTTTCGAATTGAGATCGTATACGGACGTGACGGGAAAACCGACGTCCTTGAGATGACGTGCGATATTGGCGCCCATACGGCCTAGACCTACAACGCCAACCGTATAGTCTGCTTTGCGCACCCGTGGCATGAGTGGCTCCTGTGCGTGTCGAAGTGAATGGAGTTGTTGTTGAACCGTTGTGCTTCTTCCGGTGCAAAAAAGAATAGGTGCCACTCTCAGTCGACACAACGAGGATCAGCGCGAGTTGCCGAAGCGCTTCGTGTGGAGGCGCAACGGGCGCACTTGTTATATTTCGGCACAGGCTAGCGGATGTTCCTCTTCACCCACGGTGGATCGTGTTTTCGATTATAGCTCTGCTCTGTCTGTTGTTCGCCTTTGGTGTGTTGCTGTACACCTTCTTGTGGATCGCTCAGCTATTGGTGCGGAAGGCGGAGGAGGCGGATACAGAGAAGCGCGAAGATGTAGCACTCGAAGCTGGTGAGTCCGGGGCAACAGAGGAGGAGGTCGAAGAAGAGAAGACGCCGGAAGAGACGGCGCAGGAGGAGTTGAAGCGGAAGGGAGGGGCGATGCAGACCAATGCAACCCTCGGATTGGTCCTTGCCGTGCTTGCCTGCGTGCTGGTGAGTCTCGGACCCTTGGTGGTGACCCTGTCGTTGGCTGCCGTTTACTTCAGCGCCCAGGCCTTTTGGATCGGACTCCGCTACTTTCGTGCGCTCATTGTGCGAGCCATCTTCGGCATCGGCTTGGGGCTTGGATCTGTGGCACTGCAATATCTCGCCCTGACAGGGCAGCTGGCGCAAGTGATTCCGCTCCTCGCTCCATAATGGACCCGTCTGGTGCTTGGAGTTAGTTTCGATTCCTGAAGAATGTCCCCAGCCATTGTTGTCGGGCGTTGATCTTGACAAGCCAATTTCTACGGAAAGGCAAGACGTGAAAATCGGTGTCACGCAGATAATCCTTGGTGATCGCAGCCTCGATGCCACGTTGGATCTGTGCCAACGCGCGGGCTATGAAGCCGTTGAGCTGACTTTTGGAGTCGACAAGGATCTACATGTAGATATGAGTGATGGCGATCTGGGTCAGGTCGCAGATAAGTGCAAGACCGCCGGCGTCGAAGTAGCCAGCGTCATCGCCCACTACGCCGAACGCGGCAACCTGATGAGCCGCGACAGCTCGCAGCGGGACCAGGCTGTTAAGGGGGTTCGTCGCGCCGTCGCGATCGCTGGCACCCTCGGGGTGGATGGTGTCCTGCTGCATCCTGGGCAATTGACGGTGGAAGGTACGTATCAGCAAGCGTGGGATGATCTGCGCGACGCATTGCGCGATCTCACTGCTGAGGCTGGTGATCAGGGCGTAAGAATCGGTGTCGAAAACGTCTGGAATAAGTTCATCCTGAGTCCACGAGAAGCTGTGCAGTTTGTCGACGAGGTCGGAAGCGATTGGGTAGGTATCTATCTCGATACGGCAAACATGATGGCCTATGGATTTCCGGAACAGTGGATCCGCGCTCTGGGCCCACGCATCACGAAGGTCCACTTCAAGGATTTTGCTCGACGCCAACACAGCTTTGTGAATCTTCTCGATGGCGATACGGACTGGCCAACCATCATGTCCGAACTGCGCGCCGCAGGTTATGATGGCAGTGTAATCCATGAAGTAGGTGGTGATGATGCGGCGCAGATCGAGATCGCCGAGCGTATGCGTAAGATCGTGGCAATGTAGATGATCTATCTACGCAATTGGCGCGATGTGCAGCCAAAAATCGCGCATCTGAGCGCTGTTCACTGGGGCGGGCTCAGATCGCGCAGCGACGATGATCCAAATCCCGATGATGACCGTGATCGCCTGGAGCGACTTGGCGGTTTTGCACGACACGCGCTGCAGGGCCGCAAGACATCCGATCACCACAAGCACGAGAATCTGGAACAGGTGTACTATGTGCTGTCTGGTGGCGGGGAAGTCCTCTACGATGATGAGCGCTTCCGGGTGGCAGCCGGAGACGCGATCTATCTGCCCTCCGGGACGTATCATCAGATGTTCAATGACGACAATGACGACTGGTTGGAGCACCACGTGATCAGTCAGCGCGTCGAAGGAAATGGCGGCACCTTTGCCATTCGCTCATGGCGCCAGGTTTCTCCTCAGGGCGATGGGGAGGGGGCCATTCGTTGGCGCCAGTTGGCACCCGAGGCGGATGGGGGATACCTGCGAGGCATGGCCGCGATCGATCGCGAGGCCGTGCAACCCGGTGGTTCCAGCACGTGGCACCAGGAACAGGTCGAACAAGTCTACTACGGGTTGGAAGGGAAAGGTGTAATCGAGGTTGAAGAGCAGGGCGAGCGTGACTACACGGAAGGTGATATGGTTCACCTGCCAGTCGGTACGCGGTTTCGAATACGAAATCAGTCTCAGGACTGGCTTGTATCCCTCATAATGGCTGCCTGAGGAAACGATCATGACGGATTCGATTCACCAGACGCTGACCGACCTGATGGCAGCGATTGCCGCCGGAGATGACAGGGTAAGAGAACTTATCAGCCGCGTGGACGAGCTACAGCACGCATTACCTGCTGACAGCCCACCGATGCTGCGCCACTACCTGGAGAAGAGAAGCTACGCGAAGGCCCTCGACTTCCTCGAAGGAAGAGATGAGGCGGCAGCGCCCAACTGTTGACGAGTCAGGATCACGCTGGCGGCGATTCTACGCGATCGTTGAGAGAATTCCGGAAGGCTCCGTCGCGACGTACGGTCAGATCGCCGAATTGGCGGGGCTGAAGGGGCATGCCAGGCAGGTTGGCTACGCATTGGCCGCACTCAGCGAAGCGCGAGCCGACGATGTCCCATGGCATCGTGTGATCAATGCCAAGGGAGAGGTCTCTGTCCGCACCAGATCCTCTGGCCACCGAATCCAGCGCAAGTTGTTGGAGGCGGAAGGGATCGAGTTTCACCGGGAACGCGTCAACCTGAGCCAATGTCGATGGGACCCGGAGCCAGGGGTGATTGAGAGCGGAGGCCATTGAGCGACGGTCAAGCGCTGGGCCGTGAACCTGCAGCCCGCGGTCTCAACAGGCGCATCCTGCGTCTTGCTATCCCAAATCTTCTGGCGTCGATCTCAGTTCCCCTCATCGGGATCGCAGATACGGCGATGATTGGTCACCTTGAGAATGTCGCTTTTCTTGGGGCCGTGGCGACGGCGAGTGTCGTCTTCGATGTGTTGCTGTGGGGAGCGGGTTTTCTGCGCATGGGCACGACGTCGATCGTTGCCCAGCATCACGGGGCCGGTGATCGTGCCGAGTGTGCGGCGAGCCTATATCGTGGGCTGATCATTGCCGCGTTGCTGGCAGTGATCATGTTTGCTGTGCGCGGGCCCATTGCGCAGGTAGGGTTCGGCCTCGCAGGGGGCACTTCAGCGGTGCAGGAATTTGCCCATCAGTATTTCAACATACGAATTCTGGGTGTGCCCTTCGTGCTGGCAATTTACGTCTGCAATGGGTTCTTTCTTGGTACAGCCAACGCCATGGCGCCATTGGCCGTGACGGTCGTGACCAACATCGTCAATGTCGGTGCAGACTACGCCCTGATCTTTGGTCACTGGGGGGCGCCGGCCTTGGGGGTAGAAGGCGCGGCGTGGGCGGCGGTGTTGGGTAATGCGGCGGGGATCGTTGTGGCGGGTATCCTGCTGTTGTGGTTCTATGGCGATATACTGCGGACCAAGTTGCGGGAACCGCTGCTGAAGGCTGAGCGGTTGCGTCATCTATTTGACACGAATATCAATCTGTTCCTGCGGACCCTGTGCCTGTTGTATACGCAGTTCTCCATGCTCGCAATGGTCTCAAGAATGGGTGAGGTGCCGCTGGCAGCACATGCTGTGGTGACGCAAGTATGGTCCTTGGTCTCCTACGGAATTGATGGGTTCGCTCATGCCGGGGAGACATTGGTTGGCAATTCACTCGGCGCGGGCCAGCTGGCATCTGCACGGCAAATCTCGCGCCGACTCCTCGCCTGGGGAACGGGGATTGGCTTGGTCTTCACCGTGATCTATGCCCTGGGTCTGGAGCAGATTGCAGGCCTGTTTACAGAGCACCACGAGGTGGTTGTCGCTGCCTCTGGTCTGACGCTGGTAGTAGCTCTCATGCAGCCACTGAATGCGATGGTCTTCGTCTTCGATGGTATCTTCATTGGCGCCAATGATGTGGCCTACCTGTTCCGTGCGATGGCGGTCTCCGCCTTCCTGTTTTTCACACCCGCTGCGCTGTGGTTGGTTGTGTGGGGTGGGGGCGGGCTATTGGCTGCCTGGCTCGCCTATGCCTTGATGATGCTGGGGCGGTTGGTGACACTCAGCTGGCGCTACCGCAGTGACGCCTGGTTGCGTTCCTTTATCAAGGCTGAGCCCGCTACGATTTCCCCTCCTTGAAGGAGAGTAATTCAACGTGCCTTTTGTGAATGTTGAGCAGTTACCCCTGTTGGAATTATTTCCAAAGGCTCTGAGCGGCATCGTCGCTGGGGAGAATCTGATGTTGTCGTTTCTCGTGTTGGAGACTGGATGCGAGGTACCCGAACACAGTCATCCTCACGAGCAGGCTGGTCTTGTGCTGGAAGGGAAGCTGCGATTTCGCATCGGTGATGATGAGCGCGAAGTGGGCCCAGGAGAAGCTTTCATCATCCCTGCAGATGTCGTGCATGCAGGATTTGTCGACAAAGGGCCCGTCAAGATTCTCGACATCTTCGCCCCTCCCCGGCAAGATTATATCGAACGCTACAACCGTCACACACAGACCGATCAGCAAACGCGCCACAATGAATGAATTGAATGGAGGGAGTTTGTTTTGGCATCTCGCCTAATTGCAGCAGACTGCGCCGATGTGCTTGTTGTTGCCATAACACCCAGGCTCGCTGATGGTCACATCGACTTGGATGGGACACGGGCGAATGTTCGTTTTCTGATAGACCGTGGCGCTCGATTCCTGATGCCCATGTGCGGAACGGGACTGGTCTACGACGCGACCCTTGAGGAGTTCGAGCAAGTCACGGCCGCGTTCATGGAGGCCGCCGACGGTCGCGCGCTCATTGTTCCCGGTATTGGACCCGGATTCGGACGTTCTCTGGAGATGGCTCGGATTGCCAGAGGGCTCGGTGTGGCCGGTGCTATGATCATGCCGATTGTTGGGCCCGCCTCGGCGGCAGGGGTAAGCGAGGGCCTGGCAAGAATCGCCACCGACGGTGACTTACCGATCATCCTCTATCAACGACGTCTCGATATCATGCCGGTGGAGTCCGTTGTGGAGTTGTGCAAGCACGAGGCCGTTGTCGGTCTCAAATACGCCGTCGACGATCTGGATGCATTCAAACACATTGCCCGTGAGGCCGGTGAACACGCCGCCATGGTCTGTGGTATGGCAGAGGATCCGTGTCTCGACTACCTGCGGGAAGGCGCCGTCGGCTTCAGCTCAGGAATGGCGAACTTCGTGCCCCGAATGAGTCTCGCCATCCTGGCCGCTTTCCAGCGAGGTGACGAAGCGGAAGCCGAAAGACTCCGTGTGATGATGGTGCCCTTTGAAGACTTCCGTGGAGAGCGCTCAGGACGTTACAGTGGTTCAGCTCTACACGCGGCGATGGAAGACGTCGGACTTGCCGGGGGCCCTGTCGTTCCCTTTGTCGAGGATGTCGCTGCGCAGGATAGACCTCGTGTTGTGTCGCTGCTCGAACCGCTCACGGCGGAAGAAGGGCGACTTGCTGAGGGCTCACCATGACACAGTTGGCAGCGAATGCAGACAATCTGCGGATTGGACTCATGGGAGTTGGTGGCGTCTGTGCTGCCGTCCACTACCCGGGACTAAGCCGAATTCCAGGGGTCACGATCCAGGCTATCTGCGATCCCAATGCTGAGTTGGTGTCCAGTAGGGCTGCTGAATGGGGCGTCTCCTCGTCATTTACGAATGTTGGCGATCTGTTAGCCGAAGGACTTGATGCCGTCGTGATCGCGACGCCGAATGATCAGCATCGCCCGCTGATCGAGGCCGCTCTGGATGCAGGGTGTCACGTTCTTTGCGAGAAACCATTGGGTATGAGTCTGAGTGAGACGATTGCCATCTACGAGAAAGCGGAGGCCTCCGGTTTGCGGCACATGACGGCCTTCACCTATCGGTTTGTGCCTGCCATGAACTACCTGCGCCATCTGGTGCACACCGGTGTTCTGGGCGAGATACGCCATGCCCGCGTACAGCGTTTGCAGGACTGGGGTGAGGATGCCATCGGCTGGCGGCAGTATCGCCAGCAAGCGGGGCTCGGGGAGCTCGGTGACATGGGGATTCATCGCATTGACTATGCTGAAGATCTCCTGGGAAAGACGCTGAGTGTCTGTGCGCGGATGAAGCAGCTCGTGCCAAGAGATCAGACGGCAGACGGCCAGCCGTGCCCACCTCAGGATGTCGAGGACTGGGTGGCGTGGCTGGCTGAGTATGAATCTGGCGCAACCTGTGTGTTTGAGATGGGGAAGTTGTCAAAGGGACGGGGCCCCGGGGGGGACCATGATCTGTGTGAGATCAACGGTACTGTCTCATCTGCGATTTATCATCTTCACGAACCGCATCAGCTGTTGCTTGGTGGTCGTCAGCAGCCGTATCGTGTCGTGCCCGTGCCATCTGAGTTTCTCACTCGGGAAGGCTCGCCCCGTGATCCCCATGCGGGTGATCCGGTGCGCACGTTCCGCTATGATCAAGCATGGGAATTTGTCAGCGCCATCAGAGAATCCCGCCCATGTCTGCCATCTTTCTGGCATGGCATGCGGGCGCAAGCAGTAGCTGAAGCGGTTGTGCTCGCCGATCGAGATCGACGCTGGGTCGACATTCCCCAGATTCCGGATCCTCCAACGGGATAGCTTCACCGGGGACCATACCGCACCTCCGCCTGGGCGAAGGTGACCGGCGCCAATCCTCGTCCTTACCCGCGCGTCTTGTCTTTCGGAACTATCCATTTGAACAAGAAGTCTCATTAATGAGATTACGTGGACTTTATGAGGCATAAATGAGAATATGGTTTAACATACGTAAACACAATAAGTTATGACAAAGTAAATCGCAAAACTGAGACATATAGGGATTTTTCTATTTGCGCCGGAATTCAAACAGAGACGGATGTGGGGCAAGTGGAAAACGCATAACCTGTGTAGTAACAACGTATTAGAGGTTGAATAACTTGGTGTGTGCACACACGGGCACACGTATTGCAATAGGAGAGATCGAACGACCCGAGTCGTTCAAGTCCCTTATCCAGAAAGATATCATGAGCGATCTGCTCAAAGCACTCAATGGCCACCCCCGACACAGCGACCCCATGGGAAGCTGGCTGGGGATGATTGTGGCGACCTCACTACTGGTGGCAGTAGCCCTCCGACTGGGCTGAAATGCACGATCAGCACCTGCAGAGACGCTGCGTGTCGATGAACCGACAACGATGACAAAGGAGATAAGCAGATGAAAACATGGATGGAATTAGCTGGGCCCCTGGCGCTGGCGACGATGGCTCTAGCCCTGGGCGCGTACACGTACTCGAACCTCGCATTCTGACGTCCCTCAGGCACCTGATGAACTCAAAGCGCCATCGATTCCAGGATCGGTGGCGCTTTTTTCTAGGTGGAACGTAGACTGGCGATCAGGTCGCGAAGGACACGCGGA
Organism: Gemmatimonadota bacterium; assembly: GCA_018660835.1. GTDB lineage: Bacteria > Latescibacterota > UBA2968 > UBA8231 > UBA8231 > UBA12574. The sequence goes on along the minus strand of JABJJN010000018.1, from coordinate 21,346 downwards.
TCTTGAAGGACCAACGTGTGTCTGGCCCGTGGAGACACACCAATGGCAGGATGGAAGCTGGTCAAGGCGGTCGCGTGACGTGGATGGCTGGATAGTAGATCTCGGTGCAGGCGGATACTGTGAACGCTTACTGCAGCCATCAGCTTATCGAGCTCTTGTGTAGCGGTGCTGTGGGCGGCGAGATCCCTCAAAGTGATCGGGCACTCGCGTCCGATCCAGCGGGCGAGGGTTGCCCAGTGCGTACCACCGAAGGGCGACGCGACAGCGATCACACGTGTGGTAGATGAGTCCAGCAGGGCCGCCGCCTGCACTGCAACCAAGCCTCCCAGGCTGTGGCCGATGAGCACGAGTGGACGAGGATCCGAGGATTGGGTGAGTCGGGCCACGTGGCTGGACAGATCCAAGATGGCAAGATCGTGCCTCAGGTCGACGGCGACGATGGCGTCATCGACGTCAACGAAGGACTGCTTCAAGTGATCGAGCAAGGGAGCCCACACAGAGGCGTCGCTCGCATACCCGGATATCAAGACGACACGGTAGCTGAGGGGAACCGGCCCTCGACTCCAACTGTGCAGTTCGCTCTGCGCACGATCGAGCTCGGCGTCGACGGCGTGTCGGCGCCGATGTGCGTCATTGACGGCAGAGATCGCCATCAGAAGAGCGCTCAGGGCGAAGATGAGATCACCCGTGCGAGTGTATGGGGTCAACACACGCTGAGGGACCACGTGACCCTGAATCGCTGTCTGCTCAAATAGCTGGGTGGGCTGGTGAATCCCCCCCTTGGCATCAATAAAGCAGGAGATGCCCGTGTTGGCGGCGCGCACTACAGGACGGCCATTCTCAACTGCACGCAGCACGGCCATTGCCAGGTGCTGAGCGGGGGCTGATGTCGTACCGAACCAACCATCGTTGGTTGTGTTGATCAGGAATTCGGCTCCATCGAGTGTCTGCTGTCGCGCGATTTCCTGGAAAATGGACTCATAGCAGATGAATACAGAGAACCGTACAGCGACTCGTTCAGCCGCGGCCGGCAGGTTGAGCACCTTGTGGCCCAGTTGACCTGGGTCGAATGCGCCACTTTCGGCCGTCAGCTCATCGAGGTAGCCGAAGATCCATTTCATCGGAAGGTATTCGCCAAAGGGGACCAGATGCACCTTGTCGGCGAACCCGGCTGTCGTTTCACCATCGATCAAATAAGCGCGATTGAACAAACCCTTGTCACCACGCTCGGATGTTGAGCCAAGGGCCCCGACCAGCAGACTCGCTCCCGACTCGGCGGACAACTCGGCCAGCCATCGTCGGTGGATTTCGTAGTTCGGATGATCGAGTCGGAAGGGAAAGGCTGTCTCGGGAAAAACGATCAGATCCAGAGGACCCTTGGATGTGTCCAGCTGTCGTGCGAGTCGCAGATGTCTTCCAGTGGTCTGGGTCAGGCTGACGCTCTGCCATTTCGCTCCTTGCTCGACGCTGCCCTGGACGATACCTACGTGCAGGCTCGGTAGTTCTTGGGCCTGTCCCGGTACTATCAGGTGTGCTGCCAGTGATCCAGCAAGACAGGGAACGCATAAGGCGACAAGTGCCCACACAGTACGGCGACATCCGAGCAATTGAGCAATCGCCGCATTGGCTGCAACAAGGATGTAGCTGAGGCTGTGGACGCCGCCGATGGCGGCAATAGGGAGGATCCAGGTCGATTGATACTGGCTGTAGCCGAGCACGGCCCAGGGAAAACCCGTGAAGAGCCAGCTGAGGATCCAATCCAGTAGTACCCACACGGCGGCGATGATCCAGGGGAGCCGGCGTTGATGCAACGTCGAAAAGTATGCCGACAATCTGAACACGATCGCCGGAAACAAGCCGATATATGCTGACAGCAGAAATGTCGTGAGATAGGCGAGGGGGGCTGACAGGCCCCCATAATTCTGGAGTGTCTCAGCGACCCAGTAGACTCGGCCAAAACCGGCTGCCAGTCCGGCGCTCAGACCCAGCAACCAGATCTCCCGATTGGTCAGGTTGCAGTGCAGTAGCAGATAAAGGCAGGGGACCAGGCAGAACCAGGCTAGCCAGCCGGCGTCGACCAACGGTAGACTACAGGTCCACAGTAAGCCGGTGAGTGAGCCGGCTCCAACGAGCGAAAATAGACGGAAGCGGCCCTCGAAGACCACGCTACGCTCCCTCAGGATTCCATGTACTCTACGAGGGGACCCCGGAGCTTTGCCAGCGCACTCTGTTCGAGTTGGGCAACAAGGCCACGATCCATCTGCAGTCGAGACGCGACGGCGCCCGGCGAGCGCTTGTTCTGATAGCGCTGTTCGACGACAGCGAGCTCGTCAGGTGTCAGCGTCTGCAAGGCGCGTGAGACGATCTGTCGTAGTTCCTGGCTCTCGACCCTGTCCAGCGGCGTGTCGGGGATGAAAAGGGCGAGAAAGCGTTCATCGAGGGCGACACGGTCTGCCGTCGACTTGCTGTCGAGTTCATCGCTGACGCGGTTGAATCGTGGCATGGGTCACTCGGCGGATGGGCGGACAGTGAACAGTAAAAAAAGAGCAGGAAGCCGATGACGGCCTCCTGCTCAAAAAGTTGGTAGCGGGGGCAGGATTCGAACCCGCGACCTTTGGGTTATGAGCCCAACGAGCTACCAGACTGCTCCACCCCGCAACACGATCAGAGAATATAGATGGACCCCCATCTGCCCGCAAGCCCTCTGGCGTGGGCAATTACGTATTCGCTGGACCAAGAAGCTACGCTTCGGCGTCGGACGAGAGATCCTCCGACTCGCTCGGCACGCGCTGCATCTGAACTCGCGCGATGCGCTGCCCCTCAACGGCCAGAATGGTGATCAGGAACCCAGGGGCTTCAATCGACAATCCAGGTTCCGGGACGTGGCCGACGTTGTCGTAGATATAGCCACCCAACGTGTCGAATCCATCATTTGGCAAATCCGAATCAAGAAGTTCATTGAGCTCGTCTATGTTGATGCGAGGATTGACAACGAGGACTTGATCGGGTTCCTGCCAGTGGTAGAGATCCTCTTCCGCGTCGTATTCGTCCTGAAGTTCACCGACGATTTCCTCTACCAAGTCTTCCGTCGTGACGAGGCCCCCTGTGCCACCGTATTCATCAACGACGACGGCGAGTCTCGTTCTTACCGATCTGAGATCTCGCATAAGTTGGTCGATCTTTTTCGTCTCTGGAACGTAGTAGGGGGCGCGCAGAATATGTAAGGGGGAATCTTCTGGCGCCTGAACAAGGTCACGCAAGGGAGTCTGCACGCTGATGTCATGGTCATCGAGCTCGAGTACAAGAAGCAGATCTTTGGCGTATGCGATACCGCGGACCGTATCAAGGGACTCTTCGTAAATGGGAACGCGCGAGTGGCCGGTCTCGCGGATCGTACGAATCAGATCGCCTACTGTTGATTCCAATTCGACGGCCGTAATGTCTACACGCGGTACCATGACTTCGCGCACGACACGCTCGTGGAATCCGAAGACTCCCTCGATCATGTCCCGCTCGCCTTCCTCCAGTACGCCCGATTCGCCTTCCGACTCGACGAGACTGCGTAACTCTTCTTCCTTTTCCGCCTTGAATTCCTCGTCCGTGTAGTCGCCAGAAGAAGACAATCTCTCTACCAACAGAGCACAGGGAATCAGCAGGTAGTAGAGCGGAACGAAGCAGAGCGCAAAAGGTGAAATGCGAGGATCCTCGCCCTCGGACTCGAAGCGAAACCGACGTGCCAAGCCAGTCGACAGCAGGACGATGGCACCGACCACGACAGTCAGCAAAACCGGCAGAAGGGCGCCCGGAAGTGGGTCGAACAACTGACCCAGTGCAATCGCGAGGCAGACGGCGAGCAGGCCCAGGCCGATTCGGACCATGACCTGAAGGCGGTGTCGTGGAGCATAGATGCGCAGCATGATGGTTGCGCGCTTCACGCCATTCTCGCTGAAACGTTCGAGTGAGGAACGAGACAGCGCCGCGAAGGTTGCTTCATAACTGGCCAGTGCAAACAGTGAGATCGCCGCAAGCAGGGCGACACCGATCGAAAGAGCTATTTGGGGGGGTTCCACGAAGGCGGTGGTGCTCCTTTCAGGTAGGCTGTCCGCCAAGACAGCTGACTTCGCGTGCAAATGCGTGGATTATCGTTCATCGCTAGTGACCGGTCTTGTATCAGGCACATCATGTCGTTGGAGAAAGTGTTCCGTCTCGCCTTCCATGAAGCGCAGCGTTTCCTCGGTGTCGTGATCATAGCCTGCAAGATGCAGTAGGCCGTGAACCATGAGACGGCCCAATTCTTCCCGTAGTGTAACATTCAGAGCAGCTGCTTGTTCCATGGCTCGTTCGACAGAGATATATATCTCACCAGCCGTTCTTTCCTCGCTCTCGTCGACAACCAACGGCTGCCCCTCCTGCAGAGAAAAAGAAAGCACATCCGTTGGCCCGCTGACGCCGCGGAAGCTGGAGTTCAGGCGCTCCAATTCTTCATCGTTCGTCAGCACAATCTCGATTGTACCAGTTAGAGGGTGCGCGTCCAACACCGACCTTCCGAGGACGTCGAGGTATTCGGAGACACAGGTCGCCGTCAGATCAGGACGGTCGTCCGGCAAGTGTAGATGGATTGGCTCCGCCACTGCGACGCTCCTTTCTCTGCGCTTGTTTCTGCCACGGATATTCCAGGCGCCCGTGTAGCGTGCCCATCAATACGGGGATGAAGGCGTCTTCTATCGCATGCAGGTCGCGAAGTGTCAGGGGGCACTCGTCGAGTTCTCCGGCAGTAAATTTCTGTTGCACGATACGGCGTACGAGTTGTCTGACGCGACTCGGCGTCCTCTCTGACAACGTGCGAACGGCAGATTCGACAGAATCAGCGAGCATGAGGATGCCGCCTTCCTTTGTCTGGGGCTTTGGGCCATCGTAGCGAAAATCGTCACGACGGACATTCTCTACGCCCAGCTCGATCGCCCGATTGTAGAAGTATTCCATGACGGTCGTTCCATGGTGTTCGGGGATCAGGTCGATGATGGCTTGCGGCAGGCCATTTTCTTCTGCCAGATCGATGCCGTCTTTTACATGCGAGTCGATGATGAGCACGCTCATGCTGGGCGTAAGATGGTCGTGAGGATTCCGACCGCCTCGTAGTCCCTGATTCTCACTGAAATACTCCGGTTTGAGCATCTTGCCGATATCGTGATAGTAGCAGCCGACGCGGGCCAGCAACGGACTTGCGCTGATGCTCTGCGCAGCGGCCTCGGACAGGTTGGCCATGATCAGGGAGTGTGTATACGTGCCGGGTGCTCGAATCGAGAGTTCACGCAGCAGTGGACGATTCAGATCTGAGAGTTCCAGCAGGGTGATGTCTGTGGTGACGTTGAAAATGCTCTCAAAGATCGGTAACAGTCCCTGAATGACGATCGGTGCCGCGATACCGATAAATATTCCAGGCAATACGTGGCCATAGATCTGCTCATGCGGAACGAAGCGCAGAACATCGGCGGCGGTAATCAGCACGGCGTATGAAGCCGGCAAAAGGATCATGGCGCGATAGAATTGGTTTCGGTGTCGGACGTGACGCACTGAGAACACGGCGACGGCTGCGGTCAGGGCCAGAATAAGTGCTACATAGAAGTCACCGAACAGGCTACCGATGAACAATGCCAGCAGGAGGCAGACGACAAGAGCGACCTGCGGCGTGAGCAGAATAGTAAGAAGCATCGCCGCCAGCGGCGTGGGAGCGAAGTAGGTCTGTATATCATTGGTCTGGATATAAGCTGCGGTCCCCGCTGTGGTAAGTCCGACAATGGTGAGCAGCAACAGCAGCCCGGCGCTATAGTAGATCTCCGGTTCACGAGTTGCCAGGTGATAGCCAAGGACAACGAGGAAGAATGCTGCGATGCTCGCAGCAGCCACCGTCTGCAGGAGGCGCGTCGTTTCGTCCTTGCGCTTTTCTTCTGCAAGGTGAGTCGCCAGAGATTCGAGGGCGTCCACATGCTGCTGCTCGACCTTTGTGTTCTGGTCGATGATCATTTCATCCTGCAGATAGCGCCGCTTGATACTGGCAACACTGCGACGAGCCTCGTCACGAAGTCGTTGGGTCTGTTCGACATCTACCACCAGATTTGGCACCAGAAACAAGCTGAGAAGTTCGTGGATTGCTTCCGCCGAGCCGCCTTGAATCAACGGCCGATATCCTTCGATCAGGGGCAGGAGCTCTCCCCGTCGAAGTGACTGCTCGTCGTGAATGGCCTCTATCGACAACTCGTCGTCGCCGATCCGAATCTGTCGCGTCACGCGCCTGAGAGGGCCATCACGCGTGCCGAGAATACCCGTGGCGTAGATATCGGATAGCACTTGTTTGCTCGCCGCAACGAATCCTTCAAGACTTGTCGGATCGAGGTCAGCGACGGCCGCATCGAGTTGTCTGAGAGCTGCCTCTGACAGGGAGCCGACAACATCGGGCAATTCGCGCTGAAGCCGTCTCTGCTTGAGTGAATCAGGCATCTGCATGCGCAGACTCGGTAGCAATACGTCATAGACCGAGTCGAGATAGGCCAGCTGCATGGCACCACTGTGCGCATCATGTGTTAAGACGGTGGGGATGGCGCGTTCTGCCGCCAAGCGCTCGTCATTGAGCTCTTCCGGGCTCTTGCGAACATAGAACGGCAAGGGGGCGTTGATGCGTTCCGGTGCAACTGATCCCACACGCAGGTCAGTGATGCTGTAGGGACGCTGTGATGGCGAGAAGTAGGTTAACAAACCCACGGAAAACACGGCCAGAGCGACGCGAAAGACGCGTAGGCTGCTGTGCCGAGGTTGGCTCTGACGCGTTGCCAGCCGACTGCTCGTTCCGAGGGTCGACCACCAACGCCTGAGTCTGGGGGTGTTCACGTGGCTCGATCAGTGGATGGGGGAGTCGATGCCTGCTCCTGCTCCACCCCTGTTCCGTCGTGTCGTTCGTAGGCCTGAACGATTCGCTGCACGAGCGGGTTTCTAACCACATCACGTTCACTGAGATGAATGAAGTCGAGCCCATCCACCTCACGCAGGATATTGCGCACTTCTATCAGGCCCGATGGCTGCCCTTTCGGCAAATCAATCTGGGTAATATCGCCTGTGATCACGGCCTGGGAACCTGCTCCAAGCCGTGTCAGGAACATCTTCATCTGTGCCGGGGTCGTATTCTGAGCTTCATCGAGGATGACAAACGACTCGTTGAGCGTTCGTCCGCGCATAAAGGCGAGGGGGGCAACTTCCACGACTTTCATGCTCTGCAGCCGCAGCATTCGCTCTGGTTCGAGCATCTCCTGCAAGGCATCGTATAGTGGCCGCAGATAGGGATCCACCTTGTCTTCCAGGGCTCCAGGAAGAAACCCGAGTTGCTCACCCGCCTCGACGGCCGGTCGAGCCAGGACGATACGCGAGACTTCCTTGCGTTTCAATGCCGAAACGGCGGAAGCGACGGCAAGATAGGTCTTACCTGTTCCCGCCGGTCCAATGCAAAAAACAATATCCTGGCGGGATACTGCCTGCAGGTAGGCCAACTGACCGTGGCTCTTGGCTCGGACCGCTGTTCGGTACGTGTGTACAACGCGCTCCTGAATTTCCATACCAGGGCGTTCGTCATGTGCCGCCAGATCCTGTTTGAGCAGCAGGGCCACGTCGGCCTGATCGATGTCAGGGTTTCGCTTTAGGCTCTCGATGGCAGTGCTGAGCAGATCGACGGCGATCTGCACGGACTCGGGGTTGCCATCGAGCATGAGTTGGTCGCCACGAGCGACAAGCGAGATTCCACAGCGTTCCTGGAGGGTTAGCAGATTCCGATCGTTTTGACCAAACAATACAACGGGGTCTACATCGGAAATCGAGATACTCTTTCTCAGGGCTGAGGATCCTTGGGGAGCGGGGAGGAGCAGAGGTTACTTCTCAATGAGATATGGGGTCGTTAAGGTATAGATGAAAAAGCCGAAAGGGGTTCGTGTCGCAGGCACCGTAGTGTCCAGGACTCAAACCCCTTTCGGCTTTGGCTCTTCAAGAGCCTTGTCGGATATCCGTCTCTGCAAGCAGGGAAGGCTGGCTTTCCAAGGCTCTTAGGCGATCGTCAGTTGGACGGAATCTCCAGCACCTGAGCTGGGAAGATGAGTCCAGGTTCAACGATCTGCTCAGCATTGGCCTTGTAAATCTTGTGCCACATTGTGGGGTCGTTGTAAACCGCCGATGCAATGCTGCTGAGGAAATCGCCGGAAGTCACCAGATACTGACTTTCACCAATTGCGATCGGGACATTGAGTACCTGACTCGGGTAGATCATATCTGGATCCTTGATCTGCTCCCGGTTGGCACGATAGAGACGAGGCCACATGTAGGGATCGTCGTACACTTCCGTCTTGGAAGAGATTCCCCACAGATGATCGCCTTTCACGACTTCATAGGTGATGCTGTCAGGAGCACGCATCCATAATTCATCAAGAAGACGCTGAGCTCGATCAATCTTTGCAGCCATCTCAGGTAGGGCGGCGATCTTGCTCATGCGCAACTCGTCCAGGGCCATACCCGCTTCTTTGAGCTCACCGCGCCTGCGCTGCAACTCTTCAGGAGCCAGGGCTGCGAGGCCTTCAAGCTGGCGAAGCAGGCCGTCCAGTTGCTGCCCGTAGGCACGGACCTCAGCTTCTGTGGATCCGGTGGCGGCGAGAATGCGAGCATTTAGCTCATCAATCTGCTTCTGCACACCGCTAATCTGACCTTCCAAACCACTAATGGAAGCGTCAAGACCGACGATGTCTGCCTTCGCCTTGGCTTCCCGACCTGTGTAGTCAGCAAGGCGTGAGACGTATTCCTCGCGGGTCATCTCCTCTTGTGCAACGGCGCTCGTGGCGACTCCGAAGACGAAGAGCAGGACCAGCATGCTCGTGATACCCTTGGTCATTCTATCAGTCCTTTTTCTGGTTGCCTACACGTCACCTACGGGTGAGCGTCGGCGAAATCTTCGTTATTGGTCGCCTGCGAGGTTCTGTTGCGTTGAAGCGAGCTTGCTCTCCAGCGACTGCAACTCAGCCTTCTTATTGGCGAGTTGGCGCTCGAGGCGAGCCTTCTCCGCCTTCTTTTGTGCCACCTGCTTTTCGGCGGCCTCCATTGCCATGCGGCGCTCTTGGAGGAGACTAAGCTCCTTTTCAGAGGGGCCAGTGGAGCAACCCGCCACGACGGCCATGGAAACAAGGGCGATGGCGAAGAGTCCTCGGCGGACTCTACGGACACGGTAGCTCATCGAGCGAACTCCCTTTGCAGATTGATAAGAAAAAAATCGTTTACTTGTGTAACGCCGGTGATAATAGAAAGGCGCGATCCTTGTTAACAAGCACTAAAACAAAGAAATTCGCACCCCCTAAAAGTCGCGGCAAAGTTAACACCGCCCTATTTGGATGTCAAGAGCGAATCCCTGCCATTACAAAGGTTTACGTGACTTCCGTATGCTGATTTCGGGACCCATGTTGCCTGATGGTTCAGCGCAAACGGATTCCCAATTCCCGAAGTTGTGTTTCATCCACTCCACCAGGCGCGTCCTCCATCAGGCCCACCGCTTTATTGGTCTTCGGAAATGCGATGACCTCACGGATATTGGCTTGCCCTGCCAGGAGGGCAACGAGCCGGTCAAAGCCGAAGGCGATCCCCCCATGTGGTGGCGCGCCAAAGGTAAGGGCATCGAGGAGAAAGCCAAATTTCGCTTGTGCCTCTTCCTCGTCGATTGCCAGGAGACGGAAGACCTTCTCTTGCATCTGTTGCTGGAAGATCCGGATGCTTCCACCGGCGACCTCGTTACCATTCAGGACGAGATCGTATGCGCGCGCCCGCACCTGTCCGGGATCGCTATCCATCAGCGGTAGATCGTCGTCCATTGGGGACGTGAAAGGATGGTGCTTGGCGACAAATCGCCCTGCATCCTCATCACGTTCCAGGAGTGGGAACTGGGTGACCCACAATGGATTCCACGTGTTCGGCTTGATCAGATCCAGCTGTCGGGCCAACTCGAGTCGCAACGCCCCAAGCACCTTGGCCACCATGTCTGGTGTGTCTGCAGAAAGCAGGAGCAGATCGCCTGGCTCAGAGGCGAGGCACTTGATCAGAAGTTGCTGAGACGCAGGCGGGAAAAACTTGACGATCGATGATTCGAGGCCCTTTTCAGTGTGCTTAATCCAAGACAGGCCCTTGGCACCATGCTCCTGGGCGAAGGCGACGAGTGCATCCACTCTACTTCTCGGTAAGCCGCTGCAGCCCTTGGCGTTAATGCCCTTTATCTGGCCACCGTTGTCGAGGACGCTCTTGAAGATCTTGTAGTCAGAAACGAGAGCAGCTTCTTCAGCATCGTGCAGTTCGAGTCCGAAGCGGGTATCGGGCTTATCGGACCCGAAGCGCTGCATCGCTTCAGCATACGTCATGCGCGGAAAAGGGTCTGGAAGTGCGAGATCACTGACTTCGGAGCAGATATGGCGGGTGAGCGACTCGGCGAGGGCCATCACATCATCTTCGGCGACGAAGGACATCTCGATGTCGATCTGCGTGAATTCAGGCTGTCGATCTGCGCGTAAGTCCTCGTCTCGAAAACACTTAACGATCTGAAAGTAGCGATCGAGGCCGGCCATCATCAGTAGTTGCTTGTAGGTCTGCGGCGATTGGGGCAGGGCAAAGAAGCGCCCCTCATGCACGCGGCTTGGTACAAGGTAATCTCGGGCACCCTCAGGGGTGCTGCGAATCAGAAATGGTGTTTCTACCTCGAGAAACTGTCGGCTATCAAGAAATCCACGCGTCGCCTGATAGGCATGGTGCCGCGTGGCCAGATTCTTCTGCATCGACACACGCCGCAAATCGAGGTAGCGGTATCGGAGTCTTGTTTCCTCACCTACCTCGACCTGGTCATCGAGTTGAAAGGGGATGGCCTCGGAGGTGTTTAGAATCCTGACATCGTCGCAGTTAACTTCGATGGCTCCCGTCACCAGACGCGAATTGCGCATGCCCTCTGGACGCTGCTCGACTGTGCCGTGGACGGCGATGACGTATTCACTACGCAGAGAGTCTGCCTTCTCATGGGCAGCCTCAGAGTGCTGAGGGTTGAATACGACCTGAGTGATTCCATATCGGTCACGTAAGTCGACGAAGATGACACCGCCATGGTCCCGCCGGGTCGCAACCCACCCCATCAGGATCACCTGATCCTCAAGTTGGTCCTCAGTCAGAGTGCCGCAATCATGAGAGCGCTGCCAATCGTCGAGCCTATCGAGTTGCTGGGTCATGCGAATCGCTTAAGTCACAGTTTAGTAGGTGAATGGCTAGTGGTGAAATTGTCATGATCTGAATTGCCACGATCCGGTGGCCCGGGCGAACATCGTCGCCAAAAAAACCGCCTCAACCGCACCAGATTACCAACGGCGCAGAACCCGCTAAACGTATGTAGGCCTTACAGTAGTGTCAATTCGCCTGTGGTATTCTCACACCACTTTGACAAGGGATTAAGCACCTGTATATTCGGCCGCCAGCTTACCTCCGTGTCTCAGGATAGCCGTTTGTGAGCAACACCAAGAGCCAGGCTCTGCTAAAGGTTGTTGAGCAAATCCCCATGTTCTTCGCCGTAGGGCGTGAGAACGCGGCACGTGTAGTTCAAGCCTGTGAGGTTCGCCATTTTGAAACGGGAGCCATTCTGTGCAAAGTGCGCGAGTCTAGTGATGCGCTCTACATCCTCTTGAGTGGCGGGCTAAGTGTTGTGACAGACAAAGGGGTCGACCTTGCCCAAATCGATCCAGTAGCCCCTGTTGGTGAAATGGGGATGCTGACCGGTCAACCTCGTTCCGCCACAGTACGGGCTCGACAGCGGTCGACGGTACTGTCTTTGCGCAAGGCAGCCTTTGAGGGGCTGATGCGCAAGCACATGGCGATTGCGCGACAGGTTAACAGAAATGTGCTGGAAACACTCGAAGCGCGATTGCAGGAGAGTCGCTCCAACTATGGGACACAAAACTCAGAGCTCAGGTCGCTGCGACAGCGACTCGCTGCGATGGAGCAGGAACTAGGTGGTCTTGAAGGAGGGGGACGATCGTGACGCTCTCTATCGATGAGAACTCGATCGATGAGAAGCCTTGCACTATCGTCGATGAAATTGGCCACACGCCCTTGGTCAGGATCAATGACCCCACGCTGAAAGAGGGGGTCGAGATCTACGCGAAGTGCGAATTCTGTAACCCAGGTGGATCGGTGAAAGATCGGCCCGCTCGTCGGATGATTCTGGAGGGGATTGGCAGTGGTCAACTGACGCCTGGCAAAGTCATTCTGGATTCGACCTCTGGCAATACGGGAATCGCCTACGCCATGATTGGCGCCGCTCTTGGATATCGGGTAAGACTGGCCATGCCTGCAAGTGTGACCAAAGAACGCAAAGCGATCCTGGCCGCCTACGGTGCAGATGTTGTCCTCACCGATCCGGCGGAAGGGTCCGATGGGGCGATCCTGGTAGCGCGCGAGATCTACCAGAAGGACCAGTCGACATACTTCAAGCCGGATCAATACAACAATCCAGCCAATTGGTGGGCACACCGAGACACGACAGCTAGAGAACTGTGGCAGCAGACCGACGGACGAATCACTCACTTTGTCGCCACCATGGGCACGAGTGGGACCGTCATGGGAACAGGCCGTGGGCTCAAGCAACTGCACCCTGGAGTCCGGGTGATCGGTGTGGAACCTGCGGACGCATTTCACGGGATTGAAGGACTCAAACACATGGAGAGCTCCATCGTCCCGGGCATTTATGAGTCATCTGATCTCGACCGGGTCATGGGAGTCGATACGGAAGATGCCTACGACACCAATGTTTGGCTTGCGCGAGAGTTTGGTCTCCTTGTCGGCCAATCCTCCGGTGCAGCCTACTGGGCTGCACGGCGGCTGGCCGAGGAGTTGGACGAAGGAGTGATTGTGACCGTTTTCTGCGATGGCGGCGACAAGTACATGACGACAGCCATGTGGTTGCCTGTCGTTGAAGCGGCTGTTGAATCTGCAAAGTTGCCATCCGACAAGAGCTGACATCAACAGGTAAGCACCGGCATCAATATCTATGCACCCCAAGGGAGTACTATGAAGCTGCGTCGTCAGGATCTCGATCAGATTTTTTCACAGGCCGGAGCCGAATACCCGGCCGAATGCTGTGGCATTCTCACGGCAACGGCCGTCGATGCGGCGTCGCAGGTACACCCCTGTCGTAATATCCAGGATGAACTACACGCAAAGGATCCTGAGCAGTACCCCCGAGAGTCGCGCATCGCCTACTTCATTGAACCGCAGCAGTTGTTTCAGATTGTCTCTACCACTGAAAAGTCCGGTGGTCTGGTGACTGGTTTCTATCACAGCCACATCGATTGTGACACCTACTTTTCTGAGGAAGACAAGGAGCGCGCGATGGCTTGGGATGAACCTGCCTATCCCGATGCCGTATACGTTGTCGTTTCCGTCTATGGTGAATCAGATGTGAGGGCAACCAAGGCCTTCGGTTGGGATGAGGAGAGCCGAGATTTCGTCGAGGTCGAAATCGACATTGTCGATTGACGGTTCTCAGCGACGCGTCGCCCTGCTTCTCGTCCTGCTTGTAGCTGTCCTCTACCAGGGGACGCTGCGTAGCGGATTCCACTACGACGATTTTCACGCAGTCGTGCGCAATCCGCATCTGTCCCTATCGAATACGGTTAACTTTTTCCACGATCCATCCATGTTTTCGGTGAACCCGGAGAGTGCGATGTATCGGCCGTGGTTGCTGACGACATTCAGTTTGAACCGAGCCGTGTCCGGTGACCGCCCGTGGTCGTATCACCTCGGCAATGTCATGCTCCATGCTGCCAATACGGTTGCCGTCCTTTGGCTACTTCGCCTCCTCGGGCTTTCGGCGGGAGCGTGTGCTTTAGCGTCCGTGCTGTTCGCCGTGCATCCACTCAATAGCGAAGCTGTTTCCTATGTCAGCAGTCGGTCTCAACTGCTTGCGACGCTGGGTGTTCTTCTGTTCTGCAGTCTGACGCTGCGCGCGTCCACGACGACGCACCGACTCACGGGTGTCGTGTGTTTGATCATGGCCCTGATGTCGAAGTCCGTCGCCATCGTTTCGCCTGCACTGGCGTTGCTTGGATGGCAACGCACACAAGATCATTCTCCGTCTGGTGATCATTCATCGTCTGGTGAGGGGCAGAGCGTCGCCAATAGGACAAGGATTCTGTGGGCAAGTGTGGTTGCCGTCGTTCTTGTCGTCTATCTGACGCTGATCAGGTCTCTGCTTGCCAAGGCGGTTTTCGACGCACCTGTGCGCGACAGATTCGCACAGGTGGCGACACAGGCAAAAGCGCTCGGCTACTATCTGTGGCTAACGGTGATGCCCGTGCGCTTGAGTGTCGAGCATCAGTTCGATGTAAGTCGTGCGCTAGACCCAATCGTTGGTTTGGCGGCGCTCTTCGTCGGTAGTCTCGCCATTGTTTGCTACAAGGGGCGGGGCACGTGGAGATGGGGTAGCCTGTGGTGGTTGATCTGCCTGCTGCCGACGACCGTTGTCCCTCTCATTGTCTTAGTGAACGAACACCGTCTCTACGGAGCAGGAATTGGCGCCCTCGTTCTGATCGCTGTGGTTCTTAGTTCGTTGCATCTGAAGTGCCGGCCGGTGGCTGCTGGATTGATCGCCGCGTATACTATCATGCTCGCACTTCTCACGGTTCAGAGGGTCGATGTTTGGCGCTCGGAAAGCAGTCTGTGGCAGGACGCGGCGCAGAAAGCACCGGCCTCTCTCAAAGCACAATTGCGCTGGGCAGATGTGCTGGACTCGGAAGGCGAATTCGAGCTAGCCGAGCAGGCCTATCTTCGCGCCCTTGCATTGCGACCATTTCACGCGGCGGCGCGTAACAATCTTGGTCGGTCGTATCTGGTTCGGGGACGATTGGACGAAGCGTCGCTGCAGTTTCAGGCGTTGTTGGAAAGGTCGCCTGACAATGTCCCTGCAAGGATGAATCTCGGGCAGACCTACTTCCGCCAAGGGCAGATGAGCGAAGCGCGGAACCAGTATGAGGCAGCTCTTGGTTTCGATTTGACCCAGGGGCGGGCACAGTTGCGAATCGCACAGATTGGACTTCATGAGAATGGTTCCACTGCCGAGATTCTAGACTGGTTGGATCGTGCTTGGGAGGCCGGTGAGAGATCTGTCGATGTCTTTGTGTCGCGCGCGATTGCACTGCGACGTGCGGGGCAGTTGGCCGAAGCTCTGAGCGCATACCAGAGTGCCATCGCCATCAATGCAGATTCTCCCGATGTTTGGTACAATCTCGGCAATCTGTACGTCGAGCAAGGAAATGAAACGGCCGCGGCACAGGCTTATGTCGAGGCTATACGAAATGCCGAAGAGGGCAGTGTCATTCGGCGATCTGCCCAAGATCGGCTGCGGGCCTTGAAGGTTCGCCAGACTTCGCCTTGAGCGAGAGAAACGAAAGAGGAGAGATCATGGCCATTACCGTTCATATTCCAACCCCACTACGCAAACTCACGGGCAATGCAGCGGAAGTCACCGTTGAGGCTGCCAGTGTCGGTGAGCTCGTCGATAGTCTTGAAGCTGCGTATGCAGGGATTCAGGAAAAGCTTCTTGATGATGCCGGTGAGATTCGTCGCTATGTCAATCTCTATGTCAATGACGAAGATATTCGATTTCTCGATGGCAAAGGCACGCCGTTGAACGAAGGGGACAGCGTGACCATCGTCCCCGCGATCGCTGGCGGTTGCTAGCAAGCTGGGGTACCCAGATCGAGCATTTCGACGTCTATGCTCAGCGCGGGACCCACTTTAGACAAAGATTCCAGCATGTTGTCGAGTCACCTCTGCGGTAGGCGTGCCTGGGTCGGTTGGCTGCTATTATTTCTGGCGCTGGCCGCAATCTATGGCCCTACTCTTGATCATCCTTTTCACTACGACGATCTGCACAGCGTTGTCGAGAACCCACATGTACGGGGCCTCGATAACGCTGTTGGTCTTTTCGAGCCAAGGGCCTTTTCTGTAGATCCCGAACGCGGAATGTTTCGTCCCCTCGTGGTCCTGAGTTATCGCTTGAACTACGAGTTTGGCGGACTCAATCCACGTGGATACCACCTGGTGAATGTGCTGCTGCACCTGGCCTGCGCCGGGGTCGTAGGCTGGCTGGCCACAACATCCGGATTGGCAAGAAGGGCCCTGCCCGCTGCAGCTCTGTTTGCAGTACATCCGCTCGCCGTCGAGGTCGCCAGTTATGTGAGTTCTCGCTCTGAATCACTGGCGACGCTCGGTTTGCTCGTCGCATTTGGCGCCTACATCTATGGGCGCCGAGAAGAAAAAACGCGACCCCTTGCTGGCGCCGCCCTGGCCATGTTTGCAGGTCTGCTGGCGAAGGCAACGGCGATCACTTCCATCGCCATGCTGGCCCTGTGGGAACTGCGTACACGTCGTCATTTTCTGCTGATGCTACCCTTCGCGCTGATCATCCTGGCGTATCTGCTACAGACCCGACAAGCTCTGGGTACAGCAGTTGGGCAGCCTGTGCGATCGCTGAGTTCGCAGCTGATGACGCAGACGAAGGCCATCGTCTACTACTGTCATCTACTATTTGTGCCCACAGACCTGAGCGTCGAGCACGCCTTTTCCGAGGCTCATCGCGTCGACCCGACCGTCGTGCTGGCGGCGCTAGTGCTCGGTTCGGTCTGTGTCGCGATCTGGCGACTGGCTTCATCGTTGCACAAGGTTGTCTTTGCTTGCGCTCTCGTCACACTTGCACCGTCAACGCTGATTCCTCTCAACGTCCTGGTGAATGATCATCGTCTGTATCCAGTGTTGGCCCTGCTGGTACCGCTGTTTTCAGGCAGCTTTGGTCTTGCGTCGATTGCTTCCGGTGCCCAGAGACAAAAATGGTGGGGCTCCACCTTCCTCGTCGGCTTGTTGGTGATGGGCACGCTCAGTGCGCAACGTGTTGACGTTTGGTCCAGTGGTCTGACTTTGTGGCAAGATGCCGTCGACAAGGCGCCTGGTGCGTATCGGGCCCACTTGCATCTTGGTGAGCAACAGGAACAGACCGGAATCGAGTTGGCGTTGCCCAGCTACGAACGGGCCGTCGAGTTGGCGCCCAACAATGAACAGACTCACTATAATCTCGGGCGCGCTCTGCATGCTCGCGGTGATACGATGGCAGCTGTGGAGGCCTTCGCTCGCAGTCTCGAGCTGGCACCAGCCTTTGCACAGGCAGCAATCAATCTGGCGGTCCTGCAGGATTCGTCGGGCAGCCCCCAGGTTGCTCTGGATGTTCTTACACGGACGATCGCACACCGAGCGCAGGATCCGGAACTCTACCGTCGTCGCGCACTCGTGCAGCGGGGATTGTTCCAGGACAAGGCAGCGGAAGCCGATTTCAGATTGGCCCTGGCGAAAGATCCGGGCCATGTGGAAACTCATTTCAGTCTCGCCAATCTGCTCTATGATGGTGGGCGTGTGCAGGAGGCGGTGCAGCACTACCAGGTGGTGATTCGGTCGAATCCAGCGCACCAAGGTGCCATATACAACCTGGCAGATCTTGCCATCCGACAAGGGAATCCGGCCTTTGCGCAGCAGGTGGGTGAGGCGGCCTTGCTTGTGGGACCGGTGCAAGGCAAGTTGTATTACCTGTTGGCTCTTGCTTACGAGCAACAAGGCATGCCACAACAAGCTGTCCGCAACTTTCAACGTTTCCTGCAGGCGTGGCCTGTGGCGCCGGCAGTGGGGGAGGCGGTGCGGCAACGCATCAAACAACTAAACGGTGGCTGACGGGATACAAATTTGAAGCGGGCAGAAAACATTCTTGAGTTGATCGGGGCGACGCCGATGGTGCGACTGCAGAAAGTCATCGCTCCTGGGGGCGCCCAGGTTTGGGCCAAGCTGGAGTCGGCGAATCCGGGTGGTAGTGTGAAGGATCGCATCGCCCTCGCCATGGTGGAGGCAGCCGAAGCGACAGGGCAGTTGCAGCCCGGTGGAACGATTGTTGAGCCGACAAGTGGCAATACGGGGATCGGCCTGGCTATGGTGGCCGCAGTGAAGGGGTATCGACTCATCGTCACCATGTTCGATACGGCCAGCAGAGAGCGTCGTCTGCAGATGCAGGCATTTGGCGCCGAAGTGGTCCTCACCTCTGCGGCAGATGGCATGCGGGGAGCGATAGATCGCGCCCAGGAGTTGGTGCGCGACAATCCCGGCTATTACATGCCCCAGCAATTTGAGAATCCGGCAAATCCCGAGATGCACAAGCGCACGACGGCGACAGAGATTCTGACGCAGATCCCCGAAGGAGTTGATGCCTTCGTCGCCGGTGTCGGAACCGGTGGATCGATCAGCGGCGTGGGCGCTGTGCTCAAAGCGGAGTTGGGTGACCGGGTTCGCATCGTCGCGGGCGAGCCGGCAGGTTCGCCGGTACTGACGGGGGGTGAACCAGGAATCAGTTATATCGAGGGGATCGGTGCCGGATTCGTGCCTGATACGCTCGATCGCACGGTTGTTGATGAGGTTCGAATGATCGAGGACGATGACGCCTACGAGATGTGTCGCCGCCTTGCACGCGAAGAAGGGGTCCTCGTGGGAATATCTGCGGGCGCAAATGTGTGGCTCGCCTCCCAGGTCGCCAAGGAGTTGTCGCCCGAGCACCGGGTCGTCACGATTCTCTGTGACAGCGGCCTGCGGTATCTGAGCACTCGGGTCTACGAGTAGCGGCCTGGTGGCATCGCCGGTTCGCGCCCTCCTCGTACTGGCGTTGCTCGGCATCGTCGGCAGCGGACTGTATGCAGCTGCTTTCGATGCTCCCTTCCATTTTGATGATCATCACTCGATCAGGCAGAACCCGCATCTGAGTGATCTGAGCCGCCTGGATCTGAGCGGTCTGGCCGGCTATTTCTCTGATGCGACCCAGTTTTCGGGTCAATCTGATCGAGCGATGTATCGTCCGCTATTGCTGGTCAGCTACACACTGACCACGGCCCTCGTCAGTGACCTGAACTGGATCGCTGCCCTGCATGTGTCGAATGTCCTTCTTCATATCGTCGTGAGCTGGCTGATCTGGGCTCTGGTGGGTGCTGTTTGCGCAGACTCGCGTCGTGCCTCGTTATCCCGGACCCCCGCAGCTGTCGCCATCCTGGCTGGCCTGGGGTTCCTGCTCCATCCCCTCGCCAGCGAAACCGCCCTGTACATCAGTGCCCGTTCGGAGAGCATGGGGACGCTCTTTATGCTGCTGACGCTTCTGCTGTGGAGGAGAGCACGTGTCTGGGGTGCATTGATTTGCTTCGCCCTGGCTCTGGGCTGCAAGTCAACGATGATCGTGACACCCGCCATTCTGTTGGGATTTGACCGGCTTTTTCCGAGATCGCCTCCTGCGCCGCTGGCAGACACTTCCGCGAGGCCCTGGGCAAGCCAGTTTCTGCCCCTGCTGCCCTTTATGCTGCTCGCCGCTGCGTACCTCATCTGGATGCAACATCTGATTCAAGCATCCCTGGTGGATCAGCACGTACGTAGTGGTCTCGAGCAACTCATGGTTCAGTTGCATAGCTGGGTCTATCAGCTCAAGCTGCTCGTGGTCTCACATCCATTGAGTGTCATCCATCCCGTAGATACTCGTCCTGCCGGCAGTGGGCATTTGTTCGGTGCATTTTTGTGCACCAGTGCTATATGGGTGCTTGCGAGCAGTCGAATCGGCCGGCGGATCGGCTTGGGACTCATCGTCGCAGGGATGCCCCTCGTGATCCCCAGTGTCATTCCTTTGCATACGGTAGTGAGTGAACATCGACTGTATCCGGTTCTGGCATTGTCTGTCATCTTGCTGGTCTGCGGAGTCAAACACGTGCGACCCCTCACGGTCGACAAGCGTTTCCAATATGGATGGGTGGGGGCCTTGCTGGTCATTTGGAGTGGTCAGGCGGCGGCGAATGTGGATATCTGGAAGACGGAGATCTCCCTCTGGCACAATGCCCGATCTGTGTCACCCTTATCAGCCAGGGCCCACGAGTTCCTGGGGGATGCGTTACGGCGAGGCGGCCAGGGTGAACAGGCTCTTAAGGTGCTGCAAAGAGCTGATCAACTCTATGGGGGACGCTTGGAAATACAGTTAAACATTGCCAGTATCTTGTTGCAGCAAAATGAATTAGTCAAGGCATCTGACATACTGTATTCCCTACTTACGCAGTATCCGAAGAGCCCAGGAGTCCTCTACAATCTCGCCCTCGCCAGCAGACAACGGGCGCCGGCGGAAGCTGTCGAGCTGCTGAATCGTGCCCTTATCGCCAGGCCAGATTGGCCAGAGGCGATCATGGAACGCTCACTGATTCAGGAGGAACTGGGCCAACGGGATGTGGCGGCGTCCTCTTTGAGGGTCGCTGTCGAGAGGCACGCAGACTGGCTGGATGGCTGGGTGAATCTCGGCTTCATCGAGGCTCGGCGCGGCAATCTGGCTGCTGCCAGATCCGCCTGGCTGCAGGCTCAGGCGCTGTCACCAGGACTGACAGTGGTGAGGCAGAATCTGGCTGAACTGGATCTCCTGGAAAGTGCTGGGCCCCCGACTCAGCAACCGTGAGGCAGCCGCAGCTCCTGACCAACCACTTTACCTATGGGGCCAGTCGCTGCCGCATCGCGGGGTCCAACTGCAGCGCCCGCTGCAGGCTTTGCATCGCCTCAGAGCGCAACCCCGTATCCCGCTGGGCGAGTCCCAGGTTTAGCCAAATCTCCGCGGATAGTGGCATTAACGCGTTGGCGCGCAATAAGATACGGACTGCATGTTCATGTTCGCCGTCAGCGGCAAGTGCCATACCCAGATTGTTGAGCACTTCGGCATTGTCTGGCTCAATCGCTGCAGCTGTTTGCAGCAGGGATCGCGCTTCTGCCAGGTCGCCTCGATCCCGCAACAGGGCAGCCAGGTTGTTCATAGGGCGGACATAGTTTGCATCGATGCGAAGGGCAGACCGATAGTGTGAGATCGACCTATCAAATTGTCCCGCAAGGTGTTGAGAGAATCCAAGATTGTATTGGGCGATCGCCATCTGTGGGCCCTTGTGGACGGCGTCTGCCCAGATCGCGTTCTCTGTCTGCCACGCTGCCGTCCGATTCCAGCTAAGGAGCAACATCACGGTGACGGCCGCGACAGCCGCGAATCGCCGCGCAGGGGACCTTGACATTCTCTGTGTCAACACACCGACGACCCAAATGATACCAGTCAGGGCGACATAGGTTCGATGATCGTTGACGAGCACATTCAAGGGCACAACCAATGTTGGACTCAGGCAGGCGACGAACCAGCCCAGCCCTGCGAACAAGGGGAGGG
>JABJJN010000020.1 GCA_018660835.1 Gemmatimonadota bacterium | reverse complement strand
TGACATCGGCGTACATCGTATGCCGTTGATCGTATCGTCCCGCAATCTCATCGACGAAGGGAAAGGTCCTGCCCTGGACACCAAAGGAAGTGATCTCGTCCCGAACCTGTGCCAGAGAATAGCTGGCCCACCACGATAGGCGGGTTCCCGTATCGCGTTTGGCATACAGTTCAATGCCTCTGGAGTGGCCACCGGCCAGATCGAGGCGCAGGCGATCATCAGCGAGCTCTGAGAAGATTTCGATGTCATCGCGCCAATTGCGATACGCCGGACGACGACTCGTCAACTGCTTGTCATAGGCCTCAAGACGCAGTTGCACGCCGTGACGCGTGATATGCTCCAGTCCAAGGACGCGATGCTCGGATCGCTGTGCCGGGTGGAAGGCACTCTCACCATCTTCCACAGCAAGTTGGTGAATGCCCTGACTCTGATGGTAGAGTCCCCAGGCGACACGCAGACTTGTCGCCGGTGACAGGGCATAGGCCAGATGCAATCGTGGACTCAGCAAGCGATCATCCGTGTGCCGCACATCGTCGTAACGCAGGCCGAGTTCGGCCGTCAGTTTCTCAGACAGTCGGAACCGGTCTGTTGCATAGACTGAGACACTCGATTGAGTGTCGTCTGATTCGATGTCCGTCGTATCCTGCAGGCCCACGACGAACCCATCCGTATCGCGTAGAAAACGACGTCGATCGCTGAAGTAGTCATAGTGCGCCTGCAGGCGACGCACATCAAAACCCCATTTGAGGAAGTGATCGTCTCCAGCTTCAAGACTCCAGTCCTGGCGGACAGACCAGATGTCGACGTCACGGATGTCACTGATATTGAACTCGGGTGCGCCATCAAAGAAGAATCCCTGACCGACACGATCGTCCGTCACGCGGCCCACAGAGGCCGTCGATTGTACGAAGAGATCCGGGCGAAGTGTGGAACGCAGGGTGAACCACCCATAGGTGTTGCCATAGGTGCTCACCGACTCGTCACCGTCGTCTTCGAGCAGATCGAACTCATCGCTCGAGTGCAGCAGACTCCACTGCATCTCATGATTCGAATTCAAGGTCTGCGTGAACTTGGCGAAGAGATCTGAATACACGGGATCGATGTCTTCGTCTTCACCCATCAGGGCCAGGACGATGTCGAGGTAACCGCGCCGGGCGGATATGAGCCAAGAACGATCTTCGTCGGCACCCTCCACCAGGGCGCGCACATTCATCATGCTCAGACCGACCGATGCACGCCGGTGCCCCGCCTCCGGTCGACGCGAGGTGACATCGAATACGCCACTGAGACGATCACCGTATTCTGCACCAAAGCCACCGGTGAGTAGATCGACTCCCTCGATCAGATTTACATCGACGATACTCAGGGCACCCCCATTGATGTCTTTCAGATGGAATGGCTCAAAGAGTTCAACCCCATCAAGTCGTACAAGGACTTCCTCCTGCTCGCCACCGCGGATAGTGAATCGTGCAGAGTAGTCGTTTCCCGTGACACCTGGTAGACGAGTCACGGAGCGAAAAATGTCTTCGCCAAATTGCGGGATCGTCTGAATTTCCTCCTGGCTGAGCGCTTGCCGAGAGCCTGTGGCATCTCCCATGATCGCGAAACGACCTGGCGTCACCGTAATCTCGCGCAACGAAATGGCATTGATCTCCAGCTGTATGTCGATCGTCAGCGTATCGCCGCGTACCAGTGATATCTGCCCAGACTGCCACGGTCGATAGCCGATCAGATTCACTTCCAGGATGAGTTGCTCACCACCGACGGCCAGTGAGAAGCGGCCTTCTTCATCTGACAGGGTGCCCACACTGTGATCAGAGACAACGATGACAGCACCTGCCAGGGGGGTCTTCGATGCGGATTCGAGAACACGTCCCTGAAGATGGCTCTGCTGGGCAAGCGCGGGAGCCGCCATCAGGGCGAGCAACGCCACCAGCACCGACCACCTCACGAGTAGCTGCCTCGTGCGCGGCCACGGTGGTTGTCGATTTTCTATGGCCGTACCATGACCTGTGTGCATCGACATCAGCTGCCGCGGCTTGTCTCGTGCGAGCCTCGTGGGCGTGCAGACGATCTACTGTGAGCCCGGCTCTTACGCGTTGCGGCCGACTGGGCATCGGCGGCCTGCAGTGGTAGCTCGACGAAGCTCGCCGAGTCCGTTGTATGGTGGATACGGTGCGTTGCCTTCTGAAAGTCAGCTGGCTGCGCCCAGGCGATCTGCTCGACGAAGGTCTGTGGATTGCGATCACACAGTGGAAACCAGGAGCTCTGAATCTGAATCATGATTCGGTGCCCCACTTCAAAGGTGTGGTGCACGTGCGGCATGATCACCGTATAGGGAAGCACTTCACCGGATTCAATCGGCACGGCCTCCTCAAAACTCTGTCGATAGCGACCGCGCAGGATGTCACCGGAGATCATGAACTGATAGCCACCCATGGATGGCTCTGCGGGGACCTCGTTTGGATAGAGATCGATGAACTTCACAACCCAGTCGGCATCGGTGCCAGTTGTCGAAGCAAAAAGTGTCGCAGTGATCTCGCCACTGACTGTGACGGTCTTCTCGAGGAAAGGGCTTACGAAGGTGATGACATCCGTGCGATCGGCGAAGGGTCTCTGGTCATCGACGAGCCAGCGCCGCCACGTGGAGCCCTGACCGCCGAAGGAGGGCACGATGGGCCGCACACGATAAGGAACAGGTTTGGCGGGATCAGAGATGTATTCGGTAAAGGATTCGGTCGCCTTTTTGGGCCTGTCGAAACTCAGACACCCCTCCTCGTGCAGATAGAGATGCGCAGACTTGGTCTGATCCGTGGGGGGCCAACTGTCGTATTGGCGCCATCTGTTTGCACCTGTCTCGAAGGCCAGCACCTTTGGCAGTGGCTCGCTGGGTTTCTCGCGTTTGAGATGATGCGCCCAGAACGGCAATAGCATCTGACGACGGAATTCCAACGATGTATCAGAGCCCCATTTCAAGGCGCCCAACTCGGATCCTTCGCCGCTCTGCTGTCCGTGACACCATGGGCCAATGGCCAGATGTGTCTTGTTGCCACTGCGATCACGCCGCGCCAGTGTCTCATGACTGAGTACGGGTCCATAGAGATCTTCCTGATCGAAGAGAGAGTGCACGGTCAGAACCGGGACACGACGCGGTGCTTTCTCAAGCAACTTGTGTAGCGCCTGATCCTGCCAGTAGTCGTCATAGGCTGGATGTTCGAGGAGGCGATTCCACGCGGGCAGCTTGTCTGCCCCATACTGCCGGCCCAGTTCGCCAATCGAGCCAGCTTCCAGCACGGCACTATAAAAATCATGATACCCCCAGGGAATGCCTTGCGCTGCGTTGCGGCTTGCCGTCTGGCGGTAGACATATTCGAGCATGACTGTTCGGAAGGCACCGTGCCGGTAAAAGTCATCACCCAACCACGAGTCGACCATGGCATTGACGGGGACCGCCGCTTTCAACGCTGGATGTGGGTCCAGCAGAGACATCAACGTGAGCAGTCCGTCATAGGATGTTCCTGTGATGCCGACACGAGAGGAATTCCCCTCCACATTACTCACGAGCCATTCTACCGTATCCCACGCATCCGTTACCTGATCGACCTTGCCCTCATTGAACGGTCCCCGCGTTGGCATGGTCATCGTATAGCGGCCCTTTGAGCCGAAGCGGCCGCGCACGTCCTGGTACACGCGGATATAGCCGTCGCGCACAAGTGCCTCATCCGCTGCAGGCAGGGCCATGGCAATGTCTGGGCTCGTCGTGCGTGACGCTCTGCGTGCGGCACTATAGGGAGTGCGTGTCAGCACGATAGGCATGGGCTTGGAGACATCGTGAGGAATCATCACGAGGGTGAACAATTCGACACCATCCCGCATGGGGATCATGACCTCCGATCGCGTGTAGTTGAAGGCCGTCGTCGTCGCATTGAATGTGCGTGGGACATCGCCGCCCCGGGTCACATCCTTTGTTGCTTTCTTCTTTCGCGCCATGGCGACAATCCATTCAGCATCGAGGAGACCACATTGCTGCCGCAAAGGACGCGACTGATCCGGACTGCCGCCAGTTTGAACAAAAAAAGCCCTCCGGACAGGAGTGTCCGGAGGGCAGATTCTGCTGGAACTGTAAGCGCTGCGGTGAGTTACTGCTGGCCTCGGATAATTACCTTAACCGATGCCCAGGTGGCCTCGCCCACAGCGGTGATTGTTTCGATAAAACTGGCTGAGTCACCGGGATGGGTGACCGAAGCGGCGTCACCCGGTTGATCGGCACCAGCCGTCCAACTACCGGCAGGGTCACCTAACTCGACACCATTTGGCACGCCATCTCCATCCGAGTCGAGAGCCGCCAATTCCGGTCCCCAGAAGACTTCCTGGCCATTGGGGGTGACACGTTCTTGTATGTCGAGGCCGAAGGCGTTGCGAGGTGTTCCTCCGCCGCTTGTGTGGCAGAGATTACAGCTGACAGCCGTCGCGGCCGCATTTGGTACCATGTTGAGACGGAATCCTCGCGCGTCCACTGTCGCGGCGCTGGCGACGAGGCCCAGCACAACGATATACGCGGCGACGGGTGAGATCTTGTTGCTTATCAAAGGAAATACTCCATCAAAAAAAATGGTGCACCGTACAGAAAACATCTGCACCGCAATCTGAAGAGCGCGAGTCGAATGTTCGCCGACGTCTCCCACAACCCAGATCTACAGGCCCCAGCAAGATAAGCACGAAACCCTTTGCTAGCAGCCCCTGTCTTCGATGAGCTTGTTGATTCGTTCCAGCGTTGGCAGGGCCGGCCCGAAGTGCCCCATGGCCGTCACGGCAAGGGCGCCAGCGGCATTGGCGAACTGTCCAATCCGTTCGGTCTCCCAGCCACTCAGAAAACCAACCATGATCGCTGCGGCGTGTACGTCACCGGCACCCGTTGGTTCGATGATGTCTACGGAAAAACCGGGGCAGTGAATGGGCGAGGGGTCGCCCTGCCGGAGCAATACGCAGCCGTCGCTGGCAAGGGTGACGGCAACAAAACGCGCCCCCCTTGCCTGGAGCTCTCTGGCCGCCTGCACTGGTTCGCTACAGCCCGTGATGGCAGTTGCTTCCTCGATGGTGGGGGTGACAACATCCGCCATAGCGAGTCCCTCTTCCATCGCTTGCGAGGTCTGTGTGCCGCCAAGGATGGCGCGGATATTCGGATCAAAACCAACGGGGATCTTCGCCTCCGAGGCCCAGCGCATTGCCTGCAGCGATGTCTCCAGCGCACTGTCGCTGATCTGCATCGTCGTGCCGGGTACGTGCAGCGCAGCGGCATGGGTGATCAAATCGGCATCAATGTCGCTGGGGGAAAGAGTCGTCGCCGCCGAGTCATGGCGGTGGAAGGTGAGAGATGTCTCCCCATCGATGCATTCGTGATAGCACAAACCGATCTGACGCCCCGGCCTGCGACCGATGTGTGCGGTGTCCACGCCTTCCTGCTGCAATGCGTCGAGCATGTAGTCGCTGAAGGGGTCTTCGCCGACAAGGCTTAACAAGGAAGCAGCACGGCCAAGACGCACACATGCTGCAGCGTAGGTGGCGGGCCCGCCACCGGCGAATTTCTGCCAATGATGTCCGCTGCGCATGGTCTCACCGATGGGTGGCATGAACTCCACCAACGCTTCACCAAGGGCCAGGATGGGAGATTCACTCACCGGGGCCATTCACTTCCACCAGGCAATCTCTGGCTGTTTCCACTATCTGCGTGAAGTGGGCGAGAAATTCAGCTGCGTAGGCACCGTCCACGGCACGATGGTCACAGGCCAGTGTGACAGTCAGCATCTCACGGATCGCCGGCTGACCCTCTTTTGCCACCACACGCTCTTCGGCCGCGCCGATTGCGAGAATCGCACACTCCGGTGGATTGATCAGCGGCAAGAATCGACTCACGCCCATGGGACCGAGATTGCTGACGGTGAATGTTGAGGCAGGATCCGGTTGCACGATACCACGGCGGGCCTGAGCAGTGATCTGGCGACGAGCTTGGCTAAGAGTGGCCAGATTGGCACGGTCCACGTGGCTCAGCGCCGGAACCAGGACACCCTCTTCCACGGCGACGGCGAGACCAATGTGCACATCCGCCTTGCAGACGATACCGCCTTCGCCTACATGTGCGTTGAGTCGTTCGAATTTACGCAGGGCACGCGCCGCCGCAGCGACGACGATGTCGGTAAGGCCAGCACCATCATCCGCCAACTCCCGCAGGCACTGCCGAGCCTCTCCCACATCGATGTCTGCCACCAGATAGAAATGCGGAATCAACCGTGCACTGCTAGCCATGCGAGACGCAACAACCTGGCGCAGGCGTGTATGCGGCAGCACGTGGTCACCGGCACCCACAACAGGTTCGGGGAGTGTTTCGGACTCGGATTTCGGCGCGCCACCGCAGGCGCGCAAGGCGGCGGTGAGAATGTCTCTGCGGATGACCCTGCCTGCCGGCCCGGATCCGTTGACTCGTCCCAGATCGACTAGCAGTTCACGCGCCAGACGACGAGCCGATGGTGAGGCGAAGGGTCGGTCGCGGAGTGTGTGTCCGGGTAAGGTTTCAGTGGTAGCCAGAGTGGGTCGCGTCGAAGGTGTCTGTAGCCTCGATCGCATAGGCGATGAATCGGTGAGTGACGCGCTGGTGATGGATGGCGAGCTATCGCCGCGTGTCGCTGCCGATGCGGGTTCCTTCTGGTTGCGGGCGCTCTCGCCGTCCGCCGTCAGGCTACCACGTGTCTGGCTCGCAGCGGCCATTGCATCCAGATCGACGATTTCCCCGGCTTCACCGATGCAGGCAATGGTCGCCAGGACCTCTACCTGCTCACCGGCAGCACGCAGAATCTTGAGCAATGTGCCACCCGCTGCAGCGATGACCTCGAAGGCTGCTTTCTCTGATTCGACGATGGCGACTACGTCGCCCCGAGCCACAACCTCTCCCTCACTCTTGAGCCACTCCACGACGACGCCAGTTGTCAGATTCTCACCCACTTGGGGCATCACGACGGGTGTCATGAATACACCGCACGTTTCACGCCGGCGACGATGTCATCCACTTGCGGAATACAGGCTTGTTCAAGAGGACGGCTATAGGGAATGGGGGTATCCAGACCGGCGACAATTTCGATGGGTGCATCGAGATAATCGAAGGCTTCCGCCTGAATCACGGAAGCGATATCTGAGGCAATGCCGCCACGTCGCACCGCTTCCTGAACGATAACGACGTGTTCAGTACGCCGGACGGACTCGAGAACCGTCGCATGATCGAAGGGAACGAGTGTCCGCGGATCGATGACCTCTACCTCCAGACCTTCGGCGCTGAGTCTCTCGGCGGCTTCCAGGCTTCGGGGAATCATATTCGACCAGGCGATCAGAGTGCAGTCGCGACCGCTGCGCTTGATATCAGCCGATCCCAATTCGACGATGTATTCCTCTTCAGGGACGGGACCCTGAGTCATGTAGAGCAGCTTGTGTTCGATGAAGATCACAGGACCATCATCTGCGATCGCCGCCCGCAACAGTCCCTTTGCGTCGTAGGGTGTTGAGGGCATCACGAGTTTGAGACCCGGTATGTGGTAGAAAAGTGCCTCAAGGCTCTGTGAATGTTGCGCGGCTACGCCATCACCGACACCGCCCTGCGTGCGCAGCACGAGGGGAACCGACCCCTGGCCACCTGTCATCAAGCGTAATTTGGCTGCCTGATTCACGACCTGGTCCATGACGAGCAAAGAAAAGTCGACGAAGAGTATCTCAACGACGGGGCGCATGCCGGTGATCGCTGCACCGACACCTGTGCCGACGACGGAGGCTTCAGCAATGGGCGTGTCGATGACTCGTTTCGGACCGTATTTCGCCAGCAATCCATCCGTGACCTTGTAGGAGCCACCACGTTCCGCGATGCCTACACCGATGCAGAAAACGGTTGGGTCGAGATCCATCGCTTCATGCAGTGCTTCATTGAGGGCATCGCGATATAGCAGATCTCGCATCGTCATCGCGAACCACCGGCAGCTTCATGGACGAAGTGCAGAAAGTCTTCGACGGATGGTTCCGGGCTGTCACGCGCAAACAGGACGGCGGCATCCATCGCTGTGTGCACCTCGGCTTCGATGGCGTCCGCTTGCGACGAGTCAGCGCCCGACGCCGACAGGTGCCGGCGGCAAACCAGCAGCGGGTCGTGGGCTTTGTAGTGGGCCACCTGATCTGCAGGCATATAGCTGCCAGGATCATTGACGTGGTGTCCCGCCTGACGATAGGTCTTGGCCTCAATCAATACGGGGCCGTCGCCATCCAGGCAGCGTTGCCTGGATTGTTGTGCTTCATGTAAGACTTCTACCACGTCGTTGCCATCGATCGCAACAGAATGCACACCATAGCCCTCGCCACGGTGATAGAGATCGGCGACCCGACTCGACTTGTCGATCGGCGTGGAAACGGCAAACTGATTGTTCTCGACGACAAGCATCAGGGGCAGATTCCAGATCGCCGCCAGATTCAATGCCTCGCCGAAGGTGCCGTGATTGGCTGCTCCATCGGAGGTAAATACAACACAGACGCGTTGTTCCTTTCGAATCGTTGCACCGAGGGCGGCGCCAACACCGATGGGGATGCCGGCACCGACGATGCCATTGGCACCGAGGTTTCCGGTTTCCATATCGGCAATGTGCATGGAGCCGCCAAAGCCGCGACAGTAGCCGGTTTCTTTGCCGATGATCTCGGCGACCATGCGCTCGATCTGGCCACCTCGTGCGATGCAGTGTCCATGCCCCCGATGCGTACTGACGATGTAATCATCAGGGCCAAGGGCAGCACACACCCCCGTAGCGATCGCTTCCTCACCGAGGTAGGGATGCAGATAACCATGCACCAGGCCCTCGCGGTAGAGTTGAATACAACTCTGCTCGAAAAGCCGAATCGTGAACAGGGTTCGGTAGAGTGATAACAATTCGTCGGTCGTCATGATCGACAAGATAGCTGAGATCGTGGCGCCCACCCAATCCCGCTGGATCGTATCACGATGGCGTGACAGAAAGCCACCGGCAGGTGTCTCAGGCCTGCCGCATCCATCCTCTAAGACGCCAGCCGATGACAAGTGCCCAAGCGACGTAAAACACGACATACGCCGCTGCGGCGCCGTGGAGAGACCACAACTGCACAGCAGGCACGAGAAGTGCGAAATAGATCAGAGTGACCGCCAACAACACGTAGAGTGAGTTAGCTGGTTTGTCCATGGCCAGGGCAGCGGGATGGAAGGCAAAGGTCGTCGCCTGCACGGCGACGGCGGCCAGATAGATCTGCGTCGGCTCATAGGCAGCTGCGTAGTCACCGCCCAGGAGTGTGACCAGGACCCAGCGTCCGGCGAGGGTGAACACGGCCAGGAAGCCGATCCCTGCTGCCAGACCCATCCAAGTCGATTTTCTCAAGAGCTGGCGAAATCCTGCATGATCACCAGCGGACCACAGCTTGGCCAATTCCGGATAGACCGCCTGGTAGAGGGGGTCGGCGGCCCGAGACAGAACGCTCGCAACCTGCTTGACGATCTTGTAGAGACCGGCACTTGCATTGCCAAGGATTCCACCGATGATGAGTGTGTCCACTTCCTTGGATGCCATGCGCACTGTCGTGTGCCAATTCGTGGACACGAAGAAACCGAGCAAACCTGGATGCGAATGCAGTACAGCTCGTGGTGTCGCGGCGGGACCAAATACAACCCCTTCGCCAACGGCGACCCACATGGCCAGCAGCGCGGCCAGCAGCAGGCTCGTCGCCTCCGCGATCATCCACAGCCATACGAAGTCGCCGATCTGCCACTGCCCCGTCAGACCGACGATGGCACCAACCAATTTGATCGTCGATGCCGCGATCCCCTGTGCGGACATCACACCAAAGCGATCGAAGAGTCGCAGGATACCGGTCCATGTCCCGGTCCAGTCGGGGACGATGACGAGCAGG
Organism: Gemmatimonadota bacterium; assembly: GCA_018660835.1. GTDB lineage: Bacteria > Latescibacterota > UBA2968 > UBA8231 > UBA8231 > UBA12574. The sequence continues at coordinate 432,650 of JABJJN010000020.1, read as the reverse complement.
CAATACCAACGTGCGAGGCGAACCGTTTCTGCGTCCCATCCCCACAGTTGTCCGATCCAACCAGCCAGTGTCCAGCCAAGAAGGCCACCGAGCAATGCTGTCCCCGCATCGAGCAGGAGAGAGAGTCTGAGCAAGCCGCGCAGGGCCGGACGCTGGTCTTCACCCTCTAGTTCAGCGCCATAACGAACGATCGCCTGCCATGTCTGAAAATTGACAAGCCAGTTGATGGTAAAGGTGTAGGACTGCAGCAGGGCAATGATGCCGAATCCACCGGGACCAAGGTGACGGGCGACCAGTGCGAGTGCGACGAGCCCCATGCCGTCGCGCAGGACGCGACTACCCAGCAGGTAGCCGGCGTTGCGTAGCAAGCGTCGCAGGGCACTGTCGTGAGTGCCTTCGGCGTCATCGCTCGGTGTCATGGAGTTCGCTGCAGCATCGGTCTGAACGTCGTCCTGTGTTGGTCAGTCTGCATGGTGAGTCGTGTGTCCTCGGCCATGATACAAGGACATCGCCGCAAAAGGCAATGCTGGACGCCGCCTGAGACAGGACTGACCTTTGCCGCCCATCCCTCCCATGTCACTGCCTGAGGATCCACATGACCATCAATCACATCGACCGCTTTCGAGCCAGGATTGCCAGCGGCGAGCCTTGTATTGGCACTGGTATCACCTTCTCCGATCCGGCGATTTCCGAACTCGTGGGGGATGCAGGCTACGATTTCACTTGGATCGACATGGAGCACTGTCCTATCGATATACCAATTGCCCTGGGACATGTGATGGCCGTGCGGGGTACGGGTTGCGCACCGTTGATCCGCGTGCCCAATGGCGACCCGGACATCATCAAACCGATCCTGGAGTTGCATCCCGCCGGTGTCGTTGTGCCACAGGTTCGCCGTGTCGAAGATGTACAACGTGTCGTGTCAGCGTGTAAGTATCCGCCCGTGGGTGATCGAGGCTTCGGACCGCGCAGGGGACGTGGTTTTGGTGGCATACCCTACCCAGAGTATCTGCAGGATGCGGATGAACAGATCCTGGTTTTCGTACAGATCGAGCATACCGACGCCGTTGAAGCACTCGACGAGATCCTCGCCGTGGATGGTCTGGATGGTGTCTGCCTTGGCTTCAGCGATCTGGCCGGATCCATGGGGTTGCCCGGTCAGCAGGGCCATGAGCGGGTCATCGCCGTCGGTGAGCAGGTGGTGAAGGCGACACGCCAGACAGACAAGTGGATGGGGCTGTCGATGGGATGGGATCCAGTCCAGGTCCCTGCATGGATCGAACGAGGGGTGCAGTGGATCAGCATCAGTGGCGATTTCAACAATCTCTACAACACGGGGTTGCAGATTCTACAGGCGGCCAGAGGGGGTCAGGATGCCTGATCAGGCTGAGCCTGCCAAACCCGATCAACCCAATATTCTCTATATCCTTGCCGACGATCTGGGTTGGGGAGATGTCGGATTTCACGGCGCACCGATTCGCACGCCGATTCTGGATCGTCTCGCCACGGACAGTGTGGAACTCACCCAACACTACGTCTGCCCCATGTGCACGCCGACACGGGCCTCCCTGCTGACGGGTAGACACCCCAGTCGATTTGGCGCGCACGCGACGGTGCCATCGAATGCGCCCGTGCTGCCGGATGGTTATGTCACTCTCGCAACCACTCTGCGTTTGGCGGGATACGAGACGGGTCTGTTCGGCAAATGGCATCTGGGCTCAGCGCCGCAATTTGGACCGAATCATTTCGGATTTGATCGAGCCTATGGCAGTCTGGCGGGGGGCGTGGACCCGTACAACCACTTCTACAAGCGTGGTGAGCACTCGGTTACGTGGCATTCCGATGGCACCCTGATGGAAGAGCAAGGGCACGTTACGGATCTTATTGCACGTCAGGCCGTCGAGTGGATCGAGTCTCGAAAGGGTCCCTGGTTCTGTTATGTGCCTTTCACGGCGGTACACGTGCCGATCAAACCAACACAGGATTCCGTCGCTCAGTATGATGGTGTTCACTTCGACGATGATCCGGCAAGAGATGCATCCTTTCGTAAATACGCCGCCTACACGAGCCACATGGATGCCGCCATCGGACAACTGCTGGAGGCACTGGAGCGGACCTGCGAACGGGAGAACACGATCGTCGTCTTCACTTCCGACAATGGTGGGATCAATGATCTGCCATTGCATGGAACCGACAAGTATCCTGGTTGGCAGGAGGCGTATGCGCGGTTGGGATCCAATCTTCCTTATCGGGGCGTGAAGGCACAGCTCTATGAGGGCGGTGTACGGGTGCCCACTCTGGTGAACTGGCGCAGTCATCTGGCGCCGGGTGTCGTCGACGCCCCACTGCAGGTCGTCGACTGGATGCCAACCTTCATCCAACTCGCAGGTGCGACGCTTGAGCATGATCCACAGTGGGATGGTCGCGACGTGTGGGCGCAGATCGAAGGCGTCGGCGCATCACTTGAAGAAAGCCCGGATGATCGAACGCTGTTCTGGAATTTTCGTGGTGACCGGAATCTCGGCGTTCGTCACGGTGATTGGAAACTCATCGATCGTGAGATAGAGGGTGAACGCGTCAACGAGCTATTTGACATTGTCAGAGATCCCCACGAAGAGCAGGATCTGGTCAACGATGAAGTTGAACGAGTACGTGACCTGAGTGAGGCGATAGAGCAGATGCGTCGGCTTGATGACAGTTCGAAGCGAGCAGATGTCTAGACAGGCCGCAATGGCTGACTCATATCACTTTCTCTCGCCCTATCTCGATCCCGATGTCCCAAGTGATTGGCTGCGTGGGAATCATCACGGACACTCGACCCTGTCAGATGGACACGAGACGCCGCAGCAATTGATTGATGCATACGAAGCAGCCGGATATCAATATCTGGCCTTGAGCGAGCACGACCTCTTCGTCGACCCAGAGGACTATCCGCAAGCAACGCTCTGTCTGCTACCTGCCGTCGAAGTCAGTTCCGATCGGGGACAGACCTTGATGCATCTGGGTGCCCGTACGGCACTTCCGGCGCGACAACTCACAGCACCACAGATCCTGCAGGCGGTCGAGGCCGGGGGTGGCCTCTTCGTTTTCGATCACCCAAACTGGACCCCTTTTCCAGACTATGCGACGGACGAATTGCTGCTGTCGATGGAGGGTCTGCGTGGCATGGAGATCTACTGTGGGGTGATTGAACGACTGTCAGGTGTGGCGTTGGCGACGGATCGCTGGGATCGCCTACTGAGTGCTGGTAGACGAGTCTGGGGGCACGCCACAGACGATCAGCACGACGAAGCGGATCGTTTCATCGGTTGGAATAGAGTGCAGTGGCCCCAGGGGCGAAGTGTGGACGCAGTGGGAATTGTGGAGGCCCTCGCGGCGGGGCGATTTACGGCCTCTACCGGTGTCCGCATCGACGCGGTTGGCGTCAGCAATGGTACGGCATATGTCACATCCAATGCGGAGCAAGTGCGCTGGATTGTGAATGGTGGTGTGATCCTGAAGAAGGACGCAGGAGGGGACAGCACGCTGAGTGTGGCTGAGATCCTTGCTGCCCCCCTCGGCGACATGAACCGTGGCGAGATCTATGCCCGCGCCGAGTGTTACGGACGCGGTGCTGCCATGGGCTGGTCGCAACCATTTTGGCTGGAGAAGCGATGATGACGAATTTGCTCAAAGGACCCTATCTGCAGTGGCCAACGACGGATGCTGTGACGGTGATGTGGGAAACAGCTGATGACCAGGTCGGTGAGGTAGAGTGGTTCGAAACCGAGGCGGTCCACGCGGGTCTGTCGGGTGCGGCAAAGACCGTGGAAGGATCGCGGCGATCTGTGTGCGAAGTGCAGGCGGCACGTATCCATCGCATCAGAATAGAAGGTCTCGAAAGTGGGCGTGAGTATCACTATCGCGTTGCCGGTGAAGAGGCGTTGCACACGCTGAATTCAGCACCAGAGGAAGCAACGCCCTTCAGTTTCTGCGTGACAAGTGAGACGGGTGGTTACGGCGACGACAAGATCAACGAGGGTATCTTCGAACAGATCGCTCGCTATCGTCCTGATGTTCTCATCGTCGTCGGAGACGCGGTCTCGCGAGGGAGCAACTACGACGATTGGGCGCGCTTTTTCTTTGGCCCTGCCAAGAATCTGCTACACAACACGCCTTTCTATCTGTGCCCAGGCAACCACGAAGAGAATGCGGACTGGTTCTATCGTTTCACCGATTTCCCTGAGCCGGGAAACTACTACGGCTTCGACTTTGGCAATGCGCATTTCACCGCTGCCGATACGACTCGTCTGGTTGACTATGTGGAAGGATGTCCACAAAGCACGAGTGAGATGGAGTCGACGTCGGCGCAACGCACCTTCCTGCGTGATGATCTGAGACGTGGTGCCAGTTCCACCTGGCAATTCGCCTTCTACCACTATCCGCCGTACGTGTCCGGTGACTACGAGGTGCCGCAGATGCGAGAATTGGGTGCCGATGTGGACGCGGCGAAGGTCGATGTCGTGTTCAATTCACACACGATCGTCTACGAGCGCAGTCATCCCATCCGCCAGGGCCAACTCGATGTGGTCGACGGGACGATCTACATCGTTGCCGGCGGCGCTGGCGCCAAGCCGGACTGGTTTCATCCAAAGCGAGCCTGGCACACGGCACAGGCACAGGCGGTACCGCACTTCGTGCACGTCTCCATTGCCGGACCCACCCTGGAACTACAGGCGGTAGATGTAGACGGGCGTGTCTTCGACCAGCTTCGCCTGAACAAATAGCGAAGAAGTTCCTACTCCGCTTCGCGGCGCAGGTGCTCGATGTCACCTGTCCCCACAGGTGGACGGCAGGTTTGGCGATCATCGGCTAAGCGTGTCTCGTCAGCATTGTAGATATGTGCACGCGTATCTACGATCAGATCAGGCATCATCCTCACAGCCATGCGGGTGGTGCGATGCTCAATTCTGCTGCGATCTGCAGCAATTGATCCCTGTGATCGTCCGGTAGGGGAATTCCCGTCTGCTGGCGCTCGCTTTCGCGACGCCACTCCATCGTTCCAGGCAAGGCTGCTTCGTCGGTGCCTGCCATTGGCTTGAGTGAAAGGGACTGATCCAGGATGGACCGTGCTGTGGTGCGAAAGGCCTCTGCGTCCCCGACCAGGTCAGGATCAAGTACGATAAAGAGGAAGCCGCGCGTCGCCTTCTCCCAGGTTGATTGCCTGTCATCCTCCAATGTGCCGCACAATGCACCGGCCAGCAGGGTGGAGATGAAACGCATACCGAGGCTGCCAAAGACGGAGCGATGGAAACCTGCCGCCAGGGCTTCATCCGCTTGCTCGCGCGGGTGAAATTGATTGGCATTCATGTCTAATACCAAGGGAGGGCCGCCCGCAGCGGATGGCACGCCGAAACACATGGGTGGGGACATCATGGCGTCCCATACGGTCGCTTCAGCCGCTTCCGGCTTGCGCCAATTTCTACCGCCCGCCATGCCCCAACTGATCAAGCCGTGGGTCAAGGCACGGCGTGCGTAAATCCCGGCACTGCCAACGTGACCATGGTGGCATGTGGAGCCGACGGCGAGACCCACCTCCTTGGCTTTTTCACAGGCACGATCGCACGCGAGGGTGGCGACCAGATAACCTGCTCCCCCGTCGCCATCGTAGCGGATGCTATTGTCTGTCTCGCGTAGTACTGACTGTGTAGGCGACGGATTGACCTGCTGTTGTTGGAACTCCCCCACATAACGACGCAGCTGCCTTGTTCCATGGGTCTTGATGCCTCGCAGGTCGACATCGACGAGATAGCCGGCAATCTGTGCCGCATCGTCTGTTGGCACACCGGTCGTCACCAGAGCCTGGGTTGACCACGATCGTAGTGTGTCTGCAAGGATTCGCGTCATATTTGCTGTCTCCGGCGATTTTGAGTCGAGGGACATCACTGCCATTTAGGCACGGCCCAATCTCGTTCCACATCGACAGGCAGAGCAAGGCGAGTTGTTGGGCGACACACAGAGCTGGTAGTCAAGGCGCTCCAATGGTATCGTAATCAGGTCCCATCCACCGACTGCACCTTCTATCCCGGTAAGACGATGAGTCGATCAGTCCCAAGCCAGTCACTACGCCTTACGATGCTCTTGCTCATGGCGATGGCGTCTGGTGCCCTCGCCCAGGGCCCCAAGATTCTCTTCTTCGGCGATAGTCTCACCTCAGGCTACGGTCTCACGCGGCAACTGGCTTATCCAGCCGTCGTGCAGAGCACGATCGATTCACTCGGCTGGCAGGGAGAAGTGGTGAATGCCGGGCTCAGTGGCGAGACGTCGGCTGCCGGTGCTCGTCGAATTGACTGGGTTCTGTCGGCGCACGAGAAGGTCGACATCTTCGTACTCGAACTCGGTGGAAATGACGGTCTGCGCGGCGTGCCCCTTGCTTCCACGCGCGAGAATCTTCAAACCATTCTGACCCGGGTACAAGCGAAACATCCGCAGGCGGCCCTGGTTATTGCGGGTGTGCTGATTCCACCCAATCTCGGTTCCACCTACACCGACACCTTTGCCACGATCTATCCTCATCTGGCGGCAGCGAACGATGCGAGTCTGATCCCATTCTTGTTGGAGGGGGTCGCGGCGAATCCCGAGCTGAATGTCGACGACATCCACCCGAACAAGCTGGGGCACCAGATCGTCGGGGCGACGGTCTGGCAGCACCTGAAGGAGCTGGTTGCAGCTCGGCAGGTGTCAGTCGGCGACGCGCAGAATCTCGAGGGGCGGGGCAGCGTGGATCCCACGACTACCGAAGACACCGACGATGACCGTCGCTAGTGGAACGATGGCGAGCACGGCGGCCAGGCTCGCCCATGGTGGGGCGAAGGTGACTTCGAAGACGTAGCGCGTCAGACCCCAACCGCCCAACAGCGACAGGGCCAGGCCTGTGATCCCGGCCAATCCACCTAACAACAGATATTCAACGACGAGAATGCGGGACACCCGTGCCCGCGTGGCACCAAGCGTGCGCAGCAGGGCGCTCTCCCGCAGTCGCTGGAAGTAACTGCTCGACACCACGGCGACGAGGACGATCAATCCCGTAAAGACCGAAAAGAACGCCATGATGCGCACGACGACGGCCACCTTGGACAGGATGCTGTCGACGGTCTTCAGGACAAGATCCAGATCGATGATGGATACGTTGGGGAAACGACTCACGGCGCGTCGCTGCAATTCAGCACGAACGACACTGTTGGGTCCACTCGTCGTCAATACGTGGAATTGTGGAGCAGCCTCCAACACGCCTCCTGGAAATACACACAGGAAATTCGGCATGATTCGCTGCCATTCGACACTGCGCAGACTACCCACAATCGCATGAATGGGCACGCCCTGCACATCGAATGTGACTGAATCACCCGGTACCACGTTGAGGGCAGTGCCAATGCCTGTTTCAAGAGAGACAAAGACGGTATCTGTTGTCGAAGTACGCCACTGACCGGCGACGATCGTCTCCGAGTCGGATAGATTCTCTCGATACGTTGAGCGGTATTCGCGCTCGAAGGCCCAGCGTCCGCGGCGGCCCCTGTTCTCACCTGTCAGTTCCTCAACGGGAACACCCTTTACGGCAGCAATGTGCATCGTGACGATGGGCACCAACTCGAGCACGGGCATGCCAAGGGAGTCGACGAGGGCAACGACGTCATCCTTCTGATCCGTCTGGATGTCGAAGAGCACGACATTGGGCTGATCGCCTCCTGTGACATTCTCGATGTGGGCGACAATCGAGCTCTGTGCACTGTAGAGCGTTGTGACGAGAAAAGTCCCGAGTCCGAGACTGACGAGTAACAACAGCGTCTGGTTGTGTGGTCGATAGAGATTAGCCAGGCCCTGGCGCCAGACAAAACTCCAGGTGGCGGGAAACCACCGTCGGACTGCACCGCGCAATACACGCGCAGCCAGAGCGAGCATCAGGAAAGCGACAAGGGTGCCACCAGAGAAGTAGAGGGCGTGATCGGCGCGCCCAGCGAGCCACAGAGCCAGCAACCAGGTGGCCAGAATACACAAACCGATCAATCCGGCACGCCAACCGCCATCGCCAGCGGGTTGGGTTTCTTCATAGGAGGCGCGCAGGGCCAGTAGCGGCGAGGCACGTCGCACGGCCAGCAGAGGCAGGGCGGCGAACAATACCGCGATCGATGAGCCGATGGCGGCCGCTTCCAGCAAGGGCCACACAGACCACCGGATGTCGACCTGAGCCAGTTCTGATGGTAGAAAATCTGACAGCAGTCCCGGAAGGAAGAGCAGGAAAAGACTCCCTGCAGCAGCACCCAGTACCGAGCCAACGAGACCCATTGCACCAGCTTGCAGCAGATAGATGCGCAGCGTCTGGCCGGAAGTGGCACCGAGGGAGCGGAAGATGGCCACCGTCTCCAGCTTCTGTTCCACATGCGCATGAATGGCGCTGGCCACGCCGACTGCACCCAACAGCAGGGCAACAAAACTCCCCAGGCCGAGGAAGCGATAGAGATTTCCAAGGGTTCTGCCGAGGCGCCGCTTGCGGTCTTCCACCGTGTCTACGTCGACATTCTCATCCTCGAGCTGGTGGCGCATCCGCTGTGCGAGTTTCGCCACATCCTCCCCATCTGGGCGGCGGAAGTAGCGGCGATATTCGACGCGGCTGCCACGTTTCACTAATCCTGTTGCCGCCAGAAATCGCAAAGGGATAAACACACGCGGTTGCACATCACTGCGTAGTGAGGTCTCTCCCGGCACATTCAGCAATCGACCACTGATGATGAAGTTTGCCTCGCCGACGCGAATTGAATCACCGATGGTCGCGTCGAACTGCAGGAGCATGGCCTCATCCACGAGGGCCCCGCCTGAGCTCTGCCATGTGTCGGCCGCCTCGGCAGGAACCGTTTGCAACTGGCCATAGTAGGGGTAGCCACCCTCATGGGCGCGTACCTGCGCCAGGCGTGCGCCCCCCACCCGTGGCAGTAAGACCATCGAATTGAATTCCACCTGAACCGATTGCTCGCCACCGATTGAGTCGAGAATGGCTGCGGTTTTGGCACTGAAGGGCAGATTGCTCTCGACCTCGATGTCTGCACCAAGTAGCGTCTGCGCCTGCAGATCAACACTTGCCGCCATCGTGTGACCAAGGCCTCGCAACGATGTAAGGGCGGCAATGCCTACGGCGATCGCGCCGGTGTACAGGAAGAGTCGACGGCGGCGTCCGCGACTATCCCGCCACGCGGTGCGCAGAACCCAGTTCATGTGGTCATCACATCGGACTCGTCATCGACAATCCGTCCATCTCGCAGGCGAATGACACGTCCTGTTCGTGTGGCCAGCTCAAGGTCATGGGTGACGACGATGAGGGTAGTACCGGCTTCCGCATTGATCTCGAAGAGCAGGTCCTCTATGGCACCACCTGTCTGTCCGTCCAGGCTACCTGTCGGTTCGTCGGCGAAGAGAATCTTCGGCCGGTTGATGAAAGCACGGGCGATGCCGACGCGTTGCTGCTCACCACCCGACAACTGTGTCGGATAGTGGTGCAGGCGATCTGCGAGTCCGACGCGTTCGAGTAACTCGGCAGCACGCCGCATGGCACCGTGTTCACCACGTAGTTCAAGAGGAACGGCAACATTCTCGACGGCACTGAGAGTGGGAACGAGCTGGAATGTCTGAAACACAAATCCGACCCTTTCATTGCGCAGGCGGGCGCGAGCATCTTCATCCAAGTCGCTCAGTGGTGTTCCTGCAAGGACGACCTTGCCCTTGCTTGCTTGATCGAGACCGGCACACAACCCGAGCAATGTCGTCTTGCCGCTGCCAGAAGGTCCGACGATCGCATTCGCCGAGCCTGCTCCGATGGCGAAACTCACGTCGTCGAGGACGGTCAAGGGGCGGTCGCCGCTGATGTAAGTTTTCGACAGATTCCTGACATCAAGTACGGTTTCTGTGCCAACCGCCGAGGCGCGATCCACTGAGCTGCGATCCGCGGGATCAGTCATCGACAGCAACCTCTGAGAGTAGATCGAGTAAAAGGGTCGGGCGATCGGTCATGATGCCATCTGCGCCAATGCGGATGAGCCATCGCATCTGTTCGGGTTCGTCAATCGTCCACACCTGCAAAGCGATATTCCGTTCATGACATGTTTCGGCAAAACGTTCATCGACGACATTGAGGGGGCCAAAATCGATCGGCACCATGAAAACACTGAAGGGAGTTGATGCGTAGAGGTCATCCAGGCGAAGCGTGTGCAACGCCCAGAATATGGCAACCTCGCCGGCGGTGGCAGAGGTGAGGACGCCCGGACATTCCTCGCGAAAGGCCTCCAGAGCATCATCAGCGAAGGAGGTGACCGCAACCCTGTCCTGCAGGTTGTGATCTGAGACAGCAGCACACAAATCACGTGCCGTTTGTGCGCTGCGGCTCTTGAGTTCGATGACGAAACGTTTCTCACGAAAGGCTGCAAACATCTCGATGACGGTGGGCATCATAATGCCCTGACTGCGCATGGGATACGTTTCCCCATCAGGCGTCCAATGGAATCCCGCGTCGAGGGCACGGATCTCGGCCAAGGTCATCTCGGCAATTCGACCCGAGCCATTCGTGATGCGGTCCACGCGAGAATCATGGGCGACCATCAGGTGCCCATCGACGGTCGTGTGTACATCCATCTCAAGGACTTCCACACCCAATTCAGCGACCTCGTTATATGTGTAGAGGGTGCTCTCGGGGCCAAGCTCAGGCCCCCCGCGATGGGCAATGACCAGAGGCATGGCCGTGTCCCGGTCAAAGAATGGATGGGATGGCAGTGGCTCAGGCTCGAGAACGAAGGCGACGAGCAGTGCACCGACGTAGAGGGTGAGTACGAGGCGGAGGGCAAGTTTTGTCAGGCGTAAAAGCATTGGACTGCAGTCAGCGAGTCAGAGGTATGCAGGTTGACACGCGAAAGTAACCGACACTTGTCGATGTCGCGAAGTTCCCTTAGCGTGCGACGAGTCCCATGACGAGTTGGTGACTCGCCATCAAAAGGAGATACCATGAGCGCACAGCCGTGGAAGACGGACCACTGGTCGGTGAGTCCACACAATTTCGACGCTGACGTCGCCGTTGAGCCACATCGGGTTGAGCTGCACGACATTACGATTCGCGACGGCGAGGAATGCGCCGACCTCGCCTACAATGTCGATGACAAGGTGCGCATTGCCGAGGCGCTGGCGGCAACAGGTCTGAAACGCACGGAGTTGTTTTTGACCGTTCCAGGTTGGCTCGAGGCGGTGCGGGCGATCATGGACCGACAATTGCCATTGGATCTCTACGTCGACTGGAATCCCGAGCGTGTGGGCAGAGCCATCGATCTCGGCGTGCGCCATATCATGATCTGGTATCTGATCGGCGAACATCAGCAGACCCATTATCTGGGCAAGTCACGCGCCGAACTAGAGCAGGTCGCTGCCGATCAGATCGCCGCCGCTGTCGCGGCGGGTTGTCATGCGAATCTCTTCATGCCAGAGGTCTCCCGCACACCCCTCGAACACATCCGCAGCGCTGTGGAGATGGCACGGGATATGGGCGCCAAGGCGGTGACCATGGTCGACAGCTATGGTGTGATGCGTCCACCGGCGGTGAGTTACGTCGTGGGCAAGATGAAACAGTGGAGTGGACTCGATGTAGACGTGCACTGTCACAATGATTTCGGCCTGTCTACGGCCAATGTCCTGGCAGCGTATGATGCTGGTGCTGTCGGACTCAATGTGTGTGTCAATGGCGTCGGCTATCGCGCCGGCAATGCTCCCCTGGATGAGGTCGCGGCGGCCCTGGAGATTCTCTATGGTGTCGACACAGGTGTGAATCTGGCGATGCTGCCTGACTTAAGTCGTCTCGTGGCCGATATCACGGGCATCGAGTGTGGGTATTTCAAACCGATCGTTGGTGATGGTGCCTTCAGTGTCGAGAGGTGGGGTGGCACAGCCAAGTTAGCCGCCGCCGGTGAACGTCGCCTCGCCTTTGCTTTTGAACCCGAAGTCGTGGGACGATCGCCACGCGTTGTGGTAGGCAAATGGAGTGACCTCGGGGCGGTTGAGAAGAAACTCACCGACCTGGGCCTTACTTCCAGTCCACAACAATTGCAGGACATCCTGCTCAGCAGCCAGCGAGCCGGTATCGCCCATCACAGACCGCTGCATGACGACGAATTCCTTGCCATCGCCCTGGCGGGTGGTGCCGTCGACAGCGAGTAGGGTCCCTATGGCCGATATCCCGCCTGATCTCATCGAACAACTGCGCTATCACAGTGAGCCCCACATCCGTCACCGGATTGCCGTGGACGTGATTGGCAAGGAACGATCCTCGAAGGAGGCGCGCATTCTACGTGACGAGGTGCGCGAATCGGTCCTGGTGAAGACAATGATGGCTGATCGCGAGTCCAATGGCCGGATTCAACTGCATCCATACGACAAGTGGCGCGGCGCCCATTGGGTGCTGTCGATCCTGGCAGATCTCAACTACCGCGAGGGGGACAAACAGCTGATCCCCCTGCGTGATCAGGTCTACGAGTGGTTGTTTTCTGCGGAGCACGAGAAGTCGATCAAGGAACGAGTCGTCAAAGACCTGCACCGAAACCACGCCTCGCAGGAAGGCAACGCCATCTTCTATCTGTTGCGTCTTGGGCTGGCAGATGAACGGGTCGACGAACTGGTTGCGCGTCTGCTGCAGTGGCAGTGGCCCGATGGTGGCTGGAATTGCGACATGAAACCGAAGGCGCAGATGTCGTCCTTCATGGAGACTCTGCTGCCCCTGCGTGGCTTGAATCTGCATGCAAAACTGACAGGTAGTGACGTTTCCCGCGATGCTGCGATGCGAGCAGCGGACGTATTCCTGGCGCGTCGCATGTACAAACGCCGCCGCGATGGAAAGGTGATCAAAAATGAATTCACGGCACTCCACTATCCCTGCTATTGGCACTACGACATTCTCTTCGGTCTGAAAGTGATGATGGAGGCAGGACGGATTGACGACGAGCGCTGCACGGATGCCCTCGATCTGCTGGAGAGCAAGCAACTACCGGACGGTGGTTTTCCTGCGGAGGGAAAATTCTATCGGGTGGGTCGCGACGCCGGCGCCGGTGCCAATCTCATCAATTGGGGGGGGAGCAGTCGCAAGAAGAAGAACGAGATCGTCACGGCAGAGGCGATGGGTGTTCTGCGCGCCGCGGGTCGCCTCTCAGCGATCGGACTCTGATCGCCCCTTGTGAGAGATGGGCAAATTGGGGTTTCCTACTGTATGGATTCCTTAAAGAAATGTGCAGCTCTCACATCAGGACAACACTCATGGCAATGACCGGTATCGAGCGCATCGGCAACATCCTGCAGCGAAAACCAGTCGATCGAATCGGGCTCTACGAGCACTTCTGGGGTGACACACTGCAGAAGTGGCAGGCGGGCGGACATATCAGGGTCGGCGAGGATCTGGCGTCGCACTTCGGTTTTGATATGACGACTCTGTGGCCCTTCAATATGGTGGCTGACCTGGACTTCGAACCGGAGATCCTCGAGGAGACCGACGAGACCGTCCTTACTCGTGATGGCAATGGCGCCGTCCTGCGCCGCCACAAGCTGCACTCCTCCACACCTGAGCATGTTGATTTCGCTGTGAAGGAGCGGCCCGCCTGGGAGGAACTGATCAAACCGCGACTGGTCCCTGACAGGCGCCGGATCAATTTCGAAGGATATCGAAAGGCTCGACGCGAAGCAGCCGAGACAGACCGCTTCTTCTGCTGGGCCGGGGTCAATTGCTTCGAACTAATGCATCCCGTGTGCGGACACGAGCACATGCTGGTGGGCATGGCCGTGGATCCGGACTGGGTCAGGGACATGGCCATGACCTTTGTGGATCTATCGATTCAATTGCAGGAGATTCTCTTTGCCGAGGAGGGGCTGCCCGACGGTATCTGGTACTATGAGGACATGGGTTTCAAACAGCGTCCCTTTATGTCGCCGACGATGTATCGAGAGATCATCAAACCGGCGCACGAGAAGACGATGGCCTTCGCCCATTCCCTCGGACTTCCTGTCATCATGCATTCGTGCGGATTTATCGAGCCACTGCTGCCCGATATGGTGGACGCTGGCATCGATTGCCTGCAGGTGATGGAGGTAAAGGCGGGAATGGATCCGCTACGCATCAAATCAGCCTTTGGCGACCGTCTGACGCTCTTCGGTGGCATGGATGCGCGCAATCTGGTCGCCAATGATCGAGACGCCATCCGCGCCGAACTGGAGGCGAAGATTCCGCAGCTCATGGAGGGCTCTGGCTACATTCTGCATTCCGACCACTCCATTCCGACAACGACCGATTACGAGACGTATCGATACTTCGTTGACGAGGGACTGCGCCTGGGCACCTACAACTAAGAGAATGAGTGTGTGATGAGTCGACCTAATGTCATCTACATCCTCGCCGACGACATGGGATATGGAGATATGGGTTGCAACAACTCCCACTCCAGGATCCCTACACCGCATCTGGATCGGCTTGCACAGCAGGGCATGCGATTTACCAATGCGCATGCACCTTCGAGTGTCTGCACACCGAGTCGCTACGCTGTCCTGACGGGGCGCTATTGCTGGCGTTCGCGTCTCAAGAATGGCATCGTCTGGCAGTGGGATGCAGCACTGATCGAGCCAGAGAGGCCGACCGTGGCAGATGTCCTGCGAGACGCGGGATACCGGACGGCTTGCATTGGCAAGTGGCACCTGGGTTGGGACTGGGAATTGACCGATGGATCACGAGCAAATGATCACGTGGATTTTGGCAGCTTTGATCGTGAGCAGCGCCCCGGCGTCGAGTCGCTGATCGACTACACGAAGCCGATGCGTGGTGGCCCGACGGACCATGGCTTCGAAAGCTACTTCGGTGATGACGTTCCAAACTTCCCACCCTATACGTGGTTCGAAGATGACCATGTTGTCGACGTGCCGACCGTAGCTAAGCCAGAGGAGATGTTCGGTGCCCCAGGGCAGATGGTTCCTGACTGGGCGCTGGATCAGGTCATGCCCACCCTTACGGGGCGTGTTGTCGACTACATCGAGCAGGCGGATGACGAACCCTTCTTCCTCTATTTTCCCCTCACTGCACCACACACCCCCATCGTGCCCACCGCCGATTTTCGCGGTCTGAGTGGGGCCGGTGAGTATGGTGACTATGTCTGTGAGGTGGACTGGTGTGTGGGGCAGGTGATGGACGCCCTCGAGCGTGAGGGCAAGGATCAGAATACGCTCATCATCTTCACCAGTGACAATGGGCCGGAGCACTTCGCCTACGAGCGGATTCGCGAGCATGACCATTACAGCATGGGGGATCTGCGTGGTCTCAAACGCGACGCCTGGGAGGGGGGCCACCGGGTGCCTTTCGTCGCTCGTTGGCCCGAGGTGATCGAAGCGGGTAGTTCATGTAATCACCTCACGACGCTGGGTGATCTGATGGCGACCTGTGCTGAACTTGCGGCGTGTGATGTCCCGGACGGTGCCGGGGAGGATAGCGTCAGCATTGTGCCGCTGTTACGGGGCGCAGGTCCGGTCAGGCGCTGTGCCGTCCACCACAGTATGACGGGGCGCTTCGCGATTCGTCGTGGTGACTGGGTTTTCATCGATGATGCGACAGGCGGGGACAACAAGGAACCGGAGTGGCTGCAACAGCAGCGTGGGTATGAACCACACTCACATCCGGGTGAACTCTACGATTTGCGCGAGGATCTCGGTCAACGAGTGAATCGCTACGGTGACCAACCGAAGATTGTCGCCGAGCTAAAACAAATCCTGGAGGAGGTAAAGGCCGGTGCCGCCCAGGGCGTCGCTGCAGACGGGGGCACGTGACTAACTCCGAATTGGGTTTGAGCTAAGGACCATCCGGTATCGTCGTGAACACGAGCTTATCAGCCTGTGTGCTGAGCATTCCGGCGACGCCATCACCGTCGAACCAGCCGAGGGGAACGCCCCCCAGGTCGACGGCCCGTTGTCCTGTATCGCTTGTAAGGTAGAGGCGATCCTGATTCCACAGTACCAGATGATCACCCTTCACAGACATCCCCGTCAGTGACGTGTCGATGCGGGTCGCTGTCACTCGTTGCCCCTGCCCATCGACTGTCGTGACCCAGCCAAACTGCTCTGCCACGTAGCAGCGAGCGGCAGCGGTATCCCGGCCTGGTAGCACGGCCAGTGCGACGGGAGAGCCACCGATCCCCATGTCCCACAATGGTTTGCCCGTCTCCTCCTCGTAGGCCGTGAGCTGATTGACCGCTCCGTGTCGTAGCACGATCACGACGAGAGGGGATTGAGGTTCCAGGCGGCCGACCCAAAAATCGACGACGCCACAAGTGTCCCAGCCTTCCGTGGAGCGGCCCATGGCATCCACGCTGTCGCTATAGCTGATCGCAGGTTGATCGTGCGCCATAGGTACGGCAATTGTGGTTGCCGCATTGGGGGGGACCCATGCACGAATCGAGGAGCCGCACGTCAACCAGGAGTGACCCTCGAAAAAGCGCATTTCGCCGTTGGACGACACATGTGATTGGATTCGGTCAGGCAAACCGTAGGGGCTCACGACGTCTGCCAACAGAGCGCCTGTGTCGCCATCCAGGAAATTGAGACTCGTGCTGCCCGTCCCCGCCGCCACGACACATTGTCCCGTGGCAGTATCCTTGCCGCATGCGAGCGCACCGATTCGAGGTGTCGGTAGAAACCACCAGGGCCAGAAGTCACGTTCGCTGCGAAACTGGCTGTCGTACGACCACACGATCTGGCCCTGCGCATCGAAACGAACAATCTGGCCGCTTTCTGTGCCGGCTAGCAAATCGTCATCGGCAAACCTCAGAGCCGTGATCGGTGTATCGAGCGGCGTGGACCATTTCTCGACCCCCGCTGGATCGACGACGATCACATCCCCTGACTCTGTGCCGACGGCGAGTGAACGATTCCGAACTTGCTGAGTCCAGACACTGGGCGGATCTCGAAGCTCAAGCTGCCAGGCTGGTGATGGCCCTGCTGCGGCAACCTGCTCTATAACCCGAGGCGCCGATTTTCGTCTGCGTCTATCCGACGCCGTAGGCACGTCAATGCTTTCGACGTTCAGCGTGCCATCCTGACCGCGACTGACGCGGCAACCGTCGGGACCCTCAATGATCCAGCCATCCCCATCCGTCACCAGGTGATAGGCTGCGTTATCAGGGCCCTCGACCGCGTGCAGCAGACTGAGGACCTCCATGTCTCTGCCCACCTGCGCTATGGCGGCGTGATCCTTGAGATCGGGATCACTGCGAACTCCAGTTGTTGTGTCCAAGCCGCTGCTGCGTGTGGCGTGCAACATTGATTCTGGAATACGGGCACTCCCAGGTGGCATGCCAAGAGCTGGATAGTGGTCCGTCATAGCGGTTAGTTCAGCCGCTGCGTCTATGTGGACGAAGAACTGCGTTTGCTCTGCCGCATCGGGGAAGCAAATCGTTGCGACGCTATCCACGATCTGCTCGATCTCACCTCCACATCGCCAGTTCACGCTCATCATGGAGGGTTCATCCCTCTCCAAGTGTACCCTGTCGATGGCCAGCAGATACGCTTCGGGCTTCCAGAAAAGCTCACGTGTCCAACTGTAGAGTCCAGGCGCATCGACGCGATAGGAGAGCAGATGGCCACCGCTCAGGTTCTGCGTGTCCAACAGGTGCGCGCCTGCCGCGATGCCGGTACTACATCCACCGACATTGACGGTGACCGTCGAATGGCGCCAGGCACTACCACTGCGAGGATAGAGCGGCACCGCGTGGGAGGTAATCAGCCGTTGGCCGAAGCGTTCATAGGCTGCCAGGTTTCCCACATTCGGGAGACTCTTGCCACCACTGCGGACGCCGACGACCAGCAGGTAATCGTCGTCTGTACTCCAGCCGCTGCGGCCTTCGATGCGATCGAAACCGGCGCCGGCGGGAATCGACGAAGCCTTCCACTGCCGCAGTCTCTCGTTCATCGGATGCACAAAGAAGCCCTGGGCAGACTCTGGTTTCCTTGCCTCAACGTCGGAGGCATATGCCTGACCTGCTGAGAACTGGAGCAGACGGTCGTTGCCGAGTCGAACTTGCTCCTCGCGGAGATGCGCCACGAACAAATACGATCCGTCGTCGAGCAGATACGAGAGTCTACGCAGCAGGTGATAGGGGTATCGACTCGTATCGGTCTGTGGGCCCAAGACCAATTGACCCGCATTCGTACATAAGCCCAGCACGCGCTGGGCCCAGATGCGGATGTGGGGATCGCTGGTGATCCTTGCAGGACAACTCCACAGCATCCACTCGAGTACGACTTCCAGATAGGAGGCGTAGCCCTCCGTCAATCCCGTGAGGGGGACATCCGTGCCTGCCTGCGAGTCGAAATAGTCATCAGCGATCATTTGCTCCTGCAGCCATAGCTGTTCGCCGGTGAGTCGCCACAACCAGTCAGCGCCGATCCACAGATTCAACGCCTCGCAGGCAATGTGGCGACTGAAGATCCCAACGCCATCCGAGGCGGAACGAATCACGTCTTTGCTGGCCAGGCCGCTGGTGTGCAGCAGATAGTTTCGGATGGCTGTATCAACCAAGGTGCGATCGTCTTCGTCGAAAACCGGCGCCCCGCGCAACAGTGCCCACAGTTGGAACATGCGCACCGACTTGTAGTGGTAGAGGGTGCCAATGACGCCTGCAGCGGCCTCTTCCAGCAAGACGCTGCGGTAGGCGGCGGCATCGTGAGAACGACCCGAATACAGATATCGCAAACCCAACTGGGATGAACGCGACAGATGCATATTGTCCGCGTGGGGACCATACATCCCGAGCCGCAGCAGGTGATTGTGCATGGATCCGCCGCGAAAGCCTGCCTCATAGGGCGTTTCAGGAAGGGCACTGTGGGCACCGGGTATCTCGCTGGTCGCCATGCCGAGGCGATCCATGCGATCCTCGGGTAGCGGCAGGTGGTCATCTCCCAACTGCACCTCGAGTCGCCAGGGCAGGCGACCATCTGACGTGGCTTCGAGCTCTCTGAGCAATGTCTGGGTTGCCTGGGCGACACCGTCGACATCACTACCACCCACGACCAGCATGTGGTCCCCCATCCGATAGGGTGACATAATCGTCTGCAGAACGAAGCCCCCCGCGCCCGGATACCAACGATCCACGAGGGTATTGAAGCGTTGATAGACAGATGCGATGAGACGATTGTTTGCCAGGCAGCCGAGGGCCAGAACATGACGAGTTTGCGATGGCTGCAGTGCAGCGGTGTTGATCGCCATCGTATCCAGTGCAACGGAGTCACTGACGATGTCGAGGGTGACACCCAGTCGCGTGCGAATGCATGCAACGATCTGTCTCGCATGCGAATCGAGGGAACCGTCTACCGGCGTGACGATGATGGCACTCGCCGCGCCATCCGTCATCAGCTCCAGAGCGGAGTCGAGTTGCATCAACTCGCAGATCCTATGGCGCGACCCAGATTGATCGCGTAGTGCAGAAAACCTTCATCACTCGGATGAACGCCATCAGCATAAAGGTCGGGCAGATGTGGTACGAGGGTCGTGCCGTCGACGACCCTCACCGCTTCAAAGGTGGACGCTGCGGTGGCGATGGCGCTGGAAAACTCGACGAGTGTCCCACTCGGTTTGGCTTCGTCGCCGTTCTGACGCCATATCGGCGTTAGCACATACACGCTGGCCGCTGCGGCGGTGGACTCGAGCAGGCGTGTCAGATACTGCTTCACAGTTGCGGCGATCTCGGCCTGACTTGTGCCACGACTCCAATCATTGGTGCCATAGGCAATCGTCACCAGATCTGGTTTGAAGGGTAAATCGTCATCGAGGGCTTCCAGGTCGTAGATGTGGCCGCCCACGCCAACGTTG
This sequence comes from Gemmatimonadota bacterium, assembly GCA_018660835.1. GTDB lineage: Bacteria > Latescibacterota > UBA2968 > UBA8231 > UBA8231 > UBA12574. The sequence goes on along the minus strand of JABJJN010000020.1, from coordinate 412,759 downwards.
AGCAGTTCCATATCCAGCAATCGGGCCAGTTGCACGGCGTAGGCGGATGAGGGGCCGCGAGCATCCATCCCGTGGGTGATGGAATCGCCGATCGCCAGGTATCTCTTGCGGTTTGATGCCGAGGCGGCTGCCTTGCTGCCACTTGCCAGGGTCAACGCATCGAGCTCGACAATCGCACTCTGCGGAAAAGTGACCACAATCCGGCGAGTCGGCCCAGCCGGCAGGTCGAAAAGACGCAGGGTCCTTGTCTCGGGACTGGTATCGATCCGGTGTGCCTCGATTACGCGCCCATCTACCTCGACGTCGAAGCCAGCATAGGTGCGGGCCCCTGTCAGGATTCGTCCCGTGAGATCCAGTGTCGGAGAGTCGGTGTCGAAGCATAACATGATGCCGGCGGCGCAACGGGCGCGGATATCGGAAGGCTCACCGAGAGACTTGAAATGTGCCAGTTGCTTGCTTGTCAGGCGCCGCAGGATCAGACCAGACGAAGTGGGCTCCGTCTGAATGCATCCGGTCAGGAGTGTGGGTAGATCGTCTCGTTCCAGCAGATTCATTGGAGCACCTTTTTTTGAGGCTCTTGTAAACCATTCGTGGCATTGCGGGAACTAACCAGCCAGTGGGGGCGATTTCTTGACACTGTCCGCCCATTGCTGACATGTTGAACCCTGGACTCAATCATCAAATAACACCCGGATGAACCTGTGAAACAGACCTACCTCGTTGCCTTGTGTCTAGCGGCAATGATGGCCAGCACCATTGGGGCCGACGAAACCGAAGAAACCGTCATCGATTCAGCGGATGAGCGCATGCAGCACTGGCTCTCACACCCGCAGCGTACTGCGCATGCGATACGTGCAAATCAGCCCCCCATTCTCGACGGGCGTGTCGAGGTAGCGGAATGGGCCGCAGCTCCGCTGCAGACTGGTTTCACCCAAGGTGATCCTGACCAGGGCGAGCCGGCAACGCAAAAGACGACATTTCAGATCCTCTACGACGATGACGCGATCTACATCGGTGCAGTCTGCTACGATACAGAGCCCGACAGCATCACCGCCGTGCTCTCGCGGCGTGATGAGTGGCGTGAGCGAGACGTTTTTGAGATCAATCTCGATCCTCATCACGACCACCAGACAGGCCGATTCTTTGTCGTGGGGCCATCGGGATGGATTCGTGATGGCATCATTTTCAACGACGATGACGATGATCGTACATGGGATGGCGTATGGGAGGCAAAGACCGCCATGCGGCCTGATGGTTGGAGTGTGGAGATGCGCATCCCCTATCACGTGTTGCGTTTCGGCGAAAAACCTGTGTACACCTGGGGACTCAATGCTTTCCGCCATATCTCTCGTCGACAGGAGTGGGTGCACTGGAATTTTTTGCCCCGCGGCACCAGTGGCTGGACGTCCCGCTTCGGTCATCTGGAGGGGATCGAAGGGATTGAGCCGAAGCAAAGTCTCGAGATTTTCCCCTTCAGTCTTGGGCGCGCGACCCTGTCTCGAGCTGAGGACGGTGGCAAGGATGAGACTGATCTCTTGGGCACAGCCGGGATCGATGTGCGCTATGGGCTGACATCCAATATCAGTCTCAATGGCACGATCAATCCTGACTTCGGTCAGGTCGAGGCAGACCCTGCTGTCCTCAATCTGGGTGTTTTTGAGACATTTCTACGTGAGCGGCGACCCTTCTTTCTTGAAGGCAACCAGATTTTTGAGAGCCCAGGCCCGGGCATCAATGGTATAGAAGAACCGACGCGTCTCTATCACTCGCGTCGCATCGGTAGACAGCCCACACGCTTCGACTTGCCTGATGACAGTGATCTCGTTGATCGTCCGGACAACACGACGATTCTTGGCGCTGTGAAGATTTCGGGGAAGACGAAGAACCGAACCGCCTTCGGTCTGCTGAATGCGGTCACTGGCAGCGAAGAGGCAATCATCGATCAGCGTCTTACCGACCCGGAAACGGGTCTGGTTGATACGGTCCGCCGCCGCGTCGAAGTCGAACCATTGACCAACTACTTCGTCGGTCGGGTTCAACAGGATCTGTTGAATAATTCGACGGTGGGCGCACAACTGACAGCCGTCAATGGCGAAGGATTCGATCCGGCCTATGTCGGCGCAGGTGATGTGCATGTGAAGTGGAAGGACAATGCCTATCGCGTCTACAGTCGCCTCGCTGTCAGTAAGGCGGGTCAGGACGACGATCGTGATACGGGTTGGGAGAGCGCTCTGTATTTCTCCAAATTCTCCGGACGCTTGGGTGGGCAAGCCTACGTTGATGCGCGGTCTCGCGGCTTCAATGCCAATGACCTGGGTTTCATGCGTCGCAACGATCGGACCCAGGCTGGTGTCCACATCTTCTACAAATTCCTGGAACCCTATTGGTTCGCCCGGCGCTCAGGATTCAATCTCAATGTCTGGCAGCATGGCAACTTCGATGGTGATAATCTGTCCCGTGGCATCAATTTCAACATGTGGCATGACCTGCATAACTACTGGGGCTTTTGGATGGGCCTCGACCACAGTCGAGACGCATGGGATGATCTGGTCACTCGCGGCGGCCCGGTCATGCGCAACCCTGGATCCAATCGCTGGGCGATGGACGTGTGGACGGATGATCGCAATGCGATCAGCGGCTGGATGGGGGCAAATGTTCGTTGGGGGCTGGATGGCGACAATCTCTCCACATGGAATGGTATCGAAATCGAGTTGAAGCCGGCGTCGAACATCGAGATCGAAATTGAACCGGGTTACAACTACTCCCGGAGGGACGCGCAGTGGCTGGAGAATGTCGACAGCGATGGTGACGACGAAGACGACCGTTTCATCTTCGGTGAACTGACGAATAAGACCTTCGAAATCGGCGTCCGTAGCACACTCGCTTTCACACCCTTTCTGAGCACGCAGCTCTTCCTTCAGCCCTTTGTGACAACCGGTGACTACGGCAAGATCAAGGAGTTGGCGCGGGCGCGATCATACGATTTCGTTCCCTACGCCGACCTGGAAGACAACCCCGATTTCCATCGTAGGTCCCTGCGCTTCAATCTCGTGACGCGCTGGGAGTACGCGCCGGGGAGCACGATTTTTGTCGTGTGGCAGCAGAATCGAGATCGGGACTTCGATGACACGAGAGACCCCGACTTTGAGCCCCTTGGAGACGCGGGCCGATCCTTTGGTGACGAGGGTGACAATATCTTCCTCATCAAGATCAACCGCTGGATGGGATTCTAGGGACCTGCGGCCGGTTTACTCAGGTGTCGCCCACCGACGAGATCTGTCGACGGCCTCTGACCAACGTGAGCGAAGGGCAGCGGCCATGGTCGGTGAAATGCCAGGTTCGTAGATGCGCGACACCTGCCACTGGGAACTGAGTTCATCGAGGGTGTGCCAGTAACCACTCGCCAGTCCGGCGAGGTAGGCGGCTCCGAGGGCGGTCGTTTCCTGTGTCTGCGGGCGCAGGACGGGCACCTGCAGCAGGTCTGCCTGGAACTGCATGAGCAGATCGTTCGCTGCCGCACCTCCATCTACACGCAATTGGGACAGAGGCGTCACGGCGTCGGCATTCATCGCCTGCGCCAGATCGGCGACCTGAAAGGCGATGCCCTCCAGTGCCGCGCGAGCGATGTGGCCTGCTGTGCTGCCCGCTGTGAGCCCGAGAATTGTGCCACGCGCATAGGGGTCCCAGTGTGGCGCACCCAGTCCGGCGAGGGCAGGTACGAGGAACACGCCCCCACTGTCGCCGACTGATGCGGCGAGGGATTCCACCTCGGTGGATGATTTGATGATGCCGAGGCCGTCGCGCAACCACTGCACAATCGCACCGCCCACAAATACAGATCCTTCCAGGGCATGAACGATGTCACGATCCTGTCCGCCCAGTTGCCAACCCACCGTCGTGAGCAACTGATGGCTGGAGGATCGCGCCTGGACCCCGGTATTGAGCAGCATGAAACAACCTGTCCCATAGGTGCACTTGGCCATGCCGGGAGTAAAGCAGACCTGGCCAAATGTTGCCGCTTGCTGGTCGCCAGCGATGCCTGCCAGCGGTACACCACGCAGAGAGGGGATCGAGGTGATCTCGCCATAGATTTCCGATGACGATCGCACCTGTGGCAGCAATGGCCGAGGGATCCTGAACAGGTCGAGTAATTCCTGGTCCCATTGCTGCGTGTGAATGTTGTAGAGCAAGGTGCGACAGGCATTGGTCACATCGGTGATATGCAGATCGCTATCGGTGAGCTGCCATGCGAGCCAGGAATCCATCGTGCCAAAGGCGAGTTCGCCGCGCTCTGCGCGAGTTCGAGCACCGCTTACATGATCGAGGAGCCAGGCGATTTTGGTGGCGGAGAAGTACGCATCCAGAATCAGACCTGTTCGCTGCAGAATCAGGTCGTGGGCGCCGTCGGCACGGATTCGATCACACGTGGGTGCGGTGCGCCGATCCTGCCAGACGATGGCATGATGGATCGGCTCGCCTGTCTTCCGATCCCAGATCAGTGTCGTCTCACGCTGATTGGCGATACCCACAGCAGCGATCTGCTCGCCCCTTGCCCCGGCGGTGGCCAGGGCTGCATCCACAAGCCGTGCCTGCATGCGCCAGATTTCACTCGCATCATGCTCTACCCATCCGGGCCGTGGGTAATGTTGGTCAAATTCCTCTTGTGCCATGCCACGAATCTCGCCGCCTGCATCGAAGGCGAGGGCACGCGAACTAGTTGTTCCCTGATCCAGGGCCAGGACGAGGCTCATCCTGCATAACCTATCGTGGAGGTTATCTGATTCTGCGAGCAACTGATCTGGGTCATTTGATCCACGTCTCTTTTTGGCATTATGTGCAGACCTATACATGTGAGTCCGGACATGTGGGGCAGGCGCGGGAGTTTATGCGCCGCCTCACCCCATGCCAAGGCGCAAATGAGTCAACCCAACATCATTCTGATCATGACCGACCAGCAGCGCTGGGATACGCTGGCCTGCAATGGTTACCAACACATGATCACACCTCACATCGACCGTCTCGCCCGCCGCGGCGTGAGCTTTACTCATGCCTTTGCCCAGGGGGCAGTATGTGGTCCTTCACGCAACAGCATCGTTTCGAGTCAGTACGTGCACTCACACGGCGTGGAGGGGAATGAACAATGGCTGCGACCCGACCAGCCAAACTGGATCGAGTCGCTGCGGGCAGGTGGATATCAGACGGCCAATGTGGGCAAGATGCATACGGCGCCCATTCGACTGCCCGTAGGCTTTGAGCATCGTACGGTTGTAGAAAACAAGAACTATCAGCAGGGCCATCACGGTCCGGACCCGGATGACTACGATCTCTTTCTAGCCCATCATGGCCTCAAGCGGCCGGCGCTCACGTACTACAAGCAAATCGACGACTGGCCCGACAGACTGCAGGCGACGGTCTGGCCTCATGATGATGATCTGTATCCTGACAACTATGTCGGGCGAACGACGGTTGAATACCTCGAAGAATGTGATTTTCAACGGCCCCTGTTCCTCTGGTGCGGATTCACCGGGCCCCACGATCCCTATGACGTGACGGAATCTTTTCTGCGTCTGTATGATGATGTGGACGTGCCGGATCCCGTGGGATATGATGGCGAACTGGCTACCAAGCCGCCCCCTCAACAGGCGGCGATGGACGGAATGGATGGCAGACGATCACCGGCTGCTGTCTGGTGGAGCCGAGCGACGCCCGAGCGCATTCGGCGCATGCGCAAGCACTACTACGCGAATGTGACGCTGATGGACGACTGGGTTGGGAAGATCGTGGCCTGTGTCGAGGCGCGAGGCCAACTGGACAATACCTTGTTTGTCTTCACATCCGACCACGGGGATTGCCTTGGTGATCATCATCAGGTCTACAAATTCTCGAGTCACTATGACCCGGTCGCCCGTGTCCCTTTGGTTTTCGCCGGTGCCGGCGTCATGGCCCAGGGAACCCGCGATCCACTGGTGGAGCTGATCGATCTGGGGCCAACCTTCCTGCAGATGGCCGGTCTTGAAGCACTCGAAGGGGCCATGGGGCAACCCTTGTCTGGGCAACTGGCCGGTGAACAGGAGAGTGTGCACGATACGGTCTTCTCAGAGCACGGTCAGCGCGTCATGGTACGCAGTCGAGACTGGAAATTGGTGGCCTACCTGGGGCAGTCCTATGGCGAGCTGTATGATCTGCGCAGCGACCCCGATGAGTTGCACAATCTTTACGACGCCGCCGAAGGCCAGGTGGCTCGTGGGGGTCTGTATGAGAGGATGGGGCAGTGGTATGGGGAAACGCGCATGCGCTCTCTCTGAGCCCAGCCCTCTGAGCAAGTGCCTACCTATACAAACGTTTATGTACCTCCACAGCGGCTAAATTTGGTTGTTGGGGGGTGCCCTACTGGCGTTTGAAACCTTACCTTGTTAGGGAGTCTTTCAGGTGGATTTCTTCAGGCTGATTACCAAGCAGGTATTTTGACGGATCATAGGCCTCTATGACGGGGCATCCCCAGATTATTCAGGGCGGCATGGGTATCGCCGTCTCCGGCTGGAACCTCGCCCGGGCCACGTCCCAGCAAGGTGCACTCGGTGTCGTTTCAGGCACGTCGATCAACTCGGTCCTGGCGCGACGACTTCAACTCGGTGACATCGGCGGCCACATTCGTCGAGCCCTCGACCACTTTCCCGTGCCCCAGGTCGCCGAAGACGTTTTCAATACCTACTACCGCGAAGGCGGCAAGGGGGCTGACGAGTCTTTCAAGTTGGCGCCCATGTACAAGGTCAAGACCAGCCTCGCCGGGTTGCGTCTCACCGTCGTCGCCAATTTCGTCGAGGTCTTTCTGGCCAAAGAGGGCCACGATGGCAAGGTGGGCATCAACTTCCTTGAGAAGATCCAGATCCCGCACCTGGCATCGGCCTACGGCGCCATGCTCGCGGGGGTCGACTATGTGCTGATGGGTGCCGGCATCCCGCGGCAGATTCCCGGCGCCCTCGACACGCTGAGCCAACATCTCAAGGCACGATACAAACTCTCCGTCGATGACCAGCCGACGGGTGAAGAGACCTTTACTGAATTCGACCCGGCAGAGGTGGTCGGCGTGTCAGAGGATGTCGTTCTGAAGCGACCGTATTTCCTGGCCATCATCGCGTCGGCGACGCTGGCTCTGTCTTTGTCGAAGAAGGCATCGGGTCATGTAGACGGGTTCATCATTGAGTATCCTGTCGCGGGTGGACACAATGCGCCGCCCCGCGGTCAACTCAAGCTGACCGAGAGTGGCGAACCGATCTATGGTCCCAAGGACGACGTCGATTTGGCAAAGATCGCCGAGATCGGCCGACCTTTCTGGCTCGCGGGCGGTTACGGCGGCCCCGATCGTCTGCAGCGTGCCCAAGAACACGGTGCCACCGGCATTCAGGTGGGCTCCGCCTTCAGTCTGTGCGAGGAATCCGGTGTTGATCCGGCGCTGAGACAGAAAGCACTGCACAGCATCGTCGAGAACGGTATTCGCGTCTACACTGACGCCACCGCGTCGCCCACGGGATTCCCCTTTAAGGTTGTGCCACTGGAGGGGTCTGGTTCAGAACAAGCGATCTATGAGAGTCGCCCCCGTATCTGCGATCTGGGGTATCTGCGGGCGCCGGCGAAAGTAGATGGCAAGATCGTCCTGCGTTGCGCCAGTGAACCAGTTGACGAATATGTTAAGAAGGGCGGCGAAGAAGAGGCGACGGTCGGCAGGAAGTGTCTCTGCAATGCACTGATGGCCAATGTCGGCCAGGCGCAGTTGCAGAAAACCGGTTTTACGGAGACCCCGATCCTCACCTCCGGTGACGATGTCATCATGGTGACCCGTTTTCTGAAAGACGGAGCTACCTCCTATTCAGCCAAACAGGTGCTCGACTTTCTACGCTCGCCGCCGGCAGAGGACGACGCCCCGTTGCCTGACGCTGTTGCAGCGCAGGTGGAATCAGACAATGGTCAAACTGTCATGGCCAATAGTCAGACGGACGCGGGCAATGGCAATGGCGCCCACGGCGCTGACAAGGCCGAGGTTCAGACGGCCACTGGCGACCACGCGTAAGGCAGGGCGAGCCCGGATCATATCTTGGCCAGCAGAACGAGGAATGGCTCCCATTGCAGCGGCAAGGGGAGCCATTTTTCTGTCTGGTCGATCCTATGGCCTAGGTCGGTAGCAAGCCACTGCCGGCGATTCCGTCAAACATGAACTGCACTGCCAGAGCCGTGAGCAAGACACCGAAGACACGCGTCACGACATGCAATCCCGTCACGCCCAGCAGTCGTGAAACCCCCGCTGCTCCTAGCAATAGCAGCCAGGTCAGGGTTAACACGCCAAGCAGCGTGGCGACGACGGTGATCTGTAGCTGTGCGTCCCCTTCAGTGTCCGCCATCAACAGGATCAAAGCACCCATCGTGCCCGGGCCGGCGATTAAGGGCGTCGCCAGGGGAAATACGGAGATGTCCTCACGTGTCTCAGCCTCTGCGCGCTCGTCATCCGTCGTGGAGACGCCACCGGAGGTCCGAGCGAAGACCATGTCGATACCGATCAACAGCAACAGGATTCCGCCAGCGACACGCAACGCGGGCAAGGAGATGCCTAGAGCCTGCAGCAGGGGTTGCCCGACAAAAGCGAAGATCAGCAGAATACAGGCGGCGACTGCAATGCCCCGTGTAGCCATCGCTCGCCGCTTTGCGCCGGCCACACCGGGTGTCATAGCGGCGAACATGGCGGCCACATCGATGGGACCGATGGTGGCCACAAAAGTAGTGAGGGCGATGACGAAGGTTTCTGTCACTGGTCTTGCACGGTAACTCGGATACGTCCCGTCGCCGGAGCCCTGAGTCGAGGCGTCTGTTGAATGAGTCGGATCTGCGACTCTACGGTTTGAATGCCCGTGTTCGTCGCATTGATTTCGCGACCGAAAAATCGTGGCGCGCGGTCGCAGAGGTAGGCTTGTGAAGTGATCGTATAGGTCTCTTCTGGGTCAATGTCTGATGCAACGATGCGCTGCCCTTCCGGTAGCGTGCGATCAACGACGTAGTTCATGCCGCCGACTTGCATGGGCCGCGGTTTTCCATCGCGTGCATCAAACTCCAGTACTTCGAGCAACTCGGCACCCGTCAAAGGGAAGGTGTAGAGGTCGTTTGGAAAGTTGATGCGGAAGATGTCGCGGATGGAAATGAAGTCCGCTTCAATGTCCTGACGGATGCCACCGTTGTTCTGAAAGGCCACGTCAGCCCCGGTCGCCATCAATGCGGCGTCGGTGAACATATTGCCGAGTCGGGAGTCAAATTCACCCTCGCGATGATCACGATCCAGAGCTTCAACGGCCTCGCCGATGAAGCCGAGCTTCTCCCAATCCAATGGCTCGGCAACTGCCATCGACCAGGTGCCTTCGTCATTGCGAGCCAGTCGTACGCGGCTGTTCGGCAGTTTGCCGAGGGACGTCCCGTCAACGACCAACTCTACATCGGACCGTGGGCCCTCAAGTGGGCCCTCGGGTTCCAGTCGGAAGGCTTGAACATTGCCACTGAGGACTTCGAGACGACTGCCGTTCAGATTCGCCTGCAACTCCATCTCATCTCCCCACATCAGGGGCCACTCGAGGCGAATCCACGGCGCTCGACCATACCACGGCAGAATGGACTTGAGGAAAACCCGATTGGGAGACGTCGTATCTACCTCATGTGCTTCGTACCACTCGCCGCGCCCGCTGCGATTGTCACCTACGACAAGTATTTCGGTCACATCATGTGTGGCCTCGCCAGGGACATGCCAGGTGAGTCCAAACACGTGGTTGCCGTCATAACGTAAGTCTGGCTCGACTTCGCAAATCTTCAAGCTGAAATCAAACTCACCACGTCGCTGATGGGCTCGTACCAACACACGATGTGTGCCTCGTGTCAGCGTGATGGGAATGCGGTCGTTGGGGAGTTTGTGGCGCCGACGGCCACCATACTCGTACACCTGTTCGCCGTCGATGAAGATGACCAACCCCTCATCTGACCCGACCCAGATTTCAGCGTCTTCGTCGCGTGGCGCGTCGAACTCGGCGTACGCATAGGCGACACTATGGATGGGATCGTTGTAGTAGCGATCCAGATCAATCTTGTCGTCGTGAAAGTAGACGGGGCTGCTCCAGCCATCACTTGCAGGCGTCGGTGATGTGTGTGGTTCGATCGGCGTCTGCTCATCCTCGTCAGTGGGGATTGGGCCCTTCAACAACCATGTTCTCTGTCCCATGCCATAGTGGCCCTCGCCCCACGCCATAGGATACTTGTGGAAGCGATCCGTGAGATCTTCCAGGTCACCAAGCAATTGTACACGGTCCAGATCGGCGATGCCCAGGCCGCGTCGCTGGCCAAGTTGCAGGTATTCCATGTCCAATGGATTCATGCCCATCAGTCTCGTTGCCACGGCGTCGACGGCGACCAGATCGTTGCCTGCGAAGACGATGTTGCGACGTGTCGGCATGCCGCCATCGGCGATGATGCGACCACGCTCCATACACATGATCGCGTCGACGACGGCAAAGTCAGCCTCGACGACCCCCGTAAGATCAACGAGGGTTTCATCAAGGGTGCGCGACGTATGCCACAGGCCCGGATTGCCACTGTCTGGGGGCCAGCCTCGTGACTTCGACCAGCCGTATTTCATGCCGGGGGCCGTGCCGATCAGATTCTTCATGGCCACCGTCATGCCGATGGCACCGGTCACTTTCATCACCGGCATGTCGATGAAGAGATCCGCATCTGAGACGGTGCGGGGGACGTGATAGGTCTCGGCGACGAGACCGCCGCCTGGTGGTGTCTTCTCGATGGTATCGTCGTAGTTCAGATCGACGATGTGCAGATTCACATCAGCCAGATCCGGGTCGGTGAGCAAGGCCCGGTAACCAGCTGTTTCGAAGCCATCACCGATTTCGGTGCTTGGCTCCATGGCATGCAGATCGGTGCGCTCCGGCGGAAACCAGACGCCCCCTTCGGCGATGGTCAGCTTCACCTCAGGGCGCCACGCATGAATGGTCTGCACCACGGCCTTTACGACGCGCCAATCGGTGACGTCGCCCTGTACGTGTTCGGCGTGGACGATATTCACTTTGCATACAACATCCACGACGCCATCTGTCCCTGTGGTGGCGGCGTCGACGAGATCTTTCAGCTTCGACTGCTCGAGCACACGCTGAACCATGGGTAGAACATGACGGTGGTAGTCGAGTCGCTGATCACGGGCGATGGGCTCATGCAGAGTGGCATCGTCGGAGCGTACCATGGCCACCGTTGATGCCGCTGAGACGGGTTGCGGACTAGTCGTTGCTGCAAAGGCAAGGCAGGTGGCGGCAAATGCGGAAAAGAGAAGGGGGCACCGGACTGGCCGGCGCCCCTCTGTCTCTAACAAGGTCTCGATCGAGACGCCCGCATCAATTCTCAAATCGATGTCATGCGAACGCATGTGTCTAACTGCCGTCGTAGCCGAAGAGTGGACGCATCCAGATGTTGCGGAAGCGTACGGCGTCACCATGGTCCTGCAAGCGCAGAGCGCCCACATCGGGATCCGGCGCTGCGTAACGACAAACATTTCGATGGCCCGTCGGGCCCAGGCACTCCTGGCGATGGTGTAAGAGCAGGCCATTGTGCATGACCGTGACGAAGGCGGGAGCGACGATCCAACCCTCATCCCAGATGGGTGCTTCAAAGATGATATCGTAGCTCTGCCACTCACCTGGCTTGCGGCAGCCATTCACCAATGGCGGATACTGACCATAGATCGAACCTGTCGAACCATCGGCATAGGTCGGATTGTCAAAACAATCGAGTACCTGGATTTCGTAGCCACTGCGATTGTCGTCGGCGAGAAGAAAGACGCCACTGTTGCCGCGACCCTGGCTGTCTCCCTCCACTTTTTCGGGGGCGGCCCATTCGATATGCAACTGGCAATCCCCAAAGCGTTTGATCGTCTGAATGTCGCCTGTGCCCTTCACGACTTCCATGAAGCCACCGTCGACCTTCCAGCCTGCATCGGTTCCTGGCTCTTTGCAGCTTTCCCACTCGCTCAGGTTGGCCCCGTCGAAGAGGACCACCGCATCGGATGGGGGATCACCGACCTTGTCGGCAGGTGTCACGACCGGCGGTGCAGGTCGTTTGCTGTCGTGCACGCGCCAAGGCTGCCCCGTGATGAATTCCGTGTCGTCGTATCCCAGTTTTCCCATGATACCCCTCCTTGAAGTGTTGTGTCAGGCGGCGTGGCGCAGAATCCTGCCCGAGCGGCTGTCCTGCAGTTGGCCGTCGCGAAGAGCGGCCACGCCATTGATGAATACGTGATCGATACCGCGTGGAAAGCGATAGGGTTGATCGAAATCCGCCTGCTCGCCAATCTGTTCGGCATCGAAGATGACTATGTCTGCCCACAGGCCTTCGCGCAGCAGGCCCCGATCGGCGATCCGAAAACGAGTCGCAGCATGCCCGGTCAACTTGTGGATGGCTTGTTCCCAGGTCATGGCTTGTTGCTCGCGGATGAAGTGACGCAAGAAATATGGGAAGGCAGCATAGGAGCGTGGGTGATGTTTGCCTTCCGCAAGGACGCCTTCCGGGATCAGTGAGAAGCCATCGGATATGATGCCACCCGCTTCGTGACGGGCGATATTTAGAAAGTCCTCTTCCGAGACGTCTTCCGCCAGCATCCATGGGCGGGCCTCTTCTTCGATCAGGATATCAAGGACGGCCTCGTGAGGATCCTGTTGACGCAGGCGACCAATTTCGGCGAAGGACTTGCCCGTCAGGTGCTCGTTGGCGGGCCCCGAACTGCCCAGCCAGATTTTCTCCCAGTCGCCGTCTTTGACCAGGTTGCGCTTGCGGCTGCCGCCCGATTCGGCCCCATGGGTCATCGTATCAGCCTTGATCTTGTCCCGCATGATCGGATCGTGAAGCCTGGCAATCAGTGCTTCGTCACCGCCATCGAGTGACCACGGGGGCAACAGGGACTTGAGTGTCGTAGAGCCCACCGTATAGGGGATCGCATCACAACTTACATCGACGCCGCGGCGACGCAGGTCATCCATGGTGCGCAACAAGTCGGCTGTGGCGCCAATCATGGGGGAGCCCGGTTGCATATGCGATACATGTGCGGCAATGCCAGCACCTTCGCCTACGGCGATGACCTCACCCACCGCGTCGGCGATACCTTCCGTCTGGTTGCGAATATGGGATGTGTAGATACCGCCAAATTCGCCGATGACCTTGCCCAGTTCGATGAGCTCATCCAATTGCGCGAAGGGGCCTGGCGCATAGGCAAGCCCTGTGGACAGACCCACGGCGCCGTCCTGCATCGCCTGCTGCGTCAGGGCGCGCATCCTGTCCATCTCGGATGCTGTCGGGGCACGATCATCGTATCCCATGGCAGCGACGCGAATGTTCCCGTGGCCCACCAGTGTCGCCACATTCGTGCCTACGCCCTGCTGCTGCAGACGCTGGAAATAGTCGTCGAAGCCAGTCCAATCGCAGACCAGTCCCCGCGTCATCGCCGGATCGAGGGGGCCATAGTAGGGTTCGAAGTCACGTGTGGGTGCCGCTGACACGCCACAGTTACCAGCGATCTGCGTCGTAATGCCCTGGGCAACGGAGGACGGGGCTCGCCCTTCGAGCATCAAGGTCAGATCGGAGTGTGTATGTATGTCGATGAAGCCGGGCGTCACCATGCGGCCACTGGCGTCGATCGTGTCCGTTGCCCGTGTAAGCCTAAGATCGCCGATGGCGGTGATACGACCATCGGTGATCGCAATATCGGCGTCGATGGCGGGCGTGCCCGTGCCATCGATCACTCGGCCATGTCGTATCAATAGATCAGTCATGCCGGCTACGATAGATGGGGTCGCAATTGGGAGCAAGGTTGCCAGAGAGATTGGCGGACCTCACGCTCATCTATATGACGCCCTGCTGCCATGCGAACGATGCCCTGACCGATGAGGACTGCAGCCTAGTCGACGGGCACTGCCCAGATATTGAGCTCCGTGCCACTCTGCCAGCTGTTGTGATCATCGATGCGGATTCGCGTGGTCCAGTCATTGGCCGCGTCAGGTTGTTCGAGGATCTGGTAACGTCCAGGCCCTGCCACGACCTCGAGTGCGACGGCGTAGCCCTCTTGCTGCTCGAAAGCGGCAGCGATCTGACTGGTCGGCCCTTCGGGCTGACGACCAAATACGAGCTCAAGGGACAATTGATCGCCCTGCAGCGTCAGATCGAAAACACCACGACTCGTTTCGGCGCGCCAGGTGGCCAGGCGTGTGCCTCTGTCGAGATTTCGCAGTGGATCCAGGCGGATAGTTGGCAGACCACCCGCACCGAGCATCTGCGACAGGGAACTCAAGGCATCGCGTTCGGCAGTGCGGGCCTGTTTCCAATAGGTCAACGTCTCTGGCAATTTCTCGATCCGCAGAAGATCCTCCTCAGTCCAGTCGCCGGAACTTCTCTCCGGTAAGGCATCGAGGACCTGCTGCATGGATTTCGTCACGACGTCATAGGACCTTGCAGCCTCTTGCAGATAAGAAGCGCGCCGATCTGACGCCAGGCGCTGAGCTGCGGATGCACAGTAGTCAGATATGCGGCGACGCGACCACACGATATAACCGAGAGACCAGTCCTGTGACAGATTCGTCAGCTGCCGCCGCATCTGCTCATCTTCCTCGAGCCATTGGCGTGTCAGGGGATGTCTCTCCCACTGCACGATCCATTCGTCCCATGCATTCAGACCGCCAGGGAAGGGGTCTTCACCCCAGGGCTTGCCGCGTCCCTGTAACTGCGGCTTGGTCCCCATCTCGACGATGAGATGTGTAATGCTGTCGGTGAGAGACTCGAAGGTCGGCGGTGGACCACGGCGCTCGACGACGATGACGGGACAATTCTGCCAGTTATCTCCCGAGAATTGCCCCCACCAATTACCACGCAGCTCCTGCCAGTAGGTCGTGTCTGCCCCTTCTTCATGGGTGACCCAGTGCAAGTCGACGGCATCGTCGCGGTGACGGATCCCCGTCGCGGCAAACCATGCGTCCCCGTACCCGAGAATGGGTATCCGGCCCTCACTTAACCAGCCATGAATGATTTTCCTACTCTCACGGCTTCGCAGGCCAGCGCGCACATCGTAGTCGAGACCGAGCCACGACAACAGTCGTCCTGGCGGCACCAATTCTCTGTCGAACCAACCACCGGACTCCATGTAGCCGAATTGAACGGGCAGCACCCCCATGAACTGGGCGGTGGCGGAATCGATCATATCGCTCGGCTGACCTGCGATGGCCATGGCTACGTGGGCCATGGCGGTTGTCGCCGGAAAGGGGCGATCAGCGAGAAGAATTGAGTCGGCAGCTACGCGCGACGCAGACACAGGATCAAATTCTGTGAGGGTGCTTTCGAAGTATGCTTCGCCGCGGCCATCTTCGCGTATATGCTCAGCAGCTATTTGCCGCGATGCCGTCGTGGTCTCACCGCGCTGCGTGACGAAGTAGCGGACACCTGGATAACGATTGCCGGCGTACAGAGGATCGTCGATGGGTTCACAGATGTTGATGGAGAAGTCGAATCGTCCGCGACGCTGACCGGCACGCACAACCAGCGTGTGTTCTCCCGCTTCGATATAAGCGTGTTCGCGTGTGCCGCCGAGAACGTGGCGGCGGCGGCCCTCGAATTGATGGACCGACTCCCCATCGATCCACACCTGCAGATCTTCGTCCGAGCTAACCCACACGCGGACTGAGTCTGACGTCGCCATGGTGAAGCGCGTGAAGGCGTAGACTGCACAGTGGGTTGGATCGTCATAAAACTTATCAAGATCGATGCGGTCATCGCCGAAGCGTGTGATCTCGGTCCAGCCATCCTTGCCCGGCGTCGGCGACAAGGCACGCAAGTCGGCTTCGCCAAAGGCATGATCACGATCGAGTGGCCCCAGCAAGGTCCAGCGTCGCGGCCCCATGCCAAAACCGGCATGCTCCGCCCACTCGCTCGTGTAGTCCATGCTGGCTTTCTTGAAGCGATCTGCGAGATCGATGACACTGCCGCCCCGGACGGTGACGTGGTCGATGCTGCCCGGCCCGATGTCGTGCTGATAGCCAAGGGGCGCATACTCAAAGTCGTCGGGGTTGAATCCCATCAGTTGCGCCACAACGAGATCTGTCGAGATGGCGTCGCGTCCGGCGACGATCAGATTCGAACGCTTCGGTTTCCCGGAGGAGGCGCCGCCCTCCGCGCCGGCGATCATGTCGACGACGTGGAAATCAGGTTCCGTCAGGGACAACAGATCGATGAAGGTCTCATCGATGACCCGCGGTGCATGTGGAATGCCGCGGTGCCCTTCGGTACCGCGTGTCTTGTTCCACCCGTAGACGATGCCGGGGAACAGTCCAAACTGATTCTTGAGGCAACATGTGATTTTTGTGCCGTGGGTCTTGGCGACGGGCACATTGATCCAGGCGTCCGCTTCGATGATGGACGCCGCCAGATCATACTCCTCCATCGACAGGCCACCCGTGGGTGGTACGAGGGTCAGTACGCGATCGAAATTCAGATCGAAGCACTCGACATCGATTCCCAGTTGGCGCAGTTCGGCTGCCGTCGCCCGATGACCAGCCGCCTCGAATCCATCTTCGACGAGCCAACCACCGACATCGACGCAATCTTGCTTGGCCGGTGAGATCCAGCCACCAGCTCCCTCTGCGATCAAGATGCGTGCATGGGGCGCGACTTCGTGGACGAGTAGTGCCACGGCGCGCACGATCCGCGTATCAGCGACGACCCCCGAACCGGAAGCCTGCGGCGTCACAACATTCGGCTTGATCACGACGAGGCGTGCCGTGTCGGCGATGACCTCGCCGAGGCCCCCCGCCATGTGCACGGCGCGGCGAACCATCTGCTCGACCTGACTGACTGTCAGTGTATCCGCGCGAGCTGCTGGTGCCGCCAGGGCAGGATCGTCGGAAGCGGTGATGGCAACCGTGAAGGGCTGAGCCTGGACGGCGACACCAAGAAACAGAGTGGCAATGGCCACTGCGAGACGCATGATCTTCGACCTGTCGTTGCAGGGTGAGGCCGAACTTTACCCGATCAGGTGGAACAATGTCAACGACAGACGATTCTAACTCTCGCGGCGTTCCAGGCCGATACGATCGGCGAGACTTGCGGCGCTTTCATCCTCGTCGCCCATCCAGGCGACGTCGCTGTCGTCATCGTCGAAGCGTTTGATGCCCACTTCCTTGATCGCCGTATCAGGCACTTTAGCAAGTGGTGTGTAGCGTGGATGGTGGGAGTCTTTGTAGGGGTCGTTGCGTGCCGCATTGTAGCAGCAGATCAGCGACCAGCGTGGATCCGGTGAGGCATTGCGGTCGGAGCGGTGCAGGGTGTTGCAGTGAAAGAACACGGCATCTCCCGGAGCGAGCTCCACATGCACATTCTCCAGGACCTTCTCAGCTTCGGTGACCCGTTCGAGATTGGCACCTGCCTGCTCTCCCGTCAGTTCGTGGTCGACCCGTCCCATCAGGTGTGAGCCCCTCAGGACCTGCAGACAGCCATTGAGTCGCGTTGCGGCATCGACGGCAATCATCACACTCGACATCAGTGGAAACAATGCGCCATTCTGATACCAATAGCCGTAATCCTGATGCCACGTCCAGGCGCCTCCCACCTCGGGATCCTTCAGAATCATTTTGGAGTGATAGTGGTAGACTTCACCCTCGAGGATTCCCTCCATGGAATCGACGACACGAGCAGAACGTGCAACCATGCCATAAATGCCATTGCCTGGTTGATTCCACAGAGACATGCGCACCGAACCGCCTTCACCGTCTGCACGACCCTGGCTACGGCGGTCGAGTTCACGGTCCTCGCGCGCCGCACGACCCAGCAGGTCCGTCTCCTCACGATCCAGAAATTGCGGTACGACGACGAAGCCGTCGCGGTGATAGTCACTGATTTGCTGAGCAGAAAGAGCGGGCATGAATCGCGGACTCCCGTGGCTGGTTTGACTGGTGCAGACTGCAAAGGAAGGGGACAATGACCCTGCCTGTCGAGTCAGTCACGACGGATGCGATCTTCAGTTCGGGGCAGATCGGTGGTCAATGACCATGATGCGCCATGCCGTCAGCGCCGAGAATGGGCGACAGATAGGGAATCCCCAATCCCAGCCCGCGTAGCACGAACCAGAATCCGAGGAGCAACATGCTTACTGGGACTGCTCGCAGGGCCAGAGCCTGCACGCGCGGGCGCAGGATCAAACGCCCCATCAGACTGGTTGTCAGCATGAGTGGGATCGTGCCGGCACCGAACAGTGCCATATAGGTCATGCCCTGTACCACACCACCGGTTGTCACAGAGCCGGCAAGGGCGACATACACCAGACCACAGGGCAACAAGCCATTCAGGACACCAATCGACAGCAGCCCTGAGGGCGATTCGAGCCGCAGCAGTCTGCCCAGGGCGCGTTTGAGTGTGTCCACGACACGGGCCGGCAACGAAGCCAACGGCAGACGTCGTCGCAACAGAGTCAACGTTGTGCTGACGAGGATGATGGCACCTACTGCGACAGACAGTGTCTGCTGCCATCCGGCCATCTGGAGCCAGCCACCGAGCAAGCCAAACAGTCCACCAAGCAGGACATAGGTGAGGACACGACCGCCATTGTAGAGTACACGACCCAGGAGAAAGGCGGCCCGTCGGTTGCTTCCACCTGACAAGGCCAGGGCCAGGGGGCCACACATGCCAACGCAGTGCAGGCTACCGCCGAGTCCCAGAAGTAATGCTGTCCAGGCGTCCACTACGCTCCAAAGCTCAGAGTACGTTCGCTGTAATAGTCGAGCCCCTGTGCCGTCCACTCAATGCGAATACGCCAGTGTCCCGGAGCCAGTTCATCAGCGGCGATATGCTGTTCCCCCGTCCGATCGAGGCTGATGTCGTAGGCTCGATCGAGGTCGACATTGTCGGGACGATAAAAGTGGATCTGCCCTGCCAGATCATGACCGAAGTGGTCTGCGGGCAGATGGAAGACGAACACGCCATTCTGGTGGCTCACCGTCCACTCGACACCCTCTGGCAGAGCGGCGGTGCGCGCAACACGATCAATGTGCTGCTGGTGATTCATCTCGCGTTGGTAGTAATCATCGCTGACCAGATCGACACGCATGGAGAAGGCGATACCGACCATGGTCAGCGTGAGGGCGACAAACACGACGTATCCCGCAATGATGCCCCACGCCCAGGATCTGCCCCGGTCGCCGGCACTCATGGTGCACCGACATCGTGGGGTGCAAGGAAGCTTGATGTGATCTCGGACACGCTTTCACTCCCGGAAACGACAGAAAAGTGAATGTCATTGCGGCCTGCAGAAAGAATATTCCTGGGCAGTGCCAGATAGAAACGCCCCTCAGCGATCCCCTGAGGTGGCACCGAGGAGAAATCGCCGAGATAGATCAGCTCTCCCTCCGGTGGTGTCAGCAGACGGATTTCTACGGGGATTTCCTCGAAGGTCTTGTTGATGATTTTCACAGAATAGAAGTTGGATAGCCGTCCATCGGACAACTCATTGTAGAGTTTCCCCGGTTCGCGCAGGATGACAGCCTGCACCTGCGCACGCGTGCTGAACAAGATAACGACCGTCACCAGCAAAGCGACCAGTACGGCGCCGTAGCCCACCGTTCGTGGCGTCAGCACGCGCTGACGGCCCTCTTCAATTCGACCAAGTGACGAATAGCGAACCAGCCCCCGCGGCCGTTCCACGCGATCCATGATCTCATCACAGGCATCGATGCAGGCCGTGCAATTCACACATTCCATCTGAATGCCATTGCGAATGTCGATTCCTGTGGGGCAGACCTGGACACACTGTCGGCACTCGACGCAGTCGCCGAGTCCGTCGACATCCTCGCCATCTCGACGTGCTTTGCCCCGTGGTTCACCGCGCTTGTTGTCATACGTGACGGCAATCGTCTCGCGATTCACCATCACCGATTGCCAGCGTCCGTATGGGCAGGCGATGATGCAGGCCTGCTCACGGAAACGGGCAAAGACACCATAAAAGACCAGACTGAAGATGGTGATCGTGAACAGACCGACCAGATGCTGACTGGGTGGATCGGTGACGATGACCCAGAGCTGATCAATGCCGATGACATAGGCAAGGAAGGTGTTCGAAATCAGAAAGGACAAGGCCAGATAGATGCCGTGTTTGGACGTCTTGCGAATGATCTTGTCCGTCGTCCACGGTGCCTTATCAAGACGTCGCTGCTGCACACCATCGCCCTCGAGCAAATACTCGATCTTGCGAAAGACCATCTCCAGGAAAATCGTCTGCGGACAAGCCCAGCCACACCAGAGGCGACCGAAGATCGATGTAAACAGGACGATGAAGACGACGATGGTGAGTACGACGAGGAGAAACAAAAACAGGTCCTGCGGCCAGAAGGGCACGCCGAACAGAACGAACTTGCGCTCAATGACATTCAACAACAGCAGTGGATGGCCATTGATGGTGATGAAGGGGCCACCAAACAGAACCGCCAGCAACAACCAACTCACGCCCACGCGGGCCCGGTGAAAGGGCCCGCGTGGCTTGCGAGGACGGATCTTCGTCCGTGAGCCATCGGGCGCGACATTGCCCAGATGATCGCGGAAATTCTCCTCGTAAGCTGTGCGTGGCGTTGCCATTCGGTCTTGCTTAGCTGTCGCTACGATCAGCGCGTAACAACTCCGCAAAGATGAGGGCGCCAATGGCACACAGCACGCCGACGACGCCCAGCAACAGGTCCTGCTCGGTCACACCCTGAAGGGCAGCACTGGGCACGCGATACCCGGCGTCTGCCATCTCACGCAGAAACTCCTGCTCGGGACTCGGTCCCAGGCTCGACATGTGGTAGTAGATCCAATAGACCACACCAAAGACGATGGTGAAGTAAAATCCAAACAACCACCATCTGGGCAGATCATTGTCGAGTTCCTGTATGCCGTCGTATTCGTGTCCGTGCAGCACTTCGCCTTCTTGCAGTTCAGCCATGGGATGTCGCCTCCTTGTCGGCATTGTCGTCGTCGAGTGGCAGGCGCGCGAAGCGCTGCAGTCGTGTGCGGTCGGCCAGAACGAACCAGGCGAGGAGGCCGACGAAAAAGGTGAAGAAGATCACCAGTGAGATGATGGGGTAGATCGCTACCCCATCAATCGAAGCAAGGACTTCCTTATACATGTCGGTCTCCTACCAGCTCTGGGCTTGGCAAGGTGAGGCGCGCTCGGGATCGACGGCCTTCGGGTTGCCAGGCGAACTTCCCTGGAGGGAAATGATGAAGCTTGCCACCTGCTGCAGCTCCTGCTCTGTGAGTGACTTGCCACTGCCATAGGGCAGCATGCCCTTCATCTGGAAACCACTCTTGATGTTGCTCATGATCTCGGCGACGGTACAGCCGTGCAGCCAGTGTCCGTCCGTCAGATTCGGTCCCACCTGGCCACCCAGGTCGTTGCGATGGCAGGTGTAACAGAGGTTGCGCTGAGCATTGAAGATCTCTTTGCCCGCCGTGACGTCCGCCGCGTCGACGAGTAGTCGAGCCCCTTCGAATCCTGGTCCCGTCGCGACCTTCGTCATCATTGATTCCAGCTGCTGCACGTAGGCTGGGTCGGAGCGAATGTCCGTGCCCAGACGTTGCAGATAGGCCACAAGGGCGACGAGCTGGCTATTGGCATCGATCTCCATGCCACTCTCCGTCAGGCCTGAAGCAATCTTGCGCGCCTGCTGCAGCATATCATCGCTGGCGCGTTCCTCGTAGCCCTCTTCATAGGGAACGCCGAGTGTGCGCATGGCAGCGACCTTGGAACCGATCGCCGACGCGTCGTAGTGATCGTCAAAGAGCCAGGGATACGCTGGCATGATCGTACCGGGTGATGTCGCTGCGGGGTCCTTCATGTGCAGCGCGTGCCACGAATCCGGATACTTGCCGCCGACTCGGTGCAGATCGGGGCCGGTCCGTTTCGATCCCCAGAGGAAGGGGTGATCGTAGACGAATTCACCGGCCTTCGAGTAGTCGCCGTAGCGTTCGACCTCTGAACGGAAGGGCCGAATCATCTGCGAGTGACAACCATTGCAGCCTTCCGCGATATAGACGTCGCGACCCTCCAACTCGAGGGGTGTATAAGGTTTTACGGCGGCAATCGTGGGGATATTCGACTTGATCAGGGCCGTTGGCACGTATTCGACGACGCCACCGATCAGGGCCGCAATGAGTGTCAGGATGGCGAACTGTGTGGGACGACTCTCGAGCCAGCGGTGGATCGACGTGTCACGATGCAGGCGTCCCTCGGCAAGGGGTGCCGCCTGATCTGGCTCGGCAGCCAACAGATCTCCCTGGCGCACAGTGCACCAGATATTGTAGACACACAGCAACGCGCCAAGGATGTACATGCCACCCCCCACGGCCCGCAGTCCATACATGGGAATGATCTGCGTCACTGTCTCCAGGAAGTTCGGATAACGCAGCAAGCCTTCGGCGGTGAATTCCTTCCACATCAGACTCTGTGTGATGCCGCCGAAATACATGGACAGGACGTAGAAGATGATCCCCAGCGTAGCCAGCCAGAAATGCTGGTTCGCCATCTTGACGGAGTACAGCTCCGTGCGAAAGATCTTCGGGAAGATGTAGTAGAGCATGGCGAAGGTGAGACCGCCATTCCAGGCGAGGGCACCCATGTGAACGTGGGCGATGGTGTAGTCTGTGTAGTGCGTCAGGGCGTTGACGTTCTTGAGGGCCATCATGGGGCCCTCGAAGGTTGCCATGCCATAGGCGGTGATACCGATGACGAGGAACTTCAAAACTGGACTCTCGCGTACGGTGTCCCATGCACCGCGCAGGGTCAGCAGCCCATTGATCATACCACCCCAGGAGGGGGCGATGAGCATGATCGAAAAGACGACGCCAAGAGACTGAGCCCATTCTGGCAATGCCGTGTAGAGCAGATGATGAGGACCCGCCCAGATGTAGATAAACACGAGTGCCCAGAAATGGATGATTGACAGTCGATAGGAGAACACGGGACGGTTCGCCACCTTCGGGATGAAGTAGTACATGATCCCCAGGAATGGCGTGGTCAGGAAGAAGGCGACCGCATTGTGGCCATACCACCACTGCACGAGCGCATCCTGTACGCCGGCATACACGGAGTAGCTCTTGAATAGACTCACCGGCAGGGCGAGTGAATTGACGATGTGCAGTAGAGCGACGGTGAGGAATGTGGCCAGATAGAACCAGATGGCCACATACATGTGACGTACTCGACGCGTGTAGATCGTCGCCATCATGTTGGCGCCAAACACGACCCAGATCAGAGCGATGGCGATGTCGATGGGCCACTCGAGCTCAGCGTATTCCTTGCTCGTGTTGATTCCCGCTGTCAGCGTCAGCGCTGCGGCGACGATGATCAATTGCCAGCCCCAGAAGTGAATCCGACTCAGGGCAGTGCTCCACATAGGCGCTTTGCAGAGGCGTGGCAGGGAATAGTAGACGCCGAAGAAGATGGCATTGCCCGCAAAGGCGAAGATGACCGCATTTGTATGCAGTGGTCGCAGGCGTCCATAGGACAGCTGCGGGATGGCCCCGAGGAACTCTGGGTAGACGAGCTTGAGGGCCACGATCAGCCCTACAAGGAATCCGACGATTCCCCAGACGAGGGTGGCGACACCAAAGTCGCGGACCGTGCGATTGTCATAGTGAAACTCGTCCAGAGGTGGTGATGAGCTGGCGGCGGCAGCCGCCGGGTTCTGCTTATTGTCTATGGTCACGTGTTATTCTCCTCACCAGAGTCGCGGGGATGTGAATTGTCGTGAGCGGATTCCTCCTCGAAGAGCATCCGCATCGCAGGTGTGTGCGTATCTCGATATTGTTCGGACCGGAGGGCCCAGAGAAACGCCGCAAGAAAAATCAAAGCTACAGTGATGCTGCAGCCGATCAGCATGTAGAGAGCGCTCATGGGCGAAGGCCTGTCCATCTGGCGGCACCGCGTGTCGCGATGGCCGTGAAGGCGATGACACTGACTGAACTGAGAGGCATTAACACGGCACTCAACAGGGGTGACAGGTTGCCGCGCACGGCGAAACTCAAGCCGATGATGTTGTAGGCCAATGACAGGATGAAACTGGCGATCACGATGCCCAGGCAGAGCCGTGCGAAGTGCAGAATTGCCGGCAAGCGATGGATGGCGTCTGCATCCAGTATGCCATCACAGGCGGGCGAGAACGCGGCGATCTGTTCGCTCACGGCAATACCGACACTGCTGCCGCGCAGCGCGCCGGCGTCGTTGAGACCATCCCCGACCATCATCACAGATTGCGACTGTTCGAGTCGCTGCACGGTGGCGAGCTTCTGCTCAGGCGACTGGGAGAAGTGCATCTGCGTCGAGTCACCCATCAGTGGCAACAGGCGCTGGCGTTCACGATCGTTGTCGCCCGACAACAACATCAACTGATAGCGCCGGCGCAGCTGTGCCATGAGCTGACTCAGGCCGCCGCGATAGGCATGACCCAATCTGTACATGCCGAGATGGATGCTATTGGCCGCGATGTGGACGGTGGCACCTGTTGGGTCCTGGTCATCTGCATGCAACTGCTCCGAGCCCGTGCCGGCCACGATCCGCTCCAGGGGCACGCCGTTCTGGATCAACCACTGTCTCGACCCGACACACCAAGACGTCTTGTCGATTCTGCCGCTGATGCCCAGTCCCGGTGCCTCCAGATATTCAGCGACTTCTGGCGAAGTGGCCGCCGGTAATTGGTCCAGCAGTTTTCGACTCAGAGGGTGAACGGAGTTCGACAGCAGTGCTGCAAGGCCGAGTTTCTGCGCCGCCGTGAGATCACCGTCGGTGCCTGCAAAGACAACGTCACTGTGATGCGTTGAGGTCAGCGTGCCGGTCTTGTCGAATACAATCGTTGAGATCCCTGCGAGTTTTTCGACGACGGAGCCTTCGCGCAGATAGAGTCCGACGCGAGCCAGCAGGTTCATGGCGGCACCTGTCGTGAAGGGCGTCGACAGGGCCAGGGCGCAGGGACATGCGATAATCAGTACCGACGTGGCGGCGTGTATGGCGATGGTTGGATCGGCCTGCAACCAGTACAGAGCGGTCAGGACGGCGATGCTGACCACAGCTGCTGTGAACCAGCGACTGAAGCGATTGGCGAGCAGGGACAGGTCGTCCGTGGCCGGACCATGGAAGAGATCCTGATTCCACAATCGTGTCAGATAACTCTGTGATACGTCACGCAAAACGACGAGCTCGATGGCGCCACTGACTACGCGTCCACCTGCCCAGACCTGATCGCCGCGGCTGGCCTCGACAGGATCCGACTCACCTGTGACATAGCTGAAGTCCAACAGGGCATGGGTTGAGAGCAGGCGGCAATCGGCGGGGATCAACTCGCCATGGCGGGCGATGATTCTCTGGCCCGGTTCGAGGGCAGAGACGGGGACGCTCACCTCCTCGTGTCCATCTCGCACATTCACGGCGAGAGGGAAATAGGAGCGGTAGTCACGCTCGAAGCTCAACGCCGAAAAACTGTTGCGCTGAAAGAGTTTGCCCAACAGGAGGAAGAACACGAGGCCCGTGAAGGAGTCCATGTATCCCGGACCTGCGCCACTGACGATCTCGTAGAGGCTTCGGGAGAATAGCGCGACGATCCCCAGGGCAATGGGGACGTCGATGGTTGTCGTTGCCTGCGAGAGGCTGCGTAGGGCGCCGCGCAGATAATCGGTGCTGCTGTAGAGCAGGACGGGCAGGGCGAGGACCAGATTCAACCCACTGAAGAGTCGCTGCCAGGATGTGTTCAACTCACCTGCGTCGGCGAAATACTCCGGCAGACTGAAAAGCATCGCATTGCCAAAGCAGAATCCGGCGATGCCGATCTTGCGCAACAGCGGATCCTGAGTGAATCCAGTTTTTGGCGTTGTCGCGTCGAGAGTGATCTCCGGTTCGTAGCCAATCGACGCAAGTCGTTCAACCAGGCGACGCAGGGACAGGGAGTCGACCTGGTAGGTCACAGCAAGTTCGCGCCGGAGAAAGTCGACCTCTGAATGCGCTACAGCAGGTTCGAGGCGGCGCAGATTCTCGAGGAGCCAGACACAGGAGGCACAGTGAATCTGTGGCAGGCGCAGGGTGATCGTCGCCGTGACACCATTGCTGAAGTCCAATAACTGCGCCTGCAGTGTTTCATCATCCAGATAGCTGAAACGACTTGCGTGTTCCTCTGCGTTGTCGAGGCGGATGCCGGGTCGGTCTTCGAGGCGGTAGTAGTGGGTCAGGCCATTGTCCTGCAGAATCTCAAACACGGTGCGACAGCCGTGGCAACAGAACAGCCGGTCAAGCGCCTCGACACGAGTGTCGAGGCAGGACTGTCCGCAGTGATCGCAGACGAGAGCGGGGATGGGTGGGCTAGTGGTCACACTGGACTCCTTGAGCAAGGGAAGTACCAGCGACTACTGCCTTAGGGAATCATTGTGCGGAAGATTCCAGCGTGGATCGGTAAGTGTCTGTTAATAAACAGAATACAAGATTCGAACTAAGCCTGATCGCGACGTGAATGAGCCCGACCCACCGTAACCCGGCAGCTCCTATCTCAAAATCGTCGTGAGACAACCTTGTCTCACAGGGGCCGGATCCGCGACGCATGTGACACGAATGCCTCACTCGAGGTGGTCGCGAAGAGAAGGGAGTGGTCGAGACGAAGCGGAATCGAAGACAGGGGGCTGATCAGCGATCGACGCGGTGGCGGCTGCGGCTGAACTCGTCGTCCGTGTCGCGGGCTGGGCTTTTCTCCTCATCCAGCATGGCCTGGCGTTCCGCGGCAAGCTGCATCTGGCTGAGTTCCTCGTGGTATTCATCGAGGCGGTCATGCAGCGGACGCAACTCGTCCACCTCTTGCTGCAACTGCTGGATGGTGCTTTCGCGCTCGGCAATCTGTGCGCGCAGCTTCTTCAGGATTTTCTCGACCTTCTTGCGCTTCTGGTCGAGAGTCGAACGATCACGTACAAAGCCGCTGACAACACTGACGCCAAAGGCAGCGCAGGCGGCGACCACGAGGGAGCTGATGACAGGAGTGGAAAACAGGATATCGAGCACGGTCTCGCTCCGCAGAGAGGTTCACTCTCTACGGTACGAGGTTGTGCGAATCTATACAGTCCGTAATTGTACCTCTGCGGTCCGTACTTCTACGGACAAAGGGCGTTACTCCATTCCGGGCGATCCTGCTCAAGGACATCCTCCCAAAGGGCACGGAGCACTTCCGCCACACTCCAGGCCTGTGCGAAACATCCCTTCGGCGCATGGGGTGCGTCGCCATCGAAAATCTCAGACAGTGAATCAAGGCCCGCCTCATCGAGTTGTGCGCCAAACCCATCGATGAGCTGTCGAGCGCGACCGGTGGCATCTGCGCCGCCGAATCTCACGAGGGCGCTGATATAGGGTCCCATCAACCATCCCCACACGGTTCCTTGATGGTAAGCCCCATCTCGCTCCACAGGTGGTCCCTGATAAATCCCCCGATAACCGGGATCGGCCGGCGACAGGCTGCGCAGTCCGCGCGGTGTAAGTAACTCACGTTCAACTGCCGCCAGAATCTGTTGTGCACGATCGGTGTCGACGATGGTCACAGGAAGGGACAAGGCAAAGATCTGATTTGGACGGATGCTGTCATCGTCGCCATCGGGTCCGTCGACGATGTCGTAGAGACAACGCCGCTTCGGGTTCCAGAAGCGGCGGTTGAAACTGGTTGTCGCCCGGTGGGCATCTGAGGCGCACGACTCGGCCGTTGCTGAATCGTGAAAACGACGCGCAAAGTGCGCTGCCGTATGGAGCGCGTTGATCCAGAGCGCCTGAATCTCGACGGGTTTGCCAATGCGCGGCGTAACGACCCAGTCGCCGACCTTGGCATCCATCCACGTCAACTGTGTGCCGTCCTGCCCGGCGCAGAGCAGGCCATCTGTATCGACGCCAATCCCAAAGCGGAGTCCACGACGATGTGCGTCGAGGATCTGTTTCAACAAGGGCCAGTGCTCGCGGGCGAATTCTTCGTCCCCACTCACATCGACATAGCGACGCAGGGCGTGGAAGAACCACAGTGTTGCATCGACTGTATTGTAATCGGGCACGTCACCCGCATCGGGGAAGCGATTGGGGATCATACCGCCACTGCTGGCCTCGGCGAAGGCCAGCAATACCCGCCGCGCCTCACCAAAACGACGTGTCACCAAGCATGTTCCCGGCAAGGCAATCATCGTGTCGCGGCCCCAGTCGGTAAACCACGGGTAGCCCGCGAGGATCGTCGACCGTGAATCGCCACGCTGAACGAGGAAGTGACTCGCTGCCTGCACGAGGCGTCGCCCGACGTCGTCACTCTGTAAAAGCTCGGGACAGGCTGTTTGCTGTTGCTGACGTCGTTGTAACTCCTGCTCGAATAGTGCATCTGGTTGCACGCCGTCCCGCACATCCTCGGCGTCGATGGAGGTGACGATCGTGAGATGCTCGCCTGGATGGAGCACGGCCGTCAGCAGGCCCGGGGAGAATAAGTCTTCTTCGAAGTCCAGGCCGCGTTCTTCTTCGCGCGGATATTGATAGTTGTAATACCAGTGGGGATCGGCTTCGAAATGGCCACCAGGCAGGCGTAGATACACTGTCGGTTGATTCTCATATGACTGGTATGAGAGTAAGCCCTGATCGAAGTGTGCAGTCCGCTGTATGTCGTCGTTGCGACGCATCAACTGGTGATAGTCACGACCGGCAAAGAGTGGGCGTAGTTCGAGGCGGGCTGGAGTAGGGGCGGCGACCAGGTGGTAGCGCATGAGTGTCGTATTGTGCCCATGGACGGTGGCGATGAGCCGCTCGAGAACGACGTCGCCGATCTGATACCGGCATGTCGACACGGGCTCGGTGCTGAACTCGGTGAGCAGGTCGTGGCCCTGGGGATGCACGGCATTGGGGAACAGACTGCACGACAATTCGACGGGACCGTCTTCCAAGTGCAGCGTCTCGTCCAGTCGTGACAGCAAGACGCGTCGATCCACTGGCGGTTGCACGGCTGCCACCAGCAAACCGTGATAACGGCGAGTGTGAGCACCGGCGACGGTGGAAGCAGCCCAGCCGCCCAGGCCATTGGGTTCCAGCCATTCCCAGCGAAGCGTGTGATTCAGGTCGAGTAGCTGCTTGCGATCCAGGTGGGCGATGGGTGAACCTGTGCGGGCGAGATGAGGACAAAAAAACCCCGGGAAGCGTACCTGCATGGCAGCTTCCCGGGGGCGTGAGAGACTATCTGCGCTCGATCAGATCGTCGACGACGGCGGGATCTGCAAGGGTGCTTGTATCACCGATGCTGGATACGTCATCCTCGGCGATCTTGCGCAGAATTCGGCGCATGATCTTGCCGGAACGGGTCTTAGGCAGACCGGGTGCCCAATGAATGACATCCGGTGTGGCGATCGGGCCGATTACCGTGCGGACCTGGGTCTTCAACAGTTTCTTGAGATCTTCCGTGTATTCCTCGCCCGCATTGAGCGTCACGTACGCGTAGATCCCCTGGCCCTTCACCTCGTGTGGAAAACCAACAACGGCTGCCTCGGCGACCTTCTCGTGCAACACGAGGGCACTTTCGACCTCGGCTGTACCCATGCGGTGGCCAGAGACATTGATCACGTCATCGACTCGCCCGGTGATCCAGTAGTAGCCGTCCTCGTCGCGTCGACATCCATCGCCGGTGAAGTAGTAGCCCTTGTATTGCTGAAAGTACGTCTGCTCGAAACGCTCGTGATCGCCATACACGGTGCGCATCTGTCCCGGCCAGGGTGCCTTCATCGCCAGCACACCGGAGATGTCGTTGCCCTCCATCTCGGTACCCTTCTCGGGTTCGAGAATCACAGGTTCGATTCCGTAGAAGGGGAAGGTTGCCGAACCCGGTTTGAGGGCGGTTGCACCCGGCAGCGGGGAGATCAGAATTCCACCGGTCTCTGTCTGCCACCAGGTATCCACAATTGGACAGCGTTCTTTGCCGGCATTGCGGTAGTACCAACGCCACGCCTCCGGATTGATTGGCTCGCCGACACTGCCGAGCAATCGCAGGGAGGGCATCTCGTATTTCGCCGGCCATTCTTCCCCAGCAGCCGCAATGGCACGGATTGCTGTGGGTGCTGTGTAGAATTGTGTCACATTCCACTTCTCGATGATCTGCCAATAACGATCGGGATTGGGAAATGTCGGAATCCCCTCGAACATCATCGTCGTTGCGCCGTTGGCCAACGGGCCATAGACGATGTAGGAGTGTCCTGTGACCCAACCGATGTCGGCGGCACAGAAGTAGATGTCGCCGTCGTGGTAGTCGAAAACGTATTTGTGCGTTGTGGCGGTATAGACCATGTAGCCGCCCACTGTGTGCTGCACACCCTTTGGCTGTCCTGTCGAGCCGGATGTGTAGAGGATGAAGAGGGGATCCTCAGCATCCATCGGCTCGGCCTCACACTCTGCGGAGGCGCCGGCCATCGCTTCGTGCCACCAGATGTCGCGGCCTTCCTGCATTTCGCAGGCGAACTCGCCCTCAGCCTTCGTGCGCTCCACGACAATACAGGTCTGCACGGGCTGCCCCATCAGTTTCTCGGCAGCGGCCATTGCCTCGTCGGCATTCGGCTTGAGCAGAACCGGCTTGTCGCCGCGATAGTTGCCATTGCACGTGATCAACGTCGTACACGTGGCATCAGCGATCCGATCACCCAGGGCGTCGGAGGAAAATCCACCGAAGACGATAGAGTGCATGGCGCCAATACGCGCACAAGACAACATGGCAACTGCGAGCTCGGGGATCATTGGCATGTAGATGGAGACGCGATCGCCCTTCTTCACGCCCCGCGACTTGAGCACATTGGCGAATTTACATACCTGCTCGTGCAACTCGCGGTAGGTCAGGGTCGAATCTTCGTCCGGGCGGTTGCCCTCCCAGATGATGGCCGTCTGATCAGCTCGCGTTTCAAGGTGCCGATCCAGACAATTGGTCGTGATATTTGTCTTGCCGTTGACGAACCATTCAATCGAAACGGGGCCTTTGTCCATGTCGTAGTTGTAGCGACGAACAGTGTCCCACTTCTCGAACCACGTGAACTGCTCCGCCTGGGCAGCCCAATAAGCCTCCGGGTCAGCGATCGAACTCTCGTACTCAGCCAGATAGTCCGCATGGCTTTTGACGTGAGCCGTGGCGCTGGCGGCGGCGGGCGGGGGATAAACTTCACTCATCGTCTGCTCGCTCCTGCATCATGAAGGTGTTGAGATCCATAAGGTGTAGTGGTTGTCTGTCGTCGTAATATTCCGCAGACGAGGGGTCTGTGGCAATTGGCTGCTTAGTCATCTGCCACGTGACGTGGTGACATTTTTGGTACAAAGATGACTCCCCAGAGGGCTACACCCCCGACCCATGCGGCGCTACTGGCGCCTAACCAGGCAGTGTAGTGATCGGGGAGGGCGTCCGCTGCCAGTCGCAGTGGCGTGGCCAAGGCGATCAGCGACAGAGGGATCACGAGGGCCGCCCGGTGGCTCTGCCAGAGATCCTCGAATCCTGTGTGTCCAATGACGACGCGACTGGCGATGACGAAGGTCATCAATCCCAACCCACCGACGAAGGTGAGGTGCAAGGACGCTATTTGGTGGGGGGGCGGTGCGATGGCAGCCACCCATAGGCCGAGGAGGAGCATGACAAACGACAGCCGTAGCAAATGCACATGCAGCAAATTGGTTGTCGGTACGCGATAGATGCGTAAAACTGTGAGCAGATACCCCGTCACAATTGTCGCTCGCAGAATCAGCCCTGCCTGCCGTGCACCGGCTGCCTCGATGAAGAAACTCACAAGCAGCAGCAATCCCAACAGGAACAGGCCCGCAGCACGACGGTGGGCGGCTGGCGTCGTTGTCTCCGGGAAGCCGCGGTGGCCATAGAGAAGACGTGGACCCAGATGGCTACCCACAGCCAGCACGAGACACAGCAGGATACCCTGTTGTATCAGATTCTCTCCCAATCGAGGCAAGCTCTCGATGGGTCGAAGGATGGCGACGGAGCCGACGAGGCCTGCTGTCAGGCCGATGGGAAGAAAGGCAAAGAAAGGCGGTGGATCGTCGCCACGTGTGCGCAGGCGTCTGGCGCCGAACATCAGCATATGCACCAAGAGTGCGAGAAATAGCCACTGACCCAGGCGCAGATTCTGTGTCGCCAGGGCGAGAGTCATAGCCAGTGCCAGGCACACGCCAAGTAGCAGTTCCCACCATCGGGTGGGGGTCGTTTCGAGGAAGCGAGGCAGCGCCGTCATCAGGAAGCCCGTCGCAAAGGAGGCCTCAAAACACTGAATCTGTAGCATCCCGTGACTGTAACTCGACGGGGGCTGGGTCCAACCAAGGGCGAATGTCAGCCATGGCACGACGCCCAGCAGGGTCGCCAGGACGCCCACTGGGAACATGACGCGGAAGGGTTCTTCCAGCAGGATCTGCGTGGCCGAATGCTGCGGCGAATCCATCACCCTGCCGCTGCCGAGCCCAGATCTGCAACGATCTGCACGGTCACGGCGCCACCGACGGCGACACGCTCCTCCGGTGCCAACACGACAAAACCATTGGCGCCGAGCATGGAGGTGATCATGTGCGAGCCCTGGGCGCGATGAGCCGTAGAGGCCTGCAGTCGGCCCTGGTTGTCCCATGCGAGGCGCGCCCGCAGAAAGCTGCGGCGATCGCCACGATTGTCCACATCATGCTCCATATACGCCACAGTCGTTGGCAATTCCCACTGGCTGGCGGCGAGGCCGCTCGCCTTGCGAATTGCGGGTCGTACGAATTGCAGGAAGGACACAAGGCTGGACACGGGGTTTCCTGGAAGGCCGAAGTAGGGTGTCTCCTGCAGCAGGCAGAAGAACAAGGGCTTGCCAGGCTTCATCGCCACGCGCCACAGAACCTGCTCGGCACCAAGATCGGTCAGGACCTTCTTCACATAATCATACTCGCCTACGGAGACGCCACCGGAGGAGACGATGAAATCGCAGGAGAGGGCACTGACAATGCTGGCACGGATGGCTTCTTCGGTGTCGCGGGCGACAGGCAGCACCACCGGCTCGGCGCCACAGGCTCGGGCCATCGCGGCGAGGGCAGGTGTGTTGCTATTGATGATCTGTCCGGGTCCGAGTGGCTCGCCGACCTCCACCAACTCATCTCCTGAACTCAGAATGGCGATGGTGGGCCGGCGAGTGACGGTCAGGTTGGCATGTTGCGCCGTCGCCAGGACGCCAATTTCTCCTGGGCCGACGAGATCCCCGGCCCGCAGCAATACCTCACCGGACTTCATATCGTCACCCTGTCCACGGATATTCTCGCCGACGCCATCCTCCGGCTCGAGGATCTCGACCCAGTCGTCTTCTGAGCGTGTGTCCTCGACGCGAATGACCGTGTCCGCTCCCTCCGGCACCGGCGCACCGGTCATGATTCTACTTGCCTGACCGGTGCTGACCTTACGCTGCGGCACCGTGCCGGCAGGGATGTCTTCGATGACCTGCAGGCGTATCGGTGTCGATCCACTGGCGGTGGCCGTGTCGGCGAAGCGCACGGCATAGCCGTCCATGGCGGAATTGTCATGGGGTGGATTGTCAGCAATGGCGGCGACATCGTTGGCCAGATGGCGATCAAGGGCGTCGGCGAGAGGGACCTGCTCGTCGCCCAGCGCGTGTATTCGTTCGAGGACGGCGGTTCGTGCCGCCTCAACAGTAAGCATATCGGTCATTGTGTGGCAGATTCATCAGGAAAAAGGAAGGGGCGGATCCGCACTGCGTTTCCGCCCCTGAACAGGGAATGCTGATCAAGGCTCGATCGAGATTATGCTGGCGCCTGATAGTACGGGTTTCGACCATCGGCATGTTCGGTCACATCCAAGATCTCTTCGATCTCGGGCACTGCTTCCTTAATGGCGACCTCGATCCCCTGCTTGAGTGTCACCTCGGCCATGCCACAGCCCTGGCAGCCGCCCTCGAGCTGGACAAACACGGTTTTGTCTTTCACATCGATCAGCGAGATCCGTCCACCGTGGGCGGCGACGCCGGGATTGATCTTCTCGTCGAGAACTTGCTGCACCCGTTCGACGACGGAGCCATCCACTCCCTCTGGCAGGGCGCGTGGGCGCTCGATCTTGAAGCCTGATCCCATCAACCCTTCGACAAAATCGACGGTTGCCTGCTCGACGAGTTCGGAACTGTCGTTGTCTACAAACACGGTAAATCCCTCGAAAGGGATCGCCTGATCTGACTCGGTATCCTCTGTGTCGCCGATGAAAGCCATGCGGAAGTCGACCTTGAGGGGGGAGACACTGCTGGCGGCGATGCGCAATCCCTTTACGGGGTTCGGGCTCTTCTCAATGAGCTCGACAATCTTGACTGCCGCCGTATCGCTGATGGTGACCATTCTATTTCCTTGCCCGTGTCGGGCCTGTAAGTCTTCGAAAACCCTGGTGTTGAATGTAGAGGTGCCCGTTTGAAGGTCAAGAATCGGGTAAAGATCAAGATTCGCGTATGGCCCATAACACGAGCTCGAGACCCTCCGTGGCCCAGGCACGGTTGTCGTCCTGCACGCGGACCTCCAGGCGCCAACCATTGTCGGCAGTGGGTCGCTGGACGACACGATACGCACCGAGCCCGCGCACGTGCTGCATTTCGATCCGCCAGCCTGCTTGGTCAGGGATCGGGCTATGTACTTCGATCTGCAAGAGGCGATCAGCCGTCGATTTGAAATCCTGGATCTTGGCAGTCTCGCCGCGCAGCGTCACGTAGTGCACGCCCATGCCGCCGGCAGCACGAATTGTGGCAAGCTTCTGCCGTTGCGCAGCTGAGGCGAGGGGATCGATACGGATTTCCGGTAGAGGCTCCTGACGCAACAGATGGGCCAGGGCGGCGACGGCGCGCCGCTCGTGGCTGCGTGCCTGCGCCATGAGACCGCGTGTCGATTCAAGGTGAAGCAATCGTTCGCCGTCGCTGTCCAACAGCAGACCCCATGGGTTCTGTGGCAGGCGATGTCCCAGGTCGCGTAGAACGCTCGCCGTGGAGGCGTAGCCTTCGGCAGCTGTGGACAGATCGTGCCGGCGCTCCTGGTCTGCCGCCTGGGTTGCTGCCCAGGCAAAAAGGGCCGCCGCCGTTTCACGCTGCTGCGCCAATGGTTGCAGATGGCGGCGGCGCAACCAGGAGAGCAATTGCCGATTTCGTCCCTTTGCGCCCCATGAGGCGGATAGGGGCATTCGTTCCCAGATCACGACACTCTCATCCCATGCTGCCAGACCGGCCGAAAACGTGACGGCACCACGCAAGGGATCTTCCGTCTGCAACGTCGTACGTCGGGCCATAGCAACAGCGACGTGAGCGAAGGAATCGATCAGTGCCTGCTGAACAGCCGGTTGGCCTATGGCGGTGGTATAGAAGAGGGCGTTCCCCACTGAGGTGCCTTCCCACGGGTTCGACCACCAGTGGGGAAGCGATTGCCATGTCGTGGCGTGTTGGTTGGAGACGAGGACCTCAAAGTCGTCCGTCGATTGCCGATACCCGATCAGTGCCTCAAAGACTCCATCCTGGCCACGAATCGGTACCAGACCGCGCGACAGCAAACCGCGAATCACAGCCTGAGTCTTTTCGGGGCCGTGGCCATAGAAACCCCAATAGTCGATGCCGACCCAGTCCAGTAGGTCGTCGATTCGGGGACCATACCTCTCGTCGAGTGCCACCGATTCATCGAGGATGGCATCCAGGCCGATCGGTGTCATGCCAAAAGGCATCTGTTCGAGGGCATCCAGCACGGGCGGCGCGACGAGGATCCGGGCCAGCTGTGTGGCAACGCCGATGAAATCAGATCGGGCCGGCGCGGCAGGTGGTTCTACCAGAACGAGGGAGTCAGGCACCATGGCGTCGTCCGAGGGGTCGAAGAACAATTCCAGGGGGCCACCGTCGCTCTGGTTCTGGTCTTCATCGGCCCAGCGATCCGTGGCAGCAACGACGAGCTCTGTCGAGGCAGTGCCCGGCAAATGATAATCGAGACCCAGGTAAGAGTTGCCTGCATAACGGACATCATCGATGGGTTCACAGATGTTGAAGGAGAACTCGAAGGCGCCGCGACCTTGATCTGCACGAATGATGAGTCGGTGTTCACCCGCAGACAGTGTCCAGGGTAGGCGCACCTGGCCGAGTCGATGACCACGACGGCGAGAGGATCCTCTGCCGACCTTGTACACAGTTTCGCCGTCGATCCATACCTGTATCCCTTCATCCGCACCAAGCCACAATCTCACGTCACCATCCTCGGGCATGGTGAAGTCTGTCCACGCATACACGGCGCAGCGGATGGGATCGTCGAAATGGTCATCCAGGTCGATGCGGTCGTGGCCAAACCAGACGGGTTGGGACCAACCATCGTGGCCGGGGCGTGGTGCCAGGCTGGCGACGTCGTCGAAGGCATGATCTTTCGAGACCGGACCATAGAGAGACCAGCGCCGCGGTGATTTGCCGTAGTCGGCCTGTTCCTGCCACTCGCCGCCGTAGCTGCTCCCGGCCTTGATCCAGCGGGTGACCAGGGGCTCCACCAGTGCGCCGCGGACGTCGACATTCGAGTACTGGCCAGGGCCATGGCCACGCCGCGCCGCCAATTCGGCGAATTCCAGATCGTCGGGGTTGAAACCCATGAGTCGGGCTGTGACCAGATCTGCCGCAATCGGATCTCGCGCGGCGACAATGATGTTGCTGCGCCGATAGGTGTCATTGAAGGCGCCACCTTCCGAGCCGCGGATGAGATCGGTGACGACAAAGTCTGGTTCCGTGATCAGCATGAGATCGACGAAGGACTCATCGACGATGCTCGGCGTGTGGGGGATACCCTCCATCACATCCGTGCCACGGCCTTTGTTCCAGCCATAGATATGACCGGGCAACAGACCATACATGTTCTTCATGGCCGCTGTGATTTTGGCGCCGTGGGTTTTGGCGACGGGGATATCAATCCATGCATCCGCGTCGAGAATGCTGGCGGCAATGGCGTATTTGCTGGCCGCCATCCCACCTCCAGGAACGCGGGAGAAGATGGCGCGATCGAAATTCAGATCGAAGCATTCGATGTCGATGCCACGCTCCTGCAGTTCGCGCTCCACCCGGCGCAGACCGGCCGCGGCAAAACCATCATACATGTGGCGACGATGGTTCTCGTCGATGGTGAAATGCAGTGACACGGGTACGGTCCCCACGAGATCGGGGGATATCCAACTGCCCGAGCCAGCACCGATATATATGCGCGCATTGGGTGCTTGCTCATGAACGATCAGAGCGACAGCACGCACGACGCGGGCATCGGTGACGACACCCACTGTGTTTGGGCGTGCGCCAACATTTGGCTTGAGAACCACCAGACGAGCTGTGTCAGGAACGACCTGAGCCAGGCCGCCGCTCAACTGGACAGCACGACGCACCATCGCCTCGATCTGCGAGGTTGTCAGCGAATCAGTGCGGTCCGCGGGTGTTGTCAGGGCGGGATCGTCGGATGGCACAACGGCCACCTGGAAGGGCTCTGTCGCCGTGGCAGGCTGGACGCACCATCCCAACAGGATCACGGCGGTCAGCGCCGCGCGCCATGATTGCCTCCGGGATGTATAGGAACTCATCGGGGATGTATATTGTCGCCTCTGACCCAATCGCATATCGTCCGGCCTATGAAGGGGACACACGGCAGATGATGTATGGCTCACGAGAGTTTTCTCCAGATTCGATCGCCCCTGGACAGCGATTTGTGAGGCCGATTTTTCTGCGAGGGGCGATCTCATCGCCCTTCACCTTCACCTTCGGCCTGGTGGCCTTGCTCCTGACGGGCTGCGCAGGGTCGCAAGGTAGCGACAAGACCGGTGCAGAGGCCAGTTCGAGCGCCCTCGAAAAAGGACTCGTCGCACACTGGTGCTTCGATGATTCTCACCAGATCGGCACAGACTGCAGCAAGGGCGGGTACGACGGTTTCGTCTCAGGTAGCGAACGTTCGATCGACGGGATCGTGGGCCAGGCAGCGTATTTTGATGGAGCGACGTGGATCGATGTGCCCTCTCCCTTCTTTCTGGACGGACTGTGTGAGGCATCGGTGACGGCCTTCTTTCGTGTCGATGAACTCAACAATGGCGCCCAGATCCTGGGGGGTGGCGATCTGCGTGGCGGTACCGATCCGCTGAGTTTTCAGCTCTATGGAGGACGCTTCACAAACGTCGGGTTTGAGGACATTCCGCAAGGCTCGAGTATCAAGTCAGACTGGGATGACGAGACGATCCGTTATGCACAGGATCGCTGGTATCATCTTGCCGTGACCCTCTCGCAACAGGACGATGGCAGTCACCTGCGAGTCTATCTGGATGGATTGCTTGTAGAAGAGGTGCACGAAACCGAGAAACACTGTATTGGTTACGACATCTCTATGGCGACGCAGATTGGCGCGATCCACGGCCATCAGAGGTGGAGAGGCGCCATCGACGAATTGCGTGTTTATCATCGACCGCTGAGCGATACGGAGATCTCATTGCTGACCGCGGCGTTGCCCAGATGAGGAGCGGACCCAGATGAAGAGCAGACCCATGATGATGGCAGCCCCAAAACGGGTCTACGTGGATCTCGATGACGTCATCTGTGACACGGGGATTGACCTGCTCGCTTTGCTCGAGCAACACTTCGGTCGTCACGTCGACTTGGAGGATGTTACCTCATGGGATCTTGGGGTTAGCCTCGGACTCGATCAGCAAGAGTTGCGGCAATTCATGCATTATGCCCATGAACCCAAGGTCCTGCAGCAGCACCGTTCACGTCCGGGCGCGGTGGAGCAACTGTCGCGATGGAGTGATGTCGGTGTGGAGGTGTGGATTGTGACGGGGCGGCCTACGCAGACCTTTGCAGCGACACGCAGCTGGCTTCAGGATCGAAAAGTCGCCCACACGCGCCTGATTTTCGCTGACAAGTACGGTAACTATGGTGGTCTGCAGGAAATGACAGACGGTGTGGAAGCGATGCCCATGGAGCAGATCGCAGGTCTTGGCTTCGATCTGGCGGTGGAGGACTCGGCTGCTGTGGCGGGTGTGCTACATGATGAGCTCGAGATCCCCGTGGCACTCATGGACCAGCCCTGGAATCGTCAGATGGAGGATGCCGGGCGTTTGCGAAGATGTATGACGTGGGAGGAAGTGGATCAAATGTGTGGCGACCTGTTTTCCGGTCAGATGGAACCATGAGAGGGATGGTTGTTGTTACCGATCTGGTTTTCCACGAGGACGCAGGTCAAGTTCCACCGCATGGGCCGCGAGATCTGCCAGGTCACCGTCCGCTGACCTGCGCCATCGCTCTTGGCGGTCAGGTTGGAATCCAAAGGACGTTTCGCGATCGAACCGTGTATTGTCTTTCACGATCTGCTGCATCATCCGATTCAGGCTCTGCTGCAGGAACTGCTGTGTCGACGCAATGGCAGATTGCGCTGATTTGGTTGAGACGGGCAAGGATCGGATCAAACCCGCGGCGCTCTGATTGAGACGGCGGGCAGCAACTTCGTACAGGGCGAAGTGGATCTGCTCATGTTCAAGCACGTAGGCGGGTGATACACTGTGCTCTTTGTTCCACCATGAGCAGGATCTCGACAGGACCGCTTGGAAGGACAGATCGCTGACGAGTGGAACGTAGGTTGTGACGCCATCGACGATTCGTGGCTCCGCGTAGATACGGGCACCGGGATTCACGACAACATAAATGCACGAGACCGCAACGGGCAGCACCTGGGAGTGGAGGAATTGAGCCGGAGCATGGGCGCCGGAAAAATCATCACGCCGCAGGCTGCGATACCCCGTCAGGTCGAGGGAATCGACACGACTCAAGTCGAGAGGTGGTCCTGCCCAGACTGATCCGGGCAGCAGCAGGCACACACAGCACAACAGCAAGATTCGTCGCATGCCACAAAGGTCGGGGTGCGACGCCGAGAAGGCCAACGATGACATGTATACTCTGAGCAACTCGCAGTTGACGCTGCACATCTTAGACCCCGTGGACGACGAAAGCCGCCTTGGCACACGTTACGTGTCAGGTTGCTACGTCTACCAAGTCACGGACGCGGTGCACGGTGATCTACTCGCGGGCCCCGTATTCCCCCAGGAGCACCCTCCGGTCTATCACGGGCAGGGGATGCCTGAAGCCTTCCGCAATGCTCTCGGCGAGGAAGAGGGAGTGCGGTTGATCCTCGGCAATAGTCTCGTCAGTGCCGACCCAGATCCTGAGCAAATGAACACCTCCCGTGTTCACGAACGTTGTGAATGGTCCGTAGCGCAGACGCCGTCACAGTTGCAGATGGTGACACAGCAGTCATTGGGTGACTGGTCGGCTACGGTGGAGCGCCGCGTCGTGTTGAACGAGCGCGGGATCCTGTCCGAGACGAGGGTGACCAATCAGGGCACAGTACCACTACCCCTGGTCTGGTATGCCCATCCATTTTTTCCATGGCCGCAGGACGACATTTGCTGCTCCTTCTCCTTCGACTCGTCCATCGTTTCGAATCCTGGCTTTGGTGTCTCCCCGAGTGGCCAGATTCTCAGAAAGCCCGCCCACGACTGGGAAAAAGGTCAGTTCGTACAAGTCGAAGGATGTGAGGAGCGGGAACTTCGGGCGCAGTATTTTCATCCCGTGACAGGGCAAGTGGTTGTGCAGAGTGACTTCCAGCTGTCGCAGATGCCCATCTGGGGCAATGCCTGTACTGTTTCCTTCGAGCCCTATATGGAGCGCGAGTTGGCCACGGGTGTCACATTCAGTTGGTCCCTCGTTTACACATTCTGAGGAGTGTCTCAAATGCAATCGGCTCGGCTGATCAAACCGCGTCAATGGGAGTTACTGGAGGTCGATATTCCAGAGGCGACGGATGGCCAGATGCTGGTACGGCTGGAACGCACCGCCATCTGTGGTACCGACAAACCCGCCTGGATCGGTTTAGCTGGAGACTATCCATTGGCACCGGGCCAGAGCGGACACGAGGGGTTGGGGATCGTTGAGGCATGTCCCTCGGGTCGTTATACAGTCGGCGAACGAGTGTTGCTCTATGGTTTCGATCGGCCGCTATTCCAACAATATGTGTTGGCCAACGATGACGGCGGTTGTATCCGACTACCTGGCGATGGTGAGGTCGATGTCATCCTCATGAGTCAGCTTTTTGGTACCGTTCTACATGCCTTTTACAAGCTCGACCCGGTGATCGGTCAGGATGTTGTGGTGCTGGGACAAGGGCCCGTGGGGCAGTTGTTCAATGGGGCCCTGCGGAATCTAGGCGCACGACGCATCATCGCCGTAGATCCACTTGCGCACCGACTTGAGATCGCCTCGCGCATGGGGGCGACGCATACGCTGCCTCTGGGTGCCGGTCTGGTGGAGCAGGTGCGTAGTCTATGTGATGGCGAATTGCCACCGCTGGTCGTCGAAGCGGTGGGCAAACAGGAGTCCTTTCAACTGGCCGCGTCGCTGCTGCGTCGAAATGGCACGCTGTTGTACTTCGGTGTGCCGAACAAAGAAGAGGGACGCGGCGTCATGTCCCTGGACTTTCTGCGCATGTTCATCAATGAAACACGAATCATCACAACTGTTGGACCCAATCCGCACTTCGATTACAGCCCAGCCCTGCAGTGGATCACCGAAGGGCGCATCGATGTACGCCCCATGCTGACACACGTGATGCCCTTTGCCGACATCCAACAAGCCTTCACCATGGCCTTCGAGGAACCTGAGAAACATGGTGCTGTGAAGGTCGTGATGTCCTTCGACTAGTCCCGATTGGTCACACTCCCGCTCAGTCTGGCTGAGTCGGTTTGAGGTCGCCCGAATAGGTATTGGTCGGATCCTCGGCCCCTGGAAACCAGCCCCCCGGTGTTTCTTCCCATGCCGTCCCACACATGGAAGACAGGACGCGCCATTCGCTGGCCGCCAGGTGCGGATCGGGATGGAAGAGGAAACGCGAGGCACCGGCCGCTTCTGATGCTGCCAGGATTCCCCGCAGATCACGCGCCGTCATGGCATCACCTGCGTGCGGTGCTCTGCCCGTCGAGACCCAGAAAATCAAGCGGTCCGCATCGCCACCGACCGCGGCGAGCGCTCGTTGTGTCTCTGAGGTGACGACGCTGTCGAAGAATTCCTGCGGGAAGCCGAGTTCAAGATCGAGAAGACTGTGGACTCCAGGTAATTGCAGGCCAAAGAGATTTTCGACAACGAGCAAGGCATCCGCCTCGGTGAGTCGATCATTCCATCGGCACAATCGTTGCACCCAGCGGGCGACGGTACCATACAGTCCATCGAAGCCGCGGTGCCAGTAATAGTGCTTCGGGAAGAGTAGATCGAAGGGCCCCGACATCTGCTCATAGTCCTGGCCCGTGAGTGGCGAGAAAGTGGCCGTCCGTGGAATGCCACCCAATAGCAGCGGGCGATCCACGGCATCGAGGGCAGCGCGCGTGTCAGCCCAGCGCTTTTGCGACAACAGACGCCGTTGGCGCAGCCAGTAGAGGGTGTCCTCTTCAATATCGAAGAGCGCCAAGCCGCCAAAGGTGCCGCCCGGTGCCAGATAACGAACGCGCTCGGGTGTCAACTGATGCAGGCCTTTTCGCAGGGCACCAAAACCGCGTTCGAGTCGATCGACATCGGCACCGATCTCGGCATAGGCGGTATCCTCGCCGGGTCGCAATTCGAGCAATTCACCGTGGTGATGAAAGGCGAGTTCGTAATGGTTCTCCCCCGGGCCGTCGACGATGAAGCCACTCGCCTGGGGAAAACTGTTCGCTTGATCCTGTAGCGCCGCCGGGTCTGTGGGGCCGCCGAAAATCATGATCTGCCACCCACGTTCGGCGGCGTTGTTGAGCATGGCCTGCAGGTGGGCCTCGCGCTCTGGATCGGTGGGACCCTCGGGCACCGGTTCGCCATGGGCTGCATAAATCTCAGGATCAGGTGTCCAGGCGCGGACACGTGATCCGTCCGGCAGGTGGAAGTTCATGTAGCCGATGACGATGCCACGGACACCGGCTGCGTGCCAAGCGTCGAAACGACGCTTGTGGTCATCCATCCAGTGATCAAAGGGGCCTGTGTCGTGGGCGAATATCCAGAACTTCATGCCGTCTCCTGTCGTGTCTCGGATACAGATGCTGCGGTGGGTCGACTGCGAAACAGATCTGCCATGCCGCCCAGCGCGACCTCGACATCAAGGTCACATACCTGACCAATCGTGCGCACAATGGGGCGGATTTGCTTCTCGATGTAGTGTTCATAATCGATGGGGGCACGCCGATCACTGGCTGGCTGTGGGCCATCGCGGGTGACGACGTAGAAGATGGTACCACGTGGCGAGGCTTGCTGACGAGCGGCGGCCACGTGTGGCGGGATATTGCTCGTGTAGCTGTCCACTGATTTGCGCAGCGCCTTGCGATAGATGAGCTGATCGTCGCACTCGCCCTTGCGCACGGCATCTACCCAGTACAATACACGTGCTTCGAGGTCCTGACCCGGGGCATCGTGAAATACCAGATCAAGCAGGTCACGTTGCAGTTCATGGGCAAGATCGGTCCAGTCACGTCGCACGGCCTCCATGCCAATGATCTCCACTTCTTCCTCGCCATCGGGACTGACCTTCAGGCCGGCGTATCCTTTGGCGCGAGCCCGCTCGCTATCGCCTCGCATGGGAGGCAGAAGAAAGGTCTGGTAGTATTTCTCAAATTCGATCTCGAGATGACTCGGCGTATCAAAGCGCTCGCGTACGTGGTTGGCAACCTGCTCGTTGATCCATCGACACAACTCGGTCGCTGCTGCGTGTGCCTCGGCGGCAGTCGCATTGGCAGGCAAGGCGGGATCGACAAAAAGGGAATCTGTATCGCCGTAGAGGACCGTGCCGCGGCCACTCGACTGTAGTTGTTCCTTGGCCCAACGCAGCAAGTAGTGACCGAAGCCTGTGATAGCGCCCGCCAGTTCCTCTTCGGCGAAGCGGCACGAGCCGGTGGCGAGCACACCGTAGAAGGAGTTCATCACAATCTTGTAGGTGTAGGCGGCCAGTTCGTCACCGCGACTGCGGGCGTCGGCTCTTTCGGCAAAAAACCCCTCCAGGATCTGTGGCAGAATGCCCG
This sequence comes from Gemmatimonadota bacterium, assembly GCA_018660835.1. GTDB lineage: Bacteria > Latescibacterota > UBA2968 > UBA8231 > UBA8231 > UBA12574. The sequence continues at coordinate 368,582 of JABJJN010000020.1, read as the reverse complement.
GCTCACGAACGAAACGTGTGCCTCCCGGGGCGCGTAGATAGGTCGTGTCCGACGGTGGCAGGTCGAGCCGATCAGAGGTGCCAGAATCAGAGGTCCCTGAGTCATCACGGCCACCGGGGTCTGTCACATACTCCTGAGGTCCCTCCGCAACAGCGCCATCTCTGGTTTGAGCGATATAGAGATTGCGCGCCTGGAGATAGGTGAGAGGATCAATGTTGAAGGTGCGGATGATGGACGGATACAGACTCTTGAAATCGAAGACGAAGACATTGCGATAGAGACCGGCCGTCGTCGGCATCACCAGGCCACCGGGGGATCCACCAAGCTTGATCCGATCGATGCCCGTCGTGGGTGCCACCATGCCTCGTTGTCGCAGACCACAGATGTAGAGGAAGTCGAAGGCGGCGACAGATCCCCAGGCGCGCTCTAAGGGCAGGCCCGTGAGCGCACCACGACGCAGACTCAATTGCACGAGATCCTCGGTTTCCAGAATGTCGCGTACGAGGCGCGCATCTTCGAGACAGTAGTCGCAGAATGCCGCGCGATCCTGCTTCCACGCGTCGAGGATCTTCTGCGGCATGCTACCACCCGTTGCATCTGCCTCTAACGTTTTGCCGCGGCCTACGACGGCGCGCGCGACCGTGTCGAGACGGTAGTCATCGTAGCGCTGCAATGTCGCACGCACCAGGTGCATGGCGTCGAGAACCTGGCGGCCATAGACGATGACGCGGCTGCCGCCCCACGTGTCGCCCTCCTGATACCAGGAATCATCACTGGATCTGCCGAGATTGAAAGGCACACCGAGGGCTCGACAGCGTTGCTGCAGCACGGTCAGATCGAAGTCGATGACATTCCAACCGGTCAATACATCGGGGTCGACTTGGCGGATCTGCTCGACGATGGCGGCGACGAGCTGGCGTTCGTTGGCATGACAGAACACATGGGTTGGATCGTCAGGGCGTGGCTCACCCAGGATATGCACCTGCTCGATGGGGTTGTCCCATCCCCAACTGACGAAACCACACGACAGGATCTGTGATGCATCGGGAAGTGTCTCAAGATCGAGAGACAGCACATGCAGGGACGGCTCCCAATCATCGGGTGCCAATTCCGGTTCGACGTAGACGCGATCAACACCCTGGCCCTTGCGCCAGGAGCCGGAGATGGAGATCGAGCCCCGCAGTCCGCGCTGGATCAGATACTGTCGAGGATAACTCAGGTCAGCTTCATAGGTTCGCAAGCCCGCCTTGTGCAGAGCCTCGGCCAAGGATCGAACCTGGGGCACGCGGCGGCAGCCGACATGTTGCACAGGTTCGTCATCCATCGTCGTCAGCGGTGGCGATGTGAGAGGCTCGATGTCGGCGCCTCCATGGCGACACAATTCTGCCGCCTGCTCGACTTCGCTCTCACGCAGGAAGAAGCCTGGTCGTTGGCGGGGATCGACAAAGGCGAAGGTCTCACCCGACTCGAGGCGGCCAATGCCGAAAATCGCGGCGCCCGGTCCGTGCTGGCGGTGGTAGACGTGGAGGAGGAAGCCGCGATCGGCGGGTAGGCTCAAGGCAGATCCGTGGTTTGCCGGGAAGGATGATTTCAAATTACTACACAAAAGTGCAGTAGATCAAGCCTCGTCAGTCGAGGGGTGCCACAGTCAGCGCTATCCGTACACCTCTTGAATCAGTCTTCGGATATACCCGATCGCATAGGCTTTGCCATAACGTTGCGACTCACCAGAAGGAAATCTGGGTGTATGGTCCATCATGAAGGGGCCGTTGAACCCATTGTCACGATAGGTCTGCATCGCTCGACGCATGTCGATGTCGCCTTCGTCCATGAAGACCTCCTCGAAAGAGGGTAGCTGACCTTTGACGTTGCGAAAGTGCACCCAGCTGATCGCCTCACGCGCCGACATCTCGGCAATGAAGTCATACACACCCTCGCCGAGCAGTTCCGTCATACAGCCCTGACAGAAGAGCATCTTGTGCTGCGCACTTGGACGGTGGTCGAAAATTCGTCGAAACTGCTCTCGCGTTGAACAGATCTGCGCCACGCCCCCCAATGGTTCTGGAACAGGCGGATCGTCTGGATGAAGCGCCATGGTCACGCCCGCCTTCTCGGCCGCTGGTAATACGGCATCGATAAAGGCTGTCATGCGCGCCCACATCTCCACTTCGGAAATCTCCGGCGTGTATGGTTCCGGTTGATCCCGCATGAAGGCAGCGTAGTCGAAGGTGCTGTAGGCTACGCCGCCCCGGCCAATGGCAGACTCGGTACGGAAGTTTCCCATGGGTTTGAAGTTCCAGCCCAAAGCGGGGATGCCAGCCTGCCCGAGGGATTCCAGCAACTGGATCCAGTTGGCTGTCTGCTCCTGGGCGCCTTCCAGACCGAGTGGAATCTGCTTCGGACAGGAGAAGAACACATTGTTCAGTCTCATGCCCTTCGCTTCGATTTTTTCACGGGCCTGCTCGAACAATTCGGTATGATTCCCACCATCCGAGATGTTCATCTGATGATCCTGTGCCGACACGGCCTGGCGCGTTTCCAGGTGGATGGAGTCCACTCCCAAGGCGGCGTAAAAATCCAGCCAGTCGCTGTCGAGATCGTTCCAGTTGATCTGATCCTGAATGAACATGCGAACTCCTTCTCCTACCAACACGCCTGAAGTGTGAACACACGATCATGAACAGGGAACGTGGCGGCAAGTGCTGCCAGAGCTGATGACTCTCTACGCAGCGGCCTCGAGTCGAACCAGCTGTGTGAAGGCGGTCTGAAGCCGCTCGTACACTGGTCGCTCACCGGAGCCAATGGAACGTCCCTGGAGTTGAGCCACCGGAATCAGTTCAGCACCCGTGCCGGTAAGAAAACACTCATCCGCGTTGAGTAAATCATAGACCGCCAGGCTCTGTTCGCGGCAGGGGATGTTCTGCGAAGAGGCCAACTCCAGAACAACCTGGCGAGTGATACCATCGAGTGCACCATCCAGCACAGGAGGTGTCAACAGGACGCCCTCCGTGACGATGAACAGATTGTCCACGGTACCCTCGGCGACTAAGCCATTGCTATTGAGGATGACTGCTTCATCGGCACCGGCATCATTGGCTTCGAGGCGGGCCATGATCTGGTTCAGGTAGTTGAGTGACTTGATTCGTGGGTCGAGTTGATCCACCGAGAGTCGTCGAAGGGATGAGACGATGAGGCGCGCACCGTCTCGTTTCGCTTGGCTATCTACAACCTGCAGCTCATCGGCGAGAATGAAGACGGTAGAAGCGGCACAGGTTCTCGGATCGATGCCGAGGGCACCCTTGCCGCGGGTGACGACCAGGCGGATGTAGCCATCGGCTTCCTGTGTCGCCAAGGCGGTCTGTCGTGTTGCTGCTGCCAGCTGCTCAAGGGAGTAGGGCAGATCCAGATGCAAAGCCCGCGCCGAGCGCTGCAGTCGCTTCAGGTGGGCATCCAGTCGAAAGGGAACAGTGTCGTAGAACCGAATCCCCTCAAAGACACCATCGCCATACAGCAGGCCGTGGTCATAGACCGAAATGCCGGCGTCGTCCGCATCGACCATGGTCCCATTCATCCAACAAGCTTTCACTGGAAGATCTCCCGCAACCGGGCGTAGTCCGGTCCAAATTTCTGTTGCAGAGCCGCACCCATCTCGGCGGTGACTTTGGTGATATAGACGTCGTGTCGGATGTAGTCTTCGGCAACAAAGACGAAGGCTCGGTTGCGACTCCACGCCCCTTCAACACGGCCATCATCAAAGAGGGTGGCGATGACGACACCACGACTGTCGGCGACCAAGGTCAGACTGCGGCCGCCACGCTCGCGGCGCACCGTGTCTTCGACAGGGTGGTGATAGGTTGCGCCGATGGTTTCCTCGGGCAGACCGTAGTGGACGAGGGCGATGGACACACCTCGTTCCTCGGCGGCGAGCAGGTCCTGTCGCAAAGCATCGAGTTCCTCTGGCCAGAGGGAGATCAGGATCGTCTCTGCCGCCTCCTGCAATAGCTGACGTGCCTTGTCGACGACCCCTTCGACCGTGTCGAGTTGCCAGATAAAATCTGCTTCCACGCCATTGCCTGCCGCCTTCAACAGAGGCTCCAGGGCCTGTGTTGTACGGGTGACGGCCTGTTGGCGAGCGGCGACGAAGTCCTCGGCGCCCAGAGCGATGTAGCGCTGACCGCGGCCTGAATCAGCAGAGACAGGTTCGATCAGACCCTTGTCGACAAGCCGGCTCGCCGTCTCGTAGATCTTGGAAGAGGGGATGCCCGATACCTTGGCCAGTTCGTACGCTGTGGCTGGTTGGCACGACAACAATGAGAGATAGGCGAGGGCCTCATTGTCGCTGAAGCCCAACTCCAGCAAAAGGTCTTTGGCTGTTGTGTTGACTACCATGGTAGTCAATATGAAATCGAGATAAAGGAATGTCAACACGTGATTGCGGGAATCTTTGCGGTTGCTCACTCTGAGCGTCTTTGCTTGCGTTGATTGAAGTGGGGTGCTCAGCAGAGCTGGCATTGCCGACGGTGGGACCGATGGACACGGGTATCTGAGTGAGATGTTCTCAAGAGGGGATCACGTGACACAGGCTGGAGAAGAAGCGAGAATCCAGCTGGTCGGAAGCCAGCAAGTCCTCATCAAGGGCGACTTTGAAGCCATGATGAGCTTCTACGGCGGTCTCTTCAACCGCCTGACAAAAGAGGTGCAGCACACGGGTGACCTGACCCGATACGTCGGTTTTCAGTCTCCCGTCGGCGACGATGGCGATCTGCATTTCCTCGGCATCGAAGTAGGTCACATCGATGATATTCCAGACGGGATGGTTGCGTGGTTCCTGGGCGACAACGCCCGAGTCATATGGGAAACGCGCGAAGGTCACTCCGTGATCGTCGCGCAGGACGACATCACCTGGCAATGGCTCACCCGCTCTGAATCTGGCACCGGCAGATACACGGGAGAATACACGGGGCCTTTGCCGGTCACAGCGGATCAGCCACGGGTCTCCACGTCGCACAACTTCTGGATCTCCGCCAACTCATACGTGAGTCTGAGCACAGACGATGCAAGCAGCGATGAAGTCGAGCTCCTCGATCACGATCCATCTTGGTCACACCAGTTCACTCTGATGGCCGACTGGCTCACGAACCAACTCGGCACCGGGATCGCACGCCGCATCGAGCACTACGGCAGCACCGCCATCCCCGGCATTCCAGCCAAGCCGGTGGTCGATATCCTGGTGGAGATCCCCTCTGTCACCACCGCCAAACCCCACGTTGTCTCCTGCTTCGACGACGAGACATGGGACTACTGGTGGCACTCCGGCCACATGGCCTTCGTCAAACGCAAAGGTCTGATGGGTCAACGCACCCATCATGTCCACTGTGCGCCAAAGGAACACCCCATATGGGACGGGCTCGCCTTCAGAGACTACCTCCGATCCCACGCCGAAGAGAGGGAGCAATACGCGGAACTGAAGAGAGAGCTGGCGGTTAGCTTCCACAGTGACCGTGAGCGCTACACGCAGGCCAAGACAGACTTCGTACGCCAAGTGACGTCGAAAGCACTACGGAACTCATAAGGAGCTTATGGGTAGCGACAGCGCCTACAGGGGTTCGTCAAATGCACCGGGGGTTCAGGAGCCCTCGCAGGTCATCTCCAACCATCCTCGAGAAGGATTCGTCCAACCGACAGACCTGCCTGGCCAACTGCAATGGAAAGAAGACATCCAATAGCGGTCGTAGGTTCGAGCGCCGCGCTGCCCGTTTCAATGCTCATTACGCCCATCGTCCAGACGAGCCAAAGCAATGTCTGCTCGAGGAGAAGGATCCAACGTCGAACCCCTATCTGCGGATAGAACAGCGTTGGCATAAATGTGAAAATGTGCATGAGGGCGAAACCGCGGTAAGTGCCCGCGAGTTGGCTCAGAAGGCCGATCAGGAATGCACCGAGCGCTAGAACCACCACGCGTCTCCATGTCATGTACCAGGGAGGGCGGTCGCGATTGGCCGGTGCGATCAATGAGTACCGGTGGAGCACCCAAGCCGTGATACCCGATGCAATCAAGGCGATGATCACGCACGCAACGCCGAAGAGCAATGTGCCGATGTCAATCACAGCAAGCCCATGAGAGAGTTAACAGATCAACATATGCAAACGCACTGCAACGGATGTACTTGATCCGAGTCGATTGCTGAACTGATCGTGCTATGCAGGGGATGAATCCTGGAGAGGGTTTCGAAATGGCGAGAAAAACGAGATCGAGCCGACGATGTTTGATACCATATGAGTGATCGACGAATTGATGGTTTCTTCTACGGACTTTTCATGGACAGCGATATTCTCCGTGCCAGCCAGATCACGGCGGTGAACCCACGCCGTGCATATGTCGACGGCTATGCATTAAGAATCGGGCGACGAGCGACGCTTGCTCCTGCCTCTGGAGCACGAGCATACGGAATGGCGTTCGCCCTGACGCACGACGAACTCGGAAGGCTCTATTCTGCCCCCGGTTTGGAGCAATATCGAGCAGAGGCGATAATCGCCCGCTTATTGGATGGCGAGACCTTCCCGGCGTTGTGTTACAATCTCCTGGAGGCGCCCAACGCGGGCGAAACCGATCCAGACTATGCCGCTCGTCTTCGAGCGGTCCTCAGCCGGCTCGGGTTTCCACCGGGCTACGTAAGCTCCGTACGCTGAATTGAGTGTTCCCATGCCCGACCCTTCTGCACACGAGTTGTTCCAAGCGATCTGGAGGCAAGAGGCCGACACTGTTCGGACGATACTGGGTGTCCGTCCCGACTTGGTTGTCGTGATGGCTCTCATCGATCTTGGAGCCGATGTCAACTATGTGTCGTCCATTGCTCGATGGCGGCGACCTGCTGGGACCAGTGTTCTTCATGCCGCGTGTTATGCGGTGGGAACAACCACTGATGTGATCGAGGCACTCACGATGAAGGGTGCCAATACGAAGCTGAAGGACTCGGAGGGCCAGCTGGCAATAGATGTTGCCAGGGCCCAATCAAGGGATGATCTGGTTGCAGTCCTCGACGCATGAGGACACCGAGACAGCAGCGGGCCTGATACGGAAAGTATCCTGTGGACTCCTCATCGTACCTCTCACATGAGCAGATAGGGCACTTCAAGACGCATGGATATGTGGTCTTGCGAAATGTGTTCGATCAGGCAGCTGTAGACGATTGGCGAGGTCAGATCTGGCGCCAACTGGGATCGAGTCTCGAGACGCCTGAGACCTGGCCCGAAGATGACAAACGTGTTCATCGATACGAGTACGACCCTCCGGAGTCAGCGTTCTGGCGTCATCCAGTCCTGCACGCCTTCGTGGAGCAACTCGGTGGCGGGGCGTTCATCTACGGCCATGGCACACCCAAGATCAGGTGGCCACAGCCAAAAGCGACCTGGACAATGCCCCAGTCCGGTCACATCGATGGGTACGGCGGGCAATGGTTGCCGCTGATGCTTGGCGCGACGGCCTATCTATACGATGTAGAGCCCCAAGGTGGTGCGTTCACCTATTGGCCGGACAGCCACCATGCTGCGCACCGGTACTTCCTGGAGCATCCGTCTCATTTAGATGGCAGCTTTCTGGATGTCGAAGGATTTACCTGGGACGTTTTCTGCGACAATCCAAGGACGGGCGGCACCGAGTTCACAGCAAAGGCTGGAGATCTCCTGCTCTGGCACGCGTTTCTCTTCCACAATGGCTCAATCAACATAAGGTCGTCACCACGCACCGCATTGATCGCCCGTTTTGATCATCGCGATAGAGACGACCCGGCCTTTCGCTATGATGTTCCCAAGGATCTTTGGAAGTACTGGGCCATATAGCACGTGATTCGTGCGTGCGACAGCGGGTGACTTCCCGCGAGAGTTCCCCAAGCCCTGCAAGAGTGTTGTCATGATCCGACGTGCGACCCTAGAGGACGTGAAGTCCATCCAAGAGCTCTATGGGCATCTGATACCCGATGATCCAGTGGTTCCATCTGATCAGTTCGACAAGGCCTTCACTCAGATCATACAGGCCGAAGGCAACGTGATCCTTGTGGGCGAGGATCAGGGGCATGTCGTGAGCACCTGCTATCTCAATCTGATTCCCAACCTCACAAGGTCTATGCGACCTTACGCCCTCATCGAGAATGTGGTGACGCATCCTGACCATCGCAGAAAGGGGCATGGCACGGCAGTGCTCCAGGCGGCGATGCAAGTTGCACGGGACCACGGATGTTATAAGGTCATGCTGCTCACCGGTTCCAAGAGACCATCAACTCTCAAGTTCTATGAGAGTGCGGGTCTGAAGGCGAACGAAAAGACAGGTTTCCACACGCGGCTCTAAGGGCGGCAATCGCGCGACGACTGCACCAGAATCGTTCAGCAAAAACTCGCTGCAGGAGTGTGTCATGGGCCAGAAAGGTGTGAAGAGGACAGCTGTAGCAAGAGAAGCAGCCGATGCGATCGTTGGAATCCTCTCGCCGATCGGAGAGGTGAGGTCGCGGGGTATGTTCGGAGGCTTCGGCGTCTCGCCATGGCAAAATGCCCTACTACGAGGTTCCACCGCGTATCCTTAAGAACACCCGAACACTAAGATCCTGGTCGAAGTCAGCGATCGCGGTTGCCCGTGCCTTGAAGTCCAAGTAGCAGCTAGCAAATTCGCCGAGTTCACCGTGCCCCAGCCGAAATAGAATCAGCCCCTGGTGGGCGATTCTCTTGTTTGGTGGGATGATTACAGGACTCACCATCGAAGCGATTCCTGGTATCAGACTCGTGCAGGCATGGCATGAGAGATACTGGCAACCAATGAAAAGCTACCTAAATGCCCGACAGACGCATGTTGCACCATGGTCTTCAAGACTGCTTGATGAGCACCTTGAGGAAGCGATGGTAGCGACGTGAGCGTTACCGCCGAGGCAGGGGCTCGTACCCAGCCGGCGGCATCCGGCCCCTGGCTTCGGGCCAGCGTCATCGTCCTCTGGGTGCTGACCCTCGGCGCCCACGTACTGGGATACAAAGCGTTGACTGGTACGCTCTGGGGAGCTCACTCCTACGCATTCTTCTCCCTGCCTGTGTTCATCGCCGGATTGGGCGTTCTTGCGTTGGCCATCCTTCCCCTCTGCTCTGGCTCGTCGGCGGCGCGACGCTTGTCATCATGGGTGGCAAGACACGACAACCACAAGCTATCGCCGCACTCACGTGTGCTTGCAGGTGCCATCATCGGTGCGATCGGCTTCGCTGTCCTCTGGTGGTTCAGGGTCAGGCACCTGCTGCTGGGTGATTCTGTCGTTCTCATCATGGAGCTTCCGAAGGGCACGGGGTTCCAGTCCCATCCCCGGGAACCGATCACCATGTGGCTGCACCAGCTGGCCTACAATGGGGTCGCCAGCCTTGTCGATGGAATGCCTGCGCCAGAGATCGCACAGCTCAGTACCGCGCTTGAAAGCATCCTTTGTGGTGTCGTCTTCTGCTACGTCATCTGGAAACTGAGCGGAGAACTCGCCCGCAAACGGGTCGCAACACGGATCGGCTGTGCTCTCCTGATTCTCACGCAGGGATTCGTCCTGCTGTTCTTTGGCTACGCGGAGAACTACGCTTACGTGACGGTCGCCATCGGTGTCTACTTGTTGTTCGCTCTCCGCCTCTTCCGCGGCGCTTGTGGGATCGTTCCGCCGACGCTTGCCCTCGTCGCCGCCCTTGGCCTACACCTGTCCAGCCTCGCGCTATTGCCCTCTTACGTCTTTCTCGTGCTCGTCGGTTGGTTTGACATTCGACGTCTTCGTGCGTCTGCCAGGAAACTCGTCATCCTTGCAGTCGCGGTGGCAGCCTTGATCGGACTGCTCGAAGTTCAGGGGCGCCAATACTCACCAACGGGTCTGGCGGAAAATCTTCTTCGCGAACTCGTGAGTGGTTCGGGCTCAGGTTCCGGCTGGTCCTATGCACTGTCGACCCGACACGTGCGAGACTTCTTCAGCGAGCAGTTCCTGATTGGGCCCTTTGCCCTCTTCTTCTTCCTTCCGGCGCTGGTCTTTGCGCTACGCCGGGGTCGGGAGGCCCTCATCGGGATGAGCGGGTTTCTAATTGTCGTCGGCAGTTCCTATCTCGGTGGGAACTGGATGGCGGCGGACCCCACTCTCGGTTATCCGCGCGATTGGGATGTTTTCGCTTCGTCGGCCCTGGTGTTAGTGTGCGCCGCGCTCGGCTTGTTCCTATTTCGTTCGGAGGTGGCTGGCGGCGACTCTGAGTCGCGTTCTCTTGGGGCTCGCGAGATCGGCATCGACGGTGCGCTGCTCAGTGCCATTCTCATCTCGCTCTTCCATGTCGTTCCGTGGATCGTCCTGAACACAAGTGAAGCGCGGGCCCTGGAACGCACCAAAACCTTGCCGATGGATTTTGGTCGTGATGAGATGGTCGTGGGACGGCACTATCTCAATCGCGGCGACCTGGTAGAGGCCGAGCAGTGGCTCCTGCGGGCCGTCGAGGAGTCCAATACCAATGTCAATGCACTTCACTTGCTTGGCAGGCTCTACACGATGCAGGAGGAATACGACAAGGCGGTAAGCTATCTCGATGCGGCGGTCGCGATCCGGCCTGACACACGCTTCCTGCACAAGATGCTGGCGATTGCACTCTACGGGTCCGGGCAACTACCCGCTACCAGAACCCACTTGCAATGGCTCGCTGAAGCGTCGCCCTCCGACTTCTCCGCCTGGCGGCAGTACGGGTTCATCCTACTGGAGATGGGTGAAGTTGAGTCGGCACGCGAAGTACTCGAACGGGCGCGTGCGCTTCACCCGGATTCCGTGAAAGCGGCTAGAAGCTTCGCTGATCGCTGCAATCTTCTGGCGCAGAAGCTGGCTGCGGAAGGCCGTCTCGAGTTATCTCTTGTGTGCAACCAGCTCGCCGAATCGTACGCTCAGTAGAATCGCGGATCCAACATCCGACCACCCCCAAGGGATTAACGTCATGAGCTTGTCCATAGATGCGATGCGGGAGGCGATCGAAGTGGGCGACCTGGCTGCGGTCACAGGTCTCCTGGAAGACGAACCGGACCTGCTCACGACGATCATCCGGCCTGGGGAAAATCGCAACTATCGGCCCATTACCGAGGCGGCGACTCAGTGCCAACTTGAAATCCTTGCCTACCTCATCGAAATCGGCGGCGATGTAACAGAGGAGGGCAACTACGCGCTCAAGCGGGCTTCTCTATACGACCGATGTGTTCCTGTGATCGAGATACTGATCCAACATGGTGCCGATGTGAATACACCCGGTGTGCTCGTCGCGGCGACGGAAGGCAAGGCTCTCGCTTGCATCGAGTGCCTGCTGAGGCATGGTGCACAGATTACCGGGACTGGTCGGGGACCGGACGGCATAAGTCACTGGAATGCCTTCACCCACGCGGCTCACTTCAACAAGCAGTGCCCTGGAATGCTTGCAATCCTGTTGGAACATGGAGTCGAGGTGGACGATGTGCATCCCGATGATGGGAACACGCTGGGTGGCACTGCCCTTCATAATGCTGCTCGACAGGGCGATGTCGTTGGTGTTTCGCTGCTGCTTGAACACGGGGCGAATGTCAGTCTCACCAATGAACTGGGGGAGACGCCCATGGACGTGGCCAAGAACAAGGAAGTTCGACAGCTACTCGAGAATGGCTGACTTCGGGGGCAGACCGAGCATCAGATTTGCGACACTAAGAGAAAAGGGATGTGATGTCGGCGAGACGGAAAGAAGGAATACGCGCTCTGCTCAAGGGAATTGAGACGGGCGACGAGGAAGCGGTAGCGGTCGTGAATCAAGGCAAGTACATCCAGCACAATCCTGAGACGCACGAGGGAGGTGAGGGCCTGGCGACGCTATTCAAGCGGATCGCCAAGACCTCTCCGCGCGTCGAGTTGGTACGTGTTTTCTCAGATGGCGATTTCGTGTTTGCTCATACTGAGTATGACTTCAGTAGCCTGAATGTCGGTTTCGAGGTCTTTCGTTTCGAGGGTGATCAGACCGTTGAGCATTGGGACAACATCCAGCAGAAGGAGGGGCCAAATCCATCCGGTCACTCCATGCTCGAGGGCCCGACAACGGCGACAGACTTAGACAAGACAGAACTCAATCGAGATTGCGTTCGCGCTTTCGTGGAGGAGGTCTTCATCCAAGGCAAGATTGATCGACTGGAGCATTACCTGGATGGCTCTTGCTATACCGAACACAATCCGGATATCGGAGACGGTCTGGCATCGCTTCGATCTGCGTTATCTCAGTGCGCTGACAATGGGAATCGTGTCATCCAGTACGAGACCAATCATCGTCTACTGGCAGAGGGAAACTTCGTCCTGTCCGTCAGTGAGGGATCGCTGCATGGCATCCACACGTCATTCTATGATCTGTTTCGGCTCGCGGATGAGAAACTTGTCGAACACTGGGATACGAGAGAGACAGTGCCCGACCGGGCAGAATGGAAGAATGACAACGGCAAGTTCTGACCCGTGCACGGGAAGTATCTCGAGTGAGAGGCATGACCACAAACTTCGATAGAATCAGAGCGTACTACTCAGATTTCAATGAGTGGGGCCGTCTGGATACACCGGCGGGCCAGCTTGAATTTGAGATCTTGCGGTCCATCCTGACTGAGCAGATCCCTGCAGGATCCAATGTTCTGGACCTTGGTGGTGGGCCGGGTCGATACGCCTTCTTCCTTGCGAGTCTCGGCCACAGTGTTTGCCTCGCTGATCTGTCTGAAGACCTCATTGAGGAAGCCCGGAAGCGAGCGTCCTCTCTCGATCCTGACATTCGACAGAATGTTGTCCGAATTGATGTGGCGAATGCGCTCGATCTGTCTCAGTACGACGACGAAATGTTTTCCACCATCCTGCTATTCGGCCCGCTATACCATCTCATGAAGCATGAGGTGATCAAGTGTCTCGAAGAGGTTCGAAAGAAGCTACAGCCGGGTGGCACCGTGTTCGCAGTCTATATGCCCTATGAGGTTGGCGTGAAGAGCATTCTTGAGCGCGCTCTCTCTTCCCCGGACCAGGTCGATGGCGCGAATCTCGAGCGCCTCATCAAGAGTGGCCACTTCAGGAACCATGCAATTCAGGGCTTTCAGGAGGCGTACTTCCCGCGAACGTCACAGATCACCGACTACTTTGAACGCACGGGCTACGTCGTTGAAGATACCCGCTCGATTCGAGGGATCGGATACGGGAATGACGAGGGGATCATGGAACTGCAGGACTCGAATCCGGCTCGGTTTGCGAAGATCCTGGCAACCATCAACGACACGGCAAGGCTCGAATCGGTGGTCAACACCGGAGGCCATGCGCTGATCACAGCGCGAATCGCGTGATGGTTATTTCTTCCAGAAGGATGGGTAGAAGAGTACGAGAGGCGTAAACATTTCGAGTCGGCCGACAAGCATCATGAAGGAGAGGAACCACTTCCCCGTGTCCGAGATGAAGGCGAAATTTTTCGTCGGGCCCACGCCGCCCCAGCCGGGGCCCACATTCATCAGTGTGGCGATGACGGAACTCATGGCCGTCTGGATATCCAAGTCATCGACGAGTGCCATGAAACAGCCGCCGGCGAGAACGAGGAAGATGTTGACGACGAAATAACACAGGGCCAGGTGGATGACCGCCTGATCGATCCGGTGGCCGTCGAGACGCACAGACACGACAGCGAGGGGTCTGAAGAAGATCTTTCGTATGACGGCACCCATGAATTTGCAGATGATCGCGTAGTGAACAATCTTGATTCCACTCGTGGTCGAGCCTGCACAGGCTCCCACAAAACAGGCGATGTAGAGAAACATCTGCGCTGCATTCGGCCAGACTTCGTAATCGGCTGTGGTGAACCCCGTCGTTGTCAGCAGTGACATGACCTGGAATGTGCCATAACGCACGGAGTCGGCGAATCCGTATGCGCCGTTCTGCCACAGTATGCAGGACACGACACCGCAGATGATCAAGACAAATCCGATGTACCAGCGTATCTCGGTGTTGATGCCGAGTGCTTGCCAGTCTCCCCGTGCGACCCAGTAGAAAAGCACGAAGCTGACGCCACCGAGGAACATGAAGACGATCACTACCCAGTCAAAATAGGCGCTATCGTAGTGACCCAGGCTGGCATTGTATGGCGAGTATCCTGATGTCGACACCGTGCCGAAGGTGTGGCACAGCGAGTCGAAGAGTGACATGCCCCCTGCCAACAGAAGCAGGGCCTGCGCCGTATTCAGAATCAGATAGATTGCCCACAGAACGACCATCGCGTCGCGATTGCGCTCGGTGAAACGCTCACGTGTAATCGTCTGCCCCGGGCTCGACTCGGCGCGAAACAGGCGCAGACCGCTCACGCCATGCGGCAAAAGAAAAACGGCAAGCGTCACAAAGCCCATGCCACCGATCAGGTGCGTTTCACTGCGCCAGAATAGCAGGCCGTGCGGTACTACTTCGATGTCCGTGAGAATGGTCGAGCCGGACGTCGTGTAACCGGACATCATTTCAAAAAAGGCGTCCGCGAAGCTTGGGATGGCGCCGTGAATCATGAAGGGAAGCGCCGAAGCTGCCGACACGATGACCCATCCACAGGAAGCGATCAGCAAGGCATGTCGAGGACTCAGATCCTCATGACGTCGGTATATCCAGTAGAGGGGGGCGCCGATCGCTGCCGTGATCGTAGCTGACACAACGAAGGCGAATAGATCGTTTTCACCATAGATCAACGAACAGATGATCGGGGGAAGCATGCCGGCGGCGGTCACCAATAACAGTGCCCCGATCATGTGGGCGACGATCTTGGCACTGCTGGCGGTCGGTTGGGTGGTGTTGGTCACGCGAAAAAGAGTCGCTGCAACTCGGCGAGCCCATCAAAGGAGCAGACGCATTCGACGTGATCGCCTTCCCTGATCTGCGTTACGCCACGGGCGATGTCCCAGCGTCCATCGGTGCGGACACCACTGATCATGATTCTTCCCGCCATATCCGGGATAGAGTGCAGCGGCCGTTTGGTGATCGGTGATCCTGGATTGGCAATCAACTGGACCATCTCCGCATCACACCCGTGGAGATGAGCGACGTTGAGGACATAGTCACTGCGAATGTGTCGCAATACTGCGTTCGCCCCCAGGATCTGGGCACTGAGGACCATGTCGGTGCCAAGGGCCGAGGCGATGCCGACGTAGTCTTCCTTTTTCACCAGTGTGATGGTTCTTCCAGGGCGTGACACTTCAGTCCCCGTCTGCATCATGTGTTTGGCCAGCACACTGGTCATGATGTTGGCCTCATTGTCGCCTGTGGCGACGATGACCGTGTTCATGTTCATGAGCCCTGCCTGCAACAGCGTCTCGCGATCCAAGCCATCACCGTGCAAACACTCTGTCTTCTCCAGCACGCTTGCCAGCTCTTCCGCTCGCGCTTCGTCCTCCTCCAACAGACGCACAGAGTATGTCGACTGCAGCAACTCAGCAATCCGAGCTCCGATGAGGCCGCCACCGATGATCAGGACCTGATCACCGGCGTTGGGTGGCACCGGCGCGAAGAGCATCAGCTGAGCGATCTGATCCTTGCGGGCAATGAGATGTACCCGGTCGCCCGGTCGTATTTCGAAGTCGCCACCTGGGATATGCGTGACGATGTCGCGCTCGACACAGACGACGCGAAAGGGCAAGTCGTCGTAGGCGTCGGCGAGTTGGCTGAGACTGACGTTCGCCAGTAACGAGTCGGGGCCGATGGTCGCGTTCACAACCCGCAGTTCACCATCGCCCACCGCGACTGCGCCGCTTCCATCCTGCATTTTGAGCAAGCGTGCGACTTCTCTCGCAGCGAGCTCACCGGGACGGATGACGAGATCAATTTTCAGATCTGCCGCCGTGAGAGGGGCGTTCTTCGCCCATACCTCTACAGACCGAATGCGGGCGATCTTCTGGCGGATTCCGTAGCGGTCGGCGATCTGTGCGGCCAGGATATTGAGCGCATCATCGTTGGTCACGGCGATCATGTAATCCATTTTCGCCGCATCGATCCGACCCCAACAGCCAAAGTCTGCAGCATCACCAAGTATCAGCCGGGCGTCGAGTGTTGCGTCGGCTTCAGCAAGGATCTTCGCATCGCCCTCGATGACCGTCACGTGGTGGCCCTCATGCGTCAGACGGCGCACGAGATAGGTGCCCATGCTGCCGAGCCCGATGACCAGGATGTTCTCAGATCGTTTCACTTATCCGCCTTCACGGTGCCGATGGTTTGAACGAGGGCTTAGACATAAGAAGGTAAATAGAGCTTCCACATGCGATTGACATTCTTCTGACTTTTTTCGCGGCTACGTCGCCCATCGCACACCACGTTGCTCTGGGGTGACGTACCCACGATCATTATCCATCTCTCGGAATCACGTATCGAGCTTCGACCGAGGAGAGACAACCATGCGACATCTGACGGATCCTGTCCTGGAAGCCTTGTTCTGATTGATGCCCTTGTCCCGATTGATTCATCAGGGAAGTAGAAATCCATCGTCAGCCCTGGTAAGACAACTCAAAGCGAGGTCACAATGAAACGACGAGCGTTTTTCGGCACCGCAGGAGCAGCGGCCGTAGGATTGTCCTGCGCACCAGCATCAGTAAATATGGGCGCGGCTCCCCAAGCGCCATCCGTCACCGATGATGGCTTGCTCGCGGGGAAAACCCTCGCAGAGCTGAGAGAGGAACACCGTTACTGGCTGTTCGACGATTATCTGCCTTTTCACGACAAGTTCTGTGTCGATCGAGAATTCGGCGGATTCACAACCTCCCTCGATCGTGACGGTACCAAGATCAATACGAACAAGAACGCCTGGTTCGAGGGGCGCGGAATCTGGGTCATGTCCTATCTGAGCAACGCAGTCAAGGCCGATCCTGACTACGTCAACGTCGCGCGCATGTCGGTCGATTTCATTATGAAGCAGAATCCACTTGGCGCGGAACTGCTGCCCGCGGCATACACACGCGAGGGCACGCCGCTGGGCGGCCCGGCTGAAATATTCTACGGCGATATGTTTGTCGCGAACGGTCTTCAGGAGTTTTCGCAAGCGTCCGGTGAGGACGAGTACTGGGATATGGCGAAGAAAATGATCCTCAAGTGCCTCGATATTTACGACAATCGCCCAAACTACGGGAATCTTCCCAAGACAGAGACGTCACCTGAAGTCGTCAGCCCACGCCGGCTCGGTCACTGGTTCGTCCTGCTGCGTTCAACGACGCAGATGCTTGAAAAGCGTTACGACCCCGAACTGAAAGCGATCAACGACCGCGCCGTCGAGGCCGTCATGGAGTACCACTACAATCCCGCCTTCGGCCTGATCAACGAGAACATCAATCACGATATGTCCCGGATCGAAGGCGACCACAGCCAGTTTGTTTTCGGGCACGCCCCCGAAACCCTCTGGATGGTGTTGTTCGAGGCCCTGCGACGCAAGGACAAAGCTCTCTTCGACCGTGCTGCCGATTTGCTGAGACGTCACATCGAGGTCATGTGGGATGATGTATACGGCGGCCTCATGATGGGTATAACTCATGTGGACAACAGCGAATGGAACACAGGCAAGGCGCTCTGGCTGCAGGAGGAAATTCTCATCGGCACGATGTGCGTCCTTGAACACACGGGTGCTCAGTGGGCGAAGGACTGGTTCTCAAAGATGTATACCTACGTCCTCGAGAAATACCCGCTCAAGCAGTACGGTCACCCCTTGTGGATTCTCTACGCTGACAGATTCGTGACCTATAGGGAACACACGAGTCGCCTCGGCAATTTTCATCACCCCCGTCAACTGATGATTAACATGAAAGCCATAGACCGGATGATAGAACGTGGCGGCAAAGTATCTGGTCACTTTGGCTGAAGTCTGACGTGACCGGGTCGAGTCTCTCAGGAGGCTGCGAACTTCCATCCATCCCTAGAGTTTCCACATGCGATCGACGTCCTTCTGGTAAGCATTCACTTTGCCTGACAACACGTCCTTTACCTTCACAACGTCGCCGGACTTTCCTGATTCGTAGACGGCTTCGCTCACGGCTTTCGACCGTAGACCCTCCTCGACGTCGATCTCGACGGGACGTCCCTTGCTCAGGGCATCGATGAAATCCCACAGTTCCAGCGTGACGCCGCCGGTGATTCCGTATGGAAAGAGTTGATTTCGTTTGCGAGAACTCAGCGTCTCCTGATACATCTGCTGCAGCTTCTCCATGTTATAGCTGGTGCCATCCAACAGTTGCGCCTCGCCGCGAGCCTGAAATGCAGCGGGATGGAAGATGTCGCTGTCGATGAGCGATCCCTTGGTGCCAGCCATCGTCAACTGTGTGAAGCCTTTGCCCGGGGCGCTGATTGTCCACGACCAGGTGCCGATCAATCCCGAAGCGAAGTTGAAGATGCAGGTCCAGAAGTCTTCCTGGGTGCTGTTGACGAGGCGATCGCCCTTCTGGTGCGGGCGATCGTAGATCTGTTCGACACGGGCATAGACCGAGTCGACCTCACCAAACCAGTAACGCATCGTATCGACCCAGTGCGCGCCTGAGTCCATGACCATGCCGCAGCCACCGAGCTTGCGATCGATGCGCCAGTGCCAGCCGCCGACCTGGGCAGGATCACGCCACGAGGCGGCAATGGCCCACCACATGCGTGGTTGGCCGAGAAGCCCGTCGTTGAAGGCCCAGTGAATCGTGCGTTGGCCGATACTGCGTCGGCACTGTTCAGCCGTGGCGGCGACGAGGCCCGTCTTCTTGGCCATGGCGGCAATCTTCTTGGAGGCCTTTACGGTGACACCGATGGGTTTTTCGCACAGGACATTGACGCCCCCGGCGAGCAACTGGCAGGACAGCACGTGATGTAATCCGTGCGGGCTGCAGATGTCGGCTCCATCTATGTGAAGCCCGCTGTTGAGCAACTTGTCGACGCTGGTGAAGGTCTTCACATCGAAGCCCACTGAGTCGTGCAGGCGTTGCGCGAAGGCGTCGGCACCCTCCTTCACTTCGTCCACTGCGGCGACAATGCGGAAGCGTCTCTCCCCGCCCCGCAGCAATTCTTCGTAGCCATTCAAGTGGGCGCCTGCCATGCCGCCACAGCCGACGATCGCGATATCGATGGTCTTGCCCATATCTACCTCAAGGTGTGAGTGTGTGTTGGTTCCCAGGCAATCGGGTCGCCGATGACATAGTCGACGGCGATGACCCAATCGCCGATAGACAGCCATTGTGAATCGGGCAGGGCACCATCCAAACCGGGTGCACCACCGACGTCGAGGGTTGTTGTGTAGGCGTCGTGATTGAAGGCATGCGTGATCGGTCGCCAGTTGCCATCGCTCTCACGCTGCAGGCGTGTATGGAGCAAGGTCGCCGTGCGCGTGATCAGGTGGAAATCCAAATCGATTCGTGCTGCATCAATTGCCGCCACGCGGGCTCGACCGTGAATGCTGGCCATATCGAGGGTGAGGCGGGTGCCGTTGTCTTCCAGAGCCTCGACTTGGGTCACTTTGTAGTTGTGGGCACGTCCTGCAGGATTCACACGGACGCGATCGCCTGCGGTGATGTCCGAGAGTCCGATCACATCGACTGTACAGTTTTGTCGGTCGAGGGCCTGAATGGTGCCCGTCTGGCGGCTGCTCTCTATCTGGACGCTCTGGGGGCCTCGCGGCTGTTGGTTGCCAATGGTGATGCCACTGCAACCGACGGTGGTGGCGTGGTCTTTCTCGATCACCGCCAGGGCTCCTTGCAGTCTGGTGCCGTCGTTGTACTGTGTCTCTGCGTCCGGCGCCGCAGAAGGTGACCAGTAGATGGAGAGATCGCGCCCGGAGCGCGTTACCAGGTGCACGCCCGACGCAGCGGCTTTGTCTGTGCCTTTTGCTGATGCTTCGATCTTACCCGCCTCGACAAGGGTCGGCTGCCCCATGTGTGGTTCGAATACGAGATCGACGCAGGTCGTGTCCTGGGGATCTGATCGTTGCCAGGCGAGGGCTTGGTAGTCGTATCTGGAGCGATCAGGCGCGTCCATGACGGCTGTAGCACGAGCGGTACGCAGTGTGGTACCCGGACTCACATGCAGTTGATGCAGATCGAGTCGCGCGGTCTCGTCGTGCAGGCTCGTCCACTGCCCAGGTGCGCCTCCGGCGTCGATCTGCGTGACCTCATTCATCCAGGCGAGTCCTGCATAGTCGCCATGGGTTGGCTCCTGGCCGCGTTCGACATCGACTCCAGCGAGTGTGCCTGGATGCGACGCAGGTTCGACGCCCTGCTGCTTGAATCGACCCTCCAGGCCTCGGCACAGGCGCCAGTGTTCGTCGCCACCTTCGATGCGACTCAGGTCGACGAGGGCGATCCCCTCTTCTGCGGTTTCGACCAATGCCAGCAGCCGCCGATAACGCACACCGGGATCCACCCAACGCAGTTGTTTGGCATCGAAGACCCAACGCTGGGCCTCCACCTCGACGATCTGAATGCCTTCGGCACGAAGTGTGCGTACGAGCCGTCCGCGGCCAGCGATCTCTTTGAGGAAGTGCCAGGGTGTGTCGAAAGGGAGCTCCAGAGGCTCGAACTCGTCGACGACGGACCAGAGGCTGTTGTGAGTTGCCCAGTTGCCCTCCCAGGCGCCCACGTGTGCCCAGGACTGTGGATAGCCAAGATCCGACAGGAAGGGGCGGCCAAATGCATACAGTTGCGTATCGAATAGATCCTGATGTCGGTGCCATGGCGCATCGCCGTAGACAATGCCCGCAGCCGCCCGCTCTGGTGTGCCATCGGTGCGCAGAATGGCTATGCCGACGCCATCGTGAATTGTCGTGCCTGGAGCACCTGGTTCGTCTCTGGTCTGACGACCGAGCTGTTCAGCTGCCGCTGCGGATCCTGCTGCGGCGGCGCGTTCAAGGGTCGTCGCATCCAGTGGGCGCAGGGAATTGCTCTCGGTCAGTGGTTGCTGCACACCGGCCGAACCGCCATCGCCGAAATGAAAGGGGACCTTGTCCAGGAGGATCATGTCGTATGGTGAGCGCACGAGTTGATCCAGGCGAGGGTCGTCTGTGATGGAAGGATACTGCGATTCCGGATAGGCATCAGGCTGCAACTGTCGCAATGCATCCATTTCAGCCTGAAGTTCAAAGACGCCGCGTGTGTGGGTGTCGTTGTATCCACCCGTCGCCTCTGGTGGGGCGCCATCGATGGTGAAATTGTTGGTGATGAAGACCCGCAGTCGATCGGGGCCACGGTCGTAGAGCCAGTCCATGACCTGGGTGGCGTCGTCGCGATCCAGTGCCCGCAGAGCAGTGAGCACGCCAACACTCGTGCGCGGCTTGTTGGCCAGGGCAGCGCCATCCATTGCTGTCTGCATGAGACAGGATAGTGCCTCTTCGATCAGCAGCAGACCTGCCTGGGTGTCGGGTAGATCGAGGCCGAGGTCCGCTGCACGGGCGATCCATTCATCATCCTGAGCAAGTGTGGGCCATACCGTGTCGTAGGCGCGTGCCAGCACCTCGGTCACACCGGGCACGTCGATCGCATAGGAGAGGGAGCCTTTGCGATGCAGGGCCTCAATGGGGTTTTCCATGCCGGCCCAGTCAGGTTGGCCGCCATCCCAGGCACGTTCGATCTCCTGTGATGGTCCGTGGCGGAACTGCGGTGCCGCACCGACATAGACTTCCTCTGCTGACCAGCGTAGGAGCATCAGACCCAGTTGGCGCGTGATGCCTCGATCAGGTGCAGCTTGGCGCAGGTGGTTGTCGAGCAGACGGATCGCCCCCGTATACTGGGCGACTAGCTCACGCCGACTGGACGCAGCAAAGAGGAAGACATGGCCCTCCGCGTCGAAATAGCCGAAGCCATCATCGACGAAGTTGCCACTGGTGAAGTCATGGTTGAGCAGATCATTGCTCGGGAAGACGGCGGCACAGGCTGGGCAGGTGGAACGCATATCTGTCGGGGCGTGGATGCGGCTCCACGGATAAAAGCCGCCGTGGGCGAAGATCTCCGTGCCGCACGCAGGACAACCCTGGTGAACATTGACGTAGTGGGCGCGTGGGTTCTCAGCATTTGGGAGGTGTCGCCAGAGAGAGGCGTCGTCCTGGGCGGCCCACCAGGCGACCTGCTCTACGTTTACATCTGTGACAGGCTCGTCTTGCAGAGTCTGCCGCTTCTTCTGGGATACCCACGGGGCGCCGACGGGCCAGCGGCGCGGCCAGCAGGTCCCCTTGTCATCGAAGGGTTGCCGCATCTGGCTCAAGGTGCGCACGCGAATGCTGACGGATGACGAGTTTCCTGTGGCGTCGGTGGCGCGTAGTTGATAGTCGCCACTGACTGATGGTGATCGCAGGTAGAACATCCATGCCCGGTCACGTGGCGAGAAGCGCAGGCCGATTTGCTCGAACCCTGCAGCTTCCAGTCGGGGCTCTGCCTGGGTTTCGACTGGAAGGCGGAAAACACGATCTGTCATGATCAGGCGCGGGGCCCATTGGATCATGGTCAATCTCCGTCGAGGCTTCAGGTGGCGTGGACGACTCCGGACATCGGAGTTAGCGACTCCGAAAAAAAGGGAGTTAGCGACTCCTGTATATAGGGACGGGCCGCCGGCGCTGCAATTTTGCAGAAGGACCGGCGTTGTATTGCTTTGTCGCCATGAAGACTCAACTAGGTAAAACGGACCTGCAGGTATCACGCCTCGGCTTTGGCGCGGCGCGCATCGATGCGCTTTCCGAAGAGCAGGTGGCGGTGCTGCTGCATCGTGTACTCGACGATGGGATCAATCTGATCGATACGGCGGACTGCTATCCGGCGAGTGAAGAACGGATCGGCCGCATCCTGGCGGAGCGCCGTGATGAATATGTGCTGGCGACCAAGTGCGGTTGCCTGACAGACCACGTGCAAGGCGTAGCCTATTCTCGAGCGGTGATCGAAGCGGGTCTCGCGCTGTCACTGCAACGGCTCGGTACCGACCACGTGGATCTGCTGCAATTGCATTCCTGCTCGGAAGAGATCTTGCGCGAGGGGGAAGCCGTTGATGCGCTGCTACGCGCTCGTGATGATGGTCGAACCCGCTTCGTCGGTTACAGTGGTGACGACGAGAATGCTCTGGCGGCGATTGAATTGGGTGTCTTCGACACCCTGCAAGTAACCTTCAATCTCATCGACCAGTCGGCCCTTGAGCGTGTGCTGCCGGCGGCGAGACAGGCGGGTCTGGGCGTGATTGCAAAGCGACCGATCGCCAATGCGCGGCTCCTCGAAGCGGGTGGTGATCATGACTATGCGAGTGAGTACTGGGCACGTGTCCGCGAACTGCCCGATGCGCCCACGGACGCGATCGAGTTGTCGCTTCGCTTCATCGCCTTTCATGAGTTCGTCGACGTCGGCATCGTTGGCACGGCGGATGTGGATCATCTGCAAGAGAATGTTGTCAGGTGGCGCAAGGGACCTCTGTCGGCCGCACTCGTTGACAGCATCCACAGTTGAGTGCTAACAGCCAACTCTTGCCAGGGTTACATGCGATACCCACAATGGGCCCAAGCCCTGTTTGAGTCACGATTGACCGGATCAAGTCCCCTTGGAGTCCACGGCACCAAAACCGCGCATCTGCTGTCTCGATCTGGACACGTTCTTTGTCTCCGTCGAGCGTCTGTTCAGGCCTGACCTAGTAGGCAAACCTGTCGTCGTTGGTGCCCTCCCGGGTTCACGTGGTGTGGTAACAGCGGCCAGCTATGAGGTGCGTGCTTTCGGTGTCCGTTCCGGGATGGGGATTGCGGAGGCCTATCGGCTGGCACCGAATGCGATCTATCTGAGTGGGCGCCACGGCGAATACAGCACGTATGCGGCGAAGGTGAAGAAGGTCCTCGAGCGCTACACGCCTATCGTGCGCACGGCGAGTATCGATGAATACTTCCTCGATTTTCAGCAGTGCGAGGCGATGTATCGCAAATCGGTGGACGGTGATGATGATGCCACGATCGAGCGGGTTGTGCGCGAGATGTGTGGCGTGATCTTCGACGAGGTGGGACTTCCCGCCAGTGCCGGGATCGCCACGTCGCGACCGATCGCAAAGATGGCGTCGAATGTGGCCAAACCAGCCGGGGTGCGGATGATTCGCGCCGGGCAAGAGCGAGCCTTCGTCGAACCCCTGGCGTGCCGAACCTGGCCGGGAATCGGTCCCGTGGCGGAAGCACGTTTGCTCGCGGCAGGTCTGCAGACACTCGGTGATCTGCTGGCCGCGCCGTCGGCGTCACCAGAGGCGGGCTTGGCAGCCTCAGTGCACAAGGTCGTAAAGGGCGAGGCCGACAGCAGCCTTGGACGTGATCGTCCTGCCTTCCGCGAACATGATCCTGACGGCCTGACAGTTGGCAGTATCTCCAACGAGAGTACCTTCGGCCACGATGTCGGTGATCTGATCGCCATCGGTGATCGCCTGCGATCGCTGTGTGAGAGAGTTTGCTGGCGTGCGCGACGTCGCAATATCGTGGCGCGCACGATTACGCTGAAGCTGCGCTATGCCGACTTCGAGACGCTGACGCGGGCACGCACGATCAAGGCGACGAATGTCGAGAAACACGTATTGGCCTGCGTGAAGCAGTTGTTTCGAGCAAACTACGATGGCCGACGTGAGGTCCGTCTCCTCGGAATCGCTCTCTCCGGCCTCGAACAGTCAACGGGCCAACTCGAGCTTCCTCTGGAGCATGGACGGCCAGATATTGGCGCGGCAATGGACGCCGTTCGCGAACGATTCGGCTACGACGCGATTCATCTTGGGGTATAGCAGTATTGTGTGTAGATGTAGAAAAGGGGCGCGCCCGTGCCTCAGTACATAGACTTCCTGAAGCAGTTCACCAAAGAGACAGGATGAGCCGTGAAGATCACATCGATCGAACCACGCCGGATCACGCTTCGCTATGTCGATCGTGGAGCGTATGAGCTGAGTCACTATCACGACATGACGCAGCGAACGGTCTATGTCGTGCGTACGGACAATGGGCTCGTCGGGTTGGGCGAAAGCGAAAGCACGGAGTCGCAACAGGTCATCGATCGGTATCTGGGGACCAATCCATTCCAATGGATGGGAGACGAGACGTCTCTTGGTCTGGGCACGGCGATGTATGATCTGATGGGCAAGGCCGCTGGTGTGCCCGTGTATCAGTTGTTTGGGCAGAAGCACCGGTCATGGGTGCCCATGGCAGCATGGACGGTAAGCACACACCCGGAACGTATGGCGGCGGCCGTCGCCGATTATGCTGAGCAGGGCTACACATGGATGAAATACCATCTGTCTCCCTTTGAAAATGTCATCGACCAGACAGAAGCGATGCAGCGTGTCGCCCCGGAGGGATTCAGGCTGCACTATGATTTTACCATGCACGGCACGGACGATCATATGGCGAGTCTTCTCGATCGGTTGTCTGAATATCCCATTGCGGGCTGTTTCGAGGATCCGCTGCCCGGTGAGGATCTCGACGGCTATATAGAGCTCAAGCAGCGAGCCAAGCGGCCCATCGTGCTGCATCACTTTCCCACGGCAGCAACGTATGAGGTCATGCGGCGTCCGGCAGATGCCTACATGCTGGGACATGCGCGGATCGGTGATGCACAGCGCCGTGCGGGTTTGTTTGCCGCTGCCGGTGCACCCTTCATGCTGCAGAATTCTGGAAGCGATATCACGCGGGCAATGACGACCCACATGATGGCCGCTTTCCCCACGGCAAGTTTCCATTCTGTGAGTGCGACGGAAATCTTGCAGGATCGATTCGTCACGGAGCCACTGAATCCGGTGAATGGGTTTATCAAGGTTTCCGAAGCGCCGGGTCTGGGTGTCGAACTCGATGAAGCGAAGATGGCCGAACTGGAGAGCCAGGAGCGAACCCTGCATCCACGCTTCCTCATCGAGACGCGTTATGTGAATGGTGCCCACCTGCGGACTCGCAAGGATCCAGAGAATCCGCATTTCATGGTGCGTCCCGACTGGAGTCGCGAATTGCCTCCACCCGGTTTTGCTGCGCCACTGACGACGAGTTACTGGGACGATGATGAGACACCAGAGTTTGTCGCGGCATACGCCGAGATTGAAAGCAAGGGGTCGCGGCTCATCCAGACGGATCCTGCGGGGGCAGATCATGCACAGATCCTTTCCACGCAGGTAATCTGTCGTCAGCCTGGCCGCTACATTGGCTGGCCAACTATCGTGCGTCGTGCTTCAGACGAACTGATCATCGCCTTTTCCGGTGACCGCGAATCTCATGTGTGCCCCTATGGCAAGATGCAGCTGATCCGCAGCACCGATGACGGGCAGAATTGGTCCCAGGAACGTACGATCCGCAATGGCCCCCTCGACGATCGTGATGCCGGGATCATCGAGACGTCAAAGGGAACACTCGTGGCGAGCTGGTTTACTTCGATTGGCTTCACGACGGACGACGATTTCGCTGAACACGCGGCGACGGTTTCCGCTGAGACGCGTGAGGTGGAACTGGGTCACTGGGTGCATCGATCCACCGATGGAGGACTGACGTGGGGTGATAAGATTTCTGTTCACAGTTCGGCGCCCCACGGCCCGATTGAGTTGGCCGATGGGCGTCTGCTTTTTGTCGGCAATGCGACGATCGATGCTGAGCCCGCAGTGGTTGCCGAGGAATCCTCCGATGATGGTCAGACCTGGTCGGTGATCAGCCGTTTTGAGACAGAAGGTGGGATCAAAGCATCTCTGTGTGAGCCGCATCTTGTCGAGTGCCCCAGTGGTCGAATTGTGGCGATGTTCCGTACGCAGTATCCGAGTATCGCCCGACGCCTGCTGTTTCAGTCAGAGAGCGATGATGGCGGGCGTAC
The DNA here is from genome assembly GCA_018660835.1 of Gemmatimonadota bacterium. GTDB lineage: Bacteria > Latescibacterota > UBA2968 > UBA8231 > UBA8231 > UBA12574. The sequence continues at coordinate 341,782 of JABJJN010000020.1, read as the reverse complement.
GTGGACACCGGCGCGTCCAACATCGATCTACGGATATCCGCCACACTTGAAGCGGTTGGCCGATGATCGATTGCTGCTTACGTACGGCAAGCGTATTCTGCCGCAGGGCGAGTTTGCCCGAGTTAGCCGTGACGAGGGACGCACGTGGGGTGCGGAACTGTTGCTCTCACCCGACCACAGCATGGATCTCGGCTATCCGGCGTCGACACAGTTGGCCGACGGTACGATCTACACCGTGTTTTATGGTATTCACCGCCCCGGTGAAAAGACGAGTTTGCAAGGTATCCATTGGCGACTTCGATAGAGGCTGGATTGCTGAGAACTGGCAGATGAACATCCTCACCAACACACGACTGCTGACGGGATTCTTTCTGCTGGCTGTGTTTATGGGCGCGGGGCCTGGATTGCATCTGGTCAATCCGGATTTCTCCGACCCACAGGCGGATTTCACGACTCTTGGTCTGCCGACGATCTACTTGTGGGGTCTGTTCTGGTATGTGATCCAATTCGGCGTCATCCTCATCGCTTATCGCTGTCACTGGAGCGCACGAGACGATGACTGAGTCCATCAGTAATGGTTTGGGCAATGCTCCCTATGTGATGCTCGTACTCTATCTGGGTGTGTTGCTCGTGTTCGGCATCCTTGGCTACCGCAAGCGGGAAGCGGACAACGAAGAGGACTACTACCTCGCAGGCCGGTCGCAGGGTTGGATCGTATCGTCGCTGACGATCATGGCAACATTCTTCAGCTCTTTCGCCCTGCTGGGTGCGCCGGGCATGGTCTACCGCGACGGTGTTGTGTTTGCCCTGTTCAGTCTGAATGTGCCTGTCGCCGGTGTGGCCATCTATCTGCTCGGTGCTCGTATTCGTCGCGCCGGCAGAGAGGGTGGCTTCCTTACACCGGCAGACATGATCGCCGCCCACTATCAGGCACCCGTGTCGCTGCGTCTCCTCGTCGCTCTGGTAGGCCTGCTCTACGCGGTGCCCTATGTGGTGATGCAGATTCAAGCGGGTGGGATCGTGTCGCAACAGCTGTTTGGCCGAGATGCCTTCGAGACCGGGGCCTGTGTGCTGGCGCTGATCACGATGCTCTACATCATGGTCGGCGGCATGCGCTCTGTCGCCTGGACAGATGCCGTGCAAGGCGGGCTGTTGGTGGGAGGTATGTTACTGGCCGGCATCGCCGCCGTTTGGGTGTTAGGTGGCCCCGCAGCATTTTTCCGCGCCGTTGCCGAGTTGCCGCCGCGCTCGCTCTCTGCACCTGGTACTTCTGGTCGGTGGACGCCTGAGGTGCTGTTCACGGCATCGCTCTTCGCCTCCCTTGGATCGATGATTCAGCCCGCTCAGTGGATGCGATTCTACGCCGCCCGGTCATCCCAGGTCCTGCGGCGCAGCGCGCTGATCTTCGCCGCTGTTCTCACGCTGTGCTTCTTCTTTGGCGTGATGCTTGTCGGACTCGGTGGCCAGGTGCTGTATCCTCTTGTGGATGCCGTGGGCAACTACAGCTACGATGCGGCGGGGCGTGTGCTGCCACACGCATTGGTCGGCCAATCGGCGTATGAGTTTGATCAGATTCTTGTGGTCGTGTTGAAGAATCATCTGCCCGAACTGATGGGCCCCCTCGGGGCCGTACTCGCCTCGTTGATCCTGGTGGCCATCATGGCAGCGGCCATGAGCACTGCGGACTCAAATCTTCATGCCTTGAGTGCCCTCGTGACCCACGATATCTACGACCAGTTCATCCGACCCCAGGCATCACAGCGAGAGCGGCTGTGGGTTGGACGGGCACTAATCGCGGTGGTCACGACACTTGCCCTTGTTCTGGTTGTGATTGCGCATCGATCGGACAGCAATCCGTTGTCAATGATTGTGATCCTCGGTCTGCTGGCGATCGCATTTTCGACGCAGCTACTGCCGCTGACGGTGGATATGCTCTTTCTCAAGCGTGGAACCCGACAGGGGGCGATCGCCGGGTTGATCGGTGGGATCGCGACCATCTTCTTCCTCAGCCCCTTCTTTCCCATGCTCGCTGGAGCTACCTTCGGTAATCTGTTGACGACGATGCGGGGAATGATCGATACCGGTGCCTGGGGTCTTGTCGTCAATGTCACCCTCTTCGTCGTGGTCAGTTTGCTGACGGCGAAGACGGCCCACCAATCTGTCGCTCGATGACCGCGACGGTTAGGTTCAACAGAATGTCCAATGAAGATTCCCAACAATTCCTCTACTGTCTGCGACCGACACGTCTCGAGATGCTTACGGAGGGGCCCACCGAGCAGGAACGGTTGACGGTCAATGAGCACTTTGAGTATCTGCAGCGCCTCAATGAGGCAGGCACGGTAAGGTTCGCAGGCCGTACGACCGATCAGGGGCCACGTACTCTGGGGATCGTCGTCCTCGAGACGCAGGATGAGGTCACTGCACAGCGCCTCATGGCAGAGGATCCAGCGGTACGAGATGGTGTGATGACCGCTTCACTGCAGCCCTTTCGCATCGCTCTACCTAGAGAGTGACGCCCGAATCATCAAGACCCAAACGGAGATTGAATGACCAGCAATGACCCGCGTCGCTATCGCGTCGCCATCGTCGGTGGTGCCGGGATGTGGGGCCGTCACTATCTGACAGCCGCCGTTGAACACGAGCAGTGTGATACAATTCTCGTGGATACGTCGGATCGTCGCGACGAGTTCACCGCGCACCACAACATCACCGATGTGTACAGCACTCTCGATGAGTTGTTCGCCGTAGAGGTGCCAGATGTGGTGTGCTGCATCCTTCCGGTGCAGGTTGCCCCAGCGATGGTGCTGGCCTGTGTCGAGGCGGGGGTAAAGGTCGTCTCCTGTGAGAAGCCAATCGCCATTGAACTGGCCGAAGCAGATCGAATTGTGAACACATGCCGCGACAAGGGTGTCGCCTTCGGCTGTGCCACGGCACATTGGGAAGTTCCCTTGCTGGATGAGACGGCCGCCTGGCTTGCGTCGGGTGAGTTTGGTGATATCACGAGTGTGGCGATTCCCGGTGGACTACCCGTAGAGGTTTCAGGTGCGGGTTGCGTGCAGCTGACGCAGATGCGTGGACTCACAGGGGCCGAGGTGGAGTGGGTCGAAGGCTATGAATTGCCGTCTGTGGGTAGCTATCGGGCGGAAGAAGCCAGTGATATCGAGGCAGACTGTCCAGCCTATGGGCGACTGGGTCTGTCGACTGGTGTCATCTGCGAGATTCCTCAACCGCAGGATGAAGGGCGGACACGCTGTCGCGTGTCCGTGACGACAACCCAAGGGCGGCTCTTTCTGCAGAAACCCACTCCCATCATTCTGCATGGTGAGGGGGCCTCCGCTACGCCGATCTATCCGAATTTCCTCGACGTGGAACGGCCTGGACGTTCGATGGCGCCTAGATTGCAGGTGTTGCTCGACGCCTTCGACAGGGGAGATGGTGAAGTGAAGTGTTCGGGTCACGACTACCGGCAGGCATTGGAAATTGCCGTGGCGATCAAGCTGTCCGCTGCCCAGGGCAACAAACGTGTCGCCCTGCCGCTGTCCGAGCGAGCGCACAAGATCTATCCCCACCCGTACCGGATGCGTGGCGGGGATGTCGCCGGTTACGATAGTATTGGATATGAGTCGGCGCCGAAGATCGAACAGCGCCGAGTGCCACGTTCCAAAGCATAGTGAGCAGGTGTACCTAGCGGTGTACCGTAGGGAAGGCAGGCGTGCATGTCGCGCAAATGGCGCCGGACCTTTGTTTCTCTGGCGCTGTCCATCGTCGTTCATCTGCTGTTGGTGGCTGTTTATCAGAAGCTGATCAACTTGCAGCGCGAAGAGAGTTTGCGGCCAACCCGCTATCTGCCAGATCTGCTATTGCTGGTGCCGCAAGCATTCCGTGCCACGAGCACCCGAATTCCCACCGTTTCCATGGAGCAGAGCGCAACACCTGCAGAGGTGGCGGAATTGGCACAGGACCTGGCTTCGCTACAGGAGGTGGGGCGCCTGGCGGCGGCACCTGCCGCGGCGACCACCCCCCTGACGGGTGTGTTTGAGATAGGCGTCCGCTCTGTCGACTTCAAACCGATCGAGATCGATCTCGACACGGTTGACCTTGACCAACAACAGATCGAAGCCGTGCAGCGACTGCGTGATCTGTATGGATCCTACGCGCGGGTCTGGCTGCCGGATCCGGACACGACGGACCAGCAGAGTGTGCTCGAGAATCGTGCTCGTGCCATCGTGGCGGCCGCACTGGAGGCGATGGGGGGCACGGAGAAACTGCTGAAGATCCACACGATGGATGTGCTCGTATGGATCGTCGCTTCTGAACACGCGACCAGCACAGGTAGCATCAATGTCTCGCCCTATGCCTATCCCGTAGGGCTCTGGCGATTCGATGACGCCCCCAGGGGCCGCAAAGACCTTGAGCCTTTCGCCATCGATCTTCGCCAGACACCCTTGCCGGCCTATGCGACCCGGACTCCGGGACGATCTCGCGGCCTCTACTATCAACTGTATGAAGCCAGATGGTTACAGAGTTCGCCACCACCGACGAGGAAGTTCCGCGAGCGATCGGAAGGGATCTACTGGCACATTGCGCATCGTTTTCTCGATGAAGGTGTACGACTCGCCTATCTCGGTCTGTCGAATCACACCGATCGTCGGGCCCAGCTCGGTCTGTCGAGTTTTACCGGTCGCCAAGTCCATCGCATTCGCGTCGAGGACAGCAAATTCGGCCGCACGTATGAAGCGTTCTTTGATGTGAAGACGGCTCTTCTGGTCAGTATTCGTGAAGAGCTGCTGGACTTGGAAAGGCAGTGGTATCGGCAGCAGCGGCGAGGTCTGCGAGCGCGTCCACCTGTGTGGATCACAACCTTCGATCGCTACGAGGAGATCGAAGGTGTGCTGCTGCCGCACAGGATGCATCGAACGGATGGCAGGTCAAGTGTCGGCAGTTCCGGGTCTACGATTCTTCTGAATATCGGTCTCAATGGTGAGCAGCCGGATCTGATCGTGCCAGAATTGTGACAGATCCGGAGCTGCCTTCACCGATCGTACAGAAGTCTTGTGTTCTGGCGACGGTCATGCCTTTTTCGACATGACTTCCTAGCCGTCTGCAGCAGCACACGTCAACTGAAGGAGCACAACGTGTCCGTTGTCACCGAGGCCCAGCGACAGCAATTCGAGGAAGAAGGCTATTTCATCCTCGACTCTGTGATCGATGCGGCGTCCCTCGCGTTGCTGCGTGACGAGTGCCAGGTGGCGCTGGATCGCAAGCATGCGGAGATGGATGCCAGTGGCGAGTCGTCGCAGGGCATCACGCATCGAGGTCAGCGCTACTTCATCTCCAACTGCTTCAAAGTGCAACCACGCCTGCGCGAGTTTCTGTTCAGCGAGTTGATGGCTGATATCTGTCGTTCAACTCTCGGCGACGAGGCCTTCTTGTTCTGGGAGCAGTTTGTCGTGAAGGGGCGCCAGGGAATGAAATTCAGCTGGCACCAGGATTCTGGTTACGTGGGAGATCCCGATCACAAACCGTATCTGACGTGCTGGTGCCCATTGGATGATGTGAGCGAAGAGAATGGCACAGTCTATGTGTTACCCTTCTCGCATGTGGGGATCCGCAGCTGGGTGAAGCACGAGCGCGATCCGGAGACGAACGACAAGGTTGGCTACTTCGGCGATCAACGCGGCGTCCCCGTCGTGTGTCCGGCGGGAAGCATCGCCGTTTTCACGAGCTACAATTTCCACTCTTCCGGGCCGAATCAGACAGATGAACTACGGCGTGTCTTTCTGGCGCAGTATTCGTGTGAGCCCATCAAGAAGGGCGATGAGTTGTGGGGGAATGCCGAACCGGTGCTTGTAGCTGGCGAGCGGCAGGCCGGAGGGATTGACTCTTAGGCCCCGCCGAGCCTCAGTGCGTCCTCAGACGTGTTCCGGCAGGAAGCGTTTCCAATTCTCATAGATGATGTTGTGGATCATTTCGTCAGGCACCTTCGGGAAGCTTGTGCCCTCGACGACGTGATTGACCTTGTGCTGTCCGGCAATCACCTGCGCAGCCGTGGCGGAAGGGAAGTCTGAGCCAAAAATCAGTTTGTGCTCGACGCCGTATTCGATGGCAGAAATGAATGCCTGATAGTGTCGTAGTGGTCGGTAGTGCAAGGCGGAAATATTTGTGTATAGATTCGGATGCTTGCGGATCAGCACGACGCACTCGTCCTCCCACGGGTGCCCCATGTGGGCGATGACGATGCGCAGGTCGGGGCAGGCAACGGCGATGTCCTCAAGCTGAATCGGATTGGCATACTTCAGCGGTCCGGGCCGAACAAAGGACGTGCCCTGGTGGATGTTCACGGGGATGCCGAGGGCCTCGGCTTTCTTGAACAGCGGTAGGTGTCGCGGATCCTGTGGATCCCAATTCTGATAGATCGGTGAACACTTGAGACCACGAAGACCCAGGTCATTGACGTAGTATTCGAGTTGCTCGATGCAGTCTTCATCATTTGGATCGACGGAACACCAACCGATGAATTTGTCGTGCTGGGCGACGAAGTCGGCAACCAGTTGCTGATCTACATGGATCCCGCAGAAGGGCGCCTTGATGCCAAAGACGATGACTTTGTCGGCATCCTGTGTCGCCTCAAGCAATTGCTCCGGTTTTGAGTCGAAGGCATTCGCTTCCGCCACGTCGCTGCCAGCGAAGTAGACATCGTCAGACAACTTCATTTTCGCCCGCTTTGCCTCCCAGGCGAATTCGACGAATTCGTCCGACAGGTGGTCGGGATACCACATCAGATTTGTGTGTGTGTCAAAGAGCATGAGATCGGTCTGTGTCCTTCACCAGAGGCTTGGTTGGCCTTCTTCAGTCAATTTGACGGCTCCCGCACTGGCACGCCGCACGCGATGGGCTAACAACTCAATCGTTGTTTCAAGAATCTTTACGTACAACTTGGGGTGTTTGCCGATGAGCCCATGCATGGACTGCCGTGTCAGAGACAAAGCGGTGGACTCTTCGACTGCTTTGAAACCGACGAATCGCTGATTCCCGGTAAGACAGGCCATCTCACCGAAGGAGGAACCGGGCAGCACCTGGCCAATGACTTTTTCATCATCATCGAGTACGTGCAGTTTGCCGGTGATCAGGACCTGCATATCAATGCCCTCATCGCCAGGACGCCAGACGACGTCCTCCGCCTCAAAAACGCGTCGGCTACACATCCCCAGGACATGCAGTGCTTCTTCCCTGGTGAGGGCGCGAAAGAGCTCGAGCTTCTGCACGACCTTTATGAGACCATACTCATCTTTGTTTTTCGCCATACAGCAACGATAGGTGGACTCCTGGCCACGACCAAAAGTGGACCTGCTTGAGTAATGTCAGCTCTCTGTCACTACTTGCACGCCACCCACAAGACTCACGATAATGACGACCGGTCCGAATAGACGCACCGGCGAATTGCATCGTCGGCGAAGCAGGGAGATGCGCCAATGAAAATCACTGACATCGATCTATACGAGGTCGAGATCCCACCTATCCCGGCGATCGCAAAATACTATCCGAAGATCTACACACTGACGGTCTGTCGAATCAGGACTGATGAAGGCCTTGAGGGGATTGGCGAAACCCAGGGGACACCGGCCGACTTTGCGGCGAAGGCGGCGGAACTCACCGGCGAAGATCCACTGGCCCTCGACCCCTGCGCTCAGCCCGATCCCTTTACCTGCGCCCTGCTCGACATTGCCGGACAGGCGTATGGCATTCCCCTGCACAGATTCTTTGGCGAGAAGGTTCGCGATCGCATTCCCGTCTCCTACTGGTCCTGTCCGATGGAGCCGGAGGAAACAGCCGCCGAAGCGATCGTGGGTGCCAAACTCGGTTTCACCAACCACAAGCTCAAAGCGCGGCCCTGGAATATCGTGGAAACGGTGCGGTTGATGAAGGAAGCGGCGGGAGCGGATTACACGGTGGGCGTGGATCCAAACACCTTGTTCGAGTATCCACATGTCTCGGCGCGCCTGGCGGATGAGCTAGAGCCTTTTGGTACGGTCGCCAATTTCGAAGACCCGGTACTGAAGAACAACCTCGACTGGTATCGTATGCTGCGGGAAAAGACAAACATCCCCATCGCCTTACACCTCCAGGATCCGGGGGCGGTTCTGAGGGCGATGAAGGCAGAATGTGTCGATTTCGTCAATTTCAGCGCAACCGCTCAGGTCGTGAAACAGATGGCGATCGTCGCCGACGCCGCAGATGTCCCTTGCTGGGTACAGATGGGTGGACTCTGTCTGGGGGTGAAGGCGGCGTATTCAACACACGTTCAAGCGACGATTCCCAATGCCACCTTGCCGTGCGACGAGTTGCCCTTCGTGCGCATTGACGACGTCCTCAGCGGTGCTCTCGTCGTGGAGGAGGGACACTTTGTTCTGCCGGAGGGACCGGGTCTTGGCGTGAAGCTCGACATGGCTGTCGTGGAGAAATACCGCGTCGGTTGACGCGCGGTCTGTTGCTCGCCTAGTCGCCAAACCAAAGACGCCCGGGCGTCGTGCTGAAAATGGCCTCCAGCTCGGCGTCACTCACGTCGGGTATCTGGCGGAAGAGTTCAACGTGCTCAGCGTAAGTGACTTTTGGCGTGTAGTATTCACACGGGAAGTCACTGCCCCAGACGCAGCGGTCCGGCCCGTAGGCGTCGATCACGGCCCTCAGAAGTGGCGGTGTATCGGTGAAGGAATGATCCTGATCAGAGCCTGCTACGAGCCAGGTGAGCTTGGCGTGCAGATTGGGATATCTGGCCAGATGCAAGGTCTTCTGCAGCGTCTCACCGTTCAAGCCGTCTTTGCCATGGGCGAACATGCAGTGATCGAGGACGACTGGCAGCTCCGGATGTTTCTGTAGCATCGTCTCCAGTTCGTCGGCCAAGGGCAGCCGGATCAGGACGTTGATCGCGATGCCCAATTTCTCCGCCGTCGTCCAAAGGGCATCGACACGGGGGTCGTCAAGGTGCTTTTCAACGGAGTAATCAAGGTGACGCTCGGGCTGCCCTGCCGGGACGCTGCGCATGCCACGCACATTGGACTCGCGCACGAGGGATTCGAGTAAGGAGGGACTCTCCGGGTCCTCTGGGTGCAGGGTACAGACGCCAGCCATCCACGGCACATTCTCTCGGGCTGTGTCTGTGAGGAAGCGATTGTCGAAGCCATAGGTCATGCTCGTGTGGATGGCGACGACTCGCTGCACGTCAGCCGAGGCCATCTGTTGCTGCAGGTGATCTACCGTGCCAATGCCTGGTGGGCGTTGGCGAGCGCTTGCCAGGATCGGATAGCGTTGTTCGTCGTCGCTGAACACGTGTGCGTGGGCATCAGTGATTTGCATAGGGACATTTCTCGGTGTCGAAGTCGGAGGTCGGTTCCATGGAGGTGCCGAGAATCTGAATCACTTTGGCACTCACGCCAACCCATTCAACGATCCGGTGACCGGGGCCGGTAGACTACTCTCGGTGCGTACCGAAGAGATCGGCAAAAATGAAGAAGTCGCGAAAGTTCACCACCCCATCAGCATTCAGATCGAATCTCAGGATCTGTTGGTGAAAGGCATCCGCGAAGAGGAAGAAGTCATCGAGGCCGACGATGCCACTCTCGTCAAAGTCCCCTGGAAGGGGGTCAGAGGCACGTGTAGTGATGACGGCGGTAGAACGTACCAACTCCGGTGTGCCGGCGACGGCCTGCAGGTCGACGGAGACCTGAGAAATCACCAGCGCCGCACTCTCCATAAAAGCGCCTGTTACTTCGATCTGGAATGTCCCCAGAAGTGCTCTTCTTGAGGTGCCCTCCTGTGAGGAAGGGCTCGTGCCACTGATACTGAGACGGTCGTCCATCACGCTGGACACGACGACTATGTCAGGAATCAAGTCGGAGGGCGAGAAGCTATCGGCCACGTAGTTCAGCCCCGGTTGCAAGTCGACGATGACCTGCCAGCCACTGAAAGTGCTTGTCGTCGCGGCGTGTAACTCGGCAGTAAAGATGGATCCCGAGACTGCACCACCTACCTGACGCACATTCTGATCGCCGGGGCCCAAACCGAAGTCGATGGAGAGGGGACCTTCTGGCAAGATGCCACCGTATCCAGACAATTCCACAAGAGACAGCTGCATCTGGTCAGGGCCTGTCACACTGAGGGTGCCAACGATATCACCGACCGATACCGGTGAGAAGTGGATGTCGATGACGACGGACTGCATCGCTGCGACGGTGACTTCACCAGGCACGGGCACAAAACTCGTCGCATCAGAGGCGATCACGAGGGGCACGGGCGTGAAGCCATCGTTGCGGATCGTCAGTTGATGGATCGTCGTATCGCCGAGCGCGACGTCACCGACGAGTACTCGCGCCGTGAGGGACAGACGAATCAAAGAACTATCGATCGGTGCCGGTTCGATCGACAGAAAAGCAAAGCCCCCCCGCAGCTGCTGATTGTCGCCCGTTACGATGGCGGCGCCCATCTGGCCGATGGTAGACTGAAGGATCAGCGTGCTGTCTCTTGTCTCGCCAGCGCCGGAGAGGACGATAGCAGGAGGCTGAGCGCTTGCGGCTGCGGCGACGCAGCAGAACATCAGAAGGAGACTGCGAGTCATGTCAGTCTCGCGAGGCCAGATTCTGTGTCTGACTGGCCGTCAACGCTATCTGCCCAGCAAGTCTGTCTACGGCCGTTGCCAAGGCAGACAACTGTGCTCGCAATTGCACGTTCTCAGCCTTGAGAGAAGCGATTTCTTGCGCCGAGTTGTGACGCGTGAAGCTCTCGAAGAAGACGGAGATCTTACGGTGCTTCAGCCCCTTCGCTCTGGAATCTACCACAAAGTCTTCTACATCTGACCAACTCACGGGCTCCGCTGCCCGTGCCACGATGTAACTCGTTTCGTAGGTGCCCGGATCCTTCATCGCATGGCCTGCGAGATCCGCAGAGATCAGGAAGTCGCCGACTTGAATGTCATCGCCATTGTCCGCAACCCACATCAAGCCATTGCCCACGGCCATCACCAAATGAGGATTGTCATTGCTGGCTGGCTCCGTCGACTCCTGCAGTTGCAGATAGGCGCCAAGGATGGCCGGGTCATTGGCCTTGTTCGAAGGAGTAATGCCGTAGATGATCTCCGAGTCAGTTGTCCCGTGCAGTCGGTGATTGTCACCGGAGAGCGTCACCAGAGTTGCCATCTCGATCTCGCGGTCCGTCCAGGCGTAATGTGATCCGGTGAACGCATTATACGAGACGGTCGTAGTGGAAACGGAGATGGTCCCCTCTTCCACACCATCCTGCTGGAGAGAGATGATAGGACCATCATCCGTCGTGCGATTGAAGGCGGCCACAGCAGCGCTGGCATCTGTCACGTGCAGCCTTCGCACAGGGCTTGCCTCCCCGATGCCGAACTTGCCACCACTGCTGAGCCTCATGAACTCAGAGGAACTGATACCGAAGATCAGGTTGTTTTCGGCTCTTATGCCAAAATCTGCTGTCGAGCCCACAAACAGCGCATTCGCATTCCCAACGTACCCATGCTCTGCACCAGCTCTCTGGAACCTCATGAAGGGTGTGTTCGAGTGATTCAGATTGATGGACCCCTCCTCGACGGAGAACAGTGCCGGTGGAGTGGCAGTTCCGATGCCGACCTTGCCGGTTAGGTCGATACGCATGGCTTCAGCGAGGGATGTTGTGCCCGTGCTGAAGATGTGGGCTCCTGCATCGGCGCCCGCGGCGCCGCCGGACTGCGTGTTGTATTCGATCTGTCCGTAGTTACCCCCGGCATTGAAGCCGGAGTAGAGGACGAGGTGTGCTCCACTGTTTGGGCTTGCACCCGTGTTGGCGATGTTCGATCGGATAGTCAACGATGTTGGTGTGGGATTCTGCGCCACCGTGCGGCCGATGACGACATTCGTGTTTCCGGCAAAATCGAAATTGCCATCGCCCGTTATCCGTGCGATTTCCGCGAGACCACCGGTCTTTTGGGTCCGGAAGAGTAAATCCGTCGTACTGTCTCCGATGTGAATCGATTCGATATTGCTCAATATCTGCGTGCCGTTCTGGAAGCCGAACTCAATGCCCACGCCGGTATTGGCAGCGGCCGAAATGTCGTTTATGAGCCGCAGGGGATAGGCCGAGCCGGCCGTGCCGGGATTGTGCACTGACAGGAGCTGTCCCGGACTCGCCGCGCCGATGCCGACATTGCCGGTTCCGGAGTCGATGACGATTTCACCCGTGGCGGTTCCGCCGCCTTTGAGGTGGAAATCACCCCCCGCGTCGCCATACATCGACCACGTCACAGCACCATCGACCAGACGCATGCCTCCCACATCGGTGCCCACGGCTTGATTCAAGGTCAGCAGCGCTGCCGGCGCCGCCGTGCCAATGCCGACATGGCCATCGTCGAGAATGCGCACCTTCTCCACACCGCCGATGTTAAATATGTATCTCTCGGTGTGATCGAAGGACATTCGGCCAGTGCCGTTGTCCCGGAAATTGATTGAGCCGATGCCGCCGACGCCGCCGGAAATAGTGTTGTCGTTGCCCGCATTGTCGAGGCGCACGTTGCCGTAGACATGCAGTTTCTCCGCAGGAGTCGCGGTGCCGATGCCGACGCTCCCCGTATTCGTCAAGCGAACCACCTCACCTGTCCCACCGCTATTGGTCGTCTGCAGACTCATGGAGCCGTGGTTTGACCCCGTTTCTCCTACGACAACTCTGGTCAGTGTATGAGCTGGATCGCTTGTCTCGATATCTATGTGAAGGCCTCTCTGGGCAAAGCTTGCCGTTGAGCCTTCAACAAGTATCCCACCCATGATGTGCAGCTTCTCCGCGGGAGTCGTCGTGCCGATACCGATCTTGCCATTCACCGTCAGTCCATCTGCCCCGGCTATGTCCACGGCACCATTGTCAGCCGTGATCGTGCGGCCCACGCCTGCACCGCCCTGGTCATAGGCCTGGTCCAGCGTGTTGGCTGCACTCGAACTGGCAGCAATCGTCAGCGTCTGTCCACTCGGCGTAATCGTAACGTTTGCGCCTGCGGCGAAGGTGATCGCATCAGTTAGAGTGTTCACACTCTTCACGACCTGACTGGCGCCGATATCGGCCGCCGTGATCGTCGCGTCGGTGATCTGGGCTGCCGTCACTGCATTCGCCGCAAGATCTGCCGTCGCCACGGTTCCATCGGCGATCTGCGTCGTCGTGACAGCGCTCGTTGCCAGATCTGCCGTTGCAATCGTGCCGTCCAAGATCTCGGTCGTCGTCACGGCGCCAGCGGCAAGATCTACGGCGGCAATCGTTCCGTCCGCGATATCGGCACTCGCCACGGTGCCATCTGCGATCTCGGTCGTTGTCACAGAGCCTGTGGCCAAATCCGCGGCGGCGATGGTTCCGTCCAGAATCTCGGATGTTGACACCGCGCTGGCTGCCAGGTCAACCGCCGCAATCGTACCATCGGCGATCTGCGTCGTCGTCACTGCACCGGTTCCCATATCAGTTGCGGTGATCGTGCCGTCAGCAATCTCTGTCGTCGTGACCGCGCCGGCAGCAATCGAAGAGGACAGTACACCAGCGGCGATGTCAGCTGCCGTGATGGTACCGTCGAGGATATCCACAGATGTCACGGCACCATCGACGATGTCGGAGCTGGAAACTGTGCTGCCGCCGCCGCCACCACCACCACTCGAGGTGATGGTGACAGTGCTACCGCTGGAGGTGATGGTCACATTCGCGCCGGCAGTCAGTGTCACGGCATCTGTCAGGCCATTCACACTCTTCACGACCTGCCCAGTCGCCAGATCACCAGCCTGAATACTGCCATCGGAGATCTTGGTGCTCGTGACAGCATTTCCGGCAATCTTGCCATTCGTAACGGACAGGTCTGCAAGGTCGCTGCTGCTGGCGACGGTCACTGTGCTGCCACTACTGGTGATTGTGACGTTGGATCCGGCCGCAAAAGTTACCGCATCGGTCAGGCCATTGACGCTCTTCACCACCTGCCCACCTGCCAGATCCGCAGCCTGCACGCTGCCATCGGCGATTTTCGCTGATGTCACTGACGAGTCGGCAAGGGAGGCGGTGCGCACGCCGCCTGCTTCCACGGTGGCAGCGGTGCGAGCCGAGGGCACTGCCGTCAGTTCGATGCGCGGGGTCATCTCGCCATTGCCATCCACCGAGATGGCCAGATATCGGGGGTCATCGAAATCGATGCCGATGGGCGCGATTGATCCAAGCACCACCGTCATCACGCTGTTGCTCGTCGCAATCGACGGATGAGCTTCCACCCACAGTGGGGTGATCGACGTGGTCGACGGATAGATCGAGAAGGTGATCTCGTATGTGCCGTCCTCCAGGGCCACACCGTTTGTATCGGAGAGGGTAGCCTGGTAGGTCAGCGTCTTGGGAACCTGTGCATTGGCAGTCGTGAGCAGGCCAAGGGTCGCAATGATTCCAACAAGGGTGGTTCTCATGAAAAACCTCGACTGGCGTAGCGAGTGAGAGCGATCGGCCCCGTGTGGCAGCTTTGAGCTGTCTGCGGCTCTTGTCTCATCGCAATAGCAGTGCCAGTCCGACTCACGCGTGTGTCTGGCCGCTCTACTCGAGAGGAAATGCCGTTCAGCGGGCCCCGGAGGAGCGCAGAAGCGCGCGAAATCGCGTCTGCACGCGGATCCGCGTGCGCGATTCCGCGTGTCCCCCCAGACGGCGCGTTGACCTAAGCTCGCCGGTGGGATGGGCAACACGAATCGGGACGTTCGGCTTTCCTACTCTTAGTTGACTATGTTCAAAGGAGAGTAGCCGGATACAGCGCAACGATGCACGTCCAGCACGACTGGACCAATGAGCGCCTCAGGAACTCTGAGTCGGTTGTCCCGCACCCGTACCGGAGTTTGATCATGGCAGAGGATCGCCAGCCTGATGACGCTGATGGAGAGGCGGCAGAAGACTCCCTTCCTGTCATGACCAAGATCGGCATTCTCTTTGTCGCTCTTGGTCAGGAAGCGGCGGGTGAAGTGATGAAGTTTCTCTCCGACTATGAGATCGAAGAGATTACCCAAGCTGTGGCAAATCTCAAGACGGTCAGCGTCGAGATGCAGGATAAGGTGCTCGATGAATTTGAGCAGCACCTGCTGGCTGGCGAGTGGGTGGCGCAAGGTGGTTTGGATTTCGCTCGTGGCGCCCTGGAACGCGCTGTTGGCCCCCGGCGGGCGCAGGAAATCCTCGACCGTGTCGCAAGCAGTGTTTCCTCCGGTTTCTACATGCTCAAGAATGTTGCCCCCGAGCAGGTCGCACCCTTCATCTCGCACGAACATCCGCAGACGATCGCCCTGATTCTGTCGCAGTTGGATCCAGCGCAGGCGTCTGGCATTCTGGCGCATCTTCCCGAACGGTTGCAGGCGGACGTGGCCTACCGTATCGCGACGATGGAGAATATCACGCCCGCCGTCCTTAAAGAAATCGAAGAAGCTCTGGAAGCCAGTCTGCGTGACGTCCTTGGTGGCAACCAGGATGTTGGTGGGCCGAAGGTCGTCGCCGACATTCTCAACCTCACTGGTTCAAGTGTCGAGAAGAATGTCCTCGATCAGATGGACGGACAGGACCCGGAAGTTGCAGAGGCTGTGCGCAACCTGATGTTCACCTTTGCCGACATCAACAAACTGACGGACCGTGAACTACAGATTCTGTTGCGCGAAGTAGATCAGAAGGATCTTGTCATCGCCCTGAAGGCGGCGGAGGAAGAGTTGAAGGACAAGATTCTCGGCAATATGTCCGAACGCGTGCGCACCTTCATCTCGGAGGAGATGGAGTTTCTCGGCCCCATGCGTCTGAGTGAGGTGGAGGAAGTGCAACTGCGAATCGTGCAGCAGGTGCGTCAACTGGAAGAGCAAGGCCAGGTCACGATCGTGCGTGGGGACACCGACGACGCCTTCGTGTAGAGAGGAAGCGGCGTCGTTTCGACGACGCCTTCGTGTAGAGAGGAATCGGCGTCGTTTCGACGACGCCTTCGTGTGAGACTCACCACGAAATGTCTGCTGTGTGCGACGATCATCAGTCTCGCCGGCTGTGGCGACGACAATCCCGTGCGCCACGAAGCGAATCCCTTTGCCGACCAACCTGCCAAGATCGCCGGTGTCAGTCTCGATGTATCCAATCAACTTGCGGAAGTGGCTCTCGATGAACTCGATGCGGCAGGGGTACGCTGGATTGCGGTGACCCCCTTTGGCTGGCAGTCCCGCTTCGATGATCCTGACATTCGACTGCGCACGACGCGTGTGCGCTGGGGTGAGACCGACGCGGGTCTGACGGAGACGATTACGCGTGCCCGGGCCCGCGGTATCCGCACATTGCTCAAGCCGCATATCTGGCTAACCCAGGATGTACCTGGTCAGTGGCGCGGGACCATCGGTTTCGACACCGACACGGAGTGGGAGACCTGGGAAGCCGACTATCGCACGTTCATCCTTCACTATGCACTTCTTGCCGAACAGCAGCAGGCAGATATGTTCAGCATCGGTGTCGAACTAGGGCGTGCGACGAGGGAGCGTCCCGCCTTCTGGTCTACTCTGATCGGCGAGATTCGTCAGATCTATTCAGGACCTCTGACATACGGCGCCAACTGGGACGATGCGGTGCACGTTGGCTTCTGGGATCAAGTTGATTTCATCGGCATTCACGCCTATTTCCCGCTGACGCACAGGACCGATGCCAGTGTCGATGAACTGATCAGAGGCTGGCGGCCCCATGTACGACTCATAGACCGTCTGTGTGCTACCTGGGATCGGCCGATTCTGTTTACGGAGATTGGCTACCGCAGCATTGCCGGTGGTGCCGTGGAGCCGTGGAACTTCGATGTGCAGGCCGCCGTGGATGTGCAGGAACAAGCGGATGCATACGAGGCGATGTTCAGGGTGTTTTGGGAACAGGACTGGTTTGCGGGGCTCTTCATATGGGAGTGGGATGCGGATGTGCGGCCCGGTGATGATCTGGGTGACGACGATGACTATCTGCCGCAGACAAAACCGGCACAGCGGGTCATGTCACGGTGGTTCGGTGCCGGTAGGTGATTTGAGATCAACCGGCGAAGGGGTTTGTTTATTGCGACGACGCAAAACGACACAGGAGAGTTTGATGGACGGCGTACATGATATGGGTGGGATGCATGGATTCGGTCCCATTGTCCGCGACGAACTGTCCTACCACGACGAGTGGGAGGCCCGTGTTCATGGAATATCCAACGCGATGGCCGTGAATGGTGGTGGCCGCTTCAGTCTGGAATCACTGGACCCTGCTGTCTATCTGGGATCGAGCTATTACAAACGCTGGCTCTTGGCCCGCATCAACACGCTGATGCAGAGCGGTGTCATCACGCAGGAGGAATTCGATGCTTCCGTGGCGAAGTACGCCACGAATCAGAAGGCAGACCTGCCCGCGGATGACCCTGAGGCCTATGCAAAGGCGCTCAGTGCCGGCGAGGCCCGGAGCGCCGTCGATTCAGTCGACGCCGCGGAGCCGCGTTTTGACGTGGGTGATCAGGTCGTGGCCCGCACGATTCACCCGGATGGTCACACGCGGCTGCCGCGATACGTGAGAGGGCGTCGAGGCACGGTGATCCTTCGATACAGGCCGCAAGGTTTTCAAGATGACGAGCCGATCGATGGTTTCGACGGCCCACAACCGATGTACGCCGTGCGGTTCGATGGAGTCGAACTGTGGGGCGACCAGGCTGAGACGAACAGCAGTGTCGTATTGGATATGTGGGAGTCGTATCTGGAGGAGGAGGTAGCAACTGATGGCGAGTGAAGATCCGGCGGTTCTGACGAAGGCCCTTGAATCCTTGCTGGTAGAGAAGGGGTTGATCACGTCGACTCGAATCGATGAGATCGTCAAGAACTACGAGGAGGATATCGGTCCGATGCGGGGCGCGCAGGTTGTGGCAAGGGCCTGGTCGGATCCGGCGTACAAAGAACGGTTGCTGGCGGATGGCAGAGCAGCGATCGCGGAGCTTGGTTTTACCGATCCGCATGGGGCTGAATTGGTGGTGACGGAGAATACCGATGAAGTACACAACATGGTTGTCTGCACTCTGTGTTCCTGTTATCCGTGGTCGGTTCTCGGCTTGCCACCGACATGGTACAAGTCTTTCGCATACAGATCTCGTGCTGTCAGCGAACCCCGAACGGTGTTGAAGGAATTCGATCTCGACCTGCCGGAATCGACCGAAGTCCGTGTGTGGGACAGCAATTCGGACATCCGCTACATGGTGTTGCCGAAGCGTCCTGCGGGCACGGAGGGAATGAGCGAAGAAGCGCTGGCAGAGATCGTCACGCGCGACTCGATGATCGGTGTAGGGGAGGTAGCTCGTGGATCCGCTAGTTGACGACGCGACAGTTGACGCCACAGTCGCACAGATGCCGCCGGAGATTGCGCTGCCAAGAGAGAATGGTGAAATCCTCTTCACTTCCCCATGGGAGGCGCGCGTCTTTGGCCTGGCCGTTGCACTGAACGAGCAGGGTGCCTTTGCATGGAAGCAGTTCAGCGAGACCCTCGCTGAGCAAATTGCCAAGGCCGAGCAAGAGGGTGAGTCATCGACGTACTATGAAAGATGGCTGCGGACACTGCATCTGGTGACGACGAGCCAAGGTCTGCTGGCCCCGCAGCAGATCAGCGATCGATCCGAGCAGATGCGGATCGAGGATGATCATGGTCACGATCATGATCATCCACACGAGCACCATCACCACTATTCATCGTTCATGGCAGTCATGTCATCCCACTGCAAATGGCTGTGCTTCGCTTTGACATTGGGACTCCTCCTCGCTTGCCGGCCCCTGACAAGGTTGGCTGATGAGGGTCCGATGCACACTCAGCCCCATGAGAATCGACGTGCAGCGATCTGGGCACAGGCCAAGCTCGATGGGGTCGATTTTCGTGCGACGGGCAATGAGCCGGGATGGACGCTGGAAATCACCGAGGGTCGTCAGATTCGCTTCATCCACGACTATGGCCAAAAAGAGACGCTGGCCCCGTGTCCTGGGCCCGCCAATGATCTCGAGGCACACCGCACCACGTACTCAACAACTTCAGGCGATCAATCGTTGATCGTCACGTTGACGGCAGGACCCTGTGCGGACACGATGGATGACCAAATCTATCCGAAGTATGTGCGCATTGACTGGGATGGGCGCACTTTTGCCGGCTGCGGTCGACCTTTGCACTGAGTCAGGACTCTGCGGCCATCCTCGGCGATCTATTCGACCGTCAGACGTGCATACCGCAGGAAGATGCCACCACCAGGGCGGCCAAAGGGCCCGTTGACAGCGAGTACGGCGATCACGTGTTCACGACCTGGTTCGGCCTGCTCTGCGAGGCAGACTCGTTGTGGATAGTTGAAACCCGACACACAACCACGACCTGTTTCGCCAAAGGCCATGTCACACTCTGAGTCGATCCATAACTCGCCGTAGTCGTCGACACAGGTTTCGAAAAAGACTGACCTTCCTGCGAGGAGTTCACCGTCGATGGTCTCCGGCAGTGTGACGGTCATTCGATACCAGCCGAAGCAGAATCCTGTTGATCGACCGAGTTGAATATCGTCTATGATATCCCAGTTGCTGTCGTCGTAGTCCGCCAGGCGGGCAGGTGTTTCTGCCAGTTCGTTGACCAGGCCGCCATTGGGCTCACCGGGCACGAGCCCATCGGCGTAACGCCATTCGGCATTCAGCAAATCTCTGTGATCGGCATTTTCCAGATCAATGATCCGTGGGCTCATCGGAATCTCTCTTTCGGATACTGGACACTCAGGAATCTGGTGAAATGAATGCCCTTGCCTGTGAATTTGCCAGTAGTGCATTTCTGAGTTCCGTCCTAGTGAATCACGAGCGCGCGGGAGTCCGGCCCAGGGAATGGCTGTGCCTCCCAGTTGACTTTCGTCTTTCCCTTCAATACCTATTGGGTAGCGCTCGGAGGCGCTGCCACGTCCGCGGGAAGGGCAAAGCCCACTTCGATTTTGCCGTTGCAGTCCTCACATTGACCTTCTTTCCAGCCTGACCAGCGGACACGGGCGTTGAACGAGAGAGGGTGTAGTATGTCCAGTAAGAAGCTGCCCGCCCGGGCGAGTCTTGAAAACCTGCGCAAGCAGGCCAAGGGTCTGCATAAGGCCTTTGCTGACGGTGATCATGAAGCCGTCACACGCATCCAGGAACATCTACCACGAGCTACCGTACTTTTCGATGACGCTCTACGCGCGATGGATCTGTCGTTGCAGGAAGCGCAGCATGTTCTGGCACGCGAATACGGTCTCAGCAGTTGGGATGGTCTGCGGGGCGCCGTCGAAACATCCGACTTCGATGAACTCTCGCGTCTGAATGACCGAGAGACGCAGACACTGCTGCGGCAGATCTCACAGAAGGATCTATCCCGTGCCATCGTCGGTGCCTCCGACGCTCTGCGTGGACGTTTCCTCACGAACATGTCACGTCGTGTGCGCAGTTTCATCATAGAGGAGTCGAAGACGCTGGCACGCGATCTGCCCGCTCACGAGCCGACTGTGTCGCGCCAGAGGATCCTGGAGTGGGCCGAAACGCTGCGAGACAATGGTCAGATCACTTGGCCGCCGGCGGCGGATGCTCTGCCCTTCGAGGGGGAAGTGGACCTGACACCGCCCGTTCAACATGATGATCCCGTGGGAGATATCTCCTTCGAAGAGCTCGAAGTGGAGGAGATCGCCGAGATCTATGCTGAGCTGACCGAAGTTGCCCGTCGCGATGGCATTCTCGCATTGGAGTCCTATATCCCGCGCGGTCGTCGAGTGAATGCACTCAGGGAGGGAATCCGTTTGGCCGTAGATGGGACCAACCCGGAGCTGATCGCTGACATCCTGCGGGTGCGCACCGAGACGATGGCGCGTAACCGGCGCGTGCGATTGGACATGGTGATCCAAGGCATCGCTTCTCTGCAGGCGGGGGACAATCCATGGATCATCTTCCACAAGATGCAGGTCCACTATCTCGATGCGGGCGTCGGTGAGACGCCGAATCGATCACGCGAGCAGATCACGGCTGATGAATTGCGTGACTGGATCGAGCGTGGCTGGCTGGCGGCGCGCGCACCGGGTGATCTGGCTGTCCTGTTTCTGCATCTGGGTTTTGCCGCACGCAATGGCGGTCTCGAGGCGCTGGCTTCGGCGGCTCAAGTCGTCGAGCTACCTCTGCTCAAGGCGGGACTGGAGCAAGTGATTGCTGCACGGGATCACGCCGAACTGCGCGCTGATCTCATGGCGCAGATGGAAGCTGAGATCTCGCGATTGGAACGGCACCACTTCGCCGCCAGCGCAGGCCTGCTTGCTGTTGTGGCAGGGGCGCATCCTGACGTGGTGACGAAGACCGTGACGGAGACGGCTACCAGCTGATTTCAATTGACATGGGCTCCCCGGTGAGGTATCTCAATCGGTAAGGCTCATCGGGGAGCCGCTTTGTCCGCGGGAAGGGTTGAACCCACTCGACTTTGGCGCTGTACCACGTCAGCGGTTGCACGGCAATCGCGAAGCGATGGACATAGGTATTTTGGCCATCGCTCAGACCCTTCTTCCTGCCTGCTACAGCGGACGTCAGGCACACCACGGATAAGGGTGAATTATGTCTGCTCCAGCTCTCACGCTGCCCGATCGGGCGAACGTCGAGTTTCTCAAGAAAGAAGCACGCGATCTGCACAGGGCCTTTCAGGCAGGTGCGGTGGATGCCATCGATCGTATTGTGACGTATTTGCCGCGTGCCAGCAGTTTGTCTCTTGAAGCGAGCGCCGATCAACTGACCGCCTTCGACCTGTCGCGGCAGGAGTCGCAGCATGCTTTGGCCTGTTCATACGGATGTAACAAGTGGGAGGAGTTGCTCGACACGGTGCGGGTCCAGGATCTGGACACGCTTGAGCACCTGAGCGATCGAAGTATCCAGATCGCCATGCGCGAAGTCGATCAGCTCGATCTGGTGCGAGTATTGCCAACCCTCTCAGAAAAATCAAAGGCTCGGTTCTACTGCAATATGTCTGAGCGGGTTCAGGATTTCATCAAGACGGAAGTGAGCTTGCTGGGTGAGGCGGACGAGGAAGAGGTGGCCCAGGCAACGGCGCGTGTCCGAGGGCAGCTCGTTGAGCTCGGGCGGCAGGGCTGGATGAAGTGGGAAGATCCTGGGGCTGATCGTTCCGGACCTGCCATCGTTGATCTGCTCGCGGAAGAGCGATTTGTGCACATGGGGAGACCCTTGCTGGAGGCCTCCGAATCGGAACTGGCGGAGACGCTTTATCATATCGCAGAGCAAGCACGAGTCGCCGGCATCCTGTCATTGCAGTCTTTGGTGGGTGGGGCACCCACATTATTGACTGAGGCGGTTCAGTACATCGTGGATGGCACCGAACCCGATCTGGTGCAGGATCTGGTTGAAACGCGAGGGGCGACGATTCTGCGTCATCGCACGGTGCGAGGACAGATGGCGATCGAGGGTTGGATGTCGATTCAGTCTCTCGACAATCCGGCGATCGTCCGCACCAAGCTGGAGACCTATTTTCGTGACACGCCTGGCAAGCTGATGGTATCTGAGGGGCGAGTTGTTCTCGATGATCTGCTGGCAAGATTGCGGGAGAGTCCATTGATGTCGATGAGCGACGAGGACTGGTCCGTGTTCTATGCGGATCTGGCCACGATTGCCCGGCGTGAAGGTATTGAGGCTCTCGAGCCTCTTCTTGAGTTGGTCGATGATGATGAGGTCTTGACCGCCGGCCTGAAGGCGACCATCACGGATCATCTGTCCGCGCCTCAGATCCTTGCGGTAATGAAGGACAGTGTCCAGGATGTGCGCGTACGTCTGAAACGACGCGAAGCGATGGTGATCGCCGGGTTGGCGGGTATTCAGATGGGGCACAAACCACAGGATCTGGTCGAAGCAGCGAGGAAAGCTGCGGTCGAAGCAGGTCAACGAGTATATGATGCGGGTTACCCGCATCCAGCCGCATAGGGAGATCAGATATGGCGGGTGACCTGGAAACAACAGCATTTGGCACATCAGATCTGCAGGTCACCCGTCTCTGTCAGGGGACGGCTTTTCGCACCATGGAGCGCGTCGAGACCAACACCCGAGCCGAAGCCGTTTTGCGCTACTGCCTCGATGTGGGGGTGCGCTTCTTCGATTCCGCCAATGCCTATGGCTGGGGAGGATCGGAGCGGCTTCTTGGCCAAGCCCTCGAAAAAGCACCGGACGATGTGGTTGTGTGTACGAAGGTGTCTCCCCGAGACGAAGACAACATAGAGGAGGTGATCCCTTTCACCGAGGCCCTGCTGCGCGAATCCGTTGACCGAAGTCGCCGGCGACTGCAACGTGATGTGATCGATTTGTATCTGCTGCATCAACCAGATGGCACGACGCCAGCCAACGCACTGTGTACCCGCATGCAAGGGTTGATCGATGCGGGTCTGATTCGCTACTGGGGTGTGTCCAACCATCCGCCGGATCTGGTCGAGGCGATCCTTGCCGCGGCGCAGGAAGAGGGCACGGATTCACCGGTTGGGGTGGAGGACTATTTCAATATTGGCGGAGCGGCATTGATGGAGGATGGAGGATCTCGCACTCGCTGGCTGCAACGACAGATGATCCCCATGCTGCAACGCCGCGGACTCGGCCTACTTGCATTCTCTCCCATGGATCGAGGTGACCTTGCACCGGAGAAGACACCAGATCCCGGGTCGTCATTGGCGAAGCTGTGTACTCAGATCGATGCCGTTGCGGCAGAGATGAATGTTGGACGCGCTGAAATCTGCGTCGCATGGATGGTGCATCAGGAAGGTGTAACAAGCGTCCTGGGTGGGGCAGAATCTGAAGAGCACGTGGACGAGATGGTGCGTGGTACCACGCTCAATGTGCCGCCAGATCTGTTGGCGCGGTTGATGCAGGCACGTGACACCTATGCAGATGCCATGGAAGCAGGTCAGTCCTGATGGAGTGACGCGGGCAGGCTCCGAAACGTATCTTTCCAAGCCTTAGAAAACTCCCACTTTCCATACAGGCTCCCCATGACTGTTCGCCGCGCGGCCGATGTGCCATTTGAGACCGTTCCAGGTGGCACAGATGCATCGCGCCAGATTCTGCTTGGCAGCGATGAGATGCCAAATTTCGCCATGCGGCGCTTTCGCATGGAGCCAGGGGGTGGCATGCCACTGCACACCAACACTGTAGAGCACGGTCAATACGTGCTTCGAGGTAGCGCTCGCGTGCGGATCGGCGACGAAATAGTGCAGGTGTCGGCGGGGGATTCCGTCTTCATCCCGGCAAATGTGCCACATTCGTACGAGGCCCAGGGAGACGAGGCTTTCGAGTTTCTCTGTGTCGTCCCGAATGGCCCGGACGAGATCCAGGTGGTCATAGACAGATGAAGTTGGTCTGTGCCAGCATTGGTCTGATTGATGATGACCCAACCACCGCCTACCCTATCGACCAAACTCAGGTCCTATATCGGCCAGATTTGCGTTCGGCCAACGAAGAAGGTGATAGATGACACAGGGAGCTCGTGATTTCGAGCGGGAGCGTGAGCTCCTCGAGGAGATCCGTCAGTTCGATACGCCCTCGGTGACGAATGTCGTCGCTACCTATCCGCAGCATCCACTTTGTCTGAGTCTGTACAATCCCTTGACAGAGAACTGGTATACGGACGACAGACTGCGCTGCTGGTATCCCGAGATAGGGGCGCTCGCCGGCTATGCGGTGACTGCAGTCTATGGTCCGAAGGATCCTGATTTTGGTCGTCTCAGTGGTATGGATGTCTTCGATGCCATCGACGCCTCGCCAAAACCCTCGATTTTCTGTTTTCAACAAAAGTTCCCACCAGAGTTGGCGGGAAAGATCGGTCTCTCGGGCGGCAATATGACGACGGCGATGAAAGCCCTTGGCTGCGTTGGTGCCGTGTCCAATGGTCCCTCCCGCGACATTGACGAGATCCGCCCCATGTCCTTCCAGTATCTGACCAGTGGTGTCGCCCCTGGACACGGTGGCCAGGAGGTATACGCAGTCAATGTACCCGTGCACGTTTCCGGGATGGACGTGGCCCCGGGTGAGATCGTTCACATGGATGAGAATGGTGCCTGCAAGTTTCCGGCGCAGCATCTGCAGCAAGTCGTGGACAATCTGCACAAGCTGCGTGAGGAAGAGGAGGATCGTATGGGTAAACTGAGCAAGGCGACGAACTCAGATGAGGTGCGAGCAATCTTCGAAGGCAAGCCCTACGGAGGCGTCGAGAAAAAATGATGTCCAGGTTGGAATGTTCGAGCCGACTGGTCTGTCTCTGTTTAGCTCTGGGTCTCGTCATGGGCCTCACTCCAGGTGATGTCGAGGCAGACGAACTCGATGCCTTGTTGGAAGTGGGCCTTGAGGACCTCATGCAGATCCAGGTTGTCACACCGGGCCGACAGAAGCAGAGCATCGCTCAGGCGCCGGCAAATATCACGGCGATCACGGCAGAGATGATCGAGCGCCGCGGCTATCGGACGCTTGAAGAAGTGCTCAAGGATGTACCTGGGTTCGAATTCACCACTTCGCAGCCCTCGGGTGAATATCCAACACATTTCATTTTTCGCGGGATCTCTGATCTTGGTCAGACGAAGACGCTCATCATGGTGGACGGCATCGTGCAGAACGATGTCTCCAATGGCTGGGCACGAGGCCTCGGATTCGACTTGATCCTCAGTGATGTGGCGATGATTGAGATCGTGAGTGGCCCCGGGTCTGCACTATATGGTGCAAATGCTTACGCCGGCCTGATCAATATCATCACGAAACCCCTCGTCGACGCGCCACGCGGATTGCAGGTCGAGGCACGTGCCGAGGTCGGCGAGAATGCGACGCTGGCACCCGAGTTCGTCGCCACGTACCGGCCGAAGGATGATCTGCGCCTGCGTCTTGCGGGTCGCTGGTATCGTACCGATGGTGATGGCGGTTTGGGGCGCCCTGATCCCGGCAGCTACTTCACCGGCAATTTCGAACCGGATACCGTGCTGACGACGGAGGTCGGCAATGTCGCGAACGAGCGTCTTGCCGTCGGAACTCGACCCATCGCCAATGGCTTTGCAACCGACATCGACGATGTCTATCTGCGCGGGCGAGCAGAGAAGGGCAACTTCATCCTCGATGCGACCTTTTACGACAAAGAAGAGGGACTCGGTAGCGAAGTTGTTGGCTATGAGTATTTCGCCAACACAAATGGCACGCCTTATCGCGTCCATCATCGCGGCTACAGCGTCGTCGCGGGATACACCTTCGATGTGACCGACAGTCTGTCATCGAGAACACGGTTTTATTTCCGCAGCAACCAGATTCTCCCCGAGACTGGTTTTGTCTATACCTACAAATACCAGAGCGTCGACAATGGCGTGGATGCTGCCGTCGACGACAAGGTGAAGGGGTATCATGGCGAAGGGTATGTCGCCGGTGTTGATCAGCAACTGAATTTGGTGGTTACTGACAATCAGGATCTGGTTGTCGGCTTCCAACTGGAACAAGAGGTGAAACAATACTTCGGAATCTCACTGGGGCCGCTGCAAGACTCAAAAAGCAATGTGATCGCTTCGGCATACACCAGCGAAGAGGCTGTCGTGCAGCCACTGTTTTTCTCAAAGAATGCTGCTGTGTATGTGCAGGATCAGGTGCGCCTGGATGAGAATCTGACCTTCACCGGCGGCGTGCGCTATGACGCGGACGACGAATACGGTCAGGTTCTGAATCCACGGGCCTCACTGGTCCGCTCTCCCGAACGTGGAATGGGTTTCAAGCTGCTGTATGGTCAGGCCTTCAAGTCTGCAACCGTTTTCGAGCAGTTCGACGAGTTTCGTGGCAATGTTCAGCTCGAACCTGAGAAGATTGTCACGGGTGAGTTGGAATTGAACTATCGGTTTACCTCCGCCATTGCTCGCGCAACTGTCTTCTACAGCAAACTCACGGATCTGATCGCCGTCGCGCCCAACCCGGACACGACGAAAGTTCCGATCGGGCCGAATAGTGAGTTCCTCGATTACTTTCAGAATGTTGGTTCTGCCAGCATCCGAGGTTTGACGGTGGGTGCCGACTTCCGCCTACGGGACCAGTGGCGTGGATTCGGCCACTACGTATTTACTGCGGGAGATGGGGGGGATCCATTGGACAATACAGCACGGCACAAGGTGACAGTCGGTGTCGACGCCATGTTCCTGCAGGACCGCCTCTCTTTGGATCTGCGTGCCAATTGGCGCGGGCAGATTCGCGCCCCTGAGTCCAATCTGTACTTCCAGCCAAAAACACCGCAGCGGGTCGAGCAAGTTGGCTATGACTATGTTACCGAAGCAAAGCCTGATGGCTACATGGACGGCGAGCTGTTGTTGAATCTGACGCTGACCGGATATCGGCTGCTGCCCGATCGACGACTTGTGCCGCAACTGACGATTCGCAATCTCTTCGACACAGCCTACTCGGGGATTGGTCGCCAGTCCGGTTCTGGCGTGCGCCCCGTCGATGGCCTGCAACCGAGTATTCAGAATCCTTCCGGGTTTATTCCGCCCTACCATCCGCAGCCTGGACGAGAATGGTTCTTCAGTGTCCGCTATATGCTGGGTGCATAGCGAGTGAAGCGTCTTTGGATTGGACTTGCCGTGTTATCGCTGGCGACGGCGACGTGGGCGCAGTCCGCCGAGACGGCTGAGCGTCTGGCCCGGTTCAAAGCGGTTTTCATTCTCAATTTCGCGGAGTATGTGACGTGGCCCGCCGGAGGCTCTGGTGATTTTGTCATCGGCGTTCTTGGGGAGTCACCGGTAACCACGTATCTGCTGCAAGCAGCCCAGAAGCGCACTGTCGGTGAGCGCACGGTACACGTGCGCTCTGTCACCAAAACATCAGACTCTCTGTCGACTGTCCACATTCTCGTCGTCGGAGACAAGCCAGGCGTGACAATTGACGAGTTGAGTGCGCGTCTGAAGAATCATGCCGTTCTGACGGTGAGCGACGAAGCCGGTTTCGCTCGCCGTGGCAGCTGCATCAACTTCATTCTTGTCGATGGACGCCTCAAGTTTGAGGTCAATCCCGAAACCGTACAAGCTTCGGGGTTGAAGATGAGTTCGCATCTTCTGCGCCTGGCGACACTGGTCGATTCATCGGTGGAGTAATGGCCAAGAGAATCTCGATCAAGCGCAAGCTCGTCACGATGCAGTTCCTGACAGCGGGGACTGTCCTTGTTCTGGCCTGCGCCATCTTCCTGTTGAAGGAATATCGCGAGACACGCGCCTCGACGGTTCGGCAGTTGACGTCGGCAGCGCAACTGGTCGGACAGAATGCCGATGCAGCGCTGAGATTTCTTGACGCTGAAGCGGCCGAACAGGTTCTGGGCACCCTGCAATCAGAGACATCGATTCTGCAGGCCTGTATCTACGATGCGGGGGGCAATGTATTTGCCACCTACCAACGTGACGGCCAGGGCTTTGTCTTTCCGCCTGCACGAGTCGATGCCCATCGTTTCGAAGACGATTTCCTGCATCTGTACCACGGGATAAGGAGACAGGATGAGCTGCGTGGCACGGTTTATCTGCGTGCTGACATGGGTGTCCTCGATGATCGTCTGGTGGAGATGGTGCTGTACGCGTTGCTCGTGCTTGGTTTCGGAGGTGTGCTGTCTGTGGTGCTCTCCGTCTACCTGCAGCGGATGATCTCTGACCCGGTGATCAATCTCACGGCGACGGCGACGAATGTGACCCAGACGGGCCACTACGCGCAGCGGGTACCGCGAGAGTCTGATGATGAGATCGGTGACCTGTGTGACGGCTTCAATGACATGCTTGATCAGATTCAGCGGCGTGATGCTGAACTGCGTCAGGCCCAGGAAGTACTTGAGGGCCGTGTTGGCGAGCGTACAACCGAGTTGTCAAAGGCGAATGCAGCACTGCAGGCTGAGATTCTTGATCACGAGCGCGCCCAGGAATTGATTGAGAACATCAACGAGCAGCTCGTCGAGGCGCGCGACGAGGCGCTGGGGGCGAGCCGGGCAAAGAGTACTTTTCTGGCGAACATGAGCCACGAGATCCGCACACCGATGAATGCGATCCTTGGCTACGCACAGATTCTTCGGGACGCTGTGCAACTCGATGAACGCCAACGCCATGCGGTGAGCACGATTGAACGTTCCGGTGATCATCTGCTGGCCCTGATCAACGATATTCTCGACATCTCGAAGATCGAGGCGGGGCGTCTCGCTCTGATACCGCAGGATTTCGACATCACGGGTCTGATGGAAACCTTGTCCACGATGTTCGAACTGCGTTGTCGCGACAAGGGACTTACGTGGTCGACGGAAATCACCGTCGACCGCAAGCTGGTTCACGGTGACGCCAATAAGTTACGCCAGGTGCTGATCAATCTGCTTGGCAATGCGGTGAAATTCACCGAGGCGGGCAGTGTCATCCTGCGCCTGCAGCAAGTCTCCGGGCAACGATATCACATCGCGGTGACGGATACGGGCCCGGGCATCGATACGGATCGGCAGGAAGCGATCTTCGAACCCTTCGATCAGGGCGCTCTCGGACATTTCGCCGGCGGTACAGGCCTCGGGTTGACGATCGCTCGCCAGCACGTGGAACTGATGGGAGCAGAGTTGCAGTTGGACTCGACCCCTGGTGAAGGCACGTGTTTCTACTTCGAGGTGGATCTCACGCTACCAACGGGGCGGGACGTGCCAACGACGGATGAACAATGGATACGCGTTGTGCGTCTGGCTTCGGATTGTGAAGTGCGGGCCCTCGTCGTCGATGACATCACCGAGAATCGTGAAGTCCTGGCGTCCATGGTTGAGAACATTGGGGTGACGACGGTGCTCGCCGACGGTGGTGAGCAAGCGTTGGCTGCGATCGAGTCGGACACCTTCGACATCGTCTTTCTTGATATCCGCATGCCCGGCATGGACGGTAGTCAGGTTCGCAAGGCCATCATGGAGCGACTTGGCAATGAGGCACCAAAGATCGTAGCCGTCACGGCGTCGGCTCTTGCCCATCAGCGGGATCGATTCCTCGAGGAGGGGTTTGACAGCTTTATCGACAAACCCTTCCGTCGCGAGCGGATCTACGGCTGCCTGCATGAAATGCTCGGCGCCACCTTCGAGTTTGTTGCTGGCGAGGCAGAGCCCGTACTGACGGAGGAAGTCTCCCTTGATTCGCTGGTCGCTGTCGCGTCCTTCCTGCCTGACCCACTATTCGAAGGATTGGTACAGGCAACGCAAGTGGGGGATATCAACGCCACACGGGAACACCTTGATCAGGTCCATGCCATGGGGGGTGACGGCGTGACTCTTGCAAGGCAATTGCGCACGATGGCCCAGGCCTACGACATGCGTGGTATTTCAGACTGGCTTGAGAGCATCGACCGTTGAAAGGAATGATGTGAGCGATCAACCCAACATTCTCTTCATCATGGCCGACGATCATGCGTCGCATGCCATGAGTTGTTATGGCAGTCGCATTAATCGTACTCCCAATCTGGATCGCATCGCTGACGAAGGGATGCGTTTTGACAATTGCTTCTGCACGAATGGCATCTGCACACCGTCACGAGCGGCAATTCTTACGGGAACCTACAACCACATCAATCAGGTGACGACGCTGGCGACGCACATGGACAATCGCCTGCTGACGTATCCCAAATTGCTGCAGGAAGCCGGTTACCAGACGGCTCTGTTTGGCAAATGGCACCTCGGCCAGGGACCCGAGCACGAGCCGACGGGCTTTGACGATTGGCGCGTCTTGCCAGGACAGGGACTCTATCACAGCCCGGTGATGATCGATTCCGCCGGTCAGCGCGTGCACGTGGGCTATGTAACCGATCTGATTACGGATATGTCGCTGCAGTGGTTGAAGGAGAGAGATACGTCACGCCCGTTCTGCATGATGGTTCATCACAAGGCGCCACATCGTGAATGGCAACCCGACGCCAAACATGCCACGATGTATGAGGGTGAGGAAATCCTCGAACCGGAAACCTTCAATGACACGTACGAGAATCGTTCTGCTGCGGCTGGTGCGGCACGGATGCGCATGGAAGACCTGCAGTGGAAAGATCTCAAGGCGGATGTGCCCAGCGGACTGTCACCAGCGGAAGAGAAGAGCTGGAGATATCAGCGGTATATCAAAGACTATCTGCGCGTGATCGCTTCGGTAGATGATGGTGTGGGCAGATTGCTCAACCATTTGGAAGAGGAAGGGATCGTCGACAACACGCTCGTCATCTACACTTCCGATCAGGGATTCTTCCTGGGTGATCACGGCTGGTTCGACAAGCGCTTCATGTATGAAGAGTCGCTGCGCATGCCTTTCGTGCTGCGCTTCCCACGTGAAGTAAAGGCGGGGTCGACGTGTGACGACATGATTCTGAATGTCGACTTTGCGTCGCTTTTTCTCGATCTGGCGGGTGTCACGATTCCCGACGAGTTCCAGGGCAGATCCTTTCGCCCGCTTCTGCACGGCGAGCGACCTGAGGATTGGCGCACGTCCATGTACTATCGCTACTGGATGCACGGCGATGGCGCTCACAATGTCTACGCCCACTATGGGCTGCGAACCCACGATCACAAGTTGATCTATTTCTACAACGATGGCTGTGGACAGAAGGGTTCAGGCGACGAGACGCATCCCCCCGAATGGGAACTCTTTGATCTGCAGGCTGATCCATATGAGATGTGTAGTATCCACGGAAACGCTGATGTCGCCGGGGTGCAGTCATCGCTGACCGATGAACTGCATGACTTGCAGGCGCAACTGCAGGACGACAGATACCATCTCGACACGTGAGCTGAGAGGAAGTCCACCATGCGTCATCGTAGACTTGGTCGTACAGAGCTGCAGGTTTCAGAACTCGGATTCGGTGCCTGGGAAATCGGTTGGACCCCGGTAGATGAGGGCGACGAAGTTGGGCGCCTGCTCAATCACGCCCTTGATCAGGGAATCAACTTCGTTGACTCATCAGCAGCCTATCGCTGGAGCGAAGAACTGATCGCCAAGTATATCGGGCATCGACGTCAAGAGTTCGTCTTCGCCACCAAGTGTGGGTCTGGGCGGGTGCAGCAGCCGGACGGTGAGTGGGTGCAGACACTCGACTACTCCGCGGCCGCGATCGCGCCACAGATCGACCGTTCCCTGCAGCGCATGAAGACCGACTATATCGACATTATGCAATTGCACTCGCCGACCTACGACGATCTGGTCCATGGCGACGGGATCGAGGAGCTAAAGCGGGCACAGGAACAGGGAAAGATTCGCTTCGTCAGCCTCTCTGCCGATGATGATGCTGCGGTACGTGCCGTCGAGATGGGTGAATTCGATACACTGCAGATCAGCTACAATGTCCTGCAGCAGGAACCGACACAAATCATCGCTGCGGCGCGGGCGATCGATATGGGCATCATCATCAAGGAACCTCTCGCTCAGGTTGCCTTCGAGAAACCACGACCAGAGGGCGAGGCACAGCGATGGGAACTGGCGCAGAAGAGACTGGCCCCAGGTGTGATTGGTGATCTAACAAGGGTGGAGGCAAGTCTGCGATGGCTGCTCGGCGACACCGACGTGCACACGGCGATCGTCGGGACGACCAACATCCAGCATCTGCAGGACAACATCGACAGCGTTGGCCGCGGCCCACTGCCCAACGATACGACTCAGGCCATCGCCGCTGCCAGTTGATGATCAGTGATACTACTGGGTGATCTCCAGCATCACCGTGTCCGTAACGGCTGAGCCGAAGTAGCCGATGCCGTCACCCTCAAGTCGGAACTCCGGTGCGTGGAAGTTCCCATCGTCTTCCTGAACATCATCGAAGGTCTGAATGAAGCTGGCGTAGTTCTCGTCGGCGGCGAAGATGATGATTTCGTAGCGACTGTAAAACCAGACATCCCACCAGAAGACATTCATCATCGAACGCCCCGCCTCGGCGGGTGTGTTCTGCAGCCATTCCCACTCGTAGTCGAAGTCATCCAGATCGACGCCCCCGCGAGACTCGTCGACGAAGGGATTGTCGTAGATAAAATTCAGCTGTGAAGCCAACAATGGACGGATCGTGAGCAGGTAGAAGCGCGTACCCGGCGACCGTTCAATGTCGATGGTGATATTCTCGATCTCTCCATCGGACCCTGTGGGCCGATAAGTCGTAGATGGATGTGAGAGTTCGACGACCTCGAAGCCACGTGCAGGGATGGTGGTCGTGGCTCGCGTTGAAAGGGATCGACTCTCGATCTCGGCATCGACTTCGAGTGTGTAGGTGCCACCATACTCGATCTGCAGATCTTTGCCGGTATACTCGAAATACTGATCTGTGAAAAGCGATCCTTCGTGGTAACGCAGGACATAGCGCTTGCCACTTCCCTCATCAATCACAGATACCTGCGCGTCACGCAGCGTCAGTGGCGTGCGTGTAAGATTCTGTTCGAGGCGAACATTGCGAGTGATGCGAATGTTGTCGACCGCTTGTCCGGGGACCAAAACGCCTTCCACGACGATGCGTGATTCGTACGCATCATTGCTTATGAGCAGCTCTGGTTCGCCACAGGCAGCAAGCAAGACAGCGACGACACCGAGGGCGCTTCTGAATGCAGTGCGTGAATAGGTCATCATATCAGAACGTGAAGTTGACGCCGATTGTCGGCAGCATAGGGAACATGGACACTGCATCGACATCAGGCAGACCATTGCGGAAGTCGTAGTCGACGAACCAGACATTGCTGCGATTTCCGGCGTTGAACAGTTGCACATAGGGTGCGGCAGTCCAACTACCGAAATCACCCTTCCAGGTGAGACTCACGTCGAGACGCACGTAGGCCGGTAGGCGCACATTGTTGATCAGAGTTGGTACATAGCGAAGCATCGTACCAGGTTGCGCCGGGCTGGTGCGAACGAAATAGGCTGATCCGGGTTCAGTAATCGGCTGACCTGAGCCATAGACAAAGCTGCTACTCAGACGCCACGGGCCACGCACGCCAAGCTTCGGCTGACCGTGCAGTTTTCGCCAGGCATTGGCCATATCGACATTGGCGACCAGGTTGACGACGTGCGTGCGATCGTGACGCGGTGTGAAGTCGCGATTGCCATTGATGCCATCGAAGCCATACTCAGTGCGCGCAATACTGTAGGCGGCCCAACCGGTCAGCGCGCCGGAATCTTTGCGCAACATCATCTCCAGACCGATTGACTGTCCGTCGCCATTGTTGAAGATACCCTTGGCATTGGTGAAGACGGGATTGCCCTCTTCATCGTGCGACGTCTCTTGCAGCTTGGTGAGGAAGGTTTGATTGAATTCGTAGATCTCCTCGTAGCCCTTCCAATACGCCTCCACTTCCAGCTGGAAATTGTTCCTGAGCTCCTGCTGATAGCCGACAATGGCATGAATCGCACGGGATGGATCGAGATCTTTGTTGGACGCAATCCAGATGTCAGTGGCAATAAATCTGGGAATACGGTGCAGATACTGGTAATAGACACCTGTCGAGGCGCGCAGGTTAATCGTGTCAGTCAACCGATGTTTCAGCGCCAGTCGCGGGGCGATGTCGTGGAAGGTCTCGTCCGAGTCGAAGCGATTGAAACGCAGGCCGCCTTCCAGTTCCCATCGCGCGCCGGGTCGCCAGGCCAACTGCGAGTAGAAGACATAGTGTTCGGGTCTGTGGTTGACCTCGATCAAGCCCTCCGGAAAGTCCTGACGGAAGAGGACATTGAGATCCTTGCGTTCGAAGCCGAATCGCGTCACAAAGGACTGACTCCGATGTGACTCGAATTCGCCTTTGACGGTGATATCCGAGACGAAATTGCGCTCGACGACATCGGCGATTTCCAACATGAAGTCAGAGGAGAATCGCGAGCCCGTCACCCACAGGTGACCGAAGGTCTTGGGCGTGATGACGCGCGTCCAGCGCGCCGATCCTGTCTTGTTACCCCAATCCACGGAGAAGCCCGTTTGATCGGTGGCGTCCGCGTTGAAGACGACATCCAGGAAGTCGCGACCACCGTAGGTCGACAGGGTCAGCTGATCACGATCCGATAGCTCGAGGAATGCCTTCAGATTGCCATCGTAGAAATAGTAGTCGGGCACATCATCGATGGTCTTGGCGATCGTCTGATCGAAATACGTGCGGCGCAGCGAACCGGAAAGCGAACCGCGATCTCCCAGTGGCATCTGTAGCGTCGACTTTGCCGACAGCAGACTGACGGATGCGGTGCCCTCAAATTCCTCGCGGTTGCCTTCGAGGTTCGTTACGGAAAGGACCGATGAAAGGCGGCCACCGTATTGGGCGCCGAATCCCCCTTTGGACAGCTCGACTTGCTTGATCGCGTCTGTGTTGAAGGTGGAGAAGATGCCGAAGGTGTGTTCGGGATTATACACGTCGGTGCCATCGATCATGTACAAATTCTGATCGGGTGTGCCACCGCGCACATAGAGGGCCGAAGAGAAATCCGACAGCGGCAATACCCCGGGGAGCGTCTGCAGAGCACGCATCAGGTCCGCTTCTGCTACCTGCGGCATGGCGTTGATCTGCCGCGCCTGCAGTCGCACCTGCGATATCGGCTTCTGATAGAGTGTCTCGACTGTGCGCATGGAATCGGCGCGGATGACAATCTCTTCCGCTTCCACCGCGTGTGGTTGCAGGCGTACATCCGTGCGAACATTCGTGTCAGTGGTGATCGTCATCGATCGCAATAGCTGAGCGAAACCGATGTACGTGAAGGCCAGAGTGATCTCACCTGTCGGCACACGTGGCAGCACGTAGTAGCCGCTCTCATTCGTAATTGTTCCCAGGGGCTGGTCGACGACGATGACCGTCGCCGCAATCAGTGGCTCCCCCGTGCTCGAATCGCGAACGAAACCACTGACCGTACCAGCCGAATCTTGAGCCAGACTCGCCCCTGGCGTCAGGACAGGGGCAATGATAGACAGGGATATGCAAGCGGCCAGAGACCGCAGTGCCCGACCCGTCAGGGTGCGGTTGAACAAAGGGTTGTTCCTTGCTCGATCGAGGGGGTGAGTTGATACTTAGCGACGCCAATACTAGACGCCATATGCAACGCGACGTTCCGGGCAATATGCTGATTGTCACGGATAGCGACAACACTGCACGCTAGACGACGGAGTACCAGGTCCCGATGACCTCCCAGACGTTTGTTGATGGTCGAGATGTTGAAACACAGGAGTGGCTCGACTCGCTCGAATATGTCCTGGGCCAGTCCGGTCCTGAAAGAGTCATTGAGCTGTTGGACCAGTTGCAGAATCACGCTCGACGGCAAAGCGTTGGGATCCCCTTCGCTTCAAACACGCCCTACATCAACACGATTCCCGCTGATCGTCAACCACCGTATCCGGGCAGCCACGATCTGGAGCAGAGGATCCGCAACATCATCCGCTGGAATGCGATGATGATGGTCGTGCGTGCCAATCACGAGGATCCGACGATGGGTGGGCACATCTCCACCTATGCGTCCGCTTCGACACTCTACGAGGTGGCCCTCAACCACTTCATCCGTGGTCGCACGGAGCACTTTGAGGGAGATCAGGTTTTCTTCCAGGCGCACACCTCTCCAGGTATCTATGCCAGAGCTTTTCTAGAAGGCCGATTGTCGGAGGATATGCTGCGGAACTTCCGGCACGAACTGCGCCCCGGTGGCGGCTTGCCGTCCTATCCTCATCCTCGATTGATGCCCGATTTCTGGCAATTTCCTTCAGCTTCGATGGGACTGGCACCGATTCAGGCGATCTATCAGGCGCGCTACAATCGCTATTTGCAGGACCGCGGATTGAAAAGTGCCTCCGATGCGAAAGTGTGGGCCTTTATCGGCGATGGTGAGACGGACGAACCCGAATCCCTTGGTGCCATCTCCCTGGCTGCGCGTGAGCGACTCGACAATCTCATGTTTGTCATCAACTGCAATCTGCAACGTCTCGATGGCCCGGTTCGCGGCAACGGCAAGATCATCCAGGAATTGGAAACCGTCTTTCGCGGCGCCGGCTGGAATGTGATCAAGGTGATTTGGGGCTCTGACTGGGATCCCCTCCTGGCACGGGATCCACAGGGACTGTTGGCGCGACGGATGGGGGAGATCGTCGATGGTCAATATCAGAAATATTCCGTCTCGAGTGGTGACTATCAACGCAAACACTTCTTCGGTGTCGATGAGCGCCTGCAAGCGATGTCAACGAGTCTGACAGACGAGCAGATCCGCACAATCCGACGTGGTGGCCATGATCCCGACAAGGTGCATGCAGCCTTCCAGGCAGCGACAGAATTCCGCGGTGCGCCCTCTGTTGTACTCGCCAAAACGATCAAGGGCTACGGGATGGGGCGGGTTGGCGAGGGGACGATGACAACGCATCAGGTGAAGAAGCTTGACCTCGATGTGCTGCGCGAGATCCGCACCCGTTTTGGTATCCCCCTATCGGATGCTGAAGTCGAACAGCTGCCATACTATCGGCCACCTGAGGATAGTTCGGAGATCCGTTATCTGCTTGAGCGTCGGGAGGCGCTGGGAGGATTCGTGCCGCGCCGGCTCGTCAATGGGATCACTTTTGATGCCCCTGACACCACCTTGTTCGACGAATTCACCCAGAGTTCCGGCGAGCGGGAGGTGTCGACGACGATGGTCTTTGTGCGCATCCTGGCAAAACTTCTACGTGACGAGAAGGTCGGTCGCTATATCGTGCCGATCGTGCCTGATGAAGCGCGCACCTTCGGTATGGAGGCGCTCTTCCGCCAATACGGGATCTATTCCCACATCGGTCAGCTATATGACCCCGTCGACTCCGAATCGTTGACGTACTATCGCGAGGCACGGGATGGCCAGTTGATCGAAGAGGGCATCTGCGAGGCTGGCGCTCTGTCGTCTTTTATCGCCGCCGGTAGTGCTTACGCGACGCACGGCGTGCCAACGCTGCCCTTCTTCATCTTCTATTCGATTTTCGGCTTTCAGCGCGTGGGAGATCTCATCTACGCCGCCGGTGATCAGCGAGCTCGCGGGTTTCTCATTGGTGCTACGTCCGGACGCACGACGCTCAATGGCGAAGGGCTGCAGCATCAGGATGGCCACTCGCATGTTTCAGCGCTGACGTGCCCACACATTGTCGCCTACGATTGTGCTTACGGCTACGAACTGGCGGTGACCATCAAGGAGGGGATTCGGCGCATGTATGTGGAAGAGGAGGACGTGATCTTCTACTTGACGGTGCAGAACGAAAACTATCCCATGCCGCAGATGCCCGAGAATGCGGAAGAGGGCATCCTCAAGGGATTGTATCGTGTTCAGACCTCCGCCAAGCGCACAAAAACGAAACGCGCGCACCTGTTTGGTAGCGCGTCGATCCTCACCGAGGCGATGGCGGCGGCACAGATTCTGGAGACGGATTACGGCGTCGCGGCGGACGTGTGGAGTATCACCAGCTACAAGCAGTTGCACGAAGAGGGTGCTGAGGTTGAACGCTGGAACTTGCTGCATCCGGGCGAAGCCCCCAGGGAAACCTATCTGAGTCAGTGTCTCGCAGCGGCACAGGGAGCTTTCGTCGTCGCTTCCGACTACGTGAAGGTCTTACCCGACATGGTGGCGCGCTGGTTCCCGCGGTCACCGGTGACACTGGGCACGGATGGCTTCGGGCGCAGCGAATCTCGCGATGCTTTGCGTCACTTTTTCGAAGTCGATGCGCAGACCATCGCCTACGCAGCGCTCGTGGATCTATGCAGGCAGGGCCATCTCGATGCAAAGATCGTTACACAGGCCCAGAGTGACCTGCAGATTGACGTGAACAAGCCGAATCCCGTGCGAAGCTAGCCCCTTTGTTCCAGGCCCTCAGCAGTCTTCTGCGCCACTTGCGTCGATGGTCGGCACCAGATCAGGTAGATACCCGAGACGTTGAGGATCTACTGGGATATCTGTGCGAACAGATTTCTCCCAGTGACCGCGGCCGCGGTGTGCTCGCAGATGTGCGCCAATTCGAAGCCCTGCCACCCGCAGAGCGTCGGCGGACCTTTCCCGCCATGTATCTGCTGCTGGAGAAATACCTCGTGGAGGTTCAGGGCGGCTACAAACGGGACCACTTGCGACGCACGGCACAAAGCAAGTTTCCAGGTCTTGCAGCGGACGACCGCCTCGGGCTTGTGTTTACTCCTGAAGTAGAGCAGGAGATGTGGCTCGGCCGTCTTCTCCTGATTGAGATTCTTGAACACTCGATCCACCTCTACGGATCAGTGGGCACACGTGTGCTGCCCTATATGATGGACTGGGCCGTCGCCATACCGACGAGTGCGCCCATGCCGCCGCCACTGGAAGTGGAGGGAGACTACCCGACGGATGAGCGCCAGTGGTTTGGCTATCTGGTCAAGGTGACGCAGGAACTCTACAAATG
Source organism: Gemmatimonadota bacterium (assembly GCA_018660835.1). Classification (GTDB taxonomy): domain Bacteria; phylum Latescibacterota; class UBA2968; order UBA8231; family UBA8231; genus UBA12574. Next base: position 302,387 of record JABJJN010000020.1, on the reverse strand, counting down.
GCTCGCCACGACACTTGGGCCGCGGACAGCAGCTAATCTCTTCGACCACGGATATCAGCAGGTGCGCCATGTATTCTCCGGTCTGGAGTGCTTTCCGGCGATCGTTCGTTGTCTGCCGGATCGTTTGCTCGACGAGGAAAAAATCGTGCTGCTGAGTCGTAGCCAGATTCAACAGGTCTTATTGCAGAAAGCTGAAGAGCTGCAGCGAATGAATGATCAGCTCGTCACCCAGAATGAGGACCTCGAGACGGCCAGGGGGGAGTTGCAGCTGGCCAAGAGTCAGCTCGAGTCGCGTGTTGAGGCGCGAACGCGTCAGCTGACGCAGGCTCTGGCGCAGAAGGATATTCTGCTCAAGGAGGTTCATCACCGGGTCAAGAACAACATGCAGGTCGTGTGTTCACTGTTGAATCTCCAGGCGCAGGGAGCACAGACGGATGAAACGGAATCCGCCTTGCGACAGAGTCACGACCGTGTGCGTCCCATGTCATTGATTCATGAGCAACTCTACAATGCACCTGACCTGGCATTCATCGACCTGGCCACGTACGTCGACAGCCTGCTGATGCAGATTCGCAGCTCCAACGATCGAGATGGATCCATTCGCGTCATTGCCCATGTCGATCACCCTGGCGTCGATGTAGAGACGGGCGTGCCGTGTGGGCTGATCATCACAGAGCTTGTGACGAATGCACTCAAGCATGCTTTCCCGCAGCGCCCAGGTACTATCACGGTGACGCTCAATCAACTCGAGGATGGCAGATCTCAACTGATCGTAGAAGACGATGGAATCGGGCTGCCCGCCGACTTCGATCCGAGGGCAACCGACAGTCTGGGACTCAGTCTGGTTGAGATCCTCGCCGGTCAATTGTCGGGCGGGGCAGAATTCAGCAGCGATAAGGGCACGCGCATGGAGATCGTCTTCGGTCATCCGAGTGCCGGCCACTCACAGCTTCACAACTGATCGGATAGATACCGTATGAACCGCGTCGCTCGCCTTGTGTCTCTCGTTGTTCTGATGTTTGCCTCTGTGGCGACGGCCATGAGCGATGTCGCCCCTGGTGAGCCTGTGATGTCGACGGCGAGCAGACTGTTTGCGTTGCTGGAGATTCCCTTCCTCGTTTTCTGCGTCGTCTTTGCATTCCTTTCTGCAAGACAACTAAGGGGTGGAGTCTTTGGCACAGGCATGACTCTGATGGCTTGGGGGTTTCTGGTTATGGGCGTCGGTCACCTGCATATGCAGATGGAGACCCACATGGGATTCAACCTCTTCCAGACACTCTTCGGTCCACATGGCGGTCAGTATGCCTGGTTCGTGGCGCTCTTCGCTACATGGACGCTGTCGGGTATGGGATTCATGCGCATCTACAAGGCCAGCCGCGGTGTGTGAACCCGCCCCAACCGGATGGTGACACGCTCCTGCGCCGACTACTCGCTGATTTCGTCCAGTCGTCGCTCGCCTTCGGGTGTGGCGGCGTAACGCCGAGTCATGCCCTCCTTGAGCCAACGCGAATAACCCAGTTCGGCGAGGCGCCGCAAGTCGTTCTGCAATGTTCGTCGTGATCTACCGCCACTACCTGAACCACTCTGAATTCGTGGCAGTAGATCGTCAATCGTCGAACCTTCCGACTCTGAAAGCAGACTCAGTAGCAATTGCTGACGTGCATTCAGATCGACGGCGACTGCGTGCGAGGCCTGCAGGCCCAGGGCACGGATGACGTCGGTCTCGCGCAGAATCGGTTCCTGTGCGTATACGACCGCGGCACGTTCAACGACATTGCGCAACTCACGGATATTCCCCGGCCACGAATAGCTCAGAAGGCGATCCACGGCGCCCCGTGACAGTCCCCGTTGTTCGCCGCCAGATCGATCTGCCAGTTGCTGCAGAAATGCGTGCGCCAATTGCGGAATGTCCTCGGCATGCTCACGCAAAGCCGGTAGTCGGATAGGAACGACATTGAGTCGGAAATAGAGGTCCTCGCGAAAATGTCCCTGCGCGATGAGCTCCTCCAGATCCCGATTCGTCGCCGCCACGATCCGCACATCCACCTCCAGTGTCCTGGTGCCGCCGACGCGTTCGAATGCACGACTCTCAAGGGCGCGTAGGATCTTCACCTGCGTCGTGAGAGGAATGTCGCCGACCTCGTCGAGGAAGAGCGTGCCACCATCAGCCATTTCAAAACGCCCGGGTTTCGTCTCGTCAGCTCCAGTAAAGGAGCCCTTCTCGTGACCGAATAGTTCGCTCTCCAGCAGTGTTTCGCTGAAGGCAGCGCAGTTGACGGGCACGAATGGGCGCTCGCGGCGCGGACTACTCTGATGGATCGCGCGGGCGACGAGTTCCTTGCCGGTTCCAGAGTCACCGCGCACCAGAACCGTAAGATCCGATCCGGCTACCTGTTCGATCAGTTGATAGAGTTGATGCATGCGGGAGGAACGTCCAATCAAGTCGTGAAAACGTCCGCCTTCCTCCATTTGCTGCAGGCGAACCTCCAAGGACTGGATTCGTCTCAAGTAGGTCGCCAGATCGCGGCTGTGCAGAGCCTCGTAGATCGCCTGAAAGCGGGTGCGGATCGCTGCTGGATTTCGCAGCCGCCGTAATTGGATGTCATCAGGCCATGTTGCTTCCCACGTGCACTGGAATTGCTCACGCACCTGCTGTCTTTCGGGACGGGACAATTCAAAGAGTGGCTTCCCCATGTCCACGTGACGCAGCTCCTCCCGGGCAAAGGTGAACCATCCAAGTCGTGCAACACCCTGAACATGCAGTGCTGTGTTGTAGAAGAAGGAACCGATGTCGTCGGCCAGATCGTAGGGCCGCAAGGAGTTTCGCAGGGCGTCGACATCCGTGTAATGGAGGGTAAATCTGACAGCGCGTTCGCCAGAGCGCTCGACCCGCATGGTCATCAGATCCGCTGAGAACACCTTGCCGAGAATCAGTGGGCCCATGAGGCAGATGATCTCGCCTAACTCGTGGGCATCATTTCCTGTGGGCAGCGCCGTGAGCATGATCTGCAACAGGCTCACGACATGTATGTCGGGCTGAACCTCGACACCCCCACCTCCTGATCCCATCCCATAGCAGAGCTGATCACGATTCTCTCGCGTCGAGTAGTGCTTCGCCCACTCATACAGGAACTGCACGACATGGTAGTAGCTGAAGCCGATCTCGTGCAGCAGCAGGTCGTGCTCCTCCTCGCCGCACAGACTTCGCAGTTCCTCTGACAGGCGCTGTCCAGCCTCTGGTTCAACAGAGGACAGATAACGGATCGTTGTTTGCGCCAGACGATTTGTGACGATCAAACCGAGGCCCGCAGCAGCCGGCGTCGTTGGGTCAGCGTGGAGGCCACTGGTTTGCGTTGCGCGGCGCAGTCGGCGTAACAGCGGTGGTTCGACGAGGCGTGTCTCTAGGTGTTCCAATTGAAGGACTCCTTCTCTGCTCCTGCGACATGCAAAGACCATTCCAAATCCCTGCATTCCCTTGCGCGACGGATTGTCGCGCAATTCCCGCGCAGTATTACGCAATAACGCGCAATTGACATATATGTCAAGATACAATATGTATGGATCGAAGTCTAGACTGGTAATACAAGTAAAAACAGTATGTTGGGCCATTAATATAATTCTGCGAGACGGTGGCACTACATTTGCGCAATGTTGTGCAGGAACTGTTTCTCACAATCGGCGCAGCGGAATGCAACGCTAAGCCAGGAACCTGCACCGGAGGCGATCCCATGAAAATGTTCACCCCTCGCGGATTCACTGCAACGCACCTGGGTCTCACAGGTCTCGCCCTCATCTACCTGGTCGCCTGTGGGGGGCCGCGCAGTCTCAATCTCGCGCCCGCATCGGCAAGGTCAGTCGTGAAAGACGCACCCGAATGGTTATTCGAGGTGCCACAGACCGAGGATCATCTGACAGCAACGGCGACGGCGACGTCACGCGATATGCAGGTCGCCATGGACAAAGCACGGATAGCGGCCCAAGCGGGGTTGGCTCAACAGCTTGGCGCACGTCTGGATGACGTGACGCGCCGGTTTATGGAGGAAACGGGCGCAGCGGCGAATTCCGAACTGCTGAGTGCCTTCAGGGCAACAACGAAGACGATCACCTCAGAGCGGATCACGGGCACTCATGTCGTAGAGCGGGAAGTGGTTGCTGAAGGTGACATCTACCGTGCCTACGTCATGCTGCGTACGCCCATTGGGGCGGCCAATCAACTCTTGCTGCAACAGATGAAAGACGACGAGGCCATGTACACGCGCTTCCGCGCCAGTGCGGCCTACGATGAACTCGAAGAAGAGATCCGTCGCTTTCAGGAAACACAGCAGTAGGGCGAACGAGCCCAGGCTATCGAGACAAGCCGATGAAACGTCGAATCTACACTCTTCTGATGACCACACAGTTGGTGACAGCTGCATGGGGTGGGATCACCCCAGACTGGCTCGAACATCCGGTGGTACCTGCGGGCTACCTGGCCGCAGTGGGCAGTGCCGAGATCGCAACCAGCCGCAGCGCCGCTGAGCATGAAGCTCTCACCAGTGCTTTGGCCACCCTCGCAGCACAACTGCAGGTCGATGTGCTGGGGGTGATGGAGCATCGCCGCTCCGAGGCTGCCAACAGCTGGGCGAATGAATTTGAGAGTGATCTGCGTGCAACGTCATCAACGCGGCTCGAAGGTGTTGAGATTGTGGATCGTTTTGCTGGCGAAGGTCGGCTCTGGATCTACGTGAGAATCCATGAGGAAACATGGAGGATCAGTCGACAACAGGGCGTCGAGCGGCAACGACGATTGATCGAGGAGCAACTGGACCTGGTACAGGATCCCACGTCGCCAGAAGCGATGGCGCTGAGGTCAGGTGCTCATGCCTGGGCCATGGTCAGTATGGGCGAACCGGCAGGTTGGGTAGCGGCTGACTGGAACGACGAACGGCAACTGGTGTTGGCAAGACTCTGTCAGCGACTGGCTCGACTTGAACTGAGACCCCGGCGCACAACGGACACGATATGGGTGGAGGTGCGGAATCACGGGGACGCTGCCGACCTGTCAGGTTTGCCCCTGCGACTTGTCACTGCGACCACCAACCGCCTGCTGTGGACGAATGCCGAGGGTCGTGTGCATGTGACGACGGCGACCCTGTCGCCATCACTACCAGCGACTGTGCAGGTGCGTCTCGACCTCCAGGCCCTGACGGGGGCATCGATCGACGCACAGAATCTGCCTGTGCCGACAACACGTGTGCACGTCGCGTCCACGCCACAGGTTTTCCAGCTCGTCGGTCGGGAGAGCTACTTCGGTGACGAAACAAGCCTGCAACGCCTACGCCCTGGGATCAGCGCCATCCTGCGCCAGGCTGGGGGGCAGATCGTCGACGATGGCCAGGCGCCGAAGGTCATCGAGATCGATGTGAGTGCGTATCGCGGCAGCCGGGTTGGACGTCTCGTCTTCGTATGGCTTGACCTGTCGATCACGGTCTACGGTACACATCCACGCACTGTGTCTTTCCGTGGCACACGCAGTGATATCAAGGGAGCCGGAACTGACTACGACGGCGCCATCGCTGCCGCACTACAGCAGGCAACGGGCCTGCTGCGCGAGGCAGTTTTCACCTCTCACGAACGCGATGTAGCCCTTGTGGACAGCATGGGCGCATCGCTCCACCCATGACACAGGAGTGAATGTCATGACACGCACGACGAAGCAATCCAAGTGGTATTTCACCAAATCAACGGCAGCACTCGTCTTCTGCGCTGTCTTGCTCAGCGCGCAAGCTCCGCAGGCACAGGGGCGCGGTATGGCCGCACCCGACGTGCCCATCGAGCCCTCCGCTCTGTTCAGTTTACCCACCGGTTCGATTGTGCAGTCCATGGATCTGGACGTGCACGGTTCCGGTGTCCTCTTCAGTGGTTCCGGAAGTCGTCCCGTGGGCGGGTTGACACTGGGCCTGGGTGACATCGCGCAGATGGAGATGACGACACTCAGCATTACGTCCGATGTCGATCACCTCAATCAGCTCGTAGGAATGCCTGCGGCGGGCCTCAAAGTTCACGTGCCACTTGCCCAGTATGCCCAGGGATTGGCTGCCTCCTTCCAACGTTCAGGCTCTTTCGTGCAGCGTGCTGGTGAGGTCGAGTACGAGACCAAGGCGGGCGAGTTCTATGTGATTGGCACGGTTGCCAACTATCCACGTCCCGAACACGCGACGGAGCCTACGGCAGGTTGGCGCGGACTCAAGATCAAGAGTCACCTGGGTGCAAAATACATCGATGCGCAGATGCGTCGTGAAGAGTTGGAGACTGGTGGCGCAAACGAGTCCTACTGGCGCCCCGTCATCGGCATCGAGATGTGGCGTGACGACGCAAGGGCCCGTGTCATTGGTGAGCTCAACTGGATCGCCGGCACAAGTGTCGAAGGCGGCATCGAACGAGTCGACGCAATTCGTACGGTCACCGGCGGTGTGCGCTTCTTCTTCTCCAAGCACGTGACCTTTGACATCGGTGTTCGACATCAGAGCAACTACGCTGGTCTGGCAGAATCGGCGATTCAGTCACGACTCAACTTCTCGCTCCCCACACATGTCTGGCGCGATCGGGTCATCGGCAACTAGAAAACGTTACTACGGCAACTATAAAAAGTTACTGCGGCAACCGAATTCAACGAGTGAAGCAATAGGAGTTTCACCATGTGGACGACATCAAAAGGTGTCCCGACATCCAGAGATGTCCAGACATCCAACGGCATGGGCAGGACACGTGAACACATGTCGACGGCACATCGAAGGCGAATCATCGGTCTGCGGATCATCTACACGCTGCTGATGTTTGTGGCGCCCGTGAATGCGGCCACGCGTATCGCCCTGCTGTCCGAACCCGAGCAAGTGACCCCCGAATTCGCACAGACCCTGGCGGCGACACTGGCCTCGGAGGCAGGCGTGGAGGTCGTCCAGGCGACGGCAGGCAAGGCGGAATCGCACGGGCATAGATCTCAGATCACTCTGCATCTACGAACCGTGGTGAATGCCTATCGTCTCGGCGCCAGGGTCATCCACAGTGACGATGGCCGAGTCCTGGCGCAGGAGCAGGTACGGGGTGGCAAGGGGCAGGTCTTTGACCTGGTCGACGAACTGGCGTCGCGGTTGCAACGACATCTTGGCGGCCACGGGCAGGTGCGACGAAGCGTCGCTGTGATGGCCTTCGAGAACCGGGCAGATCAAGGCAGCCTGCCCTTCGTCACTGGGATTCAGCAGATGTTGATGACGGCCCTGCGCCAGGATCGCCAGTTGACCCTGATTGAACCCAGCGAAATCGCCACCGCCAGGACGTCGACTGTCGATGTCGGCCGCTGGCTCGGTGCTGATGTGAGCATCGACGGTGATTTCACGGATGTCCTACGAGCCGAGGTCGAGGTGGTGACAGCAAATGGGCGCCATCTCGGCACATACGCAGCCGAGGCGCCCCGTGCAGACGGGACTCGACTGGCGCAGGAGATCGTTGGCCAACTCGCTCCTGTCCTGCGCCAGCATCGTCGCGATCTGCACACTGTCGCCTTGCTGCGATTCGAAAATCACAGTGAGGATCGATTCTCAAGCTTCGTCGAGGGCATGGCGGATATGCTCACCACGGGTCTGCGAAACAGTAGCAGATTGCGAGTCATTGAGCGCACCCAGATTGAGACGGCCATGCTCAACTTCAATGTCGAGATGAGTGGTCCCATCGATTCCGAGACGGCTGTGGAGGTTGGCAATTGGCTGGGAGCGGATGCTGTTGTGATTGGCAGCTTTCTACGCTTCGGAGATGTCTTCCGTATCGATGCACGGATGATCGACGCACAGACAGGGGAGGTGACGGTTGCTGAGAGTGTGCGCGGCACCGAGCAGGAGGTGATGGGTCTCGTAGATGAGCTCAGTGGAAAACTCGTGGCTCGATTTGAGTCAGAGACACCGGAAGAGTCGACGGGAACGGGTACCGTGAAGATCGTGTTTCAGGCGACGCGCTCTGAGATGGGGGAGCGACCCTCCTTCCATCACATCTGCAAACTCTACGTGGACGGCAAGTTCATTGGTCTGAGTCGGCCCGTCACCTCTGTGGGCAAATGGGAGACCCTGTTCTCTCGATCCCTACGTGGTGGCCGCCACCGTGTAGAAGTCGTCCACGGCTTCGTCCGCGGGCAGGAATGGGATGGACAGATGCCAGTGCAACCCAGGGCTTTTGACATTGATATCGAGCCGGAGGGTGTCACGACCCTGCAGTATGAATACGAGGTTGGCTGGTTCGAAGACAAGTATGTCTACGAATAGACAGACCTGCTCACGGCAGCTCTATGACTCGAAATCGCCGACCGAACCCGTGAAGGCGGCCTGCATGAGGCGTTGCGTGTATTGCTGACGGGGTGCCTCGAACAGGTCGCGGGCCCTTCCTGACTCGACTACGACACCGTCACGCAGCACGATGAGTTCATCAGCCAAGGCACGCACAACCCGCAGGTCGTGACTGATAAACAGATACGCCAAGCTGTGCTGCTCCTGCAGACGTTGCAGCAATTCGATGATCTGCAATTGCACCGTGCGATCCAGCGCCGATGTGGGCTCATCGAGCACGAGAAAGCGCGGTTCGAGGATGAGGGCTCGGGCTATGGCAAGCCGCTGTCGCTGACCACCGGAGAACTCGTGGGGGAAGCGATCCATACTTGCTGGATCCAGGCCGACCTCATGCAGCGCCGCGGCGACATGCTCCCGTCGTTGCTGGTAATGGCCACCGATGCCATGGACTTTCAGACCCTCTTCAACGATCTGAAATGCAGACAACCGCGGACTCAGGGAACTGAAGGGGTCCTGAAAGACGACCTGAAACTGTCGTCGCAGTGCACGAAGCTGAGTCTTATCGAGGTGTTGAAGATCGTGCCCGCAGAAGCGGATCCCCCCTTCGCTTGCGAGCAAGCGTAGCACGGCCATAGCGAGCGTCGTCTTGCCTGAGCCAGACTCGCCCACCAGACCGATCGTCGATCCGGCTGCAAGTTGTAAGGAGACCCCATCCACTGCTTTTACGTGACCAACCGTTCGGCGCAGCAAACCTTGCTTGATAGGAAACCACACGCGCAGATCATCGACCTGGAGCAGGTCGTCGGAGGGATCTGCCCGGCTCGATGCGTCGGTAGCACTGATCTGGGTCTCAGATCCTTCGGCCCGGGAATTTACTTTCGCCGTCGGATCGGGCTCTGAGTCCCAGCGCGGCGGGGGTTCTGAGGCAAGCAATTCTCGCGTGTATGGGTGTGTGGGCTCCGTGAGGATCTGCGTCGTGACGCCCTGTTCCACGACGCGGCCCTGAGTCATCACATATACGCGGTCAGCAATATGACTGACCAGTGTCAGATCATGTGTGATCAGGAGCAAACCCATGTTGAGTTGGCTCTGCTGTTCGCGAAGCAGAGTTAGAATTTCTGCTTGTACCGTCACATCGAGAGCGGTTGTCGGTTCGTCTGCAATCAGCAGAGCAGGTTCATTGGCGAGGGCCATGGCGATCATCACGCGCTGGCGCTGCCCACCGGAGAGTTGATGCGGCCAGGATTCCAATCGCTGTTCGGGGTCTGGGATCTGCACACGCCGTAGCAACTCCAATGAACGTTGCCTGGCTGCGTCGCGATCGAGTCCCTGATGCAGACGCAGGGTCTCGCCGATCTGCTTCTCCACCGTGTGCAGGGGATTCAACGAAGTCATCGGTTCTTGGAAGATCATGGCCATGCGATCGCCACGTAGTGACTGTAGTAACGCGGGGGGCGCACCGACCAACTCGTGATCACCTAGACGTATGGAACCACTTGGGTGATAGGCTTGTGGGTAGGGCAGCAACTGCATGACGGACAGGGCGGTGACGGACTTGCCGGAACCTGATTCACCCACGATGGCGACCGTCTCGCCACGCTCAACGTGAAGAGACAAGCCACGTACGGCTTCGACATCCGCTTCACCACTGGAGCCGCGAAAGGTCGTGCTCAGTTGCTGAATCTCGAGAAGGCTCATCCTGCACGTCCACTCGCGTCGAGACTTCTGCGTGGATCAAAGGCATCGCGCACGGCTTCGCCGATGAATACGAGCAGTGACAGCATCACGGACAACACAACAAACACGGTGACACCGAGCCAGGGGGCGTGAAGATTTCTCTTTCCCTGAGCCAGCAACTCGCCCAGAGATGGTGAACCTGCCGGCAGGCCGAATCCCAGAAAATCGAGGGATGTGAGGACCGTGACGGAACCGGTGAGAATGAAGGGTAGAAAGGTGAGTGTCGACGCCATGGCGTTCGGCAGTACGTGACGTCGCATGATTGTCACGTCATCAACACCCAAGGCACGGGCAGCGCGAACAAAGTCGAAATTGCGGGCGCGCAGGAACTCGGCGCGCACGACACCGACGAGACTCATCCAACTGAACAACAGCAATAGTCCCAGAAGCCACGCGAAGTTCGGTTCAACCAGGCTCGCAAGAATGATCAACAGGTAGAGTGTCGGTAATCCCTGCCAGATCTCGATGAAGCGTTGGAAGAGTAAATCCACCCAGCCGCCGAAGTAACCCTGGATCGCTCCTGCTGCGATGCCGACGAGAGAGCTGAAGAAGGTGAGACAAAGCCCAAAGAGGACAGATATGCGGAATCCGTAGATGAGGCGGGCGAGAACGTCGCGTGCCTGATCGTCTGTACCGAGCCAGTTGTCGGCGGATGGTGGCGCCGGGGCCGGTTCACGCAAGGCGAAATTGACGGTGCGATTGCCATAACGGATCAGCGGCCACAGGGCCCAGCCGTTGTCCTGCAGTAATTGCTGGAAGTAGGGATCGCGATAGTCCGCTTCCGTCTCGAATTCACCACCGAAGTCGGTCTCGGCGTAGCTGTTTAGGATCGGCGCATACAATTCGCCATCGAGCCACACAAGCAAGGGACGGTCATTGGCGACGAATTCTGCGGGGAGCGTGAAGAGAAAGAGGGCGAGGAAGATCCATGTACTCCACCAGCCGCGTCGGTTGGCGCGGAAGTTGGCCAGACGTCGGTGGCTCAGGCGCGAGATACGTATTCCCAGCCACCGGGATTCCGCCGGAGGGGGCGGCGCGATGGATGTCATCCGTCGCGCCGATCGAAGTCGATCCGCCGGTCGACGAGGGTGTACGTCAGGTCACCGATCAACTGCAGGATAAGACCCAGAAATGTGAAGAAGTAGAGTGTGCCAAATACGACGGGATAGTCGCGCTGCACAGCCGCCTCGTAGCCGAGCAAGCCCAGACCATCAAGAGAAAAGATGATCTCCGTCAGCAGGGCACCGGTGAAGAGGATGCCGACAAAGGCAGCGGGAAAACCGGCGATGACGATGAGCATGGCATTGCGGAAGACATGCCCATAGAGAACACGCTGGTCTCCCAAGCCCTTGGCTCGCGCCGTCAGCACATACTGCTTACCGATCTCTTCGAGAAAGGAATTCTTCGTCAGCAGGGTCAGGCCGGCGAAGCCACCGATGACGAGAGACATGACGGGCAGACAAATGTGCCACAAGTAGTCCACCATCCTGCCCAGTGTCGACAGTTCCTCGACGTCACTCGATGTAAGCCCTCGCAATGGGAACCATTGTACGTAGTGACCTCCGGCGAACAGGACGATCAACAGAATGGCAAACAGGAATCCCGGTACTGCATTGCCGACGATGACAGCCGACGATGACCACACGTCGAAACGACTGCCATCACGGACCGCTTTGGCGATACCAAGAGGGATGGAAATGGCGTAGATGAACAATGTCGTCCACAGGCCAAGGCTGATGGAGACGGGCATCTTGTCGAGGACCAGGTCGAGGACGGCACGGTCGCGATAGAAACTTGAACCGAAATCGAAACGCACGTATCCCCAGATCATGGAGACGAAGCGCTCGTGCGCCGGTTTGTCGAAACCATACATGCGCTCGAGTTCGATGAGCAGATCCGGATCAATCCCGCGGGCGCCACGATAGCGACTGTCCACACGATCCAGATCGACCGCCATCGATGCGTCCGTCCCTTCCGCAGCCACACTGCCACCGATGCGGGCAGCGGCACCGACATCATGTCCTTGCAGACGGGCGATGACCTGCTCTACGGGTCCACCAGGGGCAGCCTGCACGATGAGAAAATTCACAACCATGATACCAAACAAGGTTGGTATCATCAGCAGCAGTCGTCGGAGGATGTAGCCGGTCAGGGGGCGTCTGTCAGGAGATTGCGATGCGTTGCAGGATCAGATCGGAGCTGAAGCCTGGCACGTCATCGTCGGCGAAGAAGCGTGGCATATGTAGCAGCAGGTCGCCCGTACCGCGCTCTTCACGGACGTAGAAATTCGACAACGTCAGTTGCTCGCTCTCGCCGGGTTGGCGGTCGTCAATACTGGTCACACTCGAGCGGATCAACTCGCCGCTGTGACGATCGACTTCGCCGAGAATGATCGGATAGCGAGGCCGATTCCCCTCAGGGTTCTGTTCGCAGAGATTGCCCATCCAGAACAGGCGCCCATCTGAATGAGGGATCAACTGCGAGCACGAACTGGGCGAGTGAAAGGCGACGCTGTCGTCGTAGGTCCAGGGCACAGGTGTTGTCCAGGTGATGCCTGCATCGGTTGATCTCGACATCCAGCGGTGCCCAGGTAGGTCGTGTCGCGCGTCGTTGCTGCCGCGCATGACCATGAGGATCGATCCATCCGCCAATTCTGCGATGGTTGGTTCGATCACGCCGCGCGTCGTGCGTTCAGGGTCGCCGACGATACGCTCTGAGCAGGTCCAGTCCAGGCGGCCATCGTTGCGCCATGTGCCCATCAGCATGAGGCAGTCCGTGTACGTGTAGCCGGCGCCCGGATTGTGATAGGTACCATCTGGGCCAACGGGCGTACTCTGCACGGGTATCAGGATCACGCCGTCGGAGCGCGTCAGGGGGCGTTGTCCGAGATCGCCGATCATCACACAGTTGGCGCCGACACTGACACCGGGCAGATGGTGGATCGCATCATACCCGTCACCGGTGTGCACGATCTGCTCGTTTACGATCTGCGTACGCCCGCCATCTTCGGATACGGAATAGTGGAGGGTCCAGCGGATCATGCCCTCAAGGGGATCGTCAGAGGGTAGGATGCCCTCGGTCCACACACTGATATAACGCCCTGTCTGCAGATCGACGTAACCACCCCGCGGGTGCCGTCGTCCCGTGCCCTGCGGGTGGTCGAAAGACATTTCCCAACGATCCGGATCTGACCAGGTGGCGCCGCCATCATCAGAGGATCGGACGAAGGCGGCATCGACCGTGTCGGATCTACTGGTGAGACTGTGAATACTTACGAGCCGATTGCCACTGCTCTCGGTGTAGTAGCTGCCCCCCATCACGCCCGTGCCTTGTTCAGGAGACGGGACAAAGACGTCACGGGCGGTGACGGTCGCTTTCATTCTGGTACTCTCACGCTGGTCTACAAACCGACTCGCTCGATACGCTCGAGCTCGTCGTCGATGATCTGCTGGAACGCCGCGAAGGGTTGGGCTCCTGTCAGGCGGCGGCCATTGATGAAGAAGGCGGGGGTGCCCGTCACACCAAAATGTTCACCTGACTTGAGATCATCACTCACAGCATCCGCGAAGCGACCCGATTCAAGACAGGCATCGAACGCGGTGCCATCCAGGCCGATGTCCGTCGCATAACGAGACAAATCGACGGGACGCAGTTCACGTTGATGCTCGAAGAGCACGTCGTGGTAGTCCCAGAAACGATCCTGCTCCTGTGCGCACAGGCTGGCTTCGGCGGCAAGACGCGCATTGGGATGGATGGACAAGGGGAAGTCACGGAAGACCAGTCGAACTTTGTCGCCGTATTCTTCGAGCACCTGGCGTAGCGCTGGTTTCGCGCGCCCGCAATAGGGACACTCGAAGTCTGAATATTCCACAAGCAGGATCGGCGCGTCCAGTGGTCCCTGAGATGGCTCATCCCCACCCACGGCGATCACCGCCCGGGGTGGTTCCAGCACGACCTGAATATCCGCCGCGTCGCGCAGTCCGCCAACATAACCAAGCCAGGCCGAGCGATGATTCTCGGATGCCAAATACTGGCGAATCCGCTCCTGCACAGTCACAAGATCCTGCCCACCCAAGCGCTGACGATTTTGTTCGTAGAAGAGGTTGATGGCACTATCACTTACGGCGGCCAGTTGGTCGAGCACCTCGCGTCGCACGAGGGAGTCGCGCTCGATTCCTTCCTTGCTGGCCTTCTCCTGCAACAACTGCTCATCAATCAGAAATGCAAGGGCACGCTGACGAGCCTCGAAGAGAGACTGCCAGGCCTCAGGTTCGGACTCCTGAAGACGCGCATCGACCTGTTCAAGGGTGATCGTGTCGCTATTGATCTGTGCTGCAAGTTCGGGCTCTGGCGCCTTAGGTGCACAGGAGATGGTGACAAGAGCGAAGATGGCTCCGAGCACCAGGTTTTGGCGGGGCAACCTGATCACTGATTGTCTCCTGCATCGTGACGAACATCGGCGAGGGAGCGATGACCGACGACGGTGCCGTCATCCGCTTCATCACGTTCAAGGGTTTCCAAGGTGGCGAACATCTCCCGCAGATTCTTCATACCACCCACTGCGACCCAGATGGTAATGATGATCGTGAGAGTGAGCATGATGATGCTGTAGCCCAACCAGAAGGTCGACCAACTGCTGTCGCTGATATCGCTTGATAACATGTAGAGGGTTCCGGCAACGAAGACGACGGCGACAAGGGCGAGATAGAGGTAGGAGAAGTAGAAGAGAATCCTGTCGCCCTGGGTGAACTCCTTGCCCATGCGGAAGATGGCCATCCCCATACTCGGTGGCTGTGCTTCTTCTTCACTTGTCTGTTCAGTTTCTGACTCTACCGAGTATTCTCCACGATGCAGCAACTGATCCATATTAAATGTCGGTTTGCCAATACCAGAGAGGAGACTGACGCCGACGTAGGTCACGAGGGTCGCGATCATGGTCCAGAACCAGAGGATCTGTGCGTTGATCGGCATCTTTTCACTCGCTGCCCATTCCGGTGCGATACCGGAGATCATCAGACGTGCATCCTCCCAGAAGTAGGTGGAATACCACCCGCCAATGGCGAGTATGACACCGATGATGGCCGCCGACCAGGCACCGGCATTGGTGCCATGTTTCCAATAGAGACCACCGATGATGGCGGCACCTGCCCAACCCAGGTAGATCGTGCCCGTGAGGGCGAAGAACATGAGAATGTCCTGTTGCTGGGAAAACAGCAGGCTGAAGAGAAAGATGAATACGGCGACTCCGAAGATGGAAGTCTTCAACAACTTGAGGTGTGATTCCGGCTTCAGAACGCTACTGTCGCCCAACACATTCTGCCGCACGGGCATCACGACATCCTGAATGAAGATCGATCCCCAGGAATGCAGATACGTGTCGTGAGTCGAGATGAAAGCGGCGAGCATGACGGCCGCAAAGAGACCGGCGATCACCGGCGGCAGAAAGTGTGCCGTCGCGACGGTCACCGTCAGCTGGGAGCGAATCTGCTCGCTGTCGATGGCGTCCAGCGCGGCATGGGCCCCGACCGCTTCGGCGGCGAAATCAGCATGATGCAGGAAGGCCCAGGCACACATGGGCAGCAGCACGAGGGGCAGGGTCTGCGTGATCGGTCGCAATTGACCGATCAGCCGCCCCATGCGAGCATCGTGTGGTGAGCGGGCAGAGCCGTAGTAGCCTTGATTTCCCTGCCAGGCCATGAAGACGTATACGGCGCCGAAGGCCTGGATCAGGAAGTAATTGACATTGAAGTTGTCCGTGTTGCTCGTATTCAGCGGATTGATCAATGATGCGTCAGCCGGCGCCATGGCGGCAGCTTCCATGATCACCGACCAATCGAAGAGAAACAGCAACAGGAAGATGCCCATCACGGCGAAGACGGCATTGACGAAAATGCCCTGAAAGAAATCGGTGACCATCACGGCGATCTGACCACCGAGAAAAGTGAAGGTGAGTGAGATGCCAAGGAGGAAGGCCATGATCAGGGCATAGACAAGGTCGAATTTCATCCCGAAATCGACGATCACCTCTGGAAAGCCACAGTAATACTGGAAGAACCGGCCACCTACGGCGGGAAAGATGCCAAAGTTGATGATACCGGAGATGCACCCCATGATCCCGGCATAGACACGGAAGGAACGACTGTAACGCATCTCGAAGAACTGGGCCATCGTCATGGCGCGGGTCTGGCGGAAGCGATACTGCACCCATCCTGTGGCAGCGACGATGACGCCAATGGGTAGTAGCATCATGTCCCACCAGGCGGCGGTGAAACCGGCCTTATAGTGCATCTCGAAGCGGGCGACGATACTGATGGCGCCGAGACCGGCGATGCCATCGGCAACGCCGAGCAGATATTTTCCAGCGCAGCGGTTGGCCGATAGAAAGTCGGCGACGGAGCGCATATACTGCTTCGTCATGTAGGCGCTGATGCAGATAAAGCCGAGCAGACTCACAACGATGAGCCAGTCGATCCAGTGCAGATTCATAGAGGCCTACGAACAGTTAGAGTTGATATTTCAAAGTTGGAGTTGCAGGCGATGAAGCCGAACAAGCAAACCATAACCGCTCAGCGGCTGTCGCGCGAGGGCAAGATGGAGGTAAGACCATGAAGATCTCCTGCTGTGTCTGGGGGCTACCCCTGGAAGAGGCGGATGCAGTGCGGCAGCTGGCTGGTCTTGGCCTCGCAAGTATCGACGTGCGGCCCTTCGCTTTTGAGCAATCCGAAACCGCTGCCGCGCTGGCGGATACGGGGGTGAATGTCTGTTGTCTGGCCGCGTCTTTTGGTCTGATCGACGCGGCGAGTCTCGATCATGGGGATCCCGCCTCCAGGGCGGGTGCGATCGCATATACGGAACGAGCGATCGAGCACGCCGCTGATCTTGGCGCCGAGGCAGTGTATCTGGTGCCAGGAACCGATGACAGTCCGGGGGCTCTCGGCCGCTATGCCGCCGTCATGGCGCCGCTGGCTCAAAGCGCACAGGATCGAGGCATGACGCTGAGTCTCGAGCACTTCCCAGGGCTGGCGCTACCTACTGTGGCGGCGACGCGAGCCTTCGTCGAAAGTGTCGATCACCCGAATCTGCACGTCCTCGTCGACATCGGTCACGCGCAGATGGAAGGGATCACGCCGGCGACGGCGATCGAGATCGCTGGCGATCGTCTCGGCTACGTACATCTGGATGACAATGATGGCGTGGGAGATCTGCACCAGGCACTTCTCGATGGCATGCTGACGGAGGCGGCTCTGAAGGACACCTTCATGGCGATCAGCAGTGTCGGCTACTCAGGTGCCGTGAGTCTCGAACTGAGCCCCGCCCTCGATGCGCCTGAGACAGGATTGCGTCGCAGTCTCGACATCGTCCGGCGTCTGAGCGCGTGAAGGAGACTCTAGAAGGCCTGCCCTACACCGAAATACAATGCAACATTGTCGCCAAGGGATCCGTCGTCGTGGGCAACGGCGACGTCGAAGCGGATCAGGCCGAAGCGCGAGTTGTAGCGCAAGCCAACACCTGAAGCGCGCCGCAGATCGTCAATGGCGATCTCACTGAAGTCGGTCCAGACCTGTCCTGCATCCACATAGAGGACGACTGCGTGGGTGGCGATGGGTAGCCGAAGTTCGAGTTGTCCATTGAAGGCCAGTTCACCCACACGATCCGCACCGATTTCACCTCGACCATAGCCACGCACCGAGCGATCACCGCCCAGATAGAACTGCTCGTATTCAGCGACGCGTGACAGATCCCCAGATGCATCGATGCCGCTGAACTGGCTGTGTATGCCGAGGACCGCGCCCAGGAGGGGACGAAAGGACATGACCTCCAGCGTCGAACGATTGTAGTCGCTGGCGCCACCAAGTGGTCCACCTGCCATCTCCAGCCGTGTGCGTATGTAGTTTCCGCCGCGCGTATCAAGCGGATCGTCGCGAGTGTCACGGCGCAGCCCTACACTGATGCTGCTCGTCGTTCGCCCGGGTTCGTACAGGGCTCTGTCGCGTTGAAATCGAACACGTTGGAGATTGTAGGCCGCATCGGCGACCCACTGATTGCGTGCCTGGTAGCTGAAGGTCGTTTCGAAACCTCGGCGACGAGTTCGGAAGGCAGCTTCCGGATTTCTTTCCCACGTGTAGAAGAGCCTGCCATCGAGGGCAACGCGAACGCCCAGGACGAAGGGCAATGTGAAGACGCCCTCTGCTGTGCGTAGTAGTCTGCTGACTCGACCATTGGCGCCGAAGCGCAGGCCTCTGCCTTGCCAGTTGGTCTGCGCTACGGAGGCGACAACCCGTAGATGTTCTGAACTGCCATAGCCTGTGCCCAGATCAAGGGCACCCGTGTCTCGTTCGCGAACGAGAATGGTCACATCTCTCGTCTCTGCGCCAGTACTGTCAACGTCTGGTCGCACAAGGACACTGCGAAACAGACCCGTGCTGAAGACGGCAGTCTGCGTATTGAGCAGTTCACTGTGGCGTAGCACGGCGCCTTGCGTCATCGTCACTTCTCTCAGGACAACGTAGGGACGTGTCTTTTGCAGACCCTCCAGCCGCACATTCGCCAACCGGACCGGCTGCCCTTCCTCGATGACAAAGTGAACCCGCGCAGCGGCGGCGGAATCGACAATGGCTTCGTAGAGAATTCTCGTGTCAATCCGGCCATCCTCGGCGTACAGCGCCTGGAGTCGACTGCGGTCGCGTAGTAAGTCGCGCTGGCGAAAAGGTCGGCCTTCAGCCAGGCGTAGATGATGGGCAATGACACTGTCGCTATATACGCTGACTCCCTTCACGGCAAAATCACGGACGACTGTACGTGGGCCTTCATCGAGTTGCAGCGCAATGGCGACGCGCGAACTGTCCGCATTGTATGTCAGACGCCGCTCAGTAACCCGGACATCGAGATAACCTTCGCCCTCATACAGTGTGATCAAGGCATTCACGTCGCTGAGCAGGGCGGCTTGTTGGAAGCGTGGTGCTCGCCAACGACGCGGCGTCATCGTCATCACCCGACCCAGTTCGCGGTCCCCAAAGTGACGATTGCCAGTAATCGTCAATGCTTTGACGCGTGGCGGTTCGGCTGCAGCAACGAATGCGGGAGACAGCATCATCGTTGCAAGTATCAGCACCAGGAGAGGAGGACGCATCATTTGAAGGTCAACTTCAGATTCAGGTCGATTCCCGATTCGCCCCGTGCATCGTGTTGTGTCTGCAGATAGATGTGTCGGCCAAGATCGTATTGCAACTGCACGCGCCCCTGACTCGCGTAGCCCACGGTGGTCGAGTAGATCATCTCTGTGCGCTTGCCCAATTGCTTCGTCAGGACAATGCGAGATCCCGCCAGTCGACCAGGTTTCAGGATACTGTTGTCGATTTCCACATTGTCCAGCCCAAGGACACGACCGAACTGAGATTCGGTCACCGACAGCAGATACTTTGGACTCAGATTCACACCCGTCGACAGCATGCCACCACGGGCATCGACCATGGGTACGCCTGTCTTACCGAAGTTCAGAAGCGACAGAATGTCGACCTGAGATTCAGCAGGTTCAGACGTCAGCGTGACCTGGAGATCGGCGAGGGTGCCACCCAGGCCAAGGTGGATGTCATACTCATTGCCGTTCTTGGCCTTCAGTTCCGTCTGCGCCGCAAAGTCAACGGCAGGATCGAGACGCACTGGATTGTGGAAAAGGACATACACATCCTCGAGAGGGCGTTCGTCGGCAAATTCAAAGCGAGTCTGCGATACTTCAAATTCCTGACCCATATAGAAGATGCTGCCCTCGTTGGCATGCAGGCCGCCGCGTATGGTCGGCTGAGCTGCTGTGCCACCTACCAATAGCTGGGTGTCGAAGGGGATGCGGGCCAGATCATTGTCGAGCAGCAGATCTCTACCAGCCAGATCCACATCGAGGTGGACATTTCTCAATGCCGTCGTGGCCGTGTCGCTGCTGGCCGTCGTGGTTAGAGCAGCGGCGGAATCTGCAAAGGCGAGGGTCCGCAGACTCATGCGCTCAACGAGGTGACCTGGTGCGACCAGGACCTTACCCGTCACCGTGGAATGTTCGGGCGTTCCCTGCCAGGCGAGACTGCCGTCCACGGTGAGTTTCATCGTTTCCGGAACGACGATGCGCAATTCATGCAGTTGCATGGCTGTCTGGAAGCTGGTCGGTGTGCCATTCGCGATCTGCGCGCTTGCAGTCAATGACCAGCGACCATCGGGATCTTCGAGACCAGTTACAATCAGTGTATCAGGTGTGAGAAATACCTGGGCGCTGGAAAATTGCAGTGCGGGTTCGAAGGAAGGGATTTCGAGTGCGCCATCGATGATGGCTGCCTGCATCTGCCATCTGGGGGCGCTACGTGGTCCCTCAATCTGAACACTGCCGTGCAGATCTCCCCTCACAGTGGCTGTCGACCACGGCCCCGCATTGGCCGTCGATTGCTGCCAGGAGTGTCGCAGAGGGGCAAGGGAAAAATCCTGCAGATTGACCGCGAGTCGAAGACTGTCACGATTGACGAAACCAGAGCCACGCAATGTGCCACCTGCTGCATCCGCATGCAGCGTATCGAGGCTCAATCCACTGGTGTCATATCTGCCCGCCACGAGTAACTCATCCACGTGGACTGAATCGACAGACCCATTCTGCATTTCAACACGCACGTCGATGCGGGCGGCGGGCCAGGTTCCGCGCCACAAAGCCTGCGCGCTGCCGATGCCGTGGACAGAGCGTTCGACGCCGAGGATCTGCGACAACATCTCCAGATCGATGCGCTCAGCGGCTACGCTGAAACCTTCGGAATCCGCGCTGTTGCCATGAACCGCGACCGTATCCATGCGATCCGGTTGCTCGGCAGAGGACGCGTTCTCGGCGACAACAAAGTGCGCAGTCGACGCGCGCAGATCGCCTCGTTGCCAATGCACCATGACGGGATCGGCGCTCCGGGCCGTGTGATCGGCGGTAGCTACGGACAGTTGATCGGCATGCAGGATGACATCAAGTGACGCACCGTCCCAGTCCTTGCCGTGGGCACTTACTCGACCTGCCATGGTGACAACAACCTCAGGCGGCAGACCCTGTGCTGTATCGAGAGAAACACTATCCACGTGAACTTCTGCGTGCACAGAACGAGCCGTCGTCTGCTCGCCCACCGCGACCGGAAAGCTCGCCGTGCCTGTTACGGTTCCACCTCGAGGCAAGCGCAGTTCAAGTTCCTCGAGGTGGGCCATGCCGTCGGCGCTGGAGAATCGCGCCTGTAGATCACCAACTTCTGATGTGCCCAGGCGAAGACCCTCGACACCGATTCCACCGCCAATGATGGGCGCCGCCAACACACCACTTACATCGAGATATCCACTCAAGTCTCCATGGGTCTCAGCTCGTATGTCGAGGAAAGACGCCACATAGGGGAGGGCGAGTCGCGTGAGTCGGTATTTGAGATGAATCGGGCCGCGACGCGAAGCGACACCGGTGACATCCATCTCGCCAGCAGATCCGGCCAAGCGCAGAGAATCCAGATGCAGTGTCTCATCTACCCAGCGCGCTGTGCTGGGGGTGGTCAGACTGAGTGCACCTGACGGGGAAGACACCATCAGGTCATCGAGCGTGAGTCTGACGCGAGTCGCTTCGAGATCGCTGATCTGACCGGATACCTGCAGACCGGCCCGAATGTGACCACCAAAGGCTGAGGGGTGATCGGTGAGCATCTCGAGAAAGGGGCGCAATTGCGTATCATGCAACTGGCCCTGCAGGTCAAAGGGCAAACCCTCGTCGAGATGTAGGGATCCCTGTAATCGCGCCGATGAATCGAGGCCGGTGACGCGTACCTGGGCAGTGCCTTTGGCCAATGACATGGACCACGACACGTCTCCAAAGTTTCGACCTCGGAGCCCGAGTTCATCGATTTGTATCTGACCCTCAATCTTCGGCTCTTGCAGGCTGCCACTGGCAGACAGATCGACCTGCAGTTCTCCTGACCAATCCTGTGCCCATGGGTGCGCGAGCCACTTCGACAAGGGGTCGTCCTTGAGTTGAACCGTCGCTGCCAGCAACTGCTGAGTCTGCCAGTCTCCCCGGGCAAGGATCTGCAGTCCACCAGCCCGGGTGGTGACCTCCACGTTACCTCCCGTATCAACCTCTGCCGCCGATGAGATGGACGGCAGGCGTAGTGCACCGAGGCGAATCTCACGCAGTTCCAGCTCAGCCTGGATCCGGGGACGGTGGATCGATCCGGATGTGTGTGCTTCGACGCGGCCAACGCCCGCGACTGTTCTGATGCCACCAAGTTGCTGCAATGGTGCAAGGTTAACATCGTCCACGCGCCAGAGGAGTTCGTGTGTATCTGCAGCCGCGACGTCTCCGTCAACTGCCAGGCTTCCGTAGGGTGTGTCGAAGCGAGCGTGAAGACTGGGTCGGGTATAGTCGAGTTGCAGTACGGGTTGCTGCAGATCGAGATCACCGAAGTGGACTCCCTCGCCCTGCAAATGCGCGATGATCTGCGTGGGGTCGTCGAGATCTCCCTGCCATGTGAACTGAACATCGACTTCGCCGACGAGGGGCAACTGCTGCCCAGGGACCAGGCGTGACCACGTTTCGAGTTGCAGGGCATTCAACTCAACGGCTACATCGACGGCGTGCGGACGTGGCCAGTTGATCTGGCCGCGGGCGAAGAGGTTCCCTGCAGTCCCTGTGAGGGTCAGGGTGTCCAACATCAGCAGACCGTCACCCGTCACGTCGGCAACCAAACGCGCGTCTCCAAGGTCAACGCCAGATGTCACCAGATGCTCAAGCTCACCTTGCACGTGGGCGACAAGGGACGTCGCACCATAGCCGTGGGCGTTCAGGTGGATGGCAAGACTACGCACACGCATCGAGGAATCGAGGTTCGCAACGCTTGCCAGGCCCTGATCCTTGAGACCGAGCCATGCCTGTATATCAAAGAGTGGACGGCGCGAGCCAACAGCCTCACCTGTCTCAGCGTAGGCGTCGACCATCACGTGATGAACCTGCGTCCGCAGACTTGCTTCCAGCTCGATCCAATCCGCACCGATTACCGCGGAGCCCAGCAGGTCAACTGGCCAGGTAGATGGCTCGGAGGGGAAGCGCACTGTCGCCGCATCTGTGTCGAACTTCACTCGTGTGAGACCGTCTGCGGCGTCGGTCTGTGACACGCGCAGCATTGTCAGTGGGCCCCAGAAGCCACCCACCACCTCGCCCTGCGTGCTGACTTCCACGCCCTCAACCCGGACTGTATCCGCGATCCAGGCTGGTAGGCGCAGCGGCTCCCGGCTTTGGATGGGAAGATCTGGCGTTGCAGGGATCACCTGCTCACCGCCATCGCCGGGATTCACTTGCAAGTGCAGGCCAGACACGGCCAGTGCCGCCGGGGGGCCGGACCAAGGTGGCCCCGAGCTCCAGCGGACCCTGAGCGAATCGATCTCCACACCGGCCATCGTGCCTTCTGCTGTCCGCCAGCTGACATGCCGGACTTCGAACTCATCCCATAGGTTGGTGGACAAGTCACCAATCAGGACCTGGCCACCCATGGCACCTTGTAGTTGCCGCTGGGCAAGGAGGCTCAGCAGGCTCTGCCCCGGAGGTAGCCGGAGAAATCCCCAAAGGCAAAAGAGCAGCAAGGCAGTGATTACAAGAGGATGGCGGCGTGCAGACAAGATGGTCTACCTGGGCGTCGACTTGCGCAGGCGCCATGCTTGCTCTGTGGGGTAACGCTTCGCCCATTCGGCGGGTGTTTCAAACTGCACACCTGTGGCACTGTCGGGAGCACGGACTTCGTAGAAATCCTCGACGACGAAACCCGTCTGCTTGAACAGAGCGAACCATTCGCTGATCGGTAGATTGAATTCCACAGAGGGATCACCCTCGTCGGACCAAGCGACCTTGTGCATGCCGAAATAGTCGCGCTGCATGGTCATGCTCGTATGTCCTTCGTCGGGGGCGCAGACCATGGCCCACGAGCTATTGCCAAGAAACACCAGGTGCCCACCCGGTTTCAGCAGGCGCCAGGCCTCCGGTATCCAGACACGCGGATCAGCCCAAATCGCTGCTCCATATTCGCTGATGGCGAAGTCGAAAGATGCATCTGCCCAGGGCACCGACTCCGCGACACCGTGGACGAACTCGATTTGAGCTCCATGCTCGGTACTCAACGTCCGAGCTGTTTCCAACTGGCGATCCGATGGGTCAATGCCAACGACGCGCGCACCGCGTGACTTCATCCATCCCGACACATAGGCGGTGCCACAGCCCAGTTCGATCGCGTCCATCCCTGTCATGTCATCAGGTAGCAGTGGCAGTTCACTATTGGAAATCCCCCAGACACCCCAACTGGGTTCGGCGGCTGACCAGTTGCGTCGCCCTGGGGCCACCCACCAGTCCGCATGGCGATTCCAGTGGGCACGATTGATCTCGGCATATTCGGGAAAATCAGTCATTCGGCTAGCAGACTCTCGAGTGCAGTGAGCGGCCGTCCCTGGGGCCAGGGATAGGTGTCGGTACCGGGTAGCTTTAAGTCGTCGGGGCCGTATTGCAGATGCAGGATTCGTCGGCGGCCGGTGGCGGTCATCTTGTTGGCGCGATGCAGTAGTAAGGGCCGATAGCAGAGGGCAGATCCCGGTTCCTGATGGGCGAGAACCCCCACGTGATCACCGAAGCGCTCCTCGATCTTGTCATTGCCACCATAATTCTCAAGGTGAGAACGAGGCAGGACATACAGTCCACCCGTGTCGAATCCCGCTTCATCAAGCGAAATGCGGCAGGAGACATTTTGGGCCATCTCCATGGCCAGTGTCGAATAGACAGGGATCCCACCGCGGATGTCTTCAGGGGCGCCATCCGGAATGTGATCTACATAGATCCCATTGTCCTGATGCCAACCAATGTCCCAATTGTGTTGCGGATGTTTATCGAGCAGAATGGCTCCCGTAAGTTGAATCGATCGACCCATCAACTCGCTGATCAGATCCACAACGGGACGATACTGGGCCAGACGCGACAGCGCACCTTGGAGCAGGGGCAGGCCGTGGATCGTGACGATGTGTCCCCCCTGCCAGTCGAAACATTCATCCTGACGATTCGAGTCTTCCAATTCGGCCAGTGCATGACGCAAAACGTCAACCTCGGTGGGTGAGAGCAAGTTGTCGACGACGACGTATCCTTCATCATCGAACTGCTGTCGTTGCTGAGTGGTGAGTCGTTCCATGACAGCTCTCTCGTATGTCGCTCGTCAATGCCGGTTCGGATTCGCTGTAACGTAGGTGGCGATGGTCGGTATCACCACAGGATATAAGGGCCAAGGCAACGGCTGATTCGATTGACGTAGGCCACTGATTGTGGAAGGTTCCAGACTCCACCGGTGTCCATATCCAGTCTCACATGCCTGTGAAATCCCCCCAAAGAAGAGAACACTCCATGCGAATTGGTTTCCTCCATCCCGGCAGTATGGGTGTTTCTCTGGCCGCGTCGGCGAAGGCTGCAGGCCATGACGCTTGCTGGGCATCGCAGGGCCGCAGCTCGCAGACCCGTGAGCGTGCCGACGAGAATGGACTGACCGATGTAGACACTGTGCAGCAACTGTGCGAGCAATGCAGCGCCATCGTCAGCATCTGCCCGCCGGCCATCACGGTCGACGTGTCCCGGCAAGTAGCAGGGAGCAACTTTGACGGTCTGTATCTCGACGCCAATGCGATTTCACCGCAACGAGCCAAGGCAATTGCCGGCATCGTTACAAAGGCCGGTGCTCGCTATGTAGACGGTGGTGTAATCGGCGGACCGGCCTGGACACAAGACAAGACCGTTCTGTATCTGTCCGGCACGCATGCAGGTGATGTGGTCGACTGGTTTGCCGGCGGTATGCTGGCAACGAGTGTGCTCAATGCCGATCCCGTCGCTGCCTCAGCTCTGAAGATGTGCTACGCCGCCTACACCAAGGGCACATCTGCCCTGCTCTACGGTATCCTGGGTACGGCCGAGGCCATGGGCGTACGGCAAGCACTACAGAAGCAATGGGAGGAGGGGGATGGTGTGTTGGCCGCGAAGGCAACTGGACCAGCCAGTGGTGTCACGTCCCGCGCCTGGCGTTGGATCGATGAGATGCAGGAGATCTCCTGCACCTTTGAAGAGGCTGGATTGCCAGGTGGATTCCATGCAGCGGCGTCGGAGATCTTCCGTCGACTGAGTGATCTTCGGAAGGAGTCTGAAACGACGACGGAGCAGGTTGTTGAGGCACTTCTCTGTGAACCTTCTGAAGGCAGGTCGTAGATGCAGACCGTCACGCTGGGACGCACAGGACTTCAGGTTTCGCGTATGGGCGTCGGCGCTGGCGGACCGAGCCAGATTGGTGTGAAGACAGGTCGTAGTGAACAGGAATCTGTCAATCTACTGCGTCGGGCCTTCGACGCAGGCGTCAATCTCGTTGATACATCAGAGGGATACGGAACAGAGCAGATCATCGGACGTGCTCTTGAAGGACGCGATCGCGATCAGATCATCCTGTCCACGAAGAAATCGACGCGCCACAAGGATGTGACACCTGAGTCCGTGATGGAAAGCCTGGACGCCAGCCTGCGACGACTACAGACCGATGCGATTGACATCTACAATCTCCACGGCGTCGTCCCTCAGGACTACCGACGACTCGTCGAGGAGATCTATCCGACTCTTGAGGCAGCCAGGCAAGCCGGGAAGATTCGATTTCTCGGTATCACCGAAATGTTCGGCGAGGATCGACAGCATGCCATGTTGAGCGAAGCGCTTGCAGATGACCTGTGGGATGTTGTGATGGTGGGCTTCAATCTGCTGAATCAGACGGCCCGCGCAGCAGTGCTGGCTCCTGCGATCAGGCAGAATGTGGGAGTGCAGGTCATGTTTGCCGTACGCAAGGCCTTGGGTAGTGAAGAGGCAATCGTCCCCTTCGTGCAGTCCCTGCTTGAGAGGGGGGAAATGGACACAGAGGATGTCGATGTGGGCAGGATCCTGGACTTTGCCCTGTCTTCAGCTGCGTCTCTTCCCGATCTGGCCTATCGATTCTGTCGTGATGAGGCAGGTGTGCACGTCGTGCTGTCAGGGACGGGGAATGCCGAACACCTTGAGCGGAACCTGGAGAGTTTCGAACGTGAACCTCTGCCCAAAGAGACAACACAGAAGCTCCGACACATTTTCAGGTCCGTCGTGTCCACGACAGGCCAGAGTCTGGACTGACGCCCAGATCAACCCGACGTGGCAGTGACGCCACATGTTCCTGGTTCCGCCGTTTCGACTACGACGGCGAGCAGGTGCTCCTTGACCATGGGTAGACGGA
This sequence comes from Gemmatimonadota bacterium, assembly GCA_018660835.1. Lineage (GTDB taxonomy): Bacteria > Latescibacterota > UBA2968 > UBA8231 > UBA8231 > UBA12574. Next base: position 275,038 of record JABJJN010000020.1, on the reverse strand, counting down.
TCAGCACCAAGCCCCGTTCAGCTTCCAACTGACGCAGACAATCGAGATTCGGTTGCTCCTGCCAGTGCCCTTCAGGGCCGCCATCGACAAAGAGTGCTGCACCCACTGCCATCTTCGGTTTCAGACGTTCGAAAGCGGGAAGAAATGCGGGCAGTCCGAAGTCAACGAAAACGAAATCGATACCATCCGGTAGCGTTTTAGCGAAGTCTACGCCATCCGCCGATGTGAGGGTCACCTGATCGGCAAGTCCGGCTGAGCGCAGATTGTCCTTCGCAGAAGATGTCTTGCTGGGCATTGCGTCCACACTGTAGACATGCCCCCCCGTGCGGCGAGCGGCATCGGCGAGCCAGATGGTCGACAATCCATGGGACGTACCAAATTCAACGATCGTGTTTGCCTGCTTCTGCAGGATCAGCACATGCAGTAACTCGGCGACAGAGGGATGCACTGCCTTGAGACTGTCCGGGCCCCGGTCGTGATGCTGGCGCTGCTGGGCATCCAACTCCCACAGATTCGCGAGTACTTCACTGGCTTCTGAGCTAAGGATTTCACTCGCCCTCATGACGCACTCCTCGCATCTACCTGCACTAGTCGAAGTTCCTCCTCAACGGTAGCCGATTTGGTAGTGACCGTGTAGATTCTATCGTTTCCACCCGGATGCAACATCTATTGCGCCTCTGAAGAGACGGAAAACCGTTTGCCGAGCAAATCCACAAGCGGATCAGACACGGATCCTTCTGACGCAGGGATCAGCGGTTATCGCCTGACCCACCTCAAGCAACTCGAAGCGGAGAGTATCCACATCATCCGTGAAGTTGCGGCGGAGTTTAACAATCCCGTCATGCTCTACTCGGTCGGTAAGGACTCTTCTGTCATGGTGCGCTTGGCGCAGAAGGCGTTCTATCCGGCGAAGCCGCCCTTTCCGCTGATGCATGTTGATACGACATGGAAGTTCAGCGAGATGATCGCCTTTCGCGAGAGTTATGCGCGCAAGGATCTGGGCCTCGATGTCATTGTCTACATCAACGAAGAGGGTAAGGCTCACGACATTCATCCTCTCGAAGACAGCGAAAAGCACACAGAGCTGATGAAGACGGATGGGTTGAAGAACGCCCTCGACAAGTATGAATTTGATGCAGCCTTCGGTGGGGCCCGGCGGGATGAAGAAAAGTCCCGTGCCAAGGAGCGTGTGTTCTCATTCCGTGACGATCACCACCGTTGGGATCCGAAGAATCAACGACCGGAGTTGTGGAATCTCTACAATGCCCGTGTGAAGAAGGGCGAGAGCATTCGTGTTTTTCCCCTATCCAACTGGACCGAGCTGGACGTCTGGCAATACATCCACCTCGAGCAGATTCCGATCGTTCCCCTCTACTTTGCCAAGGAACGCCCCGTCGTCAATCGCGGCGGCACGATGATTCTCGTCGACGATGAACGATTGAAGCTCGAACCTGGTGAAGAGCCGGAGATGCGTAGTGTTCGTTTTCGCACCCTCGGATGTTACCCGCTCTCAGGCGCCGTCGACTCCCAGGCGACGACTCTACCTCTGATTATCCAGGAGATGTTGTTGTCGACGACGTCCGAACGACAGGGCCGATTGATCGATCAGGATGAGGGTGGCGCCGGCATGGAAGAGAAGAAGAAGAGGGGATATTTCTAATGTCCCATCAATCTGATCTCATCGCCGAAGACATCGACGCCTATCTGGCGCAGCACGAGCACAAGGAGTTGTTGCGATTTCTTACGTGCGGCAGCGTCGACGATGGCAAGAGCACGCTGATTGGCCGGTTGTTCTACGACGCCAAGTTGATCTACGAAGACACGCTCAAGAGTCTGGAACAGGACTCGGCGACGGTAGGAACCACGGGCGGCGAGCTCGATCCCGCGTTGTTCACCGATGGGCTCAAGGCTGAACGTGAGCAGGGCATTACGATCGACGTTGCTTATCGCTATTTCTCGACGACGAAGCGCAAGTTCATCATTGCCGACACGCCGGGGCATGAGCAATACACGCGCAATATGGCAACAGGTGCTTCCACCTGCGATCTGGCGATCATCCTCGTTGATGCGCGCCATGGTGTGGTGACGCAGACGAAGCGCCACAGCTTTATCGTCTCCCTATTGGGCATCAAACACGTCCTGGTCGCCGTCAATAAGATGGACCTCGTGGATTATAGCGAAGACGTCTTCGATAAGATTCGTGCTGACTACCGTGATTTCGCCTCGCGTCTCGAGATGCCCGATCTGCATTTCATGCCTGTGTCTGCGCTGAAGGGTGACAACATCGTCGACCGCAGCAGCGATACACCGTGGTACGAGGGGCAGACGCTGATGAGTTTCCTGGACAATGTCTACATCGGCTCCGATCGCAACCTGGAGGACTTTCGCTTTCCCGTACAGTATGTGAATCGGCCGCACCTCGACTTCCGCGGCTTCTGTGGAACTGTGGCGTCAGGTATTGTGCGCAAAGGCGATGAGGTCATGGCCTTGCCGTCGAGGCGCACGAGTCGGGTGAAATCGATCGTCACCTTTGACGGTGAACTGGACGAGGCCTTCTCACCGCAGTCGGTGACACTCACTCTTGAAGACGAGATCGATGTAAGCCGCGGCGATGTGATCGTGCGGCCAGGCAACGTGCCACAGCTCGAGCAGCGTTTTGATGCAATGGTCGTGTGGATGCACGATGAGCAGCTTATGCCTGGCAAGACGTATGTCTTCAAGATGGGCGCCAAGAGTGTGACGGGCACAATCGGTACGCTACGCTACGGTGTGGATGTGAACACGCTGCATCGCCAGGAAGCGCCGACGCTCAAGCTGAATGAGATCGGACGCTGCCATCTGAATCTGAGTGAGCCGATCTGCTTCGATGCCTATCGACGCAATCGCTCGACGGGCGCTTTCATCGTCGTCGATCGCATCAGCAATGCGACCCTCGCAGCAGGCATGATCGTTGATCGTACCACGGGCGATCAGCGTCACGATCACTGGGATGACGAACCCGGCGCCGAGAACCTGCACACCGAATTGAGTGCTGTCACCGATACGGAACGAGCCGCACGATTTGGTCAGGTGCCGGCGACAATTCTGCTGACAGGGCTCACGGGCGCGGGCAAGACGACGATCGCCTACGCCCTTGAACGTCGACTCTTCGATATGGGCCGGGCAGCGACCGTCCTCGATGGGCAGAACATGCGGCGCGGTATCGGCAGAGACCTCGGGTTCTCTGCCGACGATCGTTCAGAGAATCTGCGCCGCAGTGCAGAGGTCGCGAAGTTGATCAATGATGCAGGTCTGATCTGCATTGGTGCATTTGTCGCACCCAGCGAGCAAGTGCGCCAGCGAGCGGCACAGGTCGTGGGAGACGAGCGCTTTCTCGTCATTCATCTGGCTGCACCGGTTGAGGTCTGCCGCGAGCGCGATGAAGACGGTCAGTATGCAAAAGCGGACAGTGGTGAGATCGCCGGTTTCCCGGGTGTCTCGGCAACCTACGAAGAGCCACCCGCACCAGATCTGAAACTGGCGACACACGAGCTGTCCGTAACTGAGTGTGTCGATGCGATTGTGAAGTTACTCGAGGAGCGTGGAATCGCTTCCTGAGCTCAGGCTTCGTCGCCGGTCCTCCGGATGCACTCACTATCAAGCGGTCGGCGTGAAGTAGAGGGACTGGCCCACCGCCAGGCGTCCACACCGGATCACCGTGCCGTAGATCCCCGCCTTGTTCTCCCTCTCGCGAACCACCGCCTTGAGAACTTCCGGCGTGGTCAGTCCCGAGTCTGGGTCATAATTGACCATCGAGCAGCGCTGGTCCCAATTGGTGACTGCTATGGCGGCAGCTGTGTCGCCTTCTCCAAACCAGAGCACACCTCCCACCCACGCGTCTTCCACGAAGGGATCGGACTGCTCCGAGGAGATCAGAATGTTTGGTCGGAATCTTCGCACGTCTGGGCCGTGCCCTGCGAGCAGAGCAATTTCGCTGACTGTGGCAGAAGTGATCGCGGAGACACTCGCTTCATCGAAGATGCCCCGGTTGAGGTGCGTCATCTCGACCGGTGACCCATGCCGGCCGCTGACCTCGGCAGCTAAATCCTGGCCGAACAGGGCCAGTTCATTTTCCTCTGGCGTGCGTACATGGCTCGGGAGACTTTCAGCGGCATCAGCTCCCCGACGCACTGGAGCGAACAGAATCAGCTCCGGGAGTTTGGAGGCAGTCAGCCAGGGGAACCCACCTCGATCGTCCAACCGACGAAATGCCAGGCGCCGGTCGCCTTCAAGACCGTGCCAGCCAAGCTCGGCTTCCTCGAGCGTTTCACCGCCCATGGACTTCACCAGGTAGTGGAAGAGCGCCTCTACTTCGCCAACCTTACGTGTCATGTCTGTGATATCTCCGGACAGTGAATCAGTCAAAGAGGATAGACGATACGCCGATCTGATTCGCCTCCTCACGTGGACTTGGTCGGTCGCCATCGGTTCGATCCGGGTCTGCCCCCGAACTCAGAAGCAATTTCACCACGTCTTCTCGACGCTCGCGGATCGCATGAATCAGTGCGGTGTCGCCCTGGAAGTCGGCTTCATCGACATCGGTGGCTGCAGACAGTTCTTGTCGAATCTTTGATATCGGGCCGTAGGCACACAACAGCGGCAGGGAGCACTCGGCGCCCTGATCGATCAGGAATGACGCAGTCTCACGAATACGAAAGATGTGCGACCATGCCAACGGTGTGCCGTGGAACTCATCGTCCTGAGCTTCGAGATCGGCGCCGCGCTCCAGCAGAAAACGCACGGCCGCAATGCGCCCGAGAAAAGCCGCCCAGTGCAGGGCTGTGCCCACGTAAGTCACCCGATTCACTTGTGCGCCCTGATCGATCAGATACGCTGCCACATCCAACTGATTGTTGCGGGCAGCACAGCAGAACGCGTCATCGACCAGCCCCTGGTGGTCTGTGAGAAGGGGGCGTTCTGGAAAGTCATAGGTGAGATGCCAGACCTCGCGATCGTCTCCGGCTGAGGTTGGCAAACGGTCTCCATCGTCGATGATCTGGCGCACTCGATCGATTCTGCCCAGACCCGCCGCTGTTCGCAGGTTGTCGGGGATCGGACCGTATTCGGCGAGTCGTTGCGCCAGGGGCTGCTTCCCCCAGCCGAAGTGCAGCGCTACGGCCAGCGGTGTGGCTCCACCTGCTGCCTGAGCATGGGGGTCAGCCCCGGCGCCGATCAGCTTGTCGCCAATTTCCAGACCATTGCCCCATGCTGCTTGATGCAGCAGCGTCCACTGGCGCTCGCCGAAGCGTCCGCGCGCCAGCGCCGGATCCTGGTCGAGCATGTGACCGAGGGCCTCCAGCTTGTCCGAATAATCGGGGAGCGTCTCGACATCCGCATAACCCACTGGATTGACAGTGGTCACGGCAGCCTGGAGACGATCTTCAGGAGTCTGGTGGGCCCATTCGATGTGGCTCTTGAGGCGTGCCCAGGTAGCATAGCCCACTTCGCGCGCGATCACACATTGGGCGTCGGCGAGGGATAAGGATGGCTGGTTGGTGCGGCCAGGCAACTGCGCGACGACTCGCGCCCGGGCAGCGACCTCGTCGTCGGTAAAGGCCGTCTGTAGTTCGCGGGCCTGACGCTTGAGCTGGTCGAGACTGGGACGATCGGGTAGGGATGGAACGGGAGGTGCAGACATGGCGATCCCCTTTCAAAAGGTCGCCTGTGGTCCGCCAACAACAGGCCGAAAGAAGATTCGCTATATGGGTCGGGCTGAACTGAGGTGGGACTCGGTCCCTCTCCGCGGACAGGTGGCTCCCTCCAAGCCTTGTCCAAAGGAGGGAAAGGCTTGGTGGAAAGTCAATTCGATGAACGCGCCGGAACGTCAACGCATCGCGACGTCGCTACCTGAGCAGCAGCAACCTACGTGTCTCGGTCTTGGGTCCTGCAGTGAGCCGATAGAAGTACTGGCCCGCTGCCAGAGGTCGCCCTGCATCATCTCTACCATCCCAGCGAAGTCGATAGCTACCCGCACGGCGAAGGCCATCGATGAGCGTCGCCACATGCTGACCGACGGCATTGAAGAGATTCAGCTCCGCGTGACCGGCGGAAGGCAGATCAAATGCGATCGTCGTTGTCGGGTTGAAGGGGTTCGGGTAATTCTGCATTAGCGAGAATGCACTCGGAACATCAGCAGGGGCCGCGGGCGCCGTCATGCTCTCAGATTCCAGCGTGTGATCGAGGAACCACTCGTACAATGCTGGATCCGCATAGGCCAGATCCCACACATTGTGCCCCAGCCCAGGATAAAGTGTCAGGCGTACATCTGCACCGATCTCGGCCAGTGCGTTGACCATGGTCTGCGTGTAGAAGGGGGCGTTGATCCGATCTGCGTCGCCATGGAAGGCCCAGATCGGTGTGTCTTGTAGAAGGGGTGACACCTCGGGATTTCCACCGCCCGCGATAGGAGCCACGGCGGCAAAGCGATGGGGGAAGACAGTGGCCAGATCGAAGGCGCCAAAGCCACCGGCACTGAGGCCGGTCAGATAGATGCGCGTCGGATCAATCGCGAAGGTTGCCAGGACCTCATCCAGAATAGCGATTACCGCATCGGCTGCTCGCCATTGCAACTGACTGACGGTGAGTTTGCTGTCGCCCCTGAAGACGGTGGTGATCTGCAGTCCTTCTGGCGCCGGAGAGTAAATCACCTTTAGACGGTCTCGGGCCACGATATGGCTGTCCTGACTCGGCAAGATTCCGTGGTCACCTAGTGCTTGCCGCAGGCCATCAGGAAGGGTCGGGTCCGCCGGGTCGCCCCATAACTCCGACTGCAGCTCGAAGACGGGAGTGAACTGCGACACATCCCAGGGCAAACTCTCCGGCAGATGGGGCGCCAACACAGCGAACGGGAAGTGTCGATTCGCGTCGACGAGCCGTGGTAGGCCGTGTAGTAGCAGAAGACTGTCCGCCTCGCCTTCCTGGCCCTTGCCATGGAGCGAGACAATGAGCGGCCAGCCAACCTCGGCCACCGGGGTAGTCGTGGACTTCTGCGGAAGAAACAGCAGGTAGCTCATGTGGTCGATCGGTGCGATCTCCGAGTCGATCTCGTAGCGGCCGCGATACCACTCCGCGCCGACGTTGGAGGCGTCGAGGAGCACCATGATGGCCAGGGCGAGTGCCAGGCAGCCAGAGCGGATCACCCTCTGTTCTTTGCTCATACCAGCAACCCAAGGCCTCTGATAGACAATCACAACACCCTTCTTACGACTCAGCGGTGATGCGTGGGACCTTCCGGTACATGAACTGTTCGTCCTCACTGAGTGAGTCATAGAAATCAGAAAGGATGCCATTTTCGGTCAGATGCCCGCCCCGTTCGTAGCCCTCCTGATCGAAGCCCAGCACGGCGACGACACGAGGGATGTCGGTCGTGTTGGGTGAGCCCCGATGAATACAGCGGGGATCACGCACAAGGACATCACCGACCTTCAGGTAGAGAGGGGTGAAGTCGAGGTCGCCATTCTTCAACTTCGCAATTGCCTGCGGATCGTGATGACTGCCGTCGCTCACCTCAAAGGGGCCATTCTCGGGCGTCACATCGACAAAGGAGGTATTGGCGCAGATCAGCTTCGCCGGCTGCAGTTGGCCCTCCTCAGAAAACTCAACGGTTGTATCTGCATGCCAGTCCTGGTGGACACTGCCTTTGGCTGGTGTGTCTGAGGCGTATTGATTGCAGTAAGCGTCCTCTCCGAGAATGGCACGGACGATGGCGAAGATCTCTGGATTGCCATGGAATGCGGATTGATACAGGGGCGCTGCGAAGGGCACCACGATATAATGTCGCATGGGGCCGCGATTGGGATCATTGCGGATGGTCTGCAGATTCGCCTGATAGAGTGGTGCAAAACCCTCGGCCATTGCCGCCACGGTATCTTGCGCAATCACATTCTCGAGGATGGTGTAGCCGATGCGGCTGATTTTTTCCACATGATCGGCGATCTGCAATGCTCCCACTTGGCGTCCTCCGCTGTTTTTGCCAGCTTCTGCTGACTTGAAGTGTCTGATACGTATCCACAGTATCTGAAAACCAAGAGAGCGCAACAATGACCGACAACGAACGGTATCTCTTCGATCTCAATGGCTTCCTCGTGTTGCGGCAGGTCCTGTCGGCAGAAGAAGTGGCGGCGATGAATGCAGCCATCGACCACCATGGAGCCGACCTGGAAGAGCGTGAAGGGTCTCTGGTAGGCGACTCAAAGGCTCTGGCGGGAACATCCCACCGTAAGGACCTGGGTGGCATGCTGGGCTGGGATCGTCCATGGTGTGAGCCCTTTCGCCACTTGCTCATTCATCCAGCTGTAAAGCCGACTCTCGACGGCATCCTCGGAACGGGCTATCGCCTCGACCACGGCCCCGGCCTTATTGCCATGGATAAGGGCTGCGAGGGCGGGACCTTGCATGGCGGTGGCTATGAGCGCGCTGACATGTCAGAGGTCTACTTCTTCAAGGCCGGTCGAATTCACACGGGCCTCACGGTGGTCGAGTATCTACTTGCTGATGAAGGGCCGGGAGACGGCGGTGTTGCGGTGCTGCCTGGCAGCCACAAGGCCAATCTGCCCTGTCCACGCGACTTGATACAGTGGGAGCAGCATCAGGAACATGTGGTGGAGGTGAATGGCAAGGCCGGAGATGCGATCATCTTCACTGAGACTTTGACCCACGGCACGTTGCCATGGACGGCGGATCATGAGCGTCGTGCGCTGCTCTATAAATTCTCACCTGCTTGCATGGCCTATAGTCCAGGTGCGCATGACATCGGCTATCCCGAGTATATCGAGGACATGAGCGACGAGGAACGCGCCGTGATGGAGGCGCCGCATTTTCGTTGACGATGGCGATCCGTCAGCTTCTGCGAACATCCGAACACGTGAATCCAACGAAGGAACAACACACGCATGAGAGTCTTGCTCACGGGAGCGGCCGGCCTTGTCGGTCGCCCTGCCTACGATCAACTTGCCGAAGACCACGACGTGACGGCCCTGGACATTCGTCCTGTCGACGGCGTGCCCGATGCAGTCGAGGGCGATGTTCTCGATTTTAAGCGCCTGCTGGAAGTGATGGCGGGACACGATGCGGTCGTCAATACGATTATGGCGCCCAATCAGTCCTATGCAGACAATGGCCCGGGATTCACCATCAATGTGAGTGGTCTCTACAATCTGCTGGAAGCGGCACATCGCAGTGGCATACGACAATTCGTTCACACGTCGTCAGGCGCCGTGCATACTGGATATCCGCACGAGGATACTCGTTACACACACGATCTGTATCCCCTGAAGGCACCTCCGGGCTACGCGCTGTCCAAGTTGCTGCAAGAGGAGATGGCGCGCAGCTTCCACGAGCAGCATGGCATGTCCATCGCCTGTATCCGACCCTGGAGCATCATCGATACCCAGCGCATGGTGACGACGGACGGCAAACCTGTGAACAGCTATTCGTGGGGGACCATCGACTGTCGCGATGTTGCATCGAGTCTTGTGCGCGCTCTGGAAGCCAAGGATATCGGCTTCGAGTGTTTCTATGTGATGGCGACGGATGAAGCTTATGAACGCACGGATGTCGCCTGGACCGAAGAGCGGCTGAACTGGAAACCTGCACATCGTTTTGACCCGCAACAGAAACCGTGAGAACTGTGAAACCATGAGAATCGCGATTGCCTCGTATGGGCAGGAGACGAGCAGTTTCAGTCCCGTGCAAACGACGCTGGAAACCTTCGAACTCTACGGACTGTTTGAGGGCCAGCAGATCCTGGAGAAGTGTCAGGATGTGGGTTCCATCGGCGGATTTCTGCAAACGATGAATGCCCACGTTGACTGGACACCCCTGCCGATTGTCCATGGCTGGGCCGGTGCCAGTGGCCCGCTGACGCGAGAGACCCTGACCTATTTCGAGGAGAAGCTCGTCGCTGGCCTGCAGCAGCTGGAGTCCTTCGATGCCATGTATTTCGCCCTGCACGGTGCCGCCGTAGCAGAGGGCGTGCATGACACTGAGGGGTATCTCCTCGACGTGGTGCGCGGCGTGATCGGTGACGACATGCCGCTGGTCGCGTCTCTCGATCATCATGCCAATCTCACACAGGCCATGGTTGATCGTACCGATGCCCTCGTGGCGCATCGCACGCAACCCCACGACCAGTTCGAGACAGGACAGCTCGCAGCGCAACTTCTACTGAGCATTGTACGAGACGGCGTGAAGCCCGCCATGGCGTGGCAGAAGATCCCGCTGATCACGCATCAGGAGCAGTTTCTCACCGCGGCAGGACCGATGAAACAGTGGTTTGATCTGGCGCGGGAGATGGAGTCCCGTCCTGGTGTGATGTCGGCGTCGACGCTGCCCATGCAGCCGTGGCTCGACGTGCCCGAGGGAGGTTGGGCCGTTGCCGTCGTCACAGAGGGTGACGAGCCACTGGCTCAGGCGCTGACGCAGGAACTGGCTGAGAAAGCCTGGGCCCTGCGCGAAGACTTCTGTCGTCTCGACAGTATCACTCCAGAGGCAGCCGTCCGTCGAGCAGTAGAAGCCGATCGCGGCCTTGTGGTGCTCACAGACACAGGCGACAGCATCTGGGGTGGGGCAACAGGAGACAGCTCAACCCTGCTCGCAGAGATGGTTCGCCAACAGATTCCGCACATGGCGCTGCTGACCCTCGTCGATCCCGAGGCGGTGCAAGCGGCGATCGCGACCGGTGTTGGTGGCACGCTGACGACGATGATCGGTGGCAAACTCGACCCGAATTTTGGCACACCAACTCAGGTGACGGCGACGGTTGCCGCCATCGGCGGTGGACGCCAGGACGTGACCCTGCTCGGCTTCAAATCCTACGATATGGGCCAGGCAGCGTTGTTGGAGATCGGCAACATACGTCTCGTGGTGGGCGAGAAACGTGGTATCGGTGGGAATCATCCATCCGTCTATGAGCACTTCGGCATCGATGTCGCCGAGGCGCGCATGGTGGTGGTGAAGACGGCGAGCAACTGGCAGTTCTACAACGAATGGATCGATCAGGTGATCCGCGTGGATACGCCGGGAGCGACGACGTCACATCTGGAGGATCTGACGTGGCAGCACCTGCCACGACCGATCTATCCGCTGGATTCAGACGCAGCCTTGTAGTGCAGCTTCGCTGACTTGATGTCTGGTCGCAGAGGCTCCGTGTGACTGTCGGAATACCAGACGATCAGGAATTCGCCCGTCGTGAGCTCGACCACGCTTGTATAGGAACCATCCCTTTGATGGGAATCGAGTTCCAGCCGGTTGCCGAAGTTCTGCCCCGCGTCCTTAGACAGATAACAGACGACCTGCTTGCGGCCGAAGTCTCTGCCTGATAGCAGACAGACGTCTTCGTCGAGTCGTGTGAGAAAGGGCCGCTGCAGAATGCAGTCGAGCATGGGGCGGATATTCTCACGCTCACTCCACGTACGTCCACCGTCTGCAGACCAGGTGCGAAATGTGTCGTGCCGTGCGCGGTCACGCTGGATACAGAGAATCTGGTCGGGTGCCACTTCCAGGAGCCCGATCTCGTCGCCCTCATTGGCGGCAGGAGAGGTCAGATTGCCATGCGGCGCCCAGGTCACGCCCGCATCAGTTGAAGAATGAACTCTCGTGTGGCACGAGCCCTTGCCCCCAGGTGGAAAGGTCGCGTCTCCTGCGATTAGACCACTGGATGTGTGAATCGCATCGGTGATGTAGTAGCAGCTGTGATCCGCTGACGGGTCGAAGACTGACCATGCTGACCACGTGTGGCCGTCGTCGTCGGATGTGGACCACCAGCATGGGTGACGGAGCCCCGCCGTGTATTCGTATCGAGAGCACCACAGGATGATGCGTCCCTCGCGTGTGACGATGGCGACGGGGTTGTGGGCGCTGAAGTCAGTTTCACTCTGACGCAGAATCTCGTGGTCACTCCAGCTGCCACCCTCATCTTGAGATCGATGCATGGCGATCACAGAGTCATCGTAGGCGTGGGTTGTGCCGATGCGATAAAACAGGAGTAGATCGCCATTGCCAGCACGCACGACTCGCGGAAACCCGTTGTGAGCGCACGTATCCGTAATTAGTCTCTGCTCTATGATCTCCAGGTTCACTAGGTGCGTCTCTCACGCGAGAAGACGCGCGCTGGATTGGTGATGAGCATCTTGTCGATGTCGGTCTGCTCCACACCACGTTCCAGCAACATGGGGACAAAAATCTCCAGCAGATAGCCGTAGCCTTTGCCGCCAAGGGTTTTCAGGTGGTCGAGCATGCAGATGTCTTCGGAGAGCAGCACCTGATCGACGAAACCTTCACGTACGAGAGCCGCTACATTGTCGGCGCGCACACTCTCGGGCTGGTAGTCGAGATAGCCGATGTTGTCGACTTCGACATAGACACCGCGCTCAGCGATCGGCAGCAGATGATGCACGCCACGACGGTCACCGAGATGGCCGATAATGACCCTCGACAGGTCTGCACCAAACTCCTCGAGCATGGCGATCTGCTCCATGGCCAGTGTTCCCCAGCGCGTCGTGTGTGTGGAGATGACGACGCCCGTCTGATTCTGTGCCAGTGCGGCGGCGCGGAAGACGCGTTCCTCGGCGGGTTTGACGTGATGTCGCCCCGTGCCGATCTCGCCAATGAAGCCGGCGCGAATGCCACTGTCGCCGACGCCTGTCTCGATGTCACGCACGAGGATGTCAGCGAGTTGATTGCTCGTGTGCGTTTCGATTTCCGGCGGGTAGCCGAATTCACGGTACCATCCAGCGCCCATCACGACATGCACATTGGCTGCTGCTGAGATACGCGCCAGGGCTGCAGGATTGCGTCCGATTTCATCGACAGTGACGTCGCAGATCGTGCGTCCACCGGCGCGTGTGAATGCGCCCAATTCCTCGACGACGAGTTCTTCGTCATCGATGACGAAGCCATAGCCGCCGTAGTGGTCCATCGCGTCGAGGACCAGGTGTTCGTGGGTCTGAGTGATCCCCATCTCGGCCGGATCGATGGCGCCGAGGACCGTGACTACTTCACGCGTCTGGTCTGACATCTACGTTCTCCAAGTCCTTGCTTTAGCGGGTCGGTGACGCGGCAGTGCTAGCCACGAGGGTGGGTGTCAAACCACAAATAAGGGTGGCAGCGATCCCGGCGCGAGTCAGATCGCTTGACGCCCGAAGCGGATCCAACGTGTGTTGCCCCTCTGTGGCATTGAGGAACAGGAATATATCAGGGAACAAACTGTGAAGATTACGAAGACAGAGATATTCGTCCTCGGCGACCCCGCCGAGGCGCCAAATGACGGAGCACGTGTCCACGGTCTGGCTTTTTTGCGCATCCACACGGATACGGGGTACACAGGGATCTCCGAGATTTTTGTTGTGCCACCCGGTGTGGCGCGCGCCGTGTTGGATGGTCCCGAGTCACTCTTCGGTCGGATGTTGCTTGGCGAGGACCCTTGTCCACCGCAGCGACTGTGGAATCGGCTCTACAACAGTATGCTGCACGGCAATCGAAGAGGATGGGTGATCATCTGTCTCGGTGCAGTCGATGTGGCTCTATGGGATCTGTATGGCAAGATGATGGAGCGCCCCGTATGGCAATTGCTGGGTGGCAACGAGCGGACACGCCACCAGATTGTTGAAGGGAGCGATCCAGCGCAGATCATTCCCTACTGCACGATCATTTCCGATCGTTGGGATCCGGCCAGTGTGCTGCGTGAGCAGGTGGAGCGTGTCGTTGCTCTGCGAGACCTTGGCTATCGGGCCTTCAAGATCGAACCCATGCAGCAAACATCGGATACGATCGTCGAACTCACGCGCCGCACGCGCGAGGTGCTTGGCCCCGAGCCGATGCTCAGTGTCGATGTGGGGTATCTGTGGAATGATGTGGGCACCGCCGTGTCGACGCTGAAGCGCTTGGAAGAATTCGACATCTATTTCTTTGAGACACCCTTCCCCGTGGATCGTATGGATGCGTACGCCCAGTTGGCGGCGCAGACGCCGCTGCGCCTGGCTGCCGGCGAGCATGCGGTGACGCGATGGGAGTTCCTCGACTTCATGGATCGTGGCGGCATGCTCGTCATGCAGCCCTACATGACGACCTGCGGCGGACTGACGGAGGCGATGCGGATCGTCGAACTTGCACACGCTCGTGGGGCCATTGTCTGTCCCGGCAATTGGTCGACCCACGTGCTGGGTGCGGCGACGGTACATCTGGCGGCGGTCTCACCGATTACTCCCTACATCGAGTCGGCGCCAGCGGAAGTCTTTGCTTCACCCCTGCGACAGGCGTTGCAGCAGGTGAGCCCTCACGCCGTGGACGGCGTCATCGAATTGCCGACAGCGCCGGGTATCGGTGTGGAACTGCCCGATGATCTCATTGACGAATTCCTTCTGCCACCTGATCAGGGTTGGCAATACCACGAAGAGCAGTGATGGCCAATACGTCTTCCACCAAATTCGGCTTCTGCCTGCCCATTTTCGCTGCACCAGGGGCACCGATGTTCCGCACACCGAGTTATGAGCGACTCGATGCGGCAACAACTCTCGGCCTCGGCGTCACAGCCGATCAACTGGGTTATGATTCGTTGTGGGTGGCAGATCATCTGTTTCTCGGTCGCGACGATGCCATTCTGGAGGGATGGACGACGCTGAGTGTGTTGGCCGGGGGCACGACCCAGGCGCAGCTGGGCATGATTCACATGGCGCATTTCCTGCGACATCCGTCGATGACGGCGAAGATGACGGCCACTCTGGACCAGCTGTCGGGTGGGCGACTGATTCACTTTGTCGATGGGGGGAATCGTGCCGCAGAATTCGACGCCTACGGTTTGCCATGGGCAGAACCTGTAGAAGCTCGCATCGCGCATCTGGTAGAAGAATTGCAGCTGACCCATGCGCTGTGGACACAAACAGGCCCCGTCGACTTCACCAGCGCTCACTATGAATTGCGCGGTGCAGTCTGTGAACCGAAACCGCTGCAAGATCCGCATCCACCGATCTGGCTTGGCGAGGCCAATCCGGATATGCTCGACGCGGTGGCACGATACGCCCAGGGCTGGAACAGCTGTCCGGCGACGCTGGAAGAGATGGCACGGCGGCTCGACGCATTGCGTGCAGCGTGTAAGCAGGTAGATCGAGATCCGGCAGAGCTGACGATCAGTCTGGAGATGCAGATCCTCGTTGCGGAAGATCTGCCAGCGCTGCGCGAGCGAATGCAGTGGATGATCGATCTGGCAAAGACGCATCAACCGGGTCAAACCATCGCCGCAGACGTGGCTGCTTTCGCCGCCGGAGAGACCGAAGATCTACCGGCGTCGCTGCGGCAATCGAGCTTTGTTGGGACGGCAGAACAAGTGCAGGCACAGATCGAACCTTACGTCGAGTTGGGTGTATCCCACTTCATGTTATGGTTTCTCGATGCGCCCGATGAAACAGGGATGCGTCTGTTCATCGATCAGGTCGCGCCGAACTGGCGTTAGGCGCCCTGGAGCGCCTTGTCTTTCGCAGGGTCGATCCACCACGTGTCGATGAAGCCGAGACTGATCAGGGGTGTCTGCGCCGGTCGGGAGAAGCGGTTCCAGTAGACGAGGCGATGCTCTGCCATGTGCCAGTGGGGGATGATGTAGTAGCTGAAGGCGAGAACGCGGTCGAGGGCACGGGCGACGGAGACTTGCTCATGGCGTGCCTGCGCAGCAATCAGACGCTCGACCAGGTCATCGACCACGGGGTCACGGATGCCCGCATAGTTGCGACTCCCCGTGGCACTGGCGGCTGCGGACGACCAATAGTTGCGTTGTTCGTTGCCAGGGCTCAGATACTGATTCCACGTCGAAACAATGATATCGTAGTCGAAGCCCTGTACACGATTGGTGTATTGTGAGGCGTCGACGGTGCGGATGTGGGCGTCGATTCCCAGACGCTGCAGATGCAGACGCATGGGACCGATGACGCGCTCATAGGACGGCGACGACAGGAGAAATTCGATCTCCATCACTTCACCTGAGTCGACGTGTCGCAACTTGCCGTCCTGAATCTCCCACCCAGCCTGCAGCAGGGCGCGCCGTGCCTGGCGCAGATTCGCGCGCAGGTTGCCATCACCATCGGTGCTGGGCGCATGGTAGCTGACGCCGAAGACGTCTTCGGGTAGTTGGCCACGATACTCCTCGAGAATCTCACGAACGCGACCATTCGCCTGACCCCTCGAAGCCAATTCAGAGTTGGCGAAGTAGCTGGCCGTTCTGACATAGGCACCATAGAACAGGGTCGCATTCGTCCACTCGAAGTCGAAGGCCAGGGCCAGGGCTCGTCGCACGCGGGGATCGGCAAACTTGCTCTTGCGCGTGTTGAAGATGAAGCCGCCCATGCCACGGATCATCTCATGCTGAATGGCATTCTTCACGAGTCGACCATCGTCGATGGCAGGGTGATCGTAGGATGTCGCCCACTCACGGGCACTGCCGACACCACGAAAGTCATACTCCCCCGCCTTGAAGGCCTCGAGGGAGACCGTGTTGTCGCGATAGTAGTCGTACGTGATCCGGTCGTAGTTGTAGCGACCACGCATCACCGCCAGTGGTTCTGACCAGTGGTTGTGTATGCGCTCGTAGGTGATGGAGCGGCCTGGATCGACATTCGTCATGCGATAGGGGCCGCTGCCGACGGGTGGTTCCAACGTGGTCTTAGTGAAGTCGTGCTGCTCCCAGTAATGCTTGGGCAAGACGCGCAACTGACCGATGATCAGTGGTAACTCACGATTTGTCGTGCCGGAAAAGTCGAAGCGCACCGTGAGGGAATCGACGGCATACACGGAGTCGACGTCGGCATAGAAGCTGCGATAGAACGGGGCGCCCTTCTTCGTGAACAGATCGAAGGAATAGACGACATCGTCGGCGCGTATCGGTTCGCCATCTGAGAAGCGCGCCTCAGGACGCAGTTCGAAGGCAACCCAGGCGCGATTCTCGGGAAACAGAATGGTCTGCGCTACGAGGGCATATTCGGATAAGGGCTCGTCCTGCGCCTTCGTGCAGAGCCGCGCGTGGATGAAGCTTCCAGACCCCGCAGCGGCAACACCTTTGATGATGAAGGGATTGAGACTGTCGAAGGTCCCCAGTGATGGTAGTCGTACGCTGCCGCCTTTGATGGCTTCGGCACTCGTGTAATCAAACCCTTCGAAGTCAGAGGGATACTTCACTGCACCGTGGATACCGAGGGCGTGGCTGCGATGCACGGCGACACCGTCGACGGTGTCGGGAATGACGGAGACCCATGAAGCCGGAGCAGATTGGGCGCTCAGACTCGTCAGGGTGATGGCGACGGTCGATACAACCGCACGCAGGATCTGTTGGAATGAAATGATCGTCGGTTCCTACTTCGTCTTGTTGGCGATCAAGGAATAGGAGAGGGGTGGTTTCTTCTCCAGGTCCTGGAAGGCCCTGTATACCATGGATTGATCGTGGGCGTATTCTTCAAAGTGGGTCAGCTGCAGGCCGCTGCGTATACAGGCACCCAGGATGTCGGACACTTTGTGGTGGAACCAGTAAGACGGGGCGTCGACCGTATTGCTGGGATCCATGTAGTCAGGTTCTGCTTCGGTGTAGAAGGGCTCCTGGCGGAAGTAAGAATCCTCGATCTGAAGGCCCTTGTCGGCGTCAAACATGTCGAGGATGGGATGCATCTCGTAGACAAACAGATCGCCGCCTGGCACCATCAGGCGGGAGATGACACCGAAAAAGTCATCCATATTCGGCATCCAACCCAAGACGCCGACGGTGATGGTAATCAGGTCGAAGCTCGCATCGAAGTCACTGGAGATGTCGTAGACGCTGGCGCGGACAAACTCGACGTCAACACCCGCCGCGTCGCTGAGTCGTCGGCCCTGGTCGACGAAATCGTCACTGATATCGAAGCCAACGCAGCGTCCGGCACCAGCCTTCTTCACACTGATGAGTTCGCGGCCGTTGTTGCATGCAAGTTGCGCCACAGTTTTGCCAGACAGGCCAATCTGTGAAAACAGCTGGCGTTCAACATCATCAAAGGTCGAATAGTCCGGGGCACCAATCTGACGCAGCAACTCATCCACATAGCTATTGGCATGTACCGGTGCTGTCTGATTCCACATCTGACGATTCGTCTCAGTGTACTTATCGTGTTTCATTTCATCGTCTCAAAGGAGATGATATCCTGCTGCCGATCGCCGGGAAGACCCGCGAACCTCAAGAGGAAACAATAGCACGTGGTTGAAAAAGATGCGACCGATCTACGGGCACCGACACAGGCAGACATCCGTCAGGTGTGGGAGGAGCGCTATCGTGTGCCGAAGGTTGGGACTCCAGGAGATGACGATTGGCTCGCTCGCTGGCGGGAGAGTGTCGACGCGGCGCGAGGTCAGCGGATCCTCGATATCGGTTGTGGTCCCGGCAACGACACGATGCGTCTGCAAGCGCGTGGTCTACAGGTGGTTTCCCTTGATTTCTCATTTGAGGCACTGCGCCGAGTGCGGACGGCAGCAGCGGCAAGCACACTTGTGCAGAGTGACCTGGCCGATGGTTTGCCCTTCCAACCTGGGTCCTTCGGTCTCATCACGGCGAGTCTGGTCCTCCACTATTTCAATGAGCAAACGACGCAGAGGATTCTGTCAGAGCTCCGCGACTGTCTCATCGCCGGAGGTCGGATCCTCATGCGATTGAATTCTATGGACGATGTGCAATTCGGAGCTCAGGGAAACCCCGAGATCGAACCTGGTGTACATCTGGTGGGAGGTGTGGCGAAGCGTTTCTACGGACGGGACGAGGTGATGGGGTTGTTCGATGGCAGCTGGCGCATGGTCGAGGCGACGGAGCATGCGTCCGACAGATACTCGCGCACGAAGCGGCTTTGGGAGGTCTGTGCAGAGCGTGTCGTGTCAGAGGCTGAGGTGAAAGAGTGAACTACTCCGCTGCGGCGATCAGACCGCCATCGACGAGGATCGTCTCGCCATTTACGTAGCTGCCCATGTCGCTGGTGAGGTAGAGCACGGCATTGGCAATATCCGTCGGCAAGCCGCCGCGCTGTGTCGGCACCCGTTCCATAAAGTCACCGGCAGATTCCATATCGATGGGTGCGCCATTCACTGAACTGCCATCGTCGGGCAGGGCGTTGGCGATGGCTCCCGGTGCGATACAGTTGGCCGTCACCCCCGTGCCGTGCAGATCCACGGCCAAGCCCTTCACCATGCGGCGCAATCCTGCCTTGGCGACACCGTAGGCGGTCCAATTCTTCCAGGCGTCATAGGCGTGCACACTCGACAGACAAACGATCCGTCCGCCGCTACCAGCATCGACCATGTGGCGCGCTGCCCGCTGGGCGGCAAAGAAGTAACCCTTCAGCGACAGATTCATCATGCGGTCCCAGTAGGCTTCGTCCGTGTCGAAGAGGGGGCAGCTCTGATCGGGGAAGATGGCATTGTTGACGAGGATATCGATGCCGCCCTGCGTCTTGACGAAGCCATCGACAACGGACTCGATACCATCCAGCTGGCTCACATCCCCCTCATGAACCGAGCTGCGCACACCCATGGCCTCGATCAGCTTACGCGTATTCTGCGTCACCTCGTCGTCAACGATATCGTTGATGCCGACATGAGCGCCCTCACGAGCAAGGGTCAGCGCAATGCCACGGCCGATGCCTTTGCGCGCTCCCGTGATCAAGGCACGTTTGCCTTCCAGGAGTCGGGCCGGTTTTGCTTGGTCTTGACTCATTTCCTGCTTTCTCAGTTGTGAGCTGACGATCTACCAGTCGACGACGGAGCCGTCGTCCTCGTCATAGGCTGCCTGGTACACCTGGGGCTCGCCGACCATCCCCATCAGTTTGTCTTCATCGATGGTGACGCCGAGTCCGGGGTCGGTCGGCAGTGGGCGGTGGCCATCGGTTACTGGGGCAAGGGGTTTGGCGAGGAGTTCTTCATATTCATTGTCGCCGCGCTCCTGGGCGAGGAAGTTTGGCACACAGCCGGCGATCTGCAAACTCGCAGCCAAAGACAAGGGTCCCTGCGGATTGTGCGGCGCCATGGGTGTGTAGTAGGCCTCGGCCATGCCAGCGATGAGTCGCAATTCCGTAATCCCACCAGCATAACAGACATCGGGCTGCACGATGGTGGCGGCCCGTTTTTCGAGGATTTCGCGAAAGCCCCATTTGGTGAAGACGCGTTCGCCTGTGGCAATGGGGATGTGGGTCTTGGCAGCGATCTCAGCCATGACATCGACATTCAGCGCTTGCACGACCTCTTCGTAGAACCAGGGCTGATAGGGCTCCAGGGCCTTGATCAGCAGCATCGCCGTGGGTGGTTGGACGGCGCCATGGAAGTCAACGGCGATATCGACGTCCGAACCGTGTTTGTCCCGCAGGGCCTTGAAGCCCTCGACGACTTCATCCACGAATCGTTGCCCTTCAACGTATTTGTGTGCCCTGCGTGGGCCCGGTGGGCCAATCTTCATCGCATTGACCCCGGTCTCCTTATCTACGTGACCGTAGACGCGAACACGATCACGCGTGGGGCCACCAAGGAGCTTGTAGATGGGCACACCGTGGCACTTGCCCGTGATATCCCACAGTGCCATGTCGATCCCTGAGAGAATCGCAGTCTTGATCGGACCGCCACGATAGAAGGCGCCACGATGGATGGCCTGCCAGTGACGGGCAACGGGGCGAGGATCCTTACCCACCAGGTAGGGAGCCACTTCAAGGGCGCCAGCGGCGCAGGCCTTGGCGTCATCCTTGAGCATCTCACCCCAACCCGTGATGCCTGCATCGGTGGAGATCTTCACGAAGACCCACGAGTTGGTCAGGACGAAGGTCTCGATCTTCGTGACCTTGATGGCCTCGTTGGGACCGACAAGTGTTTGTGGCTCGGGCATGGAAATGCCTTTCAGATCAAGGAGATCGGAGTAGGTGCGGGTACTACTTCAACAGAGACTTGCCTTCGGCGGCGAGATCCTGGACTGCCTCGATGACTCGATCTTTCATGGCGTCACGGGCAGTGGCCAGATACTTGCGTGGGTCGAAGCGTTTCTTTTCCGCCACCTGATCGTCGGTGTGGAACAGCACGCTCTGATGCTCGAGCACGTGTTGTGCGATCGACGCGGTGAAGGCGTATTGCGTGTCCGTGTCGACGTTCATCTTGATCACACCGTAGTCCAGGGTCTCGGCAATCTGCTCTTTTGGTGAGCCGGAACCACCATGGAACACGAGGAACAGTGGATTGCCTTCGGTGCTGTGCTTCTCCTGCACGGCAACCTGACCATCTTTGAGGATCTGTGGCGTGAGTTTCACATTGCCTGGCTTGTAGACGCCGTGCACGTTGCCAAAGGTTGCAGCCAACATGTACTTGCCCAGTGGCTCCAGGGCTTCATAGGTGGCGACCATATCGCCAGGGGTTGTGTAGAGCTTCTCCTGCGCGACACCGGACGTGTCATGGCCATCCTCTTCACCGCCGACGACACCGATCTCGACTTCGAGAATCATGTTCAGGGCTGCCAGCTCTTTCATGTATTTCTTGGAGATTTCCAGATTCTCATCCAGCGACAACTCAGAACCATCGAACATGTGGCTGTTGAACAACGGCTTGTCTCCGGCGGCGACCCGATCCTTGCTGATCTGGATCAGGGGATCCATAAAGGGCGCCAGATTCTTCGGATGACAATGATCCGTGTGCAAAGCGATGAGGATGTCATAGCGGTCGGCCATCTGATGCGCAGCCTCGGCTAGAATCTTGGCACCGAGGACCATGTCCTTCAGCGACCCCGAGGCGTGCTGGCCGGCGCCTGTGGACGCTTGGATAATGCCGTCGCTACCAGCTTCGGCGAAGGCTTCGATCGCCGCTGAAAGGGTCTCGAGATTGCAGACGTTGATCGCCGGATAGGCATACTTGCCTTCGCGGGCGGAGGAGAGCATCTGGCAGTACTGGTCAAAATCGGCAATGGGCATCTGAGTCTATTTCCGTTGGAATTTTGGTTACACTGATCTCTTGTATTTTCGCACTCTGGGGGTGGATACAGAGTATAAGGTGATTATGTGAATCTGCGGTGTATTGCGCAAAAAGGCTGATGAGGAATGCGGCCGCTACCCCATGCTCCCATACGAATCAGGCACTGCCTCGCGCATTGCCGATGACCTCACTTGTCATCAAGGCTCGGTCATAGACCCGCAGAAGTCGCACCCCAGTGCCAATGGCCAGCTGCGGCGCCCCATTCACGTCACGAAGATCGCCGTTGAAGCGTCCCCAGCCGAACTGTCTATCCGTGCCGCCATCACACAGGGCGCCATCGACGACGAAGGAGATGACCCGCGGACCCCCATCGACGACGATGCCCACATGGTGCCGCTTGCCGGACACGAGGAGTCCCGCATCGCAGTCCCAGCGATTCTCCGTGCGGCCGTCATTCAGAGTGATCTCGATCGTGCCGCGTGTCGTCGTCTGCAGAGTCAACCCTTGGCCATGGTTGGACCGATTGTCCAGCAGCACCTGACCAGCGTCGAGGGTTGCCAGCGTGACGACCACTTCGATTGTCATCCCCGCCCTCAGATTCTTGGTACCGTAGTCGCGCCGCTCGCCGTCGCGACCAAGGAAAGCGGGCAATGCACCAAGAGGCACCTGGCCGGGGCCCGAGCCTTCCCACTGCGACACCAACCCAACCTCGGTCACCTCACAGGCCTCGAACTGACCCCACAGGGTGTGTAGAAACCCGGCATTGATCTCGTGGGCGCGCGCCTTGTCTTTCTGCGTTTCTGTCAGATACAGAACGCCGCCATCCTCCAACAGATCGGGATAACTCATGCGCACGTACGGGTCATCATCGTAGAGCACGATCTCCGGTTGCGACCAGCGGATGACCCGGCCCCCGGGGCCGTCGACTTCCTCGCCGGCGCAGAGCCACACGGGGTTGCGGTCTTCATACCCATTGGATCGATTCACGAATCGACCGCCGTGATGGTGAAACCAGTAGAGGAACTTCCCATTCTCACACCGCCAGGCGAAGTTCGCCGCGCGCGGATGTTTCATGATGCGGCCGTCGGCGAATCGTTGGTATTGGGGTTCCGTCCACGTGCGTCCCTGGTCGCGACTGTAGGCGCAAGTAGGATGTCCGTCGATCGTTCGGTACACGGCATAGAAGGAGCCATCACTCAGCACGCTGTAGCTCTGCTCCTCGGCGACGGTGCCACCACCATCCGTCGGCGTGCGCAGGCCCTGATCTCCCTCTGGCAAGGTTTCCCAGTCGACCGTCGCAGGATCTTCAGCAGCAAGCAGACCCTCGCTGCGCAGCAACACACCCTCAGATGATGTAAAGAAGCCTTCGCCGAAGCCCCCCACCTTGTGCAGGGAGATGAAAGCGGCGCCTGCGTAGATGAAGGGCTTGCCCACATTCCAGAAGTATTTCAGCGCGCCGTCATCGGCATTGTTTCGGTCGATTTCCATCTCGCGCATGGGCACATCGTAGCGCTGCGTACTCCACGTGCGGCCGTGATCATCGCTGTATTTGAACACATAGTGGCCAAGGGAATCGACGCGTGCGCAGTAGCCGTCGGCATAAGGTGGGTTGTCAGCCGCCACACGACGCACGTTGTCGGTGTTGTGATTGTAGAAGGCATAGACGCGACCACTGTCCACCTTCAGCAGCACCGCATAGGAGGCTTCCGGACCATTCGCCGGTTCCAGGGGTACTGGCGTCGACCATGACATGCCCCGGTCCAGGCTGCGCAGGGTCACGACATGCTGACCCGCTTGTCCCTCCCGACCGGCGCCCGTCGTCATGACACACAACCAGGCGGCATCGTCGGTCTTCACGACGTAGGGTTGATCGCTATAGGAAGCCGTGGGGATTTCGCGCCCCGCACTGATATTGCGCCAGTCTGTGGCGGCAGAAGTCATGTTCGCTCCGTGGGTCTGGTGCATAGCAGTCGGCCTGCACCGTCACCCACATAGGGATGGCGGTTGGCGCCTGGATAGGCGTAGCCATTGATGAAGACGCGACGACTCACAGTAGATGTGTTCGGTCGGCTCCCATGCAGTGTGTAGGGTCCGAAGAAGGCGACATCCCCCGGATCACCGGTCACGGTGACGGCCCCCGAAAGATCGATGCCCTCTGGCCACTCATCCTGGCTTGTGGGCAGGCCGAGATGGCCTTGCTGATTCGAGCCCGGGATGAAAAGCAATGGACCATTGTCTGGTGTCATGGGGTCGATGAGCGTCGCCGTCTGCACGAAGCTGCCGTGGCCATTCACGTCTTCCCATCTTGGCGTGCCATAGCCTCGATGGTGGCTGTCCTGGTGCAGCGGAAATTGCACCGTATCTCCGGGTTCCTTGTAGTGCAGCTGGTTGATCAGCTGGTTCATCTCGTCACTATCGAGCAGAGCGGCGGCGACCGACAGCAGGCGTGGGTCCGCGCCGTATTCGAGCATGACCGGCTCGGCGCCGCCGCACCAGGACACACGCCGAATACGAGCTACCTGTGTGCCGTCGACTTCAATCTGGTCGACGGCGAAGTTCGCGCCCTGGTGCAGGACGCTGCCATCGAGATCCTGAGCCAGCGACTTGAGCCGTTCGCACGCAGCGGACATGGCGGCGATATCCTGTGCATCGAAGACCTGCCGAAGGATGATGAAGCCCTGGTCGTAGAACTCGTCGATCTGTGCTGGCGTGAGACTCATGGACAGCCATTTCCCTCTATCGTGTATGCCCGGATCGTAGCAGACAAGATAGGCGTCCGGATTACGGCTGAACATCACCGCCGTGTGTATTCGCCCGACGATGCCGTGAGTACATCAGCGACACTGCCAGCAGAGCGACGCCAAGCACGAGAAGAGAGACGATCCTGAAGACCGGACTGAGTCTGCCCAAATCGATGGCGAAGACGTATACGACGGTTAACAGCATTGTCAGAATTGCCATCCAGCGATACTTCTGGTTCTGCAGGGTCAGGCTCAGGGCGAAGTAGAAACCTGCCGCCGCGACCCAGGAGAGGCTGACATAGCTCGCTGGCACGCCGTGGTAGAGCCCGTAAGGCACAATGACAAAGGCCGATGCCAGGTACAGGGTTCGCATCATATCCGTCTGCAACGTCAAGCGTTCCTGTTGCCACTTCATCACGCGTGCACTCAGCAGGGCGACGGCGGCATAGCTCAAATTGGTCGCCAGATCTGGAGGATTCATCACCAGATAGACGAAGAGCACACCGAGGTAGACCAGCATGTTGCAGACGACGATGATCTTCGAGCGGAACCAAATCGCAGTAGAGATGACCAGCAGGCTCTGCCAGCCCAGCCACGCGAAGCAGTATGGACTGCCAAACTGGGCGATGATCGCTACGCTCAACGCCACGTAGCCGAAGCAGGCGTAGATCGCCGTCTCCAGCGGACGTTGACCGCCGATCCAGTAAAGTGCAGCCAGGACCAGGCAGGCCGCAGCGGCGGCCGTCAGAGTCGAGGCCACGCCGTTCTCGAACTGCGTGTCGCCTGCCAGCAGCGAGAAGACCAGCAGCGCCCCGCCGTTCCCGAGGGCCAGCAGGAAGGTTGACGGTGTCCACAATTCTTCATGCGCCCACTTAAGGGCCACCGCGCCGAAGACGGCGAATAACACGATCAGGTGCACCACGATGTAGGGTGCTTCCGTCACCAGTTGTAGGGGGCGACCGAGTACGGGTGCGTTCAACAGCCACAGCAGCAGTCCCGCCGACGACAGGGCGAGACCCACGATCATGGCTACCCACCACTGTCGTGGTCCGGAGATGAGGGCAAGTGCGGCAGCAGTGAGAACGATCGCCGTGGGGCCGAAGATGCCCTCCGCGCACAGTCCGGTGATCAGGCCCATCAGCAGTGCCAGGATGGCCAGATGCTCGACATTGCGTCGCACGGCTGCGTAGAAGCCCACGGCGATGACGGGTAGCTGAATTGCCAAACCGACGGTGGCGCTGGCGATGAGTGGGTCTGCCTGGAAGAAGTGGAGCCGCAGCGTCGACAGGTAAAGCAGCATTACACCACCGGCGAGCAGGATGTGGGCGGTGAAGACAAAACTCGTCCGCCACCCTCGCGCCACTGCCAGCATCCCGAAGGCAGCCAGGTAACTGACGAGAATCTGAGCTCCGGGTGGAAAGGCGTCTCCGAAGGGATAGCTGGCAAAGATCGTGATGCCCACCAGCAGGACCACGATACCCACGGGCCCCAGCCAGCGCTCGCCGATCTCGAACTCGAGACCGCCCTCGCGTCCGGGAGCCGCTGGGGGAATCGCCACCGATTCATCGACCGCGGCGCCGGGATCGGATCCGGATTCTAAGCGCTGCAGCCGCTGGTCCATGCGTTCGACCATCTCGTGGAGGCTTCGTAGCGTGCTCTGCATGTCGTTGTTCGTTTCCATCAGGTTACCTCCCTATTTCCGCGCTCGGGCCACCTCTTCCATCGTCACCTCGCGTTCCGGCCAAGGCGGAAGCAGCCAGATCAGGAACGCCAGAATGGCGAATGGCAGAAGCAGCAGGAACCCGGACATCAAGCCGCCTTCGAGTCCCAGTAGCTGCATCTTGTATGCTGTCAGGCCGCGAAGACTCTTGGAGAACAACTGGCCACCGACCACGACGTTCCAGCGTGTGCTGAAGATGCCGAGTTGGATGAGGACAGCGACGCCCCAGTACATCATGCGCCGCAGCTCGTCTGGGACGGGAACAAGGGCCCGCTTGTGTAGAACCGGGCTGAACAGGGCCAACGAGACCAGGGGAACTACTGTGCCAAGACCCAGCTGCAGTACGAAGAGGCTGACGAACAGTTTCCCCGAGATCATCTCGGACAGGATGTGGATGGACTCTTCCGCCTCGTAGAGGCGATGGATGAAGTCCAGCATCTCCAGCGAGACGTCGATGATCAATGCGTAAAACAGAAAGCTGGCGAGTTTGTCGACACAGCTCATGTCTACTGGCTTCCGGCGTAGAATACTGGTGGCCATGTAGATGAGCATCATCAACGCGATCCCGGAGACGATCGCCGAGAACAGAAACACGATGGGGATCAGGACACTACTCCACCACGGATTGGCCTTTACCGAACCGAAGATGAAGCCCACATATCCATGCAGGAGGAACGCCGAGGGAATACCGATAATCGTAATCACACGGCCAGCGGTGTGGTCGAAGCGGACCGCATCGTCCGACAGATCCGTGGAACCAAGCGTCATCAGCTGATGTAGCCACTTCCGAATCCCCGATTCGCTGCGCGACCAGACGATCAACTCCTTGCGGTAGTCAAACCAGACTTCCAGCAGTAGCACGACGGCCAGATACCACGCGTAGACGAAGCCGAACATGGCCATCGCCGACTGCAGGTGCGGCGTCAGGAAGATCTCGAGGGCTCGCTCCGGGTGGCCTAGGTGCGACAGGAGGGGCAGAGGTGCCACGATCAGGAATGCCAGTGCCGTGAGCAGAGCAAGTCGATACGTGGGCTGCACCTCCTTGACGTTGAAAACGCGCTCCAGCGAGGCGAGGATGAAGGCGCCGGCGACGAGTCCCGTCAAATACGGATACACGACGACCAGCATTCCCCAATGCAGCTCGACTTCATTCGGATAGATGAAGCCGTCGATCTGCTTCAGCACCTGATGGAGGTGCGCGTAAAGTTCCACCGTCCTGCTCCTTTCCTCAGCTCACGTTTCCGTCCAGGCCAGAGTAAAAGACCTTGGGCGCCGTGTTCAGGTGCGGCTTGAGTACTTGCACTTTATGGAAGCGGAAGAAGCGCGCCAGCGGACTGCTGCGCTTGTTGAGGTCGCCGAAGATGCGTGCCTCTGTGGGACAGACTTCGACACACGCCGGCTGTAACCCCCGTTTGATGCGGTGATAGCAGAGTGTGCACTTCTGCGCTGTGCGCGTAACCGGGTCGAGGTAGCGGGCGCCGTACGGGCAGGCTTGGATGCAGTAGCGGCAACCGATGCAGTACTCGTGATCGACGAGCACGACGCCGTCCTCGCTTGTGAAGGTCGCCCCCACGGGACAGACCTGAACACACGGCGCGTTGTCGCAGTGGTTGCAGAGCTTGGGGACAAAGAAACTACGCTGGCTCTGGCTCTGGCTCTGGCCCTGTTCGGCATCGGCGCTTGGAAATCCCTGGCGGCCGCCGTCGGGGCTGTCCACCTCAACGCCGTCTTCCCGTACGCGGTAGCGCTCCACCCACGTGCGATAGAAGAAGGGTTCCAGGGGGACACCGTTCTCGGCCTTGCAGGCATCGACGCAGCGACCGCAACCAATGCAGCTGTCGATGTCGACGGCCATGCCGTAGCGCGGCTGGCTCTGTTCCTCTTCACTGGCATCGACGGGTAGGATGTCGAGTAGGGCGGGGCCCCCGGCCACCGTGGCGGCGACACAGCGGGCAAGAAACGAGCGTCTGTCCAGGCGCTTGGTCGAAGTGTCGACGGATGCGTCGATGCGCTGCATCACCGGGCCTCCGGGAAATGGGGGTAGTGGCACTGCCAGCACACGTATTCCGGCTCGTGCTCGGTCTGCGAGATCCGCGGGATCGCGTCGTCGGCACTACTGCTACGATCGTGGCACTCGCCGCACAACTTGCGGCGTGAGGGCTTCGAGGGCCGCACCTGACGTGGTGTCTCGCGGTGCGCGTCGGGAACAGTGTGGCATCGCTCGCAAGCGAGCTCCGCATGGTGGGAGACCGCTTTCGTGCGCGCAATCTCTCCGTGACAGGCGCCGCAGTCGGCCTCTGACAAATCCGGTAGTGGCGCATGAGGATCGTGGCAGTCGATGCATTCGTCGAGTGGGTTGTGCATGGCAAACTCGACCTGAGGGAAGCCGTTGGGTCGTGCGGGCTGAAATGCATGACACAGGGCGCAGTGCTCACGTTCACTGGGGATGTGGGGAAGCGAGTCTTCGTCCTCCACGTGCATCACCGCTGGTCCGTGGCACGTCTCGCACGCGAGAGACGCGTGTTTTGCCTGGGTCTTGTCGTCATACACGTCGTCGTGGCAGTCAAGGCACGCACGTTCGCCGGCATAGTAGATCGGCAGTACGGCGATCGAATCGACGGCGGCGGCCCGATAGTGACCCAGGTCGCCGAACGTGTCGGGTACCGAGATGTAGCGGACAACGGTAAGGGCCGTCAGCGCTACGACGAAGACTACTGCGAGGATTTTGACCTGCTGGGGCATGGGTTTTCCCTCCGGCGCTTGGCGCCGCGGTCCCGGGTGGTTGCGCCAGGTGCCATGCGAAGTCTGTGCCGGTGTTCTGCCGAGCTATGTCAACATGTTGTGGGGACAGCAATTAGGCCGTGTTGCGGCCAACGCAGCAACACGGATATCCGACGGTCACTTGCGCGAAGGGTCGCGCGTTGCACGAGATCTCGCGCAACGTAGTTGTTGGTCCGGCTACAGCAGTCCGTGCCGCTCCAGCCGGGAGCGCAACGTGGAGGCAGGCATCTGCAGTTGGCGTGCCGCCTCGCGCTGATTGCCACCGGCGCGATCCAACGCGTCACGCAGGAGTCGAGCCTCCAAGGCAGCCATCCGCTCATCGAAAGAACCCTCACGTGGCAAACCCACCTCATCAGGGCCGGCCAGAACCTCCTCGGGTAGGTCGCGGCGCTCGATGCAGTCAGGATGGAACATCATAAGTCGATCGATGAGGTGCCGCAGTTCGCGCACGTTGCCGGGCCAGTCGTAGTCGAGCAGCGCGCGGTACGCATCGTCGGCAATCTCCGGCTGCGTCTCACGGTCGCGCAGGAAGCTGTCGATCAATACGGGGATGTCCTCTGGGCGTTCGCGCAATGGTGGCAGCCGGATGGGTACCTCGTTGAGGCGATAAAAGAGGTCATCTCGGAAGCTCTTCTCCAGAACCAACTGCCGCAGGTTCACCTTGGTCGCTGCCAGAATCCTTACGTCCACCGACCGAGTCTTCGTGTCACCAACGCGCTCGAAACTGCCGTCCTCGAGCACCCGCAGTAGCTTCACCTGTAACGGCAGAGGAATATCATCGACTTCATCAAGGAACAGCGTGCCCCCATGGGCACTCTCGAAGCGGCCCACCTTGTCGCTCGTAGCGCCAGTGAAGGCGCCGCGCACATGACCGAAGAGTTCGCTCTCAAGAATCTCCGCTGAGAGAGCGGCGCAACTCACCTTGACCAGCGGCTGCGTTTGCCGCGGGCTGCTGAAGTGAATCGCATTGGTCACCATCTCCTTGCCCGTGCCCGTTTCCCCTTCGATCAGGACCGTACAGTCTGCCCGGCAGACGACATCGAGAGTTTCATAGACCTGCTGCATCGGTGTGCTCTTGCCGACAAGCTGGTGGAAACCGTGTCGCTCACGCAGGACAGTTCGCAGCCGCAGGTTCTCCTCTCTCAGGGTTCGATGTTCGCCAAGACGATCCAGCAGCCGCATCAATTCATACGGATCGAAGGGCTTGGTCAGGTAGTCGTAGGCACCCGCCTTCATCGCCTCCACTGCGGTCTCTACACTGCCGTAGGCAGTCATGATCAGGGTCACGACGTCGGGGTGCTCACGGCGCACATACTCGAGGAAAGCGAGGCCGTCCATGCCGGGCATCCGCAGGTCCGCCAACGTCACATCGAAGGCGGTCTCGGCGAGTCGCTTGCAGGCATCCTCGGCACGCGCGCAGGCCTCGGCGTCGTGTCCGGCGTCGGTCAATGCATCGCGAAGTGTAACCCGCATGATCTCTTCGTCATCGACTACGAGCACCCTCATGGCTGCACCTTTGCCGAAGCAGCGACGGGCAGGGTCAAGGTGAAGCGTGTACCACCTTCGCGGCGAGGCAGGCAGGACAGATCGCCGCCATGCTCGCGCAGGATATGCAGACTCACCGTCAGGCCGAGACCTGTGCCTTTACCGACTTGTTTGGTTGTGTAGAACGGATCGAAAACTCTCCGCGACTCCTCTGCGTCGATGCCGATGCCGCTGTCGTCAACGTGGACCAGCACATGATCCGCCGTCGTTTGAACTTGTACGCCGATCCAACCTGCCTCGCAGGCGCCAACCGCATCGAGAGCGTTGAGCAGCAAGTTCACGATGACCTGCTGTAACTGATGGACATCGCCACGCAGCGCCGGCAGGTTGTCTGGGACGTTGAGATCGAGAGTGATCCCGCCTCTCTCAAGCCGGTACGACAGCAGCTCGATGCTGCTGCCGATCACATCGGCCAGATCAAGTGACGCCGGCGCCAGTTCGCGGCGGCGGGAGAAGTCGAGCAGACCGCTCACCACTGCCTGAATCCGGTCCAGTGCCTGGCGCATTAATGGCAGATAGGTCTTGGAGCGCTCCGGATTGGCGCTGCCTCCCTCGAGCTGCTCCAGGCAATTGCGGATGCCACCGAGGGGGTTGTTCACCTCGTGGGCGACGCCTGCGGCCAGCGAGCCAACAGCGGCGAGCTTCTCGGCACGCAGCATCGCCTCGCGCGTGCGCTCCTGCTCTTGCTGTGACTGGCGCAGCCGCGCCACCATTTCAAGGAAGCTTGACTGCAGCAGCCCGATCTCATCACGCCGGTCAACCTGCAGATCCGTCTCCAACTGTGGGCCGACATCTGCCATGGCGCTCGCCAGCCGCTTGATCGGTCGCGCCAGGGCGTGGGCGACGAGGAACGAAAGCAGGACGGACACGCCGATGGCGGTGAGCGTGAGATAGCCCAACCGGTCGGCGAAGGCGGCCAACTCGCGCCGCATCGGATTCAGCGACACGCTGACGATCAGATCGCCCCAGGACCGGGATGCGATGCGCAGTGGCGTCGCCACCTCGATCATCTCCTGGCCGTCGCGCTGCAGACGTATCGCCTGGGTCCCTTCCAGACCGAAAGGGAAGCGTGCCGCAAAGGTCTCGTCTTGCTCGCCAAAGCGCCGGTAGTCGCTGTGGGCCCGAATCCGGCCCTGTGGATCCAGTAACTCGACAAAGAGCACCTCCATATCGCGACGCTGCGTCATGTCCTCGACGAACAGGTCGAGGAGGCCAGCCTCCTCCACGAGGCCGAGATCTTCATAGATGAGAGTGTACTCGAAGGACCGGGCCATCGACTCGGCCAGAAGCACCGCCTTGCTGCGTGTTTCCTCTTCAAGTAGAGCCTCCTGGTAGAGCAGAATCAGTCGATTGCCGACGCTGGTGGCCAACAGGATGCCAACCGTAGCGAGGAGCACTAACTTCGCCTCCAGCCCGAAACGTGGCGTGTGCGTGTGGGAGTTCACAGGCGAATCGCCGGGTGGCAGCCGCGACCACAGCCTTCGGGCGCGCTGTTGAGGATGCGTCGCAGGCCATCATAGTCGGCATCGTGGGCCGGCACAAAACCATGACGAAACTCGGCGTCCCAATGCTGCAGGAACTCCTGGCTTACAACCGGCAGGGGATCGATCTGCAGTAGCACTGCCGCCACCACATGTGCCACCGAATCGGGCAGATCTGCACGGCAGACGACGGGGCCGCTCGGGATCGGATCTGACACGTGGAGACGGCGCAGGCCTTTCGGTTGGTATTGATCGGCTACGAGATCCGTTACGGCTCCCGCGTCGAAATGCCCTTTGAGAATCGCCCGAACCACCATCTCATGGTGGGGTAGATTCTCGATCCGCGACAGACGCTGCATGGGTACACCCGCACGATCCAGCTCATATCGTGGGATCAAATTTCCCGCTGTCGAGTGGAACGATGCCAGCGCCAGCGAATGACCCGACAGCTCAGCCAGGCGAGTTATCGGAGAATCGTCGCGGGTGATAAAGATGCTGTGATAGAATGGCGAACCCGCTGCATTGAGTGGCTTGACGAGTGGCCGGGCACCGAATTGGCTGCGCGCCTCCAGGTAGGTCAGTCCACCGAGGATAGCGAGATCGACCTCGCCGGCGCCGAGTAGCTGCACTGCGTCCTCGTAAGTTCGTCCCAACCGCAACTCGAAGTGGTAGGGGGTTTCCTGGCTGAGAAAATCCATCATCGGCTGGTACTTTCGGTACATGATGACTGGGTTGTACCGGGAGATCACCCCCACACGCAGGACCGGGCGGTCCTGAGGCTCGAATACGACCGGGGCAGTTGCATCCGTCTGGGCAGGTTCGTTGGCGTGGCAGCCGGCGGACACGATTACCAGTGCCGCGAACAAGTGGAGCCGACGTTTCACCGCAACGTACCGGGTGTGCACGTGCTTCGTCATGGCCGCACTCCTGGATGAGCGAGGGCAAATCGATGGCAGTACAGGGCAATATCGCGAGTCGGGGGGTCAATGGCGACACGCAGTGAAGGATTTCTTGAAGTGATCGTCCCGCGAAGGGCTCTAGAGAACGGCGTGTTCGAGTTGATTGGGTCACACAACAGTTCCTAAGATTAGCGCATCTCTCCTGCCGCCCGTCGGAATGCGTATGCTACTGTCACTGATTCGCAAAGAGATCGTCCTCAACGTTCTGAGCCTGCGCTTTGCGGTGACCTTCGTCCTGTTCTTCGTACTCACGATGGTCAGCATCTTCGCCATGACCCGCAGCTACCAGCGCGCCCTGGACACGCACGAATCCAGTTCGGCCATGCACCGTGCCCAGGTGCAGAAAACTTACGAGGCGTCGACGGAAGGCCTCGTGGCAGAGTCAACCGAGCGCGATGGCCGCGTCCATGCCGACGATTGTCTTGAGGTGTTCTTCGATACGAATCGTGATGCCCGTTCCTACTTTCAGTTCATCATCAACACGCTGGGAACGGTGTCGGATACCCACTATGGACATGACCGTCCCGGCCAGGACTGGAATGGCAGCGTCACGATCGGCACAACCGTTGCCGACACCTTCTGGGTCGCTGAGGTCGCAATCCCTGCGTCTACACTGGATGGTGCGTCAATCACCAAAGGCGACATCTGGGGCTTCAACATCGCCCGCGTGCGAACAGGGAACGCCTCGGAATACGGTCAGTGGGTACCGACCTACGGACTAGCTCTGAGGCCCGACCGGTTCGGCTACTTATTGTTTGAGTAGCGACTGAGCCTGACGCCCACTGCCTGGCAACGATGGGTAGCCTGGCATGCCTTGGTCGAGAGATGTCAGTGTTGCCGCCGAGTTCTGCCGAGTCAGCGCTCTATCCAGGGCCGCACATCGACGACGTGCATCCCCGCGATGCGTGCGCCCTCCATGCCCGTCTCCCCGTCTTCAAAGACAACACATTTCTGTGGTGGAACCGAGATCCGCTGCGCCGCTTCCAGGAATATGTCCGGTGCCGGCTTCGGATGAGCCACGTCACCGGAGCACACCATGGTATCGAACAGTTCCAGTACGCCGATCGTGTTAAGCGACGCAGACGCTGAGGCGTTTGTGCTTCCAGTTGCTACTGCCAGAGGATACTCTCCATGATAGCGGCGAGCGATCTCGACGACGGCATCCACGGGGCGCAGATCTCTCGTTGGCAGACTAAGGAAATAGGCGTCGCGCTCGGTGGCGATGGACTCGGCGTCGACGACCAGCCCTCTCTCTGTTGCCAGCCGCTGGACGATGACGTCGATGGGCATCCCTGCCCATTCGTAGAAACGCGCCTCCGTCAGTGCCAGGCCGTGGCGGCTTAGCACCGCGACCCAGGCCTTGTAGTGTGACGGCATGGAATCGACCAGCGTTCCATCACAATCGAAGATCAGTCCCTGGTATCCTGCGGGAATTGTCCAGGTCAAGTTGATACCGAGCGCAGTCGGGTCAACAAGGCGTCAAATTCTCCCAGCGTCATGGCCATGGAAGGGATGTCGAACAGGGACGCCTGCGTCGCCAGGCGTTGCCCCCAGTCGCCCAGAGGAGGGTAGGCAAATGACGTTGCCCATTCCTGCATCTGCGAGGCGAAGACTTCGATCTCATCGATAGACTGCGTCTGAGCCAGTTCCTGGCACCGCGGTAGTTCAGCCTGCAGTTGCGCGACCAACTCTGTGAGACTGGCCCTCTGCTCCGGTGTCAGTTCGTCCGCGCTCCAAGCTGCCTCCGACGTGCCCTCGACGGTCAACGCCGCTTCGTTACCAATGGTGTGAGGTAGGTGTTGCATGAGTTGTCGAATTACATCGCCTTTGCTGGCCGGTTTCACGAGGTAGCCGTCAAAGATCCCAACGATCGCCTCTTCCTGATCCTTCATGGCAGCCGCCGTATGGGCGATGATGGGAATCGAAGAGGTCGCTTCGTCTCTCTTCAACTCCTGTGCGGCTTGCTGCCCAGACATGCCGTCCATGCGCAGGTCCATCAGCACCAGATCTGGCAGCTGTTCGCGGCAAGTGACAAGAGCCTCCTCGCCACTGGCAGCCTCGAGAATGTCGAGGCCGTATTCGGTGAGGTATGCTTTTATCAGCAGACGATTGTTCTCGACATCGTCGACGATCAGGATCTTGCTCGAGTCGAATGTCACCCGGCCGATCTCGGCGTCCGCATCGAGTCCTTCGAGATCCTCCCTCGAGACGGCCGTCAGGTCGCGCAATTCGATGGTAAAGGTGCTGCCCTTGCCGACTTCGCTGCGGAGCGTGATTTCTCCATTCATGAGTTCCGCGAGACGCTTGGAGATCGCCAGTCCGAGGCCCGTGCCACCGTATTGGGACGTGCTCTGCCCCGCCGTTTGCTCGAAGGCGCCGAAGATTTTGTTCTGTTGGTCGGGGGGAATACCGATCCCCGTATCCTCGACGACGAAGGTCAGCCTTACCCCTTGCTCGGCGGAGTCAGACGTCACGGTGACTCGTACATGACCCGCATCGGTGAACTTGATGGCATTGGACGTCAGGTTGAGAAGCATCTGACGTAACCGCAGCCCGTCAACCATGACGATCGGGAGATCCTCTGCCTCGATGATGAGATCAAGGCCCTGCTCCTGGATCTTCTGCGCAAAAATCGGCGGCAGTTCGTCGATGAGGGCCTTCACATCGGTCGGTTCGTTCTGCAGCTCGAGCTTGCCCGCCTCCACCTTTGACAGGTCGAGGATGTCGTTAATCAGGCCCAGGAGCGATTTGCCACTGGTGCGGACCGAATCGATGTACTGGCGTTTCTGCACGTCTTCTTCCAAGCCGGACAAGATCTCCGTGAACCCCAGGATCGCGTTCATGGGGGTGCGGATTTCGTGGCTCATGTTGGCAAGGAAAGCACTCTTAGATCGATTGGCTTCCTCGGCTTCCCGCGTGGCCTCCTGCAACGATCGGTTGCGCTCCTCCAAGGCTTGCAGATCATCCATGCGGTGGAAACCCTCAGACAGCAGCGCCGCAAGTCTCTCCGTCTTCTCTATATCCTGAGGCGAAAAGGCATGCGGCTCTTTGCTGTTTAGGGCCAGGGTGCCATGGGAGAAGGGGACGTCGAGGATACAACACACGCCTGGGTGACGTCTGGCGACGGCTTCCGCCTCATCATAGGGATCGTCGGTTTGCAGGTTGGGGCGGTAGGCCGTCACCTTTTCCTGCCAGATCTGGTGAATCACCCCTGCTGCCGCGTTACTCACTCGATCCGTCGTCTTGCGTCCTTCGACAATCGAGCTGTCCATTGAGTGAACGGTCTCCTCAGCCAGTTTCGGATTCACGCGATTGATGCCGCACGCATTGTGGGCGACGCCGAGATCGGTGAGAGCGGGAGCGACAGAGTCGAAGATCTTCTGCAAATCCTCCACACCACGCATGTCCCAGATCGCGTCTCTGACGCGTTGACGTATCTCCGCCTCTTCCCTCGCCTCCTGCTCCGACTGCAGGGATTGCTCCAACCGGATGCCCCGATCCCGCAGGGCACGCAGGTCATCGAGCCGCCGAAATCCTTCGGACATGACGGCGGCAATCTCCGTGAGCATACCCAGGTAGGGTGTAAAGGCGGCAGGCGTCATACTGTTGGCCGCCAGCGTCCCATGTGAAAAGGGTACGTCGATGATGCTGCTTGGCGCCTCATCGTCCCAGCCGGGGAGTTCTCCCAAAGGATCGTCGATGGCCAGGTCCTCTCGGTTCACCGGTTCTTCCTGACGCCACATGCCCAGCACGGCACGTCCGTTCTCCGGCTTCAGGACACTTTCCTTCGTACCCGTCGCAACCAGTTCATAGGAGCGGACACGTGGTTCGGTCTCGTCCTCGATGATATTGACGCCAAAGGTGCGATAGGGGAGGCCGGCGCCGACGAGGATCTCGTGCAGCCGGTTTAGCAGGTCGGGAACGTCACTGCGACTGTCGAGT
The DNA here is from genome assembly GCA_018660835.1 of Gemmatimonadota bacterium. GTDB lineage: Bacteria > Latescibacterota > UBA2968 > UBA8231 > UBA8231 > UBA12574. Next base: position 237,903 of record JABJJN010000020.1, on the reverse strand, counting down.
CGCCATACGGCCTCGCGAAAATCGGCCATGATGCGGTCCTGCCGTTGTCTCTGCCTGCGTAACGAGACATCACGTACTGTTGCCAGTACCTGATCACCACCGGCTTGCAGTGGGGTGACACGGATCTCCACGGGGAACTCGGAGCCGTCTTGTCGTCTGCCCGTGGACTCGGCTTCCACCATTGGTTGGGCGGCACCTGGGTTTACCGAGCCTGGTTGGTGGCCGTCGCGTAGTCCCCCTGGGATCAACAGTTCAACGGTCTGGCCAATCGTCTCGTTGCGCGAATATCCGAAGAGATCCGCGATGGAAGAGTTGCAGAGGGTGATCGAGCCACTGGCGTCCAGAATCAACTTACCATCCTGTGTCGATTCCATTACCGAGCGGAAGCGCTCCTCGCGCTGCCGGATCTGCCGGACCCAGATGAGAATGAAGATGACGACCAGCAAAGCGCCGGCCAGAACATAGCCGACCGTGCGCCAGATCTGTGCTCGGTCGATCTCGTACTTGACCTCGATCCAACGTTCGTGGATCGCTTTCTTTTCCTCGGGCTCGATCGAGCGCAGTCCCTTGTTGAGGAGGGTCAACAACTCTGGCCAGTCTTCGCGGACACCAATTCGCTGGGTGTAGTTGAAGCGGGTGTGGCGTGCGACCTTGATGTTGGTGAGGCCGAGTTGACGAGCGACGTAGCCACCAGCGGCGATGTTGCCGACGAAGGCGTCGAGTTGCCCGGCGGACAGAAAGCGCAGTCCATTTTCCGGATGCTCGACGGTTACCAACTCGATCTTTGGATGATGGCGGGCGAGCAATTCTTGCTCGGCGTAGCCGTCGACGACAGCGACACGACGGCCATTGAGTGCACCGAGATCGGGGATGTAGGGCTCGTCGGCGAGCATGAAAACGCTCATCGGGAGCTCGATATAGAAGTCGGTGAAGTCGAGATATTCATCCCGGTCGGGGGTCCAGCCGATGCTGAGGATGACACCAATCTCACGGCGGCGAGCCTTATCCAACACATCGACCCACGAGGTTTCTACGTCGGCGACCATGTTGAGCCCGAGTCGTTCGTTGAGCAGTGCCAGGTAGTCGGCCGTCAGGCCACTGTGGCGGACCTGACCCTCGACAAACTCGATAGGATGCCAGCTCGGGTTGATGCCAACGCGGATCTCTGGGTGTGCGGCGATCCAGGCCCGTTCCTGTTCGGTCAGATCAAGTGTCTGGCTGAACAAGAGGGAAGGGAACAACAGGATCAGCCCGAAAAGGGTCGCGGTAGGGTTTCGGTAGTTGAAGTGGATCATGGTCCATAATCTCGTGGATTCTGCCATTCGAGGCGAGATCTCACCGCCGCCAGTCCTTATCATCCTTTTGTTGCATTCTCCCACGCCAGAAGAGGATGAGCGGTGCCCGGCGCGACACCACGGACCGAACGACTACACGCCCTGGATTCACTGCGGGCGGTCATGATGATGCTGGGTCTCGTATTACACTCTGCCGTGACCTACACCGACTCTGATCTTGGCAGTGCATGGTCGCTGAAGGATCCGGATTCGACATCACAGTGGTTCGATCTGCTTTCCGGCTACATCCACGCCTACCTGGTGCGCGACAGCTTCGTCGGGGCCTTTCTGAATGGCCGGCGCTATCCACGCGTTGAGGGGGGTTGCTGACCGCGCGCGGGGCGTCGTTACTTGGGGCAGGCAGGCAGACTCGTCAGGAGACACCCAGACATGGTAGCACAGTAGAGATGCGCTTCTTCACTTCATTTCTGGCGATGTTTATGGGGGACCGGCCCAAGCGGCGGAACTTCCTGCTCCTCGTCCGCTTTTTGCTCGTTTTCGCCCTGCTCATAGCGCTCTATAGCGTCCTTTTTCACACGCTCATGCTCTATGAGGGCCAGGAGTTCACCTGGTTTACGGGCGTCTACTGGACGCTGACCGTGATGTCGACCCTGGGCTTCGGCGACATCACTTTCCACACCGACCTGGGACGAGTGTTTTCGACGGTCGTGCTACTGTCCGGAACCCTCTTCATGCTCATCCTGTTGCCCTTCACTTTTCTGCAGTTTTTCTGGACACCGTGGATCGCAGCGCAGAATGCTGCCCGTATCCCCAGACAACTGCAAGATGACATGACGAATCATGTCATCATCACGCGGCAGGATTTTCTGACGCGAGCGTTGATCGATCGACTCAAGCAGTTCCAATACCCTTATGTGCTCGTCGCGACCGATCCGGACGAAGCCGTCCGCCTGCACGACGAGGGTATGAGTGTCATCGCCGGAGATCTGGATGACCCGGAGACCTACGAGCGGGCCCGTGTCGACAACGCGTCGCTTGTGGTGTCGACCAACAGCGATCAGGTGAGTACCAACGTGGCCGCAACGGTCCGTTCCATCGCCGAAGATGTCGACATTGTGGCCATCGCCGACACGCCGGCGTCGGTGGATATTCTCGAGCTGGCAGGGTGTACACAGGTGCTGCAGTTGGCGGATATGCTGGGCGAATCGCTCGCCAGACGCATCAGCGCCGGAGATGCCATGGCGCACGTTCTGGGCGAGTTCGATGAGTTACTGATCGCCGAAGCGACGGTAAAGCACACCCCCCTGGCGGGCAAGACCCTCGCTGAGGCGGCGTTGCGCACCAATACTGGCGTCAGTGTTGTCGGCGTTTGGGAGCGAGGCAGTTACCAGGCGGCTCGCCCGGAGACCATGATTGCCGATCGCACGGTCCTGGTGCTGGCGGGCACGCAAGAGCAGCTGCACAAGTATGACAGCCTGCTTGTGGGATTCAATCAATCCGTCGATCCGGTGATCATCATCGGTGCTGGTCGCGTCGGCCTGGCGACGGCCCGTTCACTGGAACGCCGTGGCGTCGACTATCGGATCGTCGAACAGGATGAGTCCAGGGACACGGGAGATGGCAAGTTCGTTGCCGGCTCGGCGGCGGCGTTGGAGGTGCTGCAGGAGGCGGGTATCGATACGGCTCCCGCTGTGGTGATCACCACCAGGGATGATGACACCAACATCTACCTGGCGATCTACTGCCGGAAGCTGCAGCCCGACATTCAGGTGATTGCACGAGCCAACGACGAACGCAATATCAGTACCCTGCACCGCGCCGGCACCGACTTCGTCATGTCTTATGCATCCATGGGCGCCAGTGCCATCGCCAACATGCTGCATCACACGAGCACTCTCATGGTGGCGGAGGGCCTCGAATTGTTCCGGCTGCAGGTCCCTGATGCGCTCGCCGGTCAGTCTATCGCTGAATCGTCACTGCGAGCACAGACCGGCTGCACCGTCGTCGCCAGTTGTGTAGGCGATGGCATCACCGTCAATCCCGACCCCACTGCCCCTCTGACAAGAGACACTGAGATCATCCTGATCGGTACTGCCGAGGGGGAACGCAAGTTCCTGGAACTGTATTCATGATCAGTTGGTATCCCGGAGACGTGCCGTGAAATCTCTTACGCCGCATCAGATTTTTAGTGCTGATCTTGCTTCCCAGGAGCAGGAGCTGCAAGCGAATGTCCTGTTGCAGCGATTTGCCCAGTCGCGCGAGGCCAAGAAAGGGGATCGGTACCGCCCATTCTATCACTTCAGCCCACCAGAGAATGGTCTGAATGATCCCAATGGTCTGTGCTATTGGCAGGGGAAGTGGCACCTCTTCTACCAGGGCTCTCCCGATGAGGGGCGCGTGCACTGGGGGCACGTCATAAGCGACGACCTCATCCATTGGCGGGACCTGCCCTATGCTATCTATCCCGACACGGAAGAGAACAGTTTCTCCGGAACCTGTTTCGTGGAAGAGGATCGGGTGATCGCCGCCTATTACGGGCACCAGGGGCAGGCAGGACTAATGGTGGCTGTTGCCGACGATCCCTTGCTCCTCAACTGGGAGGTCGTGACGGGCAAGGCAGTGATTGCCAACGTCGACTACGACGAACTTGGCAGGCCTCATCAGGTCTACGATCCCTGTATTTGGAAGGATGGTGACTTCTACTACGTGCTCTGCGGTGGGTGGGCTGATGGCATCAATCCCCTCGCCGAGCCCCATGCGCATAACAAAGTGGGCTACGAGAAGATGACGCCCGGTCGCATGGTAGATCATCTGTATCGTTCCCCCGACCTGGAAAACTGGGTCTACATGGGCGAGTTCATGGAGAACGATCTCTTCGGTTTCTCCGGTGATGATGGATCATGCCCCTACTTCTGGCCCATCGGTGACAGACATATCCTGCTCACCTTCAGCCATGTGCACAGTGCCATGTATGTGGTCGGCGACTACGACAGGCGCCGGCAGAAATTCGTTGCCAGCAGAGGCGGATACCTCAACACGGGTCGCCAGGGGAGTGGTAGCATTCACGCGCCATCGGCCTATCCGGACGGCACGGGTGGCGTCTACTGTATCTACAACGTGACAGAAGGAAGAACCCAAGAAGGCTGGGCGCAGATCATGTCCCTGCCACGCCGCTACACGCTGGGGGAGAACGATCGTCTGCTTATGGCGCCGGCGGGCGATATCGAGTCGCTACGCAAGGAAGCGGTCGAGCTGTCCAATCTCGAGTTGCCAGCCAACCAGGAGGTCGTAGTGGACCAGGTGTGCGGCAACGCCATGGAGATTTTCGCCAGCATCGATCCTGGGGAGGCACGCTACATCCGGCTCAATGTCCTGCGTGCCGCTGACAGGTCCGAATACACGGCGGTGAACTTTCACCGAGATGTTGGCAAGGATTACGCCAACCGCAGCTGGAGTGTTCGCGACAGTATGATCACTCTCGATCCAACCTTTTCTACGATCGGTGAGCAGGGAGAGATTAACCAGCCGCAGAGCTGCCACTTCCACTATCAGGAAGGGGAGTTGCTCGAACTGCGGATCTTCGTAGATCGCAGCATCGTAGAAGTCTTCGTCAACGGGCAAAGCGCCTGCCTGACCAGAGTGTACCCGGAAGGCCCTGACAGTATTGGTTTCTCCATCGAAGCGCGCGGCCATCGTGCCCAGTGCAACAAGCTTCAGGCTTGGTCCATGGAAAGAGTCTTTCTGTAGAGCGGGAATCATGACAACAAACTTTGACGCCAAAGCCAAGACCTGGGACACGCCTGAGAAAATCGAACGCGCCCAGGCAATCGCTCACCTTATAAGAGGCAAGGTGAGATTGACGCGCGACATGCGTGGCTTTGAATATGGCTGCGGCACGGGCCTGTTGAGTTTCTGTCTGCACGACCAGTTGGGACACATCACCATGGCCGACAACTCGCCGGGCATGCTGGCCGTCGCTGAGGAAAAAATCCAGGCCGCAGGCGCTACCCACATGACGCACGTGCAGCTTGATCTCATGGAAGACGCCGCGCCGGAAACGCCATTTCAGCTGATCTACACGATGTTGACCCTGCACCACATTGACGACACCGATCGCATTCTGGAAATCTTCCATTCCATGTTGAGCCCAGGTGGATATCTCTGCATCGCCGATCTGGACAAAGAGGACGGGTCGTTTCACAGCGGTGCGTTCGACGGTCACCACGGTTTCGACCAGCAGCAACTCCAGGCCAAACTTGAATGCCTTGGATTCAGCGACGTAGAGTCTGAAATCTGCTATTCGATTGACAAGGAGGTGGCAGGTGGCTCGAGGCGCTCCTTTCCCGTGTTTCTGATGACCTGCAAGAAATAGGGCATAGGTGAGCGATCCGGTCGCCACAGGACCAACGCGCCTGATCCAGCGACCCCTTCTGGGCTGTGTCGTGCTGGCCATTCTGTACTTTGCGTTTGCCAGACTTGCACTCGTACTTGCCTTCGAACAGACCAATGCCTCGCCCGTGTGGCCCCCATCGGGCCTGGCCCTGGCGGCACTGCTGCTTTTCGGGCGCCGACTTTGGCCTGGTGTCGCGGCGGGTGCCTTCCTTGCAAATCTGGTCGTTTTTTTGGAGAATCCACAGGGCTCCCTGACCAGTATTGTCGCCGTCTCCGCTGCAATGGCGCTGGGCAACACCCTCGAGGCCGGTGTCGGCTACCATCTGTTGCGACGATGGCTCGGCGAGCGGCCGATTTTCGACCGCTTACCAGATGTGTTCACCTTCTGTGGCGTCGCCCTCCTTGGCTGTGCCGTCGCTGCCTCGGTTGGTGCCGCAGCTCTGGGGCTCGGTGGCGTGATCGGCTGGGATCTAGCTGGTCGAGTCTGGTTTACCTGGTGGCTCGGTGATGTGACGGGAATGCTCGTACTCACGCCACTGCTGGTCAGCTGGTGGCCGAGCCTCATGCCGCGAGCCCCGGGTTTTCGCCACGTGATGGAGAGAGGTCTCCTGCAGATCGCGGTCCTGCGCGCGGCGGGCTTTTCCTTCCTCGGTTGGCTGCACGGCGAATCGGCCAATTACCCCATGGCGTATCTACCCCTGCCATTTCTCTGCTGGGTCGCCTTCCGTTGTGGGCCCCGGGACAATTCTCTCGCGGTCCTGCTGACGGCCGTTCTGGCGACGTGGGGCACGGTCACGGGGGTGGGGCCCTTCGCGGGGGGCAATCTGGATCAAGCTCTATTGATGTTGCAGATCTTCATCGGGGTCATCAGTGTTACCATGATGATTCTCGCCGCCGCTTGTATGGAACGTGCACAGGGCGCAGCGGACATCGAGCAACTCAACGAGAATCTCGAGGCGCAGGTTGAGAATCGTACCGCGACACTGCGTATGGAGGTGACTCAGCGTCGTCAGACCGAGAGGAGTCTGCAGCACGCACTCGAGCAGGCGACGGCGGCGGGGCGTATCCGCGATCGACTGCTGATGACACGTGATCCGACGGACCTGCCGCGTTTTCTCAAGCAGGACTGGCTCAACGAACTACGGGCCCTGGGTGTGCCTGCCTACAGCGTCTCCGTGCAGTTGCCCTCGGCCGTGTCCGGTTGCTTCATCGACCTGGAAGCGGCGATGCGATCCACCCTTCCCGAAACTCAGCGCTTGCCCCTGAGCACCTACCCGTGGATCGAAGAAGCCTGGCGCATCGGTCGCCCCGTTGTTGTCGAGAGAGATCGTATCGAAGCGGCACACTTCGGGGAAGACATCCGCTCCCTCGTCGAAGTCCCCCTGGCTCAGGGGGGATCGATTGGTGTGAGCAGTCAAGAAATCGGTGCCTTCACGCCCGAAGTCATTGCCATGATCCAGGAACTGGCGGACCCACTTCACGTGGCCGAATACCAGCGGCGGGCGGAAGTACTTCGGCAGCGTGCTATGGCAGAGGTACACGATAGCACTCAGGTCGCGATCCTCGAGATGGAACGGACGGGAGACTTTATCCATGTCGTGTCCCATCTCAGCGATGAATTGCAGAAAATTGGTGTCGAGTTCGTCGGTCTCGGAATTAACATCATCGATGAAGATGCCGGCGTGTGGACGGCGTATGCGTGCCTGGCGGATGAGCGACCCGCCGTCGAGAACGCCCCCTTCGATCATCCGATCAATCAGCAGGTGCGGCAACACTGGCGCGCCGGCGAGACCTGGGAGCGATCGGTGGACGAGGAATTCTACAACCTACTAGACGACGCCGAGTCGATGGGATCTTCCTACCGCCCCAACGTCGTGATCGACGTTCCCTTTCGCTACGGCACACTGGCCATCTCAGTGACATCGGCAACAGGAGAGAACGGCGAGGCGATCGACGTGTTGAAGAGTCTGTGTCCGATGATGGCCCTGGGCTACCAGCGCGCTCGCGACCTCGATGAATTGCGAGAATCCAAGGAAGCAGCGGAGGCAGCCAACGTCGCCAAGAGTCAGTTCCTGGCGAATATGTCCCACGAGATCCGCACACCGATGAATGGCGTGATTGGTATGACGGAGCTTCTGCTGGACACAAAGCTGCAGTCGGAACAGCGCGAATACGTCGAGGCCGTGGAGACGTCGAGTGTCGCTCTTCTGAGCATCATCAACGATATCCTCGATTTCTCACGCATCGAGGCGGGGCGGATGGTGATGGTGCAAGCGCCCTTCTCTCTGCGTCCTCTACTCGACGACATGATGAAGACTCTTGCCATCCGGGCACAGCAGAAGAATCTGGAACTTACCTACCATGTGGCCGAAGACATTCCAGATCGGCTCGTCGGTGACAGCGGCAGGATGCGGCAGATCCTCATCAATCTTCTGGGCAATGCGATCAAGTTCACAGAGGTGGGAGAGGTGGAACTAAGTGTTCAGCACACGTTTGACGGCGAGAAGTCGGCGACCCTCCATTGGCGTGTCCGGGACACAGGAGTCGGGATTTCCGCCGCAGACAGCAAGCGGATTTTTGATTCCTTTACACAGGCGGATGGTGCCTCTACGCGTCAATTCGGGGGCACGGGTCTGGGTCTGGCGATCTCAAAGGAACTCACGGAGTTGATGCATGGCCAGATCTGGGTCGAGAGTGAAGAAGGTGTGGGCAGCACCTTTCACGCAACGACGCAGTTTCAGATTCCTGCCGATGGGACCAACCCGGCCACGCCGGCCGGCGTGAGTGGGGAGCGAACTCTCGCCGTCGACGACCAAGCGGCGTGTCGGATCATGGTCGTGGAGGATAATCTTTTCAGCCAGAAGGTGGCGGCGGGCCACCTGAGCTATCTTGGCCATGAGGTGATCCTTGCCGGCAATGGTCTCGAGGCATTGGCAAAACTGGACGAACACGACGACATCTCAGCGATCCTGATGGATGTGCAGATGCCGCAGATGGACGGACTCACAGCGACGCGCGAGATCCGCCGCCGACATGCTGGTCGTCGGCGAATCCCCATCATCGCCCTCACTGCCCATGCCCTGGCCGAGGATCGTACGAAATGCGCGGACGCGGGCATGGATGACTACCTTACAAAGCCACTGCGCCGCAACGATCTGGCACCAAAGCTCCAGCGCTGGCTCGGGGAGTCAGGCGACGCGGATGTTGCACAGACCCCGCAATCGGCTGCAGAACCAACGAACGCCGTGTTCAACTACGCTGAAGCTCTCGATCTGGCGGGGGGCGACACGGCCATGCTGCAGGAACTGGCAACTATGTTTCTGCAGGATGTGGGTGAGTATGCCGATCAGATTGAAGAGAGTGGTCGGGTGGGTGATTTGCCCGTTGTTCGGGAAGCAGTACATGCTCTGCTCGGAATGGCGAGCATGATGGCGCTGGAACGAGTGGTTGAATGTCTCGCGCAGATCAGAGAGCGTGCACACGCGCTTGATGAGGATGGCGTGCGACTACAAGCCTCTGTCCTCGTGGCGGAGTTGGATCTCGCTCGTCCCGAACTGGAATACCTGGCCTCAACAGGGAAAAGCAGATGACACAGTCTGGGGGCGAATTACCCAAACGGCGATACAGTCTCGATGAGCAGGTCAAGGCCAGAGGCAAAGTCGTGCTGATTGTCGATGATTCGGGTATGATGCGCCTGACCGTCAGAGAAGTCACCACAAGTCTGGGCTACGATCCCATTGAGGCCGCCAGCGGTGAAGAGGCGACGGCGCTGGCCGACTACTACGAGCCAGTGCTTATCATGTTAGACATCCAGATGCCGGGTGCAGGTGGTCTCCAGTCCCTGGAGCAGATGCGTGGCAACCCAAAACTTGTGTCGACCCCTGTCGTCATGCTTACCGTGGAAAGTCAGCGGCAATCGATCCAGACGGCGATCGGCTTGGGGGCTTTTGACTATCTCATCAAGCCTGTGAGTGTTGCGATTCTGCGAGAACGCATGACGGCGGCACTGAAGGCCGAGTAGTCGAACCTTCTATTCCCAGCTGGAAATCGGCGCCTGCAGGGGATCGTCGATCCACAGGAATTGCCCGTTGATGTCGCTGTCGATGATGTCGATCACGAGCTTGGCTGCCTTCTCCGGCGGATCTCCCCCCGTTTTCTCAACCCACGCCACCCAGTTGTCGTAGGAATTTCCATCGCCCTCGATGGCGCCCGTCTTGTCGCGGATGTCCGCCCACATCTCGGTCTTCACGTCACCAGGATGGATGACATTCGCCGTGACGCCCGTCTCTTGCAGCTCTGCTGCAAGGTGCCGCGTGAACTGATTGAGAGCGACCTTCGACGTGCCATAGGCACTGTTGAGCGGCCCCGGAGTGTGTAGTGACGCTGCGGAGGAGAGATTCACGATGCGGCCCCATCCCGCATCGATCATGCCACCCAGGAACGCACGAGATACGAGGTAGGGTCCCGCCGTATTGATCAACAGCGTTTCCATCCACTGGGTGGGGTCGTTGTCCTTGATGAGGGCAATCGGTCCGAAGATGCCGGCGGCATTGATGACCATCGTCGGCCGGCCGAGATCCGCTTCGACGGCATTCTTGAGTCGTTCCACGTCAGCTTGATTCGAGACATCTGCCGAATAGCGCGTCTTGCTACGGGCGACGGGTGCGACAACGACTCCGCGTACCTCCAGTGCCTCGGCGATCGCCAGGCCGACACCGCGACTGGCACCGGTGACGACGGCGACGTGTCCCTTGAGGTCCATCATCAGCCTTCAGGAGTCGAGCGGGGGACGTGGGGATTCTCAGCGTCACTGAATCGCTTGCGCTCGCTGCCCCAGTTGCCGGCGGTGCCATTCCAGTAGCGAGTGTCAGCGGGAGAATACGAAAACAGATAGGACCAGCGGGTTTCATCGGTACTGTTGGGTGGACCACCATGGACCGTGTAGCCATGGTGTACGGTGCAGTCACCTGGCTCGTAGTGCAGTGGTGGTGAAAGCTCCAGCTCGGTCGTCAGATTGGGGAACTGTTCGAGCAGGTCACCCCGGTCATCGTTGAAGACGGAACCCAGCGGGCCTTCGCGATGCGAGTAGTTTACAAATCGCATGGCCCCCCGCTCCGGCGTCACCGTGGCGAGGGCAAGCCAGAATTGCAGTTCGCCCACACGGTCGGAACCGTGCTCGGCTGAGTCCTGGTGATAGGTGGATCCTGCTGCGCCCGGATCTTTCTGCACGAGCATGTCGATGCGGTAGCGCAACGGGTCGTCGACGCCCTTAAGGCGTTTTCGATTCACCATCCGTGTGGCGTTTGCCGCCATGCGTTCGCTGAACATGAAGGAGTGCAGTGGCTCGAGGCCCTGCAGGGCCAGGTGCACATGCGGTCTTTTCTCGCCACTGCCGTCACCCTTCATCCATTCCCGACTCACCTCCAGCAGCTGCCTGGAGAAATCCGGGTCGACGAGCTGCTTCATCATGACCCACCCGTATTCCTGGTAGAAGGCCACCTCTTCGTCGGTGACCTCCCGGACGATGGCCTGGATTTCTTGCTCAGTCATTTGTGATGCCATTGTCCGTGTTCCTCTTTTGCTTCCGGTACGATCGATGCTGATGTCTCCTGCGACGGTCCTATATCCAGAAGATTGGGTTGCTCACTGTGCCGGTGAGATAGTCCACCACGAGCCAGCCGCCGCTGATGAACATGCGCCCCACGATGAGTCCGAGGAAGAAGTCGCGGCTTCGTGTGAAGACGGCGGCGCCGCCGTATTTCAGGATGATCACCTTGATCACCCAGGCGAAGAAGATACTGAACCACATCCAGTCGACGACCCAGCTGGTCATGATGGGAAAGCCGATCGGGTGCAGGGGCCACCATAGGAATCGCTGTCGCACCCAGGTGAGGACCAGCATGGCGACGGCACCGATGCCAGTGAAGCCCAATCCCGTCCAGTAGGTGGGGTCCGCGTCGAGACCGTGCAGGGCCGTGCGCGCGATGACGCCGGGCATGCTCTTGAAGAACCAGGGACTCGAGTTAATGCCACCGTCTCGGTACGACAGCGCCAGGATCGTATACATCGATCCCGCCAGACCGAGGAGGATGGCGATGGCGATTGCCTGCGTCACAATCCGCCGAGAGTGTTTGTTCATGCCCTCGATCAACTTCAGACCATTGGCAACGACACCCATGAGAAAGACGCGGATGTCGGCGCCGAAGATATAGCCGAGGGAAAAGTTCGTCGCCGCCTGGGCGCCGATGAGTTTGCCACCGAGACCGAAAATCATGAAGTCGCTCGCATTCATCGGTGTGATGATGGCGGCAACACCCGATTCGGCGACGACGCGCGACAGGCCGGTGAAAATCGTCATGAGCAGGAAGATGTAGAGGATGCTCGACCACAGGGGCGTACCCAGGTAGACGAACCAACCGATCATGGTGACGGATCCGAGCAGCATACCCGTCACTGCAGCCCGGTACGACATGATCTCATCGTCATCGTTGAGATTCGAGCGTCGTCCGAGGAAACTGCGCCACACGTCTGTCAGATGTTCCCGCCCGACCCACAGACCCAGTGCGACAAACACCACCAGCGCGCCAATGCCCTGATAGTTGATCAGCTCTGAGACACGCACGGACCAGACGTCCTGGTGTTTCGTCACACCATTGGCGACGAGGAGCATCTTTTCCACTTTCGACAGCAGGGCGAAGCCCCAGATGCCCATGGCGATGTCAGGACCGATGAGATAGCTGAAGCCGACAACGGCGAAGCTGATCGTCATGTTGATCGACTGTCCAAAACCGATGGGAAAGGCCCATGCTGTCGGGATCAGTGGAAAACCGCCAAGGTATTTGTTGAGCCCCGTAAACAGGCCCACGATCATCGGCAGCGAAGCGCCTGCCCACATGACTTTGCTGCGGAAGAAAGGATTGAGGAATTTGCCGGATTCCTCGCCGCGGATCATCACCTGTGCCGCCTGCACGAGTGGGTAGGACAGCCGCTCTCGATCGACCCACTGTCGTCGCAGGATGACGACGATCGATACCATCGTCGTGTACAGGGCGATGAGGAAGATCATCCACATCGCCATCGGTCGCAGCCACACAAGCCAGGGGATCTGGTATGTCTTCCCCATGCCTTCAAAGAAATCGCGGTTGTTGATGCCGTCGTTGACGACGATTTCCGGGGGCAGGTGGGGGATTAACAATTCCGCCCACTTGTTCTCGGGGCTGGCATAGTAGAAGAAACCACTGATCGCCGGCAGGATCGTCTCGCAAAGACCCATCGTCGCCAGGGAAGCGACCACGACAAGCATGATATAGACGACGATCAATTCTGACCGATTCAGAGCCATGTTGCGACCCGATACCGCCAGAACCGCATTTGCCGTGAAGGCAACGACGAGAAAGCTGCCGAACAGAACCCCGGGTGAATGCAGCACGACCGCATCATAGGGTGCAAAGTGGACGAGCCAGATGATGGCCATGCCCACGGGCACGGCGATGCTGAGCCACAACCATCGAGCTGTGAGTTTGAAGAGAGAATTCAGTCCGCCGACGACAACGAGAAAGACGAAGATGGCCCCCGGCGTACTGAAATCGAGGGTCATATAACTGCCCTTGATCACGATGTCGGCATAGTTGGCGCCGACGGCGAGGAAGAACGACAGGAAGGAGCCAATCGCCAGGGCGCGCCCCGTGAGTGGCTGATGATCCTGCGACTCGTCGTTTATTACCGATACGCCGCGCATCGATAGATAGCGGCGGAAGTCCTTGGGGATGCCAATGTTCATCGAATGCTACACAACCTCGCCCCGCAAGAAGGCGTTTGGGGGCAGTATGAATGTCGAAGAACCGTTACGGTAGGTTGTTCGGACGGTTTCAGGCAAGGGGCTGGACGTGGGTCGGAACGAAGATCTTCAGCGAGTCGCAACGACCCCGATCGCCCACTGCGTGCCGGCAAGGGTGTTGGTGCCAGACACAACACTCAATACCTCGAGCTGAACCTGAAGTCCGTGGCTCAAGGTATAGGTCAGGGACGGGTTCAATTTGAGGCTGTGTTGGTCGCCGATGACAAGATCGGGCAATACACCACCACCACCGGGAAGAGGTGTGACAATGGGGCCACCGTAGATATCGGGAGGGGTCTGAACATTACGAACTGCGTCGAGTCGCAACGCCCCCAGCCAGCGCCCCCAATGGCGCCCACCTTCGGCGCCGAAGAGGATCTCGTCATGAAGCCGGCCTGCTCGACGTTTGTAGCCGATGCGGGTCGAGACATAGATCTGCCCAAGGGATCGCCCGAGAAGAAGGTGAGCCTGGGCATCGATCTCGCCCGAACCAAGAGGCGGCCCCTCATTGTCCGGCGCATCACCGTAAAAGGGGAGGTCGAGCCCTGCTTGCACCGCGAGCACAACCGGTTCGGCAAGCAGTCTCAGGCGCAGGGATGCAGATAGATCACCGAGCCCCACCGTGCTGAGTGCACTGCGCTGTCGCAGCAGGCCCCCACCGACAAGTCCTGTGCGACTGGCACGCAGCGCTTTCAGGGGCAGGCTGCCGACAAGGGTGAGGGGGTCGAAGAGTCCGTATTCGCCATAGAGGACCAGATTCATGTCACGGAAGGAGCCATCCTCAAATCCCGGATCTTCCTCGAACAGGTCCTGGCGTGTCGCTTTGTGATTGAACTCGCTCACCGTGGACAGATAGCCGGCGGAGATCTTGAGATAGGAGCTGCCTTGCGTCTGGGTCCAAGGCCCCGCAGCGGCGACGGTGGGAATCAGCAGTGCGACGAGCAGCACGAATCGCCGTCCGGTGACGTTCAGATGCCGCGTCTTTTTCAAGGGTATTTCAGGATTCCACTATCGGGATGCTCGCTCACCCAACGATTCCAGCGCGTCGTCGTGGACTCGAACTCAGGCAGGAAGCGGTCTGCATAGACGCCGCTGATACCGGTCAGTCCATCTGTGCCCTCAAGGTGATACCAGAGACTTTCTGTCTCATAATCAAACAGGACAAAGGTGCTTTTGTAGGTCCAGCCACTGGCTGAAAGGGTGAGAGTCTCTCCATCGATTTCGCGGCTGTACACGGCAGCCAATCCTACCAGGGGTCAGTAGGCGACAGAGACGTGTGCCTCACCAAATATTTCGTTGGCTACCTCGTGGCGACTCATGATCCCCAGGGGATAGGCTCGCACCGAACCATTGAGAGCGACGCCCATGACGCGAAAGGTCTCGCGGAAACTGGGATAGCCCGGGTCCGTGGGCGCCAGCATCTGCGGATCCTGGATCGGTGCTATGGCAAAGGGGCCGAGGCCGAACTGGTATTTGGAGGGAGACAACCCATAGGTGCGGCCGTGGCCGACGTCCCAACGTTTGCCGGTTTGGTCGACGATGATCACCGTATCGTCGCTGCGCGAGACGGCGACAGGACCGGGCGTGCTGGAAAACAGATCGCCACAGGCTGATAGCAGCGCTGTGGCGGCAACGGTGAAGGCGCAGAATCTCAAGTCAGGCGCAGTCACGTATTCTCCTGTCAGGCTGGGAATCCCGCAACGACGCGCCGGTGACTCGGCCTGACGCAGGGTCGCCTGGTCCAGCCTCCGGACACGTCGTGCAGGGAACTTCAACTTCGCCCTCAATGAAGAGATGATCCGACAGAGCGTCCGTGAACTTTTCACCTAGGCAGACACAATTATTCCCTAGTCTGTGCAATATGGAACGCCGAATTACGCCATTCTGGCCGGGACTGCTGCTCCTGATCTCCACGGAACTCGTTGAGGCGCAGTACTTTAACGCCCCAGATCCAGAATTGGAGGCGACGATGGCTGACATTCGCCAGCGTCGCCGCGATCGGATACCCGCCATCGACACACCCTCTTTCGTGACAGCCACCTCTGCCGATTCCTTCATGGCTCCAGGTGATCTGGTGATCGGACTACAGATCGGCGACGAGGTGCGTGCCTATCCGGTGATGTTTCTGCAAGGACGAGAAGTCGTGAACGACTCGTTGCGTGGAGGACCCATTACCGTCACCTGGTGACCGATGGTCCCTGCGAGCATCGTGTATGACTCTCGACTTTCCACCGGCGTATTAGCAGATCGGGCCCGCCTGACCCATCCAGATCTCCGCTTCGGGGTGACTGGCATCCTGCGGCAGGGAGCGCTGGTCATGTACGATCGATCGACGGTCAGTCTCTGGCGACAGGATGGTTGGGCTATTGCCGGGCCTCTCAAGGGAACACGGCTGAAACGACTGCCCTCTGAGCGCATGTCCTGGCACCAGTGGCGCGAGCGACACCCGCTGACCCTGGTCATGCGGGCGCCGCCTCCGGCGCCCTACCCCAGACCCCGGGTTCCTGTACGCCTCGATCCCTAGAAACCGGTCTTGGGGGCGGCCTCATTGGCAATGTCCGCCTGGTTCCGGACTTTTTATAGATAGCACATAAACCTTGCCCGCCCCCCTCCGGTCTAACGTGGCAGAAGAGCAAAGAGCCGTTTCAGTGGCTCGAAACCTTGACCGGATCGCGCAATGTGACCATCGAGCTTGCCGTGGGGGAATGGAGTTCAACAGGACGAGCTCCAGATCTGCCGACGAGTAATGCCTTGAACGACCCACTCCAACAAGAGCGCGAAACGGTCGACGCCTGCAAGCGGGGTGATGTGCGCGCCTTTGAGCGTGTCTACGCCCAGCATCGGCAGGCGCTATTCGGTGTCGCTCTACGCATGTTGGGGCGCCAGGAGGACGCAGAAGATGCCGTGCAGACAACACTCATTCGACTCTATCGCAGTATCGGCAACTATCGCTCTGAGGCACGACTCGGATCCTATCTGATGCGCATTCTCATCAACGTCTGTTACGACATGCTCAATGCGCGCAAGCGGCGGACCGAGATTGAATCGGCGCCTGCTGAAGAGATACATCCACCCGGGCCCGATCTGCGGTTGCAATTGGAGGAGGCGATCCTCGCGCTGCCAGAGCGGATGCGTGCCTGTTTCGTCCTGTTCGCTGTCGAGGGATATCCGCAGCAGGACATCGCCGACTTGCTCGAGGTACGAATTGGCACGGTGAAGGCGCAGATCTTTCAAGCCAAGGAACGTCTACGCGATCTGCTCACCGACCCACCTGATATGAGGACAACATGAGCTGCGACATCTATCAGAAACGTGAGTCAGGCGATCTCGATGAAGTGAGCTTCCAGCGTCATTTGCGGGTGTGTGCCGAATGTCAGCAACGACTGCAGCAGGACGAAGAACTGTTGAAGCTGGCCGAGCAACTCGAGCGGCCGATGCCGTCACCGCATTTGTGGGACAGGATTGAGGCATCGCTGCATGAGGAAGCGGCGACGCAGCCGGTGAGTGCTGCACAGACGCCACTGTCCTCTGCGGCGCAATCGACGTCGTTGCCCATGCCGCAGGATTCCGCGCCTACACAGCACACACACGCACGTGCCTGGATCTATCGCATAGCAGCGGTCCTGGTAGTGAGTATCGGTCTCGGCAGTGGCTACATCCATCTGCAGGCGCCGGTCCAGACCGACGTCACGGTAAGTCTGTACTCGCCGGCGGCGCTGGAAAAGGTGCGGGATCGAGAACGGCAATACGTCGCTGCGATCGAAGAGTTGGAGCAGATGGCTGACGTGCAGTTCGATGAGATGGAGCTGGATCTCATGCTTCTCTATCGCGACAAGATCCAGACGATCGATACGCAGATCGCGCGGTGTCTCGAAGCACTGCACAACAATCCTGCCAATACGCACATCCGTCGCTATCTGCTGCTGGCCCTGCAGGACAAGAGAGAAACTTTACAGGAGATCGTGCAGCTCGAGTTGTAGAGACCCTGGGGTTTCTCACCGATCTGCCACAAAGAATGGGTGCTGTCATGAACTGTCGAAGTGTTTTCAACAAGGCCCTTATCTTCGCCATCCTGGCGACAGCTACGTCTGCCAGGGCGAGTTCCGTCGACCTGGCAGTGCAGGGCGTTGGACTCAGTCTGGGCAACTCGAGTCGCATCACAGGAGTTCGGGTCAACTTCGTCGACGACGGCGTGGAGCGTGTGACGGGTATCAACATGACGCTGTGGAAGGCACGGCGAAATCCTGATGCTGAAATCAATGGCGCCGCCCTTGGCTTGATCGGGCCCTATGCGCGCAATCTTCGCGGCATCGCCATCGGTGGTGTCTACACCATCACTGAACAGGATCTGCGTGGCATCGCCTTCGGTGGCGTCGGTGTCGACGTCGGCGGTGATATCTACGGACTCGCCTCCGGCATCGGTGGCGCCATCGCCGTGCACGATGTGCATGGCATTGCCATCGCCGGGGTACGCTCCGGTGCTCGTGGCGACATCTCTGGTGCGGCGCTGAGCCTTGGCATCGCCGCAGGCGAGGGGAACACAACAGGTTTGCTCGTCGGTGGTGCTGGTGCCTGGACAAATCACGATCTACGTGGTGTCAGTCTCGCCCTCGGTGGTACATGGGCGGGGCATGATGGTCGTGGACTGATTATTGGTGGTGTCGGTGCTGCGTCAGGGCACGATGCGTCCGGGCTCGTTGCTGGTGGAGTCGGTGCAGGTGTCGGTCACTCCATGCTGGGCATCGTCGCAGGTGGATTCGGTGCGGGGGTAGGTAAGGATCTGCACTTCGGTGCGGTGCTCAGTGCAGGCGGTGCCGGTGTGGGACATGACGGTCGGGGCCTGGTAGTGGGTGGTGTCGGTGCGGGTGTCGGCCACGACCACGAGGGCATCGTCATCGGCGGTCTTGGCGCTGGCGTGAGTCACAAAGGTCGCGGGCTCGTCGCCGGTGGTGTGGGGGCGGGTGTCGGCCACGACTTTGCCGGGCTGACCGTCGGTACCCTCGGCGCGGGTGTTGGGCACAGTCTCGAATTCGGTGCCGTGCTCAGTCTCGGTGGCGCCGGTGTGAGTCATGACGCGCGCGGTCTCGTGATCGGTGGTCTTGGCTCTGGCGTGGGCCATGATCTGACGGGTCTCACAGCCGGTGCTTTCGGCACCGGTGTTGGCCATAGTCTGAAGTTCGGTGCCGTCCTCGGTGGGGGGGGTGCCGGTGTGAGTCAGGATGCTCGCGGTGTTGTGATCGGTGGTCTCGGTGCAGGCGTAGGCAACAACCTCACGGGACTCGTCGTCGGTGGTTTCGGTGCAGGTGTCGGGCACGATCTTGGTTTTGGCGCTGTGCTGAGTCTGGGTGGCGCAGGTGTGGGGAACAGCGGTCGAGGTGTCGTCATCGGCGGGCTGGGGTCTGGTGTCAGCGACAACTTCAAGGGGTTGCTTTTGGGTGGCCTCGGCACCGGTGTCGGCCAGGGTCTGACAGGCGCGGGCATCAGTGCCGGCGGCGTGGGCTCAGGCAAGACCATCAGAGGCCTTGCAATAGGTGGACTTGGTGTCGGAGCTGGCCAATCCATTCACGGCATTGCCCTTGGTGGGATCGGTGTCGGCGCGGGACAGGAGTTGAAGGGAATCATGGCAGGAGGTCTCATGGTCTTCGCGCCCCAGATGAGTGGCATCGCCGTGAGTGCCGTCAATGGCATCACCATCGGTGCCAGTTATCTGCCACCGGAAGGCTCAGACCGCTGGTTTGAAACGATCAACGATCGGTTTACAGGCTTATCTATCGGCTTGATCAACCATACACGTGAGCTACATGGCGTGCAGTTGGGTCTGTTCAACTACGCCGGCAACAACCCTGGGTGGGCAAAGCTCCTCCCCTTCATCAATGCACATCTCTAAGGGGCGGAGCAAACCAATGCAGACAAGAAATGTCAGATACTCGGCCCTGCTAGTCTTCGTACTTGCCGGTATGTTGCACGCCGGCGAACCACCCGTGACGAGCAGGACGTATGTCCAGAAGGCACCAGCGACATCGGGGCAGACTCTTCGGCTCGACACAAAGAGCGCAACCGTGGTGATCGTTGGCTCTGAAACAAGGCAGATCGAAGTGGAGGCAGTCGTCGAGGTCAGTGGTGGTTCCAAGGTGACCACGGAAGAGTTCTTCAGCTCTGTTGAACTCAGTCTTGCAGCAAGCAGCAATGGCTATCGTGTCAGGCTGACCCTCCCAGAGAAAGACGAGGAAGAGGGCAAGGCCCAGTCAGCCGGTTTCCTGCGTCGCATGTTTTATTCTGATGGGCCCGGTGTCGCCGATCTTTCTGCCTCCACTGTGGTCACGGTCAGCTTGCCGAGGGAGTTCTCCCTCGACCTGCGTAGCAGCTTCGGAGACGTCAATGTTCGAGATCTTAGTGGTGATCTGAGCATCGACAACAGTTCTGGTGCGATTTCTGTCACGCAGTCACGTGGATCGCTGCAGTTGGCCAACGACTACGCCATGGTCGACGTCTCGAATTTTCGTGGCCCCGTGCGGCTGCAAGGCAACAGTACGGAAGTGAAATTGGCGGCCATCGTTGGCACCGCAACTGTGCGCACCAGCTATCGATCCGTGCGCCTGACGGACATAACGGGTGCCGTCAACGTGGAGGCCCTCAATGGCGCTGTGGAGGGGCTGCGCATCGATGGTGACCTCGACGTCGTTGGCTCGTACAAGTCGATTTCTCTCGAGGATGTATCTGGTAATGTCAGCGTGAACAACCAGAGCGGCAATGTGACGCTCGTGCAGATTGGCGGTGACGCGAAGATTGAGTCGAGCTACCGACCCATCGAAGTCGAGAGGGTGGTTGGCGATCTGCAGATCACCGGGTCAAGCAGCCCCGTGACGGTGCGCGACACGCAAGGTGATGTGCTGATTCGCAGTTCGTATCGACAGGTGACTGTCGAGGATGTGCAGGGGGCGGTCGATATCGACAACCAGTCAGGTGAGGTGGAGCTGCGAGGCGTAGGCGCCAGTCGAGTCGTCAATTCACACCGGTATATCAAGGCGGAAGACGTGCATGGTGATCTGGAGATACTCGGCAACTCGAGCGAAGTGACCGTGCGCGGCGTTGACGGGCATGCGTCGGTGCGCACATCCTATCGACCTGTCGTCATCGAAGACGTGGGTGGGGACGTGCGAGTCAATGCCAGTTCGTCCAGTGTGATGGTGGAGTCCGTGCAGGGAGACCTGGATGTTTCAAGTTCCTTCAAATTCATCATCGTGAAGGGGGCCGCTGGCTCTGTCCAGATTCGTGGGAACAACAGTCCCGTTGAGGTCTCGCGATTGGCACGGATGGTTTCAGGGCAGGCGATCGAGTTGTCGACGACAAACAAGCCGATCACACTACGGCTACCTGTCGATGCGGACATCCAAGGAGTGTTAGAGACGCGGCTGGGACAGATCCAATCTGACTTTGCGTTGGATGAGGACGAAGACGACGAGCGTCGGGCACGCATCAAGCTGGGGGATGGTGCGGCGCGGGTGCAGATTAAAACCGATCAGGATATCATTCTGCAACGTGAGTGAGGTCTTGTTTCCAGACCAAGACTCCCTTCCATTGGGTACATGAATCTTCGAGAAGCTGCCAAACGAGGGAAACTGGACGTTGTGCGCGCCGAGGTGGAGACGATGGACTCGCCTCCCCTCGAGCCTCTGTTGCTGGCTGCCTGCCAGGACTTCCATACCGTGCGCAAGACACGTCACCACGTCGAACTCGTCGGCTGGCTCCTGGAGATCGGGGCTCAGCCAAATGATGAGATGATCTATCAGGCGTCGCGTGGCGGACACCATCAGATCGTGGCTGCCATCATGCGTGGCTACTCACCCGGCGCGCATGCCATGGCCGCTGCCGGTGATGTGATCGGCATGCAGCGAGTGCTCGAGTCGGATACCTCGACAGGTGTCGCCGTAGATCATGAAGGCAAGCCCCCCTTACACTGCTGTTCTGCATCCGCTTTGGGGAAAGATCATCAACAGACGGGCAGGGATCTTCGCCAGATTGCCCGTCTGCTCCTGGCGGCGGGGGCCTCAATAGATCTGGCGACGACGTGCGGCGGCCTGGAGAACGTGACCCCCCTTGTTCACACCTGTTGGACCGGCGGCGACGAGGAAATGCTGGAGCTATTGATCGAAGCGGGGGCTGAGCCGACACCCATGGCTCTGTGGGCAGCGGTTGGTCACTTTCAGCGGCACGGTGACGGCCACTACGAACTGGCGGAGCGACTGCTACAACTTGGGGTGGATGTGAATCACCATGATGGCCGTACCATGCTGCACAGTTTCGCTGCCCATGAGGACTCGAAGGGGGTCGCGTGGCTGCTTGCACACGGTGCCAGCGTGCATGCAGTGGACGCCGAAGGGGCAACACCCCTGCACAGTGCCGCCCGTCGCAACACGGGGGTGAAGGTCATTGAACTGCTGCTGCTGGCCGGTGCAGAGGCGGACGCTGAAGACGATCTCGGACAGCGGCCGATCGATCTGGCGCGAGGCCATCGCAGGCAGCGGGTGATCGAATACCTCTCAAGGTCTTGAGTGCATCGCCTCCGTTGGCGTGTAGTGATCGCGGTGGGTTTTCACCGCCAAGCCGGATGAAGTGACACGTTCTATCTTGACATCGTCCCACTATCCGATGCAGCGTAGGCCGTACCGACACTCTTCAGTCTTCCACTATCCGAGACAAGCCATGCCACTTCTTCTGATTCTTGCCTTGCTCCTGACGTCAGCCGACCATGCTGGCGCCGATGCCTTTGCCGTAGGGGTCGTTGGGTCTGACGATACCGCGTTGTCTGACCCCGTTGCACGCGACACGGAACTCACGACGGAACAGATCGAGGCGATGGTGCGCCGTGCTGTCGATCTGGTGGGTGGCATGGCCGCCGTCGTCCCGGATTCCGCGCGTCTGGTGGCGCTCAAGCCGAATATCACGATGGCGAAGCTCGCCGGTTCAGGGGTGATCACGGACCCACGCGTGATCCGCGCCGTGGCAATTCTTGTGCACGAGGTGAATCCGCAGGCGCGAATCCTGATCGCCGAGGCGCCCGGGGGATGGCAGAGCCCGGCGCTGAAGGACTGTACCGATGTGAAGGCGTGGGATCAGTGGATCGTCGATGGCTTCGAGGTCGGTGGTTATCGTGATGTCGTCACGGAGTTGCAAGCGGCAGGCATAGATATCGACTGCCATGACATGAACTTCGATCGTGGCATACGACTGTCGGTCCCTGGTGGTGGGTTATCGCGTGATGAATACGATATCTCATCCACGATCATGGAAGCCGATATCTGGATCAATGTGCCCGTCGCCAAGACCCACGGTGTCAAGATTTCAGTGGCCCTCAAGAATCACTTTGGCATCATGCCAGGCACGTTGTATGGCTGGCCCAAACGTGTGGGAACGGAGGGACACGAAGGCGTGCCACACATGCCGCAGGTCGTTGACGAAGCTCTCATCGATCTGTGGACCCTGACACGCGTTGATTTCAACGTCGTCGACATGATCCGTGGTGCCGAGGCGGGTGCCTTCTTTGGCAAGCCGAAGCACGCCAATATCGTCCTCGCCGGGCGTGATCCTGTGGCTGTAGATCTGACATCGGCGCAATTGATGGGTTTCAACCCGGATGACCTGGAGACGGGCGTCCTCGCCGCACGCCAGGGCATGGGGCCTGGATCCTTCGAGTCTGTCGATGTTCGAGGCGGCGATGTCGATGTCCTGCGCAGTCGCTGGCGCAAGGCAGGAGCCTCCTATGGCAGCAGTGGACCCTGGGGTCAGTGGAAGGAGCAGGCCAACTATGGCATGGGGCCGCGCTACTGGACGCTGCTGGGGCCGATCGACAACGGTGATGGCGACGCGCCTGAGGTCACAGAACTACGCGCATCGCTGCCCACACCAGGTGAGGATGGTTGGTCCGAGATCACGTGGTTCGGTCACGACAAGATCGACCTTGATCGCCTGTTCGACGATCCAAGTCACGTAACGGCCTATGCCTTCACCCAATTCCACATGCCCAAGGCAGACTCGGTACGCTACTGGTTTGGCTCGGATGAAGGCATGGAGGTCTGGATCGATGGCGAGTCGGTCTACCAACACAAAGGACGACGCAAACACCGTCTGGGCACCGATCGAATCGCAGGATATCTGGAGGCGGGTGAGCACAGGCTGCTCGTTAAGGCGACACAAGGACGTGGAACCTTCGACTTCTCTGTCAATATCTGCGAACCGATCGACGACGACTTCTATGGTGGAAATCGTTATCCCGGTCTGAAATACTACGTACAGAAGCGCCACGGCGAAGTTGAAGGCCGCCAGTTGAGTGCGCAAGTCACCTGGTATCCCTGGTATTCAGCGGAGTCTGAGCGGACCCTGGAGGATGCAGATCCATTGGCATCAGCTGCGGATGTTGATTCGTTTCTGGTCGACTTTCGTGCGCCGGCCGCAAGGGATCTGATGGGGGTCGTCGCGCACGTTGCCGGTCTCACAGACGCGGCTCTCGATAGTCTTACCCTTGTGACTATGAGTCATCTGCCTTTCGGCATGGGCCACTACAGTTTTGGTATGGAAGGATATCCCGAGTCCTACGGGCCATCACCAGGACGAATCCTCAACTGGCTTGGGGTGAAGTATGCCGTGGATTCGGGAAACTCGCAGCGCGAGATCGGTAAGTTGGCCCGTGGCTGGCTGGATCTGGGTTATCTGCCCCTGATCGATAATCAGGCGTGGGGTGTCGTGTCTGGTTACAAGGAGGGCGACCTGTTCCACTTCGTCTCGGCGGATACAGCGGCGTGGATGGAGATGAGATCGCTGGGGTGGTCGCGACTACCTGGCAATAGATGGGGTGTCAACACGATTGTAGCGGTCAGCAAGAGTCAGACGAATTTAGATGCATCGAGTCTCGTCGACAGCATCGCCGCCGTCGCCGTGGAGATGGCTCGCCTGCCATTCAATCTTGAACCCAATGCATGGGGTGCACGGCGCGCCTGGACAGGGCTTGCCGCCTGGGATCGCTGGGTCGTCGATTGGGAGCGGCAGCCATGGACTGCATCGTGGGCGCGGGAGGAATGGCCACGGGACCGACTCGAATCTATGCGTGATGACCTGGAGAGTTTCGCGGAGAAGGCCGAGACCTCTGCCGCCTACTTTGAGCTCGCTGCGAGTCAGTCTAGTGATGATCGACGTAAGCTGCTGTCAAAGGCAGCCGAAGGCTTCGGCACGGTGGGCGAATTGATGCGAGAGTTAGAGACCCTCATGCCGCAATCGAGTGCCGGTGAAGAATCGGATGAAGAGCGCGCGCGACTCGATGGGATCGAACGGGCGGCGCCGCTGGTGCGTCAGGCGCGTGACGCCCAACGTCAGGCACTGACAGCATTGGCACGACTCGTCGGTGCCGAATTGCCGACCGTCGTTGACGATCCCCTCACTGTGGGGGATCCCGTGCACGTGCTCAGCTGGCAATCCAGCAACAATCTTGGCGTCTACGAGCTGGTCGTTGAGAATGGTGAACTGACGCAGTCACGAGTGGCTGGTCGCATCGCCGAAGAGGTTGAAGCGGAGCTGGCATTAGGTGGCGCGGACCTGACTGGGGCGAAACTCGAAGTCAAGCGAATCACCGGTCCCGGGGCCTACCTGGTCTGGGAACAGCCGACAGCGGACAATGGCTGGCGTGCGGTGATTCGCATCGACGACGAGGACAACTGGGGACAGGTTCCGACCGAAATCGAGGTGTGGGCCGTGCGCTGAGTGGGACGCCACGAAAGGCCTGCTATCGTTGCGTGAAACGTCTTGCGACCTAAGATTTCGTATACCAAAATCCGATTGCCTGTCATAGTATCTGATTGTCAGTCGCCGAATCTGACTAGCCGGCACAGAATCTGGCCGAATCACAGGTCGATGAGTTGGCAGCACACCATCCACAGGAGAGCAACATGAGCGAGCCACTGTTGATCGTCAGCAGTCTAGCCGAAGACGACGGCATCTACGTTTTCCGTATAGCAGACGCTGATGGTCGTCTCGAACTGGTGCGGCAGAACAATGTGGCGAAGCAGCCCTTCTATTTCGACGTACATCCCAGGGGCGACCTGCTCTACGCGATCCATGATCCGGGCGAAGAGCGACTCGTCTCGGCGATGCATTTCGATCGTGACTCAGGCACCCTTGAGCTGATCAATCAGCAATCGACGCAGGGTGACTACCCATGTTATGTCGAAGTCGATCCTTCGGGGCGTGCCGTGGTGGCGGCCAACTACAATGGCGGCAGTGTCGTCTCCTATCCCATCGATGGATCGGGCGGCCTGGGTGAAGCGGCGACCTTCATTCAGCATGAGGGCAGCAGTATCGGACCGCGGCAGAGCGAGGCCCACGCCCACTGCTTCAAGATCGCCGACGATGGTCGGTTTGCCTTTTCAGCTGACTTGGGGATGGATCGCGTGATGATCTATGCCCTCGATGCGGCGTCTGGCACGCTGACACCGGGCGAGCAAGCTTTTGCCCGTGTCGCACCGGGTGAAGGGCCGCGTCACTTCACGATCGCTCCCAACAACAGCCAAGCGTACGTGATCAACGAAATTGGCAACACGGTGACAGCCTTTGACTACGATGCCGAGCGCGGACTGCTGTTGGAGCGGGACACGATCACGACGATTCCCGAGGGCTACGACGGTACGACGCACACGGCGGACCTGTGTCTGACTCCGGATGGTCGGTTTCTCTACGGATCAAACCGTGGTCACGACAGCATCGCCATGTATCGTGTGGACGGAGGCAGTGGCGGCCTGACACCGATTGGCATCGAGCTTTGCGGCGAACCCTCACCACAGAATCTGACGATGTCAGCGGATGGCAAGTTGCTCTTCGTCGCCCTGTCTACAACTGGAAAGATCCTGGCCTACCACATCGACCAGAGTACAGGTGCCTTGTCGATGGGGAGTCAGACGCCGGTACCGCAGCCCATGTGCTCGAAGCTCGCCTAGTCGGCACCGATCATCTGACGACTCGCGCCAGAGAGTCTTGCGTCAGGGTCAGGCGCGGACCAACGTCAGTGCTGCGTCGACCATCTGCGCCGGGTCGATTGTGTCTTGCAGACATTTCGACGTACCGAGCAAACCGGCACCGAAGGTAAAGAGCGTCTTCGATAGCTGCTCCGCAGACAGGTCGTCCCGCAGTTCCCCCGCTTGTTGTCCGGCGGCGATGGTCTCAGTCAGCAGACGTGAGGCGCGCGCATGATGGGTCTTGAGTAACGTTGCGACCTTCTCGTCGTGTGGGCCGAGTTCGACGGCTGTGTTCATCGCCATGCAGCCACGCTGCATGTCCTGACCGCTGCACATGAGCACGACACTCCCAAGCCAGGCGCGCAGATGATCGATGGGTGTTTCGCCCTCTGAGAGGGCGATCCTCATGGCCACATCGGCACCCTCGAGATACCGCGTGAGGGATTGCATGAACAGATCGTGTTTGTCATCGAAGGCCTTGTAGAGACTGCCTTTCTGGACTCCCGTGGCCTCAACGATGTCGGCCATGGACGTGGACTCGTATCCACGCGTCCAGAATGTGCTCATCGCAGCATCCAGCGTCTCATCCATGTCAAATTCACGTGGCCTTGCCATTGGTATCCATCTCCTCTCAGGAGTATACCCCAAAAGGACGTTCTAAAAGAAGGTGACCACTTCGACCTGTAGATAGTCGTCGCGCCGAAGTGCGTAGAGCAGGTCCTGTTTGTCGACGTTGCTGAAGAATCGAGCCTCCACACGAATTTCAGCCGACGAGCGCAAGCGTCGGCTGCCCTCGATCGTGGCGAAGCGTGTTCCCGTATCTGTGTCGATGGCGGTGAAGGCGAGTAACTGCGTCCCCTGAACGTCATTGAGTGTCAGCCGACCGCCGATGGCAACATCTCGATCTGCGACGGGTGCAAAGGGCGCCTCACGGTTGTCGTATTGCGCCTCGGCCACAATACCCAAATCTGCAGCAGATGACAGGATACCCACCAGGGTGTATTCGAGACCACTGACCACGGCCGATGAGCGACCATCGAAGCCGTCGCGGTGGATCGCTTCGAGTTTGTAGAGTCCATCACCACGCACGTATTGCAGCTCGAGACTTGTCTGGCTCAGCAGGTCGTAGTTGGGGACCAATCTGGCGCCCGTGTCTTCCACATCGAAGGCAAGCCGTGGTTCACGTGACGTGCCATAGAAGTGACCGATGCCGATATCGACGTCACCGAGAATGTGGCTCCAGTGTGCGGCGATGTCGGGATTCCAGCGGTCTGCTTTGGACTCGTATTGTTCGTGTCGGGCAATCGGTAATGGCGCACGCAATCGCCCCTTTGCACCGGCAAATGTTCGAGGTCGGAACCCCGTCATCAGATACAAGTCGACGATACCCCAGTCACGCAACAGTGTGAGTTGCACCATGGGCTGACCGAGTTTGTCCTCACCGTCGCCATTTTCGACGAGGTCGGTCTGATTGATGATATCCACAAGATGCACTGATTCGGTCACGCCCCAGAAAACCTTGCGTACACCCACGTACAGATCGGCACTGGAGAAGGAACGACGCCAGTAGAGTTCGCGTAGATCCACATGGGTGCGGTCATCGTCGTCCAGATCCCAGCGGACATAGGGGACGGCGACGAAGCGTTCGTCGCCGTCCGACCAGTCGTGATAGAACTCAGGCTCGACGGCGACGGCGAACCCCTGGTCCTGCTGCCGCGTATCAAGGGCGTCATTCGGAAACCACCTGCCTTCGATGGCAATGTCACCTGACAGATCTGCGGCCGAGGCCATCGTCACCATCAGTAAGGCGATGGCGAAACTCCATCGGATCGTCGTCATCTGGCGTAACACGAATTACCTCCTAACGAGCGCGGGCCAAGGAGTTGCGGTTGAAGTCTTTGTCCTCATAGCCATTGCCGAAGACAAACCCTTCCCATGACAGTTCGGTCTGTTTGCCGGTCTTGTGATTCACCATCAACCAAAGATCGGCACGCCAGAACTGATCCAGATACTGATTGTAGCCACTGACGGTCAGCGTCTTGAGGAGCGAACCACGGCGATCGTAAAAGTCGACTTTCCAGACACGGTATTCGTCGGTGTCGATCCAGGCAACCTGGCGTGAGTAGCCCGACTTTCGATCCACCGGGTCACGCTCAACCATGAAGTGGTTGCGACCATCGAATTCTTCTTCGCCAAGATACTGGTACGTGTACTTTTCCACCTCCTGCGACGAAATGTCTTCGTAGGCGAATTCCGAGCCCATGAAGGGGCCCGACTTGTTGCTCGAAGCGATTCGCTTGACGCGTTTCAGGGCAGGCAAATACAACCACTGGTCGTCGGGCTCGGATTTGTGCGTGAAGGAGAGGAAAGCGGTGCCCTTCACGTCACCGGGATTCTGAAAGATGATCAGCGACTTATCGCCGTCCTCTGCTTGTTCCAGGGTCCGCACTTCCATTCGACGTTCCGAAGATTCACCGTGTTTGTTACGCAAGGTCATGGTGATCGTCGCCAGAAAATCTCCGAATCCCGTGTCGCGGCGATCCGCTTCGACTGCAATCTCAAGACCACGAGCGGTGGCGGCCGCATCGGGTGTTGCTGCTTCTGCGGCGACCTGTGCTGGTCCCACGAGGCTGCTCACCCCGAGGAGTGTCAGCAGGGCCATGCTGATGCCTGAGGCACGTCCGGCTGCGGCCAGGGCAAAGATCGACGGCAACCGCAGATAACCACTGCACGATCGCTTCTGTCCAAACAACTGATGCAGGTTCATTGAAAGTCTCCAGTTTTGGCGGCTCCGGTCTGTGGCGGTTACTGCAGCCACTGGATCCGGAGCCGTGTCTTGTTTCGTCAGGATGTCTTCTTGTTGCTGTCGAGGCGGATCAGCAGCGCCGGCAACAGTAGAAAGTCAGCGAGCAAGGCCATGCCAATGGCGATCGCTGTCAGCAGAGCCATGAGCGAGTTCATGGCAAAATCAGATGTGGCGAGGACGCTGAAACCGGCAATCAGAATCAGTGAGGTCACCACGATGGCCTGACCCACGTTGGCGAAGGCATAACGTACCGCGTCTGGCGCATCGAGTCCCTGCTCGATACGAGCGCGCTTGTATTTCGTCAGGAAGTGAATCGTATCATCGACGACGATGCCCAGGGTCATGCCCGATACCATGGAGACGGCCATGTTGAGCTCGCCCACAAAGAATCCCCAGGCACCGAAGGCCAGCCCCGCAGGCAACAGATTCGGCACAAGCGAAATCGCGCCAAGCTTCGAGGACTTCAGCACGCCGACGAGAATCGCCGAGATCAACACGACGGCAAGGAAGGTGCCGATGAGCATGGACTTGATGTTGCGATCCGAGATGTAGGCGAACATGATCGCCGGGCCGATACCGATGGTGGCCAATTTCGGCGTATTCGCTTGCAACCAACCCTCGCCACGCTGAGCAATCTCGCGCAAGCGCCGGGAGTCGAGGTTGTCGAGGGTCACCACAACCTGTGTGCTCGACTTGTCGACATTCAACTGATTGTTGAGATCCAACCCATAGGGCAGGGACAACTCATAGAGCAGCAGATATTGGGCAGCCAGATCGCGTTGCTCAGGGAGTTTGTAATACTCCGGATCGTCCCCGTGCAGGTTCATGTTGAGGCGTTTGAAGGTATCGGTGATCGACTGGACGTGTCGTACTTCTGGCTGCTCACGCAACCAGTCGACGAAGAGCCCTGTCTGACGCAGAAACATGGGGTCACTGACGCCATTGCTCGATCCCGAATTCAGAGAGAATTGCAGTTGATAGGCACCGGTCAGTCGTTCACTCGTAACGGTCACGTCCTGACGGAAGGCTGTGCTCTCGTCGAAATACGCGACGAAGTCATCATTCAGATCGTTCGATGGGACAAAGGCGAGGACCAGGACGGCGAAGCCGCTGAAGCCGAAAAGGATGCGTCGGTTGTGGGCCACGACCCAATCGCCGAGGCGGTCCATGTACTTGCCTAGCAAGGATTGGCCTGCCCGTGCTCTGACAGGGACGATGGCAACAAAGGCGGGTAAGAAACCGACAGAGTAGAAGAAGGCGGCGATCATGCCGATGGCGGTGATGTTGCCAAGATCGGCAAAGGGTGGTGAGTCGGAGAAGTTCAGCGACAGAAAGCCGATCGCCGTCGTCACACTTGTGAGGAAGACGGGTGACATGTTCACACTCAGACTCTCGACGAGTGCTTCGCGTCGACCCTTGCCACGTCGCATGGCTCCGAGCGCGGAAACCAGGATATGGATCGAATCCGCCACGGCGAGGGTCATAATAATCGTCATGGCTGCCGAAGAGGGCGGCGTCAACTCAATGCCGAGATAGCCGGCAATTCCCATAGACGTCATGACGGACAGAAGGATCACCAGCACCGTGCCGATGGTCGCCGTCACGGAGCGCACGAGCAGCAAGGTCACGGCAATGATGATCAGATACATGGCGGGCACCATGGTGGACATGTCCTGCATGGCCATTTCGAAGAAGGCATTGTTGAGCATGACCATGCCCGTCAGGTGCACGTCGACGTCGTAGTCCGCCTCCAACTTGGCCGCTAATTCACGTGCAGCGGCAACGGCCTGTGGCGTCTCGTCCATGGCCAACTGGGGCATCTGGAAGGTGACATTGACGGCCGTCGTGTGACCCTCATGGGCGACAAGGAAACTGCGCAGGGCAGGCTCATTGGTGGCGACACGGGTAATTTCGCTCAACTCGGGTGAGGAGAGATCGACAGCGCCTTCTACCAGATCGGCGACGATGAGATCGTCGTCTGTGGCCACGGTGTGCTGATAGTTGGTGATCGAATCGACGCGCAGGACGAAGGGCAGCTGCCATGCATCCAGCGTCAGATACTCGACTGCGTCGAGTACGGCCGGCGCGAACACATCATTGCCACGTGGTGCGATCGTGAAGAGGATGTTATCGATCTTCGTGTACGTCCGCTGCAGCTTCTCGAAGGCCTGCAACTCGGGATTGTCTTCAGAAAAAAAGACACGGTAGTCGTTGTTGAAGGCCAGGCGTGAGCCACCGGAGCCGGCAACCATTGCCACGGCGAGGGAGGCGAACAACACGAGCCAGCGGTAACGGACGACCCAGTCGCCGAAGGCGCTGTTGCCATTACCGTTGCTGGGGGAATCTGACATGCGGTTTCTCCATTATTTGGGACCGACCGGTCAACTAATCGGCAAAACGATACCCGGTCATTCGAACCGGGCTGACAGGAACATAGGAATTCGGAACCGGCCGGTCAACAACAAAAATGAAGAGAAAATCAGAGCAGCTGTACCGAGCGGATTTCATCCGACCAATCCTGCCACATATCCTGCGCCGGTGGATCACTCTGGGTTGTTTCCCAGTCGTCTTTGCGGAAATCGTAGAGAACGGCCTGGCGGATGCGACGCGTCGTATTGTGAGACGCCATGTGGCCGATGCGATGATGCCAGAGGACGACATCACCTGCGCGACCATAACAATCGACGGAGGGGCCTGCGCCGATTCGTGCCTTGTCGGGCTCGTATTGGTCGTTGGGCTCTCGCTGGTAGGCTGTCTGGAAATCGTAGTAAAAGGTCCGGTGGCTCCCTGGCCACACACGAAAACCACCACCACCTGGTTCCACATCATCGATGTACGCGACGGCACCGAAGTGGAAGGGATGGGCATCGACATGGCACCCATTCGCCGTCGTTGCATGATCACCATAGGGCAGGGTGCAGTAGATACCGCGCACACCCGAGGGTTCGACGAGCCTCCCCTCGCCCAGCAACTGTTCGGCGAGGGCCCAGACGGTCGGATTCTTCGGCAGCATCTGCACCATCCACGGTTCGTCACCGATCTGGCGATACTGCCAGCGAAAGCCTCGTCGGTGGTTGTCGCGCTCTTCACTCTCCTGATCGGTGGGAATCGGTCCGACCCAACTGCTTGGGTCGTCGCGGTGCATAGAGGTGGGGGCTGCATCCCACAACCGGGCACGTGCCCGAGCCAGTAAGGCGGGATCGAGGATCTGCCGCAGGATCAGATACCCGTGGGTCTTGAAGAATGCCAGCTCTTGCTGGCTTAGTGGTGATTTACTGACCGTATCCGGCACGTTTGTTCTCCTGTGTTTCAGCTTCCTGTGATTCAACCAGGTGTGTGCGCAGATACCACTGCCCGATCACCTGTTGCGCCGGCTTGTTCTGCGGTGTGAAGCCAGCGTCGTCGTCACCTCCCGCACGCTCGTGGTTTGGAAACCACTTCCACCAATACGCACCGGCAACCCAGGGCAAATCCCAGGCAGCACGGAAGAACGCTTCATACGCTGCAGCTTGCACTTTCTGTCCAGCTGTGCCATTGCCGCCCTCGACCTGCCGCGGCCAGAGCCACGGCTCGACGACGGCATTTACATGCGAGCGATAGCCAATTTCGGTAAATAGAACGCGCCGTCCACTCTGCTCGCTGACAGCAGCCAGCCGTTCAAGCCAGGGCTGCCAGCCTCTGACGAGTTGGTCGATGTCGTGCGTCGGTTCCTCTGCAAGGGGGAAGTAGGCCTGAACACCCACAAAGTCGAGGGCATCCCAGAAAGGAACCTGCTCGAATCGGTCCCAATTGGCTGCATAGGTCAGATTGCCACTATAGACACTGCGAATGAGGGCAATGATGCGGCGCCACTGATCCTCACGCACGAGTGTTGCGGACAACTCGGTGCCAATACAGAGGGCCTCGATGCCAGCGGCCTGGGCGAGTCGAGCATAGTGCAGGATGAAGGTTTCGTATTGGTCGAACCACGTGACCCAGTCTGCCTCTGATGTCATGGCCAACTCGCCGCGCCACGTACCGCGACCTGTCCAGATATGCGGCTTGAGCAAGGTCGCGATACCGACTTCCTGTGACAACCGGGTTGTGACCAGAATGCCTCGATCGCTTTCACCCCAGAGTCCGGCCGCACCTCGTGGCGCCTGAAGAGCAGGTGCATGAATGTCGCGCTGCCAACCGAAAGGGGTCTGCACGATCCAGTCGACATGTAGTGGTTGCAGCGGCGTGAGATGGGCACGGCCGATAGCGCGGCTGCCTACCCAACTGACGCCTCGCTGGCGCCCTGGCGGAAGCGGACGCCGCACAATAGAGTCGCTCGCCTCGCCACGCAGTACGGACAGGCTGAAGAGTGGCGCATCGAGGACCACAACAGAGGTTGTAGAATCTGCCACTACTGTGGTGTGTGTCTCGGCACGATCGAGGCCGAGTCGCACGTCTTCCACTGTGAGTACATAGTCACCGGCGGGGACGTCGACGTGGAAGGCTCCCAGTGAGTCGGTGCTGATCGTCCAGCGCGCCAGACCCGTCTGGGTTCGTATGCTGACCCCCGATGGTGGCGTCTGTGTCGACGCGTTGTTCCAGCGGGTGAGGCCGGCCAAGTGCCCCATGGCGAGATCCGCTTCGATGAGGACGAGATCGCCTCGACGTGACGTGCGCGAACCCCATACCTTGCCCACCCCCGGCCCCCAACTGAGCCAGGAGAGATCATCACCAGATAGAGTGCTGCCCGTGTCTCGATCTGCGACGGTGACATCAAAGCCGAGCACTGTCCCGGCGGCCAGCAAATTGGGCGGATGGTCCGCCTCGCGAAGAAAGGCTGCTTGCAGGTTGATTTGCCATTCGTATACGCGGCGACCGGGAGGGAAGGTTGCGGCAACCTGCGCGTCACGCCATTGCTGGCCATCGCGCTCGGATGAGGTGATTACCGTCCTTGAGTCACGTCCATCCAGGCCAAACCGCACGGTGCGGGAATCACCGTCTTCGTGGCCCATATCGATCAGGATCGCGCAGCCATCGGCGAGATCGGGTGTTTCCACTTCATCGGAAGAACGCCACCCCATCATGCCAAAGAATCGACGCATGTCGGCTAGTGACGTGGCGGTGGCGCCCTCCAGGATGGTCTCGTCATCGACAAGATCGACAGCGACCCAAAGGGACCCCGTTGCTGCATCCCATGCAACCTGAAAATGTCCGTCGAAGTCATCGGTATCTACGGGAGCGGCGCCAAGCTGATGCGTTCGAATCGGATAGGAAAGGGCATCTGCAGGCCAATCGGACAAGTCGCCGTCGACGACGATCCCTACCGCGGGTCTTGCATGGGCAACCACACCATTGTGAGCCAAGGCGTGAGAAACGCACGCTACGAGACTGGCAATGACCAGCTTGCAGAGGAAGTTGTTGACCTGCGGCATCGTTCGTCTTGAAGTTGGACCGGATGGTATTTGCGACGCATGAAGAAGCGGCATGACCAGAACACATGCAAAGATCACATCGACTTTGTGGAGGCAGCAATGAAGGCAATACACATTCGAGAGTCGCCGGGTCCCATCCCTGTCATTGGGCATCGTGGTGCATGCGCCCATGGCCCGGAGAATACGATCCCCGCCTTTGCCGCAGCACAGGCACAAGGTGCGTCGTGGGTAGAAGTGGATGTCAAAATTACACGGGATGACGACTTTGTGCTGATGCACGACCCCACCGTGAATCGCACGACGGACGGCGAGGGTCGAGTGGAGGACCTAACGATGGAACAATTCCAATCGTTAGATGCCGGCTCCTGGTATCGGTCTGAATTCTGTGGTACCGCTGTGCCAAGTCTGCAGGATCTGCTCGACTGGTCTGCAGCCGGCGGGTGTGGGGTCTGCCTACATGTCGATCCCACATTTGATGCAGACACGCTCGGCAGGGTTGCCGAACTGGTCACAGTCACCGGCGAGGCCCACCGAGGGCTGGTGATTTCCAGCAGCTTCGATCAGCTGCGCTGGGTTCGCGACGCGTGTGATCAGATCTCAACAGGGATTCTCTATCCTGCCGGGCAAAATGACACGTTGCGACACAGTCTTGAGGAGGGGGTCGACTTCCTGCATCCGCATCGCAAGACAGTGACAGCGGCCATGATCAACGAAGCCCACAAGGCAGGACTGCCCGTCGTCTCCTGCATCGATCCGGATGCAGAGCTTATTCGTAGCCGTTTCGAGTGGGGCCTCGACGTCTTCAGCTGTGATGATCCGGCATTGGTCTTCCGAGCGATCGAATCATAGATCGATCTGTTACCTTGGCGCGATTTCGGCATCGAAGAGGTAGTCACATTTCGCGCGCATTGATGGAGCTATGCAGGTAACCCGAGCACACTATACGCAGCTGCTGAGCCAGTATCTGTCCCCCCAATGGGGACGTGTGCTGGGTCTGGCGTTGCTGCTGTTCTCGGGTATCGGACTTGAGCTGCTGAGTCCGCAGATTCTGCGCAGCTTTATCGATGCCGCTCGTGATGGTGACACCCTGCAGAATCTGGCGCTCGCTGCAGGCATCTACACGGGCGTGCTGGTGGGCCAGCAAATCGTGGCGATTGCGGCACGCTATGCCACTGAACTGGTCGCCTGGTTCGCCACAACCATCCTGAACTACTCATCTGCGATGATGTCTCCAGCGCCCTTGATGTCGAGACGGAGCGTCTGCTGTGGGATCGTTTGACGGCGGATCAGGCAACGACCTGCCTCGTTGTGTCGCATCGTCAGCCCGTATTGCGACGCGCCGACTGGGTCGTCGTGCTCGACGAGGGCAGGGTTGCAGCGCAGGGGCCGCTGGATCAACTACTGGAAGAGTGCGACCAGATGCAGCGTCTGTGGGCGGGTGAGATCGACTAGCGAGCCGGCGCGAGTGGCGTCATTTATGCACATCGGCGATTTGCTCAATGTCTTCGCAGGCAGCGCGCAGAGCCACGAGGGCTGCGTCCATGTCCCAGCCCGTAATCGGCGACTCCACGGCAGGAAAGTGATGGCCCAGAGCCTGCTCAAGCAGGCCCGAAGAACGATCGAACAGATCAAGGGCCGTGCTGTCGCTGGCTGCCAGCAGGGCTTCGAGCTCGCCAACGACCTGACGTGCAGCGTCCCAGTCCACATCCCCGCTCTTGCCGTTGCCTGTGGTTCCTGTGTTCTCGTGGTCACCGGACCCATTGGCTGCAGAACCATGATTCTGGGTGTCGCGACCATTTGCCTGTTTCGGTGCCTCCGGTGGCAGGGCTGTCCGAATCTGTGCCACCAGCGCCCTCAGCTCCTGATCGAGGGCAGTCAACTGGTCATCCACGTTGACATCACTTTCGGTCAACGATGCTTCGAGGGTCGCCGCGTGCTCTTGCAGGTTTTTGGCACCGAGAGTGCCCGCCACCCCCTTCAGTGAATGCGCCGCACGTTCAGCGCCTTCGGTGTCGTTGCGGGCCAGCAAGGTGTGAATCGTGCCAGCGGCGCGTGACTCTTCGCCTGTGACAAATCGACGCAGCAGATTGTGGTAGAGCTGCTGGTTGCCGAGAACACGGCGCAGGCCGTCCGCCGTGTCGATGCCCTCAATGACGAGGTCCGATGCAGAATCGTCTTCGGCTGATGAATCTACCGTTTCGTTCTTGGCCGCATCGTCGGTTCTGTGTTCGACAAAGTGCAGCAGGGAACTGAACAGTGTGGCCGGGTCAATTGGTTTGGCAATGTGGTCATTCATTCCCGCTTCCCGTGTCTTTTCGCGGTCTTTCTCCATGGCATTGGCCGTCATGGCCAGAATTGGCAGCGAGGCAAAACGGGGATTCTTGCGAATTTCGATGGTCGCCGTCACACCATCCATGACCGGCATTTGCATATCCATCAAGACCACGTCGTAGGACTTTTCACCTACCATACGTACCGCCTGGGCACCATCTTCGGCGAGATCTACCTGCAGGCCTCCCTCGCGCAGCAGTTCAATCGCGACCTGCTGGTTGAGTTCATTGTCCTCAACCAGCAGCACACGGGCTCCCTTGATGGCATCGAGGTGTTCGGCCCAGTCATCCCGGTGCACGAGATCGTCAGATCCACCACCGCCGAGCACTCTCACGGCGGCGTCGAGCAGATGCGATGGCGTGACGGGTTTGACGAGCACGATCGGCATGCCCGCCGCCTCTGCTTCATCCATGACCTCTGATCGACCATAGGCCGTCACGATCACGCGCTCTGGTCTTGTGGCGACATCGAGGGCCTGGATGCGTCGGCCTGCCTCGATGCCGTCGATCCCCTCGAGTTTCCAATCGAGAAAAACGACCTCATAGGGATCATCGCCACGATTCTCCGTATCCACGGCGACGACGGCCTCTTCTCCCGAAGCCACGACATCGGCGCGGAAGGTCAGAGTCGTCAGCATGGAGGACAGGATTTCTCGAGCGTGTTCATTGTCGTCGACGACGAGAACCCGACGATGACGCAGATCAAGTGCCGGGATCGGTTGCTTGCGCTCACCTGTACGACGAAGGGCGGCGGTAAAGAAGAACACACTCCCCGATCCGACCTCGGAAGACACGCCGACTTCGCCACCCATCAATTCAGCCAGCTCTTTGGAAATTGCCAGCCCAAGGCCTGTGCCGCCGTATTTGCGCGTAACCGACGTATCTGCCTGCGAGAAGGACTGGAAGAGTCTGCTCGTCTGTTCCCGGGTCATGCCGATCCCCGTATCCTCGACCTCAAAACGAACCAGCAGATCCTGTCCTTCGTCGCTCGCGACGTTGGCGCGAATGAAGATCTCACCCTTTTCTGTGAACTTGACCGAATTGTTGGCGTAGTTCACGAGGATCTGACCAATGCGCAGCGGATCACCCACCAGATGCGCGGGAAGGGCGGGGTCAATGTCAAAGATGACTTCGAGCCCCTTCTCCGAGGCCTTTTCGCCGATGAGGCTGGCGACATTGTCGAGGACCTCATCGATGCGAAAGTCGATGGCATCGACGGCGAGTTTGCCGGCCTCAATTTTGGAGAAATCGAGAATGTCGTTGATGATACCGAGCAGATGTTGGCTGGAGCCATGAATCTTGTCGACGTAGTCGCGTTGCTTCGGATTCAGGTCTGTGCGCTGGGCGAGATGAGCCATGCCAATGATGGCGTTCATGGGGGTGCGGATTTCGTGCGACATGTTCGCCAGGAAATCTGCCTTGGTCTGGGCCGTTGATTCCGCCGCCACCCGCGCACTCTCGATGGATGCTGTCATGCGTCGGAAGGTGCGCACGATGACGAAGGTCAGTGTTACAGCCACGATCAGGGCGATCGCGCCGACGATACTCACGACGTAGATACTGAGGGTGTTGCGCGCCTGCAGTCGAGGGCCGATCTCGTCCTGCACACTCTTGATGTCGAGCTTGACGCTCTCTACGTGACTGGCAATCTCTGGACCGAGGCGATCGAGGGTGCCGGAAATGATGTTGTTGCGCTCGAAAATGATCTCAACGAGTTCAGCAAAGGTGCTTTCGTAGTCGGCGAAGGATGACAGGACGGCTTCGCGCATTGCCCGTCTGTGCTCATTTTCCAACTCCGAGTCGAGTATCTCCAAGCGATGACGGACTGCCTCGAATTCCTTCTTCACGCGGTCGACGGAGCGTTGATCATTGTTGACGAGAAATTTTGCCACGTAGAGGCGTGCCAACAGCAGGTGCTTCATGGCCAGCCCCGCATGGAAGGCGGCGGCCATGTCGTTGCTCTCCTCGGCTGACGTCATGATCGCCGTGAGATTCGCCTCCATGTAAGGGCCGCGAACATCGAGGACCTTGAAGACCGCGTCATTGCGGCGTTCGCGCAGGGCGATGACCGCATCGAAGGCGCTGACATAGTCTCTCAGGTTGCCGGCGACCTGGTCGATCTGGTCGGCGCGCTCAGGCTTGACGATTTCCTGCTGGGCCTCTTCAAGGAAGCCGGACATCTTGCGATAGTAATCGGCGTATTGCTGCAGATCCTTGTAGCTACCAGTGATGATGAAGTCTTTCACATTCATCCGCACCATGAGCATGTTCGCCTGCAGACGGCCAGCGAGGTTGGCGTCGCGTGCCATCTCGCGGTAGCCGGTGAAGCCTCCGGAGGCGTTCTGCACAACCACAAAACTGATCACCGAGACCAAAGCGAGAACCAGCAGAAGTGACGCAAAACCCCACAGGAGTCTACGGCCCTCCTGGGTGGATCCGATCTGTCTAGCAGTCTGGATCGCCGATTTTTCGACCACTTGAACTCGTGTCATTAGGGTTGGACTTGGTGTTCGACTCAGCCAAAGTCTAAGGCCTCGGCTATGATCCACAAGAGACGAATGCTGACAGCAGGGGGGCATTTTTTGGGTGTTTTGTGCGTACGTTCTATTGCTTGCCCTCTATTTGAGCCCACGGCCAGTTGCGCCCACAGCCAGGATCTGCACCGCTTTGACCAATCGCGCCGACAATCTGAGAAATATCGCCATCATCGCCCACGTCGATCATGGCAAGACGACCCTGCTTGACGGCATGTTGAAGCAGACGAATGTCTTTCGTACGAATCAGCAGGTGAATGACCGTGTCCTCGACTCCAATGATCTGGAGCGCGAACGGGGCATCACCATTACTGCCAAGAACACGGCCGTCGACTACAAGGACAAGACGATCAGTCTCGTGGACACACCGGGACATGCTGACTTTGGCAGCGAAGTCGAGCGCATTCTGAATATGGTGGATGGCGTGTTGCTGCTGGTGGATGCTGTGGAGGGACCGATGCCGCAGACGCGTTTTGTCTTGCGACATGCCCTCCAACGTGGTCTGAAGGCGATCCTCGTAGTGAACAAGATCGATCGGCCTGCGGCACGACCGCATTGGGTCGTGGATCAGACACTGGACCTGTTCATTGAATTGGGTGCATCGGACGAACAGGCTGATTTCCCGGTCCTGTATACGCAGGCACTGGCTGGTCGTGCAGGTACCGAGCCGGAAGATCTGAAAGACGATCTGGGACCGCTGTTTGACGCGATCGTCGAGCATGTGCCGGCACCGACAGTCGACGTCGACGGTCCACCTCAGTTGCTGGTGACGACACTGCAATACAGCAGTTATGTGGGCAAGATCGCTGTGGGTCGTCTGTCGGGTGGCACGCTGAGTCCTGGGCAGACCGTGGCGCATGTGGATTCGACAGGCGAGATGGTGAGTTCGCGGGTTGGTGAAGTCTTCACTTTCCGCAATCTCAAGCGCGAGTCACAGGAACAGGTTCACGCGGGCAGTATCATCGCCATATCCGGTATCGACAATGTGAGCATTGGCGATACCATCACCGATGTCGACGATCCGCGGCCACTGCCACCGATTGAGGTAGAACAGCCGACGGTGCGCATGACCTTCAGTGTGAACACGAGTCCCTTCGCTGGCCGTGAAGGTCGTTTTGTCACGGGCCGACAGATTCGTGAGCGACTCTTCCATGAGCTGGAGCAGAATGTCGCTCTGCGCGTGGAAGACGCGGAGGTCGCAGGGCAGTGGGTCGTATCGGGTCGCGGTGAGTTGCATCTGGCGATTCTGATCGAAACGATGCGACGCGAGGGCTACGAGTTCGCCGTGAGTCAGCCGGAGGTCATCTTCCATGATGGCGAGAATGGACGAGAAGAGCCCTTCGAAGAGGTTTACATCGAAGTGCCGAGTGCACACCAGGGAACGGTGAGCGAGATGCTCGGCAGGAGACGCGGTCGTCTCAGTGATGTGCGGCAGACGGAGACGGGTGTCGTGCACAACACCTGGATTGTGCCAACCCGAGGCATGCTCGGTTTCCGCCAGCCTTTTCTGACGGCAACCCGTGGCGAGGGCATTTTTCACTCCCTTTTTCATGAGTATGGGCCGATGGCTGGTGCCATCGAAACGGCCGAATTCGGCTCGCTTGTTTCTGGATTCACGGGCCCTGCGAGCGCTTATGCACTGACGAATCTCAAGCAACGCGGGACCTTCTTCCTGCCACCTGGCACGGAAGTCTATGATGGTCAGGTCGTGGGCGAGCACATTCGCGACGGTGATCTGGTCGTGAATCCGATCAAACGCAAGCCAGGCACCGGGCACCGTGCCAAACCCGGCCAGGATGCAGAAGCACTGCCACCGCACCGCAAGATGTCGTTGGATGATGCGATGGAGTATCTGTCAGAAGATGAATTGCTGGAGGTCACGCCCGAGTCCCTGCGGATTCGCAAGAAAGAGTTGACCCACGTGGTACGCGAGCGCGCGGCGAAAAAAGCCAAGGCCGCCTGACTCAGTCCCAGCGACGCGCTGCCATTCGCTAACGGACGCGCAACAGCTTGTTGCGCAGCACCTGATCACCGACCTGCAAACGCACCAGGTAGCACGCCACTGGCTATGTGGTGTCCGTTGCTATCAAGGCCTAGCGAAAGACAGGATCCCGTCGTCCCCAGGCATTGTCGCGGATCGTGACGCGCTCCTCGCAGCGAATCGCCGCCGTTTCGGTGCGTTGGCGGAACCAATTGCGCTCGATGATGGTTTCCTCTTCAGAGGCACCGCGAATAACAATCGCGGCGCGACCCGTTGCCCAGAATGTGTTGTGATGGATGTGCATCCAGCCGCCCGCGACATTGGAACCGTCCTTGCGATCTCGTCCACCATGCATGTCGAAGCAGTGACTCAGCGTGCGACCCATTTCGACATTGTGGCGCGCCTCGTAGCCTGAACCCGAGCGCCCCGTGCCGGCGATGGAATGGCGATTCGAATTGAAGAGATTGCCCTCGATCAGAGAGCCGGATTGGTCGTGGCTGACGCCATACCCCAGGCCATTGTACTGATTGTGATGGATAAAGCTGTGTTGGACGAGGTGTCCCTCGCCCTTGATCAAGTGCACGGCGGAGTGGCTCCAGCCGGCCAGTTCACAGTTGTCGACACGCAGTCGGTCGTGCGCCGTCTCGACGCCGACGGAGGTGGGGAATTTGTAGTAGTACTCGTGGCCGCGATCCTCTCTGAAGGACCGAGCGTGATGTTCGAGACAACGACGCGGATTCGGTCCTTGTATGCGCAGACCCGTGACACGTGTATCAGGTCCGAGCGCCTCGATGAGGGGTTTCGTCGCGAAGGCATCGGAGCGGATCAGTCCACCTGGTGAATCCTTTGTGCCGCGATTGCTGGCGAGAGTGACACCACCTGGGAGCTTGAGCACGAGTTGTTCGACAAAAACACGCTCCGTGCACTCGATGGTCGCATCACCGGCGATGAAGACTGTGTCTCCAGAGCGTGCCGCCTTGAGCGCTTCGAGCAATTCGTCGAGATGTCTCACTGGCTCGCTGGTGGCACGCACGACGTCGGTGTAGCCGGGGCCGCCGCCGAGGGGTCGGCCGCGCTTGGGGGCGGCGCCGCAGGATTTCTTGCCTAGTCCGGTGGAAGGTGTGTTCTGCAAGGTGGGGCGTGCATTAAACATGGGTCTGTTTTTCCTCAGCCAGACAGATGAGACAGTGGTTCCGAATGGACGATGAGTTGCGTATCGCCCTGGATGGCGGCAATCTCTTGCTGGATCGACTGCACGCCGGTGGCGTCATCGTGGACCTCGATGGTCATCTCAATCTCATGTGAAGCACCGGGTTTGAGTGACATAA
The DNA here is from genome assembly GCA_018660835.1 of Gemmatimonadota bacterium. Taxonomy (GTDB): domain Bacteria; phylum Latescibacterota; class UBA2968; order UBA8231; family UBA8231; genus UBA12574. The sequence goes on along the minus strand of JABJJN010000020.1, from coordinate 194,994 downwards.
GTCGTCCCTGTTGGCGCTCGAAGGTCTTGGAGTTGGGGTGGTCCGTGCCTGGTTCCAGCCCCGTTACATAGCCGTCACCTACGGACGCTGTGTTTTTCCACTGGCTGAAGCAGGGCATCTGCTGCGTGTTGTAACGCACGACGACACCACGATCTCCGGCGGCATTGCGCAGCATGGACAGTGTACTGCCATCGTCCGTGGCGAGGGGTTCATACCAATACACCTGCTCGATATAGCCATCTGTGGGTCCGAGGTATTTGGCATAGGTGTCGATACCAACGGCGGCACCCTCGTCTCTTGGCGCGACAAAGCGAGCCGGCATTTCCAGCGTTGACCCCGCTTCGAGAAAGGGTGGCCCGAAGTTGCAGTGATAGAGAAGCTCGAACTCGGCATCCATTGCTTTGAGGTTGGTCACCGTGTCGACGATGGTGAAAGCATTGCTGCCACAGCGCGTGGAAATCTCCGTGTGCAGGCGAAATCCAGGGTAGAAGAGGGCCGCTTCCTCGACATCGCCACTGACGACGATAGTCGGCACGTCTCCTGGCTCGATACGAACCTCGACGCGACAGGCAGGGATATTGGCAATGCGTCCGTGCAGCGTCAGCTCCACCTCGGAAGGCACGCCCATGTTGTTGGGAACGACATCCGTCGTGGGGGCCCCATTGTTGTCGAGTCCGCAGCGGACGATGGCCTCGTCGAAGCCGGTAAGCCAGCCCAGACCGCCACGATCCTGGAGATTGACGAAACTGGGATGCACCGGTCCGGGTACGGGTGCCCGCCAACCCACATCAAGCTCACGATATTTGCCGCGCCAGATTCCCATGCCACGTGTGGGTAGAATGGTGTAGGAGAACTCGCCATTGTCGACTTCGACGACCTCCACACCGTCGGTGAGCCCACCTCGTAATACGCGTTTGCGCACGGACGCACCGGCAAAGCCGATGTCGGCACATTCGAATTCGTCGAGCCAGATGCCCTTGGCCGTGTCCGTGAGAACCGAAATATCTGTCATACGACCTCCGTCTGGTGTCCGGTCTTTGCAGTCATTTGCCAATCTCTTCTGTCAATTCTGATGCCCGGAGCTGAATTCTGCCGTGATCTTCTGTGATGTGGGAAGCGACGGTCATTTCCTCAGTCTGTCAGTGGCGCAGGCCAGCGCTTCCATTGCCATGCGGTGATGGGCACGAGCAACATCAGGAAGACAGCCCAGCCAAGCAGGAGTCCCGTGCCGAGGCCAAGGGTGTCCTGCGTTAGATGGGCCGTTACCAACAAGGGCAAAATCGTAATCATCAGCAATGGAATGGTGCGTGTCATCGTCCACAGGCAATGCCGCGCCTCATAAGAGCCGACAACACTCACGAGAGGAAAGAAAGAGGCGAACCCACCCAGATTGCCCTTGATGAGAACGAGCAACGCGACGACGCAGAGGATGATCGGCAACTTGGCCCAGACAGGAAGAGACGTTCGATGGGCACGTTCAGCACGCGGGGAAGTGCCGAAGAACAAGAAGAGGCCACAGACATAGACGACGGCAGTGGCGATCCAGAATGCTGTGTCACCTGTGGGTGTGACCCTCGCAGCCGCCAGGCCCAGGACGATGTAGAGAGCCAGAGCGAGGGGGATGGCGGCGACGATGGGCACGCCGAGTCGATCATGAAGCAGGCGAATCGAGTGGGAATAGATGAAGAGGATGATGAGGCAGAGCACATTTGTGGCGTTGACGGAAAGTCCGAGCGAGAGGGTGACAATCGTGAAAGGCACGGGAAGCGTCATCATCACAGATTTCGCCCGCGGTGCGGCGATGTAGGCGAGGCCTGCCGTCTGCAGGGAAACGACGACGACAAGAATCAGATCCCAGCGATTCAGAGTCGCAGTCAGGCCGAAGGGCAGCGCATGAGATTCGAGCATGCGGCAAACATCGTCCGCAGTTGCCCTCAGGGCCAACGGTCAGGGCAAGCAGTTGTCACAGGGTCGAGGGCAGACGAGGTTTGGCGGCATGAGAAAGATCACTGAAATCCGCACACACGTATTGAAGGCCGACGAGTATCCTCTCGGCGGCTGGATTTTGGTGCGCGTGCGTACGGAGGATGGCATTGAAGGCGTGGGCGAGTGCTTCGTGCCCGATCGTGATGGTGCGTCGGCGTCGGCGACGGGTCTATTGGTCGATCGGCTGGCGTCGGAGCTCATTGGTGAGGATGTCCTGAATCTCACACCGATGTGGCATCGTTGTTACGACGTGTGCGAAAAGATCTATGATCGCCGGGGGTTGGCGATTCACGCGCTCAGTGGGCTGGATCTGGCTTTGCACGATGCGGCAGCGAGGACTCTGGATGTACCCTTGAGTGAACTGCTCGGCGGCCGGTTTCGCAGCGAGGTGCCGGTCTATGTCAGTAGCATCTGGGTCGATGCGGACGATCCGACGCAGGCGCTGGCGATGACATCTGACTATGTGAACCAGGGATTCAAGGCGATCAAGTATTACGGCTGGACCGGCTTTGGTCGTCAGCCGGATCGTGATGTCGATCTGCTACAGCAGATTCGCGCGGCTGCTGGGCCCACGACGCAACTGATGCTCGACCTGGGGCGCCCCGGTTGTCTGGCGGAGGCTATTCAGGTGGCACGGTTGATCGAGGGGTCAGATGCCAACGTGTATTGGTGGGAAGAACCACTGTGCAGTACGGACGATCTGGAGAATCTCGCCGAACTACGTTTGCGCACGGATGTCGCCATTGCCGCAGGAGAGCGGGAGATGACGGCTTTTGCCTGTAATGGCCTGATTCAGCGGCGCGCCGTCGACCTGCTGCAGCCGGATCTTTCCTGGGTCGGCGGCCTGACGGAGGGGCGCCGAATTGCGACGGCAGCACGGCTGGCGAAATTGCCGTGGGTGCCGCACTGCTGGGGCACGGCGCTGCACTTTGCCGCCACTGTACACTGGGTGGCGTCGTCACCCGACGGATTCCTGTGTGAGTATCCGATCACGCCGCGCACGGCCGAGGCACGGGCAAGTCGTACACCGAGTTCGATGATGACAGAGTTGGTTGAGACCCCCGTGGAGATCGTCGCGGGCAAGGCGCTGGTGCCCACCGGTCCTGGTCTTGGTGTCGTGCTGAATGAGGACGCCCTGTCGCGTTACGAAGTCGGCTAATCGCTGACGGTGTTCTCGCGTTGGCCGATGTAGGGGGGCTCGAGGAAACGTTTCTGCTGATCCGTGAGGTCTGTGTATTTGCTCTGGTCGTAGTAGCCACGCGACCAGGAGGAATGGCCGGGGCTGTATTTGTATAGAACGGCGCGGCGTTCGCCCTCTGCTTCCCAGGGCACGGTGCCGTGCACGAGGGCTTCCGTAAAGATGATGACATCTCCGGCACGGGCGGGCACATTGCGCACGTAGTGGGCATTGCGTTCGTATCTGCGCACCTCAGGCGGGATATCACCGACGAAGTTGCTCTTGTGGGATCCCGGGATACAGCCAAAGCCGCCCTTGCCCTCGGGTGAGTCGGTGAGATTGAAGGTGAAGACCGTGAGGCCATTGCGCATGACGCCATTGTGATGGCGATACCAGTGGTCGCCGGCGCCGATCTGCGGACTGGAACCGCCGTGCAAACCACCAGCGGCAGCACCTTTGCGCATGAGAATACAGTAGTCGTGATCGAGGCGAACCTGCGGTCCCAGCAGCTCGAGCAGATAGGGCACCAGCTTCGGGTGGTCGATGAGGCGTTGATAGGCGGCGCCCCACTGCGAGACATTGGAGGTCCGATACATGTCGCCGTCCCAGCCGCCCGGTGGATCGTCGCAGGGGGCGTTGAGTTCGGCGAGGTGGTCGGCATCGAGGACATTCTCGACGACGAGATAACCTTCAAGGTCGAATTGGAATCGTTCTTCGGGGGTCATGCCGGCGCTCCTATGGATGTAGTGGTCGTGGACAATGGTAAGACCGGATTCCTCTTCCATCGAGACCGCCGCGGACAAAAGCGGAAAAAATGTTCGATTCGACGTCGAATCGGCGAATTTCCTCAGAGAAAAGCCAAATCTCGACTTCAGTCATTGTCGTCGACAGCCGATGGAGAAAAAGAGCGGTAATCTGCGCCGCAATTTCCTATACTCATCTGAGTTGCGTTACCTACAAAGACACGACGAGCAAGGGCAGGGATATGGCTCAGTACGATGGCGACGGTGATGCCGCCGCCGAGGGCGATGAAGAGCCTGAAATACCGACGATGCAGAAGGTGGCAATTCTCTTCGTCGCCCTAGGCCAGGAGGCCTGTGGAGAGGTCATGAAGTTCCTCTCCGACTACGAAATCGAAGAGATCACCCAGGCCGTCGCCAATCTCAAGACTGTTAGTGTTGAGATGCAGGACAAGATCATGGAGGAGTTCGAGCAACACCTACTCGCCGGTGAATGGGTGTCGCAAGGTGGTATGGACTTCGCCCGTGGAGCATTGGAACGTGCCGTTGGCCCGCGTCGCGCGCAGGAAATTCTCGATCGCGTCGCCAGCACGGTGTCGTCCGGTTTCTACATGCTCAAGAATGTGTCACCTGAACAAGTGGCGCCCTTCATCTCGCATGAGCATCCGCAGACGATCGGTCTGATCTTGTCGCAGCTGGAGCCCGCCCAGGCCTCCGGTATTCTGGCGCAGTTGCCCGAGCGCATGCAGGCGGACGTGGCGTATCGCATCGCCACGATGGAAAACATCACACCTGCCGTCCTGAAAGAAATCGAAGAAGCCCTCGAAGCGTCCCTGCGTGACATCCTCGGTGGTAACCAGGACGTAGGTGGCCCGAAGGTCGTGGCGGACATCCTCAACCTCACCGGTTCCAGTGTCGAGAAGAACGTGCTCGATCAGATGGACGGTCAGGATCCGGAAGTCGCCGAAGCGGTGCGCAACCTGATGTTCACCTTCGCCGATATCAACAAGCTCACGGATCGCGAGTTGCAGATCCTGCTGCGCGAGGTCGACCAGAAAGATCTGGTCATTGCCTTGAAGGCGGCAGAAGAAGAGCTCAAGGACAAGATCCTCGGCAATATGTCCGAGCGTGTGCGCACCTTCATCTCAGAGGAGATGGAGTTCCTTGGTCCTATGCGTTTGAGTGAGGTGGAAGAAGTGCAGCTGCGCATTGTGCAGCAGGTGCGTCAGCTCGAAGAGCAGGGTCAGGTTACGATTGTTCGCGGGGACGCAGACGACTCTTTCGTCTAGACCGTCGCTTTTCGAAATACAGATCTTACGTGGGTGAATCGGCTCCGGGTGCTACGCGCATTCGGAGCCCCTGTTTTGGGTGCGTGTTGGGGTGTCGGTCGGTCCCTCGGATGTCTTCGGCGTCTGCGCGCCTTCGATCAATGGTGGGTCACTGCCGATAGGTGGAGTAGCCGGTTGGCGAGCCCGATGGGCTCTGAGTCCTCTGGTGCCAGACGCGGGGTAGGGGCGGCGCCGATGCCGCCTGCGGCATGCCCACCGTCGCCTACCACCGCCGAACACCGGAAACCGAGCCGCTCTACCGGGCGATGTCCGGTCACCTGGAAACATTCCCCGAGCAACTCCGGTCTACCGATCGTCAGTTACCCCGGCATGTCGAGCAGGAGATGCGCGCCTACCTGGAGTGCGGCATTCTCGCCTACGGGTTTCTTCGAGTACGATGCGAAGACTGCGGCGAGAGTCGGGTCGTCGCGTTCTCCTGCAAGAAGAGGGGCTTCTGTCCCAGCTGCATGGGCCGCCGCATGGCCGACACCGCAGCGCGGCTGACCGAGGAAGTACTGCCTCTGGTACCCGTGCGTCAGTGGGTACTCAGCTTTCCTTTCGAGATCCGCTACCGCCTGGCCTGGGATGGGGCCCTGCTCAGCACCGTGCTCGCCGTGTTCCTCCGTGTCGTACAAGGTTGGTATCGACGCCAGGCCAGGGCCCAGGGCGGTCGCTGTGGGTCGGTCACCTTCGTACAGCGATCTGGAAGTTCCGTGAATCTCAACCCGCATCTGCATGTTTTGATGATGGATGGGGTCTTCGTTCGTGATGAGGATGGGCTCCCCTTCTTCGTCCCGGCGCCACCGATCCCCTGTGGGAGCAGGAGCCCCTGCTGGCGCAGATCTCAGCCGCCTCGGTGCAGGGCATGGTCGCCACCGGCGATCGCTCCGGACGCAAAGTGCGACGCCGACTCACCGATCCCGAAGATGGCGTGCGCTCCGGCGCCCTGTGTTACGCCGCGCGGGGGTTCTCATTACATGCGGCGACGCGTATCGAGGCGACCGACCGGCGCCGCCTCGAACGACTCTGTCGCTACGTCATCCGGCCGCCCGTGGCCAATGGCAGACTGCGCTTCGTCGACGAGGAAACGCTCGCGTTCTCCTTGAAGGGGCCCTGGGCGGACGGTACGTGCCAGATCTTGCTGTCCCCACAGGAATTGCTGGAGAAACTGGCCGCTCTCGTGCCCCCGCCGCGACTTAACCTGGTCCGCTACCACGGCGTACTGGCTCCCGCCTCGCCCGATCGAGACCATCGGGTTTCCTGGGCCAAGCTCTTGGCCAGAGTCTTCCAGTACGATGTGACCGTGTGCCCGAGTTGCGCGGGTCGGATGAAGATCATTGCTGCCCTCACTGCGCCTTCTGCGGTGGAGGCATTTCTCAACGCGGTCGGCCTGCCATCCAGAGCCCCACCCATCGCCCGGCCCACCTGGATCGCCAACTCGAATTCGGCGAAGCTGCCTGAGTCGTCGGCGTCCAAGGCGGCGGCAGAGGATGGGGCTCTGCCCGAATCCAAGCGCCTCGATCAACCGTCAGGCCCGGCGCCCGCTGGCCCGCCAGAAAACGGCCGTTCAACAATCAGCCACAGGTCACACCACGACCAAATCGCTTGCACGCGGCACACCAGACTCGCGATAATCCCTCTTATTCTCCTTATCCGTCCAGTTCGGCATTGCTGGCGGCGTCGGTGATCGAGCTGCCGGACTCGCCACCCTCCTCGAAGCTACCGGCCAGCTTGTTGAGGTCGTCGGCCTGGGTAGCCAGCTGATCGGTGGCGGTGTCCATCTCTCGGCTGGCGTCGTTGGCGCTACGGGCGAGTTGGTTGATCTCCTCCATGCTGCCGGCTGACTGCTCGGCAGCCTCCTGCTGTTCGCGCATGGCGCCGGAGACCTGGTCGACGCGCCCCTGCATCTCCTCGGAAGAGTGGGAGATGACGTCTACAGCCTGGGACTGCTCCGCCATCGCCCTGGTCACCTGCTGCACGAGCTCGTTCATCTCGGCGGTGGCCTGCACGATCTGATCGCTCGTCATCGCCTGCTCGCGGCTCGAAGCGGTCAGCTGGGCCATCAGCTGATTGACCTGCTCGACGCCCTCGGCGATCTCGCTCAGGGCGCTGCCCGACCTGGAGGCCAGCTCGGTACCCTGCTCGACGTCGCGCATGCCCTCTTCCATCGAGCTGACGACGTCGCGGGTGTCGCCCTGGATCTTGCCGATCATGTCGTCGATCTCCTGGGTCGCCTGGGAGGTGCGCTCCGCCAGCTCGCGCACCGCCTCGGCGACGACGGCAAATCCACGGCCCTGCTCGCCGGCCCGAGCTGCCTCGATGGCGGCGTTCAGGGCCAGCAGGTTGGTCTGATCGGCGATGTCGTTGATCACGGCGACGATGGTGCTGACCTGCTCCGAACTCCTGCCCAACTCGGTGATCCGCTGGGCGGATTCGCGCACGCGATTGGCGATTCTCTCCATCCCCTCGATCGCCTGGCGCACGACCTCAGCGCCGTCGTGGGCGCGCTCGGAGGCTCGTTGGGCGGAGTCGTTGGCCTGCTCGGCATTGTCGGCCTGCGCTTGAATGGAGGCGGCCAGCTGCTCGATGCCGGAGGAGTTGGACATGACGGTCTGGCTCATCTGCTCCGCGTTCTGCGTCACCGACACGATGGAGGTGGCAAGCTGGGTGAGGGCCGCTGAGTTCTCGGTGACCAGCCTTGCCAGCTCATCCGTATTCTGCGACACGCCACGAGCCGAAGCGGCCAGCTGCTGGATGGCACCGGCGGCCTCCTCGACGGAACCGGTCTGGCGCTCACTGCCCTGGGACAGCTGTGAGGAACTGCCCGACAGCTGTTCCGCCGACGACAGCACGCCGTCGGCTGCCACCTTCACCTGCGCGGCTACGGCCAGCACGTGCTGGCGCTGCCTCTCGGTCTCCTCCGCCTGTCGCTCGATCTGGGCAGAGCGTTCCGAGGCCTCGGTCTCCAACCGCACGGTCTCGGTGATGAGACTCCACGACACCATGGGCCCAACGTACCTGCCCTGCTCGTCGTAGATTGCCGCCGCCGTCAGATCGATGTGCTGGTCACCCAACGGGAAATGCGTGTGGTGGGGCAGATTCCGTGGGTCGCTCAGGATTCCCCGCTGGTGAGGAGGGTTCTTGTGGAAGATGTCGATACTCGAGCCGACGACGGCCTCAGCGGCGACGGGCAACACGTGCTCGATATTCTTCAGGGTCTTCAGGGACGCCGGATTCACGTAAGTGATCTTGAAGTCCTTGTCGGCCACCATGATGTTGATGGTGGCATTCTCGACAATGCCCGTCTTCAGTGCGGCCTCGGCCTGGGCCACGTCGACCCGCTTGGCTACCCCCGACACGAAGCCCGTGACGGCGAAACCCAGACCGAGAACGGCGACAGTGCCCCACAACAACACGGACAGCAACATGTCGCCCGCCTCGGCGTTCGCCTTGGAGCGGGCCGCCATCAGTGTCCTCTCTTCTTCGATGGCCGCCGCGAACACCGCCCGCATGCCATCGAAGTGTCTCTTGCCCTCGCCGCTGGTCTCGAAGGTGATGATGTCACCCACCGTCGCCGTGCCCTCGAGGTCACCTCGACGCAGGGCCATTCCGGGTTCGGTGATCTCACTTTGCCAGGCGGAGGCGCGCCGTTCGAGGTCCCGCCAGCGACCCACCTGCTCGGGGTTGTCGGCGGTCTTCTCCTGCAGCTGTGCGAGGCGCTCCTGGTAGACCTCGGTGCCGTCCTCGTAGGGTTCGAGGAACTCGTCCTCGCCTGTTACCAGGAAGCCGCGATACCCGGTTTCCATGTCCACGAGTCCGGCAAGGGCCTCGTTCGCCAGGTCGATCACCTCGTGGGTGTGCTCCACCCACGCGCCCGAGTCCAGGGACTGAGTCGTCGTTCGGTGGGCGAAGACGTTCAACACCGCTACCATGGCCAAGACGACGCCAAAGGAGGCGACCAGCTTGGCTCTCAGGGGGAGATCTCTGAACCACTGCATCCGTGTGTTCCTCTTGTTTCCGCTGCAAGCGCGCCGTGTGGCTGGAGGGTCGGGGGGGGAGGCTCCGTCATTTCCTCCGTCTGGAATATCGGCAGGAAGGTCACAACTCTTTAGTTTTCAAGCAATTAAGAGTATTGCGATACCTCGTTCGGCAACTGTAAGACCTACATCGTGCTGTCGCCGCGTATGGCGTCTTTCCCGCACTGTTGTGTGGCGCTGTCATCGGATCTCGTGAGCCATTTGCTGGCCGGCAGGTGCACTTGCCAACCCCTCCACGGGATGACTAAGGTGTGCCAGACGATTGCCACCACCATCCTTTGAGGAAACTGATGAGAATCCAGGAACACGTGGCGTTGGACGCGCTCACCGATGACGCCCTGGGCATCCTCAAGGCCATCGGCGTCGATGACGTGTCCATCATGCATCCGCCGACGCCACAGCCCGATCTGGACATGACCGAAACGTGGCGCGATGTGCGCCGCAAGGTTGAATCGCACGGGATGCGCTTCAACAACGTCGGTCTGCGGCCCGACCCCTCCATCACGCTTGCTCGTCCCGATCGTGATCAGCATGTCGAAGGCTGGATCCGGCTGATCCGCAGCATGGGCGCCGCTGGCGTGCCGACGCTGATCACAAATTTACGCGGCATCGGCAACTTTCGGACCGAGTCGGCGATAGGACGTGGCGGGGCGAGATACAGCACCTTTGACTACGCCGAGTTCATAGCCGATCCGCCCTCGCATCCAGACCAGCAGATCGATGAGGCGACGCTGCGGGACAACCTGGCGCATTTCATGCGTACCCTCATTCCCGTCGCCGAGGAGGAGGGTGTCGTCATCACCATGCATCCCGACGACCCGCCGCGACCCGAACCGCTGGCCGGCGCGGCGAGGGTGTTGTCCACCCTGGATGATTTCGAGCGCCTCTTCGAACTGGTGCCGAGCGCATCCAACAGCATGCTGTTTTGTCAGGGATGTGTCGCAGAAATGGGCGAAGACGTCCCCGCCGCCATTCGCCGCGTATCTGCCCTGGGAAAGATCAGCGCCGTGCACTTCCGCAACATTCGCGGTGGCCCCGACCACTTCGAGGAAACCTTCCTCGACGAAGGCGATGGCGACATGCTCCTCTACATGCAGACCTATCGCGACGTCGGGTTCGAAGGCCCCTTCATGATGGACCACACGCCAGGGACCCCCCATGAAGGATGGACTCACCCCTGGGTGGGGCGGGCCTTTGCCGTCGGCTATATCCGGTCACTGATCCAGGCCGTCTACCGCTGATCACGCGATCCGAAGTTCGTTGCCGGCCAGAGTGTTTCAGTGCGACGTCACCGTCTGCCCACCCCCTGCGCCTGCCTGTGCCCACACGGCATCCGATTGCCGCAACGCGACCGCTTTGCCACGTGTCAGGGACCGATACCAAAGTCGGGATCTGCGTCCGGCATGGTACCGCGCTGGAACAATGATTCCTCTGGGGCACGATAGGCAATCTGCAGGTGCGGCGTATCCACGGCGCGGCCGAGTTCGATGGTATTGCCCTGGCGGTAGGACGAGTCAAAGGCAGCAGCGAGGGCGCCCGTTGTCAGCAACGCTCGCTCCACGGGATAGGACGGGCGTCCCGTGCGCATCATCTCTTCGATGTGGTATACCAGGCCGCTGAAATGAGCATGGGGTCGTGCCTGCGTGCGGAAGTGGTTCGCTACCGGCGCTTCGACGTCCTCCACATCGGCGGCGAAGGCGGCGGATTTGATGAAGCCATTGAGCAGGTAGCAGGCGGCCTGCAGACCGCTGCGATACTCGAGAACAAAGAGGATGGGTTCGTCAACGTGGTCACGCGGCGCACCGGTCTCGCATTCCGGGCAGCTGTCTGCGGCTGCCGCCAGCAGGCGTGTGGCCCATGGGTGGGCGTCGGTCCAGTCCCACACGTGTTGTCCTTCGAGGCACTGCACACGAGCGATGCCGGTTTCGCCACCGCGTCGTCGCTCGACCATACACTGCAGGGCTTCCAGGGTGTGAATACCGTAGCGCTCCTTGGGGCCGTAGTTGATGGCCACGGCGCGCTGCACGGGTGTCTCAAGCTCGAGTTCCAGTTCGGGCTCGCGCCAGGCCACAGGCAATGACGATCCGGCCATGAGGGGGAAGCCCATGGACACCGACATGTCGTACATCCACTTGGCTTCGTCCCAATCGTGTGACAGGTGTTTGTCGCAGAACACGGGCACACAGCGCCCGCTGTTGCGGAAGACCTCGACAACCTGTCGGAAAAAGTGAAACCGCGGGTAGATCTCCTGGCCCTTGATGTTGTACGGGTAGACACCGTGTTCGCCGATGATGACGACACCGTCCACGGCCAGAGCGTCACCGCCCAACTGTAGGGCTTCGGCGATGCTCTTGTACATCGGCACATCGTGTTTCTGCGCCTTCTCACGGCTCATGTCATTGTCGGGAAACTGATCCACGTACATCGACACGACCTGTACGCGGGGCGTCTGACGTTGCCCCTCGTAGTAGTAGCCCTCGAGCAGGCGCCCGACGATGACTTCGGCGTGTGACATGCGCCAGAAGGATGTGACGATGGCGGCGATTTTCTTGCGTGGTTCTGGCATAAGGCTGGTGATCTCCCCTCGGGTTGCTGCAACAGAGCCCAAGATCGGCGCAATCGTCAGGTGCTGACAAGATCTCCTCTCTTGCTGACTTGTGCAGGCGTGTTTTCCATAGAGGTTCTGTGCATTGCCTGAATACTGGGAGACTGACAGGATGGATGATCGTGCGTTGGCGCCAAAGCGCGAGGTGGATGCCAGGGAGCATCGGCAGCTGTTTCTGGATGACGAAGCTATTGCCTCGAGGGTGGGTCTGACCCGGAAGATGCATCGGCCTGACCTCCAGGGCCCGGTCTTGGAACCGGATTCTGCGGCCGGAGAAGTGGCTTTACAGAGCCGAAGTGTGCCCCAGTGGAATAGCGAGAAGGGGTACTGGGAATGGTGGTACTGGGGCGGTTGGTCCTGTGAACCCTATGGTCAATGGGCCACCACCACCACACAACTCTGTCAACTGGCGATTTCGACCGATGGTCTTGATTGGGAGAAGCCGGATGTAGGTCGGCATGAGTGGAAGGGGTCCAAGCACAACAACATTCTCGTAGATCCTGAACATGGATCTCGCGCTTTCTATCATGTCGTGCGAGATGAGCGGGACCCTGACCCGGCAAAGCGTTACAAAGGCCTGTTGAATTCAAATGGCCGTAAACCTGCTTTTTCCGCCGACGGCGTGGATTGGGAGGTGGTCGAAGATTCTGATATCGTCAGCAGCGATGAGTCTCACTTCTTTTACGATGATCTGCAGAATCAGTTTGTGGCGTTGGTGAAACGCGGCACAGGGTGGGGGCGGTCTGTCTTTCTGGCAACGACGGAAGATCTCATCACCTGGCAGGAACATGGCATTGTGTTGCATGCAGATCAGCAGGACTGGGACAATCGGTGGCCGCGTGTGAAGCAGGTCGTTGACGACCCTGACTACCTTTCACCACCCCTCGTGGACAATGAGAACTACATGGCCGAGACGTATCAGATGGCGGCGATGACCTATGAGGGTCTCTATGTAGGATTCCCCGGGCTGTTCAATCCTGCCGGCGCTATACCGCCCCCGCACATGAATCATACAGGGATCAATCAAGCTGAGCTGGCGATGAGCCGTGATCTGAAACGGTGGCGGCGGCTCTGCAATCGCGAGGTCTTCATCGGTGTCCAACCCTGGGACGGTGTGAGTTACGACACCGCTCAGACCTTGCTCTGCGGGTCACCACAATTACATGGTGACGAGATCCGGATCTACTACAATGCTTGTCGCTTCCGAGGGCATAAGGAGCTTCATGACGAAAAGCATCACCCCTATTTTGAGGCCACCAGCGCCCTCTCACTGGCAACATTGCGACGCGATGGGTTTGTGTCGTTACATGCTGACGCATCAGGAGAACTGCTGACGCAGCCGATGCGTTTTGAGGGAGCAGATCTCTACTTGAACGCGGATGCCGCGGGCGGAGACATTCAGGTGGAAGTTCTGCATGCCGACACGCTGAAACCGATCGGCGCATTAACCCGCGCGAACAGTGAATCGATCAAGTCTGATGACCTCGCTCATCAGGTTTCCTGGTCCGGGGTGGATCATCCCGGGTCGGTCATGGCTGAATCGGGGCCGGTCCGACTTCGATTCCACGTGAAGGCCGCTGAACTATACGCTTTCTGGATGGCATAAGGAGCTGAGTAATGACGGATCAACAGCGTGCTGATGTGATGGGATGCAGTGGCGGCTGGGGCGTGGCGTGGCTGAGGTCGACGGGGTGATGGACAAACTCATCATTACGGCCGCCGTCATCGGTTCGGCGCCGACCAAGCAACAGAATCCCCGGGTGCCCTACACACCGGAAGAGATCGCCGCCGAGGCCATCGCCGCCTGGCAGGCGGGGGCGGCGATCGTGCACATCCACGTGCGGGATCCTCAGACGGGTGCGCCCGTTACACGGCTGGATCTGTTTGCTGAAGTGGTCGAGCGCATCCGCGAGGTGTCCGATGTCATCATCAATCTCACGACCAGTGGGTTCCATCTGGATGATCCCCAAGCAGATGAGATCCGGCTCCAACCGCTGGAACTTGCCCCCGACATCTGTTCGCTGGATGTGGGATCGCTGAACTTCCGCGGTGGCGTCTTTCACAACAGTGCCGAATGGGTCGAGGCTGCGGCACAGCGCATGCGTGAGGCGGGGGTGAAGCCAGAGATCGAGGTCTTCGACCTGGGGCACATTCGCCAGGCGACCCACCTCATCGACGCAGGACTCATCGACGACCCACCCTGGATGCAGTTGTGCCTCGGGATCCCGTGGGGGATTGAGGCGAGTGTGGGGTCGTTGCTGGAGATGCAGCGGCGTTTGCCGGCCAGCGCCAGGTGGTCGACCCTGGCGCCGGCGGCATCCCAGTTGCCGATGACGACCCACGCCCTGTTGATGGGTGGACACGTACGTGTGGGATTCGAAGACAATCTCTACCTGGCCAAGGGTGTTCTGGGCGACGGCAATGCGCAGTTCGTGGAGCGCACCGTGCAGCTGGCCGCCATACTGCAGCGTGAAGTCGCCACCTGCGCCGAGGCCCGTGACATGCTGAACCTGCGGCCCTCAGGACATTAATCGTGACATCCGCTGAACCATCCTATGGAGCCGCTGTCCTGATCACCGGCGCGGGGATCATGGGCCACGGCATTGCTCTGTTAAGGTTGGTATTGAGGCTGGTATTTCAAGGTGGAATGTTCGAACTTCGCCGAACTGGTACCATCCACTTCAGATCTGCCGGCGACCACATTCCCCGGTGTAGGGACACATAGATCGTCATGCTTCAATTCCATTCTGCTTCTAGTTCTCATGTCAATTCCTCGAAAGCTATTCGAGAGGCGCTCATGGAGTCGGTGGCTGAATCGGCATCTTCAGTGCGTCTCGTCATCATGCACTCGACGATGGGGCATGACTTGGCGAAGCTCATCGAAGGGGCCCGCGAAATCTGTCCCGAAGCAGAGATCGTCGGCTGTACAGGGAGCGGAGCGATTGGACGAGGTTGGGTCAGTGAGGCCGTGCGTTCACTTGCCGTCATGGCCATCACCGGAGAAGAAGTGACCTCTGTTGCGATGCAAGGAACGACGGGAGAGAACAGTCGTGACCTTGCGGCCCAGTGTGCGAAGAGTCTCCAGCGCCAGTTGCCCGCAACGAACACGATCATGGCCCTTGCCCCTGGGTTGGACGTCGATGGCGATGCCATCATTGAGGGAATCGAGTCTGTGTTCGGTCCCGATGTACCCATCCTCGGCGCCCTTTCCGGGACTGGGGCGAGTGTTCCGCGCACGCCATTGTTCCATGGTGGAGAGATCCTGGAAGATGCGATGATCCTTGTCGGCCTGGGTGACCCCGAACTTGAGCTGGTGCAGGCTGCTCATCACGGAAATCTGCCGCATGACGAATACCGATTCACGGTCACCAAAGCAGAAGGAAATCGCGTCGACGAGTTGGATGGTCGGCCGGCATGGCCCGTCGTCATGGACTCTCTCGACCTGCCGCACACGACTCATCCGGTAGAAGTAATCTGCCTCCTTGGGCTGGGGATGGATCTGGAGGGGGCAGCCCAAGAGGAATACGACAACGCTCAGCTCATGCGAGCACCTCTGCATCTTAGCGAGGATGGAGGCTCTTTCTTCACACAGGCCGCGGTTCCCGAGGGGCAGGTTCTCGTGTCCTGTCAGCGCGATGAAGATCACATTTTTCAGGGCGTTGATCGCATGACAAAACGCCTGAAAGAGCGCCTGGGCGGCAGACTTCCGGTAGCTGTCTTTCAGTCGGATTGCATGGCGCGGGGGCGCATGTCCGCAGATACAGTCTCCAAAGATGAGATCAATTCAACGATACAAAACCAGTTGATCGGCGATGAACCCGTTCCGTGGCTCGGTGTTTACGGCTTTGCAGAATTTGCGGTCCTCGATGGCAGGAACTGCTTCCACAACTACACGACGGCTCTGTCCGTGCTGGTCCGACGATGAGTGACCGAATCGTGGGTGACGCATCCACTAGACCCAGCTACGAAGAGCTCCAGGCCCGGTGTCAGGAACTCGAAGAAGAGCGGAATCGGCGGTTGCAGGGAGAGTTGCTGGTTGCCGAAGCGAAGAATCGGGTCGATCAAGAACTGGGACGAGCGCAGATCACCTTGCGTTTCGTTGGCAGCGCCCTCGGGATGCAGCAGATCGACGACATGATCGAGTTGGCTCTTGAAACGGTCGTCGAGGCCTTCGAGTGTGAGACGGCGGCATTCTTACAATACGATGCCGAGAGTCAGTCTTTGAAGGTGCTGCAGTTGTTCGCCCAGGATGCACCAGATGATGTCGTCCCATGCGACCAGGATAGACTCTCCAGTCATGCAGCCGAACTGCTGGCCGAAGCCGATGCCCTGCTTCAAAGTGAGGCCCTTCGTCTGGCTAATGCGATCATCTGTCCCATTGTGGATAAGGACGGTCATCCCGCGGGTTTGATTCTGGCAGGGACGCGCAGCTCAGGTGTTGGCATCTATCGACTCTTCGATGAGAGCCATCTCTCCGCATTTTCGGTCGTTGTCTCGCAGATCGGATCAATCTGGCAGAGCATGAGACTCTATCAGCAAGTCGAAGAGCACCGGGCTCTGCTGGAACATCGAGTTGAAGAGCGAACCGCAGAGCTGCGCCTGGCCAAGCAGGACGCGGAAGAAGCGAATCAGGCAAAGAGTGCCTTCCTCGCCAGTATGTCGCACGAGATTCGCACGCCGATGAATGCGATTCTGGGTTTCTCGGAGATCCTGGCAGGGTCGATTCGAGAGGGCCAGCAGCGTGAATTCCTTGATGCGATTAGAACCAGCGGCAAGTCCCTGCTGGGTCTCATCAATGACATTCTCGATCTGTCGAAAGTGGAAGCAGGCAAGCTCGAGCTCGAGTTCGCCCCCTGTGACGCATCAGCTGTCAGCCGGGAGATGACGCAGATCTTCGGGCAGAAAGCAGAAGAGAAAGGGATCGAGTTTCTCGTCGAAATCGACGATTCATTTCCACCGGGCGTGGTGCTCGACGAGCTGCGGCTCCGGCAGATCCTCATCAACCTCATCGGCAATGCCATCAAGTTCACGGCACAGGGTCACGTCGCCCTACGTGTCAGTGGATCACCCGCCGGAGACGATGCGATGGATCTTGTCTTCGACATTGCCGACACCGGTGTGGGGATTCCACTTGAACAACTGGACTCGATCTTCAACGCCTTCGAGCAAACGAAGGGTCAGAGTGCGGCCAAATTCGGCGGCACGGGGCTGGGTTTGGCCATCTCCAAGAAACTATCCCAGATGATGGGAGGCGACATTCACCTAAGCAGCACTCTCGATGAGGGGTCTGTCTTCTCGGTCCAGCTCCATGGCATCGGACTGGCATCGGAGGAAGCACTGGCGCAAGCCCAGAGCGCTGATGATCCGCCGCCGAATGTCAGTTTTGAAGCGGCCACCATTCTTGTTGTCGATGATGTGCCCTTCAACAGATTGCTTATCCGGACCTACCTCGCCGAATACGGCTTCGATGTCATCGAGGCTGAGGATGGCCAGCAAGGATTCGATCGCGTTCGCTCCGATCGCCCTACTCTCGTGCTAACAGACTTTTTGATGCCTGAAATGGACGGTGTCGAGTTGACCATGGCCATCAGAGACGATGAGCATGTTGCGGCGACTCCCGTCGTCGCCGTGACGGCGTCGGCCATGAAGGAACAGGAAGAGGAGTTGCAGCGAATCTGTGACGGCTTCTTGCGAAAACCGGTCAGCAAGGCGGAATTGGTCCGAATGCTCATGAAATTCCTGACGCATCAGACGGTGGAAGATGCTTCCGCGCAGGTCGCTTCGGTGGACTCCGAAGTCTGGTCGGCTGACGCAATCACCGATGATCAGCGAGCCGAGCTGGCTGGCCTTGTCACTTTGCTCGAAGCCGAAGAAGAATCCTGGCAAGAGCTCTCGCGGACGCTGACCATCAACGACGTCGAACTGTTTGCCAGTCGCATCCAAGAGGAAGCCCATCGCTTCGGGTATGTGCCCATCACCCAATGGGGAGAGCGGCTGGCTTCCCAGGCCAGCATGTTCGATGTCGGTTCGCTGCCAGGTACTCTCGCAGAGTACTCGCAGCTGATCGACGAGTTGAAAGGGCTCAGCAACGACTGAGCGAGGCAGCCTGAGCCCACCTGCGTCACATTGGTTTGCCAGGCATACGCCAGAGTCATCATAATGGTCTCTTATCGTTCTTATCCGCTGTCGTGTTGGAGGGTACCCACATGATCTGCCGTATCGCATTGCTGGTGATCGCCGCCAGCGCACTGACACAGTGCAGTTGGATCCACGCCGGCGCTGCTTCCACCGAGAAAGCCCAAGCTGCTGCCACCGGCGCCCGCTTGCAGCAAAGTGACGGTGGCCAGTTGGTGCTGCGCGCCATCGAAGCTCACGGCGGTCTGGAGGCATGGTATCGCGCCGCGACCAGCGCCTATTCGTGGGAGTACTCGAATGCTGGTATGGACTTCCGTTTCAAGTCATACCTGGTCGCCGACAACCGCACGCGCCAGATCTATCACGAGTTACTCGAATTCGGTACGCCGGCCAACCCGCAGCCAGCATCCGGTCGTTTTGCCTGGGATGGCGAACAGGCCTGGATCAGCCCGGCCGCGCTGGAGCAACCGAATGCGCGGTTCTGGGCAGGGACGGGATACTACTTCGAGTCGATCCCGTTTATCCTGGCCGATCCGGGGCTGCACTACGAGACGTTGCCCGACGAAGAGCTGGACGGCGTAGCGCATCACATGGTGCGCGTGTCATACGACGAAGGTGTCGGCGACTCACCAGGTGATCTGTACACGCTCTACGTACATCCGCAAACTGGTAGGGTAAGTGCGATCCGCTACACCGTGTCCTTTGGCCGGACCAAAGCCGAGGCGATGGCACAACAAGTGCGCGAAACGCTGTTGCACTATGAAGAGTATGTCACCGTCGACGGGCTGACGGTGCCGACGCATTTTCGCGGCTTTCACTTCGTTGATGGCGCGCCGGCAGACTTCAAGAACGAGGCGTGGGCGTCGGACATCTCGTTCAGCGAAACCTTCGATCCGGCAAAGCTGGTGATGCCGGCCGATGGCCGTGTGCAGCCGATGGGGTGGTAGATGTGACATCAAACGTGTAAGCTGGACACACCGAGAAAGACCGCCCGATTAGTGCTTCACGTCGCTGTCACTTGTGTTCATGTTGCCCGGCCCCTTGGTCTGGACGTGTAGGAGGTGTTTTCTTTAATGCCACCGGACGATACGAGGGATCCTGACCCCGACCTAACGCGGAGATCACAACTTGGCCTGGATTGATTGGACTATTCTGGTGCTGTTGATCGGCTTCATCACTGCCGTGGCAATCAGCACAAGGAAGTACATGAAGAGTGTGGCTGATTTCCTCTCTGCCAGCCGCTGCGCCGGGAAATACCTGCTCGGCGTGGCCGACGGCATCTCGGGGCTGGGGGCTGTGAGCATCATCGCGCTTTTTGAGATGAACTACAAGGCGGGTTTTACCGCTTCGTGGTGGAAACTCATGCTGCTGCCCATCGGGGTGATCATCGCCTCGACCGGCTGGGTGCAGTACCGCTTCCGCCAGACGCGGGCCATGACCATGGCACAGTTCTTCGAGATTCGCTACAGCCGTTCGTTCCGCGTTTTTGCCGGCGTCATGGGATATATCTCTGGCATCATCAACTTCGGCATCTTTCCGGCGGTGGGCGGTCGCTTCTTTCAGTACTACTGCGGTTTCCCGGCCTGGCCAACGACCGTGCTGGGATTCGAGATCGATGTGATGTACGGGCTGATCATGCTTTTTCTGCTCGGCATCTCATTGTGGTTCACCTTCATGGGCGGGCAGATCGCGGTGATGGTGACCGACTTTATCCAGGGGATGTTTGTCAACGCCGTGTTTGTCATCCTCGGCATCTACATGCTGTTCTTTCTCTTTGACTGGGATGTCATCGTCAGCGCGGCCATTCAGTACTCACCCCAGGACGCCTCGCTACTCAACCCGATGAAGACCAGCGGCACCGACAACTTCAACCTGACGTACTTCCTCATTGCAGCCTTTGTGAGCTTCTACGCCTTCATGGCCTGGCAGGGCAGCCAGGGATATTTCAGTTCGGCGCGCTCGCCGCACGATGCGCGCATGGGCCGGGTGATTGGCCAACTGCGCAACATCACCCAGACGCTGCCGCTGGCGCTTCTGCCGGTGTGCGCCTTTGCCTTCTTGCACCATCCGGACTTTGCCCAGAGCGCCCAGGGGGCCCACGCGATTCTGGATGGCATTGAAAGCGATCAGATCCGCTCGCAGGTGACGGTGACGGTGGCGAGTGCACAGTTTCTGCCGCCGGGCATCATGGGATTGTTCGCGGCGGTGATGCTGGCAGCCTTTATCTCTACACACGATACCTATCTGCACTCCTGGGGGTCGATCTTCGTGCAGGATATCGTCATGCCGATTCGCCAGAGCCTCATCGGCGACAAAGTGATGGATTCGGATGTGCACGTGCGCTGGCTGAAGTACTCGATCTTCGGCGTGTGCACTTTCATCTTCCTCTTCAGTCTGTTGTTCAGCCAGCAGCAAGACATTCTGATGTTCTTTGCGCTGACCGGCACGATCTATCTTGGCTGGGCTGGCAGTTGCATCATCGGCGGACTCTACTGGAAACGCGGCACGACCAAGGGAGCCTGGTCCTGCACGATCCTCGGCGTCGTGCTGGCCTTTTCCGGCTGGTATCTGACCTACAACTGGGAAGCAAGCCAGCAGATGATCTCCGGCCTCTTTCCCGGCTGGTGGGCATCGTGGACGCAGAGTTGGCCCGCACTACTTGGCGACAAGTGTCCGATCACGGCCCAGGTGTTGTTCTTCTGGACCATTGTCACCACCATAATGACCTATGTGGTCGTCTCCCTGCTGGCCAACGAAGAATTCGATATGGATCAGTTGCTGCACCGCGGAGAGTATTCGGTAGAGGGCGAAGGCGAAGCCAAGACCGCTGCCGTGGCCGAGAAGAAGTGGACGGACATCTTCAAGATGGGGCCGGAGTTCAGCCAGGGAGATAAGATCCTCTTCATCGGATCGTATGCCTACATCTTCCTGTTCTTCGCCGTCTTCATGATCGGCACGGTCTACATGCTCAGCACGGATATCACTGATCCCTCATGGGGCGAGTTCTGGTGGTGGTTCTGTGTCGTGATCCTGCTGATGACGGCGGTGATTACGGCGTGGGTGAGCGTTGGCGGCATCAAGAATCTGGGTGAACTCTACGAGATGTTGAGCAACATCCGCCGCGATGAGCACGACGATGGCACGGTGGTGGGGCATCGGAGTCTGGCGGATCTGCATATGGAAGAGAAGAAAGCGGGGGAATAGACGGATTCCACGCACTGCTGTGTGACAGCAAACGCTAAAGTCGCTCCCGTTTCGGCCACATCTCCTGTGCCCACTCTGGTTCAGTCAAAGCCATGCGTTGCTGCTCGTCATACAGCTCTGTTTCAATCGCCTGCTTTTCTTCCTCTGTTCGTGACGGCGGCGGCGTGATGTCCTCGCGCGGATACTTTGTATAGTCAGCCTCTGTTGCAAAGTCGAGATGAGTCAGTTGTCCCAGCTCCTTCAGGACAACCAACTCCGCAAGGCTGTAGTCACCTGGATCTTCACGGCTGAATCGCATGGGCTGAGACAGTTTGAGACTGGGGAATTGCCCGAAGCGGGGTCGGCCACTGGCGTTGCCGGCAACACGGTGAGCCATGTAGGGGTGCATGATGGCGAGGTCACCCGCTTTCCCTGTGAGTTGTTGAAACTCGCTACACTCCTTCACCATATAGGGTTTGATGTAGGAGTAGACCGTGTCCGGGTGAATGCCTTGTGGATGCCGTGCCAGCAAGCGGGCGACCACACCGACGGAGTCAACGCACATTTGTGTCCCGCCTGATTCCGGCGATAGGTCCGAGAAGATGTATCCCAGCAACAATCCCTGCTGCGGTGAATCGAGAAAGTGGCGATAGTGCCAGCCGTCCTTGTGCCAGCCTGGTGCACTCGTTGAGCGCCAGCCCCCTTCACCAAGCTTGCTGTCATCACTGCACAGATTTACAGCGAGCGAATCTGGCAATGCAATTTGCTCTGGTGCGGCCACCCGCTCCCGACCACCGACGCAATCCACTTGTGCCCCGAGTGCACGTGGCGCAACGTCCTGCAGCAACGGACTCTCCGGTGGCAGACCATATCGCGTTCTTATTTCCAGCTTTTGCTTAGCTGCTTCCTTGTCACCACGCGATGCCATGATACCGACATTGGGCGGGCAACCGGTTCGGATGTAGGGTTCCTTCTTCCAGGTTTCGGGATCCCCTCTTTTGATGCCCCGTTCCTCGAGCTCTCGCCAGGCACAGGCAACGATGTCTTCAGAATTCTGCTTCGGAACCGCGTCTCTCACGATAACCCAACCATGCGCAACAAAGTGTCGAGCATCTGCTTCAGACAAGGTCGTACACTTCGCTATCGCCTGATCGACCATTGTTTCGTAATCCACGTTCACAATCCCCCAAGTAAGCGATTCACTAAGACATCCACCAACCAGCTGTTGGTCTACGATCCCGGAGTGTGGATCTGCGCTTCGACCTTCCGCATCCAGTGGTCGAGTGAGCGCGCCGAGGCGCCCGGAATCTTTCCCCTGTCGTCCCAGCGCCGCAGTTTGACAGCATCAGCGCAATACGAGCTGCCTTCGAAAGTGGCGCGCTCGGCATCGTCCATCTTGCCGCCCTGCTTCTCGAGAGTGACCACGGATCCCTTCGACAGTCCGTCGAAGTAGTCCGGCTCTGTCGTGCACAGGTAGCGCTTCGCCTCGGCGTGGTTACGGATGCAGAACAGGACGCGCTCGGAGAAATACTCGTGAAGCTGCTCAGCCCCGAGCTCGCCGTGGCCCCCGTGCAAGGGCGGCGTCTGGTCGTCGTTGCCCACCGAGTCGGCCAGGTCGCCGTCCTCGGCGACGAGACGGCCGAAATCGTGCAGCAGCGTGGCGACGACGAGCTCGTCGTCGGCGCCTTCGTCCTCGGCCAGGGTCGCGCACTGAAGGGCATGCTCGAGCTCACTCACCGGCTCCTCATCATACTGACGATTCGTACCGTCTTCGAGCCGCTCTCGAATGAAGTCCGACATCTCATGTGTGCTTCTCATTCTGTTCTCTCCTCCATTCCGACAAGAAAATCGCCCCGACGCTGCATGCCGGGCGGCACATTCTTGCTTGCTATGCATACCTCACACTCACCATAATAGGCGCTCACAAACACCATCCGCCACTGGCGGTGGCCTCTCGAGTCCCTTGAGAGACGGTATCGCAGGACGGTGATCTGTTGTACTGAGAAAGCGGCGTCCCACATGGCCTCCAGTAAGACTCGAAGTCTTCATTGGCGCGTACAATACAGGAGCCCTCTGTGTCGCCCTTCTTGCGCTGCCCCTGGTCGTCACCAAGTGACCACTTCAAGACTGAGGGACGATCGGCCGATTGATGAAAGCGAAATCTCGGCCCCGCACGCGTCCGCGATCTCAATGCCGCCGGGATCTTCACCGTCGCTTGTGGGTATGGCGTGTCCGATGCATTATGGCCAGCATGAAAATCGCAGTGAATCAGATCCGCTTCTGCATGACGCTGCATTGAAAGGACGCAGAATATGAAGGTCTTGATCACCGGAGCGGCAGGTGTCATCGGCAAGATTCTGGTGCGGGGGCTGCGCGATCGGCACGAGCTGCGGGGCTTCGATTGTGAGCCGATGCCGGAGCTGGCGGACGCCATGGTTGGTGACATTAACAACTTCGATCAGGTGAAGGCTGCCACGGAGGGAATGGAGGCGATCATCCATCTGGTCAATGTTCCCGGGGGAGAGTGGGAGCACTCGCTGCAGAGCATGGTCGGCACGTACAATGTCTTCGAGTCGGCTCACCTAAACGGCGTGCGCCGGATCGCTTATGCGAGCAGAGGCGGGGTTCTGCCCCGATCATTCTATCCGCGCACGATGCAGCGCACGGCCGAGATGCTTCCCAAGCCGGACAGCTACTACACAATTTCCAAGGTCTTCGGCGAGAGCATCGGTTACATGTACGCATCGCGCTTTGAGATGGAGGCAGTGTCGGTGAGAATCGGCAACATCAATGCTGAGCGTGACCAGCCGGAGCATCCTCATCATCTGAGTCACGGTGATTGTGTGCGTGTCTTCGAACAGGCGATCACGCATCCTGGGGTGAAATACGAGATGGTGTTCGGCGTCTCCGATAGTGACTGGCCGCTCTACGATCTGGATCATGGACGCAGGGTGATCGGCTACGATCCACAGGATCGGTCACATGTGCCCGAAGACGAACGCGAGTAGGCCCGGACACAACGGCGGCAGCTCGAGTTGATCATCCGCCAAAATGCAGCACCCGCTCAGCCGGGTGGACAGGGAGGCGCCTTGGACAGAATAACCTGGACATTCCCGCACCAGGAGGCCGTGATCAAACCGGGTGCGCTCCACGGCGACCTGGACATCGGTCGAGCGGGAGCCGGACATGTGATTCAGGTGGGTGATACCTACCGCATGTACTACTGGGCAACGGGATCAGACGGGTATCACCATATCTGTCTTGCAGAGACTTCTGTCGATCAGCCGAATGCCTGGAAGGCCTGCGGCAGCGTTCTGGATCGGCAACCGGGAACCGAGCACAACGACCAAGGTCCGGGATTCCCCTTTGTGGTGCCTCAGGAGGATGGGCCGTGGCTGATGTTTGTCTGCGGGTGGGGGATGCCTCGTGCTGACAAGAGGCTTCCGAACACGACGGGTGTGGCCTTCAGTGACGACGAGGGTCGGCGTTTTCACTACCGCCACGATGCACCGATCCTGGGAATGGACCGGCCCTGGGACCGTGAGGGGACAGGCAGTGTTTTCGTTCGTCGCGAGGGGGGCCGATTTCTGATGTATTACACAGCGATCGGACACTATTTCGACAAACCGGAGGGTGTGGAAACCGGTCACGGTGACGTGATCCCGAGGATCGGCATCGGCTACGCCGTTTCGGATGACGGTGTGCAGTGGACAAAGCCGCAGGAGGACCTGATGGTTTCGCCGCGGGGGTTCGAGACCGAGCCTTACGAATACATCAGTTCGAAACCATTCCTGCTCGAACAAGAGGGTGGTTGGAGGATGTGGCTGCACACATTCGGAACGGCGTATCGTGTGAGAAGCCTAGGCGGGCGGGATGGGTTGAACTGGGAATGGCAGGAGAGTGGGATCGAAGGCGAGTTTGGGGTAGGTCGGGCAGGGCGTTTCGACGACCATCAGAGGTGCTACGTCTCTGTGGTGAAGTTCGAGGACACGTATCGTTGCTGGTTCACGGGCAACGGGTTTGGTCAGACAGGGATGGGTTATGCTGAAGGCGTCTGACGAATTGGTGCAGCTGAGCGTCTTACGGAGCCTACAGCATTGGAGGGTTGCTTGAAAACACTCGCCGATGAGGAGGTTGCCGCCTTCAGGGAGCAGGGCTATCTGGTCAAACGGGATGTCTTCGATGACGCGGAGATCGATCATCTGCGGAGCGGATATGACTACATCACGTCACTTGTCGAACAGGGTGGGATTGATGAGCAGTATCTGAAGTCAGCAGGACCAGAGGTCCACATTCACCTTCAGGCTCCCGCAGGGACGCCAGCAGCGGATTCGATCCGCTTCCTGCGAAAAGTGCAGTGGCCCTCGATGCTGCATCCGGCCTTCGAGGAGATTCGCACCAGTGCGAAATTTTCCGGCCTGCTGGAGCCCCTGATTGGCACGTCCCTCAAGCAGTTTATCAATCAGATCAACTTCAAGATGCCCGGTGGGGACATTTCCTTTCCGTGGCATCAGGATATCCGCCCGACGCCCGCCTTTCGTGAGCAGGAGTCCAACTACGTGCAGACGATCATTGTCGTTGACGAAGCGACTGTCGCCAACGGTTGCCTGCACATTGTCCCTGAGAGCCACAATCTTGGGAATCTGAAGGTTGACCGATACGCAGAAGGGCAGATCGAGGACCACGTCGACGTGTCACGAGCGATTCCGCTGGAGGCCGTTCCGGGAGATGTCGTGCTGTTCACCTCGTATACCGTACATGGATCGACGGTCAACACAACGAGTCGGCCAAGACGATCCTATATCAACGGCTTCGTCCGCGCCTCAGCCTGTGATGTCGGCAAGTGGGCCTTCCACGAGGGAGTTCCGATCCCGATCACAAGCGATCACGACTATCACAGGATCCGCGCCTGACCAACAGCATGTTGCACCTGCTGGCCAAAGCCGGACAGCTGCGCAACGTCGCTCGTGGCGACACGCTGTGCAACGCTCGAGGTACGCGCCGACGCCATCCTGTTTGAGATCACTCACGAGAACTTCGATGAACTGGTGTTGGCCCATCCCGGACTGGCGGGCGTCATCTACCGCAACATCGTCACGTCGCTGTGCGGTAAACTGCGTGAGACGAACCAGGAGGTACTGCGCTCGATCCTGAGGGTATAGCGTTCAGGAATCCTCTTTGCACGCAAGGACTTCCGTCAGCCAGGGTACGGCGTGTTCGGGGTGAAAGCGGTGTTCCGTCACATCGACATTGGCATAGAGGAAGTACTCTTCATTCGACAGCCCTTCAGGGATCGGCTGGTCGTCGTAGAGCCGAGCGTTGGCGGCCTCATACTTCTTGTAGTAACAGACCTTCACGTTGTCCTGACCCCCTGACATTTTATAAGCGGCCCGAACCCTGCTGATATGAGGGGCGCGACCACCTTCTGTATAGAGCAGGGCGCGTGGGGCCAGCGCCGCTTGAATGTCCGGTGCGTCAAACCAATGATACATGCCCGGAACCACATGGTGCGGGGTCGAGCCGTCGGCATTCTGGGCAATCGTTCGTTCGCGCCAGTCGCAGAGGAAATCGTTGTGGATGACGGCTCCGACCAGGTCTGGATTGAGCAGCCCGACGATATCGGCTGGATCGGATCCCAGTGATAGACCACACGTTGCGATGCGCTTCGAGTCTACCATGCTCAGTTGGGCCAGCCACTGCAGGATCTGGGTCTTCTGAAAGACCGAAATGCCGAGGTAATTGCGCCCTGTCCACAGCATGCACAGCGAAACCCCCGAGAGATCCCGTAGGGCACTCTCGGCTTCGGCGCGAGCCGGATTGTCAACCGCCACGGCGATCATGCCTTGGCGCACGAAGTGCAAGGCCATGCAGTTGTCGCGCCACTTCTCCTCACTCCAATTGAGTTTGCGGTTGTTCAACTCCGGCTCACCGGCCATTCCTTCTTTGCTGCCGCTGTAGCCGGGGAAACACATGACCCCCGGAGCGGGTGACTGGTCGCTCACGCTATCCGGGACCAGCATCAGAAAGGGGACGACGCAGTGCGGCTCGGGATAGATCTCCCAACGCTGGAGTTGGTACCCGGCCCGCTGCTCGACGCCGACGCGTTTGGGCGCTGGCTGATCGATGACTTCAGGAAACGCCATCAACTCGAGCACCTTCTCGCGCAGTTGTTCTTGCCAGGCCGGAAATTCACGGGCATCCATATCCGGATCGAAGGCGAGCTTCGGTCGGTGAGATTTGATGAACGCTTGCATGAAGCCCGCCGTATCGACAAAGCGGCCATCTTGTCGATCGCTGACGAAGGTCTGACGGGTTGTGGGCTGGATCCGATCTGAGGCCATGGCTAGTCCCAGCGCTTGTGACAGGGGGCCAGGCCAGGCGTCGGTGCGTCGCGGTAGTTCGGCTCGAGGTACACGTCGTGCTCGGCAACGACTTGCCCAATGTTCATGCGCATGCCATGCCCTCCATCTGCCCCCCCACGAGTTGAGCTCGCGCTGCACTTCCTGCCGCTTCGTTGGGCCAAGCTGAGGCTCCTCGAGCCGCTCCAGCATCTCTGTCTTACGCCGGCCCATGGCCGTTCGTGCGAAGTCTGCCACGCGGAGCTCGGCGCGACGAGCTGCTCCGCCTGCTGTTGTTCCTTCATTGGGTCGGTGAGGTTGCTCATCAGTCGGTCTCCTGCTGCCTGGGGCGATCCGTCAGCATGTGCGGGATCATGATGCGCTCAAAGTGTTGCTCAGTAATCGTATGTGTTCGTCTTATCGCTGCCAAAGTCAGCGGCAGCCAAGACGCGTTACACAAAACTTTGTGGGCCTACACCAGACTCACCATAGCGGGTTCCTACTCGTGCCATGCAGTGAAGACCATCGCTCTGACCTGCCTGAGTCCGGGTCGGTCCCGAGTTGGATCACCGATCTGGAGTAATCTCACCCGATGGCCTGTCATCGTGAGTCCATCATGAAAGACGTCGGTCGTTTGCCGATCGTAATGCCCCTCGGCGGCATGAGGAATCTGAATCCCGAGCCATCATGTATTGTCCATGAATACTTCGTCTCACACTGTGGGCATTCGACCTCGCGCTCGGGTTCACATCCCCTGATTCGCGCGAGGCAAACCTTGCAGAAGGTGACGCAGCCGAAGGTATCCACGTCCCATGAACCTTTCTCGCCTGAGAAATCGTCATGAACAGTTCGACAGTTGAGGCAGATGAAAAGACCTGAGCGATCGGGTTCACGGCGCTCATGTTGGACGAAGTAGTCGAGGATGTTCGCTTGTGTCGCTGAGTCGAGACGCCGGAATCGATTCGTCTTGCTGCCACAGAACTGACACGGCGCGCCGATCCATTCCACGAAGCGGCGCAACACGAGGCCAAACGCAATCAGGCCAACGGCGCCGAAGAGTATGTTCGTCAGGATGTCCACTCAGCCGTCCTCCTTGACGCTCAGATACGCGTCGCGTCATGCACTCGTCCAGATGAGGCAACGGGTTCGGCCCGGTCTGCTCGAGCCATCAGACGGATGGTGTCGACGATGCTGAACAAGGCCGACCCATGGCAAGTCAATGTTGAGCCATCGACATTGACGGGAAAGGGGGAATCGCCGGCCGCTGACAGGCTTAACGACTCGCGGACGCGGTAGTGCTCGAGGCCCCAGCGGTCGGGGTCGTCGAGAATGGTGGCATCAAAACCATGCTTCAACTGACCTGGGAGGCGGAGGGCACCCAGATCTCGCAGCGCGAAGACGTGGAAATCGCCGGAATCGAGGGACACTCCCCGCGCGAGGGGTAGATTCGGTCCCAGGTCGCCATTGACGATGGTGATCGAGCTGTACGATCGGGTCGAGCAGAGATCGCCATCTACGGTGATAGACCACTGTCGACGCCCGCCGCCAGGCAAGTGGAAGGCTCTCTCCAGTGCCGCCAATGAGGCGCCGACGAAGAAGGGCCCAAGATCACCGAAGAGCTGACTCAGGACACCCTTGTAGTACTTCGTGAATCGGTTCTCGGTGAAGTGGGGCACGCGGCCGAAGATCTCGGCTCCGCTATACCCGACGAAGTGACGTGGCGGCGCATCGGACCGCTCGGTGGTGACACGGATGACATCACAACCGACGGTGTGTTCATGCTCGAGTGACTCGACGAAGACAGCGATTGCCGCGTCGATCTCGTCGGGCATGCCCAGCACCTTGCCGATCAGGTCGGCCGATCCCTTGCGCAGGAACCCCAGTGTCGTCTGTGAGAGGGGCACACCCGAGTCGATGCAGCCCTCCAGCACGCTGTTGAAGGTGCCCGATCCACCAGCGGAGATCACCCGTCGGCAGCCGGCGGCGACGAGATCTCGCGTACGTTCTCGCGCTTCAGGATGGCTGTCTACCACCTGCAACTCCACCTCATCATGGCCGTGCTGCCGGAACAGGGGCACGATCTTCTCGACCTTCGCCCAATCGCTGAGGGAACCGGAGATGGTCGTGGCGATCACCTGAACACTCTCGGGTGCGCTCATGCCTTGGCTCCTTGTGGTGGCTCGTGGATGACGCCATCGTCGATTTCGTTCGCGAGCATCCGTTGCAGTTCGGTGATCGCCGTGTCGGTGACTTCCCTCAAGGGCCGGTCGCCATCGAGGCGGCAGGTTGGTCTGTGGAGCTCACCGGCCACGACCCCACACACGAGCCGATAGCCCTCTCGCAGCTTGCCGAGTTTCTCATGCGTCTCGTGGACCTGACGGGTGACGCCTCGTGCCTCGATCCGGGCCAGCGAGATGGCCGGGTCGACGTCGATGAACAGTGTCGCAGCGGGAAGCTCCAGATGAGCCAGATGAAGGCGCTTCAGTGTCGCCAGTTCCGGCAGTGTCTGATAGAGACCGTCCGTCTCATCCACGTCGGTACCCGTCAGTACGCGGAGGGCGCTGGCGCAGATCTCCTCGTCGAAGGCTTCGCCCTTGTAGATGCGACACCAGGCACTCACGTTGATCAGCGGGGCGCCATCCATGACGATGAGATCCGGTGCATACCATCGGCGCACATCTCTCACGATGTGGTCCCGCAACAGAAGCTCAGTGAGCTTGGGGATCTTATAGCTTCTGAGAGAGTCGGCACTCTTCGCCCGCCGGCCGATCGCCTCTCGCAGGTGCTCTTTCAGCAGTTGTTGAGCCGCCTCCCGTTCGCCGCCGTCATAGAAGGCGATGTCATCGGTGATGAGACAGACCCGGCCATGCTCGGAAAGGCGCTGTGAAAGCTCCCTTGCCAGTGAACTCTTGCCGGAGCCATCAATTCCGACGACGGCAACCAGTGGCGCCACCGACACATTCGTCCCACGCCGATGGCGTGCGACAGCCTGTGATGCGGCAAGGTCTCGGAGCCGGCGTTCCAAGGTGGCGGTGATCTGCTGGCGAGATCCTGACAGCAGAAGGGGAGGTGCCACGGTCAGCCGATTCCACAGCGGCACCGGCACGGGGCTGTCCTTTGGCAGAGCACGCTCGGGACCCGACAGGTAGACCGGCAAGACTGGCACGCCAGGGAACTCGGTGGCCAACTGGCCGACCCCTGTCTTGAATGTTGCGATCTCCCCGGCCTGACCTCTCGAGCCCTCCGGAAACACGATCAGACTATGCCCTTGTTGCAGGTGCCTGCGCATGCCTGCAAGAGGACTTCGCTTCCTCTCACCTCTCGTGACCCACACCGGATGGAACAGAAAAGTCACGAGCCACAACAGCAGCTTCGAGCGACAGAAGTAGTCATAGGCCGCCACGGGATGAGTGTTTCGCAGCTGTCGAGCGTTCAGCAGCTGGAAAAGCATGAACACATCCAGATGACTGTTGTGATTGGCGACGAGAATGAACTGATCCAGGCTGGCCAGATGCTCCCTGCCGTCCACGCTGACGCCGAAGAGGAGTTTCAGCAAGGGGCGCAAGACTAGGCGGTGAATGAAGACTCCCAGCCACGACAGGGGTGACCCGTTATGCATGTCAGAAGTCGTCCAGGAAGTATCTCAGGTAATGGAATGCCACCGGTGCTGCATACAGGAAGGACTTGATACTGTTGATTCCGCGACCACCGCCTTCCGGAATGATCGATCGATCGATGCCCAGATCAGACTCCAGATAGGTCACCGTGTGGGCGCCGATGGCCACGAGAAATGGAATGAGACAGGCGAGGACGGCACAGTGGACGGGAGGGACGTTCGACCACGGACTCAGGATCCAAGCGAACAGGAATGTGAAGGGTACAGGGGCGACCAGCTGCAACGGGAGTCCGATGCGCGCAGGTCGATCTCTGGAGTTCAGCGTGTAGGCGAACAGGTCACACACCGCCACGGCGGCCACGACGGAGACGGCCATCCAGACCGAATAGTACATCAGATAGCCGATGTGACCGACGCAGTAGACGAGGAGAAACAGCCCGAGGTCGATTGCGCCGATGGACAGCACTGAGCCCTGCGGATCCCGCGAGCCCAGGGTGATGGCGAAGGGGACGACGAGGAAGGCCCAGACCGGTACGGAGATGATGAACATGCCGTACCAGTCGATGCTGATGTAGTACATCATGAACGGAATGGTGACGTAAGCGACGAGCATGCCCCACCGATCCTGGATTCGCAGGTCCGCGAGCGTGAAATACTCGCGCAGAGTCGTGAAACAGAGCGCCGCCAGGACCCAGAGGCCGACGTTGACCGACAACAGCGCCGTCAACGTGAAGGCGAGGGCCAGACTCCACAGGTAGGGCAGGTAGATGCGAACCGTGAATGGCAGCCGCAGAGCGCTGCGCAACAGCAGCGTGAGGGTGAGCAGAGCCAGCAGGGCGACAAGAGTGGCCTGAGGGGCAAGGGGCACAGCGCGACCTCCTCCGTCGGCGAGGCACCCGATGTGTGACGTCTGTTTTGTAACCTTCATGGTTCGTCAGCTGGGGTCAACTGGATCGACGTATCCACAGGGCGTGGCGCCGGCGTTCGTCTGGTGGCATGTTGCTAAGGCACTACAACCACAAAACGGTTTCGTGCTCAACCCCCACTGGAAGCATCAATCAACGGGAATCGACTCATGCCAAACTCGAACCCAAGCTCCCGCCGTTCTTTTCTCAAGCAATCCGCCGTCGCTGCTTCAGCGCTGGTTGCCGGTTGTGCGGCGCTCTCGTCTTCACCGACCCGGCCACGGGGCATTGTCGACGCGCACGTTCACGTGTGGACGCCGAACCTGGAGAAGTATCCGCTTTGGGAGGGCTACACGAGGGACGACCTGCAGCCACCTAGCTTCACGCCCGAACAGCTTTTCGCTCACTGCCAGGCCGAGGGCGTTGATCGCATCGTGCTGATCCAGATGAGTTGGTACCGCTTTGATAACTCCTACATGCTCGACTGTATGGAGCGTTTCCCGGGTGTCTTCGGCGCGGTGGGCATCGTGGATTGGTTCGGCAATCGACCGGACGATGACATGGCCAGGCTGGCCAAGCGCGGTGTGCGCGGATTTCGTGTCACAAATCGGGATGCCGCCGACAAGAGCAAATGGATCGAAACGCCGGGCTTCGAACGCATGTTCGAGCACGCGGCGGACAACGGTCTGGCGATTTGCCCGCTCATGGGCCCGGACGGGCTTGCCTCGCTCAGCCGCATGTGCGAGAAGTATGCGGACACGCGGGTGGTGATCGATCATTTCTGCCGCATCGGTATCGACGGAACCATCAGAGATGAGGATGTCAGGGCGCTGGAGGCGATGGCGAAGTTCCCCAACACACACGTGAAGGTCTCGGCCTTTTATGCGCTGGGCAAAAAGGCGCCGCCGCACGACGATCTGGAGCCGATGATCAAACGCATGCACACGGCCTTTGGCGCCCAGCGGTTGATGTGGGCGAGCGACTGCCCCTTTGCGGTGGACAAGGAGACATACGCCGACAGCCTGGCGCTGGTGCGCGACCGATGTTCCTGGCTTGACGCGGTAGACCGCGACTGGCTGCTGCGCCGCACGGCGGAAAGGATCTTCTACTCCTGAGTCGAATCCTTCGGAACCTCTTCTTGTTTCGGTGCGTCCCGGTGTGACATTCTTCACGCACTGCCGTGTCGATCTGGTGTCAATCGAGCCTGGGTGTTGGTTCCTGCTCTGGGCAGGGCGGATGGTCTATGCTTTGCAGGCGGGACAGCACGCTTCCATCGCGTCTCGGTGACTGATGCCAAAACAGAGTACCTAACGTCGTGCCGTGGCACCCGATCAAGTCATGCAGTAGGTTACATGTAACTTATAATTCGGAGGACTTCATGTCACAAGCAGGGCGAAGGAAGTCATCACGAGACAAGGTGAGGGCCCATCGCGAACGACTGCGTGAACAGGGCTTGCGGCCGATCCAGATCTGGGTCCCGGATGTCCGTTCAGAGGCCTTCCAGGCTGAAGCTCGCCTGCAGTCTGCTGCCGTTGCGCAGAGTCACCACGCCGAAGATGACCAGAGCTTCATCGACGCCGTCTCTGACCTATAGCGGCCCATGCGGCGTGGCGAAATCTGGACCATTGCCGGCGGTCCCGACTACATGGGAAAACCAAGGCCAGCGGTGATTGTGCAGGACAACGACTTTGACGCCACCGGGTCAGTGACCATCTGTGCCTTCACGACGGATCCAACCAGGGCTGCCTTGTTCCGAGTCTATATAGAACCCTCTGCCGACAATGGGTTGCACATGGCAAGTAGCCTCATGGCAGACAAACTCACCACTGTGCCACGGGAGCGTCTGGGCACGAAGCTCGGTCGCTTGAGTGACCAAGATATGGTGCGGCTCAATCGGGCGATGTTGGTGTTTCTCGGGCTGGCTCGATCAACTCGGTCAACCGACAACTAGAAAGATCTGGTTTCTAGAAGGCAGCGGACTTGCCCTCTGCCGCCAGGTCGATCTCGGCGACGTAGATGTCGACGGGGCCGTCCTTGTAGTGCGACAGTTCCTTGCGAGGCGTGATCTGGCCCGCCTCTTCCCGCCGCAACACACCCCATCGCTCTATGTGCGGAGAAGGAGTTCTCTCCGCCTCGAGGACACCGCTCACGTAGGCGTGTTGTGAGTAGTAGCTGACGATCAACTGATTGGGTTCAACTGAGACAAGACCCGGATAGGCTGCATCGCCATCGCTTGGCAGGGCAAACACCGGCGTCAAGCCGTCCGGCTCCAACCGGAAGACTCCCGTATTGCCCGCGGGGGAGTGCTGGGGGATCCACGACACGGTGGGATCGCGCCGCCCGGCGACATACACGTTGCCACCTGACTCGCACAACGCCGGGCAGTGGATCAGTGCCTCCAGGTCGACGCACGACCACTGCTCGTACGGCGGGTCGGAGATGTACAACAGAGAATGTTGACCGGGCACTCGTTTTGTTCGGGAGACGCACCATAGTTGTCCATCCGGTCGGAAGATCACGTCCGCCTCATTGAAGCGCGGCGTCGTCCGATGGTCGATTTTGCGGATCTCCTGTAGTTCGTGCGGCTCCAGCCCATCGTCATCGGCGATCCTGGAAACGAAGGTCCAGTGCCGGCCATCCTCGCTGGAGAGCAGGTCGCCTCCCTTTTCGGCGCAATAGAAGACGCCCTCGTGTCGACGCACGCGCCACAGCCAGTAGTTTCGCTCATGGGTCTTCGTTGGTTCCGACCATCGGCGACCGTCGGGCGAACTGAACAGGTAGGGTTGCACCACTTGCCGTTTGCGGCCTGCCACCGGCTCATACCAGCTGTCAGAGCAGAACACGAGCAACTCATCCTCGGTGGCTGCCAGCTTCACATCTCGTGCGTCGTTGGGCGTCGCCAGCACGGCCACTTCGTCCCAGCGCCGCAGATCTGCCGAGCGCAGTACCACAACGACACCGTCTGGTGCCGAGTGCGCCGAGGTTCGGTCATAGACGAGCCAGAATGTGTCTCGCCAGAAGCAGATGTCGGTGCACATGTTGTGCCAGCCATCTCTCACGACGGTGCGGTGCGTCAGGATCTGAGCCAAGGGTTATACCTTCCCGGTAGGTTGAGTGGTTGCGTGGGTTAGGCTGTCAGCCTGGCAGCGGCGTGAATTGCAGAATAGAGATTGGTACTGAGGGCGAAGCGCAGGCGCACCGACGTCCCTACCATCGATGAACTCACATGCCCGACGCCGGCCCAAACGTATTGCAGCATGCCATCGTATCAAGCGCCAACAAAGGGCGACGCGACGTTGCGCCGTCCCGACAGGCGAAGGGCGTCACATTCTGCTTGCTATGTACACCAGACTCACCATAATAGGCCCTTGTAAACACGACCCGCGATCGTACGCCGTTTTCCGGGTCGGTGAGTGGTCGTCGCACTTTGCGACGTGGACCAGGCGTCTGTTGTCGGGAGTTCATGAAGACCCAAACTCGGACCAGATCAGACACGCGTATATGGCGGGTCTTCGCCCTGCTGCTGCCCCTTCTGTGCTGTCCCCAGGCAGTTGAGGCCGAGCTGCAGTTATTCAGTCGCGGCGTAATGCGGGACATTGCGGTTACGGATGTGCCGGAACTCGGCGAACTGGTCGACACTCTCCGCTTCGTAGCAGCCCCGGGGGAGTTCGAGCCTTTCTCGCTGGCACTGCGCTCTACCGAGACGGGTCGGTGGCGGATCGAGGCCACACCCCTGGCGCTTGTTCACGATCCTGGTGAGATACTGCCGGTTGAGGCGCTGGAAATCGCGTTGTTGGTGGAAGGAAACGCGCCTCCCTACGGGGTCACGGACTGGATTCTGCAACCTGGGATTACGCATGTCCAGTTGGCGGCGAACCGGACGGAACGACTCTGGCTTACGCTGCACGTTGCCGACTCCGTCCAGGCGGGAGAGTATCGGGGCCGGTTGGACCTGGTTGACGCGGCTGGCCACAAAATAGCCGTCCCCCTGCAAGTGCAGGTCCTCAACGCGCGTTTGGACCGAGATATTGGCGTGCATTTCGCCGTGCTGTCTACGATCGGGCCCTTCACCCAGTATTTCAAACCAGACAAGAAGACGGAGTTGTTTCCCGAAACGGTGGAATTCTACCGGGAGCTTCTCGACCATGGCATGACGTCCGCGGTGCTCAAGAGCAACGACTGGCCCTATCGCACGGGCGAGTTTGCAGGTTTGAGCGCAAATGTAGAGGCTGCCATGGCGGCCGGGCTTGACGGACCTGTCGTGTGGAATATGCAGGCCCTGATCAACGCGGCGAAGGGTGGTGAACGCTACGCCCACTATGATGGCAAGGCCGACGGCTGGGAGGCCCAGCGCGACTTGACCCATCTGCAGGAGATCGTCCGAACCGTGGAGGGTTTAAGGGAGGAGGGAGATTGGCCGGAGATGATCTACTACACCATCGACGAACCCGGCACCCAGACGGAGAACTGGGATTTGCGCACCCGCCGCATGGAGATCATGGTCAACAGCCTCCGCGTCGTCTCCCAATTGGGGGTACGAGGTACGACGACGGTGAGTGAGCTGGTGGACGACCGCCACAACACGACACGCTGGTCCAGTTTTCCAGATGAGTTGCGCGACGAGTGGGACAAGGCCAGGCCCTTCTGCGCCGTCCGCATCTACGCCTACGGCTTTCCTCAGGGCAAAACGGACCTCTTCGCCGAGCAGCAGGATGCCGAGCAGCGTGGCCACGAAGTATGGGTCTACCACAATCCGGCCGTCATGGAGAGGAACCGCTACATCGCGCGACTCTACTTCGGTGTCTGGGGTTGGAGAGTGGCGGCCGATGGGCTGACGGCCTGGACCTACCCAGGCGACCGGACGGTACAGTGGGAGTTGGTCAGGGAGGGCATCGACGACGCTCGATACCTTGCCCGGGTTGAGGCCCTGCTGGATCGGGGACACGGTGACCCGCAGACACGCGCCGAGGCACGCCAGTTTTTGCGGGATCTCTCTGAGACGGTCCAGCTCAATGATGATGGTTTTATCGATGACTGGGAATCCACCGCCCGACGGATAACACCCGGCCCGGAGGCGGATTTCGTTCACTTCAAACGACGCCTGGCTGCCATGGTGGTCGCTTTGGAAGAGCAGACAACCACGGTGGTGACCGAGCCTGTGTTCGATTCTCCATCGGAAGCGGCCGCGCTGCGGCAGAACTACCCCAGTTTCGAAGTCTATCAGCTACGAACGACTGCCAAGGTGCAAGCGAAGGGATTGGTGTTGCTGAAATGAGTGTCTCCCGATCCTGGTCATGTTTCCTGCGCTGCCGCCACGGACGCTTCTGTCTCTGTCACACATCCTAAACCACCGACGGACTCACATGCCCGACGCCGGCCTGACTATCGAGCAGAAACAGACGTATGACCGTGACGGCTGGGTCGTCGTGCCCTCGTTGTTCACCGCCGACGAGTGCGACGGACTCATCCAGCATATGGACGCCGTGCACGCCGGCGACATCGCTGTCGAACGATTCGTTCCACCCGCCGAGGGCGCCGAGCATCTCATCGACGCCGACCAATGTCACATACATGATCCGGTCTGCCGCGACTTCATGCTGCATCCGAAGCTGCGTGCCCCCCTTCGAGACGCATTGGATGGTGACGAGCCCGAGGGCATCAAGAGCCACTACTGGTGGAAGGGCAGCCAGTGGTCGCAGGGTTGGCACTGTGACGGCACGGCCCTGCCCGAGTGCATCGGCGTATGGATCGCGCTCGTCGATGTGGACGAAACGATCGGCACGCTGGCACTGCAGACGGGTGGCCACCGACGCCGCATTCTGCACCACGACGATCTGCGGCCGGGGAAGTGGGCAGGCAATCGAACGCATTCGGGCGACCCGGAGCTCCGTGCCAGGCTGAGAGATGAGATCTTCGGGGACAACGAAGCGGCGGGGCTGGAGCAGGTGCACATGGTGGCACAGAAGGGGACGGCTGTCATCTTCGATGGCTATCTGTGGCATCGCGGTGTCATGGGAAGCGACCCGGGGGCATTTCGTCAGGTCTACGCCTGCCACTACATCCCGGCATCCTTCATGCAATGGCCGCACGTGCTGTGGGAACGCATCGATTTCGATGGAATCAAACGCTGGTCAACGGGCGACGAGCCGACGCCGTCGGCACGGCATAACGCACGGCTGCCGCGGCATCCGGCGATGGAGTTCAGTGCCTCGAGCAAGGATCCGTCGCTGTTGCCGACGCGCAAAGATGCGCCGCTGCAGATTCTTTCCGCTGACCAGGCGCAGGATATGGATCTGCGTGGGTTCACGGTGATCGAAGATGCCTTCAGCACAGCGGAGATCCGCGAACTGCGTGAGGAGATCGATCGCCTCGGCGCCGGTGGCATGACGGGCGAGCAGTCGGCGCTGGTGCGATCCTTCTGCGGCGGCTCGTTTTTCCAAAAGATCTGCCACGACGTGCTCAACTGCGACGGCGTGCGGCTCTTCGACCAGCGGGTGGAGTGCCGTGAGCCGGGTGCCGACCCGGGCACAGCCTTCCATCAGGACATTGC
Organism: Gemmatimonadota bacterium; assembly: GCA_018660835.1. GTDB lineage: Bacteria > Latescibacterota > UBA2968 > UBA8231 > UBA8231 > UBA12574. The sequence goes on along the minus strand of JABJJN010000020.1, from coordinate 156,394 downwards.
GCAGATCTTCGTTGAGCCCCTGCAATACCTCACGTGCTGGATTGCCCTCGACGATGCTGACGAGATCTCTGGCTGCCCGTGGTTTGTGCCGGCGCTGTTCCGGCGAGGGCCGTTGCGGCACGATGTCGACGAAACCACCGGAGACCTGGTGATCAGCAACCTGCGGTCTGATGATGCCGTCAGTGTTCCGCTGCAGAAGGGGTCGGTGGCGCTGTATTGGAGTCTGACACCGTACAGGATCGGCGCCAACGATACCGACAAACCGGGTCTGGCCTACATCAGTCAGTATGCACCCGATGGCTACGACGACAGAATCTGGGACAACGCGGCGAATGCGGGGCAGGGAGGGCCAATGGCGGCGGATGCGGCGAGGCGTGTGTTGGACGAGGCGCGCAACTTCCTGGTGCTGCCACCTGTGTGCTAACAGATTCCGTGGCGCGAAGAAAGACCAGAATGGGGATGGCCCTACTTTCGTTCGGGCCCGTCAATCTCGCGTCAGCGCAGCAGCAGAAGTTTGCGCGTCTCTACCCGGCCGTCGCTCTGCAGGTGATAGAGGTAGAGGCCGGACGCCAACGGCTGGCCCCTTTCGTCGCCCCCGTCCCAGCTGACGCTATACTGTCCCGGGGCGCGGAAGCCGTCGACCAATTGCACGACCTTCTGGCCAGCCAGGTTGTAGATGGCCAGCTCGATGTCCTGTCCTTGCGCTACGGCGTAGCGGATGACGGTGCCGCTGTTGAAGGGGTTGGGATAGTTCTGGTCGAGGCTGATTGCCGCTGGCGTGGCATTGTCACGACTTTCGACGACCGCCGTCGACGTCGGTGGTGACTGCGCAACCAGGCGGACGTCACCGAGGTAGAAGGTGCCTTGCAGGTTGCCGGTGAAGCGGAGGCTCTGCAGTGGCACAGTGGTCGGCAAACCCGACTCTTCCAGGGGCAACGTGACGGTCTGCCACTGCTGCAGGTTCAGGTCCAGTTTTTCCAGCAGATCGACGGTGCCTACCCCCAAGCGTGGATCGCGCCCCTCGGATATCGAGTAACTGGCGGGGTGGAACTCAAAGTGCAGGGCCTCATAGCCGAAGAGGCTTACCGGCGTCGTCGTCTCGAAGGACATCCGCCAGGAACCGCTGCTGGCCAAGGCCAGGCCGGGGCGATCGTCGAACGCGCCGGGTTCCGGCTGCACACGGCTGTTGGCGTCCAGAGACCAAGTGGGGCCGAGATCGTCGCCGAAGAGGACGGCATCTTGGGCGGGGTAGACATCGACCGGTAGCCGATGCGCTACATAGGCGTCTCCGTCTTCGGTGCCCATCGCGATCGGCAGGAAGAACCGCCCGTTCCGTACGGCGGTGATTGACCCGTTGCCGGTGTATTCGGTGTCGCTGTGGTGCGTCAGCGCGATGTCGGCGCGTTCGCCCAGCGCCGACGCATCCAGGTACAGGCGAACCGTTGGCTCCAGGCCGGTGGTGAGGCTCAGCTGCAGTTCCCCCAGAGTGTGGGGCTGACCGGTGATCGCCGTCAGGCCCCCCATGGAGAGCCGGGAGATATCGGGCAATTCAGGAGGCAGTGTTCGCAATTCGGGCAGCAGCAGGGGCAGGACCTCGTGGATCTGCGCGGTGTGTCCCCCGGGGTGTTCGATGTAGGTGTGCTCCAGTCCGGCGTCGGTGAGCTTGCGGTCCAGAATACGCGCCTGCTCGACGGCGGTGAAGCCACCGTACCCTCCGTCTGCGACACCGTGCGTGAAGCCGATGAACCGCAGGCGCTCAGCGCCTGCCAAATAGTGGTCGACCTTGCGGATGTTATCGTGCGCCACCACCCGATCCCAGGCCCGCTCCCAGGCGCCTGGCGAGGGTTCCTGAATGCTACCATCCACCTCGACAAAGGACGCGTCGACGAAGAACGGCGGATTGTCCGGATTGGGGATGATGCCCGCCATAAAAGCCAGTACAAGCGGATCATTTTCGGCGAAGCTTCCCCATTCCGCCGCAAGTGCGCGGGGCATCGTTGCCGCTACCGAGCGCCGCACCTCCTCATATCCCAGGTCGTAGATGCCGGCATCGCTGAAAACGGCGCCCAGGATGTCCGGATAGGACAACGCCAGGCGCATGCTGCCCCAGCCCCCCATCGAATGGCCGTAAATGCCGCGGCTTTCTGGAGCGGGGATGGTGCGATAATTGTCGTCGATGTAATCCAGGAGATCGCGGGTGATGTAGGTCCCGAAGTCGCCCACAGCCTCCGAGTTCAGATAGAAGCTGCCGCCGAACCGGCTGCTCCCGCTCGGAAACACGAAGATAGCCTCAGGGAGGTCACCGCGATTCGCCAGTACGTCATAGGGCACCGCTGACCCGGCGAAATGGATTGGGCTCAAACCGGCACCGTGCAGGACGAACACGACGGGGTAACGCCATCGACTGGCATGGTAACCGGGTGGAAGATAGACGAAGGACAAGCGCGTTGCCGGATCGCCGATGAGATTGCCTTCCAGCGCCGGACTGTGGATCTCAATGGCCTCAATCGTACCCTCTTGCGACTCGGCCTGTTCGGCCGTCAGGCCAACGGCCAGAACCAGGCAGGCCGCACTCAAGCTCAGGTATCTGGATTCCAGTCGTGTCACTCCCGCCTCCCCTCCAAGGTCCATCTGCCTCTCGTAACTACCACGAATCGGACCGGCCGTGGCAAGGGGCTTTCACGTGGCGGGCACGCAGTCTGGCTGCTGCGATCCTCTCGGTCATCCGTCTCGGCCTCGATCTGGCAGGTCGAGGGACCGACCAATCGGAACGCGGCTACTTCTCACCCATCGAACCGATTCGTCCGAATCGGACTCTCTGTGGGTATTCGTCCAGTATCTCGGACAGTTCGTAACCTCTTCTACATCAAGCGGTTGCGAGCAGCGTGTCCGTGGCCCGCGATTTGCGTATTCTTCGGCATCATGAAACGACTATGTCTGCTCATATTGCTGGTGGGGTGTAGCCACGATGCCAAGCGGGAGAATCCGCTTGATCCGGAACTGACCCCGGCGATCGAGCTTACAGCCGCAATCGACGACACCTCGGGGACTGTGCAACTCACCTGGGAGCCCTATGACGGTCGCGCCCCTTTTGCCGCATACTGGGTCCTGCGCAGCCAACCTCGCCTATCCGACGTCGACACCCTCGCCACCATCACCGACGTCACGCAGCTGACCTTCACCGACTCACTGTTAGACGGCGATCTCGAATACAACTACCACGTATCCACTGTTAACCAGAGCGGTTTCGAAGTCGCCTCGCAGGAGCAGCGCATCCGGCCCCTCAACCTGCCGCCGGTGCAGATCGAAGCATTGACCTTCGACTCGGCGACGGCCTCCGCCGCGATTTCGTGGACGCCCTATCGTGGCCCCCGCTTCAAAGCCTACCAAGTCCTGCGCCGCACCTCAGAACTGGCTGCGCAGGTCGTCGAGGAGATCGACGACATCGCCAAGACCGACTTCACCGACACCGGCCTGAGGGCCAACACCGAGTACTTCTACCAGGTCGTCGTCGTCACCGACCGCGACGAGCAAATCGCCAGCACCGAACTCAGCGACGCCCTCCACCGCCTGGTCGACACCTGGGCTTTGCCAGCCAAAAGCTTCACACCTTCTCTCCGACTCTATTTCGAAGGGGGCCGAATTGTTGCACTCGTCGATCAAGGTGCACAATCAGGTGTCATGCACCTCTGGACCTTCGATACAACCGGTCAACTGCTCAGCGACGAGAATTTCCTGGGCTTTGCCCCGGCGTCCACTTTGGCTCTGGCGTATGCGCGCACAGCGAGTGGACGACGACTCTTTGCCCTGGGCAACGGGGGGCCATTTGCAACCCACTATGGAGCGGACGGCAGAACAGGCGATTGGGACTTCGTCCTCGTCGCCCAGGAACCCGATGGCCAACTCCTGATGCGGGAGCATGCGCTGTCCACGGAGGGTTTCCCCGCGCTTGTCGCAGAAGCCCAACGCCAGGTATTGGGCGAAGTGGTCCTATTGCTCGGAGGTAAGTATGGACGGGTGAAGATCGCCACAGCTGATCGCGTCTTCTTCGACGATGATTTTACTGACTTTCCAGCGGACTTGAATGGATGGACAACCGAGACTTTCCCAGAGTATCGACCGGACGCGTCACCTATTGTTAAAGATTGGATACTCAGGCTGGACAATCCCTTTAATGACGGCATCACCAGCAGATCTGACCCGGAGTGGCGGAATTTCTACCTCGAAACCGAGGTTATAGCCTCAAGTGAGGGGCAGCAGTTCGCTCCGACGATACAAATCGGCGGTGATACGTTCTCCCGCTATACCCTCAAACTCAGCCTCCTAGACCAGCAAGCCGAACTGACCTGGCTCTTCTCGCCGCCCGACGATTCGGAACTCGAAGCGCGCGAAGTGCGCATCAGTGAGCCCCTGCCCGTCATCGACTCGTTCTCAAACTGGCTCCGCCTCGGCGCCGTCGATGGCCAGGTCAGCGCCTCCGTCCTCAGCCCGGCGTTGATCAGCGACGTGATCGACAACGCCTCCTTCCCCTGGACCAGTCTGGCCCTCATCGGCGATACGCCCGCCCTGACCGTCTACGACCAAGCCTATACGCTGACGCCAGACGGCCAGCAGCGGCAGGTGGCTACGCCTTTTGACGCCGGCGTCGGCGAAACGCGCGTGTGGGAGGACCGACGTGGTACCAAGGTCGGTGTTTGCCTGCCCCAATTGGGCAGCCTGCGCATGGGCCGGGTCCCTTCCGGCCAGGAAGCCAACTGGTCTGAGTTCATGACCGAAAATATCGGCCCGAGCACGGGCCGACCCGCCGACCAACTCATCTACCCCACCTCCTTCGACGTGGGCCCCGACGGCCGGATCTATATTCTCGACGCTGGCAATGCCCGCATCGTCGTCTTCAGCTCCGGTCGCAGATACATCACCGAGTGGGGCTATTTCGGCGACGGGGAGGGCGAATTTAACTTTGGTCGGGGCGGCCGGACCAGCGCCGGTGATCGAGCCTTCGCCGGCAGCCTCGTCGTCGACGACGAGGGCTTTATCTATGTCGTCGACGAAGCCAATGCGCGCATCCAGAAGTTCGCGCCCTAGCGAGAGAGGCGAGCGCCCCACAGACGCGTGTCATATCCATGACACTCGGCCCGTCACACGCCCGAGTTCTGGATTCTCTCCCGCAGGAATTCGAAATACCATCTGACGCCCGGCTCCTTCGCCGTCCCGTCCCCACCAAGGTCATACCGAATCGGCAGGGATTGATACCAACCCGTGGCATGAAAGAAAACCGACAGCGCCGGCTCGGAGATCGCCGCATCCACTTCGGTCTTGAAGTGGGCTATCTGTGCCGCTGTCCAGACACCCTTGATCTCATTGTTACTCCACATGGCCGAGATCTCGACGTTTACCAGAGGTTTCGCTATGCCGGCGTCACGAAAACGCCGACTCAGTTCAGCGGAGCTGTGGGGGCCTATCGTATCAAAAAGCAGGGCGTCCACATGATCGCTTCGCCCGATGATTTCATTCAGATCGTGATCGTTGCCGCCAGCCCCGACGATTCTTGCGGCGTCTTCCTGCTTCGCGATTCTGCACAGGTGAATGATCTCGTCGGGATCCTGGAACGGATAACACCCGTGCTTCACCCAGCCACTTGAGTTGTGCTCGTTCACGACATTGATGATCACGTTGCTGAAGCCGTCGAGAGTCCGTGTCGCGGTTCGGACCGCATTTTCGACGGCACATCGATCTTTCATACCGATCGGAGCGTTCTGATAGAAGATGCCGGCGACGAGCACCATGCCACGATCCTCACAGGCCCGAGCGAGGGACTGCATGCGCCGTGCGTGGTGAGCGTCGATCTGCCTGCCGTCAGCAGAGAAGGGGTCGTAGGCAGACGCACGACAGCCCATGAAGAAGGTCGTGATCGCGTTCGCGCCATAGGATCGATACTCGTCGAGGCAGCCGATCAGCTCATGGGTTGCTGCATCGTCTCTGGTGCCATTCGCCACACGAAGACCCCACAACTTCTGTGGACTGTCATCGATCAAGATGGATGTGTCTTCGATAGAGAGGTTCATCGTCTGCCAGATCTCAGAAGCGCTCGAGCTGCGGTTCCACTTCGACGAAAGCTTCGAAGGTAGACTGACCCACAGTGAAGGCGAAGAGATCGACCGCGGAGTCCGGCAGCACGGCCTCCCCTCCGGTCAATCGATTCAACCCTGTCCAGCCATCGCGCATCCACACGGTACCATCGGGCATCTCGTCGGTGACACGGGCGTGGGCGACGAGCTCGCCTCGTTTGTTGTGAATGCGCACGGCGTCGTCGTCGGCGATGCTGCGCGCCGCCGCATCGCCGGGGGAGAGCCACAGTGTCGGGCCACTCTCCAGCTTTGCCAGACTGGGCAGGATCTGTCCTGAGTTGTAGAAGCTGTGGAAGTGATGGAGCGTGCGCCCCTGGGTCAGAACCAGCGGGTAATCGGCGGGTGTCTCGGCGCCTTCGTGCACGGGCATGGGTGGCAAGCCAAGGTCGGCGAGTCGCTGCGAATAGAATTCGACCTTGCCCGACGGTGTGGGGTAGCGGTGATCCGGATGTGCCACGTGCGAGATGTTCAACTCGCCGATGCCTCCGGCAGCGCGCAAGGATGTGACCGTTGCATGCCCGGTGGAGTGGTGATCGAGGATCGCGTTGATGGCACCCGCCTCATCAGCCCAGGGGAAGAAGTCGTCGAGGCCGAGTCGATCAGCGAGTTGCCGCAGGATCCAGCTCAAGGGACGCGTCTCACCCGGTGGTTCCAGCGCCTGTTCCATCAGATACAGGTGGGTGTTCGTGCTCTTGCAGCCGAGTTGCTCGAGCCATGACGTGCCTGGCAGCACGATGTCGGCGAAGTGCAGCGCCGTGTCGTTGAGGAACAGGTCGTGGCTCACGATCAGTCGCTGCTTCGCCAGGCCCGACGCCAGGCGTTCACTGTCGGCAAAGGAACTGAGCATGTTGGCGCCGGGGAGGAACAGAGCCTGCACACGGTCGTCGTCGAGGGCCTCGAGAATCGCCGTCATCTGGTTGGGCACGTAGTCGCCGGTGGGTTGGCGATCGGGCAGGGCAATCGAATTCAGCGCCTGACCGTGAGATGAGGCGCCGTGGCGTGGACCGAAGCCGCCGCCGGGGACACCGAGTTGTCCCGCCAGGGCGGGCAGGCAGGCGATGGCGCGGCTTGCCAACCAGCTGTTGCCACCTTTGTGCAGCGAACTGCCACCGAGCAGGATCATCGCCGGTCGTGTCGCGGCGTAGGTGCGTGCCAGCTCCTCGATCTGCTCAGCCGGCACGCCCGTGATCGCCGCTGCCCAGGCAGGCGTGTGGCTCTGCAAGTGCTGGGCGAGTTTGTCGAAACCGACTGTGTGAGCTGCGACGAAATCGGCATCGTAGAGATCTTCGTCAATCAGTACGTGCATCAGTGCCAGGGCGAGAGCGGTGTCTGTGCCGGGCCGGACGATGACGACCTCATCCGAATGCCGCGTTGCCTCGGTCTGCCGCACGTCGATGGTGACGACGCGCGCACCGCGACGACGCGCGGCGATCAGGTGTGGCGTCGTGTTCGGCTGGCTCGCCAGGTTGGCGCCCCACAACCAGATCTGCTCGGCGTGGGCGCTCATGTCCTCCTTGGTGTTCGTCTCCAGTGGCCCCGTCACGCCGAGGCCGAAGCCGCCCATCCCCCAGCAGATCATCGCGCCACTCCACATCTGGCAGCCTGCCAGATCGGCGAAGCGCCGCAGATACTGGGAGCCGATGCCGACGCCATAGTTCGTGCTCGCCGTGCCGTGACCCGACCACAGGCCGAGACGCTCGCGGCCCACGTCCTCCACAGTCGTGGCGATGCGATCCAGCACTTCGTCCCAGCTGGCGCGGCGGAAATCGTCGGTGCGGCGGTCGCGCACAAGCGGATGCAGGAGTCGTTCGGGGTTGTCGATGATCTCGCGTGCCGCATGGCCGCGCACGCACAGAAAGCCGCGGCTGTCAGGATTCGCCTTGTCACCGGACACATCGACGAGCTCGCCGTCCTCTACCTCGACGAGCATGCCGCACAGCGTCGGGTGGCAGTTCATGGGACACATCGTGCGAACGAGTCTGCTCATGTGTGTTCTTTTCAGTCGACAGTGAGAGAGGAAGGTAGTTCAAAGGCCCATATCTGGGCGCCTTGCATGTGATCTTGCCCTGCGTGCCGCCTCGAGAGCATCGGGCTATGGTGAAAACCGGGCATCTTATACCATATACCGCAGCCGACGAACCCAACAGCATCGAATAGCCAGGAGAGGAACCAAAGCACATGGCAGACAACGAACCTTTTGTCGTCGACAAGAATCTGGGCAAGAAACTACAACTCGATCCAGATGATCTACCCAGGACAAATGCAGACGGCGAGCCTGTCGTCGAATTGACACAAGAGCAGAAATATCTGTTCGACGCACGTGGATGGCTGCTGGTGCCGGGCGCGATCGATCCGGATGAAGCCGATGCGATGAGGCGACACGCGGAAACAGTAAGAGACGAACCTGAGTCACTGCCCGAACATGAGCGTAACTACATATCGGGTCCTCTCGGTAAACTGACCGATCATCCCGTCGTCGTCGGTTTCCTCAATGAGTTCCTCGCCCACCCTCATCTATCGAGCCCCGACTGCTATGGCTTTCGCATGGAAAGCTCCGGTCTCCGGTCGCCGTCCGCAGACCCTGACAAGCAGGGCAAGTTCAGCCCCCACAATGGCAGCGGCTTCTTTCGCTTCGCCGTCGACTCCCACCACTATCAATGCGTACCCGGCAAAGCCTTCAGCGGGCTGACGCGCGTCGTGTGGGAGTTGGCCCCCGTCAAGCACATGCAGGGCGGCACGCTGCTGGCGACGGGCAGTCACAAGGCCGCCTATACGGCACCCGAGTCGATCCAGGATCCGCAATCTGAGGTGTGGGATACGTACGCCTGCCCTGCGGGTTCGGTGTTGTTCTTCACAGAAGCACTCGCACACAGCACCTGTCCCTGGACGAATACTGATAACGCGCGTGTTGGAATCTTCAACCTGTACAACAGTGTCGGTTCCCGCTGGGGTGACTGGCAGCCACCAGAAGAATTGATCGAGAAGATGCCGCCGAAACGACAGACTCTGTTTCGCGGGGTGCATTGCGCGAACAACGTTCCTGGATTCCGCTATGGGGGACAGAATCAGGAAGATCGACCAAGAGCTGAAGCGTAGGCTAACGATCACTTCCGTTTCGGCGTGAACACCATCATCGTGCCCACCTCGGTGTAGCCCACGACAGGGTAGAGCTTGGCGCCCGCGTGACTGGCCAACAGCGACGCCTGCCTGGCACCGCCTTTGCGATCGTCGCGCAACATCCTGGCCAGCAAGGCGCGGGCGATGCCCTGGCGACGGTATTCGGGTTGCACATACATCCCGCCGCAATACGTCGCCTTGTCGGCGACAACGCTGTTTACCCAGCCCACGATGTCGTCTTTCACAAGGGCCACATAGACACGCATGGGCGGGTCTTCGGCATCGACGTGTTCGGGCAGGATCTGACGGCGGGCCGCCGTCTTGGCGAGTCGTTCGGCCATTTCCACGGTGGTCACTTGCTCCAGGGTCACCGGCGAAACCACGCGCGGAATCCTCGCCAGGGAGTGGACCATGAAGAACTCCGTGTGATTCAGGCGGTAGCCGAGCTCCTTATATGTGTCACGAATCGCAGTCACATCGTCATCAGGACCATGGATGGGGCAGAGACAGTAGTGGCCACGTGCTTGTTTGCGGGCCACGGCATGAACATCGGCCGGGTCCATGCGATGGGCGATGAACTCTTCACGTCGTTCGCCACCCTTCTTGCGCGGCTCGTCATACATGCGCCACAGCCCATCCACTTTCTCAAACAGATAGGGATGGGTGAAACCGCGTTGGAAGCTGTATCCACGAACGACGGCTTCGATGGCGAGATCAATCTCGCGCTGCGTGACCTGTTTGCCCAAGGGTTGTCCTCCCACCTGCTGGATGTCGGTGTCGATGCCTGTTGGAGACACGATACAAGGGATGTCATGCCATCCGCAATGCAGAATCGTCGGACTTCGGTTCACGCGTCCTGGCGCCTGCCTCGCGGGCTCACGATTATTCCCCCTGAAACGCCCGTCTCTTCCAGTCGAGCCATCGGGACGGGCATCCACTTACGATCGTGAGCAATCGTGAAACTCGACGCCTACGAAGTCCTCCACTGCGACGCCGGTTGGCGCAAGTTTTCCTTCCTCAAGCTGATCGCCGACGACGGCACCACGGGGATCGCTGAATACAACGAATCCTATGGCAGTCCGGGACTCACCGGGGTTCTTGAAGGCATGCTGGGTTGGGTGATGGGTCGAGACGCCATGCGCACTGAACGCATGTCGGCCGAACTCTATGCCCGCAGTCGCCAGGCGCAGGGAGGCATCGCCCAGCAGGCGATCGCCGCCATTGAGAACGCCCTTCTTGAATTGAAGGCGCGCAAGTTGGGTGTGCCCTGCTACGAACTGCTGGGGGGTGCTGTGCGCGACGAGCTCGAGCTCTACTGGTCACACTGCGGCAGCTATCGCATGCCGACTACGGCCCACTTGATGGGCAAGGCGCCTGTCGAAAATCTCGACGACCTGGTGAGCCTCGGGCGCGAGGTGGCCGAACAAGGCTTCGACACGCTGAAGACGAACATCTTCCTCTTCGAGCCCGACTTCCACATGCATCAGCCCGGATTCGCGCGGACCGATGGCTGGCCGGAGCTCAACCCGTCGCCGACGGTGATCACCGCTGTACGGGATCAGGTTGCGGCGCTGCGAGAGGGTGCCGGAGCAGACATGCAGATCCTGCTGGACCTCAACTTCAACTATCGCACGGAAGGGTTTCTTACCGTGACTCGCGCCCTCGACGATCTGGGGCTGGCTTGGTATGAGATCGATATCTACGACCCGGATGCCTTGCGTCGCATCCGCGACAGTGTGCGGACACCCATCGCCTCCTGCGAGTCGTTGTTTGGTCTGCGCGGGTTCAGACCCTTCTTCGAAGCGCAGGCCATGGACGTGGCCATCGTCGATGTGCCGTGGAATGGCATATGGACTTCACGCAAGATCGCGGGTCTGGCTGAGGCGCACGAGATCAATGTGGCGCCGCACAATTTCTATGGGCATCTGTCGACGATGATGAGTGCCCATTTCTGTGCCAGTCTGCCAAATTTCCGCATCATGGAGATCGACATCGATGACGTGCCCTGGAAGGATGATCTGGTGACCAACACACCCGTCATCGTCAATGGCAAGATGCAGGTTCCAGAGGGGGTTGGCTGGGGCACCGACCTGAATGAAGAGGCGATCCGAGCCCATCCTCCGGCCGATCCGAAGCGACACGACAAGGGCATGGGCTGAAGGCTATGACCACTCCGGACTCCCTCATCGCCCATTGGCCGTTGTGTGGTGATGCGGATGATGCCGTCGGCGGCCATCACGGCCATGCGACGGCGCTGAGTTACACGACGGGCCCTACGGGTGACCCTGTCGGTGCCGGGGAATTCAACGGCACGTCAAGTCACATCCGCGTCGACGATGACGCCCAACTGCGTCTTGGGACCGGCGACTTCACGCTCGCCCTATGGATCCGTTGTGAGGATCCGATGCGGCATGTCTTCGGTGATATCCTGTGCAAGTTCGATCCCGTCAGTCGTTGTGGCTTGAATCTGCATGTGGCTGGGTCGTCCCCGGCGTACAGCGCCATGTCCGACCAACGCCACGTGCACTTCGGCATGGACGACGGCTACATCGGCACCTGGGAAGACCTGGGTAAACCTGAACCGGGCAACTCCAATGTCACCACCATGGTCACCTATCGCGGTCAGCTGTATGCGGGCATCGCCGACGCGTCGACGCCGGACAAGGCCTGTCGTGTGTTTCGGTATGACAGTGAGTCGACGTGGCACGATTGCGGACGTCTGGGTGACGATGACAAGGTGCTTTCCGTGCAGTCCATGCTCGTCCATCGTGGCCACCTGTATGCGGGCAATGGCAACTGGGACTGGGACAAGGCTCGGGGCGACATCCCCGGATTCACGTCGGGCGTGCACGTCTTCCAATACCAGGGCGGCACTCAGTGGCGTGATCTTGGACAGGTAGGGGAGGGTCACCGAGTGATGTGCCTGGGATCCTTCGATGGCGATCTGTATGCCGGGATGGACGCCGGTGATGGCGGTGGCAAGGTGTTCCGCTATTCGCAAGGCGACTGGGTGGATTGCGGTGCACCGGACGGCCTCAACGTGGAGGCGTTGCTGCCCAGCGGTGGCATGCTATACGCATGCACCCACGGCAGCATCTACCTCTACGAAGGTGGCACCACGTGGACCTGTATCGGCAACAAGCCTTTCGGTATCACGCAGATCCACAGCATGGCCGAGGTGGGAGGGCAGCTGTGGATCGGCACCTGGCCCCAGGGCTACGTGCTGCGCCGTGAGACGTCGGGGGAGTGGGTGATCGCGGGGAGGCTGGGCATCCCCGAGGGACTGTTCGAGTGCAACGAAGTGATGGACCTGCGCGTACACAACGGCAAGCTCTACGCTGCCTTGATTCCGAAGAGTCAGGTGTGGCGCTACGAGACGGATGGACAGTGGACACTGATGGCCAGTCTCGCCAGCCGTCCCGATTGGCGCGCCGAAGAGATCGACAGCTGGTGTCGTGTGACCTGCCTGAATGCACACGGCGGGTACCTATGCGCGGCGACGGGTAGTTGCTATAGCCGTGCCGAGCATCAGGACGTCGATGACACCCTCGGGCGTGTCCATCGGCTCGCCATCGGCCAGGTGTGCAGCCACGAGCACGATATCGGCGGCGGTTGGACCCACGTGGCGGCAGTGCGCGAGGGGCGGCAGACGCGACTCTATATCGACGGCGCTCTGTGTGCCCAGACCGAGGCGCCGGTGCGCACGACCTTCGACCTGACCAACACCAGCCCGCTGCTGATCGGCTTGGGAGGGCAGACCTACTTCCGGGGCGCCATGGCCGATGTGCGGCTCTATGGCCAGGCTCTGTCGACCCAGGACATCCAGGGACTCGGTACATTGCCGTAGGCGCCAAGCGTAACCGCTTTTCCCGAACCGGTGAGGCCGGGTGAGCCTGCCTGGGCTCACCCGGGTTTCAGAAAGAACTCCCTGTGCCCAAAGCGGCACGCGGTTGCCGCAACTCGACCGCTTCAGCGTCTACCAGACGCGGCGCTCCCAGTCAGAGAGGATCCCCTCTGCTTCTGCCAGGGAGTCGGCCTGGGTGTCGATGTAGAGACCTTCAGGCGACAGCGTCGGCAGAATCTGCTCGAGTTCCTCCATCGGGTACTTTCGCAGGAGCAGGCAGTGGTTCTGTTGAACCTGGCGCAGCAGGGGAGCAATCTGCTGCAGCGTCGGTCCAGCCGGGTAATCGTTGACGACCTGGAGGCCGACCAGTTTCGGGATGCGGAGGAACTCGGGTATCAGGTAAGCCCCGCCCGAATGGACGTGTAGCCACGGTGTCTCGAGACTGGCGGCGATCTCACAGTCGAACTCGAACAGCTGATGGCGGTACATCTCGGGGGAGACGACGACGCTGATATCATTGGCGAAGTAGGTGCTGCGGCCGGGCGTCCAGATGCCGTAGTTGTCACAATAGCCCCCGGCCAGTGGCTCGATGAGATCCATCTGGAACTGCTGCACGGAGATCCAGGCATCGGTGCAGATGCGCGCCAGTTCGGCGACACGGTCCGGCGCTTCGTACAGGTCGATACATAACTGCGTCGGACCCCGCAGGGCGGTCATGATGTCACCTGGCCCCGTCAGCATGGCGAGGCCCACGGCACAACGCCCGCGTCCGCGGTCAGCGAAGACCCTGATCATCTCGGCCAGTCGCGCCAGCCACGGATTGCTCTCGTCCAGGACCACTTCGCCCAGGGCCTCGAGATCGGCCCAGTCTGTCAGGCTGTGGGCACTCCAGCTGGTGCCGTGATCGAAGGTGACGGGACAACCCATGACGCCACCCATGAACCCCGGTCCCATGTCAGCGGCGGTGACGGCGCAGTCGTCATCGGGGAAGTCCTGTCGCTGACGGCAGATGTTTTCCCAGTAGGGGAAGTACGCCTCTGGCGACTGTGACGCTTGTGGCCAGTCCTCATCGCTCTGTCCGGGTACCGGGTAGCGCACATGCAGCGGCGGCCGGTCGTGTAGCTGTTTCTGCCAGAACGCGTCGAAGCGCTTGAGGACGTCGTCGATGTTGGGTTTGTATAGCATGAGGCGGGTCAATGATACACGTGCTCCCAGGTCTCACGGGTCGCATGACTGTCCATACAGGTTACAGCAATGCAGTCCCGCGAATCAACCGGACGGACTCGGGCGACGAAAGCGCATGACACAACGCATCGAATCGGGCATTGTCTAGAGAGATGCCGATGACTCACCGCCCCAGCTCTGTGTTGGCGATCAGTCGAATCCCCGGCAAGCACCGCACTATCGGAGGAGCATGGAAGCGACGATGGAAAATCGTCTCGTCGACGAGTTGGCAGCGACGCGGCAACAGCTAGCGCTCGAACGCGCCGCCGGTCGGGTGCGCGAGCAAGTTATATGCATGCGTACCAGCGACGATCTGCAACACGTCGTCGCGATGCTCTTCCGCGAGATGGTCACGTTGGGCGTAGAGACCAATGGCTGCAATATCACTTTTGTAGACGAAGCGGCTGATCAGGTCATCGAGTATCTCGCCATGGAAAACCCCCGCCGCCACGGCATCAGCTGGAGCGCGCCGCACTTAGTAGAGCTCGATGAGGAAGTCGCCGTGGCGGTCTCGGCCGTGACCATCGCCCAGGCGATCGCGAACTGGGGTACCATCGGCCGGGGCTTCGCCATCGAGTCGGGCGAGATCCTCGCCGAGTGGAACCGGCGCGGCACGTGGTCGGCGGTCTTCGACGAGGTCGATGACCAGGTCGCCATCGATCTATTCGGTCTCGATCGTCCTCTGCCGAGCATCGAAGCGGGCAACGTGGGCACGGCCGTAGCCTTCCTACATGGCAAGGTGGGCTTTAGAGAACGGGAATACTCCCAAGAGCACGTGGTCATGGTTCAGGCTCTCACCGAGGCGCTGTCGCTGGGCTATGTCCGTTTCCTCGACATCCAGCGCCTCGAACAACAGAACCACCAGCTGATCCTCGAACGCGCCGTCGAGCGGGTGCGCGCCGAGGCCCTGGCGATGCGCACTCAGGACGACATGCTGAAACTGGTGGTCGTGCTCTACCAGGAGATGGTGCAACTCGGCGTGCAGACCAATGGCTGCAATATCACCTTCATCGACGAAGAGCAAGACTACGGGGTGGACTACCTGGCCATCGAGAATCCGCGCAAGCACGGCATCTCGTGGACCTCACCCGAGTTGGTGGAGGTGAGTGCAGACGTCGCAGTGTGCATGCGGGAAGCCACGGTTTCCACCGTCTTCGACGGCGAGGCTTTTGCCGATGAAAACTGGCGCACAAGCGAACCGCGCCGCGCAACAATGACCGAAGACATAGACCGGGCATTCTGGGAGCCCTTCGGTCTGGACATGCCCTTCGAAGAGGGCTGGGTCGGCGAGGCGGTCTATTTCCACTACGGCAAGGTGGGTTTCCGGGTGCGGGAGAATAGTGAAACCCATACTGCCACCGTGCAAAAACTCGCCGACGCGCTGTCGTTGGGCTTCGTCCGCTTCCTCGATTTTCAGAAAGTGGACATTGCTCGGACCCAGGGCCAAAACGGCTTCAGCGGCGAATTCGTCGGTCGCAGCAACGCCCTGCGCCAAGTCCAGGCGCAATTGCTGGAAGTGGCTAAAACCGATTTGACCGTGCTGATCCTCGGCGAGACAGGCACTGGCAAGGGACTCGCTGCGCGCACCCTGCACGCCGCCAGCACCTGTGAGCAAGGCCCTCTCATCCACGTCAACTGCGGTTCCCTGCCCGAACAACTGGTCGAAAGCGAACTCTTCGGCCACGAGAAGGGCGCCTTCACCGGCGCGTATGCCCGCAAGTTGGGCAAGGTGGAACTGGCAGCAGGCGGTACGCTTTTCCTCGACGAGATCGGCGACATGAGCCTCGACGCCCAGGTCAAGCTGCTGCGACTGTTGGAGGAGCGCACCTTCGAACGCGTCGGCGGCACGCAAACTCAGGCTGCCAACGTGCGCGTGGTGGCCGCCACCAATCGCGACCTGGCGCAGATGGTGGCCGAGGGTGTATTCCGCGAGGATCTCTACTATCGGCTGCAGGTCTTCCCGGTGCGGTTGCCTCCACTGCGCGAACGCGTCGAGGATATTCCGCTTCTGGCGCTCTACTTCGTCGAACGCATGGCCGCCCATCTCAGCAAAGGCGTCGTCGGTCTGGCTCCGGCGGCATTGGCCGCACTCCGGGCCTATGGCTGGCCGGGCAATGTGCGCGAACTCGAACACGTCGTGCAGCGGGCAGTCATCGTCTGCCAGACGGCAACCATCCAGACGGAAAATCTGCTGCTGGGCTTAGGTCGAGGCGATGAGCATTCGGGCAGCGAAGTGCTATCGCTGGAAGAGCACGAGCGGCGCTATATCTGCGAAGTGCTCGACCGCGTCGGCTGGGTCATCGGCGGCCAGGGCGGCGCGGCGACGCTATTGCAGCTGCACGAATCGACCCTGCGTAACCGGATGAAGAAGCTGGGTATCGAACGACCCTGAGGGCATCGTATATGCAGCCTGGCTTCGTATATGGTGGCGAGCCTTACCACACATAAGGCTCTGTTAATAAGACCCATATGGAAGAGGAGACTCCGCTGACCCTCCACATATGAAGGGTGTCAGCGCAGATCCCGCAGTTGATCGCAATCCGATAATCCTTCGCAACTAGTCCGAATAACAGCCACTTGGAGCACATGCTCCAGGTGGCTCCATTTTTGGCACGCCGCTTGCGATAGATACAGGGGAAACGGGTCGAGGCGCTGGGGCAGTAACCAGAGATGAATGGGAGAGGGACCGGAATGAAAAAGGGAGCTTCGATATTCGCAGTGATCCTCTTGGCAATACTGCTGACGGGCGGTCGAGCCAGCAGTGAGGAGCTGGAGATCGACCTGCCGGGTGGCGCCGCGATGGAGTTGGTCTGGATCGAACCGGGCACCTTCATGATGGGCAGCCCGGAACCGTCGGGCATCGAAGCTGAACAAGCCTACCGCGAGGTGACGGATAGCGAGCGGCCCTATCACCCGGTGACAATCAGCAAGGGATTCTACCTGGGCAAATACGAAGTGACGCAGAGCCAGTGGGAAGCCGTCATGGGTACGACACCCTGGGTTGGCGTGGTGATGGGACGGGAGATCGCGAGTGGGCCGAATCACCCGGCTGTGGTGATCTCCTGGTACGAGTGGCAGGACTTCATCCACCGGCTCAACGAGGCGGAGGGCGATTCGCTCTACCGCATGCCGACCGAGGCGGAGTGGGAATACGCGGCGCGGGCAGGTTCGACAACGCCGCGCTTTTTCGGCGATGATATCGACATGTTGGAGGACTATGCCTGGTTCGGCATCAACATAAACCAGGGCAAGTTCCCCATTCATCCGGTGGGCGCCAAGCTGCCCAATCCGTGGGGACTGTACGATATCTACGGCAATGTGAAGGAATGGACCCAGGATTGGTACGGCCCCTATACCGGGGAAAGCCAGAGCGATCCCAGTGGTCCCGATTCGGGTGAGTTTCGCGTAACCCGGGGTGGTTATATCGGCTTCAACGCGTTTATGAGTGCCTCTCCGCGCCGGTATCTGGACGACATAAAACCGACGGACCGGGCCCTCTCCGCCGGATTGCGCCTGGTGCGTATGAGCCCTGTGACGGCGACGCCGATTGAAAGCAGAAGCTGGGGCCAACTCAAAAGCGAAGCGCAATAGGAAAATCCCATGTTGCGCCTATCAACTCTATCGCAAAGCCCGAAAGAAGCGGTCGTGGCCGTCTATGGCCGGATCGCGGGCCCCGATATCGCTCTACTGGAGCGGGAGGTCGAGGTCTGGCTGGAACGGACCGAACACCTGGTCCTGGATCTGGAGGGTGTGCGCTTTATCGACGAAGCCGGTGCCGGCAAGCTGCGGCGCTGGATAGACCAGGGCATGACATTGCACGACGGGTCGCCCTTCCTGCGGGCGCAATTGCAGGAGTACGACCTGGGATAGCGATTGGCCCAGCAAACCTCGTTGAGCATCACTAACAAGGGAGATGATTCATGCGTTACATCAATCTATGTGCGGCCTTGCTTTGCGCTGGCCTGATCGGTGTGGCGTCCGCCTCCGACGGACGCATAGAGTCTACCACCATCCATAGCCCGGCGCTGGAAGGCAATCTGCTCGGAGATTCGCCCGAACGCGAGATCGCCGTACTGCTGCCGCCGGGATACGACGAGCAACTCGAACGGCGTTACCCGGTGATTTATTTCTTCCCCGGGCATTACAGCACATACGTCGATGCCCTGGGCTACTTCACCTTTGGCAGTCGATTGGCAAATGACATCGAGAGCGGCGCAGTGCCTCCCGTGATCGTCGTCGCCGCCGACGGCAACAACAAATACGGCGCCTGTTATAACAACTCCCCGGTTGCGGGTCATTGGGAGGACTATATCGCCGAGGATCTAGTGCAGTACATCGATGCCAACTACCGCACGTTGCCGCAAGCGGCCAGCCGGGGCATCGGCGGTAAGTCGGCCGGCGCCCAGGGCGCGATGTCGATCGCCCTGCATCGCCCCGATGTGTTTTGCGCCGTCTACGCCATGAAAGGGTATATGGCCTACACCGATAAGCTCATGAACGACAATATGTGGAAAGTGCAAATCGAAGCGGGTGAGGAGGCGAGAGTGGGTTTTCTGCTTGCATTTCTCACCGCCTTTACCCCCAACCCCGACAGTCCACCGCTCTTCATCGACATGCCCTATGAGTTGGTCGGCGATGTAGTGCAGCCGTTGGAAGGCGTTGCGGATCGACTCTGGGCGGGTTTCCCCATCAGCTTATTGGATCAGTATCTCGCGTCGGGGACGCCGTTGCGTGGCATCTTCATCGAAACTGCCATCAATGATGCCGCAGGTCTGGGCGCCACCAACGACGCCTTTTCGGATGCGCTGAGCGCTGCCGGCATCGAACACACCCACATGATCACCCCAGGTGGTCACGGCGACAACCCAGACACCGCGATCGACCTGTTGGTGCCTTTTTTCGTCGAGAATCTGGACTTTGGCGCATCCCCTACAGCCATAGAAAGCAGGTCCTGGGCACAGATCAAATCCGAATAACCGAGGAGCAAGAATTACAGTCGTATCAACTATGTGGGTATGCAGGAGGACCTTTACAATGCGATGGACGCTAGTTTGCACCGCCATGAGTCTGGCCATACCGGCGGCGGCCCAAGATGAGCTCGCCGTGTTCACACCGGCTGGCACCGAGCACCAGATGATTCTGATCCCGGCCGGACCCTTCCTGATGGGATCGGATGCATTGGAGGGAGACGGGCGGGACCAGCCACTGCACACGGTATTTCTCGACGCCTATCACATCGACAAATACGAGGTGACCGTTGGTCGCTACCGGGCCTGTGTCGAGTCTGGGGCCTGCAATCAGCCACTAGCGGAAGGCGAAGGGTTTTTCTGGGGGCGCGAAGGTTTCGACGACTATCCGGTGAACGGACCGTCCTGGTCGGACGCCGACGCTTACTGCGGCTGGGCGGGGCTGCGGCTACCAACCGAAGCCGAATGGGAAAAAGCCGCGCGCGGCACAGACGGCCGGGCCTACCCGTGGGGTGCGGAATTCGACGCGACTCGAGTGAGGCTCGGGGGTTCGCATCCACAAGCGGCGGGCACTCATCCGACCGGCGTATCTCCCTATGGCGTGCACGACATGGCGGGCAGCGTGTGGGAATTTGTCGCCGACTGGTATATCGAAGACGCCTATTACCGTAACTCGCTCTTCAACCCGATCTGGCCCTACGAAAGCCCCAACCGCATCGTGCGTGGTGGCTCGGGCCACAGCGGCCCCCCGGTCGTGCGCACCACGACGCGCTGGCCGGCCCTGGTAGCCGGCAGCACCGCCTGGGCCGGTTTTCGCTGCGCCCGCGACACGGAGGGGGTCAGCTATCCCCGCTTCCAATCGGCCGCGCTAAGCGCCGAGGCGGCTGTGGTGAATCGGCCCATTGCAATAGAAGCGGAAGTCGTATTGGACCGGTCGCTGGAGGAAGGCGGGCTCTTCCGCGGCATGCAACTCGACTTGCTCCCCGCGGGGCTTGATGCGGCCATACCGCTGGAACATCTGGGCGCGGGAAAATACCGGGGCCGCACCACTCTCTCCATCGCTCAGAGCGGACACCATCCGCTGCCGGTGACCGTGGAAGCCCCCTCCGGCGAACGCCATATGGTCTGCCGCCTCTTTCTCGACGTGCTCCCCGACGCGAATATGGAGATCCTCACCGACGGGCTGGCCGAGTCGTGGACGGTGAGCGACTTCAAGGTAGAAAGCATGGATCTGGCGCAAACGCAGACGGTGCAAGCCGGTGAGGTTGCCTGCAGTTTTTTGGTCGAGTCGAGTTTCTCAGGCTGGCAGGTGACCCTGACCGCGCCTGGCCCCATCAATCCGCACGGCTACACGCTGCGCTTTGCCTTTCATCCGGGGGATAGCGCCACAGACGAGAGGACGCGCTTTGGCATTAACTTTTTCCCCCGCGGCACGCTAAACCTGCTGCAGGATGGCCTTGTGGACACACAGCGGCGAGAGTGGCAGATCATTGAGATCCCACTGGCCGACATCGAACACACCGGCACCATCCAAGGCATGACACTCGCGGGAAATTTCGGCGGCACCTGGCATCTGGATGACGTGCGGCTCGTGGCCCCCGAACCGCCGCCGCCGACGGCGGTGCAAGAGGAACGACAGACGGGCAGGCCGACGACTCATGACCTGTCGCCCAATTATCCGAATCCCTTCAACAGCGGCACCGTTATCCGCTTTGCGCTTCCTGTGCAGACGCAGGCGGAACTGGCGCTGTTCAATCTGGCGGGCCAGCGCGTAGCGACACTCTTATCGGGCCTGCGGCAGGCCGGTCGTTATGCGGTGCACTGGGACGGGCGCGACGACGATAGCAGGGACCTGGCCAGCGGGATCTATCTGTATCGCCTGCAGACTGAATCCTGGACGCAGACCCGCAAATTGCTCTTGCTGCGATAGTAGGTGCCACTATGCCTAGAGAATCAGACCCGGCTCTGTGCCCTCATCCAAGGGCCAGATCGGCCGCTGCACTTTGGTGTAGGGAATGCGACTGTAGTCGCGCGGGATCGGCCCGTCCGCATCGACGTAGAGCACGTCTCTGGCGATGGGTCCGTAGGCTGCCATGAAGTGGTTCGTGCTCTTCACGACCACGAGTCGCCGCTGCGCAGGATCTACGCCAACGTTGCGGAATAGTTCCAACCCGAGCGCCTGGCTGCGGTTGCTGATAAGAACCACTTCCACACCGCCGATCCGGATACAGGCACAGTCACCGAGAGCCGATTGGGTGGGTCCGAAGCTCTGCCAACAGTCCCGCTGCAGGCCAGTCACTTCTACCGTTGCATCTATCGGCGTACCCGACGTCGGCCCGATCTTGCCACCGAAGCGCAGGGCAAATTCGGTCCCCAGTCCTGCATCCTGACATAGTCGCACCGCGATGGGATCCCAGATCGGTCCGAGGCAGGCTCCCTGTACATCTCGTTCGAGCAGCCGGCGCAGGATGGTGGTGTTGTCAGACGGGGCGCCACCGCCAGCGTTGTCGGCCGGGTCAGCGAGCACAATGGGAAAGTCCGAAGCCGCTTCGGCGGTGGTGATGGCATCATCCGGGCTGAGGTAGTCGGGCGCCGTGCGGCCGCGCATCGATACGAACTCCTCGCCAATCTCGGTGGCCAGTCGATCCGCCTGGGTCTTGTCCCCATCGGTGAAGACCAGAATGCCACCCGTCATCTGGGCCACGTCGGCATAGGGAAAACAGTGGCAGATGGAGACCGACAGCACGCCATCGTGACCCTCCATCGCCGACAACCGGTCGACAAAGCCACGCATCAACGGCAGCGTTGTGGGGTAGCTGCCGATCTGCCTGCAGTCATAGAACGCCTGCACGGGCCGGATCTCTTTGCGGAGGGTGCGCAGTACGAGTGTCAACAGATCCTCGGCGCGCTCCAGAACATCGGTGTGGGGGAATTCCTTGTAGAGGATGGTGATGTCAGCGAGGCGGAGGCGTTTCTGGGTCAGGTGGCAGTGCGGGTCGAGCTCCACGCCGATCACGCAGTCTGACCCGACGCGCGCGCGTACGCCTTCGAGGATATCGCCCTCCACGTCATCGTAGCCGTGCGCGACCATGGCGCCATGCAGGCCCAGCAGGACACCGTCGAGGGGAAGCGCCGCCTCGACCTGGGCGAGGATCTCGTCGCGCATCTCCTCGTAGTCAGCGCGGCTCGTCGTGCCGGCAGGGCTGGCGGCAAAGCACGATCCCTCGATCAATGTGTAGCCCTCATCGGCAGCGCGCTGCCGTGCCACAAACAACGGCGCGGTGCACATGAGTGGCGCGTCGGCAGGGTGCTCGCCCGGTCGAAGCCACACTCCTTCCTGATAGCCTGTCAGCGAGGTTGGCAGGGGTGAATACGTGTTCGTTTCGGTTGCGAGGGTTGCGGCGAAAAGGCGCATCGGAATTCTCCAGCTCCTGCGTGAGATCAGTGGGTCGGATGACTGAGCGGTGCGGGAATAATATATCGCACCTGCCGGATGCGTTGGCCATCGGTCTGAGATCACAACGATGGATCCTCTGATGGACCTCAGACTGTTTGACATGTCAGGGCGTAGTGGCGTTGTCTTGGCCGTGTTGCCCGGCTGCCAACGCGGTTCGATCTCGTGGCAGCGATCGAGCCCCTGCGCCGAACGAACTCCTCAGTTACCGATGAGCAAATCCAGATGAAGTGCCAACGCGTCTTCTCCGTGCTTCTGTGGATGGCTGCAGTTGGCCACGCGACGGACCGCCTCACCATTGCTGAGGTTCGTGTCGATCGGCCGACGCTGCACAATCTGGGTGTCCAGGTGCTGATCGATGGTGACGACGATCGTGACGCACAGATTGAGGTGCGCTGGAGACGAGTTGGCGACGCCGGCTGGCGTGCGTCACACCCCCTGCTACGGGTGTGGCCGGAGACGGTCTGGATCGACGTGCCGCGCCAATTCGCCGGATCCATCTTCGACCTGCAGCCCGGTAAGGCATACGAGATCGAGTTGATGGCTCGAGATCCCGACGGTGGCGATTCCCGTCATCTGGTCACGGCGACGACGCGTCCCATTCCAGTGGCCGAGCCGGCTGACCCGCGCGTTGTCGACGTGGGCACCGAGGCCGAATTGCGCGAGGCGTTGCGCTTGGCACGGCCTGGGGACGTGATCCAGCTGGCTGCCGGTGTGTACCCCGGGACCTACCTGATGACCGTCAGTGGCACGCAGCAGAATCCCATCGTGGTTCGTGGCGAGGGCGAAACGACCATTCTCGACGGCGGCGATTGCACCGTGTGTGACGTGCTGGATGTACGTGGCAGCTGGGTCCACGTGGAGGATCTGCGTCTGCAGTCGGCAGTGCGGGGACTGCGGTTCTCAGGTGTCGGCGCCATTGGCAATGTCGCACGCCGACTGCACATCCGTGATGTCGTGAACGGCATCGGCAAGAATATGGAGCAGGTCGACTTCTATCTGTGCGACAATATCATCGAGGGACGTCTCGAGTGGCCCTGGGTGCTGGGATCTGATGCCACGGCGCATTGGGATGATCGGGGTGTGGATCTGGCGGGTGATGGTCACGTCGTGTGCCACAATCTCATCTCGGGTTTCGGCGATCCTGTTGTGAACAAACAACTCGGTTCGCGGGCCTGGGACGTGTATGGCAATGACATTGCCGATGTCTTCGATGGCACCGAGTTGGACGAGGCGACGGGAAATGTCCGTCTCTACCGGAATCGATTCACAAATGCGATGGACCCCATCTCGATTCAGCCAATCCATGGTGGTCCGGCCTATGTCCTGCGCAACGTGGGCCACAACATCGTGCAGGAGCAGATCAAGCTAAAAAGTCTCGGCGGGCAACAGATGCCGTCGGGGGCACTCATCTTCCACAACAGCTTCACCAGCCCCACGCGGGCGCTGAATTCACAGGCGCCCATCACGCAGTACAATTTCCAGTTACGCAACAACCTCTTCATTGGTCCGCCACAACCCGAACGCGGCACCACCGTCGACTGGACGACGGTGCTGGTGGGTGCTGTCTTCGAGTCCAACGGCTACTGGCCTGATGGGGGGTTCTGGTTCGGGCGGATCGACGATCAGAATCAATACTGGGAGAGCTGGGCAGCTGTGCAGGGAGCAGGGCGTTTTGAGACAGACGGCGTGCTGCTGGAGGAACAGGCGATCTTTGCAGCGGGTTTCGTTGGCGGCGATGATCCGCGTGTGCGTCACGAAGCACCATCCTTCATCCTGCATCAGGACACCAGAGCCATCGATGCGGGAAGCGTGCTACCCGGAATCAACAGCAACTACTCCGGCAAGGGGCCCGATCTTGGAGCGATCGAATTTGGTTGTGAAGAGCCGCACTACGGCCCACGAGGTGCTGACGAGGAGGCGGTGGTGTGGCGCATCGACTGCATGCCCGAAGTCCGATCCACTGACATCCAGGGCGCCATGGAGAGCGGGCAATCACCTATGGTCGCGGCGCTGCATCCGAATGTGCCCAATCCGTTCAATCCGCACACACAGATTCTCTTCGATCTGCCCCGGTCGGCGCCCGTGCGTCTCACGATACACGATATGCTGGGTCGACGTGTGCGTACACTGCTGACCGGGTTCCGGCGGGCCGGCACACATCGTGTCGACTGGGATGGCCGCGATCTCGATGGCGAGTCTCTGTCGAGTGGGGTCTACTTCTATCGGCTGGTCACGCAACACACGGCGGTCGCACGAAGCATGTTGCTGCTGCGGTAGCAGTACTGGCTACGGCGGAATCGCCCGTTGCAAACGGTTGGCAATCGCTTCCGGATTTACGATGATTTGGTCTCACGCCGCATCATCCCTATCCGGAGACTTCGGTGAATCGATTCGCAACGGCCGCGCTCCTGCTCGCGGTCCTCTCACGTCCGCTCTACGCCCAGACGTCCCTTTCTGACCTGGCCGGTTTTGACGTGCCGGGCCTGGAAAATCTCGACGTGTCCAACCCCGTCGTCGGCGATGACTACTTCCATGGTCAGGTACCGGATCTGCTGCCCGAGGGCTCCACGTTAGAGGCGCCCACGCTGGTCGGCTTCAAAGCGCCCGGTCAGACGACGCCGAATGTGGTCGTCCTGCTGCCGAACTTCAACCTGTCAGACTACGTTCCGGCTCTGACCGGAACAGCGGCGGCGAATGTCGATTTCTCCAGTGCCCAACTGGCGATCGTCCCGGCGGGTAATGAAGGCAGCGGAGCCGCCATTCCCGGTGACGTGAGCGATTTGCTTGGCACATCCGCCATGGACCTTCTACCTGGCACGCAGATCGATGCCAAAGGTGCACTACAGGGCGAGCTGAACGAGTGGATGAGTGATCTCGGTCTGCCCCTGACCAATCTGCCCCTCGCCGGCCCGCTGCCCGCTGGCGCCTTCACGGGTCAGGTCGACGCAGATTCCCTCAAGCAGCAGGTTGATCTGCGGGTGACCTTCGACGCGCCTGCGTCATGGCTGGCGGCGGCCCGCTTCGATGAGATCCAGATCCGCATCAACGGGCAGGGTGATGGATGGGCCGCTTCGGTTGCTGGATCGGGCATCTCCTTTCAGGCCGGATCGGACTCGGTCACCTTCGACTCGGTGACGATCGCCCGGCAGGACACGGTCACGACGGTGACTGTCGTTGACTCGGTGTCGGCGGGGAAGCTTGCCGGCTTCGACCTGCCCGGACTGTCGGCGACAACCCTCACGCGGGTCACGCTGGCAGGCAGCTACATCGAAGCGCATATCGAGTCGTTCCTCGGCAAGGCGTGGGACATCGTGGTGGCGCGACCCGACGGCCTGGAGAGTTCGCTCTTTGCCCTCAAGGCAGACAGCACGCTCTCCTTCGCCGATCTCGTTGGCCCGGCCAGTGACAGCACACTGGACCAGTTCCTCCTCGAGCAATCCACTCTCGTCTACGCCTCAGTCACGGCCCCCACGACGATCTCGACCCCTGCACCGCTGGTGGACCGCCTCGGCACGACGGTGACGCTGAGGGATGGCATCACGATGGGCATGACGGCGGCGCTGAATGCAGGTGGCTCGGTACAGGAGCTACTCACCGCGATCGGTGCCGGGTCGTCGACAGGCCTGCCGCTCTCGGGCACGCTGCCCTCCTCCGCCCTCAATGGCACCATCGTCGCAGACGCCTTGCGACCCCACGTCGATCTGCAGTTCGAGGTGCCGGCGCCGGCGACATCGTTTCTGGAGGGTGCTCGATTCACCCGTCCCTTCGAAATACGGGTGAAGGGCGAAACCGAGGGCTGGGATCTGGCAGCGCGGACAGGGACGGTGTTTCACATCGGCGCTGACTCCGTCGCTTTCGACACGGTGCGTGTCGAGCACGAAGGATCCAGTACGACGGTCACGGCGATCGGAGCTTTCACCGCAGATCAGCTCGGCCCGTCCGTGCCCGGCCTGTCGTCCCTGGCCGTCGATCAGATCGTACTTGGGCGCTCCGTTGCAGGAACCTACCTGGACGGTTCGTTGCAGTTTGCCGGCCATGGCTGGGATATCGTGATCGCCCAGCCGACGGGGATGTCGGATCCACTCTTTGCGCTCGTGCTGCGAGACACATTGTCCATGTCGAGCTTCATCGACGTCGCCGCCAACACACCCCTGGACGACTTCCAACTCGAGCAGCCCAGCCTGATCTATGCGGCCGATCCGCCTTTGACGGCTGTCGATCTACCGCCAGCGCTTGTCGATGCTGTCGGTGCTACGGCAACACTGGCCGACGGGTTCCGCATCGATGCCGTCGCCGGTGTTGATACCAGTGCAGGCAGTCACGTGGGTGACTTGCTCAAGGCTGTGGGTGCGGCCGGGGCGGGGCTGCCGCTCAGCGGCACCCTTCCCGCTGCTGTGCTGGATGGTATCAGCCTGGCTGACCTTCGCTCACAGGTCGACATCCTGGTGCCGATCCCCATACCAGACTCCTCGGTTGAGGCCTTCGACTTCCGCAAGGAACTGAATCTGCATGTGAAGGGCGACGACACGGGCGAGGGATGGGACGTGGAAGTCAGTACTGGCATCGACTTCACCCTTGGTACTGGTGTTCAGGCCACGTCCATCGCCTTCGACAGTGTGAGCGTCCGGCGTGCGAACGGAGAAACGACGATTTCCGCCTTCTTTCCTCCCGATTCTGCACTGACGATCGACGAGCTTTTGAGCGCGTCGATCCCGGGCCTGGGTGATGTCGGGATCGAGGGTATGACGATTGGCTCTCATTATCTGCAGGGTCTGCTCCGTTTTCAGGAGATAGATTGGGACGTGCTGATCGCGCACCCGCCGGAGCTGGATGGCAGCATGTTCGCCCTTTGGCCCGAACAATCCCTCAAGCTGTCCGACTTCATCGACGCGACGGCGGGCACCGCCCTCGACGAGTTCTCGATGACGGCGCCGACGCTGGCGTATTCAGCGGCAGCGGCCCCATCGGTGACGATGCCGCCTCCGATTGCCGCTCGAGTCGGGGATGTGCTGACCCTCGGCGCCGGGCTGACACTGGATTCCAATGTCCTGTTGCAAGCGGGGGCGATCAAGGATCTACTCTCTGCTGTAAACCTGACGCCGACGACGCTCCCCGTCGGCGGGACTCTCGATCTCAGTGTCCTCAGCAATCCAGCAACGCTGCCGGATATCGACCTGGCTTTTCCGCTGCCGTCGGTATCGCTCGGTTCATCGAGTGACTTCTCCACGTCCGACGACTCCCTGGAAATCGCCGTGCGGCAGGGTGACCCGTCGCTGTCGATCCATACCACGGTGCAGGTGACCGTACCGGAGGGTGCGTCGCCGCCACAGATCCGCGCCGAGATCACGACAGGGCAGGACAAGGGCGAGAGTTTCACCGAATTGAAGGGCACGATGCCGGCGGACACGACATGGAGCAACGCCTTCGGCATCTCCTGGCTTGATCTGACGGGCCCGGGAATCGACGCAAGGTTCGGCGCCGGGCCGTTCTTCAAGTTGACGGCGCTGACGACCATCGGCTCCGGTGCGAGTCAGGTGCGCAATCTCGATGTGGAGATGACCCTCGCCACCGACTGGAGTATCGCGCTGCTGGATGCCGACATCCCCGTCTCGGCGCTGGTCCCCGGTGTCGACCTGACCTTCGCCGGTGACTCGGTCACGCTGCGGGATCTCACCGTCTCAAGCAACGCCTTCGCCGGCAAGGGCTGGACCGATCCAACGGACACGCTGTCCGTCGTCCTCTTTGAGTTGGATGACAGCTGGAATCTCGTCGTCAAAGAAGACCGTGTGGGACTCGCCGATCTCGTGGCGCCCTTTGTCGATGGCTTGCCGACGCCCGACCCGATCGATCGGATCGCCCTCGAGCCGGCGGGCACCGTCATCAGCCCGGGTGGGCTGACCGGATCGATCGCCGCGCTGCCGCCCGTGGCACAGGTGGCGCTCACGGACGTGTTCGGCACAGCGCCGCTGGAGATACCGCAAGGCAGTGTCGGCATCGTCGGCTCCTTCGTCCCGAACAGTCTCGGCTCACCGTATGCCGAGACGCTGTCGGGTACGATGGGCATGAACACATCGTCGGCACTGACGCTGACCGGCGCGATCGGTGAGACCGGTGTTGCGCTGGCGGCAGGCATCCCATCCATCACATTGCCACCGGCACTGGACTCCCTTGGTATCCAGGATCGCCCCAAGTCGGCGCTCTTCATCGACTTCGGCACGGAGGGTCTCGCCTTTGGCGTCGAACTGGACTCGCTGGGACTCGAACTGCGCACCCGTGACCACAACGGCAAGGAAACGCCCGGACCTGTCATCGAAACGCTCTCGTTGGGTTTGACGACCCTCGGCTTCGATATCAAGACCGTTGCCGATATCGAACGGCCTTGGCAGGATGCAATGGGCATCGGCGGTCTGAAGCTCGACTCGGGCAAGCTGACCCTCGACCTGCAGTCCTCGGGGAGTGGCAGCATTCAGCTTGATTCCGCCACGACCGCTGTCGGCAACGACACGCTACGCCTCGACGGTGACATTGGCGTGACCCTCGGCGTGCTGTCGAACATGGGCCTGGGTACCGAATTCACCGAGCTTACCCTCGCCGACGTTGTCTCCCTGTCGGGGCATGACTCTTTGGCCCGATCCCTGCCGGCGGCGCGCATTCAAGCAGGCAAGCTCGCCTTTGCGACACCCTTTGTTCCCGACAAGGCTTTTCTCGACAGCTACGGACTGGACGCGACAGGGGGCATCCGCGCCGCGGGCACGCTTTACCTGTTTGGTGACGATCAGCCGTGGGGCAGCATCGACGCCACCGTCGCACCCGATGGCATCACGGCGAAGGGCTTTGTCGAATCCCTGCAGATCGGCACCGTGTCGCTCAAGGCCTGTTCCCTGGATGTGGATGCGCGTGTGAGGATTCCACCGACGCCACCGCACTTCAACTTCGCTGGCGAAATCGATACGCCCAATGGCGCCTTCGCGAAGGGAACACGCCTCATCGTCGGGATCTCTCCCGCGGAGCTGAGTCTCTCTGTTGAGGAGAATGCCACCCTCGGTCCCGGGGCTGACTTCAACTACGAGTTTGGCGCCTTCGTTGATCTGCCCAATCCCCTCGAGGTGAACCAGAAGGCCATGGCCGGCTTCGATATGGGCGTGGATGCATCGATCGACCTCGACGGGCTGTCCACCTGGCTCGACAGCGCCGGCCCGGCGCAATTCCAGCAGACCCTCGATGGCATTGAAAAGGCGGTGGCCAGCTTCGATACGGCGCTGGCCATTGCCGGTCGCGCCGAGGCGGTGCTCGCAGACTCCGTTGCCGCCGCCGTCGAGCGCGTGGACGAACGGCGCGCTGAGGCCCAGGCCCAGGTCGAGCAACTACAGGGCAGGATTCGCACGGACAGCACCAACGTCGCTTCGCTCCAGGGCACGCTGGGCAGCTTCCATACCAGCTCGTGTCACGAGACCCGGCGCATCTGTTCGAGTTACCGATTCAGTTTCTCACGCGGCGTGTATTGTCACCATCACAAATACGTCGCCGACGTCTTAGCCCGGGCTCGCTGTGCTGCAGGCAACGTAACGGTTCTGGCCGAGAAAGCGGCGCGTGAGGTTGAGGTCGATGCTGCAGAGGCGACACTGGAGGCCGCACGCGACGCCTTGTCAGCCTATCAGACAGCACAGGACGCGGTGATCAGCACCGTGCCAGATAGCCTGGACCCGACCGTGACACCTTTGCTGCTGGAGAAACACGCTGCCCTGCTTGTGCTCGATGCGGCGCAACACGCATCAGATGACGCTCATGCGGCCATCTCCTTCGTCGACAACCTGCTGGCCATCTATCGCGAGATCGCCACGTCGATTGTCATTCACTCGGCTGCGGTCAGCGGCAGCCTGCAGCATATCACCCAGGACGGCGAGGCGGCGCTGGCGACTCTTGACTACGACATCGTGTATGGTGGGGCGACCTATCCCTTCTCAACGCCGATTCCTGTAAAGCTTACCAATCCGGCCTACACGGCCGAACAGATGGCCCTGGTTGGACTGAATCTGGGTGCACAAGCCGTGCAGTTGGCGCGGTCCTCCGGACAGGATATCCCGAGTGTCATCGACAGTCTGATTCAGCCGACGCTGCGTTCCAAGCGCGCTGCCAACGACAGCGCCGTCGCCCGGATTCATCAAGCCGTTGGTATCACGCCTGACAGCATTGCCGCCACGGGGGGAGACTCGGTCCTGGGAGACCACAACGGCTTGAGTGATGCGCAGGACACGCTCGCGGCCGCTAACCAGGACACGTCCAACGTTCAACTCAGCCTGCGGCGCCAGGACTTCAGATCAGGCAAGGATTCGCTGCGGTCGCAGATCGCCGGCGTGCTGCTGACGGAGGTCCTCGTCGATGGCAGCTCACAGAGCTGGCGCGTCGCCGACACGATGGGCACCTCGACAACAGGGGACCTGTCCTATCTGGGACTGGTATCGCTGCGTCACACCAGCGACGGTCCCTGGTCGATGACGATTGCGACTCAGACCCCGCCGACCGTCAGGGGCGGCGGCAAGTTGACCTTCGGATTCCACCCGGGATCGGTGACGCCATCGTCCAGTCCGAGACTCACCGTGCAGATCAATGGCAGATCATCCACCGATGTGACAAACCAGATCGACATGTCCGCCGCATCGTGGCAGTCCGTCGAGGTTCCCATCGCCGGGGGGGTGAGACTCCTTGACCAGATCCGTCTCGACGGCAGCTTCGGCGGCTCGTTCTACGTCGACGGCTTCGTCTTCGACGTATCCCGTTCGGTGCCGGGGAATACCAACACCGACATTTCCAGCTCCGTCTTTGTCGACCAGCGCGCCTGTGTCGGTACGGCGGTTTACTCCGATTGCTACTCTGGCCAGCCTCCCGCAGGATCGGGTGGCGTGACGATCAACACCAGTCACAACGGTCCGTCGAAGGGAGGAGGTTCGTCGATCGGTGCCGGGGGTACCGGTGGACTCCATCTGCCCGTCGACCATCAAACCTTTCGTCCTCCCGCGGGGCAGAAGCAGCGCAAGTGTGGACAACGCGGACAACCTCGATGTCGGCGCAACGTGGCCTTTTCCGTGCATCCGGGAAACGCGAGAGCGCGAAACAACAAGGCCCTCGCCGTGTCCGTCAGCTCGAGGGGTTCGGGTCGTATCGCTGAGCACCAACGCATTGACCTGATCGCTGAGGGTCACGTCAACCTGAGCCAACAGCGATGGCAAGAGGTGTCGATTCCGCTGGCGAGCTTCGGTCATGGAGATGAAGATGTCGAAGGGACGACGGCAATCAACTTTCACCTCGATGTCGACGGCGGACTCTACATCGATGATGTGAGCCTGACGCCGCCGGTGCCGGCTGTCACCGCGATCGAGGATGAGCAGCCCCTCCCAACGACGTTCCAGCTCGCCCAGAGTTATCCGAATCCGTTCAACCATCAGGTCTCGATCCCCTTCGAGTTGGTCGAGGCGAGTCTGGTCAACCTGTCGATCTACAATTCGCTGGGTCAGCGGGTGCGGCAGCTTGTCCAAGGCGAACGGGCACCTGGCCGGTACATGGTGGGCTGGGATGGGCGGGATGCAACCGGCCTTGGCGTGGCGTCGGGTGTCTATTTCTACAGACTCGTGACACAGTCGCAGATGGCCACACGCCGGATGTTGTTGCTGAAATGAATGTTGGCGTATCGTCGAACAGGGAGATAATGTGACCCAGACAGCCTCCCAACCTCAGCCGGGCACGCAGGTCATTCTCTCCTTCGCCACGGAGGTGGCGGAAGAGCCGAAGGACTTCGAGCACATCAAGGCCCTCGCCGAATTCCTTTCCAGGGAAGGACTGATCGGCAACTTCCACCTGACCGGCGATTACGCCCGGGCGCTGAAACACAAGGGTCGGTTGGACGTGGTCGAAGCACTGAGGAGTCATGAAATTGGCTTTCACTGCAATCATCATGGCGCGGCGCCGTTCATGGCCGGCTATCTGGAGCGCATGAACTGGCGCGATGGAACCGCTGAATGGGCCAGAAACGAACTGCCGGGACTCCACGTCGTCGAGGAGTTATTCGGACGACGTCCCGTCTACTACACGACGGAGTTCAACAAGGCGCCGCAATCCATCCTCGCCAGTTCTCAGGCTGGCCTGCCGACGATCGGATATCTCGACGTGCCGACGCGAGGTCACGGGGCGGTGTGGTACTGCAATGCTCTTGTCCCGAGTTGTGAGAGCGCGATCGGCTTGGAACGTTTCTTCAGCACGGGGCTGACACCCGAAGCGGATGGCCACTACGAGGAGAAGGAACGGTTCTACCGGGGCAAATTCGACGGGTGCGTCGAGAAACTCAGCCGGCAGAAGAGCACGCTGATCCGGGCGTTTCAACATTCCTACAAGACGTATGCCGTGTTCCCCTTCGAACGTCCGAAGCCGCAGATCTACCGCGACGACGATCTGTACTACGCGGAGCACGCGCACTATCTGGATCTGCTTCCCGAGGCGAAATACCAGAAGGGCTTCGGCATGTTCCAGCGCATCATCAGATATTACGCCGAGAGGGCTGCCTTCACATCGTTTTCAAAGTATCGCAGCGGCTTCCACGACAACCAGGGGCAGTGGCTGAGCCTGCGGCAACTCGACGACGTCTGCGCGTTACTCAGCCATCGCCTCGATGCCTATGTCGGCGACACGCTGTCGGTCTCACCTGCCGAAATTTTCGGCATGCTTGTGCGTGTGCTGAGGGTTTATCACGAAGACGGTGCCTTGCCCGAGCTGGTCTTCATGCGAAATGTGATTGGCCCGACGGCGCCGATCTCGGACAGCTCTGAGCAAGTCGATGTCAACAAGGCAGAATTGCTCGCGTCTTTGCAACGCATCGATCGTGCCATCGACGCGGACCACTCGATTCCGTCGTCGATTGAAGTGGCCGGTGCAACGGTCGGCCCGGGACAGTGGTTGCAGGGACTGCGAAGTCTCTACGAGGCGACAAGAGAGAATAGATCGCTACCCACAGTGATGCTCTCCGGCGTCAACCTGCCGGTGATCGCCGACGAACCGTTCTTCATGGAAGAGACGTTCACCAAAGCCAGCTACCCCGATGGCTTCGAAGGACGCAATGTCTGCCAGATGTGCCGCCTTCAATCGTGGAGCTGGAAGCCCGCCGTCGTCTCATGACTGCCTCGCTTGCGACCCGATCGGTGCTGGGATCTGACAGTTGCGTGACCGTTCCGGAGCCGATTGGTTCTCTCCTTACACATTCGCCCGCAATCTGATGGGTCTTGCGACGGGCGACTGCATCTCAAGCTCTTTCGGTCCTGGCGCAGGTGAAGCCGACACGGCGACACCGCCGGGCCCTTGGTGGATAGAATGATAAACCGACATTACGATTTCTGCGTGGCCGCGGGCCAGCCCTCCGGCCGCGATGCAACGGGAGGTGGGAAGCAGTGGGCCGACAGCGCGCTGTACACCTGCCGCCTCGACTCGGACGGTAGCAGCATCAGTATCGTTAGCTCGGCGGAGTTACCCAGTTCTCCCCCTGGCTATCAGGCGCTAGCCCGAACACGAGCAGGGAAATCGGTGCTCTACGCCACAAGTGGTGAGGAGGTCTGGTCGCTCTCGGTCAGTGATGAAAACGAGTTGGCGGCACTTGGCTCTGCGCCAACGGCTAGTGGAGGCGCGTCGCATCTGTGCACAGACCCCGAGGCACGTCTCCTGTTCACGGCCAACTACGGCAGTGGCTCGGTATCGCTACTGCCCATCGCCGAGGATGGCGCACTCGGGGAAGCCAAGGTGTATGCGCACGGTCCCGGTGCGCATGCAGGTGCTGAAGGTACCTGGGGCGACGGACCACAGTTCCGGCAAGAGTCAGCGCACCCCCACGGCGTGGTCGTGTGTAGCGGGCAGCTCTACGTAGCGGATCTGGGGACGAATCAGGTCGTGTGCTGGACCATCGACTACGACAACAATGAGCTGCAAGCAACAAGTGCCATCACCCTGCACGATCTTGCGGGACCTCGGCATATTCAGTTCACGAGCGATGGCGAAGTGGGGTTCGCCCTCAATGAGCTGGACAACACGATCAGCGTACTGCGGCGTGACGCTGCCCGGGAGGGTGAGTTGTCGCTGGTGCAGACCCTTTCCTCATTGCCGGAGGGGTGGGCGGAGGCGAACACGGATCCGGCGACCTTCCCAAACGAGGTCTACTCCAAACCCTCACATGCATCCGAACTGCTGCTATCACCGGATGACCGCTTCGTGTATGCGAGCAATCGCGGGCATGATTCCATCGCGGTCTTCTCGCTGGATCCGTCGAGCCAACACCTCACGCCAGTGCAGTTCGAGCCCACACGGGGACGGATTCCCTGGGTCTTCTGCCTGAGTGCAGATGGTCGATTTGTGGTCGTGCAAAACAACCACACTCGGGCTTCCGAGGCAGGACCAGACAGTGTCGTCGTGTTTCAACGAGATGAGTCCACGGGGTTGTTGAACCTGGCGCCGGCGCGCCTGGAGTTTCCAACCGTGTCCTCTGTCTGGGCACTACCCGTGAGAGCAACCCATGGCTGAGCCCTTCCGCGTCGCCGCCATCTGCACCATCTATTACGCCCACTCCCACGCCGACGCTATCGTCACCAAGTTTCTCAAGGGCATGTCCACCGACGAGGGGTTCTTCCCCCCGGAGGTCGAGGTCGTGTCGCTCTATATCGATCACGTGCTGGACACCGACATCGGCACTGCCATGGCCGCCGAGTGCGGTGTGCCCATCTATCCAAGCATCCGTCGCGCCCTGCACGCCGGCGGCGACGACCTCGGCGTCGACGCGGTGCTGCTGATCGGCGAGCACGGTGACTATCCCTGGAACGAGCGCGGTCGGCATATGTACCCGCGTCGCTATTTCTTCGAGCAGATCGCCGGTGTCTTCGCTGCCAGCGGACGCTCGCTACCGGTCTTCAACGACAAACATTTCGCCTACAGCTGGGAGGACGCACGCTGGGTGTGGGACCGCGCCGCCGAGCTTGACATTCCGCTGATGGCCGGCTCCTGTCTGCCCCTGGCCTGGCGACGACCCTGGGTCGAGCACGACAAAGGCGTCGTCATCGACGAGGCCGTCGCCGTCGGCTATGGCGGCATCGAGGCCTACGGGTATCACACGCTCGAGACCCTGCAGTGCATGATCGAGCGACGGGCGGGAGGTGAGAGTGGGATCGTCTCCGTACAGTGCCTGGAGGGTGACGATGTGTGGCGGGCGCGGGATGAGGGCCGCTTCTCCGGCGAGCTCGTCGAGGCCGCCTGCGCCACGGTGGCGTCCCGCACATCGGAACCGATGGAGTCATGCAAGAAGCCGGCCGTGTTCCTCCTCGAGCACGCCGACGGACTGCGCTCGGCGGCTCTGGTGCTGCACGGTCACCTCGGCGACTGGTGTTATGCTGCCCGGGTCGGCGGGCAGGTGCAGGCAACCGAGTGTTTTCTACAGCCCGATGGTCTGGGCGCCAACTTCGGTTACCTGAGTCGCAACATCCAGAGCTTCTTCCGCACGGGCGTGGCCCCGTATCCACCCGAGCGCACGCTGCTGACGACGGGCGCCATCGACGCGGCGATGAACTCACGTCATGAAGGCCATCGGCGCATCGAGACGCCCTGGCTCGACATCGCCTACGCGTCGTACGACGAGATGCCGATCCGCCCGCGGGGCGAACGGCCCAGTGGCGCCTGCCTGCGACGCGACGCGCCCGACCAGCTGTTGCCGTGGAAAGACTGAGTTCGCAGAGCCTGGTCACCGCTTAACAAGCAGGTATCTGAAATGTCCATATGTGTCCGAGTGGCAGCCACGATTCTTGCCGTGGCAAGCGCCTCACCTGCGATCCTGATAGACGGCGTCGTCCGAGATCAGAATGGCGAGGCTGTAGAAGGGGCTCTTGTCTCCATTACCAGCGAGGAGAGCGGTGTTTCTGCCTCAGCAGTCACAGGGAGCAGCGGCGAGTACCTGATCGATCTGAACAGGACCGGCGCAACGGCCGTACTTGGAATCGCAGAGCGGCCCAATGCATCTGCACTGTTCCAGAACTATCCAAATCCGTTCAATCCGGAAACGATCATCGCCTTCCAACTGGAAACAGCTGCACCCACAACCTTGGTGATCTACAACTCTTTAGGGCAGACCATTAGAACCCTCGTCAGTGAGCCACTTGAGGCTGGTTTGCACCGTGTTCGCTGGAATGCGGCAGACGACGACGGCCAAGGCGTAGCGGCAGGTACGTATTTCTATCACCTGACGAGTGATCACTTCGTCGAGACAGGCAAGATGACCCTCCTCGATGGCCGCAAGGGCACCGTTGCCATTGGGTCTACGTCGCTGACGCGGGTCCTGTCCTTCGAGCCACAAGCGGCTGGGAAGGCTCTGGCCGATGCCAGATTCTTCACTATCGCAGTGACGGGAGATGAATTCTTCGACTACGAACGGTCAGGCGTTGCACTGGACGAGGACCGTAGCCTGAACATGCTCGTCAACAGTTCGACCGATCTTGGCATGGTGCGGCTGGCCCTCACGGATGCACCCGTCGACGATGCGGACGCGGTTCTTGTGACCATCAACACCGTAGATATTCGGCGTGCCGGTGGCGGGCCCTGGCAGACCTTCGTCGGCGAGTCACGAACCTTCGATCTGTTATCGCTCCGTGGCGGTGTCAGTGAGATGCTCGGTGAACAGGTACTCGAACCCGGAGAGTTCTCCGGTGTACGACTGCTGGTGGAGTCGGCGCAGATTGTCATCGATGGTGAGATCTTCGACCTCGAAGTGCCTTCAGGTGAGCAGCGCGGCATACAACTGCAGGGCGACTTCCGTATCATCACGGGTGAAACACTCGATCTGATGATCGATTTCGATGCTCGCAAGTCGATCACTCGCCGGGGGCAGGACAACAACTTTGCCATGAAGCCCGTTCTTCGTCTTGTCCCGACCAAAGGAGCCGGTTTCATCTCGGGACATGTTTTCGCCGATGGCATCGCCGCGGCCGTCATCGTGAGTCAAGGCGGTGAGGAGATATCGTCCGCTATCGTCGATCCGGAGGATGGGACCTACCGAATCTCGTTCCTGGAGCCGGGGATCTATGACCTGCACGTCGAGAGCGAGCTGAGTGTCGAACCATCGACGATCGAGGGGATTGAGGTCGTCGCACGCCGAGGGCTACGTGGTGTCGACTTCGGCAACAGATCTAAGGATGAGGATGACGACGAGGCCGATTTTACCAGCGTGGCGTGGGCCTGCGCCGAAGGGGATGCGCCCATCGTTGACTTCCAGATTGCCGACGATGCCGTCACCCTCCGTTTCGAGGCGTCACCGGCCGAACTGGGTCTGACCGACCTCGTATTGCAGACGGAGCCGACGGACTGCAACCGTGGCGGCTGCGCCAGTGGCTCGCAAGGGTTCTACCTGATGGAGTTGCGGAGACTGCCTTTTGCGGACCTCGATGCCGCTTCTGTGTCGATGAAGGTGTCAGCGCCGACTCACAGGCGAATTCCGTCAACCCTCTCGCTGCGGGCGGATGGTCCAGGGACCACCTGTGAAGCGGAACTGGTGACCGACTACAGCTACGAGACAGGTCCGCGGGAGACCGACCCGGTCGACGTACCGGCCGTTGCTGCTCCAGATCTGGACCGGTACGCGGGTTTCGAGTCGGCTCCTCCCACTGCAGAGGCCGCCATGCTCACCGTCTCGACGACGGCGCGCGAGATGACCTCTGGTTTGCCAACGGTTCGCAAGATCAACGGCCCCGTCCGCTTCGGCCTCTACGGAAATCCACGAGAAGAGCATTGGCGTCTGGTTTCGGAGATCATCGAAGTCCTCGCCGTCGTCGCACCCTCCCTGGAGGCGGGCTATGCCGAGACCCACGAGGGCGTGACGTTTCCCGTGCTCCTTCGTGCCTGTGAGGAGTGGGAGCGCAGCAAGGACGGCGTCGGAGGCCACCGCTACTCCGAGTGCAGGACGGGCCCCTCTGGTTTCCTGTCCGGAGGGCCCGGTGCCGACGGGCCCTGGTGGGTCTGGATCGACATCTCCATCGACTTGGCCAAAGGCTACTCGGGGAACCTGCCGACGGTCCGTCACGAGATCGGCCACGCGTTGGGGTTGTGGCATCCGTTCTGTGGTCAAAGCCAGATGACCATTGATCACCCGCAGGGACAGGGACGCTTCTTCAGTGCCGCCGATCTGGCGACGATTGCGGCGGTTCACGATGCACGAGCCGCGCACGGCATGGGGGTGGACGAGATCGGCGCCGCGCTGGAGATCCCCGCTGATGACCACTGGTCTGCCCTGCAGTCTGACCGCGAGAGTGCCTGTCAGGTCCCGGACGATGCCTTCAGCGATCTCTTTCAAGATTACTCCACCACGGCCGTGTTGCCGGGCCGCTGAGGCTCCGCAGGAGACCAGGACATGATGACGAACGAAGAGAACTACTGTTTTGACGTGGGCGGCTATCTGATCGTGCCCGGTGTATTGACCGACGCGATCGTGGCGCAGCTCAATGAGGCCTTTGATGCGACAGGCCACTTCGATGGCATGCTGAGTTGGGAAGGTGAACAGCGTGAACTGTTCCGTGATCTGCTCGTTCACCCGGTGCTGGTGGACTACGTCAATCAGCTCTGCGGTACAGGTTTTCGTCTTGAGCAACTGCCGCGACTGATCACGGACGACCCAGCGGCGAAGCTCAGCTTTGATGGCAAACTGTCGGGAGGTGACGAACCTCGTGATCAGGCCCGCGCCTACTACCACCAGAACGACCGGCGTCAGTGTCAGTTGGTGCGAGCGATCTGGGCCCTGGAGGATGTCGCCGCCGGTGATGGGGGGCCTGTCTTTGTACAGGCGAGTCACAAGACCAATGTGGAGATGCCGACGGGCCTCGAAGAAGGCACGCAGGATCTGGGATTGGTTCGAGAGATCCCTTTGAAAGCCGGTGATCTGTTGCTGCTCGCCGACACGACGATCCGTGGGTTGCGTCCGTGGACAGGGGCAGGACGCCTTCGACTTCTCGACTACGGCTTCGCCGCCAGAGGGGTCATCCTCGAGGCCGGTTCAGGAGCGGATGCCTTTGAAACAGATGAACCGCCCTGGAAGAAAGAACTGACGCCGGCGCAGCAGACCGTCATGCACAAACCGGGCAAATCTGATACGACGCCCCCGAAGACACTGATCGCCCAGGGGGACGACTGTCTCGTTGCTGCTGCAGACGAGGCGATTCATCCATCCTTCCTGCATCGTGATCCCGACAGCGGCATCGATGCGGAGGAGTTCTTCTTCTGGGACCTGTGTGGACATCTGGTGATCCGTGACATCATGAGTCCCGAGGATCTGGCGTTGGCCAACGAGGCGATCGACCGCTTCGAGTCCGACATCGTCGTCCAGGAAGAGTTATCTCGTGGCTCAACGTCGCTGGCTGGCACGGGTCGACCTGTGCTGAACACACTGCTTGATTTGCCAGAGCCCTGGTGTGGTCCCTTCCGACGTATGGTCGCTCATCCCGCCGTCGTCCATCGACTCACATGGATGGGGGGGAGCGGTTTCCGTTGTGACAAGCCCACGGCGTTCTGCGCGGTGAAGGGCACCTCCGGGCACGCGTTGCACGATTCCAACGAACCGTTGAATCCGAGTCGCTCCTACGTCTACAAGAATGGACGCAGTTTCTGTGAGGCCATCACCGTCACCTGGCAACTGCGCGATGTGACCGATGCAGATGGCGGCTTCGCCTGTGTTCCAGGCAGCCATAAAGCACAGTATCGGATGCCACCCGGCGTGCGTTCCTGTGATGACGACATGGGCCTCGTCGTCCACCCCACGTTCAAGGCGGGTGATGTGTTGCTCTTCATGGATGGCGCCCAGACCCATGGCGCCCTCGCCTGGCACAGCGATATGGCACGGCGGAGCATTCTGATCAAGTATTCGTCACGCAACTTCAATCGTAGTGGTGGTGACTTCGCTCACCCCGAGGCGAGGTGGGGGGATGTCGTCGAGGGAATGAGCGACGCCCAACTGTCGGTGATGCGTGGCCCCGACCGCGACAATCACTCTGGAAACGTCCCTCGTCTCGACGTTGCAGGTGATGGAGACATACAGGTGTTGTATGAACGCTCCGGAGGCCTGTACAGCGGTGCCACGCCCGACAAGCCGTTGGCGTAGATCCCATTGGCACAAACGGCTGGTTGAGGTCGGGCACCAGCTACGGCGACGGCGGGGGTGTCGAGTTGAGAACGGTCATGTCAGGTTTCCCTCCGCTCTGGAATGGGCACCGATGACGACGACGCCCTGCTGCATCCCTGTACAGAGATTGTTGCTGATGAGGTTGTAGTCCGTGGCGCCGCTTTCGACGATGCCCTGAGTCTGCGTTGGCTTGTCCTGGTCGTCTGCGAGCCGATTGCTTGTCACCACATTTCGTTCCATATCGTGTAGTCGAATCCCAGGAAACTCTCCCGCCTGCTCCTGCGAATTGCTGAGAAGCAGATTGCCCGTGATGACCTGCTCATCACCGCGGGATGCTTCGATACCCCACTTCTGGTTGTACGAGCAGACATTGCTGCTGATGATGTTGTGATGGTCCCCGCCGCGAGCGACGCCACCGATTCCGGCCAGGCCATTCTCCGAAAAGACACTGTCACTGCATGTCGAATGGTGCACGCGAGCACAGAAGAAGAACCCGTCGCCGCCATTGCCCTTGCCGATGTTGTGGGACCACACACTTCGCGCCAGGCCCGTTCCTGGATGGAAACCGTGCCCGCGGCAGCCGTGCGACTGGCATTGGCTCACCTGCACGTCCGCCCCCCGTTGAACGCCGATTCCATCGCTCGGCCACTCAAAGACCGTCACATTTGTGATGCGGACTCGCTCGCACGATACCAGGTGAATCGCACTGTAGGTGAAGTCCCACCACTTGCCCTTGTAGCCCCTGGGACCGCGAATCGTGAAGTTGGCGAGGTCGGCGTCGGTGGCTCCATCCGAAGTGACGGCTGGAAAGAGACTGACCGCCTTGGCGTCGTCAGCAACGGACAGACCCCGGTTGAATTTGACGCTCATGCGGACACGCTGGCCATTGATGTCCTCGACGATCCCGTGCGTCCCCCACCAGCCGCTGAGCACCTCATCCGAAAGGCCGATCGCCTGTCCGACTCGAAAGGGCACTTTCCCCTTCAGTGTCAGCACTCTGCCCCCCTTACGGACAGCCGTCGCCAGACGCGCGACTTTGAGTGGTGCGATGTGGAGTATCGTTGCCGGTCCATCGCCAACCAGGCTGACACCTGAGGGTAGACAGATCGACCTCGACAGACGCCACCTGCCGGCGGGTATGTGCACACGGCCGCCCTGCTCCGGCAGGGAATCGATGGCCTCCTGAATCCCGGACGTAGGCGACGTCATCGGCTCGACATATATCTGTCTGTCCATCAGCAACCCTCAAACAGGCTTTGGCGCAGGCATCCAGCGGCGCCTGGTAAGATGATTCACGTCCTCTATTCTATATGAAACACTGAGTTGCAGATATGATTGCACAGTTCAAGCGTCGACGACCGGCACGTCCTTGCGCGGGATGGATTTATCCGCCTGCTTGCCTGAGCGCTCCTGATTGGTCTGTTTACGACAAAAGAAGTGCAAACATGCGAACAATCACGAGAAAGACTATATGAAAAGCGCTCTGCTCACCGGTATGAATGGCTCCGTCGCGTACGTGATGAAGAAGGAGTTGGAGCACAAATACGACATCTCCGGAATCAGCATCACGCGAATGGATGATGTGTTGACTGAACTGCAGCCGACAAGCTGGAAAGGCCAACTGGATGCCTATCGAGACCGGGTAACAGATCAGATTGCCACGGCTTGCCGCGGTAAGGACGCCCTCGTGCACCTGGGATGGAATACGCGGGATGACAACTGTGGCAGCGGTCTGGATCCACTCAATGTTCTGCAGACCGACTGCGCCTACAGGGCGGCGATCGCCGAAAAGGTGCCACGCATCTACATGACCAGCTCAGTCCACTCCTATCACTTTGAGGCGGATATCTTCGATCGCACGGAGCCGATTCCACACACGCCGGATACGCGGCGTGATCCCTTTGGGGCGCCGCCGAGCAGTCTGTATGGTGTGAGTAAGCGTTGGATGGAGATTGCCGGGCAGTTCTACGAGCCGCAGTTGGCGGACGGCCAGGCGATTCTCGCTGTCAGACTTGGTGGTGTCAGCCGCTCAGAAGAGCCGCCTTCGAAGGAGTGGGCCTACGTGTGGGACAGTCATCGCGACTGTGCAGGTCTGCTGGAGGCCTTCATGGAGTGTGAAGATCCCCCTCGTTTTTCCATCACGTACGGCGTGTCGGCCAATCAGAGCGATGATCCCAACGAGATCAAATTCGATACATCGAATCCCTACGGTTTCGTGCCCCAGGACAACGCCTTTCTCGATGGCGAGGGGGAGGGGTAACTGGCGCGCCTAGGCGTAGATGATCTGGCGGATGTCGTCGCCGGTGATGCGCACGGTCTGCCCGTCGATGCGCTCCGCATGGGCGACCCCATCATAACGATCGACATCATGGGTGTGGAAGTAGCGCTTTTCTAGCACAAAGGGGCCCTCCCAGACGAGGG
Organism: Gemmatimonadota bacterium; assembly: GCA_018660835.1. Taxonomy (GTDB): domain Bacteria; phylum Latescibacterota; class UBA2968; order UBA8231; family UBA8231; genus UBA12574. The sequence continues at coordinate 113,061 of JABJJN010000020.1, read as the reverse complement.
GCGCCACGGGTGTGCTGCGATGCGCCTGAAGCGCACGTATCGCACCGGCGCGGATCAGGGTCCGCGCCTTCTCTTTCGAAACCGACACGGCTGACTCTCGCGACAGCCCCTTCTTTACCGCCACGGTCGTGATGCCCGGTATCAGCGTCTCGGCTTCGGCACAGGCATCTTCTTCGCCTGTGAGATAGATCATCGGCAGACCCATGGCGCCATGGTACAGCGCCCATTGGGCGATTTCGCCGATCGGGTTGCCATTGAGGATCAACCCAAAGATCGAACGGCTGCTCTGCGTATGGTTCAGGTTACTGGTCGCAACACCACTCATCGCGTGTTGGCCGACGATGGCGGTGACGTCGTAGTCCTGCAGAACCGAGTCGCGCACAGAGCGTGGAGCCGTAGGTCTTCCATGCAACATGCTGGCTTCGGGGTGCATATCCTCGAACCAGAGACCTCCAGGACCATGTCCGTCTATGATGAGTACGTCTTCGGCGCCAGCTTCGAGGAAACCGTCGACGGCAGCATTGACTTCGGCCATGGCCAGGCGGCGCGCAAGAATGTGGTCGCGGCCCTCCGGGTACGTTTCCTGTGAGAAGGAGGTGACCCCGGCGGTCCCCTCCAGGTCGGTCATCAAGGCGATTTTCATGGGCTTCTCGGTGTGAAGTTGGAGGACCTGCTCAGCTGTAATTGGCGATCCAATCCGGTGGCGCCGGTCTGGGATCGATGATGTCGGCGCCGCTGAGGCGCATCTTCTGCTTGCGTTCGTTGAGATCATTCCAGGCTGCCCAGACGGGGACCTCGGGGATCTCCCAGCCTGCCATGACCAACTTCTCCATCTGTGCGATGCGCTCGGCATACTGCGGATACCAGGCGAGGTTGATCGACTCGAGCGGGTCATTCTCGAGATCGTAGAGCTCGCAGACGTCCTCTTCCGTATGGATGTATTTGTAGCGTTTGTCGCGCACCATGCGACACGGATCGAGACTGTGGTAGTACTCGGAGAAGATATGTTGCTGCACCTCACCACCGGTGAAGGTGTCGGCCAGGTCTTTGCCCTCGACGAAGTCGGGCACAGGAATGTCGAGCAGGTGAAGCAGCGTGGGCATGAGATCGATATTGCTGACCATGGCATCCGACGTGGTCCCCTCTGGCAACTGACCGGGTTGTGAGAACACGAGGGGGATGCGAACGGCGTCTTCGAAGAAGGTGTGTTTCTCGCAGATCCCATTGTTGTACAGCATTTCGCCATGGTCACTGGCATACACGATCAGTGTGTCTTCTCGGAGTCCCCGTGCTTCGAGTCCATCGATGATGCGACCGATGCAGTGGTCGAAGTAGGTGACAAAGCCGTAATACGCGGCGATGGACTTGCGGATCATCTCTTCGGGCACATTCCACAATTCGTAGTAGTTGATCCGTTCGATCACGCGTCGAGGTTTGTCTGTGTACTGAACCTTGTAGTTGGGCAGATCGCCGATGTGATCCGGGTCGTACATGGAATGGAAGCGCTCCGGCGCGCACCACGGTGGGTGGGGAGCTCGATAGCCGACGTAGGCGAAGAAGGGCTGTTCCGAGTCTCTATGGTCGAGGAAGTCGAGGCAGTCGTCGGTGATCAGCGAGTCCCACATCTGCTCTTCGGGGTAGGGAAAGGGATCGCCTTCCACATTGCGATAGCTGTGTTCCCACATCTCTGAAATGATGTTGGCCCTGTTGTAGCGTTGCTGAACCTGTTCGCCTACCTGTTCTGTGTAGCTGCGGGCGTCGCAGTTGTACGAGGTGAAGCCGAGCTCAGCGAAGGGATCGGGCCCTTCGACACGTTGATTGCCACGGACGAAACCGAGACCGTGAGACGACAGGTCGGCACCCTCCACATGTTGATCAGCATGCATGAAACCAGCGCCATGCGTTTCATAGCCGGCGTCGCGCAGATCGGCGACGAGGGAATGAATTCCGGGCTCGATGAATTTCTTGTACGCCTTGCCGGAGCGGTGTCGGTTGTTGTTGTGGGTGACGGCACCATGTGTGTGGGGCTGGGTGCCCGTGATCCAGGAGACGCGGGACGGGCCACACAAGGGTGAGGCACAGAAGGCGTTGTCGTAGCGGATGCCTGTGTCTGCCAGACGATCGATGTTGGGGGTCTGGACGATGTCATGGCCATAGCAGCCGGTGACGGCACGGCTATGCTGGTCGCCCATGATGAAGATGATGTTTGGTTTGCTGGCAGTCGCCATAGGGCCTCGTAGGTGAATCTGTTTTTGGTCGTGGAGCCAATATACTCGTTACGTGACGTGCTCTGCTAACTCCGGGGAATCACTATACTGAAGAGCCCCGCCTCTCCCGGAGAGTTGTGATACCTCGCGGGTTTCCAACACGATGTGAAAGAGGACAACCGTTGATACGTCGCGTATGTGTGTCGCTGTTCTTATTCCTGCTGACTGCTGTCGCCCATGGACAGGTCGTGAAGGTCCAGAACTCTGAGTTCGAAGTCGGGACCAGCGATCCTGTGGGATGGGCCCTGACGGGTGATGGTGAGTGGCCGGCTGCAGGGCAGGACGGGAGTCGGGCAATTGCTGCGACAGGCGATGGTCAGAGCACGTCTTACTGGCGCTCGGCGCCTCTGCCTCTGGTCCCCAATGCTGTCTACGAGATCAGCTTCCTCGCGCGCTCTAATTCCAGAGGGGGTGGAACGCCGATCACCGGGCCCGTGTTCAGCAATGTGGATCTGCGGGCCATCGGACCGGAGTGGACGTCGTATTCGTCGATCTTTGCTGCCCCCAGTGAGGTGCGACCCGACGAAGCGTGGCTGCGCTTCGGGCAATGGCACCACGAGGGCACGGTAACCTACGACAATGTGCAGATCACGCGTGTTGAGCCACTGCATTCGCGCGTCGAGGATCTGCTCCTTGGCGAAGGCGAGGAAGTATCGGGCAATGCCTACGTCTTCCGTGCGCCGATTCATACGACATCACGCAATCACAGTCGCCCTCTGGCCAGACTGCAGTGTGGCTTCAACTCCGATCGCCTGGTCTTCGGCGCGGGCTCCGAGCTCGTCTACCGTCACCAGCTGGGAGACCGGCAACAACTCAACGCCGCGTTAGAGATCAATGTGGGTTACCATGTCAGTGGTCAGCTCGACGTGTCGGTGAGTGATGATGGAGACAATTGGCGCCCCGTTGGTACGCAGGATACGCTCGGCATCGCCACATACCGCGTGCCGTCCGATCTATTGCCAGCCGAACAGATCTGGGTGCGGCTTCAGTCGCTGACCGACCAGCAGCTCGGGGCCGATTCGGATCCAGGCTCCTTCCAGGTGCACGATTACATCTATCGGGCACAATTTTCGGGCGAACCGCTGGTGGCAGATGGGAGCACGAGGTATGCCTCTGTGTTGGCAACAGATCCGGCAGCGGAAGTGGGCCTGGCCGATGTGGGCCAGGCCCTGCCCGGACGCACGGATACGGTCGTGTTGAACATGGTCAACGCCACTGACTCGGATCTGGCGGTGCACGGTACGGTGACCTTTCGTGGCGCCGATGTGGAGCCCACACCACCAGTCGATATGCAGATGATGGTGCCACCGGGCTCTATAGCGAGATACGGTTGCCCTACCGGTTCCAGGGGACCGGCGACGTGCAGATGGCCATCGAGCTTACCGGCGATGCAACCTTCGAGGCCGACGTGTCTCTCTATGTGCCCGGTCTGTATGCCAGCCACTATGGTGAGGTCCTGCCCGAATCGAGTGACGACGTGGGTCTGTGGTGGGCGAGTTCAGGTTGGAAAGTGGCTCGTGAGCGAGGACTGCCTGATACGCGTGGTGGAGCGCTGACGATTCGTGCTGCCCGCAACGAGGCGGAGGCAGCACAATTGGTTCTGCGGCCCGAACGTGACCTCCAGGACGTACGACTGGAAGTGCGGGACCTGAAGGGCCCCGGCAGAGCGAAGATCAAGGCTGATGCTATCGACGTGCTGCGCGTGGCCTATGTGCCGGTGACGACACCGACGGACCCAACCGGCGCCAAGGGACTGTGGCCTGACCCGCTACCGCCGCTACGTGAATCTGTCGATGTGCAAGGCGGCGTGAATCAGCCCTTCTGGGTGCGCGTGACCGTACCCACTGGCGTGCCGGCCGGTGTGTATCGCGGTGAGGTCCGCGTGCGCGCCGAGGACTACAAGGCCACCGTGCCGATCGAGGTAGAGGTGTACGACTTCGATCTGCCTGACAAGATGACGTGCCAGACGGCTTTCGGCTTCTCAACAGGCAATGTGTGGAAGTATCATGGTCTGACCGATGAGACCGACAAGCGGGCGGTCCTGGAACGTTACCTGGACAACTTCGCAGCTCATCACATTTCGCCCTACGATCCGGCGCCGCTGGATCCGGTACGTATCGACTGGCCCGATGTGCCCGCTGATCTGAAGCCGGGACAGGTGTTGAAGCCGAACATCGACTGGACCGCCTGGGACCGTGCCATGACGCGGGCGCTGGACGAACGCCACTTCAACTCTTTCCGACTGGCGATCCCCGGAATGGGTGGCGGCACCTTCCACTCTCGTCGCGAACCCAAGCTGAATGGCTACGGGGAGGACACGGCTGCCTACGGCGCACTGTTCCGGGGGTATGTGCAGGAAGCACAGGAGCATCTGCGCGAGCGCGGTTGGCTGGACGAGGCTTTCGTCTACTGGTTCGACGAACCCAATCCGCGGGACTACGACTTCGTCATGAATGGCTTTGGCAAGTTGGCCGAGGCAGGCCCGGACATCACACGCATGCTCACCGAGCAGGTGGAAGCACAGCTGATCGGCGGACCGAATCTCTGGTGTCCCATATCATCAAACTACCAGGAAGAAGAAGCGGCTCAGCGTCGTGCCGGCGGTGAGCGTTTCTGGTGGTATGTGTGCACCGTGCCGAAGGCTCCTTATGCCACCTTGTTCATCGATCATCCGGCGACGGAGCTCAGGGTGTGGTTGTGGCAGACCTGGCAGCGTGAAATTGATGGGATTCTTGTCTGGCAGAGCACCTACTGGACGTCCGGGGCAGCCTATCCGGATCAGGCGCAGAACCCTTATGAAGATCCCATGGGCTGGGTCTCCGGATACAGCACCGACGCTGGTACGCGTCGGCCATGGGGTAACGGCGACGGGCGATTCCTGTATCCCCCTGAGGCAGCTGCCCATGTTGCCACCGAGCCTGTGCTGGATGGCCCCGTCGACTCGATCCGCTGGGAGATGCTGCGAGACGGGATCGAGGATTACGAGTATCTGGCGATCCTGCGAGAGCTACTTGCGCAGCATGGCGGACAACTCGATGCGCAGCGTCAGCTGCAGCTGAACGAATTGCTGGACGTACCTGCAGAGATCACTAGCTCGATGACGAACTTCACCGTCGACCCGGCAGTGGTTGAGGCGCAGCGACATCGAGTCGCAGCGGCGGTGGTGGAGTTGTCTCAGATGAGGAGGTGAGACCAGGATTGGCGGAAAATTCACCGCTACCCAGAAGCTCAGCGCAGATCTTCGAAACAGCCCCGCCACTGCAGGCTCTTGTACACGTGGGTAAGTTCTTCGCCCTTTGAGATGGACCGCAGTGCGGTGATCTCAAACGTGTCGTTGTCGAAGTCTCGGTGCATCTTTGTGTTCGGTGTCTCAGAGCAGTTGTAGAAGGTGGAGCACCCCGAGCCGACGGCCCACACCGTGCGGTCATCGCTCCAGGTGAATACGTAGGGGCTTGCGTTGCCGTCGAAGGCGGCTGGTAGTCGGCGCACGATACCGCACTCGACCACCTCTCCTTCACTCATGTCACACGCGGCGAAAGCCCCCGCGCCTTTGTCACTCGACTCAGCTACGAAGACCTTGGAACACTGAACCAATCCTTGCATCACTCCTCCGATTTTCTTGCGGGATACGAAACCTAGGGGTCGTGTCGAAAACCACGAACGCTGTTTGGGGCTCCGGCTTCAACGGTCTTAAAGTCGCCCCAACCATCTGGATCGCCAACCACCGTGGCTGAGAGGGGAGGGCCTACACCTCTTCAGGTGAGGCGGCCGCCTCCGAGCGGATCGTCTGGGCACACTGGGCGACCAGGCCGGTGCACACCTGCTCGTCGTCGCGGATCGCCTCGAGGAGGGCCACTTTCTCGGTGCCATCCATCTCCTTGTTGCTTACTCGCGAAAGACCTTCGGCGATCGAGCCGTAGCGGCGGGACAGATCCTGGGAGAGGGTCGATGCTTCCGGAAAATCGTCGGCGATCTCGTCGAAGTAGGTGGCCGCCATCGCTCGGCACTCCGACCACACCGTCGCATTCCACCAGTTGCCGTGGCTGTCGCCGGCGCCCGCTTTGACGGCATCGATGAAGCGGGCGTAGCCGTCGGGACCCATCCCATAGCCGCGGCCCGTGTGTCGTGACGGGTTCTCCCACAGGTCGACGGCATACTCGAGGCTCGCCAGGATCGTCTCCGGGCGTGATGCAGGTTCGATTTGCCCGTAGCTGAAGAAGTTCACGTGGCACTCATCGCCGAACTCCGTCCAGCTGCCGGAGGACAATCGCTTGGGTGGGAAGTCCTTGTTGTGCGGATACCAGGGCTGGGCAGTGTCGAAGCCGGTGTCGGTGCGCTCGATGCCCAGATTTCGGATAAGGCGATCAAAGTGCCCGCCGTTCCAGCAGTAGGGGCCGCTCGGACACAGTTGCTCGTGGATGTTGATGACGAAGGCGTGTCCTGAGCCGCCAAACAGGGCCGCATCGCTGGCTCCGATGGCGAAATGGTCGGCGACACCTCGAAGGATGCCCAGCAGCGTCGTGTTGAATGGTGACTGTTTCAGATCTTCGGTTTTCATGGTCCGGTCCCCCGGGTCTGACGCAGACCTACTGAGGCCTGGCGCGAATCTGCAGTTGCGCCACCACCGGGCGATGATCTGAGGCATCCGCATCGATGACGTCGTAGGCCATGATCTGAAATGTCGTATCGGGAATGATGAAGTCAATCGTGCGCGTAGGGCGGTGTGTCTTGGCCGTGAAATGGCGAGGATCGAGGGGGTTGGCTTCTAGCGGAGGGAGGACCCATCGCGGATCCTCCTCAATCAGAATCATCGTGCCATCATCCGCATACTTGGTCGCCAGGTGAGACGATGCCATCCTCTGTCGACTGAGGACGCTGTTGAAGTCGCCCGCAAGGATGAGGTGAGGGCGCCCCTGAGTCCACGCCAGCAAACGACCAGACTGCCGTGTCCGGTACGTGTTCTCACCTCCAAAGAGCCGGAACGGGTTGTTCGCCGACTCCAGGTGAGTGGTAACTACGGTCACACGCGTCCCAGCGTGTCGGATCGTGGCCGCCAGCGCAGTGTGACTGCCCCACAGGCCATTAAAGAGGTTTCCCTCTCCTAAGTCGATGTTCTCCGCCTCCTCGAGAGGGTATCTGCTCAGGATGGCATTGCCCGTGTGGTGCTGGTAGAAGGGCATGCAGAACAGCCACTTCGTGCCGTGGACGGCGTAGGGATACTCTCCGGAAAGCTCGCTGAGAAGGACCTCCACGAAGTCGAGGTCGAAGCTGCTCGTGTTGTGAACATCCACTTCATTGAGGGCCACGACACTGGCGTCAGCCGCGCGGATGACGCCAGCCACCTGACGCAGGTTGTCGAGTACAGACTGCCGTGAGGCGTGGCTGAAGACTCGTTGGAATTCTCCCTGACCACTGAAAGATCGGCTGCCTCGACCATGGGCAATGTTGTAGGCCATGACCCTGAGTCGCGAGCTATCCTGTGCTGGATGGGCGGTGGGTGCGCGGTAGTGGCGGACGACGCTCAGGTCACGAAGAAACCCCGAGTGACAGAGTCGCCCCCCTGACACAAGCAGCACAAGGGCGCAGAGCAGAAGCATGCCGCGCAGCAAACGCCTGGCGCTTGCGCCGCGCGCGCTGGCGAGCGATTCCTCGTAGACGGCGACGAGCCTCCGTCGCACCGGACACTGCCTTCCTCACGCCCCCCAACCCGACAGACGTACAAAACGTACAAAGACAGAATCACAGTGGCAGGGCAAGTCAGCGCCGATGACTCAATCCATGATTTCGTCACCGGAAAGCGGATCATACAACAGGGGCGCGAAGTTCGTATAGTGTACCATACAACAGCGGACATCGGGATCCTCTTTGCCCCTGCGAACCAGTGAGGTCAGGAGTATGAATTCGAGAGAGCGTGTGTTGGCCGCTGTTAATCATCAAAAACCAGATCGGGTCCCCATCGACCTGGGTGCCATCCGGGCATCCGGTATCAATGCCGTCGTTTACGACCAACTCAAACGGCGCCTGGGAGTCGGCGGGCCCACCAAGATCCACGACACCATGCAGATCCTGGCCGAAGTGGAACTGGAGGTGCTCGAACGGATCCACGCCGACGTCGTGCCCCTGGATGCGGGCGATGCGGCCTGGTCGGGTCAGCCGGCTGTGAACGGGATCTCTCGACGACTGTTCTGTGGGCTGGATGTAATCTTTCCACCTGACGCACGAATCACGCTAGAGGCTGACGGCAGCTGGGCCCTCCGCGATGCAGAGGATGAGATCTACGCGCACATGCCAGCCAATGGCTTCTATTTCGACTTCAATCGCCCCACCATGGGCGATATCCAGATCGATCCAGATTCCTTCCGTCCGTCGGCCACCGTCCCCGACGAACGACTCGAGGCGATGGCGCGGCGTGGCAAGGTCCTCTATGAGGAAACTGATAAGGCGATCCTCGGGTGGGGTGCCTGCCTGTCCGTGCTTGGAATGAGCGCGCTGCTGGCCGAGAACATCACCCAAGGATCCCTCGACGGCTGGCTGACCATGCTGCTGACGGAAAAACAGACCGCCCACGAGATGATGGACAGGTGGGTTGACGCTGTCATCGCCCAGATCGGCCTGTTTCACGAGGCTGTGGGCGACTACTGCTTCGGCTGGGGCGTCGGGTCGGACGATGCTGGCACGCAGCGGGGCGAACTGATCTCACCGGAGTTGTTTGCCGAGATGATCAAACCCCACTACCAGCGGCTGTGCAACTGGGTCCACACCAACACCGACTGGAAGACCTGTCTGCATTCGTGTGGCTCGATCTACAACTACATCCCCGAGTGGATCGACGCCGGCATCGACATCCTCAACCCCGTTCAGATCTCGGCGGCCAACATGGAGCCCGAGCGGCTGATGAGTCAGTTCGGTGGCCAGATCGTGTTCTGGGGAGGCGGCTGTGACACGCAGCAGATCCTGCCGCACGGCACACCAGACGAGGTTGCGGCGCACGTGCGCCACAACCTTGAGATCTTTGGCAGCGGTGATGGTGGGTATGTGTTCACGCAGGTGCACAATATTCAACAGGACGTACCAGTAGAAAATGTCGAGGCCATGTTGGACGCGGCTCATCGATTCGGGTAGTCACAGCATCCGCTCCGTCAATCAACCAGGCCAGGAATTCATGCAGATCTTCCATCGCTATACAGAACTTCTCGAGCGGCTCGATGCCAAGGGTCATTCCTACCAGATCCTGGGATGTGCTCCCGATGGCCAGCCACTGGTGTGCGTCCGGGCCGGGGGAGACAAGACACCGGCGATCCTCATCAGCGCGGGGAGTCATTCGACCGAGCAGGCCGGCGTCAGCGCCGCAATGGAGCTGATCGACACGTTGGATACGGACCATCAGGTCTACATCATCCCCTGTCGTGATCCCATCGGCCTGAACGGCTTCGCCTATGCTCTCAGCCTGAGTCTGGGTGAAGTGCCGCAACTGGCCGACAAGGAAGCCGCCATCGAACTGCTGCGTGCGAGGGGCGAGATACTGCACGAGGAAGAGGATCTGCTCGTGGCTCTCATCGGCGAGCACGGCTACTTCAGCCGGGTACGGCATGGCTGGTCGATCGAGAAGGCGCCCGCGTTGGAGCCGCTGCGAGGGCGTCGGGTCTATTGCATGGCGGGGAGCGAGAAGATCGAGGGGTCGGCGCTGTTGCAGCGGGCCTATTCGCTGATCGTTGACCCGGAGGGACAGATCCTGCACATCAACCGCTTCCACGATACGGCGTGGGCGCCGGTGGAGGCGCGGGTTACACGCGATCTGATGGCGCAGGTCGAACCGGCGTTGACCCTCGATCTGCACGAGCACGGCGGCGACGGCTTCTGGTTTTCGGCGCGCCATCAGGGCACAGAGGTTGACCAGCAATGGGAGCAACGCATGGCCGACGCCATCATCGGCGCCGTCGAGAAGGCGGGCGTCGAGCTGATGCCCGATGACTATCTGCCCGGTTCGTTCTTTACCAAGAGCCGCAACAGCGTCTACTGGCTCGATCCTCGGAAGCGCGGCGAGGGCTTCAATTTATCCGACTTCGGCGCCGTCACGTATGGCCCCGCTTTTACCATTGAGACGGGGATGCCGATGGGCTTCGCCAACCGGGTTGCCGCGTCGGTGCTGGCCGCACGCACGGCGATCGGGGTGTTCGAGCAGCGGTACCTCTAGCGCTGACAGGCAACGGCCATCATGCGGCCGCAGGCAGTGCATTGACGGATCCGGTGGACCACTTCGAATCCGTGACTCGTTGCCATACCATTCGTGGTTGGTCGCCGAGAATCCCACCGATCTCCGGCGCGTTGATATTCGCCGTATCACACCATTTGACGAGTGACACCCGGTCTTCTTCCATGTCGCTGAGATAGGAATCACGCGATTCCCGTTACCTCACCCCAAAGACGGAGCAGACTGTGCGTATCCGCTCGTGCGGCCTTATCGCGGTAGTTCTTGCGCTGGCACCAGGAAGCGCATTCGGAGATTGGTACTTCCTCACGGACTATCAGTACTTCCGCCCCATGATCGCCGACATACGTACCACCAACAACCATACGCGTTACATCTACGATGAAGCGCTTCCTTACACAGACGACACGGACCCCGATTCTCGGCACTTGCAGTGGGATGTCGGGTTCTCAGAATACTTTCCGATGCTCGGTTTTGAATGGGGTGACAACACAGATCGTGGGCCCCTCCAACGCATGGGAGCGACGCTCTTCGTGGATGGGGGTGCCCACATGCTCCTTGACTTCAATGCCCCTTCCGCGGCCGTCATAAATACTGATTTCAGGGCCGGCGTTGGTGTGGCGATGCGGTTTCCAGATCCGGCAGATTGGGTTTCCCTCAGGGCGCACTTCTTCCACGAGTCGACGCATCTTGGAGACGAATACATCCTGCTCGGTGTCGATGAGCCAGGATTCCGTCGATACAACCCGAGTTACGAAGCACTCTCCCTCCATCTGTCCGGCGATCGCTTTGCCAAATGGGGGACGGACTTCCGTCTGCCGCCCATCCGCAACCCGTTCACAGGGCGAAAAAGCCGTATACCGCTAGTTGGGCGACAGTTGACCTACGCCCGTGGCTACGCAGGGATTCGAGGAATCAACAACGACAGCTATTCTGGATACAACAACCGCTTCGAGAAGCGCGAGCCCCTTAGAGCGACTGGCGATCCGGAGATCCAACTTGGCGGCGAGCTATTCTACCGCGGGTGGAAGCCGGCCGATCAACGAGACACCAACTTCTTCAAAGAGTGGCTGCAATGGCAGAACGTCGTCGTGGCCCTGGAATTCTACCGCCGGGATCAATACAGCCCCACCAAACCAGAGATCAGCTGGAGCAAGAATCTCGTCGTCGGCTTGGTCTACGGCGACCACTTCGGTACTGAGAGCGAACCCACAATGAAGTGGCTTCTGAACTTCTACGACGGTGTCCACCCGCACGGCCAGCTACGGAGTCGCAAGATGGAATACATCGGGTTCGACATCGTCATCGACTTCTGACGGCCGGCAGTTGGCTCTGCGGCCATCGGCGTCCTCCTCAGGGAGCTGACGTTTGATTCTCTAGTAGCTCATCTATGGCAGCCTTTAGTTCACCCGGCACGAACCCACCCGGCCCCGGTCCACCGGCATAGGCGATGCACCCCTCCCGGTCGACCAGATACAAACGCTCGGGCCACGCCGCATACGCCGACATGACAGCATCATCGATCTCATCGACGTAGGTGCGGATTCCGTATTCCAGGGTCATCTCGCACTGACCCGCGATCTTGCGTCGTTCTTCGAGGGTGCGTGGATCGTGGACGCGGTTCTCACTGCCGATATCCCAGCCGTCGACGGCATGGGCTTCGCGGATGTAGATCGTCAGAAACTGTATCTGCTGGTTGTAGGACGAATACAGATCACGCAGGCTCACGGCCTCGCGTACGAAGGGTGGTCATGTGAAACTGCCAAAGACCAGGGCCACCGGTCTGCTGCCACGGAATCCGGACAGTTGTACCGCCTCCTTTCCGGTAGGGTCGTGCAGTTCGAAATCGGGGGCCATGTCACCAGGTTTCGGGGCCCGTGGTTCGTGATGTTCCTGCCATGCTCTGGCGGCCTGCATGCTCTCGATCGTGCCACTCACATGCATCTCCTTGGTACGAGGTGGTGGTGCCGGTCGTGTGAACACCCGCCGGCTCAATGAATACGATGCACCCGCTGCACGTGCTGCCGGCTGTCTGCGTGGAGGCGAATGAAGTAGACACCATCGGCGACGGCTCGTCCGACTTCATCTCTGCCATCCCAGATAATGGCTCCCTGTGCGTCTGTCGAAGGCAGGTCCGTCGACCAGACGGGCTGACCCAATACGTTGTAGACCTCTATGCGGGGGACTGGGAGCGACGGATCAAAGCGATAGCTCAGAGAGACGCTGTCGACGAAAGGGTTGGGTGAGACGGACAGCTGCATGCCTGCCCGATTCGCTCCGGGATCGTCCGAACAGAACGCGCCGTCGTCCAGAAGCGCATCGGGGGCTACGTCGGCGAAAGCGGGTTCGTCTGGTGGAGCTGCGCCGTGCCACAGGCGCACGCGGGCGATGTCAATCAGAGCGGTCCTCCCCGCCCCACCGATACCGATGACGCCGTCCGGTGTTGCGTGGCCGAGAGTCACGCTCTGATGAATCCGCTGTGAATTTACAGACACGTCGAAAACATCGGTGCGAACCGATATGCGCACGTCGTGCCACTGGTCGGGGGGGATTGACCAGGGGACGGACCAGCCGACCTGACCGGGCTGCAGTCGCTGATCTGGTGGTGGTGGGATGGGCTGGGTGGAGCCGCGCACGTCCTGAAAGGCAACCAGGTGCAGGGCCCGGTTGTTGAACAGGCCGAATCGCCAGCCTGGTTCCTCGTGCGCCCTGCTGAAGAAGATCCATCCTTCGCCCTGTCTCGCACGTATCCTGACATCGACGGTGTAGTTGGTGGCATTCTGCGGCGGCAGGAAGTAGGAGATCGCCATGCTGCGGTCTGTGGTGAGGCGGTAGACTCCGTCGACGACACACCAGTCGGATCCCTTGTTGCTGACCTTCCACCCTTTCAGTGACGGATCGCTGAAGTCCTCATCAAGAACCAGGGTGGTTGGCGCATCAGGCAGGGGAAACTGGACCTGCTCGTGGATTTCGGGAACGTCGAAATCCGGCAGCGTCGACAGTGGCACGCCGACCGGTGCGGGCAGTTTCGGCCCCTGCGCCAGCAGACGAAGGCCTACGTAATCGAATCGTTGATCGAGGGCGCCTGAAAAGCGCTCCCGCGGTGAGATGGCCCGCTTTCGAAAGGTGCCGCCGCGCTGGTTTTTTCCTCTGCCGGTGATAGGTCCCACTGGATCCGTCTGCAAGGCGCTCCTGTAGCCGTCGAAGTAATCGGTGCACCACTCCTGGACGTTGCCGTCCATGTCGTGCAGGCCCCAGCGGTTTGGCAGCTTCTGGCCGACGGGCTGGGGTGATCCTAGGTCCCGCGCCAGGGCGTTGCTGTAGTACCATCCGTGATCTGGGAGTTCATCCTCGTCATAGCCGAACCACCATAGAGCGGACGAACCGGCGAGGGCGGCGTATTCCCACTGCGCCTCGGTAGGAAGATGGAAGCGCTGGTGTCCGGCACGCACGTTGAGGGAATCGAGGAAGTCGGTGATCTGCTGCCACTGCAGCAGGTTGGCGGGCAACTGCGGGTCGTCGCGATACTCGTATCGGTGGTCGGTGGCATAGGAGAAACGAACGGACTGGGTCCACGGCTTCGTCCCCAACACCGCCGTCCACTGGGCCTGGGTGACCTCGTATTTTCCCAGGTAAAATCCATCCGTCAATGTCACGTCGTGGGCGGGGAGTGCATGGTGGCTGTTGATAGTGAGGGCATTCTCGTAGCGTCCGATGTGCCACAGATCGAGGTCGCGCATGATCTCTTCCTGGGACTGCGTGATGCCCATGGTAAAGCTGCCCGGCTCGATCCAGACGAAATCCATTTCGACACCCTTGGCGATCTGCATGCGCACGGTGCCATCTGCGTCGACGTGGACGACGGTTACGGCGACGTTGTCTGATTCGCTCGTCGAAACACCGTCAGAGACGCGAAGGGTGAAGTGATAGGTTCCGATCGCCATCGGTGTAAAACTCGCGATGGCGCCGTCGCTGACGAGGATGCCAGAGGCTGGATTGTCCGTGGACTCAGCCCACTCATAGGACAAGGCCTGCCTACTGCTTGCCGAGCCGTCCAGGAGGACTTCATCACCCGCCACGACCCACTGCTCGGGGCCTGCGGCAGCGCGCAGCACGTCTCCCGGCGCGACCAGTGCAAGCCGAATGCCAACACGTCCCGTTGCGGCCTCTCCGCGATAGGCGCTCGTCGTGTTCACGTCGGTGGAGCCGTTAATGTTCCCCGCTCTCAATCCTCCACCGCGAGCGACGAGGCCATCGAAGCCAGACACCGACTCTGTTCGGGGATCGACGATCGCATCCTGCGTGTAGGGCCGCGCGTAGAGATCGCTCGTCAGTTCGGCCATGTTGCCGTGCATGTCGTGGAAACCCCACGAATTAGGCGGCTTCAAACCAACAGGCTCGGCATAGCAGCCAGCCTGGGTGTCCGCGCTCCTGCAGCCATTGCGGAAATACCACATGAATTCGCTGCGGTCGCGTTCAATCAGAGCGGTCGTGCCGAATGACCACAGGCTGGTTGTGCCAGCCCGGCAGGCGAATTCCCATTCGGCCTCTGATGGTAGACGGAACTGATGAGCTTCTGTGTTCTGATTCAGCCGGTAGAAGAACTCGGTCAGGGTGTTCCAGTCGTCAACCACGTAGGGAAGGTCGTCGCCGATCTGGCGCGCTACGGCGGGAGTCGGCGGCATGACGGCCCGCCACTGCGCCTGGGTCAACTCGGTTTTCGCCAGATAGAAGCCGTCTGTGAGTGTTACCTGATGGGTGGGTTGGAACACAGAGAGATCCGCTATGGAATTCATGTTCGCAAAGGCCGCTGCCTGTGCCGAGGTCATACCCATCTGGAATGTGCCCGGTTCGACCCAGATGAACTCGATCTGCTGGCCGCCGGGGAGATCGATGGTCAAATCAGACTGGCCCATAGATGCCGCTGCCCAGAGGCAGCAGAGGATTGGGATTGCTCGGCAGCGCAAGGTATCTCTCTGTGGGTATGTGAGGAGTCTGACTGAAACTGCCCAGTAGGGGTGTCGATGGGCAAGTTGGTTTTCATGCACGGTTCGACGAGCGAGCCAGTCCTTGTCACCAGCTTCCACTTCGGGGTACTTGTCGGGAGAGACGATACCCGGGTCCTGACTTGTGAGGAACGGCACATGGGCAGCCTGCATGCTGACAGACAGATTCTGCGATCCTTAGCCGAGCGCTACAGTGCCATCGCTCATCTTGACATACAGGCACAGCGCATGGACCGCTACTTCGACACGATCGGTCTGAAGCAGGTCCGCCCCGTGGTCCTGATCGACGAAGTCCCCTGGGGGGAGATCCGCGAAGACGCGCTGGTGAACCGATGTGAGCTGCAGGAGCACCGATGGCTCGAGCGGTTGCTGCGCTGTTCGTTGTATCAGTGGGAGCACTTTCAGGTCGACCGAGTGTTTGCACCGATCTTCCAGATTCCAAAGCGAATCCACTCCACCGGGATCGGCGTTCTGGTGCAGGAGACGCAGATCAAGGGTGACACGGGGGCCTACATCGCGTCGCACGGGTATGTGGACCAGTTGCAGACGGATGCGAATCTGGAGCGGCTCGAGTTACCGGTGATCTCCTACGACAAGGAAGAGACCCATAGAGCCGCCGAACTGGCTACCGACGTGTTCTCGGGGCTCATGGAAACGGAGATCGTCGGCCACATTTTCCAGTACAATATCTGGGATCAGATCTCGTGTTACCGTGGCGTCGAGAAGCTGCTGATGGATCTGGCTGTGCGTCCCGAGTTCATGCACCGGACTGCCAACAGGTTCATGGAGATCGCTGCAGCTACGTTCAGGCAGTATGTCGAACTGGGTCTGTTGAATGCGAACCCGCTGCTGCTGCATTGCACGCCGGCCTGTTCGCGGGAGTTGCCGGCGACGGACCATACCGGTACGACCAAGCCTCAGGACGCCTGGGGGAGATGCTCGGCGCAGATATTTGCCGCCGTATCACCTCAGATGCACGATGAGTTCGATCTCGAGTACAATCAGCAGCTGTTTGGTTCCTGCGGTCTGCTGTACTACGGATGTTGCGAGCCCCTCGACACGAAGATCGACATCCTGCGCAACCGATTCACGAATCTACGCAAGATTTCCATCACCCCCTGGGCGGACCCCGAGATCGCCGCGCAGAGCATGGGGGGAGACTTCGTCATGTCGGCCAAGCCGAACCCGGCCTTTGTCGCTGGGCCAAGCTTTGATCCCGACCCCGTGCAGCGAGAGATTCATGGCATCCTGGAGGCTTGTGTGCGGCACGGTACGACGTGCGAGATTGTGCTCAAGGACGTCAGTACGATCGCCAACCAACCGGCGAACCTGACCCGTTGGGCACAGACTGTCGATGGCGTGATCGATCAGTATTTTTAAGCATCAGGTTCAAGACTATAGCTGCTGTCTTCCTGCAGCGGGGCCTCTGCTGGAACGGCGTCTCGACGACCCCATCACCATGACAGGCTATCGCGGCAAGCGGCCTGACGCCTTCCAGGCGTCTTGCGCCATCTAACTAACGACATGGGCGCGCAGGGGTTGGAAGATGGTCAGGACGTGCTCTCTGTCTCCAACTCATCTAGATATTCGCGAATCCGAGTGAGCCGCACTGGCTTCACGAAACATTCCACGGCGCCCAGTTTCCTAGCCGATGTGATGATTTCCGGGTCACCATGACCCGTTATCAGGATCACCGATATATGAGGAAACCGTTCGGAAGTGATTCGTAGCAATTCCAGACCATCCATCTTGGGCATGCGGATGTCGGAGATCACCACCTGGACGTTGGGGTTTTCCTCAAGTAGAACGAGGGCCTCTTCCCCATCCCCAGCAGCCAGGACATGGTGGCCACACTTGTCGAGGAATGTACTGAACATGGACCGAATCCTTGACTCGTCGTCAACGATGAGGGTGTTCATGAGGATTCAGTGGTCACTGAGGTTGGGTTTGTGGGTAGGAGGATCGTGACGATCGTACCCTGGCCTGGCTGGGATCGCAGACCTATTCGGCCCCCGAAACCTTCAATGATCGATCGTGAAACGGACAACCCCAGGCCGGTCCCCTGATCGGGCTCTTTCGTGGTGAAAAATGGATCGAAGACTTTGCTGACGATCTTCTCGTCGACGCCGTTGCCGCTATCCTGTATCTCCATCTGGATGTGATCCGGTTCTTCGGGCGAGATGGACGATCGCAAGGTGACCTGCTTCGGTTCGGTGTCCTTCATGGCATCGCGGGAGTTGCTCAACACATTCAGCAGAACCTCTTCGAGAGAGAACGCATTGCCCAGCACCGAGGGTAACTCCTCGGTCAGCTCGTACTCGATTTCAATCCCATGCGTACGGAACTGAGCACCCAGCATCCCTACCGCCAGATTGACAACTTCGTTGACATCGACGGCTTCCAGCTTCACCTCGTTCGCTTCTCGGGCAAACATCCGAACATGCTCGATGATGTGGGCCATCCTCTCGGCCTGTTCGACGATGGTCGCCATTTCTGCTTTGGTTTCCTCAGGCGAGACTTCCCATCCCTCCTCCATACCAATCAGCGATACTTCCGCTTTGCCCATGACGACGGAGAGTGGCTGACTCAACTCGTGGGCGATGCCCGCCGCCATTTCGCCGAGGGAGCGAAGCCGATCGCCCCGTAGTTGTTGGCTCGTTCGAATTCGGAGTTCGTCTTCCGCCTGCGCGCCAGCCTTCTCGGCCCTCCGTCTCAGGGAGCGCGAAAGCAGCATCGCCAGGACGCATGCCGCCACGATGATCATCACACTGATCATAGCAATCGCCCTTCGACGTTCGGCGATCTGTGCATTCAACTGATCCGTAGAGAATCCAGACTCGAGGCGCCCGAGTTGTCGCCCGGACAGATGGATGGGCGTCTCAATCCGGTAGGCTGTTGTTTCTCTGGCCTCGGCTAGCAGCCGATCCGGAGAACCACGCACCAGCAGGGAATCGTCGTAAAGGGCAACGACGACCCTGGCGTGATCAGAGATGATCAGATAGTCGATTCCGGGAAGCGAGCTGATGCGGCGAAGGTGGTCGGACATCGTCGCCAGATCCTCGACGTAGAGACCGGGGGCGATGCTGATTGCGGTCAACTCGCCAATGGTTTCTGCCGTGTCGATGAAATGTCGACGGGCCTCAGATTCTGAGCGCGCGGCGAAGTACAGATAGACACAACCGGAGAGAACCACGACAAGGCCGAGGGGGAGGAGCGTCTGCCGAATGGATCGGTCCCAAATCATACAGGCATCTTGCTGTCTGACGAAGGCCCGATCACACGTCGACGCTCGGTCGGCTGCGATTGTGCGAGCCTGAGGCTTGGGTAACGATAACGGACCGAGTTCATTGCCGCCACCGGATTGGGCGAGGCATTTGGGCATTTGACCCGATTGTCGGTGAATTTCCCCCTTTAATCGTGGTGTTTCTCAGGCTGGGTTTTTGTCTCTTTTTTAGACAAAACATCATAAGTGCAGACCAGAGTTGAACTAGACGCGACAGGTCTGAAAAAAAACCCGGGAAGGCACGATCCTTGCAGGTATATTATCAGAATTGCAGAAATATGGTCAGAATCCCAAAGTCCTCCCTTCTCCTATGTCATGGAGTAACCGTACATGTCCTGGATCGGTGTATTGAAACGAATCACCTGCGCAAGTCTGATGATGGGGCTTCTCGCCATCGTCGGCTGTAGCGAGACGCCTTCACCCGTCTCCTCGAGTGAGAGCCAGTTGTCCGACGCCTCTTCGGCGTCCGCCCTCTTGCGCTTTGGTGCCGGCGGTCAGCCCGCGGCCAAGTCGATGGGCGATGACGATGACGATGACGGTGATGACGATGACGGTGATGACGATGACGGTGATGACGATGACGGTGACGGTGATGACGTCGCGGTCGATGATTACGAGAATGGTTTAACCACCAGTGCCATCATCGGTCCAAAAGGCGGTAAGCTGAAGATCAAGGACAAGGGGCCCAAGAAGGACGAGGACGGCAGCAAACTGCATGCGGCCCTGTCGGTTGAACTAAAGATCCCCAAAGACGCACTGGACGTAGAGGAAGAGATCTCGATGAGGGTAAGTGGTTATTTCCTCAGCGAATTGATCATTGCCTTCGCTCCGGGTGGTCTGGATTTCGCCGAGGACGCCAGACTCAAGATTAGACTCGAAAGGGATCGCGTCGATCTGGATGCGGCGACGCTTTATGGCGTACACACGACGCACACAGGGGAGACGGAGGTCGTGCTGGTGGAGGTCGAGGCCAAGGGCAGTGGCGATGTCATCCTCAACGTCCGGGTCCCTGGCTTCTCCCGCTATTCACTGGGCGAGTAAACAGATGACTCCTCAAAAAATCGGGACAAAGTTTGTCGGATTTGCCGCGATTCTGCTGAGCCTGGCTCTGTTCGGATGTGCCGAACGGCCCGCCGGTCCCGAATCCAACACACAGCACAGTCTGATCACCTTCGGACGTACTGATGGCAGTTCGGCGAAGGTATTGGCTTTGCCGGGGACGGGACGTGTCACGTCGGGTCTGTTCGACAAGGCGGGGGGCAGCCTGAAAATCGGTGTCGAAATTGACCATCCGGCGACAGGTGTCGCCCTTGCCAAGGCCGAGGCAGCAAACATCACCGTCGGTTTCAGTGTTCCGGAGGGTGCACTGTTCACGACAGAGAAGATCACGATGACGGTCTTCGGCGATGGACTCCCCGGTCTGGCCGTCGGCTTCGCGCCTGGTGGCCTGGAATTCGTCGAGGCGGCGACGCTGAGGATTCGGATCGATCGTTCGCTGGTCGATGAGCGCATCCTTGAAAAGGACGGCAGTATCCTGGGATTCCATCATCACGACGATGGCACGATCGAAGAGGCCGACATCGTGAAATCAGGTTTCGATGGAAATTCCTACATCGTCGTGATCCGCGTCCCCGGATTCTCGCGCTACTCACTTGGCGAGTAGCCAGCCGACCTGCAATGAGCAAGTAAGAGACAATCCCATGACCCAATTTCATGAGAACCTAACACGAGTTATCTGCCAATGTTTGGCCCTGGCGGTTCTATTCGCCCTCGCCTCGTGTGGCGACAATCCTTCTTCGCCGACGGCCGCTGCCGCGCCTGAAGTAGCTGCGAAGCGGAGCGTCAGATCCGTTCTGAGCGCGAAGGAGAATACGGCCGAAGACGGTGGCTACGTCATCGAAATTGCGACGCCTTCTGCGCGCACTGCACAGGCGACGATCGGCCCGGACGGTGGACAAATGGTCGTCGATGAAACAGGCGGCAACCCTCGAGACGACCTGCTCGTCATCTTTGCGATACCCCCAGGCGCCCTGGCCGAGCCAACGCCGATTACCATGAGGGTCACCGGCGATCAACTGTGCGGGCTCGTTGTCGATTTCGATCCGAGTGGCGTGCGCTTCAGTCCCTACGCTACGCTCCACTACACCGTCGGCAGTGACCGCGTTGATTGTCCAGTGGATGCGCTGGCGTCCGTGCATATTTACGACGATGACACCGAAGAGGCCGTGGACAGTGCGGTCTATCACGCGGGCAATTCGAAGTCGTATGAGTTGTGGGTGGATGTGCCCGGCTTCTCCCGCTATGGACTGCGACGCAACTGATGACCCAGGTCGCCTCACAAGCGCCTGTTACAACACGGCCCACCCTCGTGGGGCGCGACGACGAGCTCGTCTTGTTGCGCAAGAGGTTGGCCGAAGCAGCGCAGGGTGCCGGCTCCATCGTCATTCTCGCCGCCGAGGCTGGCGTCGGCAAGACACGGATGATCGAGGAGATCTCCGCCATTGCCGAAGCGCGATCGATGTGTGTGCTCCATGGGGGGGCTGCTGAGACCGATTCGAAGACCCCGCAGGGACTCTTCATCGGTGTCTTGAGGGAGATTCTTGCAGACGCGACCGAAACAGAGCGCGATGCGATCAGGGACATGACAGGACGCGTCATGACGCACCTGTGGCCCGATGTCTTCCCGGGTGAACCGACGCCAGACGAAGATTCTCAAACCGAAATCCAGCCAGAGTTACGGCACAGTCTTTTCTTGTCACGCCTACTGGGCCTGTTGCAGGAGCGGGCCGATCGGACGCCTGTCTTGCTGTGCCTGGAGGATCTTCATTGGGCAGATTCGGCGTCTCTGCGCGTGCTGAATCTGCTGGCCAGCAGGGTGACAGGGGCTCGCATCCTCGTCGTGGTCAGCGTGCGACCTGAGGAAGCCGCCAACGACGACACAGCACAACTGCCCGGCATGTTGCTGAGCATGGTTCGGCACGCTCACGTTCACCAGGTCAATCTCAGCCCCCTCAGCGATACCGGCACTCGCACGCTGGTGAGTTCGTGCTTTCCTCGGGAGGGTTTCACCGCCGAGTTTCTCGATCTGCTGTATCGGCGCTCGGGCGGCATACCGATGCAGACCCTTGAGTATGTCCGATTCCTCGTTCAACGGGGAGTCATCTACGAGGTTCATGGGTTGTGGATCAATCGTGATCCAGAGGAAGAGGACATTCCGAACACGGTGCGCGAGGCGATTCAGCGACGCCTGGAGAGCCTCAACGATGCCGAACGGCTATTGCTCAGCCTTGCTGCGGTTCAGGGCCACTGTTTCAGTGGCACACTTGTCGCCAGCACTCTATCTCAGTCGCTGACACGCACATTGCGAGAGCTTGAGGAAATCGGCCGCCGCACGCGTTTACTCGAATCGACGGAGCGCGGCTTTCGTTTCGCCCATCCCATCCTTGCCGATGTCTTTTGCAAATCACTTCCTGAATCGGTCCGACGGCACGCTCACGTTCGCCTCGCCCACATCATTGAACGGGATGACCCGGGGAATATTCAGTCTCTAGCTCATCACCTCTTCGAAGCCGGACTCTACGATCGAGCCCTGCCAGCCCTGATCACCTCGTCAAGAAGCTCGATCGCCGCCTTTGCCTATCGCGAGGCGCGTGTCTTTCTCTCCAAGTGTGAGCAGTCGAGTGATGCGCTGGGGACCAACATGACCAACGCCCTGCGGCTGGATGTTCTGATGCTGCAGGGAGAGGTCGACTACCGTCTCGGCGAGTGGCAGCGTTCCCTTGAGGGGTGTCGTCAAGCCCTGATCCTGGCTGGCAAGGACGATGAGGCAGCGGGGCGTGCCTTCCTGCAGATCGCCCAAGTACACCGTCGCCAGGGTGTATGGGAAGAGGCCGTGACAGACTATCGGCGGGCACTCGATCACTTCACCCGGTGCGGACTGGATGCGCTGACCGCCAAATGTCAGATCGGCCTGGGCGATCTGAGCTTCGAGCGCTCGCAACTCGACGATGCACAGACTCACTTTGACGACGCGCGCGATGCTGCTATACGTGTGGCGGATCACGGTCTGCTGGGTGCGATCTACGGAAATCTCGGTGTGCTGTCGACGGTGCGTGGTGACTCCATGAATGCCGTCCTTCAATATACCGAAGCGATCAAATCTTACACACGCGTCAGTCATCGCTACGGTATCTGCCAGACGCACCACAATCTGGGCATGTGTTACGCGGCACAGGGAGAGCTGGTCGAGTCCCTGGCGTCCTACGAACGCGGTGAAGTCCTGGCGATCGAATTGGGAACACTCGATGTGCTGGCCAACATCAAGGTCAGCGCCGCCAGTGCGCACTTGCGGCATGGTGACATCGATTCTGCAGAGACAGCCTGCCAGCAGGCTTCACACCTGATGGACAGACTCAGCGATCGGTTAGGTGCGGCGGAATGCCGCAAAGTCGAAGGCATGATCCTGCGTGATCGGGCAGAATTTGATGAGGGACGCGAGCGCCTCGAGGAGGGCCTTCACACGTTCCGCGAACTTGAGAACGAGTTGGGTGTGGCCGAGTGCGAATTGGAACTGGGAGTCCTGGAGAGAGAGACGGGTGATCTTCCGGCGGCACGCCTGCATCTACAGCAGTCAGCGGAGTTGTTTGAACAGGTGGGGGCCGCCGAAGACGCTCGACGCAGCCTGTTGTTACTGAAAGAGATGGCCGCCTGATGGCCGGCAACGATCCTCTTCTGGGGCAGGTCTTCGGCGGGTTCCAGTTGGAGGCGCGTCTCGACAATGAAGTCGAACTCGTGTATGCAGCACGAGGCGATGGAGAACTCGTCGAGATCGTACTGTCGGCGCGTCCCGAGACCGATGCGTCGGATCTGGAGCGGTGCGCGAAGGCCGCTGAAGCCGCCACGAGAGTAGCGCATCCCAATGTGGCTGCCGTGATCGGTAGCGGTTATGAGCGCGGTTTTCAATGGTTGGCGACTCAAAGCGCTGGTGAGTCTCGTCTGAGCCAGCGACTTGAGTCAGGAAAAATTACCGTCGACGAGGCAGTGCCGGTCATCATGCAGGTTGTTGCGGCCCTTCGAGCGGTACATTCGGCCGACCTGCTACATGGCAATCTGCGACCGCAACATATCGGTATCGATGCCCAAGGCCATGTGAAGGTCACGGGCCTTGGCCGCCCATCATCGACGTCGAGCCCAATGCTGACGCGCGTCGACGAAATTGTCGGCAATGCCGAGCACATGGCCCCCGAGCAGATCCTGGGAGGGACCATTGGTCCAGCGACCGATCTGTATTCTGTAGGGCTGATCCTATACCAGATGATCACCGGCAGCGTTCCATTTGCATCCACCGCTCCGGCGACACTCGTGTATCACCAGCTCAACGTGTCGCCCGAACCACCTTCTCTACATGACGCGGCGGTGCCGGCTGCATTGGATCAACTGATAGAGCAGCTGCTGGCCAAAATACCCGAACAGCGCCTCAATAGTGCCACACAGGCACTTGCCGCACTCGAAGCGATCTCTCGTCGACATCAACTCCTTCGCGTCAGCCACATTCACCAGACCGATGGCGAGTTATCGACGCAGGCCGCCGGGCGTCATCAGCGATTCGAACCGCAGTTTCTGGGCCGGGACACGGAAATCGCCCAGGTGCAGGAACTGGCTCGATCGGTCGCTGACGGTCACGGTCGTGCGGTATTCATCGCCGGCGAAGCGGGTATCGGCAAGACACGACTGCTAACCGAGTTTTCTGAGTCGTTGCAGACGGGTGATCGATACGTCGCGCAGGGCAGTTGTTTCTTTGGCGCGCCCTTGGGTCCCTACGTTCCCATTTTTGACGCCATTTCACAGTTGCTGTCGCACGATCAAGGCCTGATCGCCGCCGACCGAGAATCTGTAGCTGATACTTTCGTCGAAACCGCGCCCGGTCTCGCGACGCTGATCCGACAGTCCCCCTCGTCTGATGACCTGCGGACGACCGTGGCCCAGATGTTCGGCGACGATGATGGCGGGAGTGCCGAACAAACCCGCTTTCTCGATATCCTGTTCGACATCCTGCACGCCGCCGCTATGTGCCGACCACTGATCGTCGTCCTCGAGGATTTGCACTGGAGCGACACGGGAACACAGCAGTTTCTTCGCCACCTGTCGCATCGCTTGTCCGAAGCGCCCATCCTCCTGATCGCGACCTATCGCCCTGAAGACCGGTCTCGCGAGACAGATGCCCACATGTCGGGAGTCCTTGAGGCGTGGCGGGATAGCGATTGCACTCGCATCGATCTCCCGAGATTGTCGCAGGCATCTACGGCACACCTGACTCGTTCTCTGTTTTTCGACACGGAGTTCCGTGCCGGCTTCGATGAATACGTCTATCGGCAGTCTCAAGGCAATCCCTTCATTGCGATGGAAGTGCTGAAACTGCTACGCAGCCGCCACTTACTGCTCAACCGCAACGGAATCTGGCAGGCTGAACCCGACTTCGATCGTGCCGAGATCCCAGCGCGCGTGGAGGCGCTTGTACGCGAAGGCCTTGATGGCCTGAGTTCCGCGGAGCGCCAGTTGCTGCAGTTGGCCGCCGCCATAGGCTCACGTTTTTCGTCCGCTTTGCTGGAGAAGGCGTCGGGACTGCCTCGTGTCGAGCTGCTCGGACTGCTTTTCCAATTAGAGAAAATCCATCGATTGGTGATCGCCGTCGATGGCGACTACGAGTTCAGTCACTCGATGATTCGCGAGGTTCTTTATGGCGAATTGCCAGGCGAACTTCGACGTGAATACCATCGCCTGCTCGCGGGTCTCATCGCTGACCGTGATTGGGTCGGCGAAGCACACACTGACTTGGGACATCACCTGTTCATTTCCGAACAGTTCGCCGATGCCCTGCCGCATCTGGTGAAGGCCGCCGATGAGGCGGCTCACATTTTCAGCTGGGATGAAGCGGCAGCCATCAACGACGATGTTTTTGCAGCTGGACGTGCACAGTCAGACGTGGAGACGCAGATCACAGCCCTTCTGAAATCGGGCAGGGCGTATGGCCATCTCGCTCACTATGAGGCGGCGACCGAACGCTTCCAGCAATGCCGTCAGATGGCCGCCGATCACGGTTACGTGCTGATCGAGGCGCAGGCGATCTATGAGACGGGTGACCTCGAACTGAATCAAGGACATCTCGACAGTGCGGGCGAGAGTTTTGCCGACGTCACGGTCCGACTCAAGTCGCTCGACCTGCAAACGTCCTGGCCACTCTATGCGAAGGCGCTGATCGCCTGGGGCTCGGTTGACTTCGAAGCTGGCCGCCACGAGCAGGCTGAGTCACGCTGGCTCGAAGCACAAGCCATGCTCACGGGCGACGAAGCAGATCCGGCGAGTACTGATGTTGCGGAGGCGAGCAACGTCGTTAACAACCTTGCCGTACTGGCCACGGTGCGAGGTCAGTTCGATCGGGCATGGGCCTTGTATCAGGAGGCACTCGATCTCGACGCTCGGCGAGACGTATCGGGCCAGACCGTGCTCACTCTCTATAACATGGGAATGTTGCGTTCCGACCAGGAACGTTGGGACGACAGTCTCGAACTATACGATCGGGCACTGTCGCTTTGTCGTCAGACACGGCTGTCATTGCACGAACCAGCGATCTACCTCAACCGCGCAGAGGCCTTGATCGGAAAGGGTGAGATGAGTGAGTCTCGACAGGCGCTCGCTCGTGCCTTGACGGGTTTTCGCCGCCAGGATGACGCCCTCGGGACGGCGGATACACTTCGGCTCTACGGTCGGCAGTGCCGTACCCTGGAACAGTGGAGCGATGGTCAGCAATTCCTTGAGCAGAGCATCGAGATCAATCGCCGCTACGGCGAGTCGATCAGCTTGGGCGAGGCACTCTACGAGTTAGGTGAACT
Organism: Gemmatimonadota bacterium; assembly: GCA_018660835.1. Taxonomy (GTDB): domain Bacteria; phylum Latescibacterota; class UBA2968; order UBA8231; family UBA8231; genus UBA12574. The sequence continues at coordinate 86,407 of JABJJN010000020.1, read as the reverse complement.
CAACCGGCTCAGTGGTTCGGCCGGTGATGCCATTGGTCCACTACGTGAGGCGGAGTACATCTTTGCCCGCATCGACGCTCGCCCGGATCTCGATCGAGTCCGGGCATCCATACAGCAACTGGAAGCGGTCTGATAGACCGGGCCTGCAAGTCACTTTCGCGCCTTACTTCAGGCTGGCGATAAAGGCTGCCATGTTTCTCACCGCTTCGTCGTTCATGAGCGTCATGGCCATGGGTCGCATCTGCATGCCAAAGGTGTCTTCGAGCTTCGTGCCGCGAAGACCATCACGAAAATTCACCAACTGCTGCACGACGTACCAATCGTGTTGGCCGATCAGTCGCGGCGCATTGAAGGCGATGTTCCCTTCGCCACGAGCGCCGTGGCACGGTGCGCACAAGGCGTAACTTGCTTCGGCCGCCGCTGCGTCACCGCTGATGCTGGGTTTCGGGGGGGCTGGTCTCAAGGTGTTCACATAGGCAGCTACATCCGCCACGATCTGATCACTTGTCAGCGTCATCGACATGGGTCGCATCTGAGCGCCGTACATGTCTTTCGGATGGGTGCCGCGCACGCCTGACTTGAAATTCTGTAGTTGTCTTTCCACATACCACGTCTCCTGACCGCCGATCGTCGGTGAGTGAATCGCCGGATTCCCTTCGCCGTTTGCACCATGGCAGGCCAGACAGATGGTATAGTGTGCCTTTCCATTTTCTGCGTTTCCTGCGGCAACTACTTGACCCGGACTGAGACCGCAGACCACGATCAACGCCGCTCCAAAGACTCCCTTCATCCCCGTTCTCCCTCGGTAAATTGGCCTCAGAAGGCCTGGTCGTCCTATATTGTCACTTGATAAAAAGATAAAGAGATCTTTTTATCAAGATATAGTATACGAAGCTTTTACCCATGTGTTCGCAAACGGGAGGGATTCATGACTGACGAGGGCGAAAAAATTCCCTTGGGGCAGCGCCTGTACGACCGACCGATTCTGCTGCTGGTCGCTGGCCTGGTCGCCATGTTCGGCTTCTACACGATCTGGGGCCTGATCGAAATCACCAGTCTGCCACAGGCGACGCTACCCTAAGGAAGGAGAGGTTTCAATGGCCAAAGGACGAATGCAGTCGGGGATCCTCTCCCCGCCAGGTGTCTGGTGGACACCTGCAAACAAACAGGAAAAACTCTGGGTCACCATCGCCTTCGTGTGGTGCATGATCCTGTTCGCCATGATGCCCTTCTGGCATCTCAAGGGAGGCCAGAATCCCACCGGCATCCGTGCCAGAGTCACACCTGAGGCCTTCACTGAACGGGTAAATCAGTTTGTTGCCGACTACAAGGTGGGCGATGAGATGGGCATCCCCGTCGTCGCTCCACCTCCGGGCAGTGACGTCTACCTGCTGGGTCGTATGTGGCAGTGGTATCCGGTGGTGAAACTGCAGGAAGGTGCCGACTATACCCTGCACCTGTCATCGGCTGACCTCAACCACGGTTTCAGCCTCTTTCCACTCAATATCAATATCCAGGTCCTGCCCGGGTATGACTACGGCCTGCGCATCACGCCGAATGAAGCAGGTGATTTCCGCATCATCTGCAACGAATTCTGTGGTATTGGCCACCATCTGATGGTTGGCAAGATCATCGTCGAAAAAGGAGGGGCGTGATCATGACCGACCTCACACAGTCTCTGATTGATCGTTTTCGCGTCTGCTCCGTCACCGGGCTCAAGGTCGACAAGACCGCGGACAATCTGATCAAGGCCAATGCCGTCGTGGCGATCGTGTGCATGCTGTTCGGCGTCATCGCCGCCATCGGCCTGGTCCTGACGCGTTGGGAAGCCGTGCACCTGCTGCCGGTAGGCTTGTTCTACCGTTTTCTGACAGCGCATGGCCTCAATATGCTGATCTTCTTCATTGTCTTTTTTGAGATGGCGATTCTCTACTTTGCCGGACCGGTACTGCTCAACAGTCGACTACCGGCACCCAAATTGGGATGGGTCGCATTCGGCCTGATGGTCGTCGGTATGGTCGTGACGAATGGCACGGTCTTTACGGGACACGCGGATGTGCTCTTCACATCCTACCCACCTCTCAAGGCGCATCCACTCTACTACCTGGGCATCATCCTGTTTGCCGTGGGCGCCCTGATCGTCTCCTTCCATTTCATCGCGACAGTAATCATCGCGAAGAAGGAGGGAACCTTCGAGGGTTCCATGCCGCTGGTTACCTTCGGCGCCCTCACAGCGGCGATCATCGCCGTCATCACCCTGCTGCATGGCGCACTCATCTACATCCCGACGCTACTGTGGTCGATGGATCTGATGCCGATGGATGCACAGGTCTACCGCCTGATCTTCTGGGCCCTGGGGCACAGTGCGCAGCAGATCAACGTGGCCGCCATGGTCTCCATTTGGTACTTCCTTGCGGCAATGACCGTCGGTGGCGTGGTGATCAATGAAAAGATCAGTCGCACAGCTTTTGTCCTCTATGTGTTGTTCATCTCCCTGGCCTCGGCCCATCACCTGCTGGTCGATCCGGGTATGGGACCGGCATGGAAGGTCTGGAACACGAGTTACGCCATGTATCTCGCGGTGCTGGCCAGTATGATCCACGGCTTCACCGTTCCTGCCGGCATCGAGATGGGCCAGCGTCTGCGCGGTTTCACGAGCGGCACTTTTGAGTGGCTGCGCAAGGCACCCTGGGGTGATCCGGGTTTCTCTGGTATGATCTTTTCGATCATCATCTTCGGCTTCTTCGGCGGCATTACCGGTGTCACCATCGGCACCGAGCAGATCAACATCATCGCCCACAACACGATGCGACTGCCCGGTCACTTCCACGCCACTGTCGTCGGCGGCACGGCCCTCTCCTTCATGGCCGTGACCTACTATGTCCTGCCGTTGATCTTTCAGAAGCGGATCGCCTTCTGGGGGCTGGCGAAAGTGCAGCCATACATCTTCGCTGGTGGCCTTACCTTGATGGCCATGTCGATGACCTTCATGGGCGTCTTTGGTGTCCCGCGTCGCCACTGGGACACCAGTTTTTCCTCGGGGGCACCTTTCTCCGTCGATTTCCATCCAGTCGTTAACCTGCTGCAGGCCGGACTGGGGATCGGTGGCCTGATTGCCGCGACGGGTGTGCTCATCTTCATCGCCATCGCTGTGGTCACCGTGTTCTTCGGCAAGCGTATCGTCGCCGGAGACATTGAGAACCGAGTCAGTGGTCTGCCGTCAGGCGTGTTGTCCTTGCCCAAGCAGATCCATGAAGGGGAGGACATGGAACGTGTGCACCTCAAGGGTGCGCCAGGTACGATGATCCTTGTCTTCATTTTCCTGGCCTGTTTCGTGATCTACTACTTCGCCAACTGGAAAATTCTCTCCTTCCTCTGGAAGATCGGTTAGCGATCGTCGTGAATCAGGGTGGCTTGCCGGATCTGGTAAGCCACCCTGGGTTCAACTCAGCCCCCACAAGATTCTGCTAGGACCCACGGACAATTCTGATATGACAACAACAAGAGACTCTGCACCCATTCTGCCCGTCACTCTCCTGTTGTGCTGGATGGTGATCACTATGCTCCTATGGGGGATGGCTTTCTACCAGGCACCGGAAGCCACGCCTGAGTGGCTGCTGCGCGCTCAGTCTGCCTGTTTCGGCACCAGCGAGACCGGGTTGCCCGATACCTACGGCTGGATGGTATTAGCCCTGGGGCCGCTGTCATTTCTGGCGGGATTGGTCGTCGCCATGGGTCACGAGGTCCGCCAGGGCGTGACAGCCATGCTCTCATCGCGGGGCGGACAGGCTCTGGCCCTCGTCGCACTGTCGAGCCTCCTCATCGAGGGAATGTGGGTTAAGGGCCGAATTGAGGCCGGCATCGATGTGGCCTCAGCGACCTATTCCTTCGAGACACCGGGTGAGTTGCCCCTCGACTATCCGCGGTTGAACACGAAGGCGGCATCCTTCACCCTGACCGACCAGCACGGCGCACAGATTTCACCGGAAAGCATGGGCAGTGGCGCCGTGTTTCTCACTTTTGCCTTTGCCCATTGCAAGACGGTCTGTCCTGTCATCCTGACCAATGTGCTGCAAGCTGCTGACGAGTTCTCGGTGGACGAGGTGAAGATTCTCGTCGTCACGCTGGATCCATGGCGCGACACGCCGCGAGCCCTTCCAACTCTGGCCGAACACTGGGGACTGGGTGCGAATGCCCACGTTCTGTCCGGACCGGTGGATGATGTCTTGGCGACCCTGGACGCATACAATGTGCCGCGGCAACGTGACGAGAAGACGGGAGATGTGACCCATCCGGCGCTCGTTTACTTGCTGGATGGCGAGGGCGAAATCGCCTACGCCTTCAACAATCCGAATGTGGGCTGGCTGAAGACTGCAGTGAATCGAGTCATCAAACCCGCCAGTTTGGCCGCCGACCACCGGCGATGAGCAAGATCCAGGAGCCTGTACCGTCTGCGTCGGCACCGGCCGGGTTACAGGTCAGGGGGCCGAAGCAGTCCATACCACGCCCCACCATGACCGCTGTACTCACTCACCTGATCGTACCGATCAACCATCTCTTCGATCGCCTCTATCAGTCGAAATACAATCCCTTCTATCGCAGCGGCACCCTGGCAGTGGGGCTCCTCGCCCTCGTCTTTCTGACGGGTCTCTATCTGCTCGTATTCTACGATGTCGCTGCACCCTATCAGTCGATTCAACGACTTCAGGACCAGATCTGGATCGGGCGTTGGATGCGTGCACTGCATCGATACGCCACTGACGCCTGTGCTGTCGCCGTCGTCTATCACATCCTGCAGGGCCAGATCCAGGGCAAGACCTGGGGCCCGCGAACCCTGGCCTGGATCAGCGGTGTCATTCTGCTGGTGGTCCTGTGGATCTCTGCCTGGACTGGTTACGTAATGGTCTGGGATACGCAGGGGCAGGTGCTGGCAATGGCCGGTGCCCGCATGATGCAGAGTGTACCCTTCCTGAACGATGCCCTCGGGCAGGCCTTCAACGGCAGCAATTCGATGGAAGCGTCGTTCTTTTTCATGAATCTGTTCCTGCACATTGTTCTGCCCCTGGGCATGATCTTTGTCCTGTGGGTGCATACGGCGAAACTGGCGCGCTCCGTTTGGATCCCCCTCAAGCCGATCATGTGGGTCGCAGGTCTGGCCCTCTTAGCCCTGTCTGTGCTCTGGCCCGCGCCCCTTCTACCCGAAGCTGACCTGTTCACACTACCGGGTGTCGTGGAAGTGGACTGGTTCTTTGCCTTCTGGTTGCCCGTGCTCTCGTCGCTGTCACCGCAGTATTCCCTGCTATTTGTCTGCGGCATCCTCGTCGTGGGCCTGTCCCTTCCCTGGTGGTGGAAACCAGCCAAAGACACGCAGCTTCAGCCGTCGACGTCCGATACGTCTGCCTGCACCGGCTGTGGTCAGTGTTCGGCCGACTGTCCATATGAAGCGATCTCGATGGTGCCCCGCGATGACGGCAGACTGCCCCATTCGCAGGTGAATCCGGCACTGTGTGTCAGTTGTGGGATCTGCTCAGCCTCATGTGATGATCTGGCCATCGGGCCGCCGCACAGCATAGGGGCGACTCAGCAAATGGCACTGCAAAGGTTCAACGACAGCATCCTGCCCGTAACAGATACAGATGTGATCGCCGTTTTCTGCGAACACAATCCCGGTGCCCGCAGACATCTTGAGCGCTACATCGCCGAGCACGACGATGTAAGGATCTATCCGACCGGTTGTATCGGCACGATGCATACACAGATCCTCGAACAACTGCTCACGACCTGCGGCGGTGTCTTTGTCTGGGGCTGCCCGACACGCAACTGCCTGACCCGCGAGGGTGTGGAGTTGTTGAATCTGCGCACGTTCCATAAGCGCCCCCCCTCGGTCTCGCGCCGAATCGACAAGAGGCGGGTGACGCTGGAATCCTTCTCGGCCGCCGAAGGGCGGCACGTTTTCACCCGACTGGACTGGTTCCGACAGGGCGTCCGCAATCTCGATGACCACACCGATATCATCGGCCCACAGCCTTCTCGCGTGGCTGGCTACATCAAGGGAACGCTCGCTTCAGCGGCCTTGCTGCTGCTGATAGGAGCTCTCAGCAGAGTCCCCATGGGTGAAACGCCCACCGAGGGTGTGCTGCGCATTGGCGCCCAGGTTCCTGGTCTTGTGATAGAAGAGTGCCGCGATCTGAGTGCCGAGGAACTTGCAGCGCTGCCCCTGCACATGCGCCGTCCCACTGAGTGCGAGAAAATCGCCCCCACCTATATGCTGACGGTGAGTGTGGATGGCGTTGCCGTATTGGCGCGTGCAATTGAGCATGCCGGCGTGCACGCTGACCGGCCGCTGGCTCTTGATGAGGACATCACCGTCGCACCAGGATCACACCAGTTTGCTGTCGATCTGAGACCGCAGGATATCAGCCTGCAGAAGGCACCGAAACTGCGATTGGCGACCACCGTCGACGTCGAGCGCAGCAGGATCTATCTCGTGGGCTACAATCATCAGGAGAAGTCGCTCGAGCTGAGAAGATGAACAGCTTCCTTGTGGACACGCTGCGCGGTGCCCAGGTCCAGGCCGGTCCCTTCACGTTCGAGCCGACGGTTCGTTCGGTCGAGGATTCATGCGGTCGCAGCAGAGCTCACCCACAGGCCAGGATCTCGTAGGTGACGCCCGCCTCTGCTGCGAACTCCCGGATGCCGAATTCGCTCTCCTGCACGTTGATGATGTCGCCACCTTGTCGCACATCAATCGGTACAGTCGTCCGAATCGCACAAATCCCATTGCGGGTGGACGAGATTTCGGCCCGTTCAAGCCTGCCACTTTTCCACTTCATTTCCACTTCGAAGCCGCCACGCGCCTGTAGGCCTCTGACATGGCCTTGCTCCCACTTGCCAGGCAGTGCCGGCAGCAGTTCGAGATAACCTGCGTGGGACTGCAGCAACATCTCGGCGATACCGGCGGTGGCGCCGAAGTTGCCGTCAATCTGAAAGGGTGGGTGGGCATCAAACAGATTTGGATACGTACCCCCGCCGGTGAATCGGGTGCTTGACGAGCCCGTTAGCTGTAGCTGGCGCGACAGCATTCGCAGCGCATGATCACCGTCTTTGAAACGTGCCCAGAAATTGATCTTCCATCCCATGGACCAGCCCGTGCCCTCGTCGCCGCGGAATCGCAGCGACTGACGGGCTGCATCAAAAAGCTCGGGTGTGTGCTCGGTGATCTCGTCACCTGGATGCAGCCCCCACAGATGGGAGACGTGGCGGTGTGTCTCCTCCGGGTCATCCTTGTCGACGAGCCACTCCTGCAGTTGTCCATGGCGTCCGATCTGATTGGGCGCGATGCGTGTAGCGGTCGATCGCAACTCAGAGCATAGAGCGGTATCGACACCGAGTTCATCACCCGCCTCGGCCGTACTCCTGAAAAGGGCTCGCACGATCTGGTGATCCATCGTAGGTCCCGCGACCAGACCACCGATCTCGGGTGAGTTGGAGAGGGGCGAGATGAGATCACCCGTTGACGGATCCTGGGTGAGCACATCGAGGAAAAACTGCGCTGCCCCCTTCATGATCGGATAGGCTCGAACCTGCAGAAATTCTCGATCACCACTGTAGAGCCAGTGCCACCAGAGATGCTGGCACAACCAGGCTCCACCGGTGGGCCAAATACCATGATTGGACGCGTTGATCGGTGCGGCCCCTCGCCACAGATCGGTGTTGTGATGCAGCACCCATCCACGAGCGCCATAGTGCTCTTGTGCGACTCGCTGCCCACTGATGGCGACCTGCTCCAGCATGTCGAACAGTGGCTCATGACACTCACCCAGATGTGTCGGCTCGGCAGGCCAGTAGTTCATCTCCGTATTGATGTTGACGGTCCACTTGCTCTCCCAAGGTGGTTCCAGCTGGTCGTTCCAGATGCCTTGCAGATTTGCCGGCTGTGAACCGGGACGCGACGAAGCAATCAGCAGGTACCTGCCATACTGGAAGTAGAGAGATGCAAGGTGTGTATCGACGCTCCTGTCGGGCTCCAGGAGACGATCCAGCGTCTTTCTATGGACCACTTCGGAATCACCAAGATCGAGCGCGACACGGTTGAATAGCGCCTGGTAGTCGGCGCGATGGGCGGTTTCGATATCCTCGAAACGCTTGTCCCGCACGCCCGACACGAACCCGTCACAACGCGCCGTGGGATCTGCATCGATGTCGTTTGGATTCTCAAAATTCGTCGCCGCAACCAGAAACAGCGTGACATCGCTGGCGTGCTTCACTCTTAGCCCCGCCGGCGAAATAGAGACTTCACCATCTGCTTGAAGGATGACAAGGCGCGTCTCGAAACGAATGCCACCGGCCTCGACCCTGCCTCGTAAAACGAACCCGTGGGCGTCAGTGTGGGTGGTGTGGTCCGTATGCGGCGTTTCAAGATGTGCGAGAAAGCCCAGAGCGCCCTCGCGATCTGCGCGCAGTCGCAGGCAAACTCCCTGGCCCGGGTGACTGGCCAGAATCTGGCGAGAGAATGTCACACCATTGCACTCGTATTCGACGTCGACCCGCGCCGTCGTCAGGTCGAGGGATCGGTGATAACGCGTTACATCGCCCTGACCCTCAAAGTCAATGAACAGGTCGCCCGTAGGTTGGTAGGCCATTTGTTTCAGGGGCGTGGACATGAACGTCTCCGTTGCCAACGACTCTGCCCGCTCTTGCGAGTCACGTGCCTGCTCCCAGGCGTGATGACGTTCGTGGCCTAAAGCCTCGAGAGTCAGTCCTTTCAGCGGACCAAAGTGCTGTGACGCACCCGGATGTGCATAGGAATGCGGTCGACCCCGCCAGACAGTGTCTTCGTTGAACTGGATGTGTTCACGCGGCACGCCACCATGGATCATCGCGCCGAATCGCCCATTGCCAATCGGCAATGCCTCTACCCAGCTGGCTGCAGGATCGTCATACCACAGCACGAGATCCTGACACGAACCTGACTCGTTGTCATCTCTTGACCGCATGCGATCCCTCTCTCCGTCGGGTCGGATTCTTGACGTCGGGAACGTCCTGGCCGCTAGCCAGTGGCCTTCGCCGTCCGCACGCCTGCCAGAACCTGCTCCACGTCATCGAAGTTGTTGTACGCGTGGAAGGAGATACGGATCGCGTCGAAGCCGCCCTCGTAGATGCCGCGGATGACGAGTTTAGCCTCCTGTCTGAGCACCTTCGACAGGTGCGCCTGGGTAACACCATCGAGTTTGAAGGTGATCATGGAGCTGTGTTCATCCGGGTGGAGGGGCGTGATGATCCGTGCCCCGATCTCAGTCAGACCGTCCATGAAGGCCCGCGCCAGGGCATGATTGTGGGCCCAGACGTTGTCGAGTCCGATGCGTAGCAGGAACTCCATGGACGCACCCAGGCCGGCAAACAGCGGAGCGTTGACGGTACCGTATTCGTAGCGCTGCGCCGAGTCGATCAGGTGGTACTCCCCGGTGGTCATGCTGAATTTGCCGGTGGCGGAGTAGGCGCCAACGAATTTCGCGTCCATTTCGTCGAGGGTGTCCTTGCGCACGTATAGCAGACCTGTGCCCTTCGGGCCCAGCAGCCATTTGTGGCCACTGGTCGCGTAGGCATGGCAGCCGATGGCGCGCACATCGACCGGCATCATGCCGGGCGCCTGGGCGCCATCTACGAAGTAGTAGATGCCATGCTTGGCGGCCAGTTTGCCGATCTCATTCACGGGCATCAGCTGCCCTACCGTCGACACATGGGTCACGTTGAAGGCTCTGGTCCGCTTCGTGATCAGCGCCTTCATGCGCTTGATGTTTTCCTCAGCGCTTTCCATGGAGGGTGTGAAGGTCTTGATGACGATGCCGTCGCGCTTCTGCCGCGCCACCCAGGCGATCGTGTTGCCCACATGTTCGTGGGTTGTGGTGATGACCTCGTCGCCTTCTTTCAATGGCAGACCGTTGGCAATGATGTTGATGCCCTCGGTGGCGTTGCGCGTATAGGCGATCTCGTCGGCGTCACAGCCCAGACAGCGGCCCGCCTTCTCCTTGACCGAATTCCACAGGACGCCGGAGTGCAGGGTGCTGCACTCCAACTCCTGTTGGTCGATCATGCGCTTGAGCATATGAATCGATTCGTAGGGCGACGGCCCCAGGCCCCCGTTGTTCACGTAGAGAGGGTCACGTCTTACGGGGAAGCTGTTCCGTACCTGCAACCAGTAGGGAATGTTTCCGGGGTCGAGCGCGACCGGTGGTGGTGGCAGCGGCGCACCTTCGACTGCAGCCAGGGCACTGTCGGCCACTGCCGCTGTGGGGTTGACCATTTCACGCAGTGCCGCGGCGCCTGCAACTGCGCCCGCGCCAATGCCGGCGGCGGAACGTAAGAACCACCTTCTATCCATTGCTACCCTCGCTTACTGTGTACAGTTATTGGCCTTCATCAGAAGGTCTGATTCAGCGATACGCGGTGCACGCTGTCAAGAATCTGCCCGCCAGCGCGCCACACCCATGTGGTAGCGGTGGTGACCGGGAATCCTGTTGCTGTAGAACACGGTGACAATGGTACCGTCCTCGCGCTGGTTACTTGCCGGATAGCCGCCGTCGGTTGCGCCCTCGTAGCTCAGCAGAACGCGCGGCGCTGACCAGCTGCTGCCCTCATCATCGCTGAAGCGAACGGCGACAGCACGAAGACCCAGATTGCGCATCGCGAAGGTGAACAGGATTCGACCATCTGCCAACCGTGTGAGGTGGGAGGGACACTGTGCGGGCAGGCTGAGAGGGCCTCGGTCCTGCCAACTGCGACCGTCGTCAGCGGAGGCGAACAGCTGCATATGCGCATCCGCGTGAGTACGGCACGCCGCCAGCCAACGCCCCGCTCCCAGGTTCAGGATGGCCGTTTCGTTGAAGTCATCGGCGGCGATGATGCTGCCATCACCCCATGTGCGACCATCATCCTCAGAGCGCAAGAGCCAGGCCGTGTTGCGCGAATCGTCCGCAGGCCCCGAATAGAATGGCGACACCAGTCCATCGGGACCTTCGACAATGTCGCCGAAGGGAATGCACCAGGCGTCGCCCTCCCCGGGCAGGGGTACGGTGTCCGCCCGTTCCCACGTGCGTCCGCCGTCGGCGGAGCGACAGACCCGTGGGGCCAGGAACTTGCCCTCGAAGTCGAAGTCAGGATCATAGATGCCCGGCTCCAGTGCCGGCGAAGTACCTGAGCTGATGACGATCAAATCACCATTGGCGGCACAGCCCGCGGAGACGTCCATACGATTCCCCGGCGGTTCCCCGGGTGCAGCTGTGCCCCGTCTCTCCCACAACCGTCCCTCGTCGGTGCTCACCCACACCTCCACATCCCCGCGCCATTGGCCGTGGATGGGTTGGTTGTAGATGGCGACGGCCAGAGTGCCGTCGGGCATTGCCGTCAGGTTTGGCCAGGCGCAGACATTGTCTATGGCAATGTAGCGTTCCACATTTCTCCTTCTTACGTCAGGCCGAAAGGTTTGGACAGATGTGTCGGGTGCTCGTGACCCGATCTTGCTGGTCAATCAGATTGAGATAGCAGACGCTGGACAGGTTGGGGATGGTGACGGAGACGCGTCGATTTTCATGGTCAATCTCGGCAGGCAGCTCGTTGTACTTTCGATCTCCCCAGAAGCCTTCAGCCCGAGTGTAGCAAACCATGGCTGTTTTTATCGGCTCTGCTGATTTGTAGTGCACCCACATGCTGTCGGTGTCATGGCCGAATTCAGTGATGTGTGTGAGAGGGGGCTTTCCTTTCAGCAGATGATCAGCGAAATCCATGATCTCCACAGGCTCCCAGCCGGGTGAATGGCCGTGGGGCATTTCGATCCGCAGACAGAGCTGATGTGGCCCTCCCTGGATGTCATAGGATTTCTGCATGGAATCCATGGGGTAGGCGAAGTCGTTGGTACCGTTGACCCAAAGAAAAGGCATTCTCGCGTGCGGTAGAAATACCGCCGGGTCCCAGTGTTCGAGCCATTTTCTGATGTCTGCTGCGGGGCGAGTTGGGAACAGCCCGTATTTCCAGCCAGAGTTTTCGCCCAGGAATCCACAGCCGTACACCGGCACGGCACATTTGAAGCGCTCGTCAACCGCTGCAACCAGACAGGTCATGTAGCCGCCCCAGGAAATCCCGGTTACACCAATGCGGTCGGCGTCGACGTCAGGATGATGCGCCAGTAGAGAGTGGGCGCGGATCGCCGCCGTGATGGCATGGTACTGCCATTGATCCGTTGGCGGGTCGTTTATCTGAAGAACTGATTGATCCCATCCAGGTGGACCGCCATCCGGATTGCGATCGTGTGGCTCGCCATCTACAACCGGTATCTGTGGTTGGCATCCACACTGGTCTATCGCAATAGCAGCATAGCCACGGGCGTTCCAGAGACGTACCCATGAATCAAAGGCGGTGCCACCGCCGCCATGGAGAAGGACCATCGCGGGACACTGCTCGCCCGGCTTCAGCTCGGGTAGTCCCATCCAGGCGAACACCGTCGTCCTGTTGCCCTGATAGGGTTCATTCTCGATGTAGACGGCTTCAAGGCCCGCAGCCGCGAAACCACTGGCGGCCTGGTAGGCCGGTTTCTCGAAGAGCTTCTGGCGATGAGGCTCCGAAAAAAGCGTACTCATCATACTCAATCCACCGATCCAATGGACAAAGGTTATGCAGACGCGGCGGCGCGATCCAAGCGCCACACATCGCCCGGACGCCACGCGGATTCCACGTGGTGCGTGAAGTCGTGTTTGCTCAGCTCTGCTTGTTCTGCCGAGATGGTTACCGCACTTCCTGCGGCGAGAAACAATGCGTCCTGATGGACGTGAACGGCACACGCATGGCGCAGACTCCAGGGAGTGTGCGACAGCTCCTGCCAATGTTCACCATCTGCAGAATACCACACGTCATTGCGATTGCCGTCCGTCGCAATCTCAGCTGGATGGTCGGCCACCCCACGGTGGCCCCCTAACACCCAGAGTTTGCCATCCCACGCTGCAGTATCGTGATAAGAGCGCCCCGCCCAAGGCACCTTGTCGTCCGCTGTATGGCAGGTCCATTCGCGACCGTCGGCCGATGACCACACATCGTTGTGGAAGCGACGCGTCTTCAGCCTTGGTTGCTGCTCGAGGTCGTAGCGTAGTGAACTCAGGGTCGTACCGCCCGTACCAACGTAGCCGCCACCCAGGATCCACATTCGACCGTGAAGAACCGGCACGCCACCATTGGCGCCGGTGATCATGCCCCTTGGTGCCCATGGCGCCTCATCTGTCACCTGTTCCCAGCGCCGACCGTCGTCTGTACGCCAGACGTCACGCAGTGGTGGCGGTGCCGGCGGGAGGGGGTTTCCCGCCTTCAAGTCTGCGACGAAATGGGTCTGGCTGGCTGCGCCTGCCTGACCACCCATGACCCAGATGGAGCCATCGAAGACGCTGACCATCTGGTTGCCGCGCTCTTGCCAGGGTACCGTTGCGGCGACGAGCTCCCAATGGGCGCCATCCGTGGATTTCCACACATCGTCGGCGGTGCCGTTCTCTGCCCCGACGATCCAGATGTGTCCATCGTGCACGACGGCTGCGTGCATGTGCCTGCCACTCCACGGCGCCGTGGTCACCAGGGACCAACTGCCGCCATCATCATCAGAGCACCACACCTCCGAACACACGTCCGATTCGAAGGAGCCCAGGCCGGCGCCGGCGAGGTCGACCCTGTCGCCGGCGTACTGATTCCAGCCGCCGAGAAGAAAGAGCTTGTCCTGGAAGGAGACGAGCTGCGCCCCATCACGAGGCGACCACGCCACTTGTGAGCTTACACAGCTCCAGCCATACGCATGGGTCATTGCTTGTCCTGGGCTTTGATTGCGGTCCGCTACCCTTATACCCTAAGGCCCAAGGGCCGCCCCGTCCTCATCGAGGGAGCGGGCGTCACAGGGAGACCTACTATGAAGATCGCTTCCATTCGCAACTATCCACTGCAGATGTCCTTCCTTCCGGCCGTTGCAGCGAACATGCGTCGCGCGACGACCCACACCGAACGAGTAACGGTCTACCGCGTTGAACTGGACAATGGCATCGTTGGATGGGGCGATTCGCATGGCGAGTCGGATTTGTCCGAGCATGTGGGGCGCCATGCGATGGAACTGCTCCACGGCCAGGTTCCCGATGCGCTTCGCATGGCTTGTTTCGACGCCGTGGGGAAGACAATGGATGTTCCGGCCCATGTCCTGATGGGGGAGCAGCGGCGACCGCGTATTCCATTCGCCTACTGGACCATTGACCTGCCGCCAGACCTGTTGGCGCAACAGATCCGCTATGCTGCTGACCTGGGCTACAGGACCTACAAGCTCAAGGTGCGTCCCTGGTGGGATGTGATCGAGTTGGCCGAGTGCGCTGCCGAGCACGCGCCGCCGGGATTTAAGATCTGGACGGACTTCAATGGTCACCTGCGGGATGCCCACCAGGCTATTCCGATTCTCAAGAAACTCCAGGAATTCGACTGCATCGGTGGGATCGAATCGCCCATTCCGCAACGCGATGTGTCGGGCTACAAACGGATTCGGTCCATCATCGACCTTCCCATTGCGTTGCACTACGGTTCGGGATGCTGCCACGTTGTCTCAGATGACAGCTACGACAGGGGTGTGCCGGCAGAAAGGCAGATTCGTGAGAATCTGTGTGACGGCTTCGTATTGGGCGGAGACGCCGACACCTTTGGCATAGACCAGGTCTGCTACGAGAATCGAAAAGTTTTCTGGATTCAGGCCATCGGGACTTCTCTCCGTGCGGCTTTTGTCGCTCATATATCTTCTGTATGTCGGCAGACGACATTGTCCTCGATGTCCGGTCACGCGCTCTGGGAAAAGGATGTCGTCGCCGAGCCGCTCACACCCGTAGATGGTTATTTGCCGGTTCCTTCCGGTCCAGGCTTGGGGATCGAACCGGAGGTCGCGCTACTGGAAGAACTTGGCAAACCGCAACCACCAGAGCTTCGCCGTATCTCTACTGTGGTTTACCCATCCGGGGTTCGGTGGAGTTTTTCGGACGAACAGGTGCGGCATGAGGCTTTCTATTTCGGCAGGCTTCCCGGATTTGTGCGAGGGATACATCTTGAGGTTGAAGATGATGACGGATCGCAAGATTTCGACAAGCGTTTCACCGAATGCGAACAAACACCCCTCGTGACGGGGTAGATTATGCCAGCACACTCATCATATAGAGGGCTCCATGTCTGAAAAAACCACGTTCTACCGGCGCCACATCACGGTCATCTATCTGATGGGAGGGCTTCTACTCGGCGCCTTCCTCGGCTACACGGCCCCCAGGGTTGTTGCTGAGCCTGTCGTTGAGAACAGTGCGCAACGGCGGGCCCAGCTCGACGGGTTCGAGAGCCGGATTGAGGCATCCCTGGCAGCTCTGTCCAGCGTGAAGGTCGTGGACGTCACGCTGAAGGACTCGGTATTTCCCGCCGGGAAACACTATATGAGTGCCGTCGTCGTGTTGTCCGTGTCGGGTCCGGAGCCGCTGTCCAGTACACAGGTGGCCAATATTACTCAGCTGATCACCACGTCCGCCGATGGTCTGGCAGATCACCACGTCAACCTGATGGACGATACGGGCCGCAGTCTCAACCTCGAGCAGCGGCAGGCAGACGAGCGCAAGAGATTCTGGACGGGCATTGCCATCAATGTTGCCAAGGTCCTCGGTGTACTCGCGGCGCTGATCACACTCAGGTTCATCATCGAGGCCATCGGCAAGGGTATCGAGGGAGCGGAGGTGGAGAAGAAGTGAATCGTCGCTGCGACTCAATCTGGTTCGAACTATACGATCTCCATCTGCAGCGATGGATCAGAACGCGCACCCTGTCGGCAAGGGACCTTCCTGCGCCACATCCACGGCAAATTCCGGTGACAGGGGTTGGACCGTAAACCCACCAGCCGGTGAGCCCTGCAGCGCCTGGCCGCCGTAGCCGTCCGGATGCATGTGGGCCCGAACCCACACTACCTGATCCGCCTGGATCGACACTGAACTCCCACTGCGGGTGAAAGGTTGCTCACTCGTGTGGCTGTGCAACAGGACGCGTCGGTAGAGCAACTCGCCATCCGTCGTCAGGACCTCCCACCAGTCGGCGTACCGGGCACAGCCCGAATCGGGACTGGCTACGGTGACACGGAAGGTAAAGGCACCGGCCTCTCCCAACACGTCCACGCCGACAATGTCGGCAACGTGATCCGGGATTGATGGTTCCACTTTCGTCGTCGCTTCCCCGGAGCCGCAGCCTGTCAGGGCACTGGTGAGAAAGGAGAGCAGGAGCAGGTTGAGTGTCTTCATCCGTTCTACCGCTGGAGGAGGGGACGGGTCTTGTGTATGATACGCGCGTACGATCCGTACCGGCGACTCCGCTCGATCGACGGTGATCCGGACCATTGCTCGCTGGACTCCATGACCCTTGCTGCCAGGATACCGTGACCATGAGCCACGCCCGACCCCTTGCCTTCGTCCTCGCCGTCAGTGCGCTGCTTGCCATGCCGAATGGGGCTGCAGCACAGGATGGCAGTCTCAAGTTTCCCGCCGCCAGCCCGCCCGCGTCCGTCAGCGACCAGATCGGTCTGACCACCGTCGAGATCGAGTATGGGCGACCCGGCGTCAAGGGCCGCACGATCTTCGGTGATCTCGTCCCCTTTGGACAGGTGTGGCGCACTGGTGCCAACGCCGCCACGCGGATCACGCTCGATACTGACATCATCTTTGGCGGCCAGGCGCTCGCAGCCGGAACCTACGCACTCTTCACCATCCCAGGTCAGCAGCAATGGACGGTCATCCTCAACTCGGCCACCGAGCAATGGGGCTCGTACGGGCACGACGCTGCGCTGGACGTAGTCAGGGTGGAGGTGAAGAAGGAGACACTGGCCGAACCCGTCGAGACGATGCGCCTCGGAATCGACCACATCCGCAACGACTCGGCGCAGCTGAGTTTCGCGTGGGAGCGTTCCGGGTTCCGTGTCCCCATCGAGGTCGACCTGGTAGCCCAACTCGTGCCGAAGATCAATGAGGCCATGGCAGCGCCCGGTGAGAAGAAGCCTTATCTCGCTGCAGCGATGTTCTACTACGAGCACGACCTCGACCTGGAGCAGGCGATCGCGTGGATCAACACGGCCCTCGAGCAGCAACCCGACGCGGTCTGGCTCCAATACCGTAAGGGGCTGATCCAGGCGAAGGCCGGCGACACGGTTGGTGCGCGTGAATCGGCGGCGAAGGCACTGAGCCTTGCACAAGCCATCGACGGTGAGCTGGGCACTGAATACTCGCGACTGAGCGAAGCGCTGCTGGCCAAGCTGGAGAAATAAGCTGCCAGGAAGTCTGTGGTTCCGCACCGACTAACTCGTTCGTTGACAGGGTCCGTGACGCCTCGTTACGTCACCGTGACGCTATTTCCTGCAGTGCAATCGCTCATTCCTTTTCGCCTGGATGATCAGTGCTTTCGAATAATCTATGAGCAGTATTGATACAGCGATTCTGGGAGGTACCCTGCTCGCCATTGTCTTCTATGGCGTCTGGAAGACACGCAACGATCGAAAGCTTGATGATTTCCTGAAAGGGAGTTCCAACCACTGGGGCACCATCGGGTTGTCTGTGATGGCCACGCAGGCCAGTGCTATCACCTTCCTGTCCACGCCGGGCCTGGCCTACGACAGTGGCATGGCCTTCGTGCAGAACTATTTCGGCATGCCACTGGCCCTGATCCTGATCTCGGTGGTGTTCGTTCCCATGTACTACAAGCTGGAGCTGCTTTCCGTATACGAGTTCCTCGAACACCGCTTCGATTCCAAAACGCGGGCCCTTGGCAGCGTCCTGTTTCTCATTCAACGAGGCTTCTCGGCTGGCATCACCATTTACGCGCCATCGATCATTCTGACGACTGTTCTCGGATGGGACATGAACACGACCGTCACTCTGGTCGGTCTGTCTGTGATCATTTACACCGTCACAGGCGGATCTCATGCAGTGAGTGTGACCCACAGATACCAGATGATCATCATTCTGTCAGGTATGGCCATCGCATTTGGTATTGTGGTTTACAAGATCTCAAGCTATGCCAGCTTTGCCGAAAATCTCCAGGTGGCCGACACGTTGGGCCACCTCAACATCGTCGATTTTTCACTGGACATTAACAAGCGCTACACCCTCTGGTCGGGGCTGCTGGGTGGTTTCTTCCTGTCCCTTTCGTACTTTGGCACCGATCAATCCCAGGCCCAGCGCTACATGTCCGGCCACTCTGTGCGCGACAGTCGACTTGGATTGATGTTCAATGCCGTCCTGAAAATTCCCATGCAGTTCATGATCTTGCTGCTGGGAGTTTTGGTTTTCGTGTTCTATCAATGGGAGAGACCACCAGCGACCTTCCTGCCATCGGCCATCACACAGGTGGCGTTGGAACAGGACGCAGATGCCTATCAGAAGTACGAAGACGCCGTTTCACAAGGCTTCGCAGATCAGCGTACAGTGCTGACCGATTACGTTGAAGCGATACGTGCGGGAGACGGCCAACAGGAGGCGGTGGCCGCCGCTGCTGTGCAGTCGGCAGGACAGTCGATTCGGGACTCACGCGCGCAACTGCGGAGTCACATCGCTACAGCTGCCGATGAGGAAAGTTTGAAGGATTCGGATTATGTGTTTATCCACTTTATCCTCAACGAACTCCCCATTGGTTTGATCGGACTGCTCGTTGCCGTCATCCTCTGTGCGGCGATGTCTTCAACGGCATCGGAACTCAGTGCACTGGCCACAGTTTCGACGGTGGACTTCTACCAGAATCACTTCGTGAAAGGCCGGGACGACAGTCACTACATGACAGCGACGCGGATTTTCACTGCCGCGTGGGGAGGGCTCGCCATCCTCTTCGCTCTCTTTGCCAGCATGGTAGAAAGCCTCATCGAAGCCGTAAACATTGTGGGCTCACTGTTCTATGGCACGGTGCTGGGGCTTTTCCTTGCGGCGTTTTTCATCCGGCGTATCGGCGCGAACGCGGCGTTCGTCGCCGCTCTGGTTGCACAGGTTTCAGTACTCGTCCTCTACTTCACCAGCTTCCTCGACATTGGCTACCTCTGGTACAACCTGATCGCCTGCTTCCTCGTGATCACACTGAGTCTGATGATTCAGCAAATCCTGGGAAAGAAGGCGGCGTGAGCGAGCCCGTGATCTGCTTCGGGCAACAGCCCTGTGGCATCTTTCCCAATCGCTTTGTCTTCGCCAAGATCAGGACGGCCCGTCGACTACAGTCACAGATCGGCGGCACGGTCATCTTCTTCCTGCACGACAGTGACCATGACCACCGCGAAACCTGTGCAAAGCTGCACAATCGACACTCGCAGAAGATGGAGCGGATTAACTTCCTGGTGGGCAGCAAGATCCAGAAGATCTATTCGCCGCTCTATTGCAAGACCATCAAGGCCGGTTGGAAGGAAAAAACTCGTTGTCGGTTGCCGAACCTTGTGGATCCGGAACTGGTGGAGATATTCGAATCAGTGGAAGCGGAGCAGGTCGTCGAATTCTGCCTGGGGATGTATCGCAAGATGGGGCTGCTGGAGGGCATGGAGATTGTTCGTTCGAGTGATCCTGTGCTGCGGCAGAATGCCATCGATGTAGAGGATTATTTTGTGGATATCCCCTACGAAGGTGAGACTGTCCGCGCTCGGGCCAGGGAAGGTGGATATTACCTGTTCAAGGGTGGGGGGCAGTGGCTCGAGGTTGAGGCAGATACGATCAGCAAGCAGCAGATCAGCCCCACCCGGGATACCCGGTTGGCATGGATGCAGTCCGTCGTACACTGTACTCACTACGTCGCGGGTGAAGGGGAAATTCAGTATCTGAACAAGGAAGACGCCCCGGAGATCGAGTACGTCAAGCGTGACTCTATTGAGAGGTCTGGCGACGCCTACGCCGAATACAGCCATGAATGGTAAACGAATTCTCGCCTTTGGCGCGCACCCGGACGATATCGAGTTTGGTTGTGGTGCCTTCCTGTTGGATGCTGCTGAAAAGGGTGCGCACTTGAACCTTGTCGTGCTGTCCAGAGGCGAGGGGGGAACCCATGGCGACGCGTCTGTCCGCGAGGCGGAATCCCGGCAAGCGGCCCACATGCTCGGTGCCGACCTGCAGTTCCTGCCGACTGGCGGTGACACGCGGATTCGCAGTACGCTGGAACTGACACAACACGTCGCCAGGTGCATCCGCGAAGCAAAGCCGGATATCATTCTCGCTCCCACGGGTCACCTGAACCAACACCCGGACCATCGCGAGACCCATCTGTTGGTCCGCGACGCGCATCGCCTTGCCCGCTACGGTAAGACACCTGAAATGGGGTCGCTGGATGCACACGCCGCTCAACTTCTGTTGTTCTACGAAATATCCAGTGGCAGCGCCGCGGGCGAAGGTCTCAATTCGGTTCTCGTCGACGTTTCCAATCACGTCGAAAACTGGAAAAATCTCATGGGGTGCCACGCAAGCCAGACGCGCAACATGGACTACATCGATCTGCAGCTCTCCCGGGCTCGGGCTTACGGTATTCAGGCAGGCGTTCACTCGGCTCAGCGGTTCTATTCCGAAAGCTCGTTGCTGGCCACATCGTCAGCGGATCTCGCCAATTTCAGAAGCCAGCGCTTCTAGCCCTGCATGGCGAAACCTCTCAATATCGCCCTCCTGTGTCACCCTTCAATCGGTGGCAGCGGCATTCTCGCAACCGAGTTGGGACACAAGCTGGCTGAGTGGGGCCACCAGGTTTTTGTCGTTTCCGAGCGCCCTCCTTTTCGCTTGAAGATGGATCGGCCTGGGATTCACTTCTGCGAAGCTGCAGCAGTCGAGTTCCCCCTGTTCGAGGGCCCGGATCACACCCTGCCTCTGGCGACACGTATTGCCGAGGTCTGCAACAGCCATCAGATCGATGTCGTGCACGCGCACTACGCGATACCGCATACGGTGGCGGCCTGGATCGCCACGCAGTTGATCGGTGAAGGGGCACCGCCCATCATCACGACGCTACACGGAACGGACATCGTCTCTCTGGGTGCCATGGCGGAATATCGGCCACTGCTTCGGCATGCTCTGGCAGCCTCAGATCTGGTCACCTGCGTGTCACAGAACTTGAAGGAGCGCACGCTGGGCCTCTTTGATCTTGAAAGAGATATCGCCGTCATCCCCAATTTCTACGAACCGAGACCGGTGACAGACACGCGCGACAACATTCGTGCCCTGCTCGGGACGGGTGATGCCCCGCTGGCCCTTCACGTATCCAATCTGAGATCAATCAAACGAGTCGATCTGCTTCTGGACGCACAGCGACAAGCACTGGAGACAGAGGAGATAAAACTCCTGATTCTGGCCGGAGCTGACTCAACGCAGCTGACCGCCGAAATCAACTCGCGAGATCTGCAGGACCACGTCGTTGTCATTGATGATGTATCGGACGTGGAGAATTACTATGCTGCGGCGGACTTTACGGTCTACTCGTCCGAATACGAGAGTTTCTGTCTGGGAATCCTGGAAGGCATGCGACATGGCCTCCCGAGTGTTTCCTTTGATGTAGGAGGTATATCCGAAGTGGTTCGCCACGAGGAAACCGGGTATCTGGTCCCTTACCCGGACACTTCCGCGCTTGGTCGTGCCATGGCCCATCTGGCTGGTGACCACTCCCTGAGGCGCACGATGGGCAACGCCGCCAGGCTTCGAGCAGAGCAAAGCTTCTCCGCAGACAAGGTGGTCACTCAGTATCTGACAGCCTATTGCGAAGTCACAACCCCAAGCCCTTAAACCAGAGGTATCTCACATGAAATTTCTACGTCGCATCAGCGTACTGAGTATCGTCGCCGTGCTTGCCACCAGCGCTCTGGCTTTCGGTCAGGAAAGAGGAAACGACAAGGTCCGCAAGAGTCCCAACGCGGCTGTCAGCCAGACCATTGGCACAACCGTAGTGGAGGTGACCTACGGCCGCCCAGGTCTCAAAGGCCGATCCCTGGACCAGCTGGTCCCCGATGGCAAGGTCTGGCGAACGGGAGCCAATGAATCGGCTGTGATCAGGGTTTCCAATGATGTGATGATCGGTGACGTCTCCGTCGAGGCTGGCACCTATTCGCTGTATACCATGGCAAATGACGAAGCTGGGACCTTCACGATCATTATCAATTCCAAGCTGTCCTGGGGAACGCAGCACGATGCATCCAAGGACGTTGCGCGGACAACGGTCAGCACCTCCTCGGACAATCCCTTTGCCGAGTGGTTTGCGATCAATTTCGACGGCCTCACGGACACCTCAGCGATCATGAATCTGCACTGGGGTGCACGAATCGCCGCCGTACCGATCACTGTGAAATAGAAAAGTGTTCATCAACCAGTTGAGCCAAAAGCCAATGAATATCCGAAGCCCGTTCCTTTTCTGCACAGCCCTGCTCCTGCCTCTTGTCGTCGTGCCTGAGTCCCTTCGGGCTCAGGAGTTGGCGTGGGAAGACTTCGAGCCGATTTCCCAGCTCGTCGTGCCTCAGAACCCCGTCAGGTCGGCGAAGTATCGGTTCGTTGACGTCCATGCCCACCAGCACCGCATTGCCGAGATGTCAGCGGCAGACATGGGCGCACTGGTGGAGGAGATGGACAAGATGAACATGGGCGTGATGGTCAATCTCAGCGGCGGCAGCGGCGATGAGTTGGTCGCCAGGGTGCGGGCGACGGAACAACACTTCCCCCATCGCATCGTGCACTTCGCCAACGTCGACTTCGACAGGATTGATGAGCCAGATTTCGGTGCGAAGGCGGCGGCGCAACTTGAAGCGGATGTCGAGAACGGCGCGCGCGGCCTCAAGGTCTACAAGAGCCTCGGTATGTACACCACCGATGCGTCTGGTGCCCGCGTGCAGACCGACGATCCGCGTCTTGATCCCATCTGGGCCAAATGCGGTGAGTTGGGCATCCCCGTTCTGATCCACACGGGTGACCCGGCACCGTTCTGGCTGCCTCACGACGAAACCAACGAGCGCTGGTTTGAACTCAAGCAACGTCCGCGGCGCAAGCGCTCGGCGGAGCCGTCCTTTGAGCAAATCATGGGGGAGCAGTGGAATGTCTTCCGCAAACATCCGGAGACCACCTTCATCAACGCCCACATGGGCTGGCTCGCCAACGACCTGACACGTTTGGGCGAATTGCTCGATGAGATGCCCAATGTCTACACCGAACTGGGCGCCGTCGTCGCCGAGCCGGGACGGCAGCCGCGTTTTGCACGCCAGTTTTTCATCAAGTATCAGAATCGTCTCATGATGGGGAAGGACTCGTGGAATCCAGCGGAGTATCACACGTATTTCCGTGTCTTCGAGACGGCCGATGAGTTTTTCCCATACTATCGCAAGCGCCATGCCTGGTGGCGGCTCTATGGCCTCGAGCTCCCCGATGAGGTGCTGCGCAAGATTTACTACAAAAATGCCCTCAGCATCATTCCCGGTCTCGACACATCGCTCTTTCCAGATGATTGGAACCTGGAAGCCGTCGCCGCACCTCGATTGCGTCCAAGCCCCATGGCGCTGGCACGCACGTGGGTTAAGAAAGACTCGGACAGCAAAGACAGCACCTACGTAAAGGTTCACTACAGCTCTCCCCGGAAGCGTGGGCGGGTCATCTTCGGCGGTTTGGTGCCCTATGACGAACTTTGGCGCACCGCTGCCAACGAAGCCTCGGAAATTACTTTCGCTGGGGACCTTCGCGTGGGCGACAAGAAGCTGAAAGCGGGAACCTACTCGCTCTTCAGCATCCCCGGCCAAGACACATGGACCGTCATCTTCAATCGTGGTCTGGGGCAGAATGGCACCGGTCGCTACGAAGCGGAGGATGACATTCTACGTATTGAGGTCGCCGCGACGAGGATGGACACCGTCCAGGAAGCTTTCACCATCACCTTCGAGGAAGCCGACGCGGGTGTGGACTTAGTGCTCATGTGGGATCGCACAAAGGTGGTTGTGCCGATGCTTCCGAAGTGACCTGGACATTGGACGGGGAGAGAGAGCTATGGCGCTGATCGATATTGGCTCACAGAAGCAGCTCTTCGCCGACGACTACCTCATCGAAAGCCTGAGCAGCACACGGCAGGTGGTCAACGCCGCCGAGAAGGTGGAGCAAAACCCCGTGGTGCGGCAGGACCGGCCTTGGGAGGGCAATCACGTCTGTGCCAAGGCGGTCTTCTTCGACGCCGAAGAGCAGCGTTTCAAGATGTGGTACACGACATACTGGTACCGCGTGCGCCGCGAGGGCGATGCCATCGTCGTCGACGAGGACTTCGACGAATACGCCGCCCAACGCCTATGCCTGGCCACTTCCAACGACGGCGTCCACTGGGAGAAACCCGAAT
This sequence comes from Gemmatimonadota bacterium, assembly GCA_018660835.1. Classification (GTDB taxonomy): domain Bacteria; phylum Latescibacterota; class UBA2968; order UBA8231; family UBA8231; genus UBA12574. The sequence continues at coordinate 62,035 of JABJJN010000020.1, read as the reverse complement.
TAGGCCTGGTTGAATTCGAGGGCTCAAAGCGCAACAACATCCTGCCGGAGGCCTGCCTGACGCCACGCGACTTCGGCAGTGCCTACCGCGACAGCGATCTGCTCTACGATCCGCACGATAGCGCCGAGCGGCGCTATAAGCTGGTGATGACGGTCTACGACAACGACAACCCGGGCATGAAGCTTTACCTGTTTACTTCGCCCGACGGCTTTGATTGGACGCCGCACGGTTCGACGCCTGTTGTCGACTACGCACCGCGGCGGGGGCGCTGGGGGCCGACACACTTCATGGGCTGGGATCCCATTCGCCAGTGCTATGCCGTGCACATGGAGAACAACCAGCACTTCCGTGGCCCGCTGGGAAAGCGTGTCATCGGTCGCGCCGAGAGCGACGATTTTGTCGAGTGGACGGAGGGCGAGACCATCCTCGTGCCCGATGCCGCCGACGCGCCGGACACGCAATTCTACGGCATGCCCTGCATCGTCTACGAGGGGCTCTACGTCGGTCTGTTGTGGAACTTCCGCGTCACCAATCTGACGCACCACCCGCAGCTCGTTTTCAGCCGCGACGGCATCCACTACGAGCGCAAATACGTCGACCCCTTTATCGTGCGCGGGTCCCGGGGCGAATTCGACTGCAACAATATTTACGCCCACGCGCCCCTCGTCCACGGCGACCGCATTCTGACCTACTACAATGGCACCAACCACCGGTCCGACGCGCAGACCCTTGAACTGGGTGACAAGACCACGATGGCTGTCGGCCTGGCGGCGACGCCGCTGGACGGCTTTGTCTCCCTCGACGGGGTTACTGGACATCCACCCAACTACGAACCCTATCCGCGCGACATTGTGCCCTACAGCCAGGCAGTGACGCGTGGCTTTCGCTTCTCCGGCTCGCGTCTCTTGCTCAACATGCGCGCCGCCCTGCAGTACAGCAGCGCCGGACCCTGCGACGTGCGAGTCGAGGTCCTGGGGGCCAACCACCGGCGGCTCGAGGGATTTTCCTTTGACGACGCCGACCCTCTGACATCGACGAATCCTGCACAGGTGGCCACCTGGAAGGGAGCAGCCGATCTGGGTGCTCTGCAGGGCCAGACAGTACGGCTACGCTTCTGGTTCAAGAACGCCAAGCTCTATTCCTTTCAGTTCTGTTAAAGGGGATCGGGCGCACGCGCGAGGATGTCGAAGTCATCACATGAGCTATGACACGCAACTTCATATCAATTCTCGCGCCAGCACGAGCCAGCCCTATGGGACATCGCAGCGGGCGATCCTCAACCGCGTGGCCTTCGCCACAGCCCAAGGCGAGATCACGTCGTGGCCCGGGTATGCACCGACACCCCTGATTCCTTTACCGGGTCTGGCGGGCGAAGCGGTTGTCGCCGACGTCTGGTGCAAACACGAGGGTAGCCGCTTCGGTCTTGGCAGCTTCAAACCCACGGGCCCCACCTTCGCCATGCTTGCTGTGCTCAAGGCCGAGGTGAAAGCACGGGCCGGTGTCGAGGCGAGCACGCAAGATCTGCTCGACGGTAAATACGCGCAGGTCACGGCGAATGTCGTGGTGTCAGCGCCGACGTCCGGAAACCATGGACGTGCACTGGCCTGGGGTGCGACCATGTTCGGCTGCCAGGCGGTGCTGTATATGAATGACGGGGTGAGTGCCGGACGAGCGGTGGCGATCGAAGCTCATGGAGGCCAGGTTGTGCGAGTTCCCGGGGCGTATGAGCAGGTCGTGACACGTCTGTATGAGGATGCAGAGCGCCACGGCCACATCGTCGTTGGTGATCCCGGTACAGAGCAATATCCGCATGTTTCGCGCGATATCATGCAGGGCTATGCGCTGGTCGTTGATGAATTGATGGCCGCATTGGATCCTGTTCGTCCCACGCACATCTTCGTACCTGGTGGGGGTGGCATCATGGCGGCAGCGACTTGTGGGCACCTGTGGGAAGGCTATGGTGAGCACAGGCCTCGTCTCATCGTGGTCGAACCAACCGCGTCCTGCTGTCTCTACGAGTCCGCACGGCAAGGGCAGCATGTGAAGGTCGAGGCGGCGATGTCCGTCATGGATGGTCTCGTCGTCGAGGAACCGGCGGCCGATGCACTAAGCCTGCTACTGGATGGAGCTTTCGCTTTCCTGACCGTGCCCGATCAAGCGGCAGTCGTCGCCATGCGACAGGCTGTGCAACCCTCATCAGACGATCCAAGCCTTGTTATTGGTGATACGGGTTCAGCGGCGTGGGCAGGACTCATAGCGGTCATGGGCGATGCCAGCCGACGCCAGGACCTGCAACTTACCGCAGACAGCCAAGTGGTGATCATTGTGACAGAGGGGGCGACGGATCCGGCGGTGTATCGATCGATTACAGGTGTCGATGCTGATCGTTAGTGGGACAGTTCTGTCCCTAGTGCGACAGGTTGGACCTAGTAGCATGGGACACGAACAGGACAGACCATCGGTGCGTCACCGGACTTGCAAGTCCTCTAATCGGGCACTGAGTTTGCTAACACTGTCATAGAGCTTGCACACCTGACGCCGCCCTCACCGGGAGCTGAACGAATTGATTGTGCGTGAAGTCCATGAGCACATCGTTGAAATCATCTCCGATTCAGGCGAAGGCGCCCAGACCGCAGGGCAATTGTTCGGCACAGTCAGTGCCCGCATGGGCAACGGCGTCTGGACTGTGGAGATTATCCCAGCTGAGATCGAACCGCCCTATCGATCACGTGCCGGCGCCAGCGGCAACCGCATCCGCATCGCCACTGAGGCGGTGAGCAACATGGGCGAGGCGGCGGACGTGGTGGTCGCCTTCAACGAGCAGGTTCCCTACAGCCGTATCGATGTGGGTGGCCTGCGACCGGGCACGATCCTGTTCCTCGAATCGATGTGGGCTGAATCCCCCGACCCGCTGATCCGCACGGCCTATGCCGAGGCGCTCGAAGACTTCCGTCAGCGTGGCTACGAGGTCGTTGAGGTGCCCATGAACGACGAGTGCCTCAAGGTTGTGGAGGACCCCAAGCGCGGTAAGAACATCTGGATTCTCGGGTTGCTGTGTGCGCTGTACGACCGTGATCTGGCAATCGTTGAGATGCTGATCGAGCGCAAACTTGGCCGCAAGGGCAAGGAGGTGGTCGACGCCAACAAGGCGTTGCTTCAAGCCGGCTATGTGTGGGCTGAAGAGAACGCGCCCTGGCGCTTCACCGTGCCGGTCAAACCCAGCGACGAACATCGTGTTGTGATGAATGGCAACGAGGCCCTCGCACTCGGCATCATGGCGGCCGGCATCGAGGTCTGCTCGATGTATCCCATCACGCCGGCCACATCCGTGTCGCACTATCTGGCGGCACGCTTCGGCCAGGTGGGGGGCATCGTACACCAGGCCGAGGACGAGATTGCCGCCATCGGCTTCGCCATCGGCGCATCGTACGCGGGCAAGACCGCAGTGACCGTCACCTCGGGACCGGGCCTGGCGCTCAAGAGCGAGTTCATTGGCTTCGCGACAATGGCTGAGATTCCGCTGGTTATCATCGACGTACAACGAGGCGGGCCGTCCACGGGGTTGCCGACACGGGTCGAGCAGGGCGATCTGTTGGCATCCCTGTTCGGCCAACCCGGAGATACACCCAACATCGTACTCGCCCCGACGACGATCGAAGAGTGTTTTCACCTGGTTATCACGGCCCGCAAGTTGTCCGAGACCTTCCGTACCCCTGTCATTCTGCTTACAGATGCCAGCCTGGCCACAGCGCAACAGCCCTTCGCGCGCCCATCCGTACGCGAGGAGTGGCTGGCGCCGCCGGTCGATCCGTCGCCCTGGCAGGAAGACGTGGCGCCCTATGACTGGGATCCGGAGACCGGGCTGTCGCAACGCCCCGTTCCGGGTCAGAGGGGCGGTGAATACGTTGTTACCGGCCTCGCGCACGACGAGCAGAGCCATGTCGCGTACGAATCGAAGGTCAATCAGCACGGGCTGAAGATGCGTCGTCGCAAGCTGAAGACGCTGGCAAAGTCTCTCATGCCACCGGTTGTGCACGGTCCACCCGACGGGGACGTGCTCGTCGTCGGCTGGGGTTCCACACGGGGAGCCATCGAAGAAGCGGTGGATCGCATGGGTGCACAGGGTCACAAGGTCTCGTCCCTGACGCTACGCTTCCTATCGCCGCTCGAACCAGGGCTGAAAGAGATCTTCAGCCACTTCCGCAGAGTCATGACCGTTGAAATCAACTACAGCGAACCACCCGAGGAAGGCGAGACGCGCGCTTATGCCCAACTCGCCTGGCTTCTACGAGCTCAGACGCTGGTAGATGTGGATTGCTGGTCCTGCGTTCCGGGTATACCCCTGCCGCCACAGGTCATCGAAGCCGCGATCCGCGAGCGCCTCAGCACTAACAACAACAAGCACCCCGCCATCGATCTGGAGAACGTGCCATGTACGGTCTGAAGCAAGACTGGGAAGTCGAGGAAGAGGCGCGCTGCCTTGTGCTGGAGGACTTCGAGAGTCTGACACCGCGCTGGTGTCCTGGGTGCGGCGATCATGCGGTGCTGGGTTCGCTGCAGCGCCTGGCGCGCGATCTGCAGCTGCCTCCGGAGGAGATGGTCATCGTCTCCGGCATTGGCTGTTCGAGTCGTTTTCCGCACTACATGAAGACGTACGGCTTTCATGGCCTGCATGGACGACCGTTGCCCATCGCTTCCGGTGTGCTCAGCCGCCGGCCTGATCTGAACGTCTTTGTCGTGACCGGAGACGGCGACTGCTGCGCAATCGGCACGGCTCACTGGATTCACGCGATCCGCCACAACATGAATCTCACCGTGCTGTTGTTCGACAACAACATCTACGGGCTGACGAAAATGCAGTCGTCGCCAACGACACCCCTCGGAAATCCGTCCAATACCCATCCCGGTGGGGTACCCATCGGGCCGATCAATCCTCTCGAGGTTACACTGGGAATTGCCAACGCATCCTTCGTCGCCCAGACCCTCGACTGGAATCCGTTGCACCTCTACAACACCATCAAGCAGGCTCACGAACACAACGGTCTGGCCTTCGTCCGGATCCTACAGCGCTGTCCGCACTTCATGCGTGATCGCTGGAACGAACTGCAGGATGATACGAGCCAGGTTGTCGTGCTGGAGCACCCGGATGGCATCCAGGTAGAGGACGGCGTGCGCCGGATTTTCCCGAACATCCGAACACACGATCCAGCTGATCTCGGCGGCGGCCGACACCTGGCCACCGGCGAAGAGGGCATCCCCATGGGCCTGCTCTATCGAAATCCCGCCAGTCCACGATACAACGACATCACCGAACAGGGACTTGGCCTCACCACGGCAGACAAGCTCGCCGGGCTCGAGGCGGAACTCGACCGCTTCGCTCTGTAGGCATGCAGGTGAGCGCAAGGGAAGAGTCAGAACGGGTCAGGCCGGTGGCCTGTTCGGTGGCGGCAGCTGTGAACCGCACCGAAGTGACATTGTGTGGTACGGGCGCCGTGACCAGCATCGCCGCGGCACAAGGGGTCACCGCTGCGGGCGGTCGTGCCGCTGTGCTGCTCGACAGTGAGGATGCCCACGGCGTGGTTGCCGATATCACGGGTGCCTGGATCGCGCATCGACGCCGGTGTAGCCATCCTGACAGCGCACGTGCCTACGCCTTCGAACTGTTGGCCGGCGACGCCCAGCAAGCAGTGGATCATTGCCTTGTGGCTCATCGCCTGGCGGCGAGTCTCAAACGTCCGGGACTGTGCGACGTCGATGCTGACATCGCCGACGACATAGCTCTCGTGCAGTTGCCCACCGAGGCGACAGACCTGCTGCGGGTCGAGGTGAACGAGACGCGCACCGATGTACTGGCGGCGGCTCGTGAGGCCTTCGCCGCAGTTGGTCACTGGACTGGTCGGCCATGCTCGCCCGTCCGCCGACGGGGGCCAGACACCTGCCGGTATGCAATTGTCACCACGGGTGCCGCTTGGGCACAGGCCTGCGCTGCGGCGCAGTTGTTGAGTGCCGGCGGCATCGATTGCACCATCATCGGTCTGGCTTTGTTGAGCCCTGTGCCGGTGGAAGAACTGCGCAGCGCCATCGGCGACGCAGAGGCCGTTGTGGTGCTGGATCACGAAGACTCGCGCCCCGGCGAGCTTGCCACTCTCGTACAATCCGCATGGCAGGATCGAGGCGAGAGGCAGGTGCACGTACTGCCGCGCGGTCCAGCCATCGAACTGGCACAGGCCCTGCGACAGAGCTTTGGTATTACAGCAGACATGACGCTAACCGTGCCAGTTGCAGCGACGCAGGCGCTGACCCTGGGTGTCGTGCCTGCAGGTGCGTGGGCTGACAGTCTGTTGCTGGACGTAGCAGCTGCGAGCACCCCCAGCTACAACCAAGCCGGGATGGCCCGGCCCTGCCTGCCGGGCATCAGTGCGCTGTCGATAGGCGCCGGGTCACATCAGGCACAGCAGCTCGACCTGCTCACCGTGGCACATCACTCGTTGCTGACACTCTCGAACATCCAACATCTACGCCCTGGCGCCACTGTGCTGATCCTCAGCGAGGCAGAGGCAGACGGTCCGGCACCGGCGCTGGCCCAGGTCGTTCGCGACGCTCTGCGAGATGCCGGTGTGCGAGCCTTGTGGTTACCAGTTGCCAGTGTCGGCCCGGCACAGCAGGACGTACGTACGGCCTATGAAGTCGGCGCCATTCTGGGCTGTTGCGATCAGGACCTGGGGCTGACGGGCGACGAGGCCTCTCACCTTCTACAGCCAGACGCCTGCGACGATGCCAGGTCTGCTGGTAGCCGTTGCGTGCTAGAGTTGCCTGAGGCTGCGGCCGTGGGCGAACCAAAAACCATGTCACAGACGCCGGATGAACCACCGGCCGACGTCGATTCGGAATGGGTCGAAGCGCTTCGGCGTTTTCACGTAACGGGAAGAGGTGCCGTGTCGGCGGCCGAACCGGTGCACGGATTGCCGCTGCGACCGTGGGCTCTGGCGTCGCTGTTGGCTGCCGAGGCTGCGACGGATCGATACCCCGCAGTCGTCGAAGGAGACGACCTGCTGCCCTTTGTTGACGTGGCCCGCGCTGGTCTCGAAGGCGTAGGAGATCTGCTCACACCGCATGTGGCGCGCCTTGCAAGCGTGTTGGAATCTCAGATAGACGGCGGTGCCCCTCGTGCGCTCACCGACACATATGCCGAAGCGCGCAGCGGCTTTGTTGCCGGTCTGGATCTGAGTCCGGTGGCAGCGACGGCGTTGGCAGCCGAACTTGATGCACTTGGAAACCGGTTGGCTCCGGCAGCCGACGTCATTGGCCTGGGCCCGCAGACGCTGATCGAACTGCTCGCGCGGGCGGCGGCACAGGCCCGCAGGGCGCGTATCCACACCTTCCACGAGGATGTCCTGCAGTTGTCGCGGCGACTCGAGGAACGACTCCGCCTCGACGCAGATCTCGATGGCACGAGGACGCCGGCCGGCTTGTCAGCCGCCCTCGGTGGGGCCCTGCAGATCGATGTCCCAAGCCTTGCGAACAGCTTGAAGGTGCGCCGCGGCTCGCAGCGCCTGGGAGAACCACGGCGCCAGCGCATGGCAGCTACGCTGGCACACCTGCGACAGTTTGTTGATATCGATGAGAAGAGCCTGCCGAACGTCGTACTGCTGCACCCCGCCCACATCGATCCTGGCGCCATGCCCGATGGTGTCACCGCCGTTGCCCACGATGTGGGCATGGAGGCTGCGGCTGGATACTTCGAAGCCTCGGCACGGGATCTGGTCGATCTGTTCCGTGCGGTGCGAACCGCCCGGCTCGAAGCCGATGACAGGTATGTGCCGGCACATGACGCGGCGCTGGAGCGCATGGACTGGCAGACACTGGATCCGGAGGAACTGGCCCTGGTGCCGCCAGTGTTTGTGCTGGAATCGGCTGATCGAGTTCTGTCTCACGCCATGTCGGCTCTGTCGACGCTGCTGCGTTCAGGACGACCATTGCATCTGATCATCCTTGACTCGTCGGCGGCGATGGTTGCCGAAGGGAATGCCGAAGGTCTGGCCCTGGCACATCCAGATCTCGGATTCCTTGCCGTTGCCCACCGTGATGCCCTGGTATTGCAGACATCACTTGCCCTGCCAGTCCAGCTCTATCGTGGACTGGGCCAGTTGGCCAGCAGTTTGCGGCCGTCAGTTGCTGTTGTGGCTGTGCCGGATTGGGAGCAGAGCATGGTTGCGCCCTGGACCCAGTTGACGGCAGCCCGATACGGGCGTGGCACACCCGACCTGCTGTACGATCCAGATCGCGGCGACAGCTGGTCGAAGCGCTTCGACCTGACGACCAATCCACAACCCGACGAACTGTGGCCACGCCTTGTGCCCCGAGCTCGCGACGGCGCGGTGGGTGATGCTGATGACGACACTGAGATGGACGAGGCTTTCACCTTCGCCCACGCTGCGGCCTTGTCGCCGCACTGCCGGCACGCCTTCCGTGTCATCCCCACTCAGGCCTGGAGTGCGGAGCAGGTGCCCATAGACGAGTATCTGCAACTGGCGCCGTCGCAACGGTCTCGTCGCCTGCCCTATCTGTGGATAGTCGCCAACGACGGTGGCCTGAAGCGTGCTGTGATGACGCGCGAGATGGCCTATGCCAGCGCCGATCGTCTGCAGCAGTGGCGTACGCTGCAGGAACTGGGCGGATACCGCAACGAGTACGTGCAGCAAGCGACGGCAGAGGTGCAGGATCTGGCCGATGACGAGTCGCGGCGGCAACGCGACGTACTGCAACGCCAGCATGAAGAGAAGATGGACGAGTTGCGTCAGGAAGTGGCTCGCGAGGCCGTCGGCAAGCTGGCCAATGCGTTGCTGAGCAAGGATGGCCAGGGCCTGCCCACAATCCTCGCTGCTGTGACTGGTGACAGCACGGCTCCCGCTTCTGTTGCAGTACCGGCCGATGCCGAAACGCCTGCTGCGCCCGTCGAGAAGGTAAAGGCAGAGGAAGAACCGCCGCCGGAGCCAGAGGTCAAACTGGGAGAGGGTTTCATCGATTCGCCGCTGTGCACATCGTGTCACGACTGCATCAACATGAACCCACGCATGTTCCAATACGACGGCAACAAGCAAGCCGTACTGGCAGACGCGACGGCGGGCACATACGCCCAGCTCGTCAAGGCGGCGGAAGCATGTCCAGCACGCTGCATAGTTCCCGGCGCTCCACGTGAGGACGACGCCACAGCCTCACCAGCGCTGGTTCAGCGGGCGCGCAAGTTCAGCTGAACCGATCAGCCGCCGTAATACACACCGAAGTCACGCAGTTGCAAGCTTACCTCGTCCGGGCGTCCCTCGATGGACCCATGGATGCCCGCGTCGACCACTTGGCCGACAAAGATGGAGTGGTCGCCCTTCTCCAGGCACAGGTCGAGACTGCATTCGAGATACCCTGTGGCGCATTCCAGTACCGGAGCCCCGGAGGAGCCGTTGTCAAAGCGTTGGCCGGCGAGGGTACCGCTCTTCTCCCATACGGGTTCGAAAAAACTGCGGGCCACACCCGTGTGCTGGCGGTCCAGAATGTTGATGGTAAAGGCGCACGCCTGCTGCACGATGCCGTGAATCCGCGAGCCTACGCGCAGGGCCACAACCACCAGGGGCGGCGAGAACGACGCCTGAGTTACCCAGCTGACGACTGTAGCAACCGCCTTGTCCTCCTCGGCCTGGGCGGTGAGCACGTAGACCCCGGACTGCAACATCTGTATGGCTCGGTTTTTCTCGAGTGTATCCATCCGTTACCCCTCTACCGGTTGCTAGTAGACGCCGGCAGGGAGTCTGCGGCGTCAAGGTTACGTACCCGAGGTGGGCCGAGTCGGTCAAGAACAGCGGTCCCACCAAGCCTTGCAGGCAGCGTGTTTCCTGGCCAAGTTGCAGGACCGCGTCTTGGGTTCGATGTCACGGTGTCTCCCACTTGTGCCGGACGCATGAAGGTGATCGCCGCCATGGCTCAGCCATTGAAGGAGGAAAATCTGTGACCGATCACTGGGGATACAGTCAGACGGACTTGAAGCACTATACGTGTTATCGGGCCAATGGACCGATCGTCGTCGATGGTCGTCTTGACGAGGGTGCCTGGCGCCTGGCGCCACAGTCACCTCGTTTTGAGGATCTGCAGACCCCAGGGCGCCCGGCGCTGCTGGACACGTGGGCGAAGCTGCTGTGGGACGATGACTATCTCTACGTCGGCTTCTGGTGTGCTGAACCCCATCTGCGCGGTACTCAGACCGAGCGTGATTGTATGATCTGCCGCGAAAACGACGTGGAGGTCTTCATCGCCGGCGAGAATGCTTACTTCGAGTTCGAACTGAATTCGCTGGGCACGATCATGGAGCGCTTCTATATCTGGCAGGACGCCTATGTGACAGCGGGATATGATCAACTTGCCGAGTTCGATCTTCTCGCTCCAGGTATCATCGACACGTTGGGGGGAGCCTGGAGTGGGCACGCGCATCCACGCGGGCGTCGCTGGTGTTTCCGCAACTGGGACATGCCCGGCCTACGATGGGCGGTCGATTTGCAGGGGACTTTGAATGACGACAATGACGTCGATGTAGGTTGGAGTGCTGAAATCGCCTTCCCGTGGACGGGGCTGACCCATCTGGCCGATGGGCGTGGTCTGCCTCCACGCCAGGACGATGTTTGGCGCATGGATCTGTCGCGGTTTCAGTGGATGGAGGAGGCGGGACGGCGTATCTGTCCCGGTTGGGCCTTCAACTCGCACGATGTGTATGATTCCCACATTCCTGAAAAATTTACATACATCCACATGTCCGAACAGGAGGTCAGCACCGCGACGGCGATGCAGGCCGTGATCGAGGAGGCGGGTGAGTGAACGAAATCGCAACCATCGCGCCACACACCATCTATCCTGTGTCGCGCACCGACAAGGCGCCCATCATTCGGGGACGTCTGGACGAACCGATGTGGAATCAGGCAGCACGAACGACTCGTTTCGTCTCCGCCTCGACGGGAGGCGTTGCCTTCTTCGACACACAAGCGGCCATCTGCTGGGACGATGAGGCCCTCTACGTCGCCGGCTGGTTGGAGGAGGTGGATGTGTGGACGACGACCAAAGAACGTCGCGGGTTGGTATGGGAGGAAAACACCTTCGAGATCTTCATCGCCAGCGACGGAGCTCTGTATCAGCTCTCCATCAATCCGGCGGGGGACGTACAACAATTGCTGTTTATCTGGAAGGATGCCTACACAGCAGGTGGGCGCTACGACGTGGCCGATCTGAATCTTGCAGAACGTCGCCCAGCTGTGGTTGGGGGGGATGCCGGCCCCCATCACCGACGTGGTCAACGCTGGCTCTTCGATGAATGGGCCATGCAAGGGCTGACCTGCGCCTCCCGCGTGTCGGGTGATCTGAATGAACGTCACAATCTCGATGCGGGCTGGACCGTTGAGATCTCCATGCCCTGGAGTGGGCTGGCGCATCTGCTGGACGGTCCATCCCCTGTTGCAGGTGACCGTCTGCGGATCGCGCTGGCACGAAACCAGGTGATCGATCAAATGCAGCAACAATTCACCACCTGCTGGTCATGGCATACCGCCGGTGATGCCGGACTGTACGCGCCAGAGGGCTATCCCGTCGTCGAGTTGCGCTCGTAGGCCGCTCCGGGCTGGCTATCCCGTGTTCTGCAGGCCCTGCGAGATGCCGTGTACCGTGCCGACGAGCAGTCCAAGAAGATCGTCATCCTGATGGTCACCGGCACGCCATTGCCGGAGAAGATCGACCTGCAGCAAACTGATCGGGTCGATATACGGATTGCGTAGGCGGATCGATCGACGCAGAACGTCATCGTGCTCCAACAGTTCATCGGCGCACTTCAACTCCAGAATGATCTGCACCGTTTGTTCGTGCGCCTTCTCGATCTGCCTGAAAATGGGGTGCGTGTCCTGCCCGGTCAGACGGGCATAGGCGGAAGCGATCTCGAGATCCGCACTGGCCAGATCTGTCTCCACGTCCGACAGCAGACCGCTCAGGAATGGCCACTGAGCAATCGCCGCCATCACCTCTTCCCGTCCGTGTTCCTTGACCGCAGCTTCGAGACCGGCGGCTGCACCATACCAACCCGTCAGTACATGTCTGCTCTGTGTCCAGGCGAAGACCCAGGGAATCGCTCGCAGATCGCGGATGCCGTGTTGTGTTCGTCGCGACGAGGGGCGCGACCCGATTCGCATGCGCTCAATCACGTCGATGGGTGTCGCCGATCGGAAGTAGTCGAAGAATCCCGTCTCTTCATGCACCAGGGCCCGATAGGTCTTGCGACTCTGGGTCGCAATGGTCGCCGCCATCGCTGCCCAGTTGTCCTGCTGAGTACCCTCCAGGGCACCAGAGGATGCCAGCACGACAGGTGCGAACATCTGCTCCGCCGATCGTTCGGCAATATCCCGGAGTCCGTATCGCTGATTGATGACCTCGCCCTGCTCTGTCAGGCGCAGCCGGCCCGAGGCATAGGCTTCTGGTGCGGCGGCGACCGCTTGATCGACTGTGCCACCGCCTCGACTGATCGTGCCACCGCGCCCATGGAACAACGTCAATTCGACGTCATGCCTGCGGGCGACGGCAAGTATCTTCGATTGCGCCTCGTGGAGCGCCCAACGGGCGGCGGCGATGCCGTCGTCTTTGCCGCTGTCCGAATAGCCGATCATGACGATCTGCTGATTCTCCCGGGCCTTGAGATGGCGTCGATACGCGTCATTCGTGAACAGGGCATCGAGAACGTTGGGTGCCGCTACGAGGTCATCGACTGTTTCGAACAGTGGCGCCACATCCAGGGGTATCTGGTCACCGTCGACGAGGCCCGACCATGCAGCCAGCAGGAGTACGCCGAGGATATCCTCGGGCTGTCGTGACATGCTGACGATGTAGGGTCCGATGCAATCTGGCCCGATCTCGGATCTGGCCAGCCGCACGGCCTGTAGAACCGCGAGGGTTCCTCTGACGTCGTCGTCATCGGGCAGAGACGGCGCTTGAGGGTTCGCCAGGGCGTCGAGAAGCGTCGATGTGCGTTCGTCCGGTGAACGCGTCATCCACGTCGTATCTCCCAGAACTCGACCGATGACGTCCCTGTGGACGAGGCTGTCCTGGCGAATGTCGAGCGACGCCAAGTGGAACTGGAAGGTTTGTGCACGACGCAGGAGCCGCTCCACCTGGAACAGTCCGGCATTGGCACCACCGTTCTCCCGTAGGCTGGTGGCGATTGTTTCGATGTCCTGGATAAAGGATGGCGCGTCTTTGTATCGTTGATCTTCGGCACCGGCTGTGGCGGTGAGCCGCGCCTGAATCAGTCGGATGATCCGCCGATAGGGCATTCTTGCGTGACGTGCGGGGAACTGGGCGCTTACATGTGGGAACATGGATTCGTAGCGAGTGGTTATGTCACGCAGTTGTGCCGTTGTGCAGACCTGGGGCTCAGACTGGGTCAGCTGTTCATAGAGTCCCTCGAGTTCGCGCCGATAGAGTGAGAGAATCGTTGTTCGGTGCTTGCGCAGGGTGTCCAGGACCGTGTCAGCCGTGACATTCGGATTTCCGTCCATGTCAGCACCCACCCATGATCCGAATTTCATAAGCGTCGGTAGCCTTATCTGCGCTCCCTGTGCTCCATACACGGACATGATGGAATCTCTGATCGCCTCATAGAATGGCGGAACCACCCTGTAGAGAATTTCGGTCAGGTAGAATAAGATGTGTTCCGACTCGTCACTGACGGTCCGACGCGCTTCAGGATGCTCCTCCGTCTGCCACAGGGCGGTGATCTCACCCCGGAGACGAGCGATCATCCGACGTGCCTCTAGTGGCGTCAGCGTCGGGTCGAGTCGTTCGACGAGGCGGCGAGCGATCCGAAGATGTTTCTGCAGAATACTGCGGCGTGTTGCCTCGGTTGGATGGGCTGTGAAAACCGGAAAGAGACAGATCCGATCGAGAAGACCTTGGAGATCGTCGAGGCCGACTCCCGCACTGGCAAGCTGTTGAAGCGCCGCGTCCACACCGCCCGGCTGCGGGCCGGAGCCCGATCTCAGGTAGTCACGCCTGCGTCGAATTCTGTGGACACGCTCGGCAAGATTCACAACCTGAAAGAAAACCGAGAAGGCGCGGACAAAGCTCCCTGTATCCTCGACTTCGGTGAGAATGTCCCGCAGTTCCTGCTGAGCCTCTGTATCGCCCTGACGCCAGCGAATGGCGGCACGGCGAGAGGTTTCAACCTCTTCGAAAAGGCGCTCGCCGGCCTGTTCCTCGATGACCTCACCGACGAGTGCGCCAAGGACCCCGACGTCTTCACGCAGCCCTGCGTCTTTGAGGGGAAAGTAGATATCGCGGTTGTTCACAGTCTTCTCGTGCGTGCGGATTCGGTGATTCCTCTACTTGATAGAGGAGAGAATATATGAGGGAAGCGTCCCTTAGTCGTGGTGACACTTGCCAAACTCTCATCGGACGCATCATTATGGACCCGTGTTGAAAAAATAACCGAGGATATCATGCTATGAGAGTCGTCTCCGCCCGCGCCCGGCAGTTCCACCGGGATCATCGCATCTGCGATATGCTCGGGCTCAACCTGAATCACCCGCGCTTCGTCCTCGATGACACGGATCTGACGCAGCGCGCGGACGATCATTTTCGTGGCGACTTTCCCAAGTTCCAGGACTGGGGTATCAATCTTGTCGTCGCCAAGGGCGGCGTGACCCTGCTCACTGACGAGTATCGGGCGCTGTGGAATCAGCAACCGGAACGCCACACTCAACGTGATGGTGAGTCGCTCTTTCTGAGCCTCGCCGTACCCAATGCCACGCAAGTTCTGCTGGCTGAACTGGACCGCTTCCTCCTCAACGTCGAGAGAGCCCCGGACCAGGTGCATCTGGTCCGCACGGTGGCCGATCTCGACGATGCCAATGACGCGAGCAAGGTCGCCCTCCTGATGGCGGCCAATCGCGCCGACTGGTTCGGCGACAGCCCCGGTGTGCTACGTCAGTTCGCACGCCTGGGACTGCGTATGATTACGATCGGACAGGCCACAAGAGAGCTGGGTTGGGACCCGTCGAATGAGGTTCGCTCGGGGGGCCGTCTCACCGAACTCGGTGTACGCATGATCGCCGAAATGAATCAGTGCGGCATCTTGATTGACCTGGCGCATTCGAATGACCCGTGTGCTCTCGATGTCATCGATCTCTCCACGCGTCCCGTCGTCGACACGCATTCGTGTCCGCGCGCGTTGCGGCCGGGTGAATTGCGCGCCATTCCCGATGAGGTGATGCGGGCCATGTCGAAGCAGGGAGGACTGCTCGGGATCTCCCCGCCGATCTCTCGTCCCACGGGGGAAGCACCGTACGATACGATCGACCCGACCCAGATGGCAGAGACTCTGAAGCAGCTTCACTACGCAGTGGATGTCATGGGCATCGAAGCGGTCGGCATCGGCACTCATTTTTCTACGGCCATCATGCCGGCCCTGACAGATGCCTTGCTCGACGACGGGTTCGCAGAAAGCGATACGGCTGCCATCATGGGTGGCAACTTCCTGCGGGTTCTGCGCCAGGTCCTGCCCGAATCGGGGGGCTGAAAGGCGTAGTCTCGCGCTACGCTGGAACACCCTCGCAGGCTCGCAGACGTTCGATCGCTTCCTCGACACCAATCTGCCGAAACGACTGCGTCACTGGCGCCTGAACCTCTGAGTCGGGCCACTGCATGGCGGGAACCGCATCGACGGTGGTGCAGACTTTCGCGATCCATTTGTCGACAGGAGAGGACGGGCAAGTCACGTGAAGGTCAGCGTCGGCGACAGCGCCTTGTGGTTCGTACACATACGCTTGGCGGATCGTACGGCGCAGACTGGCCAGATGTACTCGGTGATACGGCGGCATGTCTGTTGCCGGTGTCGCCCGATAGCTGGCTGGCAACAGCAGTCGATGTGGCGCGCGATCGATGACGGCCTCAGCAAGGGCCGGAAGTGGGGCCTGAATCTGCAAGTTCTTGTGACCCGGCCATATGTCCAGATAGCCATAATCCGTCAGAGGCGTGGACAGTTGAAACGTGTAGAAGTCCGGATACGTAAACCAGTCGTCGTCGCCGGCCTGGGTTGCCTGCAGGCGCACTGCGTCATAGAAGGCAGTGACCGCAGCGAGGACGAAGGTCGCAGCACCGAGTCCATCGAGTGGCGACGGTGTCACAACGCCTAGCCGGTCCGTTGTCGCGGTCCCGGCGAAGAATTCTCCATGTGTTTGATTATCTGGTCCCAATCTTAACTGGAACTGGTGACCGCGTAGAACGCTCGAATGCATGAATCCCAGACTCTCTATTGTGTGCGAACCAGTCATCACATGGAGAGATAGGTCTCCTCTCAGGCAATGACAAGGGTGGATCTGGACACTCGCCGCTCACCACGACAAATGCTACGTACCTTCATCGAGCATCTGGATTCCCGTGAGTGCACCCGCGTGTCCCGTATCGGCCCGCAGGACCGCTTCCCATGCCACGCGTGCTCGCTTCGGCGCGTCCAGGTTATAGCACGCCACGCCGAGGCGGAAGCCGGCGTCGACCGAGGTGGGGGCGTTGCCGTCTAACTTGAGCGCCTCGAGCAGGACCGGAACCGCCGACTCGAATCTACCCGATGCAACCAGCGCCCGACCGTAGGCATACTGGCAGTAGTGAGACAGGGGGGCCAACTCGACCGACCGCCTGGCAAGGTCCACCGCTTCAGGCACTCTACCAGACACGCCTCGGAGTATAGACAAGTGGGCGAGCGCCTTGACACACGTGCTGTCAATCGCCAGGGCTTCCTGCAGAAGCGTCGCGGCCTCGTCGAGTCGGCCCTGATCGGTTAGTCGTCGCCCGAGCCACGCATGTGCGTAGGCGAAGTCCTTCGGGACAAGGGGGATGGCTTCACGGAGGATGGCCTCAGTGCTGTCTTGTGAAGACGCGGACAACCCGCGGGAATAGAGCTCGACAAATTCGCCAGACGAATGGATTAACTCTTCAGGCTGCGATACTCCCGGGCGCCTGGCGTAGACGGGCCGATCGTCTGACATGTATGTCAGATAGTAGCCCTGCCGAAAGCGCTGGGACATGAAAAGGGCCTTCTCGGCCGGAGGTATCGGCCTCTCACCTGAGATGAAGTAGATGAGGTTCGGCGCCCGGTCCATAACATATCGGACGTTGTAGCTGCGCAGTCTGTGTGCGCTCCGGATACCGGGCAAAGGTTTGGGATCGTGGGCGATGACTTCGTCAGTGAGGCCAACGAGGTCGAGAATCGATGCATCTGTGAAGTATCGAGGAATGCCAATCGCCGTGGACGAAACCAGCAAATCGCCTGAAGAAGGTTGAGAGTTGATATAGTCGGCCAACTCATGGAGCCCCTCGTTGTGCTCCTGGCTGGCCAGCACAACGTGTTGGATCTGTGGGCGGGCATGGTAGAACGTGTAGTACCCCATCGTCGCCAACAATAAGACGCTGCATACGAGTTGGGCCCTCGTTGCCAGAGCACGCGTCGTCATGCGTGAAAGCCAGTCGCCAAACGCTCGGGCGGCTAGGTGGCCGAATTCTCCCAATTCCAAGTACATCAGAGCCACGATCGGCAGATAAAACCGATTCTGTGGTAGCGTGTCGCCCCCCACAGCTGTCACATAGAGTGCGTAACCCCAAATCATGAGGCCCACATAGAGATGCACCGCACGTGCTCGTGTCCCGACAGCAAGAGCCAGAGGAACGACCAGTCCTAGTCCCCAGAATCCGTAGTCGACGAGGAACTTCCATGTGTATAGCAGACCATCGACAACGTACTCTGAACCGATCCCCGTCTTCGCGTAAAAAGTGTTTGGAAGTGGAAAACCATAGTATGCCACGCGGAAGACGAAGTGCGGAATCACGAGGGATAGGAAGGGCACGGCCAAGGGCACGAGATCTGAGATTCGCAAATCTCTGTCGAGAAGCTTCAGGCTGAGCCAGTGCAGACAAGTGAGGGCGAAGAAGAGGAGGCCCTCGGGACGGGTCAGAGCAGCAAGTCCGAAGATTGCGCCCGTACTCCATCCAGAACCCCGCCCCGCCAGTTGGCGGAGGTAGGTCAGGGCTCCGGCGGTGACCAGCATCGAAAACAACAGCGTCTCCATGCCGCTCAGGGTCCACAGCGCCAAGGAGCCGTTGGCGGCGAGCAGGACCAACACAGGTGTGTAGGACAGGGATGAATCGCTTGGACGCACCTGTCGTGCCAAGGCCAACGTGGCGGCGAACAAACCAGCGGCTGAGAAGAAGCCCAATACTTGCGAGGTAGTCGCCGCCTCCAAACCCACGAGATGCGGCAGGACGTGGATCAATGTCCAAAGGAAGTTTGTGTATCCTTCGACTCGTTCACCCAGGTTGAACACCAAGCCATTGCCGAGGGCCATGTTCTTCGAGTAAACAAAGCTGATATACGCGTCGTCCTGCACGACGGCGTATTCAAGGCAATGGAGGAGGAAGGCGACGATACAAACGGCGAGGACAAGCAGATCGAGCCCGGGACGGTTGTCCGTGCTCCGAGTTGGACCTCTGTGGTCAGAAGAGCCGGCGTTCATGACTCTATCCGAGGAATCCAGATGGAAAGCATATGCCCTGACATGGATGGAAATGAGCCAGCCTGCGGAAGGTAGTCGTGTATTATGAGAGGAGCTGGCATCAAATCAAGATATGATGACTCCTTCCTGGCGGATACCCATCCACCCATCTTGTACGACCGGATCGCAGCCTTGGCCCGTGCTGGTGCGGCCGCTTAATGCCACATGGGAATCGGCCTCGTTTACGCCTTGCCGCCAAAGCTGACGTGGTCATCCAGGTCGAGTAGATCGAACCAGCCGGCGATGTCTTCGCGTTCCTTGCAGGACTCAGGAATCAAGTTCTCGAAGTATCCTCGCGTTTCAGAATCAGATGGCGTGCGAGCAGCGTGATAGGTAGACCACTGCTCGATCTCCCACGGTTCGCGTGCGTGTGCCCCATTCTCCTGAATCCACTCCACGACCTGGCCGTCGCCTTTGCCGGCGGCCAGTTGCTCCTTCACGGCTTCGGCGTCGATGCCGACGAAGGTGAGAAATCTCTTGTCCATTGGGCAGTCGTAGTGGTATTCGCCATTCTTGCCGGCCAGGGTTGCCCGGCCTTTGTCGAGCATGCGCGGCAGGAGGACGAAGCCGCCGAGTTTGACGCGAGGCGAGCGCGGGGGACGCTGAGTTAAATCCGGAGCCGTGATGTCTGAGGCCATGATATCTCTCTGTAGAATGGTTAGTTGTGGTGGTGTGAGTGCCGTTGCTTGGCGACGCGGTATCTGGGCCATGCCTGGTGATGGTCGTCGATGACGAAGACATGCGAATGTTCGATGCGACCATGGCGATGGGGATGCCGATGCGGTTCGTCGCCCTCCGATCCGTCATGGCCGTGATCGTGGTGCTCGTCGTGGACGTGCTCGTGTTCGTGATCGAGTTCATCGTGCACATGAGGCAAGGGTTCGTCGTCTCGAGCCGGCCACAACCGCGACGCCACCAGCGCGAAGAGCAGGACATTCGCCGCCAGCAGCCATGCCGTCATCTCAATGCCGATGCGTGTCCCGAGCTGGCCCGCTACAGGGTACAGTACGAGCCAGCACGCATGGGACAAGGCGAACTGGGCCGAGAAATACGCCGGACGGTCTCCAGCAGATGCGGAACGATTGACGAGTCTCCCAGCCGGTGTCTGCACAGCCGACCATCCGGCACCCACGAGAAACCACGCGGGCAGCAGCCCTGAGAAACCGGGTCCCGTGCCCATCCAGGCTAGACCAAGAGCCATCAGTATGGCCCCACCCAGCATGATCGGCCGGTCGGGGCGTCTGTCGAGTAGTCGGGGTAACAACAAGGCGACCAGCATCGATCCAGTGCCCGCGGCGCCCAGGGCGATGGCGACACCCGATTCAGCCCTGCCAAGTGTGTCGCGTACGTAGACGACGGTGTTGACAATGACCATGGCGCTGGCACTCGACACACAGACATACAGAGCTAACAGACCGCGAAGGCGCGGCGTCTTGAGATACGATAGCAGGCCGAAGTTGATCTGCTGGCTCAGCGTGCCCAGGCGATCGCTCGGTTTGCTGTTTGGCAGGCGAGTTGCCAGGATGAGCAACGCGGACAGGACAAAGGCGACGGCATTGGCCATGAACAGGCTGGAATAGGTGAAGACGAGCAGGGCGAGTCCGGCCAACAGGGGACTGAGCAGATTTTCCAGATCGTAGGCGAGTCTCGACATGGACAGGGCGCGCGTGTATTGGCGCTCGTCCGTGACAATATCGGGGATCGTCGCTGTAAAGACGGGTTTGAAACCGGCAGAAAACAGGTTCAGCAGAAAGATGAGCAGGTAGATCTGCCACACTTGTGTCGCCAGCGGAAACAACAACACCGTCGCCGCACGAATCAGGTCCATGGCGACGAGGAAACGCTTGCGGGCGAAGCGATGGGCGAGGCCGCCGACAATCGGTGCAAATACGACGTAGGCAATCATCTTGAAGGCGAGGGCAGTGCCCAGCACGGCGGCCGCATTGCCGCCGACCATGTCGAAGGCCAGCAGGGTCAGGGCGACGGTACTGAGGCCCGTACCCACCAGTGCGATCACCTGCGCTGCAAACAGGCGGCGGAAGCTGGGGATGGCCCATGGGGTGATGTGCATGTTCTGATGCCTCCTTCACCCTTAGTCTGGCGAACGAGGAGGGGCGCCGCCAGACCCCCCCCAGTTTCCGCCGCTGGAAAAGGGAGTCATTGTCTAGACGCCCGGTCCGAAGAAACGTTCAATGCTGTTTCGCACTGTCCCGTCGACATACCGCGAAGTGGCTCTTGTGGGTGTTTGCTCATCGCCGCACTGTAGTCAGGAGTGCATTTGAGATCACGAGAGGAGATCGCATCCAATGATCAAGTTGGCAGAATCAGAGAGCGAAATTGCCGCGTGTTATCCGCCGATGAAGCAGCTACGACCTGACATTGAGGAGTCTCAGTTCATCAGCCAGGTGCTTCGCCAGGGTGAGGTTGGCTATCGACTTGCCTATCTACCAGGAGAAGATCTGGCGCAGTGTGTCGCAGGCTTTCGGATTTTCGAGATGCTGTCGCGCAAGAGTCACATGTATGTCGATGATCTGGTTACGCTGGAGACAGGGCGCTCACGAGGGCACGGCGCAGCGATGATCGAGTGGCTCGCCGGCTACGCGAAGCAGCAGGGATGTCGCCGCATGGATCTGGATGCGACGGTGAGCAACGCGGCTGCACACAGCTTCTACTACGCCAATGGGCTGGCGGTGATCAGCTTCCACTTCTCGAGGCAACTGAGCTGATCCCGGCTCGAGTGGCGCGATGAACTAGCGCGAGATCGCCTTCCACATGAAGCGTCGTTGTCGCAACTGCAGCCGGCCTTCGATGCCATATTTCTCGAAGATCACCTCGAAGAGTGGTGTGACAGTGGGGTATTCCGGGAGGTCGTCGGCATGGCGCCCCACACACAGGTGCTTGTAGAGACTCGTCGGGTCTGGCAGATACATGGGCACATCGAATTCCCAGTAGCTGTCCAGATGGAGGTCGCCTGTGGCCAGGTCTCTTTCGACGGATTCGCGGCCGAAGCCACGCAGATGGTCCTGGCTCGGTTGCAGGCCGGATGGCAAGTCGCTGGCCCACGGAAGTGGTGCCCGCCACTGCAGCATACAGAGCTGCAGCACGATACCGCCTGGCTTCAGCACACGCCGCACGTCTGGCAGCCAATGCATGGGGCCCCTTCGTGACATCATCAGATCGAGAGACTGATCTTCAAAAGGCAGGTGGGGCACGCCGCCATTTGCATCGGCAGAGGAGTCGAAGCAAATAAATTCGACATTGTGTATGTCCGCCTCTGAGGCACGCTGGCGGGCCAGATCGATATAGGGTTCGATCCGATCGTAGGCAGTGATCTGCTGGCACAGTGGACTCAGCTCGATGGCTACGCCCCCCTCGGCGCAGCCAGATTCTCCTACGATGGCCTCGGGGAAGAGGTGTTCCCTGACGGCACGGAGATAGAATTCCTCGCCACTGCCCCAGCCCTCATCATAGTCCCGGGCTGCAGCCGGCGCGTAGCCGACCTGCTGCTTTGCCAGCTGATCATACCATGGCTTGCTGTGCAATTTCATCGAAATACCCCTGCTTCTGGCGCGAAGAAATTAATCCGTTCCCATTTCATCCAAACCTACACTTGTATGTGAACGTTCACGAGATTGCGGTGGTCCGCGAGGAGGTAGCTCAGCTGGCAAGAGCAGCCGCTTCCAGCGGAAGGCGCAGGGTTCGAATCCCGACTACTCCGGGCCACCGCACTCACGATCTGGCATTGATGAAACAGACAACAGATGCAGATCTGGTCGAAACTGCACAAGCGGGTGACCAGGTAAGTTTTACACAGCTGGTAAGGCGACACGAGAAATACGCCTATGGGATGGCGATTTCGATTCTCGCTGACTTTGAACTGGCTCAGGATGTCGCCCAGGACGCATTCCTCATCGCCTATCGCGATCTGGATCGACTCAAGGATCCCGACCGCTTTGGTCACTGGCTCCGGGGAATTGTCCGACACCTTGCACGGGGAGTGGTACGCGAGAGAATCCGTAGCCGAAAGATGTCATCCGCGTGGGGGTTGGCGGCACCGCTTGCCGATTTTGACACGCCCCACGACGAGATCGAAAGAGCGCAGCAACGTCAGATCGTGCAGCGATCGCTGGAACGAGTCAAGCGCGGCTATCGGGACGTGTTGTGTCTGTATTACCTCGATGGACTGTCCTATGCCGATGTTGCGATGTATCTCGATCTGTCCGTCACGGTTGTCAAAGGACGGCTGCAGCGAGGTCGTCAACGTCTGCAGAAAGAACTCATGATTGTGGAGAAGCATTTCATGGATCATCAACTACCGGCGGACTTCGCCGAGCAGATACAGGGCCTCTTGGATCGTGCCGCCAGTGGTGCGCGCGACGACGATACGGTGCAGGAGCTGACAGCGTTGGGGGCAGCTGCTGTTGAAGAGTTGTGCGGAGCCCTCAAGGATGAGCGCAAGTGGGTGCGCCATGTGTCCATGCTGGCCCTGTGCGAGTTGGCTGACGCCCGCGCCCTGGAGCCCGTCCTGCGCTTGCTCCATTCTCGTCCAGTTTGGGCACCGCATCGCCTGGATACGGGCTGGATGAATCGCGAGATGATGTCGCGGGTGCTGCAGATCCCGGGGTGTCGCGAACGACTTGTGGCGACGGTGCGCGAGTGCGGCCAGGCAGGTGATCTGCCAGTCGAAGAAAAGGAGGCACTCTACCACCGGGCAACGATGTCCCTGCATGCCCTGTCTGGTGCCAGTGATGCCGCAAGCTATGATGCGGTGCAGAGTCTGCTCGCAGCACGGCATCCTACGTGGGTGCGACGCCGCGCCATGCATACGCTGTGTGACATACGACCTGACGATGCTGCGGCACTCATTCTACAACAGTTGCAGACCGGTGATGAGGCGATGTACGACGCAGCCTTCGACATGTCCAAGCCACATCGTGCCACGACACACTCGGTGCTGGTACCGGTCAAAGGGTGCGTGCACACGATTGCAGAAGGGCCGAATCAAGCCAAGAAACAAGCCGTTCTGACTCTACTTGAGCACGGCGCCGACGGACGTGATGAACTAGACACGATTTTAGCGTCGGGCACTCCTGCAACGAGAGCTGTCGTAGCTTCAACCTTGGCGCGAGCAGGTCATCAAGCGGGAATCGACGTGCTCGAGGCAGAACTGCTTGGGTCTGCCAGTGGCAAAGAGGGATTCGTGCCATGGGATGTGCGGCACACCCGCGAACATCGCACGGAACCGATGCGTGTGAATATGTGGAATCTCGCCCGCGGATATCCCGAGGCAGCGGGCGATCTGGCGGCTGGTATCTATGAGATCGGTGGCCCCATTCTGCGCAAGGCGGCATTGAAGATTCTGTGCAAGCAGCGCGGGGCGCAGATGTTGCCCGAGTTACGCCAACATCTGTCGAGCAAGGGTTGCCACAATCGACTGTTGGCCAGAGAAGCCTTCTGGCAGATGCATCGTCTTGGTGAGCAAGCTGCACCCACTGCGATACAGATGCTCGACTCAGAGGACTGGAAGGAACGCAAAGCAGCGATCTGTCTGCTGCGTCGTTGGGGGACACTCAGCGAAGCACAGCGACAGCGCGGCTTGGGAGATCCTCACATTGCCGTGCAGCATGCCGTGGGCGCCGCTGCTTGAGAGCCTGGTCCAGTCGTGATCGCCCGATCCGGCGCGAGGCTCGCGACCGATCTGACCAGGCTGATCCAGGTCGCCAGTTCACTCTACCGCACCAGACGGATGCCGAGGATCATCAATGCCCCACCGGCCAATCGATCCGTCCAGCGTCGCATTTGCTGATATCTCTCTTGGACGCCCGGTAGGGAAAACAGACAGGCGATGGCGGCGTGGAAACCGAAGGAATCCATGATGACGAGTCCAATCACGGCGATCTTGACCCATGTGGGTGAAGCGGGTGGAAAGAGTGCCGTCATGACGCTACCGAAAAACAGCGCTGCCTTCGGATTGGTCAGGGCCGTGAAGAGGCCGAGGCGGTAAGCGCGCCAGTTGGAGTGGGTGGAATTGTCCGGCTGTGACGGCACAATCGTTGTGTCCGCTGATCGCCACAGCCGAAACCCTAAGTAGAACAGATACCCACCACCTGCCAACTTGAGGGCCCCATAGGCCCAGGGAATCTGCCCAAAGAGAAAGTCGAGACTCAACAGGGCCAATGTCGAAAAGGTGGCAGCCCCCGTTGAGATGCCAGCCGTCACCCACATGCCTGCACGCCGCGAGCGCGAGACTGCCGTCTGGCTGACGATGAGCAGATTCGGCCCGGGACTCGCAAGGGCCACCAGATGAACGACGACGAATGTGCCGAGTGTGAAGATCTCTGTCATAGCTCAACGATGGCAACAGGACTCGTACAGAAGCAAGGAATGCCCCTGCCCTCGGTCAGTCCAGGACGAGGACTTTGTACATCGTATTCTGGTTGGTCGCCTGGATACGTACGAAATACACGCCGGCCTCAGGGTGAAATTTCTCCTTCGTCCAGACGATACTGTGGCCGCCTTCAGGCATGATGTCATCAAAGAGCATGGCCACGCGCGCACCTTTCTGATCGAAGACGGTTGCCGTGACGGAGTCTGCCACGGCAAGGGTTACAGGCAAGGTCGCTGGAAGTGTCCGCGTCTCTGGTGCTGGGCCTTTCATACGCACCGTCGACGACAGACCGGCTGCTTCCAGTTGCTGGCGCAGCGCATTGACGGTCGCCGAGTCAGACTGGCCAATGACATGCACTCCATCCAGACCAAACTGAGAACTCAGCGAAGAGAGGGCCTTCGTCATTTCCTCCGCTGAGGTACCCGTGCCCATGAGAGTGAGTTTAACGCTGCCATTGTCTGACACCTCGGCAAAGATCCGCGCAGGAATCTCTACCTTCTGCGCCTCGCCATGCACGGGGAGGACATCAGGCTCCTGTGCGGCGAGATTGCGTGCCGCTCCAATACAGCCGAGGGAGGTTACGAAAGTTACTGCTGCAATGGCGACAGTCAGACTGAAGCGTGTGTAGCGGGACATGGATTTTCCTTCCACTGGATTCATGGCGATATAGCGAATTCGTTGTAGCAGGGAGCCATCTGTGGCAGCCAATGCCAGGGGTGGCACGACAGCACTCCTGAGTTGTTCTGCTGCGAGCAGAGCACGTGTGTAGGTGGGGCGGCCCATGAGATGGATGCTGCGCGCGTCGCAACACAGTTCGCGATCGTGTCGCAGATCCCTGGACAAGCGCCAGACGGCGGGGTGATAGAACAGCAGTGTCTCCAGCAATACCTGGAGGAGATTCACCAGGTGGTCGAGTCGACGCAGATGCACAAGTTCGTGCGTCAGCAGTGCCTCGATCTGTTCTTGCGTCAGCCCCGTCAGGACCGTGGCAGGCAGCACGATGACAGGCCGCAGCCAACCTAGAACCATGGGCGTGCTGGCCCACGTGGACACGAGTAGTTGCGGACAGGTGACTCGTAACTGCTGACTGCGTGAAGAAAGCCAGGCGACCCAGTTTGCAGGAGCCGGCGCCGCAACAGCGCGCAGGCGACGGAGTTGCAACCAGCCCGTCAGGATGTGGGCGGCAACCAGTATCGCTCCCAGAGCCCAGGCGCAGACAATGAGCAACTGCCAGTCCCACTGGCTGACGACCGTCACCGCAGGTGCACTCAGAACGTCCCCGAGCAGAGACTCACTACCCGCCTGAGTGACAGATGAACCGCCAAGTGTTTGACTGTCACCGATGGCGCTGGGCTCGGAGCGGGCAAAGGTCCAGATCGGGACGATCAACATGGCGAAGAGGCCACCCAGGTCGGCTGCATAGCGTCCGCTGGGACGTGACGACAACAGAGATCGAAATGCGACGGTTACGGCATAGATCGCTGCGCCTTGCCAGAGGAAATGCAGCAGTGTCTGTGCGAGTCGTGTTGTTTCAGCGGTCATACGTCTTCGTCCTCAATCCGGGTCAGCAACGCTTTCATCTGTTCGAGTTCCTCAGCTGTTGCACCCTTGGCTGACAGCGCCTGTAGAGCCAGCCGTGATGCGGATCCATCGAACGCGCGGTTCGTCAGGTCGAGGGCCATTTCGCGTTCAAGGGCATCCTGACTGAATGCAGGCAGGTAGATATGGGCATGTCCTGACTCATCTCTACTGACCAAACCTTTCTTGTGCATGATCTGCAGTGTCTTGAGCACCGTCGTGTACCCAGTGTCTGTCATCTGTTCAACGATCTGTCGAACCGTGCCTGAGCCAGACCGCCACAGTGATTGCAGGATCACCAGTTCGGCGCCTGTCGGGATTCTTGGGATGTTCTTTGCCATTCTCTGATTCCTTTCTACGAAGCTCTTCGTAGAAGACATATACGAAGGTCTTCGTAGAGGCAAGCAAAATGTTTCCTGTCTCGACAGACGCCGAGGAGTTGTACGAGTTCCAGTTTCCAGGCGCGTGAGTATATTCGGCGGCGCAGATTGTTTGCTCCTTCTCACCTGGATTACGATGACCAGCTTCAGAGCTTTCAAGCAATTTAATCAGGGTCTGCCCAGCGAGATCATCG
Source organism: Gemmatimonadota bacterium (assembly GCA_018660835.1). GTDB lineage: Bacteria > Latescibacterota > UBA2968 > UBA8231 > UBA8231 > UBA12574. Next base: position 34,881 of record JABJJN010000020.1, on the reverse strand, counting down.
CGTCGACGTATGGTTTGAATCTGGCCGTCGCGGATCGTCACTTTCCCGGAGACGGCTTACACGCGGCGATCGTGCGCTCTCTGGCACGATCCAGGTGTATTCCTATCAAGGAGGTCGTGGAGAGCTTCGAGGTATTCGAAGTCGTGCGTCGTGACATCCGCTCAAGATTGCTCGTGGATTTATGCTGTGGCCACGGGCTGGTGGGCATGCTGATGGCCGCATTTGAGCGCAGTGTCGAGGCGGTACATCTCTGTGATCGAAAGATTCCGGCCAGCAGTGTGAGCGCGCTTGTGGCAATGGCCACTGTGGCACCGTGGGTTACCGACAAGGTGCATCACCATGCGACGAAACTGGACTATGTGGGTGAGCAGATCTCGTTTACCAGTGTGCTGGCGACACATGCCTGCGGTCGTCTGACAGATCAATCCATTGACCTTGCCATCGACAAGGGCTGCGCCATCGCAGTGACGCCCTGCTGCTACACGAAGCGGACCAGCAAGGCGCCAACCGTTTTGCAGCGCGAACTCGGACTGGAAATCGCCAGTGATACGGAGCGCACCATGCGCCTCCATCAAGCGGGCTACACGGTCAAGTGGAAATCCATCCCTGAGGTGATCACGCCCATGAATCGGGTCATCATCGCCACTCGGTGAGTTGCAGCGATCTACTCAGTCAGGCGAGCAACGTCGGCGTCGACCATTTCTTCAATGATCTCTGCGAATAGTTTTTTTGGCTCCCAACCCAGAGTGGCCTTGGCCTTGGCGTAGTCGCCCTTGGATGCGGCAATCTCTGTTGGACGCATGAAGGCCTCGTCGGTGACGACATGGTCTTCCCAGTTGAGGCCGGCGCGCGAAAAGGCCACAGCACACAGATCACGAATCGTATAGGACGTGTTGGTGGCGATGACGTAGGAATCGGGTTCATCCTGCTGCAACATGGCCCACATGGCGTCGACGTAGTCGGGTGCATATCCCCAGTCACGAACGGCATCAAGATTGCCCATACGTAGTTTGCCATCCTGCACCAGGGGAGCTCCGGACTCATCCAGTGGCGGGATGGTAGTTTTCGACACAATACACGCGACGGCCATGGTGACCTTGCGTGTGACAAAGTGCAGTGACCGACGCGGACTCTCGTGGTTGAAGAGGATCCCGCCGCAGGCGAAGAGGTCGAAGGAGTCCTTGTAGGTCTCCGTCATGAGGTGGGCGTAGAGCTTGGCGACACCGTACGGATTGTTCGCTCCATAGGGGGTTGATTCATCCACGACCTCTGTCTCGACGCCACCGAAGATCTCACGACTCGTCGCTTGATAGAATCGCGCCGTGGGGCAATGGTTTTTTACGGCTTCCAGAACTCGCAACGTGCCCACGGCGGTGATCTCGGCGGTGACGATAGGTTGCTTCCAGCTGTCGGCGGGCACCGACTGCGCCGCCAGATGGTAGATCTCATCCGGTTGCCACTTGGCGACGACACGATCAATGCTGGCTCCATCCAACAGATCGGCGTATTCGACCGAAATCCTGCCCGCCAGATGATCGAGATTCTCGTGATGATAGTGGGTTGTTCTGCGGCTGATGCCGATGACTTCGTAGCCCTTGGAAAGGAGCAAGTCGGCCAGATAGGAACCGTCCTGACCTGTGATCCCCGTAATCAATGCGCGCTTCTGATTGGTCATTTCCACTCACTTATGTAGGTGCCATGCATTGGGACGCAGACCAACTGAGACGTCAGCAGGACCCGGGTGGTTCCGGCTTGCATCGATCAGAGGCTGCACAATCAGACTGCACAACGATACGACGAGCAGGGCCCAGAGCGCTCGTACGAAACTCCTTGATCAGAAAGGGGAACCGACACGTGATCCCACCGTCTCATCATGCAGCGTTGGTTTCTGGCGCCGGCTGACGGCCCGCGCCTTACCGCACCCTTACTCGTAACAAGGAGGTTATGAGATGCAGCGGTTCGTCCTGTTGTCCCTCGCCGCGAGTCTGTCCGCCCTTACGCCCGTCATGGCGCAAAGCCTCGAGCTCAGAGCTCATCAACATTCTTCTGGTCCCGTCACAGCTGGTATTGGCGATACGGTGCAAATCGATGTCGTTGCAAGACTTGACTGTCTCGGTGTCTCCGGGATCGATCTGCACTTGAGTCTGCCGACGAGTGCCTTTGAGGTAATCGATCACAGTCCCGAGTACGCTGGCATACAACCTTTCAGCAAGGGCTCCCTATTCGACAATGTCGTGACCGCCTACAACGGCATCAGCGATGTGCCAGAGGTTGTGGCAGAGGATCGGACGCACTTCCGCTACGCGGCGTTGGCCGGACTTGGTGACTCGCGCGTCCTGAAAGGTGATGGTCTGGTTGCGTCCTTCGAAGTCGTCGTTCAGGGAACTCTGAATCACGCGGAGGTTCGGATCGAGGATACGCCTATCCTCGAAACGCGTCTCGTGCTGCCTGATGGCACAACGGAGCGCCGTTTTGTGTCACTGAACGGAATCGATGTTTCCACGGGGCTGTTCCTGACGGCGATCGAAGAAGGCTCTTGGGCGCAAGTGAAGGGCGCCGTCGACTGACCGCAGCGACCGCGTCGCCACAACACAGGTCCTATAAAAAAAGGCCCCGCCATCGTGAGATGACGGGGCCTTAAAAGTTCTAGCGACCGGAAGGTCTATGCTGCCTTAGGAAGGCTGCACATTCTCGGCTGCAGGACCCTTCTCGCCTTGGACGAGATCGAACTCAACCTGCTGACCCTCGGCGAGGGACTTGAAGCCCTCACCACGGATGGCGGAATGATGAACGAAAACGTCGCCGGAGTCGGACTGAATGAAGCCGAAGCCTTTTGCGTCGTTGAACCACTTAACAGTGCCAGTCTTGCGCTCTGCCATTTGTTGGATCTCCTAAATAGTGTTTGCTCGTTGGTCGTGTTCTCGTACCTGACCAAAAAGGCCAACAGGAGATCGCTGCCAACAGCATGGTACGCGCTAGCCGGTGTGGCAACGCGCTGATAACTAGAAGATAGGCTTCTGTCTAGCGGTTTGAGAAGGGCAATAATGGATATTTTGATAATTTCCTGATTTTCCTCAAAGTCGGCAATTTGCGATCCGGGTCTCGAGAATAGCGGATGCGCCTAGCGTTTCAAGCTTTTCCATGGCCTCGATCGCCTGTTTTCGACGTACCATGGCCCGTACGGCACACCATTGGGGTGCTTCCAGGGCATTGACGGTTGGAGAGTTGAAACCGGGGGTGATTTTCTCTGCTTCAGCGAGTTTCTCTCGAGGGATATTGTATTCTAGTAGTGAATAACTGCGGGCGATGACCACCCCTTCCAGGCGCCGCACGAGCAAATCGACCATGTCTTTGTCCGTATTCTGCTCGGTTTGCAGCAGAACACTCTCAAAGTGACCGATTTCGTCGAGGATACGAAGGCGATTGGCCGCCAGGGTGCTGCCCGTCTCGACGATATCGACCATTGCATCGGCCACACCGAGAGATGTCATAATTTCGATGGATCCATTGAATTTCACCAGGTGTGCCTGCGCGTCGTGACTGGCCAGGTATTGGCTGGTGACCCGCAGGAACTTGGTGGCGATGCGCCTACCGTCCAGATCTTCCGGTTTTTGGATATCGTCCTCCTCGCCCACAAGAACGGCGAGACGACACTTGCTGATCCCCAGAGCCAACCGGGTTTGCACGTGGGCACCTGATTCGAGGATGACGTCACTGCCGGAGATACCCAGATCGATGGCACCCTCGGCACACAGGACCGGAATGTCAGATGTCCGCAGGAAAGCGACATCGACGGGCAACTCTTCAACCTGGGCAAAGAGGCTACGATCCTGGCGTCGAAAACTGAGTCCTGCGGCGACGAGTAATTCTGTCGCCTGCTCGCAGAGGCGGCCCTTGCTTGGAATGCCGATGCGGAAATTGCTCATGACCGAGCCGCCTTCTCATCGAGACCTGACACATCGAATCGACGTGCCAACTCGGTTTCGACGTCTGCCAATGGGATACTGCGTAGCGCCAGAAGGACCAGCAGGTGATAGACCAGGTCACCCGCTTCGTGGATGAGATGATCCCGCCCCGTGTCACCAGCCTCTGCGGCAGCTTCGACGACTTCTGCCGCTTCTTCGGCGATTTTGTGGCCGATCACGTCTACACCACCGGCTAACAGCGTGGTTGTGTAGGATTTCTCGGGAGGGTGGTCGCGGCGGTCTTCGATGACCGCCATGAGCTGGGCAAGGATAGGGGGCGATGCAGGCAAAATTGGCGTCTCGGATAGGGTCGTGGTGAGCACAATGACTGTGCTACACAAACAACCCTGCACCAAATAGTCGCAAGAGAGATTTCACCCCGCAGCTACAGGACGGACCTTGGGCTGATTGTCATGCTCTGAACTGCCCCCCGTGAGTCAGTTCCCGGCTTTCACCTGCCCCCAACTCATGTCCTCGACGGCCGTCGGCAGGGCTGGCAGGGAGACAGGGGACCAGGTGGCATCATCTTCATTGCTGTCGCCACTGCTGGTCAGATTCCTCACGTCGGAGCCATCAGCTCTCATGATGAAGATGTCGTAATTCACACGGCTTTGACTGGAGACGAAAGTGACCCATTCGCCGTCGGGTGACCAGGAGGGAGACCAGTCGATCACCCACTCCACAGAGATCAGCGTCTGATTCTGGCCCTGGGCATCCGCTACGTAGATCCCTTCGCCATCCTGGCGTCGGCTGTAGAACGCGAGTCGCTGGCCATCGGCAGACCATGCCGGAGCACCATGCGTGCCGATCTCACCGCCGATGAGGCGAATGTCACTGCCATCAAGACCGGCAAGGAAGATTGGGGCACAGCACCGGGAATGGCGTCGATGGAATAGATGAAACTCTCCCCATCCCGGTGCCATTCGAAATAGATCTTCTCGCCATCATGGGACCACGCTGGCGCCTGTCCTTGCGTCAGAGCTTGCTGTCCCGAGCCATCCGGATTCATCACGTGGATCTGCTGAAAAGCGGTGTACGCAATCTGCCCAACTGGCTGGGCTTCTGCCGACAGGGCGAGTGAACGAGCCTCAGTGGGATCTGTCAGCAGGACATATCAGCCGAACCGTCAGCCGAAACCATCAGCCGTTCGTTGGTCTTCTCTTTTCGCGACAGCGGCCTCCAGCCGGTGTTTCAGTTCGCCAAAGGGAAGTGGCTTGATCAACCAATCATCGATGTGATCCCAGTGTCCAGGTGGGGCAATGCCCGAGGCGATGATGGACACCAAGCCAGGGACCATGCCATTTGCCCGGCGCAGCAATTCGACGCCGTCCACGTCGGGAAGATTGTAGTCCGAGAGAATCAGATCTATTGGGTTCGCAGCGAGTCGCTCAAAGGCAGCTTCAGCGGACTCTACTGATGTGACTTCATAACCCAGCCGGGAGAGCATGGCAGCGAGGGTCATGCGCACATCGGCATTGTCATCAACGAGCAAGATCTTCATGTCCCCAACGTACCAGGATCTATCTGGTTTCGAAATCCGTATTGATACGGACAAAAAGTTCTATCTATGCGCGGTACGCATAGAGTTACTGGTGGCTCTGGCCGTCGCGTCCCGTCGCTCCACTCACGACGGGACGCTGCGGGCAACTATCCAACCAGGGCGATAAGGGCTATCACGCGTGCGACATCGGCTTTCGGTCCGCAGGTCGCATCCCCAGTTCACGCATCTGCTCAAGTGCAATGCTCCCCGGTGCGCCCATCAATAAATCCTGGGCATTCTGCGTCATAGGGAAGGGGATCACCTCGCGGATGTTTGGCTCCTTGGCCAGGAGCATCACCAGTCGATCGATTCCCGGTGCGATGCCGCCGTGAGGAGGGGCGCCCAGGGCGAAGGCTCGCATGAGGCCACCGAACCCAGCTTCAACCCGCTCTGCTGAATAGCCGGCAATCTCGAATGCTTTGAGCATGATGTCAGAGCGATGGTTGCGGATCGCCCCACTCGAAAGTTCCGTGCCATTCACGACGATGTCATACTGATTGGCCAGGATATCCAAGGGGGATTGCTCAACCAATGCCTGCAGGCCTCCCTGTGGCATGGAGAAGGGATTGTGACAGAAGTCGATGCCTCCCGTCTCTTCATCGGCTGCATACATGGGAAAGTCGACGATCCAACAAAAGCGGAATACACCCTCTTGCCGCATTGACAACAGATCGGCCAGATGCAGACGTAGTTCGCCGCCCAGACTGGCTGTTGCCGCTTCCGGGCCAGCAAACAACAGAATGGCCGATCCCTCCCCCGCATCTGTCGCAGCGACGATTCTCGTCGCCAGCTCCTGACCGAGGGCGCGTGCAATGGGGCCGCCGAAGCCATCGGCTGTCGTCGTCAACCAGGCAAGACCTGCCCCACCTGCTTCAGTAGCCCACGACTCCAGTTCCGTAAAGAAACGCCGTGACTGTGCGGCGCCTTGCTCGATGACAAGGGCACGCACAACACCACCCGTCTCCACGATCTGCCGAAATACGCGAAAATCAGCGTCCCCAAAGAGGCTGCTGAGATCCTGCATCTCGAGACCGAAGCGCAGGTCGGGTTTGTCTGTGCCGAATCTCATCAGTGAGTCGGCATAGGGAATGCGTGGGAATGGCGGACTCGACACTTCCCAGTCGGTGAACTCTGTGAACAATCCGTACAGGAGCTGCTCGAGAACGACGAAGACGTCATCCTGCTCGACAAAGGCCATCTCCATGTCGAGTTGGGTGTGTTCCCCAGGGGATCGGTCTGCACGCGCATCCTCGTCTCTAAAGCAGGAAGCGATCTGGAAATAGCGATCGAAGCCCGCAACCATCAGCAGTTGCTTGAATTGCTGTGGTGATTGTGGCAGGGCATAGAACTGGCCTTTGTGCAGTCGACTGGGCACGAGGAAGTCGCGTGCTCCTTCGGGGGAGCTGTTCGTCAGAATAGGCGTCTGGATTTCTGTGAAGCCAAGATCGCCCAGGCGTCGCCGGACACTGGCTACGACGTCGGAGCGCAATTGGATCCGCTGGTGCAAGCTCTGGCGGCGCAGATCGAGGAATCGGTGACGCAGGCGCAGACTCTCCGAAACCTGCGTTTCCTCAGCCACGGGGAAGGGCAGGGCCTCTGCTACGCTAGCGATGTCGAGTTCTTCAGCAAGCACTTCAATCTGTCCAGTCGCCAGGGCAGTATTGATGTTGCCATCGCTTCGGGCGACGACAGGACCTGTGACGGTGATGACTGATTCTGCCGAAATGCTCGTCGCTGGTTCATGTGTGGGACTGCCTGGCTGAAACACGATCTGCGTCAGGCCGTGCTCGTCGCGCAGGTCTACGAACAAGACACCACCATGGTTACGACTGCGGTGGACCCAGCCGCTGAGGCGGACCTGGCTGCCGACATCGATCTGTCCCAGTTGGCCGCATGTGTGAGTTCGGTGAGGGTGCATCGGGTTTGACTCCTTCTTGTGAGAACGAAAAAGCCCGCCGTCGATGACTCGACGGCGGGCGATGTTCGGTAGGTGGCAATAACCGATCAGGGCACGCGGAATCGAGTCCGGGTGACGTGTGTATTCGGATTATTGTCGTCGTGAATCAGAGATGTGAAATAGGTGGTACGCATCAGATCAGTTTCGATTTGAGGCACAAAAAAACCCGCTCGCGAAGCATGTCGCGGCGGGAAGTGGTGTTTCGTCGGTGTTGTTTAGCTGACCGTCAGAACACGTCGAATCCCGCCGCGACTGTATTGTCGTCGCAGGCGTTCTGGTTTCGGCGATTCTGAGAGTTTGTCGTCATGATGGGGTCAAGGTATGGGTGTGGTCGATCATTGGCAATGTTGTTTTTGTCATCGCCAGAACCAAGAATATGTTGAGGCTGCATAATTCCGCCAAAATATCCGTTGCCAATGAACAGGCACTTCGAGTTTGCTATCAGAGGGCCGCTGAGGCATGGACCTGAAGCAGGCCTCTCTGCAATTTCAATCTGAACGATTCACGTTCTCGCTGATCTGTTATGACGCACACAGATAGCAACTTCTGACCTCTATCGTAGGAAATCGATGCGCCTGTTCCATTCCCTGCTGGCAACGTGGGTCGCGCTGTTGGCTTGCTTTCAGTATGTGACCATGACCAAACTCGCCGTGCTTCCCGCGGCTGTGACGTATGCGTCTCTCGGCCAGTATGTCCACTTCTTACGTGACAAAGTCGTTTTCGGCATCGCGGATCTGGTACTTGCAGTCGCCACGATCCTCACGACACTGGCACTCCTGATTCTTGAGGTCCATTCTCGACAGCTGACGCTGTTTCTCCGCAGGCTCTTCGTCTCGGACCGGCGATCCCAAGTGATCCTGCTGGTCGCAAGTCTGGTCTGTGTCCGCGCCTACTTCGGCCCAGGGAATCTCAGTTGGAGCGCCGATGCATCAGTGCACATCTTCCTCACTGATCTGGCGAAGACCTGCTTTTCACTGCTACAGGGGCCCTGGTGGACGTTCTCCACCGGTATGGGGTCGCCCCTCATGCAGATGTATGGCTTCGGGTTCTATATCCTGAGTGGTCTGACATCGCTGTGGATCGATAACACGTTAGCTATCAAGCTGACGCTGGGGGGCTGCCACGCCGTGAGTGGAGTCGGCGTGTTTGCCCTTGCACGCAAGATGCAGTTGCGACGATCGGCCAGTTTCATCGCGGGACTGGCTTTCGTGCTTTGTTTCTGGCATACGCAGCAGATCCTGTTCATGGGCAGGCACCCCGTCGCTCTGGTCTACGCGCTGTTGCCTTGGGTTTTCTACGGCAGTCCCACGCTCTGCCGTCGTGTTGAGGATCGTCTGCCCCATGCACTGCTGGCTGGTTCGGCCCTCGGACTCGTCGTCCTCACACATCCCGGATACGGCTATTGGAGCGGCGCTTTTCTCGTCGTGTTTCTGGCGCTACAGCTTGTCTGGAAGCCGGACCACATCCGCCTGCAGACCTGTGTCGCATATATGCTCGCGTCACTGGCGACGGCTGCTGTGATCGGTGGGAGTCTGCTGCTGCCCATGTGGGTGGATCGATCCTTCACCGGACTTGCCCAGGGATTCGATCTGTCCGTGACGCCAGACCCCGCATGGTGGACCTTGTTCGCGTGGTCGAACTACAAGTTTTCGATCGTGTCCCACGGGCGGCCGGATTTCAACTGGTATGGTGGCTATCTGGGCATCAGTTTGTGCCTGCTCGCTATCATGGGTATGGGGCTGACACTTCATCGTCGCCTGCGGCGTGTCTCTTTGCCAGTTCTGCTGTTGCTCACAGCGACTTTTGTGATGGTACTGGCCTACCACAGCGGGCTCGTGCAAATGCTGCCGGGCAGCGAATTTCTTGGGGCTGGTCGGTATCTGGTTTTTACCACCCTCTTCCTGGCCCTGGGGGCGGGAATGGGCGTTCAGTTTCTACAGGTGGCATGGCGGCGCCAGAGTCAGCGAGTGGCGACCTTCGCCTTGTTGTTGGTATGTCTCGATCTGTTTCCGACGACCTTCCAGCAGCCTTTCTTCGCCAGGCCGGACTCTGTGGATCCGAGGGGCACCAGTGCTGATTTCTATGATGACATTCGTCAGGAAGCACTCAAGGCGGACAGGGAAGGAGAAATCGCTCCCTTTCGATCTGCCTACGTGGGGATCTTCGAGTTTCTGACGCACCCCATACTGCACTTCTACGCTGAGTCTCCTGGTCCCGACGGACCGCTTGCAGGAGAGATGCTAGGCGTTTACGAGTTTGTGCGGCCTATTCTGGATGTTTAAAGTGCCTCCTATTTAGGTCAACCAATTAGTCCGACTGGCACCGTCGGGATCGCTTCACCCGTGCTCCTCGGCATGGCTCTACTCAATGTGCGATACGTTCTGCTGAAAATTCCCGGCGGATCCAAGTTTGTTACGTGGCAGTTGGAAATGCCCTATCACTCGCCGATCATCGTGAGTGGAACCATTGAGCCGCCATTGGACTCTCCAACGGGCATAGACCTGATGGAGAGGTTCCGCATGGGGCCGATCCTGAACCACGAATTGATCCGATCGCAAGTGCCGCAGGTGGGCGAGGCTTTCGCCACAGTTCTGGGTATGGGTGTCTCCAAGAAACGACCTGTCGCAGAGCGAATCTTCATTCGCGATCTGGCTCGGCCTGTCTCTCTGGAAACAAATCCTGACGTGCGTGTCATCAGTCATCACGTCTACAATCAGCGCGTTGAGTTGCAGGTAGATGTCACACAGGATTGCTATGCGCGGCTGGCCTATACCTACTACCCGCACATAGATCTGCTCGTTGATGGTGTGCGGGTCGAACCGCACGAGACGGCGGGACACTTTATGGCCCTGTATCTGACGGCAGGTGAACACGAAGTCGTGATACAGCCATATCTGTCAACTCTGAGACGAGGGCTGTTGCTGGCGAGCATTCTGGCCTTGCTCGGGACGGCCTGGTCGTTCTTCAACAGACGCCAACAGCGGCTTTGTAGGGACCACCTCGGTTGATACCTTGGCGGTAGAGGCAGATAGGTGGTCTCAAACAGCAGATCTGCCGGCTGAACAAGTGAGTGGCCGCTGAGCTTCACAAGCACAACGATTCACGTCGTCATGTACCAGGCAGAGAGGGAACTTCCATGCGATATCTCAACATTCTTGCGGCTGTCATCCTGATTGCCGTCGCCGCTGACGCACAGACGGTCCGACTGGTTCAGGCTGAGACGGGGGCAACCGATCTCGAGATTTCCGTCGGAGATGTAATCGATGTGGATATCGTCATAGACTTCGAGGGCAGCGCGGTCAGCGGGGCTGTCGTTTTTCTGTCAATGGACGATGCCTTTTTAGTCGCCGACAACGGGCGCACAGGGGAGTCGGGCACGCAGCCCTTCATACCGGGTCCACTCTTTGAATCTGAGCCCATCACGAATCTGTTCTTGCCTGAGAGCGATCCGGTAGCGGCACAACTCTCTGGTTTTCAGCTGGATTTTGGCACGATTCTCTCGGAATCTGACGCGCCGCCGAATTCGTCAGGGGTACTTGCTTCTATTCGGCTCCTAGCCGTCAAGCCAGCGGCAGACGCCCTTCTCTTGATCGATGACAATCCGATCAGAGAGACGCGCTTTATTCTGGATGATCAACGGAGTGAGGCGAGATTCAGATCAGCTTCTGGAATGCAGGTGAGAGTTGTGCCGACGGCTACGGCGGTCACTGCCAAGACCTGGGGTGAGCTCAAGCTTCGGGCTGACTAAACGCGCCTAAAGACCCACGTTTGCCTTGAGTCCGGCGTAGCGTGGTGCATCCGGAAATCCAAGGGAAACGTTGCGTGCCCATTGGTCGCTGAAGCCGTATTCCGGTAGATCTACCGGGGCGACCCAGGCCATATCTGTGATCGGTGTCGTTTCGAATTCGTTCGTCGGCATTCGCAGCTGATCGAGGCTATCCACCTCCAGGAGGAATGTGATGTGGACGATGCAATCCTCCGGCTTGTCGCAGACATAGAGTTGTTTGATCAAGCGAACATCCAGCCCCGTCTCCTCCTGCATTTCACGTATCAGTCCCTCTTCGAGGGTCTCGCCAGGCTCGAGTTTGCCACCGGGAAGGGACCAGGCTCGCGACTCTGTCTGCTGCTGCACCAGCAGGATCTTGTCGGCGTGCAACAAGACGCCGGTGACGCGAACTGTGTGATTGTGCATTCGGCTCCGAGCTTGTTCAGTGGATGATGGTACCAAGTCGCGAATAGCGAGATCGCAGAGGCAGGGTCGGCAGATTCAACAGGAAGTTTCCTGCATCAACCAACAGCTGTGGAGATCGGTCGGCGATGGGTCCGGTCAGTATTTCGGCAGACCAGTAGATCATCATCGCTTTGCCTCTGATCTTGTCGCGTGGCACGGGGCCGAAGTAACGGCTGTCGCGACTGCCATCCCGGTTGTCGCCCATCATGAAGAAGTGGCCCTCCGGTACCGCATAGGGACCGAAGTTGTCGCGCACACTTGAATGCCTGGGGTTCGTGACGGGGTCGATGTGTTTCGCGTCTTCTGGCATGGAGGATCGAGCGCCATCGATGTAGAGCACTTTGTTACGGATCTCCACGGTCTGGCCCGCTGTAGCGACGCATCTCTTGATCAAGTCTCGACCCGCCTCCTCCAGCGAGTGGAAGATGACGATGTCTCCCGCTTGCGGATCCCGCACCGCAGGTAAGCGCATGATGGGCGCATTCATCAAGGGAATCTCAATGGGCGCGCCAAAAATGAATTTGTTGGCGAGGAAGTAATCACCCACAAGGAGGGTGTCCTCCATCGAGCCAGAAGGGATATAAAAGGCCTGGACCACGGTGCTGCGGATGAGGAGTGCGAGAAGGATGGCGATCAGTAAGGATGACCCGCCTTGCCAGGTTTGCAGCAAAGATCTGCTGCGAGAGGTTGGTGATGAATCTGTCAATTGCTGGGTCATGGCTGTCCTTCTGTTACTGCTGTAGAAAGGAGTTCGAAATGTTGAGGCCAAGGTCGTTCACCAAGGGGCCCTGCCAGCCGGCCTGAGTGAGTTCCGTCGGCAGGATCGTACGCAAGTCTCGAAGTCGGGCGATCGGCTTCCACTTCTGAAACTGCACACCTTCTGGATGATGGACCAATTCACCAATGGAGGACGCGACATCTTCCAGGATGGGAACGATGGTTTTCCCCATCTGGGTGTCGCTTTCGAGGGCCACTCAGATAGATGCTGTTGCAGGCAATCCAAGTGAAGACGGGGTGGTACGCGTCGAGTTCCCGGATGACATCCTGCCAATCGTAGAATGTCCAGTGTGCCGCGCCATCTCCCTGGTCGGTGAAGACCTGATGAGTGGCATCGTACTCCTGTTGCTGATCGGGGGAGAGGTCCTTCCTGTCTCCCACGACCCAGAGATCGAGATCCGACCAGCTGTCGGTGAATCCGGCGCCCCGTGACCCTACGAGCAGAACCAGGGCCTCGTCACCAAGGCCATCGGCAAGACGGACAGTCGCCTCGACAAAGGCGGCCTGCTCGGCGGAGAACTCAGTTTTTGTCATTGACACACCCCCCTCGCGATCACCAGTCTACTGTGGTGGCTGTCACACAGACAACCCAGCACCTGGTTTTAACGCCTGATCGCGAGTCATGGTCTCACGGATCTCCAACTTCAATCACATCATCCCCGTGTCGAAAATCGACGTCAGTGTGGGGACCCAAGCACCCCGTATAGCCGAAAGAGACCGGACGGCCACCGTCCCTCGCTCGGGTGAGGTGCGGCCTCTCGGCCTAGATGCCGGTGTGGCGCCGCCAGCGCACACAGAGTTTCGGCCACCGATTCCGAACAAGGGATTCATCATCGACGTCTTTGCCTAGCGACTTTTGACTCGTGGCGGTCCCCACGATACTGCATGTAGCCAGACGAGCGAGTCAGTCTGGCAACAATCCCGTTCGCTGGCCAACCATCCGGCATCACATCGACGGTCTGCACGTCTACGCTGGACAGGCACCTGCCGCAGCCCATGTCGAGCACGCGCATAGCAGACGCCTCCTTGGGCGATTGCGAGACTAGCCGCCAGGTCTCGTGACCTCATAGACGAGGCTTCGCTGGCCAGAGCCATCCGTTCGTTCGCCAGTACAGATCGCACCAATCTTCTCCGCTGCTCGCCGAGACCGCAGATTGTCTGGTCCGATGAGAAGCACAACGGAGCGGACGAATTGAAACGCGTGGCCAAGCATCAGCTGTTTCATCTCGGCATTGTATGAACCGCCCCAACAGGCGCGAGACAGGAAGGTCCAGCCAATTTCGATCTCCCCCGCCTTCTCCTCATATCCGTGATAGCGCGTGGCGCCGATGATCTGCTTGCTGCACGCATCCAGCACGGTCAACGCACCACCCGAAGCCAACGCTTCACGGAAGTATGCCTCAAATTGTGCCCGCTCGTGGCGGTCTGTGGCCGGGTGCTGCTCCCATATGAGAGGGTCGGCTGCCACTCTGTACAAGTCGTCGAAGTCATCTTCGACGAGAGGCCTGAGGGCGACGATCTCGCCCACGAGGTGTGGTTGGCGGTCACAGTTCATGGCTGTGCGACCCAGGTCCTGCCGCAGTACGAGCAGCTTGTGCGTTGATCGTTGTTTGCAATCGACGAGTATCCGGGCAAAAGAAGACGCCCGTGGCCCCCGGGCGTCCGGAGGTATCTCTCCCATCCCAGGACTCGTCAGTCACCGCCGTCAAAGATGGACAGGGAAACTTCGGCGACGGCTGGCGAGGGCCAGCCATATCCAGAGAGCTTGTAGGTGTCGATGAGGAGCTGAAGTTCGGGCGTTGGTCGTTGAGCGAGCTCATCAAGTATGAGAGCATTGCGCATACGACCCAGTCGCTGATAGGCGAGATAGGACTGGGGGCCGGCGGGTGTCGAGGCGATCTGACGCAGAAGCTGACGCTGAGCTTGAGTGATCAGTTCGATACGACCGATCATTACGCGGGTGACGTCGACTTGCCTGGAAAACTCCAGGGGCAGAACATGATCGGTCCACACCTGCGGCACGGTGTAGAACAGGCGCAACCCTGCGCTTTTGAAGTACGCCTCCTGCCACGTATCGAGCATGGCTGCTGCCTCGTCCGCAAAGAGGCCCTCATCGACGAGGGCCCTGTGCATGTCGGCGCTAAGCCGTTGGAGGCTCTGGCTCGAATAATCCGATGCGGCGAAATGTGTCGGGACCGTGACAGGCGTGCCGCCAAGGACGATGGGTCCGACGCGGACGAAGGCACATGTGCCATCGTCACGGATGTCGGCGAGCCAGGCATCACTGGTGAGAGACCCCGAAAAGGGCATCCCACTTGTCCCTGTGCCAATCTCAACGCGATCTGCGGATTGCACAGTTCGCAATGGTGCGTCGAGATGTCCGATGCCGCGATAGAACAGATACCTCTCAACCTCGCCATTCGGCATGGCTACGTAGGCAGCCTCCACGCGACGTGGTGCGAGCCAAACCTCTGCTTCTGTCTCCGGACCGCCGGGGGCGACGCCGATCTGCAGATTCTTCCAGGTAAGGGAGCCCTGAGTATCATCATCGATCCCACCTATGTCTGTGTCGCGATCGGGTCGCTCGATCAGCAGACCAGGTACATCTACATCAGCCATGGGATAATACTCAGTGAGCCAACCGCCTCGGAGCGTGGCGCGTACGGTGAGGTCTATGACGTCTGCATCGGCTGGGTAGAAATACATCACCGGCGTTTCCAGTCGCATCGTCACATCCGGGTGCAGTCTGGGATACCCCTTGGTGAGGCGATTGGGCAGGTCGGCAGGACGCAGGAGAAGACCGTGGCCGACGGTGTGGACGAAGGCGGGAACAGGTTCGTCGTCGGTGTTGATGCCCCCTATTGAGCGGCCCTCCTCGCTCTGCAGGCTCGTGAAGGTTCCCCATTCGTGTACGACGAGAGGTGCTGTCTGCGCGATCGCGACAGCGGGCATGAGTGCGGCGATGACGATGACGGTGGGAAGTCTCATTGTGTCTCCGGAACTCAGTCTGCGTCTCCCGCTATATACGCATCGCAGGGCGTCATTTACAAGACAAGAGTGCATGTCGGCGCGCCCGACTCGTTGGCGGCCTTGCGATTGCCTACAATGGTCTGTCGAAACATGACGCTTGGGAGCGGAAATGACCGACGACGAATTGCAGGCAGCCATTGCGGCGGCCCTGCCTGATCTGACGACACCACAACAATTTGCTGCACTCGAGGGCGAGGCGACGATTCATCGCGATGCCTGGGGGATTCCACACATTCGGGCCAGTAGCGAAACCGATCTGTATTTCGCGCAGGGATTCGCGACGGCGCAGGATCGTCTGTGGCACATGGATGCAGATCGACATCAGGCGTTGGGTCGCTGGTCGGAGTGGGTCGGCAGCCGCGGGCTGGCACGAGATCGACTGCTACGCGCGGCGGGTATGGGACGCACGGCCTTGCTCGATCTGGCCGCATGCAGTGATGCGGCGCGCGCGATGGTCGCCGCCTACACGGCGGGTGTGAATGCTTTCATCGACTCCACAACAAGCCTGCCCATCGAATACGCCCTGCTTGGCGAAACGCCCGAGTCCTGGGAACCGTGGCATTGTGTGGCGGTCTACAAGATTCGCAATTCGCTGTTGGGGACCTTCGAGCCCAAACTGTGGCGCTCGCGTTGGCTGTTGAAGGCAGGTGTCGACGAAGTGCTCGCCCTTGTCGGTGAGGGATCCGCGCCGGGGGAACTGCTGACGGTGCCACCGGGCGCACAATACGAGGGGCCGGCGCTCGATGGTCGCGAGTATCTGACGGCTGCGCGCGATGCTCTGCTTGAATTGTCCGTTGATCCCGATCTGCTGGCGCCGGGAGCCCTGCCGGCGGATGTGGATGGCGGTTCCAATGGTTGGTCTATCTCGGGTGAGCGCACGACATCGGGTCAGCCGCTGATGGGCGGTGATTCACACCGCGCTCTGGATACGCCCAATGTCTACTACCAGGTGCATCTGGCGTGCGCTGAGTTTGATGTGATCGGGCACTCCGTGCCCGGCGTACCCGGGGCGCTGCACTTCTGCCACAATCAACATGTTGCCTGGGGCATGACCCACGGCGCTGCGGACACACAGGATCTCTTTCTCGAGCGTTTCCGCGATGATGGGCGCGAAGTCGAGGCCAAGACTGGGTGGCGCGCGGCAGAAGTCGCGGCGCAGACACTGCGTGTTCGTGACGGGGACGACGTGCAGATGGATGTGACCGTCACCGATCACGGACCTGTTATCGCTGGCGATCCCCGTTCCGGGTGGGGCGTGGCGATCTGCGATCCGGGACTCATCGAAGGCACGCAATGGCTCGATGCGGCACGAGATGCGATGCACGCTGATTCGATCGAGTCCCTGCACCATGCTTTCCGCCACTGGAATGATCGTGTGAACAACTACGCCGTCGCCGACACGCAGGGTCACTTCGGTTATCTGCACGAGGGGCGTATTCCGATCCGTGGGCCAGCCAATGGCTGGGCCGTCGTGCCTGGTTGGACGGGTGAGCATGACTGGCAGGGGATCATTGCGCCAGATGATCTGCCACAGGCTGTCAACCCAGAGACAGGTTGGGCCGTCACGTGCAACCAACGCGTCACAGATCACGAGTATCCGCACTATGTAGGACTGTATTTCCCCTCCGACCATCGTGCACGCCGTGTGCGAGACCGGTTGCTGGCACTGGCTCCGAGTGCCGCCACGGTGGAAGACATGGCGGCTGTGCATGCGGAGCGTCTGTCGTTGCCGGCGCAGGTCTTCGTTGAGCGTCTTTTGGCTGCCGTCCCGGATCTGACCCGTGCAGGGGGAGAGATTCCACCACAGCAACGAGTGCAAGCACTCAAGGCGCTACGCGCCTGGGATCTGCGTATGGATCGTCACGAGGTGGGACCCACGATCTATTCTGTGGCACGGCGAGCGCTCATGCGACGGTTGCTGATCTATGCTGGGGGCGCCGCTGCTGAAGGCATTATAACGGGGGAAGTCGGTGGCGAAGCGCATGTGCGTCTCATGCTGCAGGCGATGCATCAGGAGCTGGCGGCCGACGTCGATGGCCCGGAGACGAAGTCCGAGGAGATCGTGTTGGGGCGTGACCTGTTGCCACCAGATCGCAGCTGGGATGATCTACTCAATGCTGCCTTCGATGCAGCGCTGGTAGAACTGGCGGAGCGTTTCGGCGACGATGTGTCACAATGGCGCTGGGGCCGCCTGCATCACACGCAGCATCGGCACCCGCTGTCGGTGGTGTTCCCAGAAGCGGCTGGCGTGATGGATCCGGAGCCGCGGGCCGTGCATGGTGATGGTGACACGCCGCTGGCGGGCAGCTACGGGCTCGGTTCCTTCGTCGCCACGGGAGGATCAGTGAATCGCTATCTGATGGATCCCTCCGACTGGACGCAGAGTCGCTGGATCGTACCGCTTGGTGCGTCGGGACACCCGGCGAGTGCGCACTATGCGGATCAGGCGTCGCGCTGGGCGGAGCTGAAATACATCCCCATGCTTTGGGACTGGACGCAGATCGAGGCGGAGGCTGAGTCGGTGCAGACGTTGTCTGGCAAAGTGTGAGGAGACACTAGCCGAAGAACGGTGTCAGCCAGTCTTCGCTGATCTCCATGCCGAAACCCGGCGCGTTGCTGGGAATGACCACGCCATCTTTGGCGATGGGTACACCAGGGATTCCTCGTAGCTGCTCGAGGGGCACGCCCGGCGGGGAGCCGATAAAATATTCGGCCAGGTCAGCGCAGCCCATGGCCATGGTGAAGTGCTGGCCAAAGGCGGTGCCACCACCACCGTGAGGCAAGACGGTGATGCCCGCCGCGTCGGCGGCGGCAGCAATTTTCACACAGGTGCTCAGACCGCCAACCCAGGTGAGATCGGGTTGCAGGATGTCGACGACGCGATGGGCGCAGGCCCACTGGAAGGGCAAGTGGGTATACCAGTGCTCACCTGTGGCCAGGCCCTGCCACGGGAGGCGCTGTCGCAGGGCGATGTTGGCATCGAAGTCCTCCGACAGCAGGCACTCCTCCATCCATTTGAGACCATAAGGCCGTAGGCGCTCGGCGAGGCGGACGGTGTATTCCACGTCGAACGCCATCCAACAATCGAGCATCAGTTCACATCCGTCGCCGATCTGCTCGCGGGCCCGCGCGACGAAGTCTTCGTTCTTCTTCAGGCCATCGAGTCCATCTGCGGGGCCATGGGGACAGGCGAGCTTGAACGCCTTGAAGCCGAGTTCAAGATACCAGTCGACATCGTTTCCCGTGGCGTAGCAGGGCAGGCTTTCTTTCTGCGGGCCACCGAGCAATTCGTAGACGGGTTTATCCAGCACCTTGCCGCGTGCATCCCAGAGGGCAAGGTCGACAGCACTGATCGCGTACGATGCGAGGCCCACTGTGCCATAGGGTTTGGTCAGGCGGAACATCATGTCTGCCAGCTTCTCGCCCGCCATGATGTCCTGGCCGATCAACTGTGGCGCCAGGTGATCGTCGATGACAGCCGCGACGGGTCGTCCATGCGCCGTTGAGCCGAGGCCCCATGTGCCGTCCTCGAGGGTCACCTTACACCAGACGGCGCCCCAGTCCTTGGGCAGCCACATGCTGCGATGGCGTTTCACGTGCGGATAACGCGACATGGGATTGGCGACCTCTGCGTCCTCAGCCCAGCCGCTACGCCACGGCTTGGCTGCCGGTGCAGTCGCTGGATGACCGGCCGCGTGCTGTGGAGACGTGACCGAAGAAGCCGCAGCGGATGTACTTGGGACGCTGTCGGGCATTGTCAGTTTGACGGCCTGAATGTCCGTGATCTTCATGATTTCCTGTGATCTTCAGTGATTTCTGGGTGGCATGAATGGTCTCTTGGGAACACTTATCGTGTCCCCGGTGTTACATCTATGCACACTACCTATAGACGACATTGCATGAGACGACAAGATGAGGCTTTCTCAAATGAGATTTTACGTGAAATTCTGCGCCATGCTGCTCTCTCTCGCTACGACCGCTATCGCGCAGCCACAGACCATTGAGTTACAACTCGCTCAGCCTCAGGAGTTAACCTGGTCGAGTGGCAATGCACTGACTCTGCGCTGGGATGAAGTCGTCGCCGATTCGCGCTGTCCGAATGACGCTGACTGCGTCTGGGCGGGTGAAATCGAACTGCGTCTGAGTGTGACGCCGGCTGGAGCGGACAGCACGGCGCTGGTGCTGCGACTGCCGGAACGGGACGATGTCGCATCGATGGGCACGGTGGCAGGGTTTTCGATTCGTCTCGACCAGGTTGGTCCCGACGCGTCGCTGGCCTCCCCACCAACAGTAGAAACCTATCGAGCGCACTTGACGGTGGCGCCGCCAGGCACCCTGTTACCCCGTGCCGTCACTGCTGTCACCCCGCAGGGGTGGGCGCACTTGAAGTTGCGCATGTCGGCTGACATCGATCGCTAAAGTTTGCGATCGCTCGCACACGTGCAAGTAATCACAGAGCTACTGGGAGCCGACGATGAAGATCGCCACGATCGAGCAGTTCTTCCCCTTGCCGCGGGTGCGGCTCGTGAAGATCACCACAGACAATGGTCTCGTCGGCTGGGGGGAGACGACCCTGGAAGGCAAACCCGCCTCCGTCGTGGCGGCGGTCGAGGAACTGGCAGAATACTTCGTCGGCAAAGATCCGCTACGCATTGAGCATCACTGGCAGCATGTCTATCGCTCGGCCTTCTTCCGTGGTGGCAACATTCTCATGACGGCGCTGTCCGGTATCGATCAGGCATTGTGGGACATTTCAGGCAAGCATTTTGGCGTGCCGACCCATGCCCTTCTTGGTGGGGCCGTGCGCGAGCGGATTCGTGTCTACGCGCACTGGGGGATTGGCTCCTTGACTGATGAAGGCAAGGCATCCGCACGGGAGCGCCTGGACATGCTCATGGCGAAGGGCAGCTACACAGCCTTCAAGTCGGGACCTGGTGGCAAATGGCGCGCCCATGAACCACCGTCGATGATCGACGAGTTCGTGGAACGTGCCTATCTGATGCGCGAGTGGGTCGGACCCGATGTGGAACTCGCCTTCGACTTTCATGGCAAGATGACACCGGCCATGGCCGTCGAGATTTGCCACGAGTTGAAGGGGATGCGACCCATGTTCGTGGAAGAGCCCGTGCCGCAGGAAAATGTCGATGCCCTCAAGCAGGTGGCAGACAAGGTGAGCTTTCCCATCGCCACGGGTGAACGTCTGTTGACGCGCTGGGGCTTTCGGGAAGTCATCGAGAAACAAGCGGCGGCGTATCTGCAGCCGGATACGTCTCATGCCGGCGGCATTACAGAATTGAAAAAGATCGCCAACATGGCGGAGGTGTACTACATGCACATCCTGCCACACTGTGCAATCGGCCCCGTTGCATTCTCGGCGTCGTTACACGTCGATGCAGTGATACCAAACTTTCTCGCCCAGGAGCAGATCGATCAGGGGCTGGGCGGCGGTCTGTTACAGCAAGACTGGGAAGTCGTGGATGGACACATTGATCTGCCTTCGAAGCCGGGCCTTGGCTTCGAAATCGACGAGACGGCCGTAGCGCAGCATACGCAGTATCGGGAAGAGCTGGGTGGCGAGTATTACTACGAGACGGATGGCAGCGTCGCCGACTGGTAGTCGATCAGGCGAGATCCGGATACTTCAAGCGCAGTTCCTGCGCACCGGCCGAACGCCCCGTCGCTTCGAGTCGATCCAGATACTTCGGCAGGGGTGAGCGCCCCGGTTCGAAGATCGCGTGATTCGGTCCGCCTTCGCGCATGACCGTCCACAAGGGGTCGACGGAATCGCTACAGTGGATAGCCATCTTCTGCATCTGCTGATCGTGCCAGTTCGTCAATCGATATGCGCCATCGCGAACAACATCCGGATGCTGATCAGCGATGTTGTTCTGCTCGAAGGGATCCGCTTCCAGATCGTAGAGCATTTCCGGTCCAAATGGATGAAAACCGTCGCAATAGGTGCGGATATACATCCATTTGCCGAAGCGCACACTGCGCTGACAGACATGACAACACTGGCTGATGATCAGCTCTTCCCGGCCTGCGCCGCTGCCTGAACGCACAGTGGTGGCATAGGATTCACCATCCCATAGATCTGGCACAGGTTGTTCCGCCTGCAACAGGTCCATGCAGGTGGGTGCCCAATCGAGGTTGTAGTGGAACTGATCGTCAACCTCGCCCACCGCGCCCCCTGGCCACTTGATGACCATGGGAATGTGACACGTGCCCTCATCGGCGGTGCCGTGTTCGCCGTAGATGCCGAGTTCTCCCTGGTTTTCGCCGTGGTCAGCGGAAATGATGATGGCTGTGTCATCGTAGACACCGGCTGCTTTCAGCTTGCCGACGATTTTGGCGATCTGATCGTCGACGTAGCGTACGGCGACATCGTAGCCATCCATCCATTGCTTGAGCGAAGCTCGATCCGTGATGCGTAGCGGCAGGCGCGGGAATTTTTCGACATTGTTGTCGGAATACATACCCAGATCCTGCGCCGAGTGCGGCCCGTAGCGCTGTACGTGGCGATCGATGACCTCGTCTGTGAAGAATTCAGCGACGGGCTCACCGGCGAAAGGATTGCCATAGTCATCGGGTGTGCGATAGGGCGTATGGATGTCCCAGTAGTTGACGTGCAGATACCAGTTGTCGTCGGCAGCGTTTCGATCGAGCCAGCCGTCGACGACGGGCTGCACAACTTCGACGGGCTCCATGCCACCCTGACCTGTATTGTGGATCTCATTGAAGCCAGCATAGAATTGGTGCGCCGCATGGCGCTGACCGAAAGGCGAGATCATCGCCGTGTGTAAACCGGCTTTCTGCATCTGACGGGGGTACGAAGCCTCTTCCTGGTGCGAGCGAAAGCCACGGAGTCTGCCCTGGAGTTTCGGATCGGCCGCTGTGCCGCCATGGCCGACGACACCGGTCTGAATTCCGAAGCGGCCCTGGTAGAAGGCCGTGCGCGAAGGCAAACAGGGCGCATCGCAGGTGTAGACCTGGCTGCAACGAAGACCCTCTGCGGCGATGGCGTCGATCGTTGGACTTGTGTTGAGATGATACCCATAGCAGGAAAGATGACGAGGATTGAGGGCATCAAGGTCCAGATAGAGGATTCTCATTTGATTCCGTTCGGTCAGGTGGGTCGCCGCATGCCTGGAGGAGTATCGTCCGTCCGGTATCGATTGAGCAAGTTTCGGAGTGTCGGTCGGGTTGCCGCTCCGCGCGGGGTGGCGTACAATGCTGGCCATGAGCCGATCCCGCCGACTTCCACTTTTTCTGACCACCCTGCTTGCACTCGGTGCGTGTGATCTGATTGGCATGGGGGACAGCGGGCCCGTCGCCCAGGAGGTGGCTGAGCAGGCAGATCAACTGTCCGATCAGGCGGGCAAGATGGCGGCGACGGCAGACCGAGCCGCTGACAAGGCTGTGCAACTCAAGGAGATCTACGACGAACTGCAGGCGGACGCCGATGAGGCCAAGGCGGAGTGGGAGTCGATGGATCAGCAGGCGAAGGATCTTAAGGCGGAAGCGGCAGAGTTGAAGAAGCGCGCTGATGCGTTGGGCAAGCGAGCTGAGGCGCTGAACAAGTAGGGCGTCGACGAAACGATCCGATTAACCAAGATGGTTTGCAGTCCCCCGGATCTCCGGCGGGGCTTTTTTTTTGGAGAACATCACATGGCGAAGATCATTTGGCCCTCTCTGCGATCCTACACAGGCGAACACCTGCAGCGGATCGCTTTACCTCTGGGTGGCATCGGTACAGGCACTGTGTCCCTTGGCGGGCGTGGGAATCTGACGGACTGGGAAATCATGAATCGTCCGGCAAAGGGCTTCGTGCCCGGGCCGCGATTCAGCGGTGCGCCCTTTCTCTGTCTGCGGGCGCAACCCATCGGCGGCGAGGCGGTAACGCGCCTGCTGGAAGGCCCCGTGCCCGCAGCAGAGATTCAGGGCGACTTCGGCTCTGTGGCGCCGAATCATGGGTGGCCGCGATTCCGCGAGGCTCGTTTCGACACAGCCTATCCCCTGGGACAGGTGCATCTGCAGGATCCCAGTGTGCCCTTGCGAGCCCGCTTGGAAGCGTTCAATCCCTTCGTGCCTGCTGATGTAGAGTCATCATCCTGGCCTCTGGCTGTCGTGCGCTGTGTGCTGAGCAATCCGGGACCCACTGCCGTGCGTGCGTCGGTCTGCCTCTCCGTGCCCAACTTCGTCGGCCACGATGGATCGGAGGGGGAGTGTACTGGGAACAGAAATCGACGCCGCAGCACCAAGAGTGTGCAGGGAATCCTGATGGACTCCGCGGGTGTCGACGACACAGCATCGCAGTGGGGGAGTATCGCTCTGGCGACGACGGCGAAAGCCACGACATCGAGGCTCGCCTGGAAACAAGCCGGTTGGGGGACGTCGGTCCTTGATTTCTGGGACGACTTTCATGGCGATGGTCGTCTCGAGGATCGACAGGCTGGCGATGAGACAATGCCTATTGCTTCCCTCGCGGCGACGGCCTCGGTACCGGCCGGCGCAGAGCGATCGATCACCTTCCTGCTCGCATGGCACTTTCCGAATCGGCCTACCTGGACTCCCTGCGGCGAGGCAGACGGGTGTGACGTCGCCGATGATCTGATCGGCAACGAATACACGCAACGTTTCAGTGATGCATGGGATGTCATCCGCAAGGTCACGCCAACGCTGAAAGAACTGGAGCGTCGCACCGTTGAATTCGTCGATGCTTTCTGTTCGAGTGATCTGCCAGACGTGGTGAAGGAGGCGGCTCTGTTCAACCTGAGCACGCTGCGCACACAGACCTGTTTCCGCACGCCAGATGGTTATCTGTATGGCTTTGAGGGCTATCTCGACCGCAGTGGTTGTTGTCTTGGGTCATGTACCCACGTGTGGAACTACGAGCAGAGTCTGGCTTTTCTCTTCGGTGATCTGGCACGAGGCATGCGCGAGATCGAGTTCGAGCATGCCACGGCTGATGATGGGCTGATGAGCTTCCGCGTGCATCTGCCGTTGGATCGAGCGCAGCAATTCGGCAAAGGGGCTGCGGACGGGCAGATGGGTTGCATCGTGAAGGTCTACCGGGAGTGGCAGCTGTGCGGTGACGACGAGTGGCTGCGACGACTCTGGCCACATGTGCGTCGCGCCCTGGAGTTCTGCTGGATCCCTGGTGGATGGGATGCAGATCAGGACGGTGTCATGGAGGGCTGTCAGCACAACACGATGGATGTGGAGTACTACGGGCCGAATCCGCAGATGGGCACCTGGTATCTGGCGGCCTTACGGGCGGTACAGCAAATGGCTTTGCACGTCGGCGAAGCTGACTTCTCCGAGCGCTGTGGAGCATTGTATGAAACTGGTCGAGCCTGGATGGATAAGAATCTGTTCAACGGTGAATACTACGAACACGAGGTGCGACCACCAAAGAGTGAGGATGACATCGCTCCGGCTCTGCGACTGGGTGCAGGTGCAGCGAATGTAAAAAAGCCGGACTACCAGCTGGCTGCAGGTTGTCTCGTAGATCAACTGATCGGTCAATTGCTCGCGCATGTGTGCGACCTGGGTTATCTGCTCAAGCCCGCAAACGTCAAACGAACGCTGCGCAGTATCTCCAAGCACAATGGTCAAGCTTCTCTGCAGGGGCACTTCAATGTGCTGCGGTCCTATGCCCTTGGGGACGAGGCTGCCCTGTTGATGGCGAGTTACCCGAAGGTGCGGCCAGAGAATCCATTCCCATATTTCACAGAGGTGATGACGGGATTCGAATACACGGCGGCGATTGGCATGCTCTACGAAGGCCAGGAAAGCGCCGGCCTACGACACATGTCAGACATTCGTGACCGCTACGATGGCCGCAAGCGAAATCCCTTCGACGAGGCCGAGTGTGGCCACCATTATGCGCGAGCGATGATTGCCTGGGCGGCACACCTGGCATGGACTGGTTTCCACTATCAGGCCAGTGAGCAGCGTCTGCGTCTTGCAGCGCGCCCGGGTCAGTGGTTCGTGTCAACCGGTGACGCCTGGGGGACGGCGAACCTGCGGCGCCGAGGTAAGACGATGGAGCTAAACCTGCGCGTTCTGGGCGGCGCGATCAGTGTGCGCGAGGTCGTGCTGCAAGGCTGGGGGCAAATGCGGCTTCCGAGGACTCGTGTGTTACGTGGCGGCTCCAAAGCGACATGGCGTATCGCCGGCGAGGACTGACCGTGCCTCTGGATCTGGATATCGGCCACCGATCAAGACGTCTCGAACAATTGCAGCAGACGTTGACCGCTGCCAGTGCCGGTAGCCGTGTCGAGTTGCGAGGTTCGTTGCGGGACGGAATGGCGGATCTCTATTCAGATATCGATCTGCTCTGGCTTGTTACGGCTGCTCGGTTTGGCGCAGCGTGCGATACACTGGAACAGACGTTGGCAACGATCGATGCCGTCGATGCCCTGCGCTGGGACCCCGACACAGATGATCCCCGGCGACGGCTGGTCTTCGCACGCTTCGTGGACGATCCTCTCTTCTGGCGCGTGGATCTGGAGATTCGTGCCGAAGGCGATTCGTTACTGCAATCGCCGACGTTGCCAGACCAGCCGTGGTCGCAGACCCACAGCGCCTTGATGTGTGCTGTCGCTGCGATTCGCGCGTTGCTGCGCGATGAATCTGCCGTGGCAGCGCAGCTGGTGAGCAGTGGTTTTGAGAAGATTCACATACCTGTATCCGGCGGCTCGGCGCCGGATCAGATTCTCGCGCTCACGGACACGATCTACGATGCAGATGATACGTGGGCTCTGCTTGCCACCAGAGTCCGCGACTTACACCAACAGGCTTTGATCGACAGCTGACACACATTGACCGACAACAGGCACACCCTCAATTGACGGATTCCGTTCAGATAAGTGATCCGTCCAACATCAAGTAGAAGAGGCAAGAGATGGCGAAGAGAAGCACGAAGAAGAAGAGTCTGCGCGTGGCATTTATCGGTTCCGGTGGCATTGCCGGGGCCCACATGCGCTATCTGTCGAAGATGGATGATGTAGAGATGGTCGCCGTCGCTGATATTTCCAAGCCGAGTATGGCGCAGCGGCAGGAGGAATTCGGCATTGAAAGCGCCTTTACCGACTATCGCAAGATGCTGCGTGATGTAAAGCCGGATGCCGTCAGTGTTTGTACGCCGAATGGTCTGCACGCAGTGGCGTCGATTGCTGCATCCAAAGCGGGAGCTCACGTGTTGGTTGAGAAGCCGATGGCGATGACGGCGGCAGAGGCGCAGAAGATGATCACCGCTGCCAAGACGGCGAGACGCAAGCTCGTGATCGGTTTTCAGTATCGCTACGATGCGAAGACGAAGTTTATCAAGGACGCCGTCGATGCGGGTCGCATGGGCAAAGTAGTCTATGGCCGGATTCAGGCCTTACGCCGGCGGGGTATTCCCAACTGGGGTGTCTTTGGTCGCAAAGACCTGCAGGGTGGTGGGCCACTGATCGACATCGGTGTGCACGCGCTGGAGATGACCCACTTTGTGATGGGGTCGCCGAAGCCCGTTGCCGCCAGTGGCAGCATCTTTACCTATATGGGCAACAAGAAATCGGATGTCGTCTCACAGTGGCCAAACTGGGACTACAAGAATTACACCGTGGAAGATCTCGCCGTCGGCCAGATTCGTTTCGACAATGGCGCCGTGATCAGTATCGAGGCTTCCTTCGCCGCCCACATTGAGGAAAACGTGTGGAACTTCACCCTCATGGGTGAGAAGGCGGGGGCGAGCTGGGATCCACCCGGTCTGTTCAGCGATGACGGCGGCTACATGATGAATTCGCAGCCGAACTGGCTGCCATCAGGGGCGAATGCCGACGCCTTCGGCATGAAGATGCGCAACTTCGTCGAGCATTGTCTCTACAACACGCCGACGCTGGCTCCGGCTGAGCATGGTCTGATGGTGCAGAAGATGCTGGACGGAATTTACGCGTCCGCTGAGAAGGGCCGGGAAGTCGCAATTCGTTAGCACGAATCGTTCTGAGTTTTGCTGCGCAAAACGTCAGGTGGTGGACGTGCAGTTTTGAGCAGGAAAAGCTATTGCGCGAAACGTCCTGCCACTAGGTTGGCGTTTGCCGGGGATCAGCTGTAGTGCGGAGCGTCAGATACAGTTGTCTGTATACCGAGGGCACCTTCCGCATGGGAGGTGTCCTCTTCTATTTCGAATCGATGCGGGACCAGTACATAGTTGGCGACAGCGACGGTGAAGGCGACGATGACGACCCATTTGAGGCGACTGCCGTGCATGCCACGTACGCCGCGAGCGTAGAGATACAGGGCAAAGCCGATCCAGGTGGGGATTGCCAGAATGATCTTCGTGTCCGTGCCACCCAGATACTCGCCGGGAGCGCCAAAGAGCCATATCGCCCCCATGCCGAGGCCGATGGTGAAGAAAAAGAAACCACCTCCCGCACTGTAGAAGGTGACGCGACTGGCAGCATCGAGAGCGGGTAGGTAGTGGTTCAGGCGGCCCCGCTTCAACGCCCGACGTTGCAGTAGATACACGGCGGCACCGAGGAATGAGAGGGCAAAACCGACGTGGCCCAGGAGGGTGATGAAGACATGCACACCCAGCCAGGGGTAGCGCAGCAGCATTGATCCCGCGTCCTCAAATCGGACGGGCATCAGCAATGGATAAAGCAGTCCAAGAAAGGCGATGGGTGCCAGGAACAGCGTCAGATTGCGCACGGATGTGCGCAATTCGATCAGCAGGCCAACACCAAGGAAGGCGACGACGACGAGAGAGATGACGGAGGTCATGTGGCTCAGAGGGGACTGGCCAGAAATCGCCGTGTGTAGTCCAATGCCGATGATGTGAACGATGACACCGGAAATCAGACTGCGCTGACCCCACTTCTCCCAACTGGCATAGCCCCACCAGAGTCGGCCCTGCAAAAACAGGGATGCCAATAGGTAGAGAACCAGCGACAGTCCAAGCACGACGAGGCAGCCGGTGGTCATGATGATTTCTCGTCCTGTGACTCGTCCAGATCGAAGAGTCTGCGTACTGTGTCGAGGCGGATATAGCCATCCTCGCGATTCGCCAGGTCGCGAATCTGGACCAGCGGCTGATGCAGAAGTTTGTTGGCATAACCGCGCAGAATCGATTCAACGAGTTGGCGGTCGTTGTCGCTCAGATGCGAGAGTTTGCCCTGCCAGCGGCCCAACTCATCCCCCTGCAGTTCGGCTGCCTGCTGACGCAGGGCTTTGATCAGCGGTCCTGCGCTCAGGGAGTTGAACCAATGCAGAAAGTCTCCGAGCTCTTCGTCGACGATGGTTTGGACGCGCTGGATTTCACCCTCGCGCTCGCTGCGGTTTGCGGCGACGACACTCTCAAGATTGTCCATGTCGAAGAGAAAGATGTTGTCCACGTCGCGGATGGTGGGATCGATGTCGCGTGGGACGGCGATGTCGATGAGGAAAAGTGGTCGTCCGCGACGACCCGACATGGCGGCGCGTACCGCCTGCTCGGTAATGACAAAGTCTGGTGCCGCTGTGGAGGAAATGACGATGTCCGCCTGCGTGAGGCATCCCTCCAGCGCATCGAGGGAGACTGCGTCGCCGTCGAAGCGGTTCGCAAGCTCCTGGGCGCGCTCGATGGTGCGATTCGCCACGGTGAATTGGGTAAGACCTGCCTCCACCAGATACTGAGCGGCGAGCTCCATCATCTCACCGGCGCCGATCAGCAGCGCGCGACGATCGTCGAGTCTATCAAAGATCTGTCCTGCGAGTTCCACTGCCGCTGTCGCCACCGACAATCGGCCACGTCCGATGTCTGTCTCAGAACGGGCACGTTTGCCAACATGTAGTGCACGCTGAAAGACCTCGTTAATCACAAGGCGCGCTGATCCGGTGCTCTGTGACATCTCAAGTGCTTCGCGCACCTGCTTCAGAATCTGCGACTCACCAATGACGAGGGAATCGATTCCTGAGGCGACACGAAAAAGGTGCGTCGCCGCGTCGGCGTCCGTGTGTCGATAGAGACAGGGCTCTATGTGACCCACATCGAGGGCGTGGTGCTCACTTAGGTAGGCCTGGACGCCCTCAAAGTGCGACTCCTCGCTGGCAGCGTAGATCTCCGAGCGATTGCACGTCGATAGGATCGCTGCCTCGGTCATACCGTATTGCTCACGCAAGCGCCGCAGAGAGTCGGGCTGGTCTCCTTCAGCAAAGGCCAGGCGCTCGCGTACCTCAACGGGTGCTGTATTGTGATTGAGGCCGAGGGTGAGAAGATGCACGCGGGATCAGTCTGTGACGGACGGACAGAATACGGGCGAACCCCCGATGCAGTCGTTGCATCCAAAGGGGTGATAGAGCAATTTGACCCACTGGGCCAGTGCCTACCTACAACAGAAGAAACGCAGGGATGAAGCGAACGGCAACGAGGTGCATCGCAATGCGGGTGATACTGGGCCTTGTGACAGGTCTGGTGGTGACGCCTTCCTGTGTGGAGGCGGGGGCCTGGACGCTGCCCGCGGGTCGTGTGTGGACGAAGATTTCGTGGTTTCAGCAGACGACGAATGAGTGGTATATCGACACACCCGAACCGGTATTGCTCGACGATGGCACCTTTGGCGCACACTCGATCGGTACACGTCGCCCCTATCGTTTTGACGGCCAATATGACAGCAAGGCCCTCTTCATCGAGGGGTTTGTTGGCGTGACGGACTGGTTTGATCTGGGTGTGCAGATTCCCTATTTCGACCAGAGCTTTGCGGACGACACGCGTTCGGACATACCCTCCGCCTCAGGTTGGAGTGATCTGCGTGTCTTTTCCAAGACGCGGCTACTACAGAATCCACTTCATCTCACCGTGAAGCTGGGCGCCAAGATACCCACGGGTGAGTTTATCAACGAAGATGGTCTGATCCCGGTGGGTGAGGGGCAGTGGGACTTCGATCTCATCGTGCAAGGCGGGCGTTCTCTCTGGCCCCTGCCCGCCTACGTCAATGCGGATGTCGGCTATCGCGTACGACTGCGCAACAAGGAGATCGATCGCGATCCCGGTGACGAATGGCTGCTGAATGCAGAGATCGGCGCTCAACCACGTGAGTGGCTGTCACTGGCGCTGAAATACGAGATGTTGCGTTCTGGGAAGGGTGAGACTTTTGGCATCCGCACGGCATCACTGATCAAGCGCATCAGCTATCTGGCACCCACGATTGGCGTGCGTGTGTACGATGACGTCTGGCTGGAGGCGGCGATGCGTAACACCCTCGGTGGGCGGAATTTCCCTGCGGGTCAGCAGTGGGTCGTGGGCCTGTCGACGGGATTCGACGCCGGCAAGGTCCTGCCGGGACTGCGGTAGGTAACTCGGCAAGGTCTCACCGAATGATCTGTAGCTGGAACGGGGTGAAAATCTGCCGAGTCAGTTTCGCGACGAAAAGGCAGTCAGTCGCGCAGAAATGTCGCGATCTGCCCGGCAACCTGCTCACCGCGAGTGACGCAGTCGCCGAGTGATACGCCACCGCGAAAGTTGCCACCGATAAATAGCCCAGGTGCTTCGACTTCTGCGGCGTCGACCTTTTCCATCAGCTGTTGGTGGCCCATCACATACTGCGGAATCGCCTGTTCCCATCGATGTACGGCATGTACGTCGGGACGGAGTTGGATCCCCATCAGGTCACGCAATTCCTCGTAGACGACGTCTACAATCTCCTCATCCGACCATTGTGTGTTTTCTGGTTGGCGCATACCACCTACATATGTTGTCATCGCCAGGCCGCCCTCGGGGGCGCGATCAGGGAAGGCGACCGAATTCCATAAGGTTCCGAGGATACGTCGATTCTCGAGGCGCGGTGTGAGAAAGCCAAAGCCGTCGAGGGGTTGCTCAGTGGGACGTTTGTTGTAGCCGAAATAGACAGCCGTCACGGGTGGGTAGGGGATCGCACCGATCTCGATGAGAGGCATGTCGATGTCGCCAAATTCGAGGGACGGATACGTGTGGGCAGGCAGCGTGAGGAGCACGACGCGAGCATCCACCTCGTGCGCGCCTTCCATGTCCATGCTCGTGACGCGGTAGCCATCGTCGCTGCGGCGAATGCCGAGATAGGCCAGGGATGTGCGCAGATCTGCACCACATGGCTCGACGAGTGCCTGCACCAGTGTCTGTAGACCGCCTTCGAAGGAGAGCATCTTGCCACTGGGGCCAGCCTGAATTTCGCCTTCATCGCCCTGAGCAGAACCGGCAGCTTTGGCGGCGGCTTTGCGTTGCTTGGCCATGGCCATGGCGCCGCGAATCAGGCTGCCATGGTGCTGCTCCAAATCCCAGAGTCGGCGAAAGGCAGAGCGTACACACAGGTCTTCTGGTCGTCCCGCAAAGGTCCCTGCAACGAAGGGATCGATGGCGTATTGCAGAAATTCCTTGCCCAGTCGGCGCAGAACGAATTGTTCGAGGGTCTCTTCCGCATCACTTGGTGCGGCCGCAACAAAGGGCTCGCGCGCCAGGCGCCATTTCGTGCCCCAAGAAAAGAGTTTGCTCTTGAGCAGTGAAGCCGGACTCATGGGCAGCGGTTGCAGATACCCATCACGCACGACATAGCGCTTCTTGGCTGCATCGGCAGCGACAGCAACACGCTCGTCGAGTCCGAGTTGGTTGATCAGTTGTTTCAGCGCCGGAGAATTGTCGAGCAGACTGTTTGGACCGGGCTCGAAGAGAAATCCATCCAGGTCACGCGTCTGAATCGTGC
This sequence comes from Gemmatimonadota bacterium, assembly GCA_018660835.1. Taxonomy (GTDB): domain Bacteria; phylum Latescibacterota; class UBA2968; order UBA8231; family UBA8231; genus UBA12574. The sequence goes on along the minus strand of JABJJN010000020.1, from coordinate 2,681 downwards.
CCCCCGCCTGCGGTGCTCCTTCGATGAGCAAAACATCATCGATGCCCTGGCGACGCAGGAAATGAGCTGTTGTCAGACCGGAGACACCGGCACCTATGATGACGACGTCTCTGCGTTCGACGCTGTTTTCTCTGGCAGCTGAGTCAGTGCTGGCTTCGATCAAGATCGGCTCTTCGGTTTACGGAGGGTACACCGGTTTACGGTCTACGCACTATCGCCGCGACGAAGGATCTGCAGGGCCTCGCGTTTCATGGCGACGCGAATACTCTGGCCCGGTGTCAGGTCGAGTTCGTTGTAAGCTGTGGTGGCGTGATGAATCTCGATGTTCTGATCATTGCTCAGACGCACACGCATGGACCAACCGGCAGCATGCCGTTGGCGCGTGATGATCTCGGCGTCAAAAAGATTATCCCGCAGCCCTTCGGCGACGGGTGCATCGGGATACATGATCTTCACTTCCGACGGCTGAATGTACAGCGACACTTCGTCCTTGTCGCGGTCGGTGATCTCTGTGTGCAATGGCAATCCGAGCCAGTCGAGTTGAGACCCGACGACGCTGGCGCGAAAGAGATTTCGAATACCGAGGATCTCGGCGACGGTTTCGTTCGCAGGGTGCTGGAAGACATCGTCCAATGGCCCTTGCTGCAGGACGTGGCCCTCGTGCAGGACAGCCATGTGGTCGCCCACGGCGAAGGCATCGTCGAGAGAGTGTGTGACATAGATGACGATGAGAGACAGGTCATGCTGCAACTGCCGTAACTCCGCCTGCAGGCGCTCGCGCAAGACCCGATCGAGGGCAGCGAAGGGTTCATCCAACAACAGCAAGCGTGGTCGCGGTGCCAGGGCGCGAGCCAGGGCGACGCGCTGCTGCTGTCCACCGGACAGTTCGTGCGGATAGCGCTCGCCAAAGTCCTTCATACGCATCCGCGTCAACCACTGGCGTGCATGTTCGAGACGATCACGCTGGCTGCCCAGGCCAAAGGCGATGTTCTGCAGGACGGTCAGGTGTGGGAAGAGCGCGTAATTCTGGAAGACATAACCCAGGCGTCGTTGACTGGCGGGCAGGTTGACGCCCTGGCTGGCGTCGTAGTAGACCGTGTCATCAACCTGGATTCTGCCACCGTCGAGAGCCAGCAAGCCCGCGATGGCGTGCAGAGTTGAGGTCTTGCCCGCACCGGAGGCGCCGAACAAAACCAGTGTGCCATTATCGACGCTGAAATCCACATTGAGCTCGAAACGGGCGTCATGGCGCCGCGCCTGCACCAGCAATCTGCTCATGATCGATCACGTCCCCTGGAGGTGGGTTCCCAGCGGCGTACTGCCCACAAGCTGAAGAAGCCGAGTCCCGTCATGAGCAGCACCATCTGCGTCGTGAGATCATGTTGGTTCGTCTGCACCGCATCGTAGATCGCCAGGGGCAGGGTCTGTGTGCGACCGGGAATATTCCCGGCGACCATCAATGTTGCACCAAATTCGCCGAGAGCTCGTGTCGCACCAAGCACGATCCCCGCCAGCAGACCACGTTTGGCCAGGGGCAGTGTGACGCGCCAGAGGACCATCGTCTCCTTGCAACCCAGTGTCCGCGCTGCCTGCTCCAGGGCAGGGTCGACGGCGGCAATCGCTGCGCGTGCGGCTTGCACCATGAGGGGCAGACCCACAACGGTTGCAGCAATCACTGCAGCGGTCGGTGAGAACAGTGTCCGAATGCCGAACCACTTCACGATGGGGCCCTGCTGTCCGAGAACGATGAGCAGGTAATAACCGACGACAGAAGGTGGCAGGACGAGAGGCAACATGATCAGGGTCTCGATCACCATTCGTCCCCGGGGTCGTCGCCGTACAAGCCAGAGTGCGAGGGCCGTGCCGATCGTGAAAATGAGGATCGCCGCAATGGCCGTCACCTTGACGGAGAGCCAGAAGGGAGGGCCGATCATTGCGGCTCAAACCCATGCGTTGCGAGGATGCGACGTCCAGTGGCGCTGCGGACGAAATCTAAGAAATCGTGCGCTGCGTCAGGCTGAGGCGCGTGCTGCACAATGGCAACACCTTGTTCGATGGGCGGATACAGTGAGTCGTCGACGGCGACCCAGATACCGTCGATGGATTGTGCCAGGGACTGGGCCGTCAGTGCTGCATCGGCATCTCCCGTCTCAGCGTAGCGCAAGGCGGCACGCGCTGTCTGCCCCTGGATCAATCGAGGCGCAAGAGACGTGTACAGATCCGCTCTGGTCATGGCAGCGATGGCAGCGGCGCCGTAGGGAGCGATCTGGGGATGGGCAATGGCGATTCGCTTGATGCGGGCCTGATCAAGATCGGCCAGACTCTGTGCGCAGGGCGCATTGGGCCTGCACCAGATGACCAGTTGTCCATTGAAGAGGAGTTCATCGGGTGTCAGGTGCCCCTGTGTGCGAAGAAGATCAAGTTCACGTGCGTCTGCGGCGAAGAACAGATCAACCGGTGCTCCCTCGCGGATCTGCTGGGCGAGGGCCCCCGTGGCGCCGAAGTTGAGCCGCAGCGAAGGCAAGTTCGAATTACCGTTGCCGTCACGATAGGCCTCTGTGAGGTCCTGCAGGGCATAGGTCAGGCTCGACGCTGCCGAGATCACGACCGTTTCCTCTGCGGGCGTCGTGCAGCTACTCCCCAGCAGCGCAATCAGGGCCATGCAGTATCGGTTTTTCATC
>JABJJN010000078.1 GCA_018660835.1 Gemmatimonadota bacterium | reverse complement strand
ATCGCTCACAGCGGTGAGCCTGGGGCCATCGACAATGCGTCGGGTTGTGCCGTAACGGTGGAGATCGCGCACATCATCGAAGGTCTCATTGCTGCCGGGAAACTACCTCGACCACGACGAACGATCCGGCTGCTGAATGCCTACGAGTGTTATGGATTCTTCGCGTATCTGGAAAAGCAGCAACGTCTACAGACACCCATAGCCGGTGTGAACATAGATACGGTCGGTGCCAAGCCGAATGTGTGTGGGGGCCGACTTGAATGGCACGCGACGATACCTTCCTCCGCCGGTTTCGTGGACTGGATCGGTGAAAAAATCCTGCGCGCAACACTCGGCAATGAGAATGGTGCCGATTACAAGCTTTGTCTTGAGAATTTCATGTCCACCTCCGATACCTTGATCGGTGATCCTCAGTACGGCTATCCCTGCCCCTGGATTACGACGCACCACAAGAAGGGCGAGGGCAGCACCTGGGACGCCTACCATTCATCAGCGGATCAGCTCAATCTGGTTAGTGGCGCTGGTATGAAGACGTGCTCTGTGAGTATGGCTGCCTACCTCTACTACCTTGCCGACATGGATACGACCAGTACCCTGCAAGTGGCACGCAGCGAGACTCAGCGTTTGGCAGATGTCCTCGATTCGTCGCGACGCACCCTGGATCGTGCGGGCGCAGAGTATGTCGCCGAGACGCACGAGGTCAGCATGCAACGACTGCAGCGATTTCTCTGGGGCGGCGATGGCAAACAGATTCAACAGGAGCTTGGTGCGTGTCGGACACAGATACGCGCAGCTGCGGGTAAAATCCGTCGGCCTGGGCCGAAGCGACGATTGGATGCTGCGGCACGCAGAATACCGCGTCGCACGGCCCTGCTGGCGCCGACGACGGAAAATGTCGAAGCCTCCATTGCGGGCCGACTCAGTGCGGCACGCCTGTCGCAGTGGGCGCTCTATTGGGCTGATGGTACGCGCACGATGGCCGACATCGCCGATCGAATCAGCTGGGAAAATGCAGGGCTGTTGGCACCCCGGGGACAAAGTGGTCGGGTGGAAGTCGACGTAGACCGAGTGTCCGGTTATTTCGATGCCCTAGCTGATCTCGACTACATCCGCGTCACAGATCGTGCCAGGATGGTCGAAGGCCGTGATCTTGTGAAGGATCTGCAGTCGCTGGGTGTGGCGAAGGGGATGGATGTGATGGTTCACAGCTCACTCTCGAAAATCGGCGAGGTCCCGGGTGGCGGTGCAACGGTGGTGGAAGCTCTGCTCGATGCAGTCGGTGCCTCGGGGACGGTGTTAGCGCCATCCTTCAATCACAAGGCAGCTCAGGTCTACAATCCGTTGACGACGCCGACGACGAATGGTGCCATTGCGGATGCACTCTGGCGTCATCCGCGTGCGGTTCGATCCATGCATGCGACGCATCCGGTTGCCGCCATTGGCGCACGCGCTGACCGCTACTGCGATCAACATCTGCACGCAGGGGTCTGGGCAGAAGAAAGTCCGATTGGCCAGCTCGTTCATGGCGATGGGTATCTGCTCGCTCTTGGTGTGACCCACTGGACGACGACGGCATACCATGTGGCGGAGTGTTCGATGCCCTGCGGTTGTATCGATCCCTTTGGCAATATCGATCAGGTCGTGGGCGCTGACGGCGACGTGGAGGAGATATGGGGACTCGCCTTCCGTAGTGCCGCTTGCCCTGTTCAAATCTCGCCGAAACTCGATTCGGCGCTTGATCGACGCGGTTTGCAGCAACGAGGTAAGGTAGGAGAGGCAGAGTGTGAACTGGTGCGAGCGCAGGATCTATGGAAGGTGCGCCGCGAGCATCTACGCGGTGTCTGTGCGAGTTGTAAGATCCGGCCCAATTATCGGGCGAGGTAAAAGGCTTGTTTTTTGAGTGACCGTGCTGTCTTCATTCGACGGACCCGATGATTAGATCCCGGAGGCTGATATGACCGACGCCCAGGCGCCGATTACGCTGTTAAGCATCGGCGCTCATCCCGCTGATATCTTCGACCAATCCGGTGGAACGATGGCGCATCACGTGGCTCGTGGTGATCGTGTCGCTGCCGCCGTGCTGACGCACGGAGCGCGTGTTCACGACGCGGTCATATCCGATCAGTTGTTCAAACTCGACAGCGTACCGGAGGCGGAGGAGCTCACACAGCTGATGCGAGAACGGGCCGACCACAAGGCAGAAGAAGTGCAGCAAGCGTGTCAGGCTCTCGGATTCGATGAACTCTATTTCTTAGATCTCGACGATGGCGTCATGCTGCCGACCGAGGCTGGAATTCGCCCACTCGCACGACTCATTCGTGATGTAAAACCGACGATCATCCTGACGCATTTTCCCTGGGAGGGGAAGGCGTGACGAATCAGCACGCCATTGGTGGGCAAATTGCCTTGCATGCCCAGCAACTGGCTGCCAGTGTCGATCCGGGGGATACGAATCCGCCCCACAAGGTGGCACAGGTGTTCTTCTTTGGGACCGGTGCTGCGGCGGTCCGCAGAGATCTTTGGAGTGCACGCGGTGGTTTCACGAATGATGTCTTCATCGATACGACAGATGTCATCGACAAGAAGTTGGCTGCTCTCGACGCGCTCGTGAGTCAGGGATACGGAGGGGCCTACGCGCGCAAGCGCATCGAAACGGCGGACGGCGCTTTCGGCAGTGCGGCCCGGACCGCCTACGCCGAGGGTTTCATCAAGATGAATGCGGAGGTGCACTACCATCTGCCCCTGACTGACCAGGCCAAGACAGTGGCCGAGTCAAGTGATCATGAAAACATCGAACGGCAATCCCTGCGCCATAACTTCTGAAAAGAAGCCAGAGCATGTATGAATCTCTCGGACAGGTAGCTCTCAAGAGTGGTGAGCGTGTCGAGGCAGGTGTCGTTGACTGCCCAGATGTGGAGTGGGCCTCTCGTATCGAAGCGCTCCTCGGACACAAAGGTGAGAGTTGGCGCTGGCAGAATCGAAGTTGCGCACGCGAAAGTCTCGGTATTGATGCCCGCTACTATCTGCTGCACCGTGATGGCGAGCCCTTTGCCAATATGCTTACTGCCACCCACAAGGGCGTTGGACACTTTGGTCACGTTTTCACAATCCCTGAAGACCGGCGCAAGGGAGCGGCACATCAGTTGATGGGTCTGCTGATGGAAGATTTTCGTCAGCGAGATGGTCTTGCCCTGTTTCTGGGGACGGGCTTCGATTCCCCGGCATACCACATCTACCGTCGTCACGGATTCGAGGGATTCGCACCTGGTAGTGGTCAGATGGAATACTACGTGGAAGGTGACGCTGAGAGTTTCCGCCAGCAGTATTTCGCTACGTCGGGGCACGTGCTGACCGGATCACCTCAATGGCGGCATTGGCCGGCGTCAGAGACACTCTTCACCTCGACATTTCCAGGTGTTGTTCGCTGTCCGAGTCTTGAGTTGACTGGCCGTGCCTCAACAGAGGGACCCTTCCTTGCTGTGCTGCGGCGAGCAGCCGAATCACGCGACGATAATGTCTCCAGTGACACGATGGTCAGTGAACGGGTGGAGACAGGGGCCGTCGTCGCCGTAGCACGCTGTAGCGGGCATCCTCTATGGTCGGGCAAGCTTCTCGTCGACCTATATGGCCACCCCGACGCAGAGCACGAGATGGTCGCCTGCGTTGGGGCCCTCGAGAGCATCGCAGACGCGCCCTGTGTCAGCTACAGCGATGGAAATTCGGCCCGTGAGGCGGCGCTCAAGGCCGTCGGGTTCAAGCGCGGCGCCAACCTGCCGCAGTGGATCCCGGATCTCGCGGGCGACCCAGTTGACGTGACGGTTTGGTATCGAGAATAGGTTGACCAGCCCGGTCTGCCATTGAAACACCTGTCTCACGAAAAAAGTGGCGAAAATTCCCAGTTTTTTCTAGCGTTGACTAGACCAAGTGCTTACCTTGGTATGCAAGCGACGTAAAAACAACAGCTAGAGCTAGATATTCACTTGACCAGGCTGCCAATTACTACATAGTATTCTTTCAAAGAACATGTGAAGACAAGGTCGCGCGCTGGGGTGCGCGATCTCGAGGGCTGGTGGGACCGAGGCGATTCCACCAGCCCTCTTTCTATGCCCTGTCCGGGGTCTGCAGCGGTTGCAAATCGCTTGACATTGGACATTGGGGGACGTAAGATTCTGCCATCCCCACGGTCCATCTTTCGGGATGGACCGAACCGGAATGACGGTAGGCCGCCTCGTATCGCCATTCCGGAATTTCGGGCGGGCCTCTTTCTCCCCCGCTCGTGTTTCTCCCTAAACAGGGGGCCTCCCCAGGCCCTCTGTTTTTTTATGCCAATTACTGAGGGATGACTCATGGCAAGAATACGTATGGCCCAATACGGGACCGGCCACGGTCACGCAGGAGGCAAGCTCAACTCTATGTTGAAGCACGCAGATATTGAAGTAGCTGGTGTTTTTGAGCCGAGCGCAGACAAAGCAGCATCGGTTCGTCAGCAACCGGCCTATCAAGACGTGCACTGGTTCACTTCAGAGCAGGAGATGCTCGGCGATGACTCCATCGTGGCCATTGCCTCTGAAGGCAACAATGACGAGAGCCTGCCGCAAACGGAGGCGATCATCAACGCCGGCAAACATGCATGGTATGACAAACCTGCTGGTGAAGATTATCCACGCTGGCAGGGCGTCGTGGAGACGGCGAGGAAATCTGGCCTGCATATCCAACTTGGCTACATGCTGCGCTACCATCCCGCCTTCATGCAGGTCGCCACGTGGGCACGCGATGGGTTCCTCGGCAATGTGTTTTCGATTCGTGCGCACATGTCGACGTGCATCCCACCCGAATCACAGAAGAAGATCGCTCAGCATCCCGGTGGGATTCACTTTGATCTCGCCGGTCACATGTTGGATCAGATCGTCTGGATGTTAGGCAGACCACAGAAGGTGACATCCTTTCTGCGCAGCGATACAGATGATGTCCCGGGATTCGTCGACAACAGTCTCGTCGTCTACGAATTCGAACAGGCGATGGCGGTCATTGATATTGCTGCGATGGAGACTCGACCCATGGCGCGCCGATTCGAGGTGTATGGAACCAAAGGGAGTGCGATTCTCCTGGAGCCCTTCGAACCGGGAGGTCGTATTCGGCTGGCCCTCGAGGTCGCACGTGATGGATACCAGGAGGGCGAGCAGCTGGTCGAGGTGGAACCGATGGGGCGGGGAGAAACCTATGATCGTGAACTCGATGCGTTCCTCGGTGTTGTCCTGGATGGGGCGGCGCCGGACCGTGGTCTCGATTTCGAGTTGCTTGTACAGGAGACTCTTCTGCGTGGGACGGGACACCTGTCATGACACTTCGCATTGGCTTCGTTGGCTGTGGTGGGATGGGGAAGCAGCATCTACGCATCTTGCGCGAGCTGGATCAATTCAAGGTTGTCGCTCTGAGTGATGTGAGCACTGACGCCCTCGCGGCATGTGGCGAAGAGTTCGGTGTGGCGGATCATTTCTCTGATTGTGGGCAGATGTGTGATGCCGTCAGGCCAGATCTCGTTGTGGTGGCAACGCAGACCCGACATCACCACGGCCCAAGTCTGGCTGCTCTTGAACGTGGCATTCATGTGCTCTGCGAAAAGCCCATGGCGATCGATCCGGTCGAGGCGGATGACATGGTCGCCGCTGCTACCGCGTCGGGCGCCAACCTATCGATCAACCAGCAGAACCATGTGAACCCTGCTGTCAGGCGTGCTCGTGAGATGATTGACGCCGGTGATATTGGTGAAGTAGTGCTTGTGCGGGGTCGCAACAAACACGGTCGCAAAAGTGGCAATGAGTTCACCGAGATGGGCACACACGTGACGGATATCATGCTCGTCGTCGGCGGCATGCCAAATTGGGTGGCAGGTACGGTGATGTGGGAGGGAAGACACGTGATTCCAGGTGACATCATGGAAGCGCAGCAGATGTCACCGAAGGATCGCGATTCAGGGCCCGTTGCTGGTGAGCGAGCGATCGCCCACTACGGCTTTGAGGCCGGGCACCTGGGTGAGATCCACTTTCTTGGCTATGAGGCTCTGCAAGGTACCAACTACGGTGTGGATGTTCTTGGAACCGAGGGCCAACTGGCGATCCGCGTGTCTGGTGAGATGGCGGGAGGCCTTTGGCATCTGCCGCGAGCAATGGAGGGAACGCCAGCAGATCTTGGAGACTGGGCCGCCGTGGATCTTGGCGAGAACGCACAAGGCAAAACGGTAGCTACCATGTATCAGGCCGTGGCAGCAGCGATCGCTGGCGACGGGCCCGTGCCAGCCTCGGGAGAGCAGGGACGCATGGCGATGGAGATGGTCTTAGGGATCTACGCGTCCCACAAAGAGGGCGGGCAGCGTGTCGACTTGCCCCTCGCAGACCGACGCCATCCGCTGGACGCATGGCGGTCTGAGGGGTAACGCCTGTCGAAGCGGATTGTTAGGCCGCTTGCGAGACTTGGCGGAAGAATCCCTCGGGTAACTCGGTGTAGTCGGTGATGACGCCGTCAGCATGTTCCTGTCCCGCGGCAATTCTCGGCGCATGCCCCGCGGTGATGGCGATGCAATGCATGTTCGCCGCGGCGGCAGCCTGCATGCCGGCGAGGGAGTCTTCGAATACCAGGCAGTGATCCGGCTCGACACCCAAGCGTGCGGCAGTCATCGTGTAGCTCTGTGGATCTGGCTTGCTGCGTTCGTACATGTCAGCGCTGTTGTACGTCGCACAATGGCTGCGCAGATCAGCTAGATCGAGGAAGGCTTCCACTGCGTGTGAATCAGACCCGGTGACGATCGCTGTGGCGTGTGGTAACGCAGCCGCTGCGGCGACAAATGCCTGTCTCGCGCCGCGGATCAGGGGGGCTGGCTCGACTTGCTGAAGCTCTTCGAAGCGGGCCTCGATTGCCGCGGCCGGTTCAGAGCCACGCAGGGAGGGGAACTGTTGCTCGAGGAGAAGACCAATTATCGACCACTTGATGCCATGAAAGGTTAAAAGGTCTACCTGCGTCGAATCGATCCGCCATTCTTCCAATAGTTGACCGATGGCCCGCTCTGACACTTGCTCTGTGTCCCAGAGTGTGCCATCCATGTCAAACAGCACAGCCTTGATGTTCTTCGGCATGTAATTCATTGGAAAAACAATGGGTAATGACTGCCGTCTCTGCTGGGGAGATCCCGAATGGCTGCAGGGCCCTTGAGTCGGTTTGTTTGACCCGCTTACGGCTCTAAACTCGCGTAGGTAAAGTCATCGAAGCAGGAGAACAGATCGGTCTCGGCCTCGAATCGTACCTCGTCGACACGGCCCCAATCGAAGGTATGGGATCCATCAAAGGAGACGTCGACGT
>JABJJN010000068.1 GCA_018660835.1 Gemmatimonadota bacterium | reverse complement strand
GCCGCCCCGGTGCGTCGCCTCAATGGCGTGCACACGCCAACGCCGTATAGTCCGCCCCTGGAAGCGGCCGTCGTGCCGGCCGTCGATCAGGTGGCTGCCGCCGTTCGCGAGTTGGCAGCGGAGTAACAGCGATGGCCATCGATGTGGTGATGCCGCGATTGGGCTGGACGATGGAGGAGGGAACCCTCGTCGAATGGTTGAAGAGCCCAGGGGACGCTGTGGCGGCGGGTGACCTTCTGTTCACCGTGGAAAGTGACAAGGCCCTCAATGAGATCGAATCGATGGATGCGGGTACCCTGCACATTCCGTCGAATGCGCCGACGACGGGAGACGTCATTCCTGTAGGAGCCGTGATCGGCTATCTGCTGGCGGATGGGGAACAGGGACCGACTGAAGTACCGACGCCAACCGCTGTCGCAGGGGCAAGTGGAGTGGCTGTCTCGTCTGCCACCGCTACCGCCACGGCAAGCGTCGATGCAGCTGCGTCCACCTCATCGGTCCCCTCAGGCAAGTCGGCAGCCATCAGTCCACGGGCGCGCAAGTTGGCCAAGGAGCTTGGGGTCGAATGGCAAGGACTGTCGGGATCTGGCAGCACAGGCCGGATCACCGAAGATGACATCCGCGCAGCAGCACAGAATGCCCCAGCAGCTGGGACAGACCTGCAATCAGACGCTGGTCAGCCCGCATCCACAGAATCGATCACCGGCGAGCGGACAACCATGAGTCCCATCCGCCGAGCCATCGCTGAACGCCTGAGCGTCAGTCATCGCGATGGGGCTCCTGTGACGCTCACAGCCGAACTCGACGCGACAGCCCTCGTCGAATTGCGTGAGCAAACCAAACCCCGTCGTTCCTTCAACGATTATCTGATTCGATATGTGGCCACCGCGCTGGAGCGACATCCCGCACTCAACACATCGCTCTCCGGTGCTGATGTGGTACAGCGCGACGGTATTCACATAGGATTCGCCGTCGACACCGACAAGGGCCTGTTGGTCCCGGTGATCCGCGATGCAGATGGCAAAAGTGTATCGGAAATTGCGCGCGAGAGTTCGCGCTTGAGTGGCCGGGCACTGCGTGGCGAGCTGTCTGGCGATGAGATGACGGGAGGCACCTTCACGATCACGAATCTCGGCGCTGCCGGGATCGACGCCTTCACGCCGATCGTGAATCCGCCTCAGTGTGCGATCCTCGGCGTCGGTCGGATCGCGCAGCGTCCTGCCGTCCACGACGGCCAGATCGTCGTGCGCTGGCTCTGTGTCGTGAGTCTGACCTTCGACCACCGGATCGTTGACGGCGGGCCGGCGGCTCGTTTCCTGGCGACGCTGCGAGAATTGGTCGAGGCGCCCGCGTCCTCGTGACGGGCAAACGGCGACGCTTGGTGCTGATCACGGCCCCCGGTCGCCTACCCTACAGGCCGAGAATGCGTGCCGCCGTACCACCCATGATCAACCCCAGATCCTCCGTGCTCAGGAAGTCGCAGTAGTTCTCGATCCACGCCCGCGATTGCTGGTAGGTACAGAAGCGATTCTGGAAGGGCATGTCAGTCCCCCATAGCAGTCGATCAGCACCCACTCTCTCAACCATCTGTTCCAGCGTCGGCCACACCTGGACGTAGGGATAGTCGAACCAGTCACCGAGGCGCACGGGGAAGCATACCTCCAGGCTCAACCTAGGGTTTGCAAAGGGTTCCCAGATCTCATCAGGCAGCACGATGCGGTCGTCACCGACGAAGAGTCGCCAGGGGAAACCATGGGTGATACTGCAGGTCGTATCCGGATACCGCTCCATGAAGCGGTTGAGGATACGAAGCTCGCCAAGATATCCCTGCTGCTGCTCCTCGTCGGATACGTAACCTCGTCCGAAGGCTGAGCCCGTGCTCAGGGTGAAGAAGAGGGGCACACCGAGTCCCGTCACCGCTTCCCAGAAGGGGCGGAAGGCACCGTCATCCCAGGGCTCAGCGCCCACGAGATAGTGCAGGGGATTGAACTTGATCGCGTGTAGGCCATCCACTTCGATGGCGTGAACCACCTCGGCAATCACCGTATCCGTGTCCTCTAGCAGGCGCCACTCATCGACAGGTGCCATGGCCTTGAGTCGTTCAGGGAATCTTTCGACACAGTCGCGCAGATAGGCGCTGCCGCGACCGAGCATGGGATTCGTGTGCAGCAGGGCCCAGTCGACGCCGGCATAGTCCATCTCACCGGTCAGACTGAAGGGTGTGAACTCACAGCTACGCAAATTCGGCGGGTAGAAGTGTTTGGTGTATTCATCGCCCTCCCAGTCCCAGACAACGCGTCCTCTTGGATGATTGATGCGAAAGTTCACGTCGGGCAGATCGCCGAGGGGCGTGCTGCCCGCCGGTGCGACCACGTCGGAGGGACCGATCTTGCGGTCGCCGATGCGGAAGGCCGGTTGGTGATGGGTCGCCTGGCCGTATTGCACCCACTTGATGTGGTCTTCGGCAGTGGCGAATCCCGCAGGACTGTCGGCGGGCTCGAAACAATAGGCGTGGGAATCGACGATCATGGCTGGTGCTTTCCTGGCGTTAGAACGGGGCAGGCAGCTCGAATTCCACCCAATGATCATCAACAGGGTGATGGAAGGCCAAACTCGTGCTATGCAGCATGAGGCGATCTGCCAGTGACGGGTTGCCATAGAGGCGGTCGCCGACGACGGGGTGGCCGAGTCCTTGCGGGTGAGCCGCATGGACTCGCAACTGATGAGTGCGGCCCGTCAGCGGCGTGAAGCGTACGCGTGTGCAGGGCGGCACGGCTTCCTCTGTATCCGCGCTCCCGCCGCCACCCGCGGCTCTGTTTCGACTCGACGTTTTGTGTGGACCTGACGCTCGCTGGCGATCCAATACCTGCCAATCCGTTATCCCCAACTTACCGTGTACAGGATCCAGGATCTGTCGTGGTCGATTGTCGAGATCGACGCGGAAGGCGAGCTCGATGTGGCCTCGATCCTCCTCGACGTGCCCCTCCAGTAGCGCCTCGTATGTCTTGGCTACTTGCCGCTGTTCGAATTGGCGCGACAGATGTCGATGGGCGTCGGCTGTGAGGCCCAGGACCATGAGACCCGATGTCTCCATGTCCAACCGATGCGCCGCAAGTGAGCCTTGAGCATGGGGAAACAATGCCCGTACGCGGCTCACAACACAGTCATCCATCTCGGGTGCACGGCCTGGAACGGAAAGGAAGTCCGGCATCTTGTCGACGACGACGAAGCTGTCCTCCTGGTGAACGATCGACAGCGGGCGATGACGCAAATCGGGTGGCGTGAACTTCAGCATGTGCTCGTCGCCTGCCTGGCCTCGACCTTTGCCGCCTCGATCCCGCGTAGCAGGAATCCGAGGATGGGATAACACTTCTGTTCACACGATCCGTAGTAACTACCTTCCTTCCGGGGAAACATGGTCGAGGGTGATCCCCACCAGAACTCGACCATCCCCTGCGGTGCCAAGCCCAGACGGATTGCCGCTTGCAGCAACTTCGGTGCGCAACAGTCACCCATCCCTGTCGGCGGCCGCCGACTACCCGTTTTCACGTCGGTCAGGGGAAGGACCTCACCCAGGGCGTTGTCGAAGCGATAGGCGGCGTGGATCTTGTCTGTGAGTTCACGCGACCATCGTCCACGCTCGATCTTGATCTCCTCGATCTGACGACGAATGGGTTTGTTCGGTGGCAGCTGTTTCAGTTGTTCGATTTGCTGCGTCAATTCGGCGACATGGTCTTCCGTGTCGCGACGTGCAGCGGCATATTCCTGCAAGTGGCCCGGTGAAGGTACCCATCCTGCAGGTGCAACCCACGAACTGTCCCACTCACCGGAGAAGGCCCGTAGTACCCCGGGTCGGCCCGCTGGATCGCTGACAACCATTACACCAAACATCTTGCCTCTCGTCGGCTGCCGCAGATGGGCGCTGCTGAATCCTGACGTGACCTGAGAACGCTCATCCAGATAAGCGCGCAGTCTCAGCGCCTCAGTCATGGCCGTCGCCGTGGGACAGATGGAGAGATCCCTGCCAGTCTCAGTACATCGACCCACGTAGCGCACCGGGGCGATTTCGACATCGCCCGGGGCGCAGGGGTCGAGAGCATGGAACAGGTCGGTGTCGTGGGAATCACCAAGAGCGGATGTCCCGTCTGTCGTCGGCAACACCACTAGCGGCGCAGACAGTAGCTGCGGTCGTCGAAGACGGTGGCATCGTGTTGCTGTGACCCATGGGCGCCACCGGTAATCATCAGCTTACCTTCCGTGACCACAGCGGCGGCCCAGGCCTGTTCTGTGGGCAGGTCGGGGCCATTGCGCCAGGTTCTGGATGCAGGATCGTAGCAGCGGATCGTCTGCACACCATGTCCGCCCATCACCCAAACTTCACCTTCGTAGGCAGCGGCGAGCGGTCCCTGGCCGATCGGTCCCGGTTGAGGGAAATCTTCATCCCACCGATCTCGGAATACATCGTAGGCATACATGCCGTCGATGCTGGCACAATAGATGATGCCACCCAGGGCGCAGGCATGTCCTTGGCGTGTCGGTTCGGGCAACGATGTTTCCATGCGCCACGTCGTTTCGCCACGACCGATGCTCTCCACTGAATCGAGTTTCGGCCCCCCATTGTGTGCGGCGCCACCGATCGCGAAGATCCGATCGTTGCAGGACACGACGAAGGGATCGGTTCGTGCCACATTCAGCGATGGCCCCGGCGTCCAGTTGGCGCTCGCCGGATCGAAGATATCGACCGTATACAGAACCTGTCCTTCGCCATTCCAGCCGGGTATGCGGGTTTCGCCCCCCACGACCCACACGCGTCCATCCATTTCAGCGATCCCATTGTAACGACGGGGGATGATCAGCTCTTTGGCGATGTCCCAGTATTCGCTCCTAGTGTCGTAGGCGAACAGGTTGTCAACAACAAAGGGTCTGGGTGGCAGTCCCCACTGTCCCGCCCAACCGCCTGCGACATACAGCTTACCATGACACTCAACGGAAAAGATGTCATGGTTCCCACCGCCTGGCAGACGTCCACGTTTCCTTTCCCATGTGTTTTGCCATGCATCGGCTGCGGCAGGCTGGTGGTACAAGCCATCACTCGTTCCAGCCCAGATATCACCCCGTCTGTCGCACAACACAGCGCCTGCTGCTGTGGGTGTCGTCGCCAGAGGATGGACGACCAGCATATCGTCGGCATCGGTGTCCAGTTCGACGATGTCGCCCGTCGAGAAGGCGGCCATGAGCAATTCGTCAGGTGAAAGCCCCACAGCAGTTACAGAGCCTGTGGGCAAATCTCCCGTAACCGTCTGCCAACCACGCTCCATATGACGCGGACAGAAACGGCGGATCTCATCGCGGCTCACAACCCAGACATACCCCACACTATCGGCGAAGAGAAACTCCCAGGCACCCGCCGCCAACCACGTCACCTGCCAGAGATCGGGTGCATTGGCGGGCAACACCAGGACCTGCCGACTGTTATCCTCTCCCGTCAGACTCCAACGGTTGCCATAAATGTCGAGAGCCAGTGGGACGGGGGCAGGGATCGATGCGGATGGTGAATCAGGTGTCGGTGTGTACGCACCACGCAAGCGACGCGCCGTGGTGCAACCCTCTACCCAGAGATCGCCGTCGGGTGTGCAGACGATCT